>DASVRI010000039.1:0-280524 GCA_036388675.1 Abditibacteriaceae bacterium | reverse complement strand
CCTTCCGCTAAGGTTTCTTGCTGCGCTCGAAATGACACGCTGCTTCTGGCATCGATTGCAGCTTCCGGGGAGGAAATGACATGCAGCGAACCTGTTTAGCCGGGCAGTGGCTCTTCACGATTACGGCGCTGGCGGTCGCGCTGCTGTTCACCGTTGACGCGTCGAAAGCTGGCCCCACATACACGCCTAAAGCAGGCAGCGCGGAGCGCAAAGCTATTTTGGATGCGCTGCGCAAGCCGGTCAGCAAGAAGGTGAAGACGCCGGTCATTTTTGAACTGGGCTATTTTAAAGTGCACGACGGTTGGGCCATGGTTTCGGGCAGTGCGCTTAAAGCTAACGGCACCCGTTTCGGGGACGAGTACTTGTGGGGTGAAATCACCGCACTGCTGCGCAAAGAGAAGAAGTCGTGGCGCGTGCTGCAATGGGGCTTTGCCTCCGATACCAGTGTTTTCGATGAGGCGCGCAAAAAGTATCCCCACGCGCCGCGCTCCATTTTTCCCGGAAGCTGAATACAATTACGACTTACGCACAACGAAGCCGGAGCGTGAGCGACGGGCTTACATGAGCTGTAACAAGCCCGTCGCTCACGCTCCGGCTTCGTAAAAATTTCCGTCTGCGTAAGGCGTATACAATAGACCTCTTGCATAAGTGCGCTTTGATTCTTTCGGTTTAAGCGCTCGTCTCATGCTTTCCTTCGCCATTGTGATGTGCTAAATTTGCCGCAGGCCTACTTTTCACAGGAACGAGTACTCATGACTTATCAATTCTTGACGGACGAACAGGTCGAGCACTTCTTGAAGCGTGGCTTTGTCACCATTCCCAATTGCTTTTCGCGTGAAGCCGCGCAGGACTGGCTCGATAAAGTTTGGGTGCGCCTGGGTTATGATGCAAACGACCCCACCACATGGGTTGAAAAGCGCATCCACATGCCGAGCCTCGAACATGTGGATGTACAAGACTTTGCGCCCCAAGCGTGGGGCGCTGCCTGTGAGTTGCTGGGCGGCGAAGAACGCGTGAAGCAGCCCTACAAGTGGGGCGATAGCTTTATCGCCAACCTGGGAATTGGTGCCGACCGTCCCTGGGAGCCGCCTTCTGCCGAGGTGAAAGGCTGGCACAAAGACGGCGATTTCTTCCGTCACTTTCTCGATAGCCCTGAACAGGGCTTGCTGACTCTTGTGCTGTGGTCGGATATTGAGCCGCAGGGCGGCGGCACTTTCGTGGCGTGCGATTCGGTGCCGGTCGTGGCGCAGCGTCTGCTCCAAAGCCCCGAAGGTCTCTTGCCGGGAGAATTCGATTTTCGGGAAATGATTGGACAGTGCCACGATTTCGCAGAGACAACGGGCAAACTCGGTGACGTGGTGCTGTTGCATCCTTATATTTTGCACACGGTTTCGCAGAACCACCGGGGCACGGCGCGCTTCATAACGAACCCACCGATTACCTTGAAAGAGCCGATGAATTTCAACCGCGCCGATGCTTCCGAGTTTTCGTTGGTGGAACAAGCGGTGCTGCGCGGCCTGGGCGTTGAAAGGCTGGATTACAAACCAACCGGCGAACGCGAACGCGTCGTGCCGCAGCGAGTACTCAAGCAACAGAAGATTGTGATGGAAGAACAGGCGCGCCTGGCCGCTGCCGGTCTGGGGGCTGGCGGTTTGACGGCTGACGGTCTGACGAACTAGAGAACCGAACTATGGAAACCAAAGTCGCGTGGGGCATCTTGGGGACGGGCAACATCGCCCATACATTCGCTAAAGCCGTCGGCGAATCCAGAACCGGGCGGTTGGTGGCTGTCGGCAGCCGCTCGCAGGAGAGTGCCGATAAATTCGGCAACGAGTTCAATGTGCCGCATCGCCACGCCAGTTATGAGGAGTTGTTGAGCAACCCCGAAGTGCAGGCGGTTTACATTTCGACACCACACCCGCAGCACGCCGAGTGGGCCATCAAAACCGCTGACGCCGGCAAGCACATTCTGTGCGAAAAGCCGCTCACGATGAATTATCCCGAAGCGATGGCGGTCGTCGAATCCGCGCTGCGCAACGACGTGTTCCTCATGGAAGCGTTCATGTATCGCTGCCATCCTCAAACGGCTAAGCTGGTAGAACTCATTCGCGACGGCGCTATTGGCCAGGTGCGTGTCATTCAGGCTAATTTTAGTTTCCACGGCGGTTACAACCCCGAAAGTCGCTTGCTGAACCCAGAGTTGGGCGGCGGCGGCATTCTCGATGTCGGTTGTTACTGCACCTCGATGGCGCGACTGATCGCCGGTGCAGCGCAGGGCAAAGAGTTCGCCGACCCGATTTCGCTGGAAGCAGTTGGACATTTGGGCAGTACGGGTGTGGACGAGTACACGACGGCAGTGCTGAAGTTCCCCGGCGACATTCTGGCGCAGTTGTTTACCGGCGTGCAGGTCAACAGCGATAACGCAGTGCGCATCTACGGTAGCGAGGGCAACATCCTGGTGCCGTCACCGTGGTTCTGTGGCCCAACGGATGGAAAGATCAAGCTCATTGTGCAGCGCAAGGGCGAAGCGGCGCGCGAAGAAATCATCGAACCGCAGTCGAGCCTGTATGCACTGGAAGTTGATACGGTTGGTGAAAACATCGAGACGCGTCGCGCACCGTCGCCTGCGCCAACCCCGGAAGATAGCCTGGGCAACATGAAAACGCTCGACCAGTGGCGTCAGGCAATTGGTTTGCTGTACCCCGACGAAAAGCCCACTGCCGTGCGTTCCACGCTGAATCGTAAGCCGTTACAGGCGCGGCTCGGTCACAACATGCCTTACGGCAAAGTCGAGGGTATCGACAAACCAATTTCGCGGCTGGTGATGGGCACCATGCTCGAAGGCGTGCAAATGAAGTTGCCGCACGCGTCGGCTATTTATGACGACTTTATCGAGCGCGGCGGCAACTGCTTCGATACGGCCTATGTATATGGCACGGAGAAAATCGTCGGCCAGTGGATTAAGAACCGTGGTATTCGCAAGGACGTGGTGGTTGTTGTCAAAGGCGCGCATACACCGTATTGCAATCCAGGCGATCTGACGCGGCAGTTGCATGAAAGCCTCGACCACCTGCAATCCGACTACGCCGACTTATACATGATGCACCGTGACAACCTGGACATTCCCGTCGCGGATTTTATTGATGAATTGAACGGGCATCTGCAAGCCGGGCGCGTGCGTTCTTTTGGCGCTTCGAACTGGAGCATCGCGCGCGTCGAGGAAGCCAATCGCTATGCGCAGGAGAACGGCCTGCGTGGCTTTTCAGCGGTGAGCAACAACTTCAGCCTGGCGCGCATGGTGAACCCGGTGTGGGCCGGGTCGATTTCCACTTCCGACCCGCAGTCGCGCGGCTGGTTCACCACAACGCAAATGCCGCTCTTCGCGTGGAGCAGCCAAGCACGCGGCTTTTTCGTGCGCGGCAACCCCGAATACACCGACGACGCAGAACTGGTGCGCTGCTGGTATAGCGAAGACAATTTTCGTCGCCTGGAGCGTGTGCAGCAAATCGCGAAAGAGCGTGGCGTTTCACCGATCAACATTGCGTTGGCTTATGTCTTGAATCAGCCGTTTCCAACTTATGCTCTCATCGGGCCGCGCACTCTGTCGGAAACGCGCACTTCGCTGCCCGGCCTTGATATTGAACTCACATCTGAAGAGTTGCGCCGGCTTAATCTGGACGTGTAGTAACGATTCCCATTGAGTACTCGCGACGGTTTGTGGCAGCATGTAGCGGATGAACTGGCGGCGCGTCGCGCGTGCGTTGTTGCGACCGTAGTTTGTCATGGCGGCTCCGTGCCACGCCGCACCGGCGCCAAGATGCTGGTCTATGCGGATGGCCGCACCCGCGACACTGTCGGCGGCGGCATCTTCGAGCAGGTCGTAGTGCGCGACGCGCTCGCTGCACTGCGCAACCGTCAAAGCGTCACGCGCGAGTACTCGTTCACGCCCGGCGATGAAGTTTCCGCCAATCGTAAATTTGCGCTTGAAAAAATCGTGCAGCGAACCGAAACACAAACTTTCGGTGCTGTGTGCGGTGGCCGTGTGGACGTGTTTCTGGAGGTAGTTGTGCCGCCGGATAAACTCTTGATTGTTGGTGGCGGGCATTGCGGGCGTGCTCTGGCCGAAGCCGCATCGTTGCTGGGTTTTTCCATCACGATTGTTGATGATCGCGCGGAGTATGCGCGGCGCGATGAATATGCGTTTCCCGGCGTTGAAGCGGTTTTGCAGTTGTCTTCCGACTTTGCCGATTTGCCGCTGCCCGATGAACACACTTTTGTCGCGCTGGTCAGCAAAGGCTATCCTACAGACGAAGCGGCGCTGCGCCACATCATTGATGCGCCTGCCGCATACATCGGCATGATCGGCAGCAAGCGCAAGCGCGAAACGGTATTTGCCAATCTGCGCGCGGGCGGCATTGCCGAAGAAAAACTGGCACGCATTCACGCACCAATCGGCCTCGACATCGGTGCCGAAACACCGCAGGAAATCGCGGTCAGCATTCTGGCGCAGATTGTTCAGGTGCGTGCGCAACGCAGCACATCTGCGCAACGCAGCACATCTGCGCAACGCGGCAAAGCCATGAGTGATGTCGATGAATGACAACCAGCAGGACAAAGTCGCGGCCATCGTGCTTGCGGCGGGAATGTCGCAGCGCATGGGACGTCTCAAGCCCCTGTTACCCTTCGGCGATAAACCGATGATCGCCCGCGTGATAGAAACGCTGCAACAAGGAGGAACCATTCATCCCATCATTGTTGTGACGGGCCACGCAGCGCCGGAAATTGAAGATGCGCTTCGTGAGTACTCAGTGCAGTTCGCGCACAACGAGAACTTTGCAGCGGGCGGCATGTTATCTTCGGTGCAGACCGGCGTGCGCGCTTTGCCCAATGATGTAGAAGCATTCTTTCTCGTGCTCGGTGACCAACCGGCGGTGAATGCGAGTACTCCAGACGCTTTGCGGCAGGCATGGCAGCAAGCACGAGCGCCGGTTATCTTACCGCTGGACGCGGGACGACGTGGCCATCCGGTTTTGTTCGACCGCATGTGCATCACGGAAATCCTTGCGCTGCCCGAAGACGCGACGTTGAAAACTGTGGTGCAGGCGCACTCGGCACAAACCGTTGAAGTTGCTGTGGCTGATGAAGGCGTGCTGCACGATGTGGACACGCCGTCCGATTACCAGCGCGCTTTGCAAGCCTGGCGGCAGCGTCTTGCTGAATAGCAGCGTCTTGCTGAATAAAATAACGCCTCGTCGAAAGCGGGCGCACTGTGCGTTTACAACCAAGGGCGTTCAACTTTATCAGTTGAACGCCGCAGAGCGTGTTGGTCGTTGTTGCGAGGGTGCCACAAACGGTCATCGGCGCGCAACGACGGCTGGTTGAAATCGGCGCGCAATGTGGCATAAAGAGAACGGGGCGTCGTTGAAGCACTTGATGCAAGAAGCCGGGCCAGCGCAACGAACAGAGTGAGGGTGATAAAGTAGCAATGTCGAGTACTCATTTTGATGTTTCACCTGGAGCAGGCATGGCGATGTAATATCTGCCGTGTTATTTTCGGAGTGCCGGTTATTGGTGTGCTAACCATGAGCCGCTGCGTATGATGAGAGAATCTTTCGCTTCTGGAGCCTGTGCACAGTGTGGTGCGCAGAATCTATACCGTCTGACACAATGCGCGCAGTGCGGCACGCGTTTGCCGTGGGCCGGTGCTCTGGAAGAGGCGGCACGCTCCGGCGAATATCGCTTCCGCACCGTCTTTGAATCGAACCTCGCGCCGCTAAGCTTCTGGCATGTGGATGGCCGCATACTGGATGCTAATGAAGCCTTTTTGCAACTGGTGGGTTATAGCCGCGACGAACTGGAAGCCGGAGGCTTACGCTGGGACTCGCTGACCGCACCGGAGTATCGCGACCTGTGCCGCCAATCGGTTGAAGAAGCGCTGCGCGGCAAGGCGAGTACTCTGATTGAGAAAGAGTACCTGTTGCGCGACGGGCGGCGCATTCCGGTTATCGTCAAGGCCGCGCTCTTGCCCGGTTCCTCCGATTGCGGCGTGGCCGTTGTTCTCGATATTTCGCGGCGTCGCCAGACCGAGCGTGAACTAAGCCAGAAAGAAGAGCAATACCTCAGCATTTTCAACGCGGCTCAGGACGGCTTTATTATCACCGACTGGCAAGGCTCCATTGTGGAAGCGAACCCGCAGGCGTGCCGTATGCATGGCTACTCGTGCGATGAGTTCGTAGGGCTGGATTCAAGAAAGTTGATTCATCCCGATTATCATCATCTCTTCGCGCAGTTTGTGGAGGACATCGAAAAGAACGGGCAACACCGCAATGAGGCGCTTGGCGTGCGCCGGGACGGGAGCACCTTTCCCGTTGAAATTGTCGCCAGCTTGTTGCTCCACCAGGGCCAGCCGCATATTCTGGGCGTGGTGCGCGACATCACCGAACGCCGCCAGACACAGGAGAAGCTGCGTTATCAAAGCTCGCTGACTGAAGTCATCACCAATAACACGATTGAAGCCCTGTTCCTGATGGACGCTCGGGGCCGCGTCACATACATGAACCCGGCAGCCGAGAAAACCTTCGGCTGGACAGCAAAAGAACTGACCGGACTCGTGTTGCACGAAGCGTTGCACTACAAGCATCGCGATGGCAGGCCCCACCCAGTCGAAGAGTGCCCGTTGGGCGGCGTGTTTCGCTTTGGACAGACGGTGCATGCCCATGAAGACTGGTTTCTGCACAAAGATGGTTCTTTCATACCTGTCTTGTGTTCGAATGCGCCGATCTTGGCGGACGGCAGAGCTGTCGGAGCCGTGCTGGTGGTGCACGACATCACAGTGCGTAAGCGTGTTGAAGAGGAGCGGCTCAAGGCCGAAGCAGCGCTGGTGCAAACCGAGGAACGCTTGCGTCTGGCGACCGAAGCCGCTGCCATTGGCACCTGGGATTACGATCTCGTAACGGGAATTCTCAATTGGTCGGAGCGGAGTAAGGCCATGTTCGGGATCTCGCCCCGGCAAGACGTGACTTATCAACTGTTTTTAGAAAGTCTTCACCCTCAAGACCGCGAGCGCGTTGACAGCGCCGTGCAACAATGTATCGATCCTGAAAGTAGTGGTGAGTATGACATTGAATTCCGGGTGCTATGGCCAAACGGCACGCTGCGCTGGATTGCGGCGCGCGGGCGCGTGATATTCGATAGCGAGAGTGGAACTCGGCGTGGGGTGCGCTTTGTCGGCACCGTAATCGACATCACAGAACACAAACGCGAAGGGGAACGAGACCGTTTACTTTCTTCAGCCAGCGTCGAGTTGTCGGCCTCGCTCGATTATGAAACCACACTGCACCGCATCGCCGACCTGGCCGTTCCGGTGTTGGCCGATTGTTGCATTGTCGATTTGCTGGAAGAAGACGGCACGCTGCGTCAGATTGCGGTGGCGCATGTGGTGCCGGAAAAAGCCGAGCTGGTGCGCGAGTTGCGCCGCCTCAACCCACACGACCCGGATCGCACCGTTGGCGTGGCGCAAGTGATGCGCACCGGCACGCCCGAATTGGTGCGTGAAGTGACGCGCACGGTTCATGAAACCTATATTCACGACAACCGCTCGGCCCAGATTACCCATGAACTCGGCGTCGTGTCTTACATGATCGTGCCCATGCGTGCGCGTGGGCGCAACATCGGCACGCTGGCCTTGTGTGCAGCCGAATCGGGGCAGCACTACGATGAGAACGACTCCAGGTTCGCCATAGATCTGGCCGAGCGTGCTGCGATTGCCGTTGACAATGCGCGTCTGTTTCGTCAGGCGCAGCAAGCACGCCGCGAAGCCGAAGCGGCCAATCGCGGCAAGGATGAATTCCTGGCCACGCTCTCGCACGAACTGCGCACACCGCTCAACGCCATGCTGGGTTGGGCCAACCTTTTGAACAGCGGCAAGCTGGATGCGGACGATGCGCGCCGTGCGGGAGAAGTGATCGAACGCAACGTGCGCGTGCAAGCGCAACTGCTGAACGACCTGTTCGATGTTTCGCGCATCATCACCGGCAAGTTGAGTTTGGAGACGCAGCCGCTCGATTTGCTGCCGTTTATCGAAGCGGCCAGCGACTCGGTGCTCGCCTCGATGCAGGCCAAGTCCATCGAGTTTGAAATCGTGGCCGAAGCGCGCAACCTGGTCGTCGCGGGCGACTCGACACGTTTGCAGCAGGTATTGTGGAACTTACTTTCCAACGCGGTGCGCTTCACGCCGGTGGGCGGTCGCATCGAAGTGCGTCTGGCGCGCGAAGCCCGTGAGGCCGTGATTTCCGTTGTCGATTCGGGGCAGGGTATTGAACCGGAGTTTTTGCCTTTCGTGTTCGACCGCTTTCGCCAGGCCGACTCATCGAGTACTCGTCGCCACGGCGGCATGGGTCTGGGCCTGGCTATCGTGCGTCACCTGACGGAAATGCACGGCGGCAACGTGAACGCGCAAAGCCGCGGTCTGGGACACGGCGCGACGTTCATCGTGCGCTTGCCACTGCTACACTCGCGCGACGAAGATTCCGGGACGGGCAATTCGCGCCGTCGCCGCGACACCCTTGAAATGCCGCAGCCACTGTTTCATCAACTGCGCTCCGATACATTACGCGGTTTGCAAATTCTGGTGGTGGAAGATGAGGACGACACCAGAGAACTCATCACCGATGTGCTGGGGCGTTACGGTGCAGGTGTGCGCGCCGCGAACTCAGCCGCAGCCGCATTTGAGTTACTCCAATCGTGGCGTCCTGATGTGCTGGTTTCCGACATCGCCATGCCCGACGAAGATGGATACTCATTCATCCGGCGTGTGCGCACCTTGCCGCCGGAACGGGGTGGCGACTTGCCGGCAATCGCCGTCACGGCTATGGCCGGCGCCGCAGACCGTCGCGCTGCGCTCGCTTCCGGTTATCAGGAACACCTTTCCAAACCGATCGACCCTACAACGCTGATCGTCACTATTGCGGCTTTGCTGGGACGCATGTGAACGCTCAATTCACTGACTCAAATTTAATCTCGTACTGTGTCAGCTTGGCTTGCGCATTGCAACGCCCTCAGCGGCCCGCAGGCGCAATAGCTGTGGGGCCAACAACAAGCTGAAGAGGTGTTTTAGACATGGCATTGAAAACGTTGAAGGACGCGCTGGTCGAGGAACTGCAAGACATTCTGAGTGCAGAGCAACAGATTACCGAAGCGTTGCCGCTGATGATGCAAAAAGCGACGCATCCTGAACTGAAAGCCGGTTTTCAGCAGCACCTGGACGAAACAACGCAGCAGATTTCGCGACTGGGACAAGCTATGAGCGCGCTGGGGCAGAAGCCGGAAACCAGCACCACCTGCGAGGCGATGAAAGGCATCATCAAAGAAGGCCAGCACATCATGAGTACTCAGGCCGACCCCGATGTGATGGACGCGATGCTGATCGCCGCCGCACAAAAAGTGGAACACTACGAAATCGCGTCCTACGGCACCGTTTGTACCTGGGCCGCGCTGCTGGGCAACAATGAGGTAAAAGAGTTGCTGGGCCAAACGCTGCAAGAAGAAAAAATGACCGACGAAAAACTCTCGACCTTGGCCGAATCCGTCGTCAATACCGACGCCATGGCCTAACTCACGGCGCGACAACCTGGTAAGTGAAGAAGAGGCGCCAGCAAATATTCGCTGGCGCCTCTTGCAGATTCTGATTGGAAGCTGGAGATTTATATAGCGGTTAACGGCTTGATGGCTACACGTGGTCGCCCTGTATTTGTTAACTGCTATAGCGCCTGAAAGACATAGGGCTACTAACCGCAAGCGGAAGCGTGCGGGCTGAATGAGTTCAAGCAAGCCCGCGCGTTCCCGCTTGCGCTTCGTCAATTGCAGGCAGCGGAACTTTTACACACAGCGCATTTGCTACACGCGCATTGTGGGGTCGTTGTACAGACACCCTGTTAAGCATTGCTGCGCACGGCATCGTTAACGTAACGGCCATGCTCCGGGACGGCAACGCGTGTGAAGTCGTTGGCCAGCACATGCAGGGCGGCGCGCATATCAGCCCCGCGCATGGCCGGGCCGTGACCCGTCACCACAAGTTCAGGTTCCAGCGCCGCCAACTGCTGCACCGAGGTGCGGGCGCTTTCCCAGTCGGGTGTGAAATACATCGGAGGCCCGTGCATTTCAGGCTTCTGTGTTGCAACAGCATAAGCCGATTCCTGCGCTGTTGTGATAAAGGCATCGCCTGCGATAATGGTGCGGTCGCTTTCGCGCCACAACGAAACGTGTCCCACGGTGTGACCCGGCGTATGAATCCAACGCCAGCCCGGCATAAACGGGACGCTGCCGTCGGGCGGCAGGGTTTGCAGCCAGCGGCTCACATTCACCGGCCCGCGTGGATACATCGGCGACAGCAGCGCCATCATGCCTCCGCCCACGGTCGGGTCGGGCGGTGGATACGACGCAGTTCCATTGAGATAGGGCAGCTCCAACTGGTGCGCGTAAATGGGGACATCCCACTGTTTGGCCAGGTTTTCAAGCGCACCGACGTGGTCGAAATGGCCGTGCGTCATCACGATAGCAGCGGGACGCGCGCCACTGCCGAAACGCTCTTCCGCGGCGCGCGTGATAGCGCCCGTCGTGCCCATGACACCGGCATCGATGAGCACCCACTGTCCGGCGCCCGCACCCGGCACGCCACTAAACATCACATTGGCAATCGCGAGGCGTTTCCAGGCGAGGTCGGGCGCCACTTCGTGCGTGCCGTCGTCGCGCGCATCATCGGCCTGGTCGTTGTGCGCGATGCCGGTTTCTTCAAGAGGTAATTGCTGATCCACGGCTTCCCCTTTCCAATCGAAAATCTCTGTAAAGTGTGGGGCGAAGTCGCAAATGGCATACCTGCACGGAAAAGAGCAGGCGGAAAATGAGTACTCGGGGCGGCACAACGCCTTACCACCACACAGCTTTCGGTGCGGACAGTGCTTGCTCGCTACAGTTTTCGCTCGACAGGCTTTTGGCTTTGGCGACTATGAGCCTTATGGAACAATTAGTGTGCTGCGTGGGCCGTTCGCCGTTCGCCCTGGCGACGGTCGGGTAAACTGCGGCGGTCGTCAGCGCGGCGCGATTTGGAGCGGCGTTCCAGTGCTTCGCGCACAAGGATTTGGCCGGCATTTTCCGCCTCGACCAGCGAAGAATCGATGCCGTGCTTGAGCAGGTAGTCGCGCAACTCTTCAACGGTCGCGCGGCGCTGCTCGTTCCGGCGACGTTCACCCTGGCGTCGCGGTGCAACCCGCCGATCTCCCGCGCGCCGGTCTTGATGATTGTTTGTAGTAGCAGTCGGTGTCATGGTGCTGGATGTGTTTGGCTGCTTGAATTCGATGTGCAAGGTGTTACATTATCAGCCCTGCCTATCGTTCTTGCCTCTGTCTCACTGTTGGCCGGCGCCGTGTGGAGGAGCCTGCTCTTTCTCCTGAGTGTTTGGTCGATACACTTAATGTGACAGCTTTGCTCGCGTGCTACACCGCACGTAACACCGACTAAACAGAATATACAAACTATACAAAATATCTGTTTCGGGTGTATTAATATTTTTGAAGATGACTCACGTTGATTTAGTGTGCTTGAATATCGCTCCATCTGTACTCCTGACAGTTGGGAGAAGAGACTCGCTCACCCATGTGCCGCATCATAAAGCCTGTGATGTGCCAAAATGCCGCGTAATATAGAAGGCCCGACACCCCGATAACCTTCGTAGCGTGGCAGCCCCTGTGATGAGATTGTCCTCTGCGAGTGGAGTATCTTCATTGTTCGAACAAACCTTTAAGAAATTGATGCCGTTCTGTGAACCGTCGTGGCCAAGCTTGATGCGCTTTCAGCCGAAACCAAAAACTGGAAGCCATTTACCGGCAAAAGCTGGCCGATTTAGACGAACTGAAGAAATCTATTTTGCACAAGGCGTTTAGCGGAGAACTGTGATGTTATATCAGAACAAGTATCGTGTGGAATCGGCGCGGCGCCCGCAGTGGGATTACGCCGGCGCAGGTTTCTATTTCGTCACGATTTGCACGCGCGACCGCCATCATTATTTTGGTGAGATCGTGGAAACGCCCCCCGTAGAGACGCGATTAATCGCGTCTCTACCATCACCCATCGCGTCTCCACCACAACGGGCAACGCCAGATTTGCGCATGGCATTATCGGACGCGGGCAAAATCGGTGAACGGATCTGGTTGGAAATTCCACGACGATTTCCGTTCGCGCGGTTGGACGAATTTGTTGTCATGCCCAATCATATTCACGGTATCATTCAGATTGTGCCGCATGAAAATGGAACGATTGGCTCGGACGCGGTTGGCCGTGGTGGGGTAACAGGGCAACATAACCCGATGAATAAAGGCAATTCGGTTTCCTGCATCATCCGCTGGTATAAGGGGCGGGTAACATTTGAAATCGGGAAGATCGAGACGGCCATGCCTTTTGCGTGGCAGACCCGATTCCATGACCGTGTGGTCAGAAATGAATCGGAATTAAACCGGATCCGTCAGTACATTCAGAATAACCCGGCCAACTGGGCATCGGACGACCAGAACGCAACATAATTTATTTGCAGGGACGTTGCGTTGGTGGAGACGCGATTAATCGCGTCTCCACAGGAATCAATCGCGTCTCTACGATGGGGCCGCCACCATTCGCGGGCATGGCAAGATACACCTCTAGAACTCTGAGTACTCGCAATGGTCACCACAAGCGTGTAATGCCGTAAGCATCAAACGCCGTGTCGGCGCCGACAATCGACATCTGCTCAACTTGCGCCTGAGCGATGATAAGGCGGTCGAATGGGTCGCGGTGGTGTTGTGGCATTGTGGCAATTACTGCAAGGTGGGGTGTAGCAATCGGCAAGAGAACGATGCTGTTCTGTTGGAGTTGTGTCACCAAGCCGTTAATATCCTGGTTCAGTTGTAGCTTTCCAATACTCATCTTGATGGCGATTTCCCACACGCTGGCCACGCTGAGGAATCGCTGGTTCTCTAAATCCTCAATGAGTTCTTGCGCCATCAGAGACATACTTGGGTCGCCGTTGATGAACCAAATAAAGCTGTGCGTGTCGAGCAACAGCTTCATTCCATGTACTCCTTGAAGTCTTCCAGTGGCGCATCAAAATCTTCAGCCATGTAGAGGACGATCCCTTTAGCGCTACCAAAGCATGGGCGAGCTTCTGTTTTCGGTACCGGTACTAACTTAACGGCGTGTCCGTTCTCGCGAATGACGACTTCATCACCGCTTACAGCAGCTTGAACAAGTGCTGCGAGTTGGTCTTTCGCTTCATCCACAGTTATGTCTTGCATGGTGAATACTCCTTCGACGCACTACAGCAAAGTATAGCGCACCTGATTTGTGCTATTACATTGCATTGAGCGCCGCGACGGCTTCCAACTCTTCCCAGCGCGCGAAAGCGGCGGTTTGCTCGGCTTCGATTTCTTGCAGACGTGCGTTGGCCGCCACCATCTGCGCCGCATTGCCTTTGTAGAATTCGGGGTCGCTCATCTTTTCGACGAGTTGCGCGTGTTCGGCTTCCAGCGCTTCGATGCGCGCGGGCAAGGCTTCCAACTCGCGCGTTTCTTTGAAGCTCAGCTTGCGCGGTTTGTTGATGGCATGGTTAAGTTTTGGTGGCGCGGCTTCGCTTTTTGCTGCGGGTTTGGCTTTGGCGTTAGCTGCCTCAAGAATGCTTTTCTCCGCCGCGCTCTGGCGCAGGTAATCGTCGTAGCCGCCGAAGTATTCGCGCCACAAACCGCTGTGCGAGGTGCTGCTGTTTGCATGGTTGCTCTCACCCGTGATGCCGTCCAGCGGCGCCAGAGTACTCGTGACGACGTTGTTCAAAAAGGCGCGGTCGTGGCTCACGATGAGGAGCGTGCCGCTGTAGTTCACCAGCAACTCTTCGAGCAGTTCCAGCGTTTCCAGGTCGAGGTCGTTGGTCGGTTCGTCCATCACGAGCACGTTCGAGGGCTGCGTGAACAGCTTGGCCAGCAGCAAGCGGTTGCGCTCGCCGCCGCTGAGTACTCGTGCCGGGGTGCGGGCACGCTCCGGTGAAAAGAGCCACTCCTGCAAATAGCCGATGATGTGGCGACGCGTGCCGTCGATGAGAACCGTGTCGTTTTCGCCCGCGATGTTCTGCTGCACGCTGGCGTCTTCATCAATGGCGGCGCGCAGTTGATCGAAGTAGGCGATTTGCAAGCGCGTGCCCAACTTTACGCGTCCGGCTTGCGGCTCCAGTTGGCCCAGCAGCAAACGTAACAGTGTCGTTTTGCCGCTGCCGTTGGGGCCAATGATACCCACTTTGTCGCCGCGCATGATGCGCACCGTGAGGTCGCGCACAATGGGTTTGTTGTCGTAGCCAAAACTCACTGCGTGCGTTTCGGCGACCATGTGGCCGCTGCGGTCGGCTTCCTGCATTTGCGCGCGCACTTCGCCCACAACGTTACGGCGCGCGCGGCGTTCTTCGCGCATCTTTTCCAGCGAACGCACGCGGCCTTCGTTGCGCGTGGTGCGCGCTTTCACGCCACGACGAATCCACGCTTCTTCTTCGGCCAGTCGCTTGTCGAACAGCGCGCTCTGCTTTTCTTCGGCTTCGAGTTGCGCCGCTTTGCGCTCCAGAAAAGTGTTGTAATCGCAAGACCAACTGCTGAGCTTGCCCCGGTCGATTTCTACAATGCGCGTCGCCATCTTTTGCAAAAAGGCGCGATCGTGCGTCACGAACAAGAGCGAAGGCACGGCACGCGGCAAGAACTCTTCCAGCCATGCGATGGATGTAATATCAAGATGGTTCGTCGGCTCGTCCAACAGCAGCAAGTCGGGGCCGGTGGCCAGCGCGCGCGCCAGCACCACGCGCCGCTTCAAGCCGCCGCTGAGCACTTCAAACTCGGCATCGCCATCCAATTGCAATCGCATCAGCACGGCGTTCACTTCGTGCTCTTGCGGTTGGGGATGAGTACTCGAAACAATGTCAAAGACGCGGCCTGTCATGTCTTCGGGCACTTCCTGCGGCAGATACGCCACGCGCGCACCTTTTTGCAGCGCCAGTTCACCGCCATCGGGCGAAATCTCGCCGCCGATCATCTTAAGCAGTGTGCTCTTGCCCGCACCGTTGCGGCCCAGCAGACACACGCGCTCACCTTCCTCGATATTCAACGCCACGCCATCCAGCAGCGGCGGCCCGCCCAGTGTCAATCGCACATCGCGCAAACTCAACAACGCCATCAGAAACCTTTGTCCGCAAATGAATTCAAAGGATGTAGTATAAACTTTCCTGTGACTGCGCCGGAAATAGTGCGACGCGCCAGGTTTCTATTTGCTTTGTCTTTAAGAGTTCGTTAGCGCCTAACAGGTGTTTGCTGAGGTCTTTTTGGAACACTCTTAATGAATTGGCCGATGCTTGAAACCAGCTTTGGAGCGAGAGGAAACGCCGGGTCGATGTAAGATTGCATTTGCTGTTCCATGTTGCCCGAGGCGGCTTTGAGCACATGGTTCATGCCGCTGAGAATCACCAGTTTGGCCGAAGGTTTCGCTTTTGCCAGCAACTGCGCGTCTTGCACTTTTACCTGTAAGTCGGTTGTGCCCTGCACGAGCAGAACCGGCACACGCAACTTCGCAATCTCTTGCGCCGGGTCATAGCGAAACCACGAAACGAGATAAGGTTGCACGGTCGGGCGAAACAAAGCCGCCAGCGGCGCAGGAACATCATCTGTGGTTTTGCCCTGTTCAAGCGTTTCGATGAGCTCTGTGGAGCGTGTGACCAGATCGGGCGGCAATTTGGGTTTAAGCTGCTCGCGAAGTACGTCGCCTGCTGTGCGTCCCGGCCCGGCGATGGAAACAAAAGCATCGGCGCCGGCGCGTTGTGCTGCGATCATGCCGATCAACGAACCTTCGCTGTGACCGATAAGCACCAGGGTGGAAAAGCGGCGGTCGCGGCGCAGCTTGTTGATCCACAGAACAGCGTCGTTGATGTAGTGCTCGAAGCGCAGAGATTCTTCTTTTGCACCGGCTTGGGCGCTGGCCGCAATGCCGCGTTTGTCGTAACGCACCGAGGCGATGCCCTGCACTTTCAAGCCTTCGGCCAGCAGGTGTAGGCTATCGTTTTCTCCACCCAATGCGAATGAATCGCCATCGCGATTAGTTGGCCCCGATCCGGCAAAGATAAGCGCAAGCGGACAGGGTTGCGGCGCTATTGGCATCTCTAACGTGCCGTATAAAGTTCCTGTTGGTGTGCTCAGCGAGATCGGTTGCGCGCGCAGAAGTTGCGGAGTGAGCAGCATCAGGAAAACGGCGGGGATGAGCTTCATACTCAACAGTATAAAGCACACAAAGGCGCTGTGAAGCAGCGCAACGACCTGCTTCCTGTCCCACGTTTGTCGTGCTGTCTGCAACAGAGAGCTTGTGTTTTCAACTCGACCACAGTTATACCTTTATGCGATGATGAATACTCAACCGCTTTCCATCTGGACCAACGTCTCATTCCCCGAACCTGCCATGCAGTTGCTGCGCGACGGCGCGAGCGGGCACAAACTCATCTTCGCGCGTGACCTGAGTACTCAGGATGCCTTGGCGGCTCTGCGCGAGGCCGATGTGGCCTTTGGCCAGCCGGACGCCGCTACCGTGATGGCATCAGCACGCTTGCGTTGGGCGCACATCACAAGCGCCGGATACACGCCCTACGACCGCGACGACTTGAAAGCGGCGTTGCGCAGTCGTGGCGCGATTGTCACCAACAGCTCGCACGTATATGATGAGCCGTGCGCGCAGCACGCCCTTGCCATGATGCTGGCCGATGCACGCCAACTATTACCGGCGCATGAAGCGCAACGCACGCAGCGCGACTGGAACAGCGGAGGCCTGCGCGCCGGATCCTACCTGCTGAACGGCCAGACGGTTTTGATGCTGGGATACGGCGCCATCGCGCAACGCCTGGCGCAACTACTGGCGCCGTTTGGTGCGCGCATCGTTGCCGTGCGACGGCATCCGCGCGGCGATGAAGAAATTGAAATCGTGGCTGAAAATGGCCTCGAAAGCGTGCTGGCGCAAGCCGATCACGTCGTCAATATTCTGCCCGATAACGCTTCGACGCGCGGTTACATGAACGCGCAGCGATTAGGATTGATGAAGTCGGGCGCGCGTTTTTACAACATCGGTCGCGGCACCACGGTCGATCAGGATGCGCTGGTGCGAGTACTCGAAAGCGGCGCACTGGCGCTAGCCTATCTCGATGTCACCGACCCGGAGCCGTTGCCGCGTGAGCATCCGCTATGGACGGCTCCCAACTGCACCATTACGCCGCACACTGCGGGTGGCCACAAGGGCGAGTTCGAACGATTGGTGCAGCATTTTCTGGATAATCTGCGTTTGTTTGAACAGGGCCAACCATTGCGCGGGCAGGTAATTTAAGTCCGGTTCTGCACCAAGACAGATCAACCAGGGCAAACAAATTGCTCAAGAGATAATCGGTGATAACCTTATGAAGCATTCCCCCCAAGACAATCATTCACACGAAGAGCATTCGCGTGGCTTGAAGCGGCGCGAGTTTGTTGGCCTGGCAGCGGCAGCGGCGGGCGCACTGACCTTTGGCGTGAAAAACCGCATGGGTGCGCAGCAGGCCGAAGCCGCTACGGGTACTCGTTTCGTGGCTGACCTTGATGCGCCGATTGAAAAAGGCAAGAAGCCGACCGACCTCGTGGCTCTTGGCAAAAGCGGCATCAAGGTTTCGATGGTTGGTATCGGCACCGGCACGATGGGTTCTGACCACGCGTCGAATCAGACACGGTTGGGCCAGCCGGAATTTACCCGCATCGTGCGCCATGGGCTTGATAGCGGCATCAGCTTTTATGACCTGTCCGACTCCTACGGTTCGCACGAGTATTTTACCCGCGCCATGCAGGGCGTGCCGCGCGGCAAATATGTGATCCAGACCAAGACCGACAGTCGCGATGCGGCTCAGGCTAAAGCCGACATCGACCGTTATTTGCGCGAGCTGAAAACCGATCACATCGAATCAATGCTGATTCACTGTGTGACCGAAGGCGATTGGACGACACGCTTTCGTGGCGTTATGGATGTCTTTGAAGAAGCCAAAAAAGCGGGCAAGATTGGCGCGCATGGCGTGACCTGTCACTCATTCGAAGCACTGCAAGCGGCCTACGCCAGCGACTGGGTGCAGATTCATCAGGTGCGGTGGAACACGCGTGGCAAGCGCATGGATGCCGATGTAAAAACCGCCGGTGCGCTGTTTCAGAAGATGCGCGCCAAGGGCCAGGGCATGATCGGCATGAAAGTTGTCGGACAGGGCGATATTGTAAATGGTCGTAACGCCTTGTCGCCGGAAGCCTGCTGCCGTTTTCAAGTTGAGTCCGGCGTGGTCGATGCCTTCGTTGTCGGCGTGGAGAACACCAAACAACTTGACCAAATCCTGCACGGGACGCAACTGGCGCTTCATGAAGTCGGCTATCGCGGTGCCTTAGTTTGAGAGGTATTGAAAAACAATGCCGCTGTCATTTCAGGCGCAACGCACCGCGCGCAGTGGAGAAATCTTACTCGCACGACCTAAAAGATTCCTCGACTGCGCTGCGTTGCGCCTGAAATGACACGACTTAGACATGCTTTAAGAGTACTCGCATCAGCGTTGCGCGAGTATATTTAAAGTATGCAGCGCAACTTTCACTCGATTTATTCGCATGGCTTTGCCCGTGCCGTCGTCTGCGTGCCGTTTGTGCGGGTCGCCGATCCACAATACAACGTAGAACACACCATCGGCCTGGCGCGGCGCGCTTCGGAACTCAGTGCCGCCGTCGCATTGTTTCCCGAACTGGGAATTTCGGCCTACTCGAACGAAGACCTGTTCCATCAGGATGCGTTGCTCGATGCCACGGAAGCGGCGCTGGCACGACTCATCGAAGAAAGCCGCGACCTGACGCCTGTGCTTCTCGTCGGTGCGCCGCTGCGCTTTGAGGGCAAGCTGTTCAACTGCGCGCTGGCCATTTATCGCGGACGAGTACTCGGCATTGTTCCCAAGTCGTATCTGCCCAACTATCGCGAGTTTTACGAACGGCGCCAGTTCACGCCGGCACGTTGCGCTGTCAGCCGCGAAGTGTTGTTTCTCGGGCAGACCGTCCCATTCGGCAGCGATCTGGTTTTTGAAGCCAGCAACTACGAAGACTTTTCCCTCTTCGTCGAAATCTGCGAAGACGTGTGGACGCCGATCCCACCCAGCACTTACGGTGCGCTCGCCGGTGCAACCGTGCTGGCGAATTTATCGGCATCCAACATCACCATCGGTAAAGCCGAATACCGGCGCGACCTGTGCGCCAGCCAATCGGGCAAGTGCATCGCGGCGTATCTTTACAGTGCATCCGGGCCGGGCGAAAGCACAACCGATGTTGCGTGGGACGGCCACGCGCTGATCTACGAAAACAACGAACTGCTGGCCGAAGCGAATCGCTTTGCCGAAGAAGAGCAGATGATTGCCGCCGACATCGACCTGGAGCGGCTGGCGCAAGATCGTATGCGCTGGACAAGCTTCAACGATGCATCGGGCGACCATCAGGAAAAGCTGCGTTCAATGCGGCGCATTGGTTTCGAGTTCCAGATTCCGCAAGGCGACATCGGCCTGCTGCGCGACGTGGAGCGCTTCCCCTATGTGCCCAACGACCCCGCAGTGCGTGACGAGCGTTGCTACGAAGCCTACAATATCCAGGTGCATGGCCTGATGAAACGCCTGTTGAGTACTGGCATTGAGAAAATCGTCATCGGTGTTTCGGGCGGGCTTGATTCAACACACGCGCTGATTGTCGCCGCTAAAACGGCAGATCGTTTGGGCTGGCCGCGCGAGAACATTCTCGGTTACACCATGCCGGGCTTCGCCACCAGCGACATCACCTTGAAAAATGCGCACGGCCTGATGAAGTCGCTGGGCATCGCGGCGCAGGAAATCGACATCAAACCGAGTTGTTTGCAGATGCTACGAGACATCGGCCATCCCTTCAGCGCAGGCGAGCCGGTATATGACATCACCTTTGAAAACGTTCAAGCCGGCGAGCGCACTTCGCATCTCTTCCGTCTGGCCAACTTTCACAACGGTTTAGTACTCGGAACCGGCGACTTGTCCGAACTGGCGCTCGGCTGGGCGACGTATGGCGTCGGCGACCATATGAGCCACTACAACGTGAACGCCAGTGTGCCCAAGACTCTCATTCAGCATCTCATTCGTTGGGTGATTGATTCGAAGCAGTTCGATGAAGAAACCGGCGGCATTTTGCAGAGCATCCTCGATACCGAAATTTCGCCTGAACTGGTGCCCACAGCCGGCGAAAAGAAGGACAAGCCCGCTCAAAGTACGCAGGAGAAGATCGGGCCGTATGAACTGCAAGATTTCAATACCTATTACATCACGCGCTATGGTTTTCGTCCCAGCAAAGTCGCATTCTTGAGTCTCAACGCCTGGGGCAACAAAGAGCGCGGCGATTACCCCGCCGGCCTGCCCGCTGAAAAGCGCAACGAGTACTCGTTAGCCGTCATCAAGAAGTGGCTCGACGTGTTCCTCTATCGCTTCTTCAAGATTTCGCAATTCAAGCGCTCGGCTGTTCCCAATGGGCCAAAAGTCGGTTCCGGCGGCTCGCTTTCACCGCGCGGCGACTGGCGCGCACCGAGCGATAGCGAAGCCACAGTATGGCTCGAAGAACTGCGCAACAACGTGCCGGAACAGTAAGAATCGTCACTATAAAGGCACTTGATGCAAGACAATATACTGATTCGTGCGCGTGGTTTGGCCCGGCGCTACCAGGTCGGCAAGCAGGAAGTGTTAGCACTCAATGGCGTCGATCTCGATGTGGCGCGCGGCGAATTCATCGCGTTAGTTGGGCCGTCGGGTTCTGGGAAATCGACATTGCTCAGTCTCACCGGCGGTCTCGACCGGCCAAGCGGTGGCGAAATCCGGGTTGATGGCCTGGAGCTTGGTAAAGCCAGCGATAAAGAACTGGTGCGTTATCGACGCGGGCGCATTGGTTTCATCTTTCAATCGTTCAATCTGCTGGCGACGCGTAGCGCCGTTGAGAACGTGGAAACGCCGCTGATGCTGGCCGAGGTTGGCCGCAAAGCACGGCGCGAACGGGCGCTGCAATTGTTGGAATCGGTCGGGTTGGGAAAACGAGCGCACCACAAGCCAAACGAACTATCCGGCGGCGAGATGCAGCGCGTTGCTGTGGCGCGAGCACTGGCGAATCGTCCTGTGTTGCTTTTGGCCGATGAACCGACCGGCAATCTTGATTCAAAGACCGGCGAAGACATTCTCAACTTATTGCGCGGCTTGTTGAGTACTCAGGGCATCACTCTGATGCTGGTGACGCATGATATGCAAGTCGCTTCCTATGCCGATCGCGTGGTGCATCTACGCGATGGCCGCATTCAGCGCATTGAAACACAAAACCAGAACGGTCAAGTTGGCAACAATATATACGCTTCGCAAGATGTAACAAATGTGGGTCTTCAACGCAGCGCAGCGGAGGTGCAATCTTGACGCTGGGCGATAAGGCGCTAACCGCGTGGTCGAACTTAGGGCGGCGCAAAGTGCGCACGGCGCTGACTTCGGTCGGTGTTGTCGTCGGCATCATGACGATTGTGACCATGGTTTCGCTGGTGACCGGCGTGCGCCTCCAGGTGAAGCGGCAATTTGAAGAAATCGGGCTGGAGCGGGTCGTGGCGCGTCCGGCGACGGCAGGAGGTTTTGGTGGCTTTAGTCCATTCAATTTTAGCGAGCGCATTAAATTGATTACGCCCGCCGATGTGAAGCGCTGGAAAAAGTGGCCCGGCGTGCAGCAAGTAACCCCCGAAGTGGAGTTGCCGCCGAGTGTCACGACCGTTTTGCGTCTCAACGGCAAGAATCAGCGCGTGCGCGTTCCGGGCAGTGCCAACGCTTTTCGTGGCGGCCCTTTTCAGGAAGAGCGCAAGGCTCTGGCGGGCACCATGGAACTGCCGTCGGGGCGTGGCTTTGTTGTGCTGAGTAAGGGTGCGTTGCAGCGCATGAAAATCGGGCAAAAACAGTTCGCCTCGCTGCTGGGAAAACGTGCCGAGATCGTGCTGCAAGCGCCGCGTGGCGAAAAGCAGAGTTACCCGATGCGCATTGTCGGCATAACGTCGGACGATAATCCGGTGGTGCAGATGGGGCCTCAGGATCGTGTGGCAATGAAAAGCTGGTGGTTCAACCAGCCGAATTTGCTGCAAACCGACGGCTACGATGCGGTAGTTTTGCGCGCGAATGACGTAACCGCCGCCAAGACACTGGTGGCGCGCCTGCGTAAAGAAAGCTTTGAAGTGCAGTCCATTGATATTATTCTCGACACGGCCAATCGCATCTTCAGTGTCATCACGGTCATGCTGGCATTAGTGGGCGGCATCGCCTTGTTTGTCGCTTCCATCGGCATTGTCAACACGATGATTATGTCGATTTATGAGCGCACGCGCGAGATCGGCACCTTGAAAGCGATGGGCGCTTCTCGTGGCGACATTCGCCTGATGTTCATGATTGAAGCCGGTCTCATTGGCCTAATCGGTGGCACGATCGGGCTGTTGTTCGGCTGGATGCTCGGGCGCGGGCTGAATCGTGCCGCTCTCTGGTATGCTCACAGTCGCAATATTCCCATCGAGAATGACCTGTTTGTGATCACACCAATGCTGGCGATTCAATCTTTACTGTTTGCATTTACCATCGGAGTTGTGGCCGGTCTTTATCCAGCTAATCGCGCGGCGAGTCTCGACCCGCTCACCGCGCTGCGCCATGAATAATAGGGGAATAGCAAGATTCCTGAGCAACACTGACACTCTGCACTTATGCGCAACAATGTTATCGTGAATAGGTCGAATGTCGGCATCTCTTTTCGTTCTGAGGCAGCCAATGAAAGGTTTTTTTATCGCTCTTGTCGTGCTATCGAGTACTCGTATGGCGTTGTGCGCGCCTGTGTCCGCCGCGCCCGAACGCGTCATCAACTCATTTGAAAACGCAGCCGATGTCGTGGCAATGCAGGGACGCAACGCTCGCGTCTCGGCTGCGACGCGCGGCGTTACAGCGGGCAAGCAGGCGCTCCAAATCGAGTTCGATGTAGCGCAGTGGCCCAACGCGCAGGCGAGCACTCAAACCGCGTGGGACTGGAGTGGTTTCAGCGGCCTGGCCATGGATGTTACGAATCCCACGAAAGAGAACCTGTCGTTTAGCGTGCGTGTGGATGATGACCCCAGTGCTGATGGAAACCAGCACTGTCGCACCGGCAGCAGCAGCATCGAAGCGGGAAAAACCGCCACGTTTTTGATGCCGTTCGGTAAAAGCGACCCGATGTCGCTTGGTGTGCGGGGCCTCCCGGCGCCTACCGGAATGATCGGTCTTGGGGCCAATGGTTCCGGTGAATTTGGGTGGAATCATATCGTGGCTTGGCAAATCTTCATGCAGCAGCCGTCCACGCCGAAAACGCTTCTGGTGGATAACATTCGCTTGGTCACGCTGCCGCCGCTGGACAAAATGATCGACCGATTTGGCCAATATACCGGTGCGGATTGGCCAGGCAAGTTGAAGAAAGATGACGAGTTGGTGGCACGGCGGACGCGCGAAAACGCCCTGTTGAGTACTCATCCGGCCCTGGCCGACCGCGACAAGTGGGGTGGCTGGAGCAAAGGCCCGCAACTTCCGGCAAGCCGCTTCTTTCGTACCGCCAAAGTGAACGACAAGTGGTGGCTCGTTACACCCGATGGGCGTCTGTTCTTTTCTGCCGGTATCGATTGCGTGCAATTCAACAATCCGACGTTTACAAGTGGGCGCGAAAGTTGGTTCACCTGGCTTCCGGCAGAAAACGATGCCCTGGCGCACCATACCGGCTACGAGAAAAACGTGCATTCCGGCCCGATTAAGGAAGGCAAGACCTTCGACTTCTTTGCGGCGAACTTAGAACGCAAATACGGCCCCGACTACAAGAATGCAGCGCGTGACATCGCGCTGCGGCGCCTGCCGGCGTGGGGCTTTAACACCATTGGCAACTGGTCGGACGGAAACTTTTACGGCAACAGCCGCCTGCCTTATGTGGTGGCGTCCGGCGTGTGGGGCAATCACGCGCGGCTCAGTAGCGGCAGCGACTACTGGGGCAGAATGCACGACCCCTTTGATCCGCAGTTTGCCGTCAATGCCGCGAACAGCTTGCGCGAAGTCGCGGCCAAAGTGAAAGATGATCCATATTGCATTGGCTACTTCGTCGATAACGAACTGAGTTGGGGTGGCAGCGGAGATCGCGGTCGCTATGGCCTGGCGTATGGCGCCCTCTCTGAAGCCACGACTTCGCCGGCCAAGCAAGAGTTTCTGCGCCAACTGCGGGCGAAATACGGCGACATCACCAAACTGAATGCGGCATGGCAAACCGGCTTCGCAACGTGGACTGCTTTGGAGGCGCCGCAACAGCTTGAAGGCGTGCCCAATGAAGCGATGAAAGCCGACATGGGCGTGTTCGTCAACAGTCTCGCGCTGAAGTATTTTCAGACCGTGCGCGATGAACTGAAGAAACTCGACCCCAATCATCTTTACCTGGGTTGCCGTTTCGCGTGGAGTACTCGGGAAGCGGTTGATGCGGCGGCGCAAGTGTGCGATGTTGTCAGCTTCAACATTTACAAGACGCGCATTGATGCCAACGAGTGGTCGTGGCTTGGCGAGCTTAACAAGCCTTGCATCATCGGCGAGTTTCATTTCGGCGCACTCGACCGGGGCATGTTCCATCCGGGCCTGGTTTCAACACCCAATCAAAAAGCCCGCGCCACGATGTATGAAGATTACGTGCGCAGCGTGCTCGATCATCCCGCTTTTGTCGGGTGCCATTGGTTTCAATACATCGACGAGCCCACGACAGGCCGCACTTACGATGGTGAAAACTACAACATCGGGTTCGTCAACGCGACGGACACGCCGTACCCGGAAATGGTCGCTGCCGCGCAAAAAGTTCACTCTGAAATGTACACACGTCGCTATGTCAAGAAGTGAGTTTCTGTACGATGATTCCTGCATTTCCACCAAGTTGGCAGCCGTTGTTGAACGCCGAACGCGACAAGCCTTACTTCCAAAAGCTGGAACAATTCGTCGATCAGGAACGGCAAGAGCACACGGTTTATCCGCCGCAAGAGCAAGTGTTTTCCGCTCTCGAACTGACGCCTTATGAACAAGTGCGAGTACTCATTCTCGGCCAGGACCCTTATCACGGCCCCAATCAGGGGCATGGTCTGGCGTTTTCCGTGCGACCCGGCGTGGCCAAGCCGCCCAGCCTGGTGAACATCTTCCGCGAACTGCGCGATGACGTTGGCGGCAAAGTGCCTAACAACGGCTACCTCGTGCCGTGGGCGCAGCAAGGTGTTCTGTTGTTGAACGCCGTTCTCACAGTGCGCGCACACGAGGCCAATTCTCACAAGGGCAAAGGCTGGGAAAAGCTGACCGATGAAATCATTCGCCGTGTGAACGAAAAAGAAACGCGCGTCGTGTTCGTGCTGTGGGGTGGTTACGCGGCCAAGAAGTTGAGCCTTATTGATGAAACTCGCCACACGATTGTGCGTTCGGCGCATCCGTCGCCGCTCTCAGCGCATAACGGATTCTTCGGCAGCAAACCGTTTTCGCAAATCAACGCAGCACTGCGCGACAGCGGGCAAACCGAAATCGACTGGCAAGTGCCCGACCTGTAAGCAGTTGGCTGATGGCATCGCCCGGTCGTCGAATGCTCATCGAGTACTCAGGTAAGTGTAGGTACAGGTAAGGGCCTGAATGTAAATCAAAAAGGACAACAGTCATGATGCAGTCGTGGTTTCCACAGGCAAAGCTGGGCATTTTTATTCACTGGGGCATTTACGCCGTGAACGGCATTCCTGAATCGTGGGCGTTTTTTAACCGTCAGATTTCTTACGCCGACTACATGGCACAATGCGACGGCTTTACAGCCCGGGACTACGACCCGCAAGCGTGGGCCGATTTATTCAAGCGTTCTGGGGCGCAATACGCTGTTTTAACCACCAAACATCACGACGGAGTTGCATTGTGGGACACGCAGCAAAACGACCTCAGCGTAGTCAAGAAAACGCCCGCCGGGCGCGACCTCATCGGCCCCTATGTAGATGCATTGCGCGAACACGGTCTCAAGGTCGGCTTCTATTTTTCGCACCTGGATTGGTCGCACCCAGATTACGCACCGATTCCTCAGTTCGAGCGCAACAGCCAAACGCTCAGCAGCAAGACTTATGAGCAATGGCCTGATGGCGCGCAGAACGAGGCCTGGCAGCGTTTCCTGACGTTTCATCGCGGGCAATTGCAGGAACTTTGTTCGCAGTTCGGCAAAATCGACTTGTTGTGGTTCGACGGCGATTGGACACCGGGCGACGAGTACTGGAACATGGCCGAACTACGCGACCAACTTCATTCGTGGCAGCCCGAAGTCATTCTCAACTCGCGAATGCGCGGCCACGGCGATTATCAAACGCCGGAGCAGGGTGTTCCCATCGCGCGGCCTGAAGGCCCGTGGGAGTTTTGCGTTACGGTCAACGACTCGTGGGGCTACCAGGTTCACGATCATAACCACAAATCGGTGCGGCAGATCGTGCGCATGTTCTGTGAAGTGATCGGCATGGGTGGCAATTTGCTGCTCGACATCGGCCCGAAAGAAGACGGCACAATTTTGCCTGAACAGGTGGAGCGGCTCGAAGGATTGGGCAACTGGATTCGCAAGCATGAAGAAGCGGTTTATTCGACGGTCGCCGGTTTGCCCGCCGGTCACTTCTACGGCGCGAGCACTCTTTCAGATGACGGCACGGTGCTTTATACAATGATCTTCGACCGGCCCTGGGACGAGATCGCAATCAAAGGCATCCATAACAATGTAAAGCGTGTTTCGGTTGTGGGTTCGGGTCAGGAATTAGCGCATCGCAAAATCGGTGGTGCGCCGTGGATGAACATTCCCGGTGTGTTGTGGATAACGGTGCCCGAAGAAGTGCTGGACCCGAATGCGACTGTCGTGAAGATAGAGTTGGAAGGCCCGCTCGCTCTTTATGCGGGCGCAGGTCATGCCATCGAAAGCAACTAGAGACAGTTGCGAATGTGGTGTAGGAGCCGACAAAGAATTGTTGATTCCCGCTCAAGCGATCTGCTCGAAGCGAAATAGTTTCTGTGCTCGCGGCGAAAGAGCGTCGTAAGTCGATTGCTCAATTTCAATCGCCGGATAGCTGGTCTTGAGCCATGGCCGCGAGTAGATAAACGCTAGGTTTGGACGCGCCTCATCCGACGTATTGGGCGTGCCGCGATGCCACATGCGCAGGTCGCGCAACAGCAACGAACCGGCGGGCATCAGCACAGGTTGCGAATGCATTTGCGGTGCAAGTGTTTGCATGTCAACACGGCCCGGCATAAGATGCGTGCCACCGGGCCAAATTTCCACCGGGCCATTGTTAGCGCGAAAATCCACCAGTGGAACGTTCAGCACCAAGCTGTAAGCGGGCAGGGCGAGCGATGTTTCGGGAAAGAGCAAGTGAATGTCGGAATGAACAGCCTGATAATCGGAGCCGGGTAGGGCCGTGTCCGAAGCAAAGTAATGGCAAACGGCATCTTCGCCCAATAACTCTTCGATAATCGGCAGCACCAGCGCATTGGTGATGATCTGCGCATCATTGAAGGGTGCGCGAAACGGCAGATGCATCTGATAACGGTTGCGTCCTCGATTGGGATCGGTGCGTGCAATGTGCGCTTCAAACTCCTGCAAGAACTCGCTGCGTAGGGGTGCAATTAACTCGGGTGGCAGCACGCCTTCAAACACGACGTAACCATCGACCTGGATTAACTCGACAGCCTGTTTGTGATGCTCCGGTGTGAGAGTTTGGGTGGCAATTTCTTGATCCGAGGGTTTCATCGCTTGCCTCTGCCTTATGCGAACACATGAGTTAAGACTTACGCATTACGAACCCGGAGCGTGAGCGACGGGCTAAGACTCAAGCCCGTCGCTCACGCTCCGGGTTCGTAGAGGCCTCTTCTTGTGTAAGCCCTGTGAGTATCAAATCGTGAGTATAGCGCCTAGAGAATATTTGAATGACTTTGTGCTGTTTGTCGGGGCGCATGGCGTGCGCCCTCATGCTGCGGCAACCACAGCAGGGCACATGCTATGCGCCCCGACAAGAAACATCCCGCACAGCCGCACTGGAACGTGCTTTAAAGAAATGGGAAGCGACCAACCGCAAGTGGGGGCGCGCGGGCTGTATACGTTCAAGCAAAGGTCTCGCGCCCACTTGCGGTTGGTGAATTGCGGATGTCGCTTCTCACCTTCTATGTGCTACAAGTACTCACGCGTTCTATTCTTCCGTTATGCACGTCGCGTTATCTTCTCGTTGGTCATTCCGTGTTTTCTCCGCTGTTGAATTGCTGCGCACCTAAGGCTACGTGTTGATTCAGTAGTTGTTAAAGATCGAGTACTCGTGTTCAAAATTTGACGGGAATGCGCTTGCCTTTACGGCTGCTTTCCATCGCGGCAAACACCATGGCCAGCGACTTGATGTTGTCGTGACACTCGGTTTGCGGCACTTTGCCGGTGCGCAAGAACGCAAGCATCTCGCGTAATGCACCGTGCATACCGCCGAATTTGAGGCGTGGCTCCGGGACTTTGACATCTTTCAGTGGACGATTGAAACCGCTGCTCGCTGCTGCGACCTGCGCACGCGGCGTCTGGTCTTGTTCATACAGCAAAGTTCCTTTGTCGCCAATGATGCGCCAGTTGCCGTTCCAACTGGTATGAAAACCTTCGGCGCACCAACTGCCGCGATAAGTGAAGATCGCGCCGTTGCTCATCTCGAAGATGCAGCTTGCTGCGACATCGCCCTTATACCACGAACCTTTGGGATTGAATTCGTGCGCATATACCGAAACCGGATCGAGGCCGGAGAAAAAACGCGCCTGGTCGAAGTGGTGAATCGCCATGTCGAGAATCAATGGGCTGGGCATCTCGTCGCGGAAGCCGCCGAAGTGCGCGCCCAAGTAAAAGTCGCAGTTGATGGTCGTCACTTCGCCGACTTTCGCGCCGGCGAGTACTCGCTGCACGACTTCATGATTGCGATCCCAGCGGCGTGATTGGCTCACCATATACATCTTGCCGGTTTCCTCGGCAGTGCGCACCATGTGGCGTGCTTGTGCCATGCTGGCCGACATCGGCTTTTCGCTTACAACGTGACAGCCATTCTTGAGCGCCGTAGTTGTCACTTCGCAATGCGCTTCGGGAATGGTGAGGTCGCAGACAAAGTCGGGCTGCAACTCTTTGAGAGTACTCGCTACATCGGTGTAGGGCTCGCACTGCAATTGATATTTATCGATTTGCTTGCGTGCAGCTTCGATGTTCATATCGACGACGCCGACAATATCGACCTTTTCTTTTAATAACGGCGGAAACCACGCGTTCGAAATGCCTCCGGCTCCCACGACAACGGCTCTTTCTTTGGCCATGTTATTTATCCTTTTGATAAGTTTCAACGATTGCTATTCAACGACTGCAAAAGCCCTGTGAGCAATTGCCACGTTGGCTCGACTGAAGACACCCCGACATATTCTTCGGGTGTGTGCGCTCCACCGATTTCCGGCCCGAAGGAAACGGCTTCCATACCGGGCAGTTTATCGACAATGGCACCGCATTCCAGGCCGGCGTGTACCACTTCCACCTGCGGTGCGTGACCGTAAGTGTGCTCGTAAGCACGTTGCGCCACTTTAAGCAGACGAGAATCGGCTTTGGGCTCCCAGCCGGGATAGGCGTCGCGGGCGTCAATGCCGGCTCCCGCCTGTTGGCCCAGCACGCATATCTGCTCTTGCGTTCTCTGGAGGTTGGCTGCGATGAAACTGCGCGAACTGGTGGAGATTTCAACCGAATCGGGCGCGCTGTGAACATGCGCCAAATTCGAGGACGTTTCGACCTTATCAACAAATTTCTCGCTCCAGGCAAGGACGCCGTGCGGCAATGCGTCCAACAACTGAAGTAGTGTGTTGCCGCTGTCCTGCGTCATCACCATATCGGGTGTTGCTCCAGGGCGCACTTCAATGTTTAAGCCTGGCTCATTGTTGTGCCATTGTTGCTGCAATGAGGAGAGGCTTTGGGCAACAATGGTCTTGATTTGATCGACTGTTTGCGGCGGCACAAGAATGCTTGCCCTGGCATCGCGCGGAATGGCGTTGTGCGCGCTACCGCCATGAATAGCAACCACACGAAAATCAACTCCGGCGCTGCGCAGGTCGTTGAGTACTCGTGTCAGCAACTTGATGGCATTGGCCAGCGGTTCATGAATTTGCACGCCGCTGTGCCCGCCTTTCAGGCCCGATACGACGACATCATGCGCATTCCATTCTGCGGGTGCAACTTCGGCGGCAACCGGCACTCGCAGAATGGTGGTCGCGCCGCCCGCACAGCCGATGGTGATTTCTTTCGGGTCTTCGGAATCGAGGTTAATCAGCAGGCGCGATTGCAGCAGCGATGGGTCGAGCTTCATTGCGCCGTATAAGCCGGTTTCTTCTTCGACGGTAAACAGCAATTCGAGAGGGCCATGCTGCAAATCGGGCGTCGTGAGTAGCGCCAGAGCCATTGCGGCGCCAATGCCGTTATCGGCGCCCAGAGTTGTGCCGCTGGCGTAAATGCGGTCGCCTTCTCGGCGCGGTACAATGGCATCGGTTTCGAAGTTGAAATTTACATTGGGGCGTTTTTCGCACACCATGTCGAGGTGCGCTTGAACGGCCACACTTGGAGTACTCGCTTCAACCGGCGAAGTGGCCATCACGCGCACTACGATGTTACCGGCGCCGTCTTCTTGCCACGTTGCGCCTGCTGCTTCGGCGACTTGCTTCACGTAGCCTCGTACCGCGTTTTCCTGACTCGATGGGCGAGGAATGCTGTTGAGTGCCGCGAAGTGCCGCCACATTTCGCGCGGCTCCAAGCCTGCATAAACCGGATTTTCTACCATTCAATTCTCTCCCGTTGCCTGCGGTGCAGTATTTCACAAAAGCGCGGTGCGGCACATCTCGCAGGCGTGGTCAACGCGTGGCCCGTAAGTTTCACCAAAGTAATTAAGGTGCACCAGCAGCGGATAGAGTTGATGCAACGCGCGTCGTTGTTCGTAACCATCTTCTAAAGGATACGCCTCATGGTACGCTGCGACAAATCCTGCGGGGAAGCCGCCGAACAACTCGATGTAAGCAATCTCTACTTCGCGTTCGCCGTAGTAAGCCGCCGGGTCGAAAATAACGGGTTCGTCTCCTGCCGCCAGGAAGTTGCCGCTCCACAAGTCGCCGTGTAGCAGTGATGGCTGAGAAGGTAAAACGTGCAGCAGCCTTTCCACATTTTCGAGTACTCGTTGCAGTGCGTGCTCTCGTGTTGCGGGAAGTAATTGGCGTTCGCGTGCCATTTCAATTTGAGGCACGAGCCGGCAATCGCGATAAAACGATGGCCAGTCAGGGTGCCACGTATTACGCTGCGGCAGCGCGCCGATAAAGTTGTCGTCTGCGAAGCCGAAGCCGCGCATACAACGTGTGCGGCTGTGCATTTGCGCCAGCGCTGTTGCAAAGCGCCGGGTGAATCGCTTCGCGTCAGGAGGCATTCGTTCCTCGATGAACTCCAAAGCTAAGAATGGCGGCGCCTGACCAATGGCGATTACGTGCGGCACGCGCAAGGTTTGTGTTGATCGCAGTGCATGAAGACCATCGGCTTCCGCACGATACATCGCGAACGTAGCACTTTGCGACCATTTCACGAACACAACACCGTCTCGCGTTTGTATGCGTGCGGCGTGATTCACCATGCCGCCACTCAGCAACTGCACGTGGAGCAGATCGGTGCTCAAAATTTGTTGCACGGCCTCGTGCAGTTGCGGTGGAAGAGGACTCACAGAACGTGTTCCCTGCGAATCGTGTCGAGCAAACCCGCAGCGCCCGCCTGTACCAATTGATATACGCCTTCAAAGCCGCCGCTGTAATACGGGTCGGGCACTTCCTGCACGCTTGCATCCGGTGCGTAGCTCAGTAGCGGCTCTATCTTCGCGCGGCCCTTGCCCAGCCGTTGCACATCGCCCAGATTTTCGTTATCCATGGTGACGATGTAATCGAATTTGTCGAGGTCGTTGTGCGCGATCTGCCGTCCACGTCCATTGTAGGAGATATGGTTCTTTTGCAAAATCGTGCGCGTGCCGTGATGCGCCGGTTGTCCCACGTGCCAATCGCCGGTGCCCGCCGAATCGGCTTCAATGGTGTTTTGTAAACCGGCTTTTTCTACCAGGTGCCTGAAAACTGCTTCGGCCATTGGCGAACGGCAGATGTTGCCCAGGCAGACAAACAGAACGCGAACTTTTTTCTGAGTACTCATGTGCTCCCTGCGTGAAGAGGTATGCTTGAGTATATGTTCTCCTGGATGCACGATTACACCCACCAAAAGAGCCACACCGTTATCGGGCTGATGTCGGGCACTTCCCTTGATGGCATTGATGCGGCTTGCGTAGAAATCGCCGGCAGTGGCGAAAACATGACGGTGCAACTCCGTGGGTTCCTGTGCGTGCCGTTTGAAGACGCGACACGCGAACGCATTCTGCAATTGTGTGAAGATGGCTCGGTGCCGGAAGTGGCGCGCTTGAACTTTCTTCTCGGCGAGTTGTTTGCCGACGCCGCCTTGCGAGTACTCGAAAGCTGCAATTTGCAGCCGCAGGACGTGGACTTGATTGGTTCTCACGGCCAAACCATTTGCCATCTACCGGGTGAGGGCGTCACGTTGCAAATCGGCGAACCGTCAGTCATCGCGGAACGCACCGGAATCACGACGGTGGCCGATTTTCGCCCGCGCGATATGGCTGCCGGTGGACAGGGCGCGCCACTCGTGCCTCTCTTCGATTACCTCTTGCTGCGCCATCCTGAGCGTAATCGCATTGTGCAAAACATTGGCGGCATCGCTAACCTGACATGGCTGCCTGCGCGTGGCAGCATCGCTGATGTGCAGGCGTGGGACACCGGCCCCGGCAACATGGTAATCGACGAATGTGTGCGCCTGCTAACGGGTGGCGCGAAGAATTTCGATGACAACGGGCAACTCGCCCGGCAAGGCAAGGCCAATGAACAATGGCTCACGCAGTTGATGCAAAACCCATACTTTCAGCGCGAGCCGCCCAAAACAGCGGGACGCGAAGAGTTCGGTAAATCTTACACCTCCCAGTTTGTGCGTGATGGAAAAGCGCGCGGCCTTGATGCCGCTGACATCGTGGCCACAGCGACAGCTTTCACTGCCGAGTCGATTGCCGCCAGTTATCGCGTGCTGAGTACTCAACAGCACGCCGGTGCAAATGCAAATTGCACTACGGAAGTGATTCTCGGTGGCGGCGGTGCGTTCAATGACACGCTGCGACAAATGCTGGCGGAGCGCATTCCTTACAAGGTGTCCACACTGGAAGATGTTGGAATTCGCAGCGATGCTAAAGAGGCTATGGCTTTTGCGGTGCTGGCGCATGAGGCTGTTCGGGGTCACACGACGAATGTGCCGTCGGCAACCGGAGCCAGCCGACACGTCGTGATGGGTAAATTGGTTCCAGGTGTCTGGGCCGACAGAGATCGAAAAACTTTATGAAGTCTGCTCCTGGGCGGGCAGTTCTTGTGAAGTAATCTCGAACGAGCCGTCTTCCAGGTTGCAGACATGGAAAATGGCATCAAAGCCTTCGGCCAATGAAGGAGCCTGCAACTTTTTCAGAGTTGCGAAAAGGGCGATGTCCGGCACACGCGCCACGCCTTCTCGACCTCGGTTGCGTTCCAGACAAGCGGCCAACGCGGGTTGAAAATAGTAGGCGACGGTGGGCGCGTGGAATTCCTGCGCGATCTCCATCAGTGGAACACGATCTGCAACGGCAGGATTTGTGTTATCGATGGCTGCGGATCTTCCTTCTTGCAGAGCATCGCGCAGCAAAGTTTGCTGGCGTTTATCACGGCTCTTTGCATGACGAAAATTGTCTTTGCTGATGTGCAGATGCGTGGCTGCCAGGTGTATGCGATAAAAGGTGCTTTTTCCTGCGCCTTGTAAACCGATGAGAATGGCGACTTGCGGAGAATGTTGAATCATAGCTGAGTACTCTTCACTGTCCAGCGTTACTTAACCCCGGTGGCGAAGATATGAAAAAAGAGCAGTGCATGTCATGATACCCATTGCGCGTGACACTGTAACCTGTGTGTCGTTTGAGAGGCTGAGGATATGATCGAGATCGCGTATGGCATTGCGGTTGATGAAAACGACATTCAGTATGATTTCGTGCGTGCTTCCGGGCCGGGCGGCCAGAATGTCAACAAAGTCTCGTCGGCTGTTGTGCTGCGTTATGACATTAATCAGTTGTCGATGCCGGACAATGTGCGCCAGCGCCTCACGCAACTCGCCGGAAATCGCCTCACGGATGACGGTGTGCTGATTATCAAAGGCCAGCAGTTCCGTACACAGGAACGCAACCGGCAAGACGTTCTAGAGCGATTTGTCGAACTGCTGCGCCAGTCGGTCATCGTGCCAAAACCTCGCGTCAAGACCAAGCCAACGCGCGCTTCTCGCACGCGGGTGTTGGAAGCAAAACGCCATCGCGGTCAAATCAAACAGAATCGGCGGATGGGGCCTGCCACTGACGATTGATTGTCGTAATGCTAACGGTTCCGCCGAATAACGGTTCAACCGAATAACCGTTCAGCCGAATACTGTGACAAACGTCGGGTGATAAGTCGTCGAGTACTCGGGCACGCTGGCGTATGTGTTACGGCAATTCTCATCTTTATTGGGATAAGTGACACTTGCGCGCGATTTTTGCTCTGTGACTGTCAAAAAGCGGAAGGGGATTTGTCATGAAGTGGACCGGACGGCGTGAAAGCCAGAATGTGGAAAATGCCGGCGGCATGAGTCGTGTGGCGCCGGTGGGCGGTGTTGGTGCGCTGGTGCTGGGTTTGTTGATCTATTTTCTGGGCGGCGACCCCAGCGTTGTTCTGGATACACAGCCGAGCCGCCAGCCATCCACTGTTCCGGCATCGGACAGCGCACAGCGCGCCCAACTCGACAGCCCGGAGCGTAAGTTCGTCGCGGTGGTGCTGGCCGATACCGAAGATGTCTGGGGCGAACTGTTTCGGCGCATCGGACGGCGTTATCGCGAACCGAAAATTGTGCTGTATTCGGGACAGGTGCAGTCGGCGTGCGGTATAGCGGGATCTTCTGCCGGGCCGTTTTATTGCCCGAACGATGAAAAGCTGTACCTGGATTTTGCATTTTTTCGTGAACTGAACTCTCGCTATGGCGCTCCCGGCGATTTCGCTCAGGCTTATGTCATCGCACATGAAGTGGGGCATCACGTTCAGAAACAACTCGGCACGATGGCCGAAGTGCAGGCGTTACAACAGCGCACCAGTAAAAGTCAATCTAATCAGCTATCGGTGCGACTCGAATTGCAAGCCGATTATTATGCCGGTGTGTGGGCGCATTACGCGCAGCAGCGCAACATTCTCGACCCCGGCGATGTAGAAGAGGCACTCAATGCGGCCAGTGCGGTCGGCGACGATCAGTTGCAGCAGCGAGCGCGCGGCTACGTGGTTCCCGATTCGTTCACGCACGGCACTTCGCAGCAGCGTGCGACCTGGTTCCAGCGCGGTTTTAAATCGGGCGACCTGCAAAACGGCAATACCTTCGAAAGCTGATTGACCGTTGAGTGGCCATTGTGTTTGCGCGGCGCGGCATCGAAACAGTCTCCACCAAAAGGCACTCATGCGCCGTGCCTTCAGCTCTTAACGATTGTTATTAAGTTCAACCCATCCCTACCTCACACAAACCGCCTTTGCGAGTACTCGTAAAGGCGATTTGTGCCGTCTCTTGCGCCTCAATTGCCACGTAATATGACGTATAATATGGTTACTTCTACCTGATAATCTGTTCCTGTCGAAGCTCTGTCTATCGGTACTCATCACAGGAGGCATCATGAAAGTGAATCGCTTTTGTATGCGTGTTGTAGCCGTTGCCGTTGGTGCCCTGTGGCTGCTTTGTGTGCCGGCCAGCGCGCAAGACCTTCCCCATGAGACTTCGTGGATCGGTAACAGCTTCGGTGGTGCCGACAACAAATGGGTGCAAAACTATGTGGACGAGATTGAAGTGAGTCCCGACGGCACACTGTATGCCGCCAGCGAGTGGGACGAAGCGGGCCGCTGCACCGGCATCTACAAAGACGGCGATGTCCATTCTGAACTCCTCAAACAATACGACGGCCAGGGCGGGCATAAGGCATGGGGCTGGGGCACTGCCGGCCAGTCGGTAGCCATAGACGGCACCTACATCTACCTGGTCAACACCGAAGGCGACCTGCTACGCTTTCGCCGCGATAAGCACAAGTATGTCGATCAAATCGCGGTGGGTAAAGCCGTGGGCATGGCGGCTTCCGACACCACTCTTTGCATCGTGCGCGATAACGGCGATATTCAAGTTCGCAGCACAAGTAATTTGTCGTTGGTGCAATCCTTCAACGTTGCCAGTGCGCGCGATGTGGTATTCGACAGGCAAGGTTCGTTGTGGATTCTGGCCGGCACGCAGATTCTCCATTATGATGCCGAAGGCAATCTCCAGTCGGGGAAAATTGTCGATGCCGGAAAGCCCACAGCACTTTCCATCGACAACCGAGGCCGTCTGATCGTGTGCGATAATGGGCCGCGCTCTCAGGTGTTGTTCTATGATCTGGCGGCTGTGCCGCGCATGACCGGATGCTTTGGTGTTCAGGGCGGCATGGCAGCGGGAACGCCGGGCGAAGTCAAAGCGCAGAAGCTGTTCCACCTGGCCGGTGCGGCTACGGATGCCGCCGGTAATTTGTTCGTTGCGCTGAGTGGCGGCGCCTGGGACGGCACGATCCTGCGCAAGTTCGCGCCCGATGGGAAACTCGTGTGGGAACTGAACGGACTGCACTTTCGCGACAGCGCAGTTGTCGATCCGGCCAGCGATGGCGCGCACGTCTATGGGGGCGAAGAGCATTACGTGATGGACTACACGCGTCCACCCGGCAAGCAGGCGACGCTGCGCGGTTACACTTACGACCCGAGTACTCAGGACGACGCGCGCCGCAAAGAATGCTCTTACCACGCCGCCTTTGCACGCCGTGTGGACGGCAGGTTGCTGCTTTTTGAGACGGATATGTACACCAATGCGGTCGAGGTGTATTACTTTTCCCCGGACAATGGTGAATTCGCCCAACGCGCCTACTCGTATAAGCGGCTGCTGGGCGGATGGGGCGTGTGGGCCGACAAGGGCGGCAATTTGTGGGAGTGCAGCGGAAAACAAATTCGCATGACGCCTCTCATCGGTTTCGATGCGAGTGGCAAACCACAATATGGTGCTGCTCAATCGTTTGATGGCCCGGCGCTGTTCGACAGTTTGCAGCGCATCCAGTATTTTCCCGAAAGCGACACCATGTATCTGGCGGGCTACTCGCCGCAGAAGAAAGAAGAAACGTGGGGCATCGTCGGCAAAGTGCTGGCGCGCTACGACAACTGGAGCAAAGGCAATCGCCAGGCGACGTGGGTGCTGGATGTGCCGCACGACTTCAAACCCAAGTCCGGCCCCAAAGTTACCATGAAAGCGATGGCCGTTGAAGGCGATTACGTGTTTCTTGTGGGTGTGGAAACGCGTTCTCAGGTGCAAGTATTTCGCGCCGATGACGGCAGCTTTGTCGGCTACCTCAATCCCGGCGCTGCTTTTGGCAGTGTGGAGGTCACCGGCTGGGTCGATATGCCGAACGCGCTAAGCGCCTTTCGCCGTTCAAATGGCGAGTACCTCATCTTTGTCGAAGAAAATTATCGCAACAAGGTCATTCTCTACCGCTGGCGTCCATCTCCCGTTGGCGATGCAGCCGGCCCACTTAGCGCCGCCGTGCCTCAATAACAGAAAGACACTCCTGATTTCTCAGGGAGTGTCTTTCTGTCATCAACCCTGAACACCGAGCGAAGTATGCGGCATAATCACATGTTAGCTTGCGGCGCACGGCTTTTCGTAAACTGATATGTCAAACCAGTATCAACGGCTATCCAGCCCGAAATTGTGTTGCGGAGTAATGATAAAATTGGTGCGGGGTCATCTTCATGAGGGCAAGTATTCGTCGGGGCATTATGATTCTTATCGCGCTGCCTTTGGGCTGGGGTGCGCTACGTCTTTTTTCCGACGCTGCGAACTCGCAAACTCCACAATCGGCACCTGCGCCCTTAGTCGTAACGCGACCCGAACGCTTATTGTCGCAGCATCCGGGCATATATAATCCGGTGTATCAGGTCGAGTACTCGCCTGATGGGAAGATGCTCGCGGCCATCATACTTCGGCAAGATATTCGTAAGTCACCCAATCGAGAGATGAGACTGTGGAATCCAGCAACAGGACGCCTGCGCCGCACCGTTGCTGGCGGATACCTCTCCAGATTTTCGTCGGATAGCCGCAAGCTCGCAGTCGCCTGTTTCGACGGTACTGTGAAGGTCTGGCTAACCGACATCGATCAGCTTCCTGTTCTACTCAAGCCATTCGGTGTAGTTACTGAAATGAAGTTTTCGCCCGACGGCGATCTCCTGGGAATGAACATTGACGGTAACGAAATCTATATGGAACTGTGGGATACGGTTGCGGGGCAGGCGTTAATTGGACCGCAAGCACCAAAATCAAGTAAGTTCCGTATCGCGGGAGATGAGGAACTCAGATTCACCGACTTTTCCCTCGATAGCAAACTTCTCCACACCACTACTGAAAGGGACGCACAATCATGGGAGATAGCTACAGGTCAGCGCATGTTTGCCTTACTCGCGCCACACTGAGATGTCGCCCGACGGTAAGATAATGGCGGCGGTAGAACTCGCTCCGGATAACTATCCTCAATCTGTAATGTTGCGAAATGCAGCGAGCGGGCAAAAGATCAAAGCGCTGCACCATCCACATTTAGAAGCCTTTCGTTATCCGAATGACGTTGACGTTGAGTTTTCTCCCGACTCACGTAAGTTATCTGTAGTATGGGAGCCGAGCTTTAAGCGCCGTGAAGCGCCGGGCGTGGTGCAACTGTGGGATTTGCCAACGGGCAACCTAATAGCAACACTTCAGGACAAAGATAAAGACTTACAAGGCCCCGTCCCCATCGTTCGTTTCACTGCCGATAGTAAATTGCTGACTTTGCGCGGCGGCTACATTCTGAATAAATTAAAGGTTCGTGACGCTTCTACCGGCAAGTTGATACGAACGCTTAAAGGGAAACAGGGCGATTTTACCTCAGTCGATCTTTCGCCAGACGGCCAGATGGCGGCGGCTGGTGGCGAGGATGGTATCGTCAGACTATGGCGCATCCGATGAGTAGCACACGATTATCAACAGCGGGACAACAGGGCGCTACCCCCGACCGCTTACAGCTTCTCTCGTTCCTCGCTCCGCCTCCAGCAGCGGGTGATCTCAGGCGTTGGCCTGCCGCGCGCAGCCATCTGAGTACTCAGGTTAGAATAGGAAGTGCATAATTAAGTCGGCCCAAACCGTAGCGTTTGTGCTGGCAGCCTTTGTTCTCTCTGGCTGTAGTTTCACCAGCAGCATCAAACAGGCGCAGCCAGTTGCGGAAAACTTCCTGCGTCAGATGCAAGCGCATCGGTTTGGTTCAGCGTATAATCTTGTCTCGCCCACAGCGCAAAAAGCTTCTCCCGCTCAAATATGGCAAAAAGATTGGCAAACCATAGAACAGAAGCAGGGAGTAGTGCAAGGCTGGCACCTACATAGTTTTCGCGTCAGCACTGAATATGCAGATCTCCACTATCAACTTCACTGCGCCAAGGGGACTGCAATGTATTCGTTTCGTCTCGTTCCCGTAGACAGTCAATGGCGTATCAACGGTGCGAGAAGTCAGTATTAGGCAAAAGGCACTACACAACCTGTCGCTGCACAGGCTTCGCCTTTCAGCGCCGCTGAGTTTGTCGTTGTATTGCGTGCGCAGGTTGGCAAGTACTCATGAATGCAAATACATCATCAGTTTCAACAAACGGAATTTTGCGGGTGTCGAGAAGTTCGGTTTGCGAGTACTCACGCCACAAGAGTTTTTGAAAGAAATTGGAGAATACAATGAGCACGCTCAGTCTCAGGCTTCCTGAATCGCTGCAACGGAAGCCTACAGATTCGCTACGTTGCGCTTCTAGGCGCCGCTGATCTCAGGCGTTAGTCCGCTTGCGCGCGGCGTTACTGCAATCATTCATTTTCTCCTCCCGCCGAAGTGCGTTAAAATTAGGGAATATGGGAAAGTTGATTGCCTTCGGCTGGTATGGCGGAAAATATAGTCATCTTGATTGGCTGCTGCCGATGTTGCCGCAGTCACAGCATTTTTGTGACGTGTACGGCGGCTCCGCCGCCGTACTTATCAATCGTGAACCCTCACCAGTTGAGACTTATAACGATGCTCACAGCGAAGTTGTCAACTTTTTCCGCGTGTTGCGAGATCAAAAAGACGAATTGATTGAAGCTATTGGCCTGACTCCTTTTTCGCGCGAGGAATTGGCGTTGGCGAGCCAACGCCAAACAGAAAATATTAGCGAATTGGAGCGTGCGCGTCGTTTTTTCGTGTGCGCGCGACAAGTAAGGACTGGGCTTGCTCAAACATCAAGCGCCGGACGTTGGGCGCATTGTCTTTTGACCAGCCGCGCAGGGATGGCGGGTGCCGTGTCGCGTTGGCTCGGCAGCGTTGATGATTTATCGCTCATTGCTCAAAGGTTGTTGCGGGTGCAAATTGAAAATGCGCCCGCAATCGAAGTTATCCGCCGCTACGACAGCGCCGAAACACTGTTTTACTGCGACCCACCTTATCCGCACAATGCGCGTGGAGATAGCAAAGCCTACGCGCATGAAATGACCGATAACGACCATCGAAAACTCGCCGGAGTACTCCGCAACGTCAAAGGCAAGGTCGCTTTATCAAGTTATCACTGTGATTTAATGGATGAGTTATATAGTGACTGGAACATCGTTGAAGCGCCTGCAAAAATGTGTCATTCTGTCAAATCAGAACGCACTGAAGTACTTTGGTTGAACTACGAACCGCCGAAAGAGATTAAATGGCAACACCACAAGAAATCCTCGCAGATGCACTGCAACGAGCCAGCACTGACATTGCCGCTCCAATCGTAAATGATGAAGGCATCCGCGAGCGCGTGGAATTGATTTGCCGCAATATCCGTAATAAAGCGTTATCTCGGCTTATTCTTTCATGCTGTTTGGCAAAGGTTCATAAGCCGGAAGTAGACATTCGTAAGCCATATACAGAAATTGACAGTAATGATGCGTTTTCAGGGCGTACTTACGATGAAGCCTATCTTGGGCCATTCATTACCGTGCATAGTCTTCCGTGCAACACCACAACGGCTTTTCTCACCCCTGCGCTCCGCAATAGGAGCGAAACGCTCACGCCAAGTAGTAATTTGGTTGGAAGGCCGCCTGAACTTTATCAGGCCGCCCTTCAACTTCTTATCGATGTTCATACTGGAATGGTAAGCGCCGCCGATTTGTTGGCCGAGAGCATTCGTGTTTTGCTCGTCGTGAAGAATGAAAATCAGCAACGCATGGAAACACTGCTTGCGGGCGTCAAGCCGCTGGAAGGCGCTATCCCTTTGTCGGCGGAAAGCATTGTTTCTATCGTTCAAAGCCATTTGGTAGGGCGCAATGCCAGTCGGTTGCCGGTGCTGATTGTTGCGGCTGCGTATAGATCAGCAAGCACACAAATTGGCGAACAAGCAAAAGTACTTGCAAGCCATAATGCCGCCGACAAACAGACCGGCGCAATCGGCGACGTAGAAGTAACTCTCATCAACGATGAGCAAGTTCTAACCGGATATGAAATGAAAATGCGTCGCGTAACACGCGACGACATCGACCTTGCAGTGCAAAAGATTTTGGATAGGGGTATTGAAAATTACATCTTCATCACAACCGAGGAGATTTCGCAGGAGGTCAATGATTACGCAAAAAGTCTCTATGAGAAGACCGGCGGAGTTGAAATAGCAGTACTTGATTGTATTAGTTTCTTGCGCCACTTCCTGCATTTGTTTCATCGTTTACGAACGCGATATATAGAAGAGTATCAACAGCTTGTACTGAAGGAGCCGGATAGCGCCGTTAGCCAGCCACTCAAAGAGCTATGGCTTTCTTTGAGAAGTGCAGCCGAAAGCGGTTTGGGCAGCGGAGAACTGTGACTGCAATATTCAAACACCGTCCTAACAAGCATGCCCAAAAGTCGGAATGCAGCCACGAAGGAACGCGTAGCATCATGGAAATTTTCGAGACACTGCAAGAGTTCTTCAATCGGGTGGGGTGGCCTTTCCACCACATCGAAGGCGAAACGGCGTTGCATCTAGAGTATGAAGGCGATAACGGCGCGTGGTCGTGTTATGCCATTGCACGCGAAGAAGAACGTCAATGTATCTTCTACTCGGTGTGCCCGGTGGTGGCCGGCGATAGAACCGTTGCGATGGCGGAGTTCCTGACGCGTGCCAACTTTGGCCTGGCTGTTGGCAACTTTGAAATGGATTGGGACAGCGGCGCCATCCGCTGCAAGACAAGCCTCGACATTGAGGGCACCGATCTCAATCAGGCGCTTGTCGAAGGCTTGGTCAACGCCAACCTGATAACAACCGAACGCTACATGCCCGGAATACGCGCCGTGGCCGAGAACGGCGTCACGCCTCAGGACGCCATCAACGAAATTGAAAGTCGTGGCGAAGAAGATTTCTAACGCTCATTGCATCACACGAGTACTCGCTTTCTGATTTTCCTCTCCATAATCGGGAACGGCTCAAGCGTTGAAACAGTCAAAGAGAGTGCATGAAAAATTTCAGATCCATACTGCACCCCATTCTGTTGTCGGCGCTGTTGCTGCCACCCGTGCTGTCCGGCTTTAGTCACTCGGCCAAAGCTCAGCCTGCTTCTCCCGTTCAAGCCGCGTCGTCGTCACCGGCACTGCCTTCAGTTCTCAACGGCATTCGAGAAACTCGCCTGCCTAACGGGCTAACCGTTCTGACCAAAGAAGTTCACACGGCTCCGGTCGTTTATTTTTCGGTTTGGTTTAAGGTTGGTTCGGCTAACGAGCAGTTGGGCCAAACCGGCATGAGCCACTTGCTGGAGCACATGCTGTTTAAGGGCACCACGACGCGCAAGCCCGGAGAAATTAGCGCCACGCTGCAACAAAACGGCGCCGAGTTTAACGCGACAACTTCGTTCGACCGCACCAATTACTTCGCCACGCTGGCCTCAGATCGACTGGAACTCGCCATGCAGATTGAATCCGACCGCATGGTGAATTCGCTCTTTGATCCGGCGGAGCACCAGAAGGAAATGACGGTTGTGCGTTCGGAATATGAAGGCGGCGAGAACAATCCCGGCTCCGCACTGACCAAAGCCGTGCGTTTAACAGCTCATCAGGTGCATCCTTACCGCTGGACGACCATTGGTTTTCGCTCCGACATCGAAAACATCTCGCGCGATGAGATGTATGCCTATTACAAGAAATACTATGTGCCCAACAACGCCACGATTGTGATGGTGGGCGACTTCGATACGGCAAGCGCGCTGCGCATGGTGCAAAAGTATTTCGGACGAATGCCGCGACGCCCCATTGCGCAGCGTTTCATTACGCCCGAGCCGGAGCAACAAGGCGAACGTCGTGTGACGGTGCGTCGTGCCGGCACCGTGCGCATGGTGCAAATCGCTCATCATATTCCTGCTGCCAACCATCCCGATCGTTATGCTCTCGATGTACTGGAAAGTGTTCTTTCCGGCGGACGCACGGCGCGCTTTTTTCCGGCTCTGGTGCAAAGCGGATTGGCCTCTTCGGCAGATGCCTACGATTACGGCCTGCGCGACGCCGACCTGGTGTTCCTGGATGCCACGGCGCAACCGGGCAAGAGCAACGCCGAACTTGAAAAAGCCCTGCTGGCCGAAGTTGAAAAGCTGAAGACGACACCGATTTCCGATGAAGAACTGAAGCGAGTACTCAACCAGGCCGAGGCGCAATACATTTACGGCAAAGACTCGGTGCAATCGCAGGGGCGCCAGTTGGGCGAAAACGCCATGCGCGGCGATTGGCGCTATGGCGAAACCTACCTCCAAAACCTGCGCCGTGTGACCGCTGCCGATGTGCAACGTGTGGCGCAAAAGTATTTCGTGGAGCGCAACCGCACCGTTGGATACTTTGAGCCAATTGCAGGCGGCACGGCAGCGCCCGCGAGCGTCGTTGCCTCTGCGCCTGCCGCGCCATCAACTGCTGCTTTTGCTGCCGCTGCACCAAGCTCCGCCAGTGCAACGAATGCATCGAGTACTCGACAGACGACTTCGGCCAGAGTGGCTGTTCAGCAAAATTCGGTTGCTGCCACAGGGAGCGTGCAGCGTTTGGCTGTGAAGCCAACGCGTGTGGTTTTGGACAATGGCTTAACCGTCATCATTCAGGAAAATCACGCGAACCCGACTGTAGCCGTCAGCGGCGCTTTGCTTTCAGCGGGTGGCGTATTCGATCCGGCCAATAAACCCGGTCTGGCCAACTACACCGCTTCGCAGCTTTCGCGCGGCACGCGCACGCGATCTCTGCTCGACATCGCGCGCACTCTGGAAAATGTGGGCGCTTCGGCTGGAGTTGGTGGTGGCCGCGAATATGTGTCGCTCAATGGTCGCTCGCTGACGCGCGACTTCGATACAGTGTTGGATGTTCTGGCCGATCAACTGCGCAACCCGGTTTTTCCTGCCGAAGAGTTGGAAAAAGCACGGCGCCAGGCGCTGGCCGGCATTGAACAGGCGCGACAAAGCACCGGAACTCTGGCTCGCATCGCGTTCATGAATGCGCTGTATCCCGAAGGGCATCCCTATCACATGCCCACGCTTGATGAGCAGGAAACTGTGTTGAAGAGTCTGACGCGTGAAGACCTGGTGGCTTTTCATGCCGCTCACTACGCGCCGGATCGGTTGGTGCTCACCGTTGTGGGCGACGTTAACGCGCCGCAGGCTATCGCGGCGGCGAAGAAGTATTTCGGCGACTGGCAGAAAAAGGGCAACCTGCCGCCGGTGTCCATTCCCGATACAAACGTATCAACCACCGCGCTGGCGCAGACAATTATTAATGTGCCGGATAAAGCGCAGGCCGATGTGCTTTATGGTTACGCCGGAAACTTGAAGCGCAGCGACCCCGATTTCTACCGCGTCGTGGTGATGAACACGATTCTCGGTGGTGGCACCGGCCTCGCTTCGCGCCTGGCGACCAATGTTCGCGACCGGCTGGGATTGGTGTACGGCATCTACGCAAGTACGGATGCGACTCTGGGCGCCGGGCCGTTTTCGGTGCAGTTTGGCGCCAATCCACAGAATGTGGATAAAGCTGTCGCGGAAATGCAGCGCCTGATTTCCGTGGCGCGCGGACAAGGCTTCACCCGCGCAGAAGTGCAGAATGCAATTGCCTATATCACGGGCTCCTATGCGGTGACACTGGCTACCAACAGCGCCGTTGCCGGCCAACTTCTGGTTGGCGAGGTGTATGGCCTGGGCCTAGATTATATCCAGAAGCGCAACAGGCTTTATCAGGCCGTGACCGTAGAACAAGTTAACGAGGCGGCGAAGAAATATTTGCGTCCGGGGCAGGGAACGCTGGTCGTGGCCGGCACCTACAAAGGCAGTGCCGGTTCATAAAATCGGTGCCGCAGTTTCCAACTAGACAAGCAAATGCCTCATCACGACAAGCCGTCTCATAAATAGCACTGGAAGCTGTTGTCACGCTCCGGGTTCGTGCAGATGTTTAGGAGACGGCTTCCACTGTTGTTAATGATGAGGCACTTGCTTGTCTGGTTGCATGATGCCGGTGCGCCAGGCGTATACGGCGACCTGGGTGCGGTCGATCAAGCTGAGTTTGCTTAGAATATTGCTGACATGCGACTTCACCGTTTTCTCGCTAATGACAAGGCGCTCTGCAATATCGGCATTGGCCAGGCCATTGGCGATAAGGCGCAAAACTTCGACTTCACGCTCGCTGAGATCGGCCAGGGGGTTCGCCGGTGCCGGGCTTGAATTGTGTAGAGCCTGCACCATGAGGCCGGTGACTTGAGGGTGCAGCACGGCCTCGCGCCGCGCCGCTTTGCGAATTGCTATCGAAAGTTCGTCGGCGCTAACGTCTTTCAATAAATACGACAGTGCACCAGAGCGCAAGGCCGGTAGAATGTGCTCATCATCAAGAAAAGAAGTGAGAATAATAACCTGTGTTTGAGGGCTTATCTGCTTGATCTGCCGTGTCGCTTCCACGCCGTTCATACCCGGCATAATCAAGTCCATAAGAACCACGTCAGGAGTGTGTTCGGCACACAGACCGATGGCCTCTGCGCCAGATGCTGCCTCGCTCACAACAATGATGTCGGACTGGGTTTCCAGGAACGCTCGCACGCCCTGGCGCACAACGGTGTGATCGTCCACGATGATTACTCTGATTGGCGTTGCGAAATTGTTCTTGTGAAGTCCATCCGGCTGGCTCATAAGTGTGTTTGCACTCCATTTGCAAGTTGAGCAGCGTCTGCAATTTCGAAACGGCTGCTGCATCGCACTTCAACGCGAGTGCCTTTTCCAACGATGCTTTGGACACGGAAAAAACCATTGGGTAAGGCTTCCACTCTTTCTCGCATACTGGTCAGGCCCATGCCGCCCGATGTGGTGCTGACATCAAATCCTTGTCCGTTATCGCCTATCGTCAGGGCGGCCACATGGCCACTCAGGGTTGTCGTCCGGATCAAAACTTCATTGGCTCCACTGTGGCGCGCGATGTTGGAAAGAGCTTCCTGCACAACGCGCAACAGCGCTTGCTGGCTACTCTGCGCTAAGGTAGGCAACGGCTCCCACTGTGCGTTGACCACAATGTTGTTCTGGCGCGACCAGTCAGCAACACAACGGCACAATACATCTTCAAAACTATTGTTGGTATTGTGCGGACGCGAGTAGGAACCGGGGCGCAGTTGTTCCAGAATAGCGGTTAGTTCTCGCTGCGCCTCGTGCGCCAGACGTTCGGCTTCGGTGAGGCGTGCCTGTGCCAGAGCCGGGTCGCGCTCCACGAGTACTCGGGCCGCACCAACTTGCATGGTTGTGGCGAAAACTTGCTGCTTGACGGTATCGTGCAACTCGCGCGCTAAACGGTTGCGCTCCTCGGCGGTAGCCAGGTTCTGGCGCAAAGCAACCAGTTGTTGAAGTTCGCCCGCCATCCGGTTGAGGCGCTGTGCCAGTTCACCAAGTTCGTCTTCTCCACTGTCGGGTGCAAAAGCAGAAAACTCACCCCGGCTCCAGGCATCGGCAGCACTTGAGATTGCCTTCAACCGCGCGGTGAGACGCCGCGCCGTGAGATAGCCAAAACCGGTGCCAACGACTGCGGCAAAAATCCCAACGATGGCGCCACTCAGTAACACAGTCGCCACGATGGCGCTGGTAAAGTCTCGCAGATGCACGGGCGTTGCGCTCTTAACGTAGAGAAAACTTTGCGCTTGTCGTTGCGCGTTCGTCGCCGGTATCGCTACAACCGCCAGTGAACTGCCGTCAGCATCTTTTCTGCTAAGGTGTGCCGGATCGGTCTCTCCACGCGAGGCCGCTTCTATCAGTGCAGGAACAGCCGGAGGCAGCATCATCTGCGTGCTGAGTGGAAAACCGAGACGTGCCGCATTCTCCGGCGCACAGGCCAGCACGCTCATCTTGTCACCGACAACTATGGCCGTCATACGCTTTTCGGCCAGCTTATGAAGGACACGGGCAACTTCGGGTGAGCGCGGTGTTTGCTGCAAAGGAGCAGAGATTAGCAAAGCCACTCGCCGGGCTAACGAAGCGGTGTGCTCCGGTGATGGCGCTTCCCGAAACCCCAGGTACCAGATGAGCCATCCGCCGCCGAGTTCAATAACGATTACGGCTGTTACCGTGACCATCATGTAAGAGCGCGTCAGCTTCCATTGCAATCGTTGCCGACGCTGCAAGCGACGCGTGCGTTTTTCGTCGCGGCGCTGTTGTTTCGCCATGCGCTTGGTCGCACGTCGTTCTCTGCGCTGGTTTTGCTTCTCATTTAGCATGGATTCAATGCGACCTTGAGCAGGTTCTTCCTGGCATTGTAGTGTGCGACGGAACAGAGCGCTACTGCCACGAGATTGATCATAAATCCGCCTTAAGACCGATAGGAAACGATTCGACAGTCGGATGGTGTTTCAACGTAACCCTGACACACTAACTGTAACAGAAGGAGGAATTGCAATGACAATCGGTGATGTTCTGGCTGTTGTCGCAGGCATTGGCAGCACATGCGTTGCAGCGTGGGCTTTGCTCCTGGGCATGGCGCTACTCTTCCACCGGCGCGCGGGGCTGGCGCAGCAAAACTTCGAAAGAAGCCCGTGGCGAGTACTCGCGACCGGCTTCGTGCTGGCGCTGCTGGGCATTGGGGGCACACTCGTTCTGCTGAATCAGCCTAATGGCATTTTGAAGCTGGCCGGCTGGGCGTTGCTGCTGGGAGTGCTCGGACTAAGCGCGCTTGGTGCCAGTGGATTGGCGCTCTTACTGGGAAACTGCGTGCAACGCTCTGAACCAACAATGTCCGATTTTGGCGCGCTGTTGCGTGGAGCGGGGCTTTTGATTGCCGCCGCGTTGGTGCCTCTGCTCGGTTGGTTCTTCATTGTGCCATTGACCATCATCATGTCAGCCGGCGCCGGTTGGTGCGCGTTGCGCGGTCGCGTCCCGGCCAAGAATCAAGCTGTGATTCCGTATACGCCACAAATGGCGCCAATCGTTGCGCAGGCTGTGCAGACCACTGATGAACTCACGGATGGAGGGCGAGCTTCGCACAACAGTGCTGAGGCCGTTACGTGAAAATGCAGCGGCGCGATCTGTTACAATTCGGCGCTTTAACAGCAGCCGGTATGCTGCTGCCGGGCTGTTCCCGTGTGGTGCGTCGTGCCTTGCCGGTGCAATCTCCTGATTCTATCGCGTTGCCGCAAGGTGATGTGGCGCCGTTGGTGCGCCTTGTGAATCGCGTTTCCTTCGGGCCGCGGCCTGGCGACCTTGCGCGCATTGCGGCCATGGGTTTGACGCGTTACATCGATGAACAGTTGAACGCAGATGACCGTGAAGACATGGTGTTGACAGCGCGCCTGCACAGCGTTGAAGTTTTCCAGACAAGCGCAATCGAACTGGGTGACCTACCGGAGCGCGCCGTCGTGCGCCAGTTGCAACAGGCGGCGCTCTTGCGCGCGGTTTACAGCCGACATCAACTCCGCGAACGCATGGTTGATTTTTGGAGTAATCACTTCAACATCTACGCGCATAAGGGCTGGGGCGCCTACTTCAAGCCCCTGGATGAAATGCAGGTCGTTCGGCGTCATGCGCTGGGCATGTTTCCCGACATGTTGCGTGCCTCGGCGCACAGTCCGGCGATGCTCTCTTACCTTGATAACCAGACAAACCGGCGCGGCGTGCCCAATGAGAACTACGCCCGCGAACTGATGGAGTTGCATACGTTGGGCGTTGACGGCGGCTATACGCAGAAGGACGTTCAGGAAGTGGCACGCTGCTTCACCGGCTGGACTGTAGAAGACCGATTCCTGCGGCGGCGCGGCAATTTCCGGTTCGATCCGGCTCAGCATGATGATGGGCCAAAAACGGTTCTGGGCCTAAAGATTCCACCCGGCGGTGGGCAGCAAGACGCGGAGCGAGTACTCGCAATATTAGCAGAGCATCCGGCAACGGCACGTTTCATTGCTCGCAAACTGTGCCGTTACTTTGTGGGTGAAGAGAACTCGCACTGGGTCTCCAAACTTGCAGCCATTTATCTTCAAACCAAAGGCGACATCAAAGCGATGTTGCGCCCGCTGTTGCTCTCTCCTCAACTGCTCCATGCACCGCCGATAGTGAAGCGCCCATTCGATTTTATGGTATCGGCATTAAGAACCCTTAACGCTGACACCGCTGGCAGCGCCCAGTTGCAGGAGCATCTCGCACGCATGGGACAACCTTTGTATCTGTGGCCAATGCCGGATGGTTATCCTTCCCAAACCGCAGCCTGGACGGGCTCTTTGCTGGCGCGCTGGAATTTCGCTTCGGCACTGGCACATGGCGAAGTAGGGGGCACTTCTGTTGATTTGAGCGCATTGGCATCGTCTGATGCGATAGCACATGATGCAGCAGATTCCAAAGATCATAAGCAAGTGCGTGCGCTGGCGCAGATTATCTTGCCCGGTCAAGCGGCAACAGATCGATACACGACACTGCTCAAGCAATTGGCGAATCACTCCGTGCAAAGATCGGAAGTGGCTGCCCTGCTGCTTTGCTCGCCGCAATTTCAGTGGCGCTGACAAAGGAAGATGCTTTATGAAGATCGATTGGTGTTCGTGTGATGGTACCGGGTTCGAGCGTGCTCAGCGCAAGGCGAATGAGTACCCAACGGCAAATACTCAAGAACTACAGCCGGTCAACGAGAACCCTCGGATAGCAGGCACGCCAATGCTATCGCGGCGGCAGCTTTTGTGGGGAAGTGCGTTGTCGGCAACAAGCTTTGCGGCAGCTGGCCGCAGTGCGCTGGCGAATGTCTCAGTTCGGCCCGGCGGGCACAAAGCGGCACAAAGCACGTCGCCCAATGTGCTCGTCACGATTTTTTTACGAGGTGGCGCCGATGGGCTGAATATTGTTGTGCCCTATGGTGAAGATGCCTACTACCGCAACCGTCAGACGATCGGCATTGCCGCACCAAACGACAAGAGACAAACGCAGCGCGCCCTGAAGTTGGATGAGTTCTTCGGGCTGCATCCCGCCCTCTCTGCTCTCCAGCCATTGTATGGCAACGGGTCGCTGACCTTTGTCCATGCCTGCGGTTCCGGAGATCAGACGCGTTCCCATTTCGAAGCGATGTCTACCATGGAAAGCGGCGCCAAAGATGAACGCAGCGATTCGGCCAGCGGCTGGCTCGCGCGCCATCTGGCGAGTACTCAGGCCCGAACGAATTCGCCGCTACGCGCCGTTGCGTTCAGCAGTGTCATGCCCGATGTTTTGCGTGGTGCGACCGATGCAACGGCCCTCAACTCTCTGGACGACTTTCATTTACATCGTCCTCGTTCAAGCCCCTCGTCCACGAGCATGGGCGAACAACACGAAGAGGGAATGCACCAGGCATTGATGCAAATGTATGCAGATGGCCACGATGAGATTACCCAGGCGGGGCGGGAAACGCTATCTGTTCTCAAAACGCTGAATCGTCTGGCCCCGCAACAATATCAGCCGGCTGGCGGGGCAGCGTATCCGGAAACCGACTTGGGAAATGGTCTGCGCCAGGTCGCGTGTCTCATTAAAGCCGACGTAGGGTTAGAAGTGGCGTGTCTCGATCGTGGCGGATGGGACACCCACATCGCCCAGGGAGGCACCGACGGTTGGATGGCGCAACAGTTGAATGACATGGGACAATCGTTAGCCGCATTCACGCGCGACATGGATAAACAAATGCGTCATGTCACCGTGGTCGTCATGACCGAGTTTGGGCGGCGCTTGCAGGAAAACAGCGGACTGGGAACCGATCATGGACGCGCCGGTGTGATGATGTTGCTGGGCGGTGGAGTTCGCGGCGGTCAGGTGTTTACGCGCTGGCCTGGCCTGGAAGACGATCAACTGGAAGCGCCGGGTGATTTGCGCAGCACAACCGACTATCGCGACGTGTTGGCTGAAGTCCTTGCCAAACGCCTGCACAACAACCGATTGGAAGGTGTGTTTCTCAAACATTATCCCCGCTTCTGTAGGCTTCTGAATGCTTGACCTGGTGCAAATCTCGGAGCGGCTCTTTGCTGAGGTAAGATAGATGTTGTGACAAAAACCACCATTGATGCCGTTGATTTCTTCTACCTATCAATGCCCGAAGTTCTCGACATTGGTGACGGCAGCCAGGACGCACTGCTGGTGCGTGTGCGTTGCGGCGAATGGGAAGGCTGGGGTGAATGCGAAGCGTCGCCCTTGACAAGCATAGCTGCCTGGTGTTGCCCTCGCTCGCACTCCGCGTGCAAGCCAGTGCGCGATTCTGTCCTGGGCCAACCCTTGCGCGATGCCAGTGACATTGCAAACATCAGGCGTCTGGTGCGCGAGAACTCATTCGATTTATTGCAAGCCGATCACACTTTTTCGGGCATCGACATCGCGCTGTGGGATTTGCTGGGACGCAAATCGGAAACGCCGGTTTGGCGTCTATTGGGCTACGAACGCTCTTATCCCAAAACACCTTATGCTTCGCAGTTGTTCGGCGATACTCCGCAGGAAACACACAACAAAGCGCGTCACGCTCGTGCTTTGGGCCATCGTGCGGCAAAGTTCGGCTGGGGAACATTCGGTCATGGCAGTGTCGAGGATGACCGCGAGCAACTTCGGGCAGCACGGCGAGGTTTGGGTGAGGATGGAGTTTTGCTGGTCGATGCCGGAACAGTATGGCGTCACGATGTGGAAGCAGCGGCGGCGCGATTACCGGCGCTGCACGAAAACGGCGTGGTGTGGCTTGAAGAACCATTCCATACCGGAGCGCTATCGGCATACAACCAGTTGGCGGCGCTCAGTGGCGACGTAAAGCTGGCGGGCGGCGAAGGAAGCCATAACGTCGAAGGTGCGCGTCAACTTATGGAATATGGAGGTGTCGGCTTCATCCAAATTGATACAGGCCGCATCGGCGGCATCACATCCGCCAAACAAGTGGCTGACGAAGCGCTGGCACGGGGTGTCACTTTTGTTAATCACACGTTTACGTCGCATCTGGCGCTGAGTGCATCACTACAGCCCTTTGCCGGGCATCAAGGCGGCCTGTGTGAATTTCCGGTCGAAGCCAAACCGCTCGCGCTGGACATGACTTTGTCTCATCTCCAGCGCGACGCCAACGGCGACATCAGCGCGCCGGACGCACCGGGACTCGGCATTACGCCCGATGTGGCGGCGTTGCGTAAGTATCTTGTGCCTGTCGAAATGCGCGTGCGTGATGAAATTATCTATAGCACACCGGATTTGTAGATTAGCATTGTCACATCATACTCGAAGCCATCTCATGAACAGCTGCACCAACGCTCCGGGTTGGTGCAGCTCATGTAAGCCCGTCGCTCACGCTCCGGGTTCGTCACTTGGTGCGGTATGAATTATGGTGCTTTACCATTTCAAGTCTTTGCGCAATGTTTGCACAAGCTGCGCTGCCATCAATTGGTTGGTCTTGATGTTGGGGTGCCAGTCGGCGCCGAAGCCGTTTTGTGCGTCCTGCGTTCCGAAATCGATAAGATGAACTTTGGCGTCACCTGCCGCCCGAACATCGTTCACCGTCTTGGAGAGGTAGTTGCGCAAAGTTGTCAGCGGTTTACCATTTCCCCAATCGCCCATCATTGGCCCGATAGCGCAGTAGATGTGCGCCTGCGGATAATTACGACGCACGCGAGCGATGAACGCCTTGTAAGCGCCCGTCCAGCCGGCTTCATCGGGAATGCCACCGGCGAAATCGTTGGTCGCCAGGTTGATGAGTACTGCATTGGGAACTTGCTGTGCAAAATTCCACTGGCTGTTGGCTTCGTTGGGTAAAGCGCGGTCGTATAACTCCGGTATGGTGTTGTCCGGCCACATCTTCTTGCCCGACCAGGCGATGCAGGTGTAATCGGCACCGAGTTCACGCGCCGCCATGGCGCCGTAGGTAAAGTAAGCGTTTTCCGTTTTGTGGGAGAACTTTTCTTCCTTGCTGGCGGCCTCGTTGCCATAGCCTGCACTAATTGAATCGCCGATAACTTCTATGTGGCGAATCGCGGCGGGCAACGGCAACAATCGACCGCCCTGGTTCAATTCAAAACCGTGAACCTGCGCAGTGCCGAAAAGAGCTTCGGTTGCTTTGACCAGGCGCACTGTGTGTTCGCCGTTTGTCAAACCTGCCGCAACACGATAAGTGTGCTCACCTTCGGTCATTTGCAATGTTGTTGTCGGGACGCCATCAACCTCCACTTGCCAGCGATTGGATGGCGAATCCTGGAACTTCACGTTCAAATCCGTGCCGCGAAACCTCAGCGCGATTGTGCTGGCCGGCCAGGCGACGCGCGGCGCGGCGCGAGTACTCCAATCGAAGCGGCCTGTGTAACGAATAAGAGGATCGTTGGCTGCCACAGCAACGGGCAGTGCGACGGCATCGACAGCCGTTTCTTGTTGTGGCACGGCAATTGTGCCACCCGTCGTGGTGGCGAAGACATCGTCGAGCCACACTTTGCCGGTGCCGTTTACAGAAAGTCCCAGCAAGGCGTAAGCGGCATCGTCGCGCACCGTCTGTGTGCCTTTGAAAGTCTGCCAGCCGGAGGTGGTTTGGGGGCCGGTCGCCACAACTTTCCAGTCGATCTGTTTCCACTGCGCGTCGAAGACTTGCAGCGCGATCTGCACGTTATCAAAGTTGCCCGATGTCTTGATTTTGCCTTCGATTGTTACGGGACCTTTGGGTGTCGGTTGCAGCGACTGATGCACCATGCCTGTGGCTTTGCCCTGTGTTTCAAGCAGCAGTGCGGCGGGCGCTGAAGCGTAAACAGCCGTATCGCGCTTGAGCGACAGCGTGCCCTCTTTCCAATCAGCCAGATTCCAGGAACTGGGTGTCGTCGTTCCCGCCGTCATGGCTGCATTCTGGATGAGACCGGCTGGCGCTGCATCGGCAGTAGCGCGTGCTGTAGAGCGGGCGCGCGACGTGGCAGCGCCTTGCAGAGACGACAGCGGCGCGTAGAACACACCGTTGCCGCCAGTCCCGACGACGACCTGCTCACCGGCAAAGCACACCACGTTGCGACTGTGACGATAGGGCAGGGCACGGCTCATGTCGCGCCACGTAGCGCCGGAATCAGTACTCACCAGCACGCCCCAGGGTGCAACAGCAGCGACGCGGCCTCTAACTTTGAGATCGGGTGTCACCCAGTGAATATCTCGGTCAACAATGTTCTTCCAGCTTTTGCCGCTATCGTCGCTGCGCCACAGGCCGCCATCCTGGAGCGCCAGGTAAAAGCGGCCCGCTTGCAGCGGATCGGCTGTCACGCAGTTGGGCGCGCCACCCGGCAAATCGAGCATTGTCCATTTGTCGTCGTTGGGGCCGCGACGTGCCAGCAGACGGCGGTCATCGCTTGTGGCGACAAGAGAACCATCCGCCGAAATTGCGAGTTCCGGCCCTGAAACCCAGTAGCCGCTGCGGAAGAATTGGTCGACTTCCGGTAATCCTGTGCCTTCCCACTTCCAGGTTTTGCCGCCATCTACGCTGTGCCACGGGCCGCCTTCACCCGGCTTGATCGGGCCTGAGATCGTGACCCACACATCGTCTTTCTTTGTCGGGTGTGCTACGACAGTTTCACAGCGGCGCTCTTCCATTTTGGGAATGCCGTTGAGACCGGAGCGCCGCCAGGAGAGACCGGCATCATCGGAGATGAACATCTCGTTGGCGTGCCACTGCCACTCACGCGGCCCGGTGGCGTAGAGGCGGCCCGGCTGCGCCATTGACGGAAAGATGGTTTTGATATTATTGGAGATGCCATTCGTGATCCACTGCATCGTTTTGCCGCTATCGGGCGAACGGAAGTAGCCGACATCGGCCATGCCGGTGTGGAACACGTTCGGATTGGTCGGCTCCTGCGCCACGGTGTTGAGCACAGTCATCTCAACGCCGTTAAGCGTCAAGTTCCAGGTTTTTCCGGCGTCCAGGCTCTGATAGAGGGCATACCAGTCGGTGAATACCCAATGGCTCGGGTCGCGCGGGTTGATGCCCACAAAGCCTAGCGCCGAGCCAAAGTGGCGATATGAATTCGGCTTGATGCGGCCCCACCAGTCGCCTTCGTTGATGGTATCAGGCTTTATCTCACGCCACATAGTCTTATCGTCGCTGAGGCGGTAAATGTGGCCGCCATTGCCACCTGCCAGAACGAAATTAGGCCCTACTGCCAGTGCATCGTAGGAGCCGTCTGTGCGCGCGTCACCATTGTTGTAGGGCGCCAGGCCTTGTGAGAAGTTCTCCCAGGTGCGGCCCCGGTCGGTAGAGCGCACGATGCGCTGCGAGCCCATCACACCATACATGACGGATGCATCGGATGGATCCTGACAGATTTCACTCGGCCCTTTGTCGGCAATCTGATTCCAGGTGCGGCCCGCATCCTCGGAGAAAAACAATCCGCCACGCACGCCGACCTCGCTGCCGTCGGCGCGTTTGACTTTGACTTCGTCCCACGGCTGCGCGCATACCCAAACGCGTTGAGCGTTGGCGCGGTCGAAATAGATCTGCGTCGGATTAATGTCTTCCGGCCCGGTCTTGACCCAGGACAGCCCGCCATTGGTCGAACGCCAGATGCCTCCGCCCACAGGCCCGGCCAGCACCACATCGGGGTTGTGAGGCGAAAGCACCAGGACGTTGCCTGCCGAACGATACCAGCCGTTGCCCTCAAACCGAACTTGCAGCGTCCGCTTCCACGTCGCGCCGCCATCGCTGGAGAGCCATACACCGCCGGGGCCACCCCATGCGTTACCGGCGCCAATCATGATGCGGTCGGCATCTTTGGGATGAACGGTGAAGCCACGCGGTGAATAGGACGATGAATCGGCGGGTAGGGCGCCGTGCAGCATGCGCCACGTCTGCCCCTTGTCGTCGGAGCGAAAAAGCCCGCCCACATCGGATGTCATATACATCCGCCTGCTATCCGATGGCGCGAAGAACACCTGTTGCAGATAGCCGCCACCGTGAATCGGCGCCGATTTCCACGGGCCGTAAGTGGTTTCGGCCTGTGCAGGCGGCCAATGCAGCAGAACGCCTAACAGAATACAAAGGGCTGTTGTGAACAAGACGCGGCGCCCGCTCTGTGCGACCCGAGTACTCGTGAGACACCAGTGGAAGTGCAGCATAGACAAATTCGATCCTTTACAGCTTTTTGTTGATTGACTTGGAGAATAATGTCGAGAGGGGCAGAAACCAATACAACGGGCTTCTGCCCCTCTCAGTGAGATTGAGTGCTCGATAGCAAGGCCACAAAGCCCTAGTGTGCCCTTTGTTCTACTGGCGCGACAACCGTTGTGTTGACGGATATGTATTGTTAACGCTCTTCAAATTTTACGCACAAGACATGGCGATGGAGCGGCTTACTGATTAAGCCCGGTTGCTACCGGTGTTGCTCTTGGTATTGTTGCCCACTGATGTTGCTGCTGATCTCTTGCAGGACAACAGGCCGGAACAGAAGAGGCCTTGCGAGTACTCGCAAGGCCATCGTTATCAGGACTTACGCGGAAGCCGGTATTCGTAGGGGCGTAGCGTGCTACGCCCCTACATTGCCTTGCATTTGCAAGCCCGCTGCGTAAGTCCTGATTATTAAGTGTCCCGCTGTTATCAATCCTCGGCTAAGAAGTGGAGGCCGAACTCGGCAGACAATTCGGCCATCTGCTCCGGGCCGAGTTTGCCCGCGTGCCATAATTCTGCCCGGCGCACGAAAAACTGTTCAAAATCACCCGGCGTGACGAGGATGAAGGCGCGTGCCGGTTCTTCGCTCACCACGCGGAATGTGTGCGCGATGTTGCGCGGTGCGAAAACGACTGCTCCCGGCCCCACCTCGGTGCGCTCATTACCAATCTGGAATTCAATGCGACCGCTCTGGATCAGGAAAACTTCATCCTCGCGAGTGTGGATGTGCGGCGCAGGCCCATGACCGGGATCAATCTCGATTTCCGCCAGCAGGCACTGACCGCCGGTTTCGGCGTTCATCAACACACCGCGACCGCGTTCTCCGGGAACTCCGGCGTATATGCCTTCATTTGGCTGTATGATCCTAGGCTGCGGCGTGGCACGGGAATCTTGCACCGGATAAACAGCGGCTTCTTCGGGAGCCATAAAGATAAGCTCATGCTCACCCGCGATACGGAAGATTTCAGCCATATCGGGTTCACCTTTGGCAAAGACATCGGCGCAGCGCTTGAAGAAGCGCCCAAAGCAACCCGGAACAGAAATAACCGTGGCGCGGTTGACTTCTTCGCCGGTAGCGCGCCACGTATGGGGAATGTTGCGTGGGCCATAGACGACTGTGCCTGGTTCTACCGGAAACACTTCATCACGAATCGTGAATTCAAATGTGCCTTGCTCCACAATGAAGATTTCATCTTCCTGCGTGTGCACATGCAGCGGCGGGCCATATCCGGCGGGTGGTTCCATGTGACCAACGAAAATCTCGCCGCCTGTATCTTCCGGGGTGAGCTGGGCGCGAATGCTATCGCCGAAAGCGTGCCACAAGGTGCCTTCTCCGGGACGAATGAACCTGGGCTGTAGTGGTGCAGCGTCGTTACGCTCCGTGATCGGCTTATGCTCATCCACTATCAGCATAGGCTGAACAACATTGTGCGGTGCAGTAACAACTTGTGATGCAACAATTTGCGATGCGATGGCCTGCTCAACATTTGACGGTGTCATGGTGTGTTCCCTTTGCAATTTTGAATTTGCGTGTAGAATTTGGCGGCTCTGTATGCCGTCTTCGTAGATCATTCTACGGGGACACTCTGACTGAACCCTGACAGGAAACTCTGAAATTTGAATTTTTTGAATTGTCAGGCAAAATTCCGCTTTAGAAATAATTTGCGCTTCTCCAAGAACCAAACGTGCCTGAACTACCAAACTCAGCCGCTGCTGGAGCGGCAAGTGCGATGGAGAACTAAATAGTCGTGCAAAAGAAAACAGGTCTTCGTAGGGGCGGGGTTTCCCGCCCGTTTGCCTACAAAACGCCGGAAAACTTTTGCTTCACTGCTTAACAGGGTTGTACCAAGTTGGCTATGATGCTTTGTCTCGTCGCTTGCTAGATTATTTAGTTTTAATCTTGCAGTGTGCTCTTGTGTGATGGCCGAGGCGGTGAGTTTTAAGTGGGCGAATAGTCATCTTGCAATGAGTACTCGATGGCGGCTCCGGTCGGCCTTGCGTAGCCTTGTGCCCAGGCGGTCTGGAACTCGCTTTCGCTGAGCATGGGACGCAAAACTGCGAGATAGTTTTCATATTCCTGCACGACCAAAGGCTGCTTGCGACTGCGGTAAAGTTCGCGTGTTTTTTCGGCGGCGGCCAGCAGTTGCACGGCTCGCTGTGGCTTTTGGACGGCTATGGCCAGATATGCGAAAGACTCCAGGTGATAAGGCAAACCCATGTAGTTCTTAACGCCTATTCCCATCGTCATCGAGTCGGCATTGAGGGCATAAGCCTCCTTGTAGTCGCCTTCCAAACGTGCCACATTGCTGACCGCCCACACGGAATGGCCCACGCCGTTGGGTTCGCCCAAATGTCGGAAGTAAGCTTCGCTTTCTTGTAGGAAAGTGCGCGCTTCAGCACAATCGCCTCGCCAGTACGAGCACATGCCAAGGCCATTGAGCGCCCAGGCCAGGCTCCGCTTGTCATTGGCGGCGCGGGCAAGACGCTCCACTTCACTGTTAATAACCCACGAATCGTCCAAAGATTCCGCCATGCTCAGCCAGGAAATAGCCCAGCCAAAGCCGGCCAGCAGTGGGAGTATGCGCTGGCGATCCGGCATCTGTTGCAAAATCGTTTTGCCTTCATGCAAAAGCGACAGCGCGACCGAACACTCGCCCTGCCACGATAGCACCAGAATCAAGCTGTTGATTGCGCTGACCGTGCCGATGCCGTCACTACATTTGCGAAAGGTTGTCAGGCTTTCTTCAAGCAAAGTGCGCGCGGTGACAAGCTCCATTTCATACCAGGCCATGCGCCCCGCACTGCACAAGGCACGCGCCCGTAATACTTCCGGCTCGCTTCCCGCACCGGCTCCCAACACTTCCTCAATGCGCGATGTCTCATCGGCACCATCTACCAGGCCGGGCGCGGTCATGTCGCACAACGGCCCGTCGGAAAGCGGCGCGGCCACTGATACTTCGCCTTGCCTGCCCTGGTGTACCGTCGCCGGAGCCAGGTCGCTGGAGTAAGCGAGCCAACCCGAGCCGGTCAATGGGCGGGTACGCGTATCGTCGGTGGACGGGGTTTCAGCGCGAGGATCGTCGTCCGGCACAGTGCTCCTGGCAAGCGCGCGTTCGAGCCAGTTGCGGCCTTCGGCATAATATCCGCGCGTTTCCCAGAATGGCGCCAGTGCCGCTGCCAGACGCAGAGCGCCGGTGGCATCGTGTTCGACGGCCCAGGCCAGCACAGCGCGGAAGTTGTCCTGTTCTCCATCGAGACGCTCCAGCCACATGGCCTGCTCCGGCCCGCGCAGGTGCGGCTCCGAATCTTCAGCCATCGTCATGAAGTGCGTGGCGTAGCGCCGCTCCATCTCCGCACGCTCACCGTCTTGCAACTGCGAAAGCGCGTACTCGCGCAATGTTTCCAACATGCGAAAGCGAATTTCGGAAGGTCTTTCTTCGGTGACGACCAGCGAACACTCGCGCAGGCGCGTCAAAAAATCGAGCGCTTCCGGCTCCCGGCAAACCGCTTCTGCTGCTTCAATTGTCCAGCCGCCGCGAAAGACCGAAAGGCTGGTGAAAAAGCGCTGCAATTCCGGCGACAGCAATCCATAACTCCACTCGATGGCCGCGCGCAACGTGCGATGCCGTTCGGGAATGCCGCGCTGTCGCGTTGAAAGCAGGTCGAGACGATCCTTCAGCTTTTCCAGCATCTGCGCCGGAGAAAGCACCAGCGAACGCGCCGCCGCCAACTCGATGGCCAGGGGAATTCCGTCCAGTCGCCGGCATACGGCTGCGACGGCTGCGGCGTTGCGTTCATCGACGCGAAAGTCAACACGCGCCGCCTGCGCCCGGTCGATAAACAAGGCCGTGCTTGAGTACTCTTTTATCTTTTCGGGCGGCAGTTCTTCGTGAGGAACCGGCAGCGGCAAAACAGGAAACTCGCGCTCACCCGGCAGGCAGAGCACCTGGCGTGACGTAATGAGAATCGTGAGCGACGGCAGACGCTCCAGCAACTCCTGTACTTGTGCGGCGCCCTCTTCCACCAATTGCTCGAAGTTATCGAGCAGCAACAGCGCCGGTTGGTTGGACAAAGCTTCAACAATTTGTTCCTGCGGCGAAACGTTGGGTGCAACCGGCAGCTTGAGCGTATCGCGAATTGCGGTGAAGATAAACGACGTATCGGTAATATCGGCCAACGGCACGAACCACACCGCTTCGCGCCAGTGCGACAGCAGGCTGCGCGTGGTTTCGACGGCGAGTCGCGTTTTACCGCTGCCGCCCGGCCCGGTGAGGGTGAGCAGGCGCACGTTGTCTCGCGTGAGCAAACGGCGCAGTTGCTCAATTTCCGAGTTGCGTCCGAAAAAGCGGGTGAACTGCGCCGGCAAACGATGGCTGATACTGGCCGCCAAACGAATGGGAGCAAATTGTGGTGCAGCGGGATATTCGACCTGAAACAGACATTCTGTGCCGCTATCCAGCAGGCGATAAATTCCCAGTTCGCGGAAGGACGATTGAGAATCGTTAAGCAGCGTGCCGGAGCGCTGCAAGTGTATGTCGGCCTGGCGGCCCAGATTGGCGGTCGCTTCACAGCACACGATTTGACCGCGATTGGCTGCCGCATGCAGACGACGCACACGCTCCAGCGCCTCGCCGCGATAATCGCCGCGTACCAGTTCGACTTCACCCGAACAGAGCGCCATGCGTGGCCGGTCTTCAGGCGACAAGCGCAGCAGGCTGCTTTGCACTTTGGAGACGGCGGTCACGGCATCACTGGCGCGAGAGAAAACCCATAACGCCGCATCGGGCGCCTCGCGCAAGATGTGACCCTCATGCCGCTCCAGTTCTTGCGCTAAATATTGCGCTTCTTTGTCTTCATGCGGGCGATCCGTCATGAGAAGCGCCACGGTGCCAACCGGCAATGCGGATGCAGGTGGTGGTGCCGCCACTGTCGGTGCCGCAACTATCGGTGTAGCCACAGTCGATGCCGGCAATGCTGCTGTCGAAAGCGGCATCGCCACATTCTGAGTACTCGCAACGGGTGTTGGTGCCGCAAATTCCTGTTGCGTTTGATCCGCTTGCACTTGATCAGCAACGGGTTGATTGGGACGCTCTGCAACTTCGACAACAGAAGGCTCGGCTGTGTTGCGTGCCGTCTTCACGTTGCGTTCTGCATCTTGAGCGATACGTCGTGCGGCCTCGGAAGGCGTGAGGCCATCGCGCTGCAAGATGCTCTCAAATTCGCGGTAGTGACGCAACACGGATTCGTGATGGCCCATGCCACGCAGCAGGCGCATCAACGACAAATTCCAGGCTTCGTGCCCCGGATAAAGGCTCACGCCGCGCCGCGCGTAGTGCAGAGCGCGTTCTGGCTGACCCTCGGAATCGAGCAGATCGATCAAATCGGAAGAGGCTTCAAAGAACTCTTCTTCGCGGCAGCGCGCCTGCGCCATTGCCCATTCGTCGTAGAAGCCGGGTAGAGCAGGGCCTTGATACAGTTCAACGGCCTGCGATAACAAACGGATGCGCTCGGCGTCTTCCCTGCTGTTCGCGGCAGCTTTCAAAGCGTGCTCAAATTCGCTAATGTCAGTGGTGAAACTCGTCGGGTTGAGACCGATGGACGCGCGGTCGGCCAGCAGAATCGAGCCATCGAGCAAGTTTTTTTCCAACTGGCGACGCAGCGACGATAACGCTGCCGACAGCGAGTTACGCGCCGCATCGGGCTCGGCGTCGGGCCAGAGCAGTCCGACCAGAACTTCGCGCGGCTGTGGGCCGGGACGCAGCGCTAAATACGCCAGCAGAGCCGCCGTTTTCTGCGTGCGAAAACGTGTAACAACTTCATTGTCGCGGCGCGCACGCAGCCCGCCGAAAAATTCGATGCGCCAGAGAATTGCCATGTGCATGTAACGACCGAAAGACTTGGTGACACCTGAAAATTCTCACTGCCCGCTTTGGCTTTGGAGAACTCCTCCCCCATTATAAACGAAAATTGTCAATTTTGTTACACAGGAGACGAGCAAAAACCATCGAATCGTGTGGGGCATCACGCGAAGCGATTGAATGAAGAACTGTTTTGCGTCAGCGCGGCACACGATGAGTACTCAGCGAGTACTCATCGTGCGGCAGATGGGTAAGACAACCCGAATTCCGCACCGATTTCAGCCGCAGTGCCGGAATCGGGCGCGACGCCGAACTCACCGCAGCGTCGCCAATACTGCTCAAAGGCGCCGGGCACCGTGAGAACCAGCATCTGTCCCGGTTCCGCGCTCATGACACGAAAGGCATGAGGAACACCACACGCGGCATAAATAACGGTTTGCGGCCCGGCTTCAAGATTCCGGTCGCCAAGCTGAAACTGGTAGCATCCGCTTTGCACAATGAAAACTTCATCTTCACGGGAGTGAGTGTGTAGCGGCGCACCGCAACCCGGTTGAGCCGTCATCTCCAGGAGCGCGCACTGACCGGCTGTATCCGCGGCAGTGAGAACAAAGCGCACCTGGCTACCTTCCAGCGCGGCGTTTTCGCCTTCGCTCGCATGCACGACTCTGGTTTGCAAACCCACGCCGCGCTCTCGCTGCGCCATGTGAGCCTCGGCGCCTTCAGCCGTGAGAAAGGTGACGCCATGCTCACTGCCAATGCGAAAGACGTTGTGAATATCGGGCGCGCCCGTGTCGAACTCCCTGGAACAGCAACGAAAGAAACGATCATAGCCGCCGGGCCACACGCAGGTGAGTACTCGCCCCGGCTCGTTTCCGGCAACCCAGAAGGTGTGCGGCACTTCTCGTGGAATAAACACGACGGCGCCCGGCGCAGCCTCGATGCGCTCACTGCCGATTTCAAACTCGTAGCGGCCATTTTGCACAATGAAGAGTCCATCTTCGCGCGAGTTCACATGGAGCGGCGGCCCCGAACCCGCAGGCGTTTGCGCCTCTATTACAGCGAATCGGTCGTTAGTATCTTGAGAAGTGAGAACATTGCGGATGCGGTCGCCGAACACTTCGAAACACTCGCCCAGATCGGGCAGCACAACTTTGCATTGAGCTGTCGATGGGGCAGCAACCGGGTCTAAAGTCATGGTGTTATCCTTGATGGCACTGTACTGCGCTCGATCAGCAATAAAACGGCTTTCATGGTGATTGTGGTCTTCATCGTGTTGCTTGTGCGGATGTGAAATGGGCCGCTTACACTCGCTTGAAGAGGCTCAGGCTATTGAGTGTTGGCCCGATCTTCAACTGGCGCTTGCCGTCCACGGTTTCCCACTTGTAAAGGTAGACGGTGTTCTTTTTAAGCTCGTCTTTGGTCATCGGGCGGTCGACTGTTTTGCCGCCGGTGCTCGAACCGCGATAGTGGCCTTTTTCCGCGATCAAAATGAACTGGCCATCGCCGAATTTGACGGTGCCTTCGTGCGTTGAGTAAGCTTCGGTCACCAGGCTGTAAGTCTTTTGCCGCACGAAGAAGTTGAACTTGTAACGCCCGTTCCGGTTGAACACGAAACCGACCGACATGCCGCCGGCGTTGTCCGTGATTTGGCCGGTGTTCTTATCAACGTAGTTGGTGCCGGAGATCGTCGTCCAGCGCCAACTGCCTAACATGTCGGCGGGGACGGCTGTCTTTTGCGCCTGCGCCGCTGTGCCAATCAAGGCGACTCCACCCAGTAACCACACGCGTCGTGAAGAGATTGCACTTTTCATGAGAAACACTTCCTTTCCGGTTAGTTGTTTGCAAACGAGTTCGCAGTTAATGCTGTGAAACGAGTACTCGGTCGGTTGGTCAGGCTCGAAGCGGTCCGGCTCGAAGCGGTCCGGCTCGAAGCGGTCAGCAACACGGGGAAAAGCAAAATGGCTTTTGTGGTTCTTGTGAACTTCATCGTTTTCTCTTGTGCAGGTTTTGCGGCATTCCTCGGCTAATCAACTCTCTCAACGTTCAGTGAATGGCGCATCATTCCACCCATCATGAATCCAAGCGTTGAGAGGTCCGAAACTTCCGAGCGGAACTGGATGGTGGCCTCGCTTGTAGTTTCGTTGGGCGTCATGGCCTCTCTGCCCGTGACGCGCACGATTTCTGAAATCTTCAAGGGCCGGCCCTCTTCCGAAACGAGCGCCACCTTGATTTTGTAACGGCCAATCGGAATGTCGTTGATCGGGAAGTAACCCCGAGGCGTGATCTTCTTGCGGATAACGAGCACGCGGCCTTTGGAACCATCGAGTAATGGCCCATCGGGTGTCAGCGTGACCTCAACGGTTGAATCGAGGAGAAGGTGGCTGCGCGGTGCCAGCGAGTCAGTCGCCTCACGTGTCGAATAGCCAAACGTGAAAGCTGCGCCGTAATAGGCACCGGTGTATTCCGGGTTGTCGTCTGCCTTTGCCGCACTGACAGGGCCGTAAGTCAGCAGCACAAAGTTTTCGATTTCGCCATTGGTGTCGATGCTGTCAATCTGCCCATCCACCGGATGCAAAGGCAACGCATACAACTTGCCGCGATAGCTCGTGGTGTAGCCCGCAGAGCGCACCGTACACCCGCCATACATCGGCTTGATTTCATAATAGCCACGTGCATCCGTGCGCACCGACTGGCTGCTGCTACTGAAGCCTAATGACGGTGAAGCAATCAGGATGCGCACTCCTTGCAAAGGCTTGCCATTGACATTTCTGGCGAAACCACGAAGATAACCTTTCTTCTTCGCCAACTTCGGAAATGTTGGATACTTTGGCCTTTGCCCACCCATCACATCATTGGGGTTGGAAGTAACTCGCACCGGCAGGACGGGTGTTGTACTGTGAACTACGGTCGGAGCTGCAAGCAAGACCGGCAACATTGTGCAGACGAAACGAGTACTCGGCGTTGTTTTCATGAGAATGCCTTCTTGATAATTGCTGTTGATTACTTGTTCACCACTTTGGAAACATCGTAAGCGTAGGTGCGCGATTCGCGATCATAGCCGTATTGCAGCAATACGGTTTTGGCATCGACATTCTTCGGCAGTTCGTAATAAAAACGCACGCGGGCTTCTTCGCCGGGCAACAATTCGCCGCCGGCTTGCTCGTCGCGCGAGGCTTTGAGCATCCACTGGTTGTAATCGACCTTTTCGCCGTCGGCGTCCTTGAGGTCGGCACGGAAGTAAGAAGAGCTGTAGCGAGCCGGCTTCAGGCTCTTGTTCTTGATGGTGAAGATGGCGTAAGCGTAACGCTTATCTGCGCCGGGTGCGCGCTTCATGAGGGGCTCGGTCGAATACGTGACCGAGTCGAGCCTGGCGTCCCAGTTATCGGTTACGGGATAGAAAACACCCGTGTTCGCCGGTATCACCTTGCGCGCCGTAGCACCTTTTGGGTCGGCAGGGTCAGCGAAAGGCGCCGTCAGTTTTTGCACTTTGCCGCGCAAATCGTAGCGTACGATGGGCGCTTTGGTTTCGTAGTAGTGCGCCACAATCAGCTTCGGCACTTCGCCAAAGGCCGCGACTTTGATAACCGTGTAAGCATCGACTTTCTGTCCTGGATTGAGTGTCAGGCGCAACGGCTCGCCGGTGACGGCACGCGCGATGTCTCCCACATAGTTGCGCGTTACACCACCTGAATCAACGGCGCGAAACGTCAGATAATTGCTTGAATAGTTGAAAGCCTTGCTTTGTGGATTCTGCACGGTGTAGTGCAAGATCAGCAGCTTTTCGTCGCCTCTGGGAAAGTGCGCGTTGCCGCCGATGTTGGCGCGGTTCACTGAGTACTCGGCCTGGCGCAGCGTGAAATTTAACGGCATCTGTTTGCCGATGGTGAAGGTTTCACCCGGCGCGCCTTCGTAACCCTGCAACTGCTCGGTGCCCAACACTTCACGAATTAACTTCGGCTGCCTGGCGGCAGGCTTTCTGGCAACGGCAGCTTTTTTCGCTGGGGCGGCGTGTGTTGCATCTATCATGCTTGTTCCCAGCACGGGCAGAAGCATCAAGGGAAGGGCTTTCGTAATCAATGGCGTCTTCATCGTGTTTCCTTTGCTCAAGAGTGAACTGGCCTTTATCTTAATGAGACACTCTGAAAAAAGCCTGACAGCATGGGCGCAGTTCACAAGTTTTGCCTGTCAGGAATCACAACGACGACCGTCACAAAAATGACGACCGTCACAAAAAAGGAGCGGGACACCGAAATGTCCCGCTCCTGCCATACGAATACCTATTCGTTGTGAATACCTATTCGTTATCGTTTTGCTGCGTCCTCATCCTTTCCATCATGGCCTTGCTCTGTGCGGCCTGAAACTCTTGCGACGACACCCGTTTGAAGCCGGCGGGAATCGCGAACAAAGTGCCCGCCAGCTTGGCGCGCGACACTTTGGTAGTCTGCGTTTCCATCTGCACTGCGTTACCGTTGTAAATGCGAGTGCGCACCTGAAGACCTCTGGTGATTTTTTCGTAGCGTGACCAGTCGCCTTTGCGAATCATAGCGACTTTGCAATTGCCGACTGTGCTGCCCCCGGCTGTTGTCATGTCACGGCAACCGTCACTGCCACTGGCCAAGGTAGCCTGTGGCGCAACAAAGATTTGCTGCTTGGTCGTTGTAGTCGAGTTGCCCATGCAGCCCGAAGTTTGCATGCGAGTCACAACTTCATAGCCATGCGCATTGAACTGACCGACTTTCTGTGGCCCCAGGTCGCGTAGCGAAACCAGCGTCATGGTCATGGTGCCGGTTTTCTGTCCGGCTGCGGCTTTGGCGGCGGGCCTGTTCGCCGCAGCCGGTGTGGCGAGTGGCGTCGCGTAATAAAGTTTGAGCGCCGGGTCCAAGGTGTACATTTCCTTTTTAGCGCAGACCGTCAGCGAAACGGATTTCTGTTCCGTCGCGCCGAACTGGTACGTTGTTTCGGTGCGCTCGGCGCCAGGGCGTTTGTAGACTACGCTCGTGCTGAACGGCTTGTCGCCGGGACGGTCGGGCATACGCGTTTCCTGTGTGTATTGAATGTCGGCGTGTGCGGGCAGCATGGCCATCGATAGGCTGGCTGTTGCGGCGGCTGTTGTGACGAACTGTTTCACTGTTTTCTCCTGAAAAAGATTTGGTGTTTTGCGAGCACACATTGAACGAGTACTCGTTACATTATGGTATAGCAGACAGGTTGTAGGTTTGGCTAAAACCTCCGTAATATTTGATGAGCAGTTGTTTGGGAACGGCACCTTGAGGCAGGTTGATCGGATAGCAGATCGTCGTTTCACCCTGCGGTATGATCTGGATGCCGTGCTCGATGCGGCGCGGCTCCGGGTCAAAGCCCGAAGCGCGGTAGAGGTTGCCCTCGTCTTTGATGGTGATGCCGTCTTGGTCGATAACTGCGACATCAAGACCGAATCCGGGATGACCTTTCCAGCGGTCTTTGCTCACGTTCTTGCACGTAATAAAGGCCCACAGTTTGTTGTTGCGGCCTTTCTTGACGCCATCGAAACGCACATCGTAGTCGCCCATGGAAACGAAGGCGTTGCTGCCGCCAACTGCACCGGGCACCGGAAGCGTGACAGCCTTGACGGGTTCGGGCAAAGCAAGCCCGGAGATGTTATAAGTTAGCGGCCTGGCGTTATACCAGAAGACGGTCAGCGCTTTGAGCGGCGTCATGCCTTTGGGAATGTCGAACAGCGCCAGTGTCTGAGCCTGGCCGCCGGGATCGACTTGAGGGGCAACTGTAACTTTTTCCGGCTCCATGTCCGGGTCTTGCGAAGGCCGGTATAAATTACCGACTGCGCGGATTCCAACGCCATCTGCATCCGTCATGATCATGTCCACATCGGTTGCGGTGAGCGTCGCGCGCTTGCGGCTGATGTTCTTGTAGGTAGCAATCACTTCGATCTGGTTGCCGCGCGCCACGCGAGCCGAATGGAGGCGCACACTCCAGATGTCAAGTGGCCGAAAACCTCCGCCGAGACTGGTGCTGCCGCTGCCTGGAGTTGTCGGAGTACTCGGAACCGTAGGTGTGCTCGGAACAGTAGGTGTCGTTGGCGTGTTCGGAGTTGTTGGTGTTCCCGGTGTCGTTGGGACACTGGGAACTGTCGGCACCGTTGGAGTACTCGGTTGGCCCGGCGTTGTGTCGCTCGGCGTTGTCGGCGTAGTGCTGTCTTTGATGCGGCGCCCGCTCACCGGATTATCGCCGCCGCGCTGGTAGATGCCGCTGAAAGTGTCGCCGTCCGCGCCAAGCGTCAGGCTGATTGGCCCCATCACCGTGTTGCCGAATGTGACCGGGCCGTCCACACGCGTCGCATCAGTTGAAGCGTTCAGCACGATGGTTTCGGCGTTGCCTTCAATGCCGCTCATCGCGTCGCGGCGGCGCACCACACCTTTGAGTTGTGTTCCTTCACGCGTCAGGGTGAGGGTGCCCCAGTTAAAGGCCCATTTGCCGGCGAACTTGTCCAGCAAGGCCAACTGTTCGGCGGTTGGTGCGGGTGGCAAAGGAGGCTCTGGCGCAGGAGCAGGCGCAGGAGGCACTGGCGCTGGTAGAGGTTGGGCACGCGTGCCGTTCCACAGCGTTCGCTCTATCGTGCCGTTGTAGTATTTGTGCTCTTTGTATCCAACGAAGTTGTTGCCGTTGTTGGTGAGCGTGAACTGCACCCAGCCAAGTCCGCCTTCGGTATCTTGCCACTGGCCGCCGAGAAATGTGGCGTTGTTGAGTTCCCACAGTTCCACTTTTTCGTGTGGCGCGACGGGGAAGCCCGGAGTGGCACGCATCGACAAGCCATGTAGTTTTCCATCGGCGCCGATTGTCAGCGTGAGTTCGCCCAGGTCTGTATTCCACTTGCCTTCGAAACGCTTCAACAACTCGCCGGCGGGGAGCGGGTCGGATGGCGGCGCCGCAGGAATGGGCACAGTCGCGATTGGAGTGCGAACGATGTGGTAGCGAACCACGTATTCCCAATCGCTACCTTTGACCACCCATTCCAGGTTCTCTTGCGCAGGTCCATTCACCTGGAAAACCAGTGATCCGGAGTTGGTGAGACGATCATCCGTATCCAGGCCTAAACCGCTGCGATAGATTTTTCGCGTTTTCTCCCATTCGTCGTCGCTCCATCGAAGCATGTCTTCGCCGCTAATTTTCCCACCCAGTGGCCGGCTGCTCAAAGATTGCGCAATCGACTTGATATTTCCACTGAGTGTGCTCAGCCACTGATCGCGTTTTTGCCAATCTTTCGATTCGTCTTCTTCATATCCAGAAAGGCCGCCGAAAACCGCCCCATCGCGGAGCATCTCGGCATCGAAGAGTACTCGACCGGTGCTGAAGTCGCGTTGTTGTTTGTCGTTGATGCTGATTGGTGTCGTCAACGAGGTTTGCAGCGGTGCGCGGCCAAAATACGCTGCGCTCGCGGTGCCATCGTTAGAAGAAAACGGCACTCCGGCGAAAGCGGACAGAAGATAAACCTCGTCATTACCGATTTCAGAGCTTTTGCGACAATAGATATTTTGCAGTTCAATCTGCACACGAACTTTGGCGGTCGGTGCCGTTTCCGTGGATGCCGGCTGAGCGTGTGCAGTCGTCACCCGCATGACGGCGCTTGCTGTGAAGGCAATTCCAGTGATGGCCATTGCCAGGCTGAGATTCAACAAAGACTTCCGCTTGCAGACGGTGCGTTGGCGCATTGCATACTTCCTTTGGTCGGTGACGAGTGTTCACGAGTACTCGCGGCACCTGTTGGAAAGTGCCGCGAGTCGTTGTGGTCGTTATGGAATTGTGGGCAGATTGAGGGTGAAACTCTGGTCGCCGTAGTATTTGACGAGCAGTTGTCTGGCGACTGCGCCCCTGGGCATGTTCACCGGATAGCAAACTGTAGTTTCACCCTGCGGCGCCATCCACATGCCGTGATTGATTCGTTCCAAATCGAGACCTTCACCCGAGGCGCGATAAAGGTTGCCCTCGTCTGTGACCGTGATGCCGTCCTGATCAATAATGGCGACATCAAGACCCAGCGCAGGATGGCCTTTCTTTGCATCTCGACTGATGTTCTTACAGGTGATGAACACTTGCAGCGAGTTGTTGCGTCCGCGCCGAATACCATCGAAGCGCACCTGATAATCGCCCATGTCGTTCCAGGTGCCGTTGCCGCCAACTGCTCCCGAAATCGGCAGTTGAAGCGCTGGATACGGGTCGGGCAGCGTCAGGCCGGAGACATTGAAGGTCAGAGGCTTGCCGCTGTAGCCGAACACAGTCAGAGTCTTGAGCGGCGTCATGCCTTTGGGAATGTCGAACAAGGCCAATGTTCTCGCCTGGGCACCCGGCTCCAGCAGAATATTCTGCTCCAGTCTTTGCGGTTCCATGTCCGGGTCACCGGAGGCACGATACAAGTTGCCGATGTTGCGAACGCCCACGCCATCGGAATCGGTGAGGAGCATGTCAACCGTACCGGCACCGATCGCTTGACGCCTCTGGGTGGTGTTCTTATAGACTGCTACCACTTCGACCTGATTGCCGCGTGCAACACGCATCGATTCGAGCTGTAAACCCCAGGTGTCCAGCGGTCGGAATGCTCCTCCGGGCGACGTATTACCGTTGCCCGGTGTTGCCGGAGTACTCGGAACAGTGGGCGTGCCCGGAGTTGTCGGCGGTCCCGGCGTGGTGGGCACTGTCGGGATACCGGGCGACGTTGGTGTTCCGGGCACTGTCGGAACAGTTGGAATTGTGGGAGTTCCCGGCGTCGTTGGCGTGCCGGGCGTGGTAGGTGTTGTCGGCGTGCCGGGTGTTGTGCTGTCTTTGATGCGGCGGCCCGTTATCGGGTTACCCTGATCTTCTTTGAATAATCCTGAGAAGGTATCGCCGTCGGCACCCAGCGTGAGATGCAACGGGCCGACAACCGATGTGCCGTATGTGACAGGGCCTTCGACGCGCAAGCCGTCGGCAGACAGGCTGAGTGCCATCGTTTCGGCGTTGACTTCGGTGCGCATCGTTGAGTCGTAGCGCCGCGTCGTGCCTCGTAGTTCGTTGCCGACGCGAGTCAGCGTCAACGTGCCCCAGTTGTAAGCCCATTTGCCAACAAACTTGTCGAGCAAAGCCGTGTTGCCGGGAGTTGGTTCAGTTGGCGTTGTTGGTGTTGTCGGGTCAGTCGGAGTGCCAGGGTCGGTTGGAGTACTCGGGTCGGTCGGTGTGGTAGTGCCGGGCGGAATGTAGGGCATCAGTTCATCGGTGGTGATGCCGGTGTCGCGCAGGCCGTTGGGATTGTTGAAGGTGATAGTGTAGGTATCTTTGCCCTTGATCCACTTGTTTTCTGTGGAGCTGTGCACCGTGCCGACTTTGATGGCGCCGTTGCGTGTCCAGGCGGTGACTTCGATGCTACCCAACTGCCAGTCCTCGGCAACAGCAGCCGAAATCGTGGCGAGATAGCCGCGCTCTTCGTCCTCGGCGTCTTTGTAGGTGCCGACGAACTTTTGGAGCAATTCGTTGCGCGTCTCGGGGCTTTCGTCATCGTGTTCCATCACCGAGACCGGCACGTTGATCATGCCGAAGTCCTTTGATACGGTGAAGTTGAACTCTTTGTTGATGGCGCACTCTTCTCTCTCGTCCACGTCGCTGAATGGGCCGGCAATGTCCGGCTGTGGATCACCGGGCAGGGCGGATGGGGCCATCAGCAAGAACGGATCATCGGAGTTGGAAAAGCGATCCCACTTGCTCTCTTTGACACACTGCAATGTTGCGATGCGCACTTTAAACGAGTGTGTGGCGGCGGCGCCTTCGCCGGATTCGCCGGTTTTGGAGATGTAGCCGATGACGTTGTAGTTACCCCGGTCGCCGCCGTTGCAGAACAGGCGGAACAATTGCGGAGTGGCTGTCACATTAGCAAGGTCTGAGGGCATCCAGACGCGGTGAGCACTCTCGATCCAGTCGGCGTCTTTGCCGGAAATGAGTTTCAGCGCACCACCGATCAATTTGAACGGCGCCACGATAGCGTCCACCACCTTTTCGCCCGTGGCTTTGACGGCATCCCAGTTGGTAGCCGAGTCGTTCATCAAGGTGATGCTGCGCGGCAGTGAATAGGCCGGTCCGGCAGTGTAAACGGCTTCGCTTCCCTTCTCGAAATCATTGTGCGCGAGAATCCAGCTCTTGTTGTGCATGTAATCGAGCACGGTGTAAGCGCCATCGCCGACTTTGAGCTTGATGTCGGCATCCGTGCCCGCGTTGCCGCTGGTGCCGGTCTTGACCTTGATGCGCAGGAAATACTGCTCTCCAGTGGTAGGATTCGAAGGATATTCGCCCGCCGACATGAACTGGAAGGGAAACTTGGAGAAGTTCTCGAACTGCGCCAACCTTTCCTCAACGGGCGGCGGGTCTGTCTTCACACGATTCCAGAAAGTCGAGTACTTGCCTCCGGCTTTGGTCATCGCCTTATCCAACGTTTGCAGCCACTGCAGCGATTGGCGTTCGGCCAGAGTAAGAGCGGTTTTGAGCGCCTGCGCGCCAGTCAGATCTGTTAATCCGCGCTGAGACACTCCAATGTCGGCGGTGTAAGCCGTGTCCACGGCGATGCCGGGATGAATATAGAGCGCGCCGGGCGGCAGCTTGACGCCCTTGACTTCGGGTGTGACGGCAGTTCCTGTTTCGCACGAGTCAAAATCTTTGCAGATTTCCAGGTTGCCCACCGGCGAGCCGGGGCCGCACAGCACCTGCATCATCTGCTTGACGCCCGGCTTGGTAAACACCGTGCATTGGAACATGAACTTGCCGTGGTGCTTGACGCCCATCTCCTCTTCGTGCTCGTAGGCGCCGGTGTAGAGGTGCAGCCGGGCACGATCGGCAACGGGAATCTCGAACAGGGTCTTGTCGCGTCGTGCAGGATCGTCGATCCAGTTGGAGTGGCTGTAAAAGTCCTGCATCGCATGAAGCGAGACGCCCACAATGTTCTGCGCCGCCGCAACATCATTGTGATCCGCAGCCCAGATCAGACCGGCAACAGCGCCGGACAAATAACGCCGCCAGGTAAAGCGCACTTTCTCGCTGTCGAAAAGGTCGTCGAAGTGCACTCGCTCCAGGTCGGGCGCGATGGAAAGCGAGGCCTTGAGGCGGCTATCGGAGGGCCAGCCCTGAACCCACCACAGCGGGTTGTACAGGTAAGAGTCAACGTAATCGGCGTGCCAGGCCACAACATCGCCCGCCTTGAAGTTCGGCGGCTTCGGGTGATCTTCCCACTTGGTAACGTTGTTCCGGTTTTGTTCCGTGTAGGGCATGACCTGGAACTTCGCGTCCATCAGAGCATGCTCCGATAAGATTTCGTGATGAAACGGCCCCGAAAGCGGGTCTTCGCCGCCGAAAGCGTGCACTTTCTGTTGCACGCCCAACACAATGCACAGAAGCGCCAGACCCGCCGTCAACGACTTCCATGTGAATGGATTGCGCGTTGTCCATTTGCTCACTTCGCTCTGCTTGTTTTCACCAGATCGAGTACTCGGATGAATTCTGTTCGTCATGCTGCCCCCTGAAACCTTTGGCAAATTCCCTTGCGACGCCATGCGCCGTATTCGAGGAGTAGCTTACGCGCCAACCGTGAAAGAACTCTGACAGGAAACTCTGAAAAGAAAGTATCACCGGACGAAAACGCTTTGCAGATACGTCTCTGCCCTTGGCGTCTTGTGAGTACTCGCATCGGCACTCCCGTGTTGATTTCCTTCACGGAAGCGTAACGCTATGGTTGTTCTTCATTTTGGTGTTGTTCACCTTTGACTTATTTGAGCAATCGTTGTGTTTGCGTCCGGTGGCGAACACAACGAGGCCAGCCTCGGTTTGGAAAATGCCCACTCTCTTTTGCGGAACACACAATGCGGGAGGTAGTTGAAATGGCAGATGGAGATGGTTTGAGCGGACGTGAAACAGCAGCCGGTGAAGCGGGCATGATGACGGGCGGAGCTGCGGGCATGACGGCTGGAGCTGTCGGTGGCGTGGCTGCCGGCGGTGTCACGGCCATGGCTGTCGGGTGGACGATTGGCTTTTTGATCGGCCTTTTGGTCGGCATGGGGTTAGGCGAATCAAAAGGCTTGTTCAAGGGCCTCAGCATGAAAGTTTGAGAAATTAGCGACGAGAGGAAGAAGGACCGATGAGATTCATTCCGACCAAGGTGCATGGCGCCATGGATTACATGACAGTGCTGGCATTGCTGGCCCTGCCGCGATTGTTGGACTTTAGCGACCGTGCGACAACACTGCTAACAGGTGTCGCAATTATGGCTCTGCTGTATACCCTGCTAACGCGATTCGAACTCGGCGCTTTGCGAGTACTCCCGGTGAAGGTGCATCTGGCGCTTGATTTCGTGTCGGGGTTACTGCTGGTTGCTGCGCCGTTCCTGATTGTGCCGGGGGAAAACAGCACAGCCAGGACAGTTATGATCGTGATCGGCGTTTTTGAAATCGGCGCCGCCTTGATGACGCACTTGCATTCCCCGGTAGAGACCAACCACGGCGGAAGCGGAGTTGCCGGGCTACAGCATTAGGCCACCTGACTAAGTGCAACTGCGGTTGTGGTGCAGTTGTGCAACGAAGCGCGCGGCTAATAAGGGCTTCGTGAGAGCCACTTACGCAAGAAGCTTGTTGAATGAAGTTTGGATTATAAAAGGCGCACCCGTCGCAAGCACTTCTGCGATGGCACAGCAACAATTGACGTAGGCAAATCGTCGTGGTGTAAGTTTGCCTTCTTCACCTGGCGCGACGATTTGCTGTTTTGAATTGCAAAGGAAACGTGAACATCATGGCAGTGAATACTTTAGATGAACTTTTTGCCGTGGAACTGCAGGAGCTTTTGAGCTCCGAGCAGCTAATTCTGCAAACCTTGCCGCAAATGGCGCAGATGGCCTCAACGCCGGAACTGCAGCAGGCACTGCAAGAGCACGAAGCGCAAACGCGCGGACAGGTGCAACGCCTGGAACAAATCTTTCAGCAAATGGGACAAAGCTCCGCCGGGGGCGATGGCCGCGCTCTGCAAGCCCTGATTTCCCAAGCACAGGAAAAACTGCAACAGATCGAGCAGCCTGCGGTGCGCGATGCCTTTATGATCGCGGCGCAGCAGAAGGTGGAGCATTTCGAAATCTCCTGCTACGGCACGGCGCGCAGCCATGCCCTGCAATTGAACAACACCCATGCGGCGGACTTGCTCCAGGCCACGTTGGAAGAAGAAGAGCAAACCGATCAGCGCCTGTCACGACTGGCCGAAAATCGCGTCAACGACCAGGCCGATCCGCAGCACGTTCAAGGCAGCTAGCCGCTGCACAAACAGGCCACCGCATAACGCCATACCGCTCGGCCAACGCTCTAACAGGTCTGCTCAGCAGTTCTGCTGAAATAGAAAAGAAGCCCGCATCACAGTGGTGCGGGCTTCTTTTTGACACGGTTTGTTCGATGTCGAACAAAGGTGCTTCTTTGCTGCCTTGTATTTGCTCGGCAGGCTGCGATCTCAACCGGCATCGGGTGTTCGTTGAGTTTCAACAAGTATACGACTTAAGCACAACGAACCCGAAGCATGAGCGACGGGCTTGATCTGCGGCCCGTCGCTCACACTCCGGGTTCGTAAAATTTCCGTCTGCGTAAGTCGTAAAGTATAGAAATCTGGAAAGTTATAAAGAAGTATGATGCGCAAAAAAAGTAAAGCTGAGACAATGCGAACTGACAATCAGTCCCACGACGAAATGGGAATGCAAAACCTGTGGCGTTTCATGGCGTTCGTGAAGCCGTATTGGAAGTGGCTCCTGGGTGCCAGTATTGCCGGGTTGGTGCGCATGGTGCTGCCGCTTTACATGCCGACGTTTGTGAAGAACGTCATCGACCGCACTCTGGTCGCCAAAGGGCTTGAGTACTCGCAGCGCTTCGAAGCGCTGTGGAACATGCTGCCGCTGCTCAGCATTATTCTTATTATTCACATCGGTGCCACACTGGGTCGCGTTTTCTGGACGCAGGTCGCGGCTTCCAACGCCATTCGTGACATTCGTTTCAAGTTATACGATCATGTGCAGCGATTGTCGCTGGAGTTTCATTCAGAGAGGCCGAGTGGCTCCATTATCTCGCGCCTGATGAACGATGTCTCGACGGCACAAACTTCGTTCGACTTGTTGTATATCCAGGCGGCGCAAAACGTTCTGCAAGCGGTTGTTATTACCGGCTACCTGTTCTGGCGCGATTGGCAGTGGGCTTTGGTTTCGCTGGCGATGCTGCCGTTTTTTATCCTCACTACGAGCATGCTCAAAACCCATGTGCGTACCGCGAGCCGCCAGGTGCTGGAAGCCAACTCACGCATCACGGGGCACCTGGCCGAGCGCGTGTCGATGGTGCGCGAAGTGCAATCGTTCACCCAGGAAGATTACGAGACGCGCCGCGTCAAACATCAGGTGCGAGTACTCAAAGGCTATACTCTGCGCCAGTATTTTCTGAGCGCCGTGCTGCTGGCTTCTTCGGAAATCACGCGCACTCTGGGTCTGGTCATCATGCTGGTTTTCGGCGTCTATCGAGTACTCAACGGCCACGCCACAGTTGGAGACGTGACGGCATTTTATCTTTATGTCGGCATGATGCTGACGCCGATTGAATTCTTTGCCAACTTATACGCCAACATTCAATCGAGCGCTGCTGCGGCTGACCGTGTTTTCGAGTTCTTCGATGCGGCGCCGATGGTGCACGATAAACCCGATGCGAGGCCGCTGCAAGCCAAGCGCCCGCCGTCCATCGATTTCGAAAACGTTACCTTTGCTTACCCCAACGATCTTGAGAACACCATTCTTAAGAACGTTTCCATTGAGGTGCAGCCGGGTTGGCGCGTGGTGTTGGTTGGTGGCAGCGGCTCCGGCAAATCGACGCTGATGAACTTGTTGCTGCGTTTTTACGACCCGCAGCACGGTCGAGTATTCATTGACGGCCAGGACATTCGCGATGTGACGACGCATTCTCTGCGCCAGACTATCGGCATTGTGCCGCAGCATCCGATGCTGTTTCGCGGCACAGTGCGCGACAACATTCTTTACGGGCGTCGCGGCGCCAGCGAAAACGAGATGCGCGAAGCCGCTCGCCTGGCCAACGCCGAACAGTTCATTTTGCAACTGCCGCGCGGCTACGATACGCCCATTGGCGAACGCGGCGTTGGGCTTTCCGGCGGGCAGGTGCAGCGCCTGGCTATTGCGCGCGCTTTCTTGAAAGACCCCGAAATTCTCATCCTCGATGAAGCGACTTCCAACCTGGATGCCACCAGCGAAGCGCTCGTGCTTGAAGCCCTGGAGCGTCTGGCGCAAGGGCGCACGACGTTCATCATTGCACACCGTCTGTCGGTGGCGCGCACTGCCGACCTGATTGTGGACATGCAAAACGGCGAAGTGGTAGAGCAGGGCGTTCATGAAGAACTCATCGAGCATGGCGACGCCTATAAGCGCCTGTGGGAACAGCAGATGGCTGCTGCCACTCCATAAAATCTTGCTGACTCGGTCGGGACGTTTTACCTACATTACGACGCAGGACTCTGGACAGCGGCGCGTCGCTGCATTATAATGAATGGCCGACAGCAAACAATCGTTTCGATTCAGCGCTGGAAATATCAACAGGCTTGATGTCTCGCGGGTTCATGTCCCACGGGCAACCATGCCTCGATAGCTCAGTTGGTAGAGCAGAGGACTGAAAATCCTTGTGTCGCTGGTTCGAATCCGGCTCGAGGCATTTCTCTTTGCGGATTGTGGATTTCGGATTGCGGATGGAAGCAGTACTCAATCCGCAATGCGCTATCTGCAATCCGCATTTTGTTTATGATTCCGCTTCTTGATCTTAAGCGCCAATACGAAACTCTCCAGCCCCAGATTGAAAGAGCCGTGCTTTCGTTTTTGGGCAGCGGCCAGTATGTCGTTCCCAGCGGCGCTCATCCCGCTGTTGTCGCCTTTGAAGAAGCCGCTGCCGAGGCTCTGAGTGTGAAGCACGCCATTGGCGTGGCCAACGGCACCGATGCTCTCTTGCTTTCGCTGCGTGCCCTCGGCATTAAGCCGGGCGACGAAGTCATCACCACACCGTTCACCTTTATCGCCACTGCGGAAGTCGTATCGTTGCTGGGCGCCAGGCCGGTGTTTGTCGATATCGACCCCGATACGTTCAATATCAGTCCGGCGCTTATCGAGGCGGCTATCACACCGCGCACGAGGGCTATCATTCCGGTGCATTTGTTCGGGCATCCGGCGCCGATGGACGAAATCAATGCCATCGCGCAAAAGCATGGCTTGCGAGTACTCGAAGACGCGGCACAGGCGTGGGGCGCGAGGCTTGTCACGCAACAGGGCGAACAGCACTGCGGTGCCATCGGCGACATCGCTTCCTTTTCATTTTTTCCTTCCAAGAATTTGGGCACTTACGGTGAGGGCGGCATGGTGACGACCAACGACGACGCACTGGCGGAGCAGGTGCGAACTCTGCGCTCGCACGGTCAGCGCCGTCGCTACATTCACGACGAAGTCGGCTATAACTCGCGCCTTGATGCAATTCAGGCGGTGATTTTAGGCATCAAAGTGCCGCACGCCAACGCTTGGAACGAGGCACGCCGCTCGCACGCCGCACGCTACAACGAACTCTTGAGCGGCCTGCCTCTGCAAACGCCGGTCGAAAGAGCCGGGAGCCACCACGTTTACCATCAATACACCATGCGTGTGTCGCAACGCGACAAGGTGAGCGAGGCCCTGACAGAGCAAAAAATCGGGTGGGCGATTTATTATCCGGTGCCGCTGCATCTGCAACCGGTGTACAAAGTGCTTGGCTATGGGGAAGGCCAATTCCCCGAAGCCGAACGCGCCGCAAATGAAGTGATGTCCTTGCCCATCTTTCCCGAACTGCGCCCTGAAGAAGTCGATGCTACGGCACAAGCCGTGCGTGACGCGTTGTGCTAAGAAGCGCTGCTGAAGAAGCGTTGCATCAAGAAGTGCTGCGCTAATCAGCGTTGCGCTAATCGGCCAGGGCTAAAACGCGCCGTGCACCAGTTTGGGGCATCCTTTTACGGAGTTTCTTACTCAGAACTTTTGTCACCCGAGTTCTCTTTCTTGTTGTCGCGCTCTTCTCTGTTTCTGCGCCGCTTTTCCTTCTTGTTGTCCTGGGCCTCGTTCTCCGGCTGCGCATTAACAACAGCTTGTTCCGTGTTCTCCGGCGTCGTGCTCGGCGTTGTGCTCGGCGCGTCGACATCGGGCGCTGTGTTGTTTTGTGTCGCGCCGTTTTGCATCGGGTTGTCGTAGGCCGATGGCTTGCGCGCCGGGACAGGGTTCTTCTCATCGGGCGTCATGTTTCTGTTGGCGGGCGAGGTCGCATTGCTGGCCTCGCGCATTACAGACAGCAATGGGCTATCCCCAATGACACCGAACAGCAACAACATCGCTTCCAGTCGCGGGTTCTGCGAGTACTTGATGCGTCCATCGAGAGCGGCTTCGCTGGCGGCGCGGCGTTGTTTATCGGCTTCGACGGCAGCCCGGAAGTCGGCGACCATGCTTGCAAGTTTGTCCTCGGGTAAATCTGCGGAGCGCAACGCATTGAACAGACGGCGGCTTTGTGCCTGGAGCGGACGCCGCGCCCGAATATCAGCGCCGAGGTAGCTGATAATCGCATCCTGTGTGGGAATATCGCTACAACCCAGATTGCTCATCGCCTGCCGCATCTGGTTTTCAAGGCGTTGCTGGCGCTCCTGAGCGCGCAGCCTAATTTCATCGCTGGGCCTTCTGTTGCGCGGCGTCGATTCATTGCGCTGCGGTGGCGGCGAAGGAATAGACGGCGCAGAGTCGGCGTTATTCGATTGCGCTGAATTGGATGTTGCGTCGCTGGGGGATGTTGCTGCCGCGTCCTCGTGGGCCGCGCTCGGTGCCGCGCTCATGCAGGCGCTCGCCAACAGAGTGCCCCCAAAGGCGAACGCGCGCACCTGCCTCCGCAATGTCTGCGTCCGCAGCACTTTTGCTCGCGGCGTGCGCGCCGTGAAATGTCTTAACTGAAAGCTCATCATATTATTTGCATCTGCCATAACAAAACAACGACTCAAACATCGCGAACGCACAAAATGGACACCAGGCCTCGTGCATGAGTCCTGGCGACGGCTTTTTTCTCAACGGCGCCCGTGAGGCAGCGGGCTTGCTGAAGCGAATCAGCCCGCTGCCTCACGGGCGCCGTTGCGTAGAAGCGCACTTATGCAACAGGTCTCCTGCTTTAGAGAGCGTAAAGTCAAGTGCGCCAGCTTTATGACAATATCTCGCGTTCGCTGGTTGCGCGCCGCCTCCGTGCGTGGTTTTGCTGTTGTTTGCACCATTGAACGCGACGGCATCAGCGCACCAAGTATAAACTGTGCATCAGCGTTCTCGCCGCGTTGGACGCCGCACGCGTTGGACCCTGCAACAGAGAACAAGGATTCGTTCTGCAAACGTCATGCGAACTCATCGAGAGATTTCTTCACCATCAGGCGGCAAGCCGCAGCCAGGCGGCCTATCGAGTACTCGTGCGGCGCTGTCGCTGAGTGCTTTGTGCCTGGGTGCGCTGGCGTTGTTTGTGCTGCGTCCGCAATCGTGGCACGGCTCTTTGCGTGATGCACGTAACACGCAATCATGCTTATCGAATCTGAGCCACATCGCACAGGCCTTTGTGCAATATGCTGAAGATTACGACGGCAAATTTCCGCGTGGCGTCGACCCGGAAGACCGCAACGATCCTCGGGGTTGGGCGCAGCACGCCGTGCCGTCGCCCGATGGAATGGGTTATCACATCACTGATTACTCGGACGATGCACGCACCGCGCCGATGCTGCATGAGGTGCTGCTGCCTTACACGCGCGATCGCAGCGTGTGGCGCTGTCCGGCGGACAAAGGTTGGAGCACGCGCATTCGTGATGAGAACGGCCTGGGCAGCGTGTGGGGTCGCTTACGCAACGTGCAGCCTTCTTCGTATGCAAAGTTCGGCACCAGCTACTACTACTATACGGAACGTGGTTTCGCGGGTTGGCAGCCCAGTGAGTTAGTGGACCCAAGTCGTTCGATTTCTGTATTTGATGGCGACGCGTGGCACAGCATTGATGGCCAGCCTTCACTTAATGTGCTGTGCGCCGATGGACATGTGCAGAATATGAGCCTGGCCCGGTTCAATGAGATGTCGCGGCGACCATCCTGGCAGGAGTTGCGCTCTCATGCCAACCCGCGCAATTTTTAGGCGCACGTTTTTAAGCATCCCATCGCAACAGATGTTACGCCCTGCCATCCGAGTACTCGGCGACTTCGAGCAGCACACCTTCAGGGTCATGGAAATAGCACAGCCGCTTTTTTAATTTCTTGTCGCCAACAGGAAACGGCACCGTCACCGGCGGTGATACAAAGTCGGTGCCGGCAGCATGAAGTCGGGCGCGCAAGTTGTCCATATCATCGGTTTCAAACGCCATGTGGCGCAGGCCCGGCGTGTGCGGCAGGCTGTTGGGCGCCAGCGCTTGCGCTTGTGGCGATAAGTATTGCAGCAACTCCAGGCGAAAGTCCTGGCCGGGGCACGATAAGAACACACAACGCGCGCGGCTGCCCTCAAGCCCGGTGACTTCTTCAATCCACGCGCCTTCAAGTGTCACTTCAAAGGTTTTCTCCATGCCCAGCACAGCGCCATAGAACCGGACGGCCTGTTCTAAGTCTTGCACCACAATGTTGACGTGATCTATTTTTATTTTCACGAAATGCTCGCTCTCGTGCGGAGGATTCTCACAACTCGCTCGCCGGAGTGTCCAGGAATAATTGAATATTACCGCCGGTGTTACACACTCTGGCAGGTAGATTTGATCCGCCGGCGAAGACCTTCTGCAGTAACGAATCGTCATTATCGCGGTAACTCATGCCCTGTGCGTTGACCTGACCCCAGGAATACGAGTTGCCGCAGGTAGGGCAGGGCAGATGGGCCTGGTGAGCCTTGTCGCTGTTACTCACCAGAATGTAGCGACACACCGGGCACTCTGCTGCCGAGGAAGCTACTTCTTCTTTACAACGTGGGCACTTCATACCTTTACCTGGCTTTCGTTCTCGTGCAACAAGGAGTGTACCGCGTGCCGCTTCTGTGACAACTCCGCTTAAAGCATATTTCTATGGTTGTCCTGTTTGTTGGGACGCATGGCGTGCGCCCTCATGCTGCGGCAACTTATTTTCCGGTAAACGGAGGAGTGCCGCTTCGAGGGCTGAGACCATTTTCGGAGTAGCAGTTGCGAGAAGTTCTTGCAGGGGGCGCACATAGCGGCTTCCCTTTAGTTCTTCGCTGGGAAAAATCAATCAAAGCGGCGAGTGCGCATTCGGTCGCGCAATTCGGCTTTGACGGTGGCGTCGTTGACTTCGGCGTAGCGCAGCGTCGTCTGCATGCTTTTGTGGCCCAGCAGTTTGCGCACAACTTCAAGACGCACGCCGTTGTTGACCAGCGCCGTCGCGTAGGAGTGGCGCAGCGCATGAATATCGGCTTCGACACCGGCTTCGCGACAGTAGTTTTTCCAAACGCTGTGCGCCGTGCGGTAATGCATCGGACGAGCCGTGCCGCGCCTTCGCCAGTGACCGCGAAACAGCGGCCCGCTGGCGATGCGGCTCGCGGAAAGATAGCGCCGCAACAACGCCAGTGATTCGGGCGCGGCATAGAGCATCACGGTGCGCGTGGTCTGGCCTTTGCCGCGCACGCCAATTTTTTCGTCGTCCGGTGTGAGGTTCACATCTTCGCGGTAGATGCCCAGCGCTTCGCCGATGCGCAGGCCGGTTTCGGATACCAGAGTAAACAGCAGACGGTCGCGCAGGTTATCGGGCGGAATGACTTTGAGGACTCGTTGGATGGTGGCATCATCCAGGCCGCGTGGGTAGGGCTGCGGCACGCGTATGCTCGGCAAGTGCTGGGCCGGGTCGCGCTCCAGATGGCCATGTGCATGACACCATTTCAAAAAGGCGCGAATCGCGGCCTGGTGTCGTGCCCGCGTCGTGGGCGCTTTCTCTTCCAGAGTCGAGAGATAGTTCTGCACCGCCTGGCGCGACAAGTTTTCAACCGGCATTTGCGTGCCGACGTGGCGCACGAATCGTCCCAGGTCGGCGCGGTAGTTGATGATGGTGTGACGCGAGCGATTGGCGTTTTTCAGCTCTTGCAAAAAGCGCTCGACAAGGTCTTCGAGCGGCAGACCCAACTTGGGAAAATGCAGCACTGCGGGTTCGGCCATAGTGATTCGAGTACTCAGTTCCTGCCAGACAATAACTTATACAATCACTGCTGTCGTCGGCGATACAGTGCCAGAACGCCACAAATTGTTTTTGCATCACGGATGCGGCCATCATCAATCATTTGCAGCAACTCGTCGAGCGTGTAAATTTCCACTTCCACGTTTTCATCTTCGTCGGGGTGCGCTTCGGCTTCGGCCATGTCTTCAGCCAGAAAGCAGTGCAGCAACTCCGTCGAGTAGCCGGGCGCCAGATAAAAGCTGGAAAGATGCGTGATGCGATTGGCGTGCAGGCCACACTCTTCGGCAAGCTCGCGAAGTGCGCAATCGGCGGGATCTTCGCCCGCTTCGAGGCCACCGGCGGGCACTTCCAGCAGCGCGTCGTCAGCCGGCTTGCGAAACTGGCGCACCGTTACCACTCGACCATCGGCCAGCACCGGCACGATGCAAACGGCGCCTTTATGTTCAACGATCTCGCGCTTGGCTGTGCGGCCCGACGGCATCTGCACGGTGTCTTCGCGCAAGTTGATGATGCGGCCCTCGTGAATGCGCCGCGTCGAAACGGTGTTCTCAAAATGTTCCATGTCGCTTTCCCTTAGCCAACATCTTACCCGATTCGTGAGTACTCGTTCCACGCTGCCATATATCATTTCAAATTTGGAACATTATTAGCTCATCTGCGGTCTTAGCGAAGCGTTCGCAAACGCCCGGAAGTCATGTATGTAGTAAGACGACCGGCGCTTGAACGATGCATAACGATGCATGAAGTTGGAGGAGCAAACATGAAACTGTTGAATCTCGGTGCCGGTTTGGTTATATGCAGCGCGCTTGCGCTTGGCGGGTGCGCCAAGAAGTCGCCGATGCCCGCAGCCGGCACCGATCCGATGGATGCCGGCGTTCCCGTTGCCACGGCGGGCGGCAATGTGGACAATCCGGCGGCGCCTGTTGTGGTAACGTTGTCAACAGATAAGACAACCTATAAGAGTAGTGAACCCGTGACGTTTACCATCACGGCACGAAACGCCGGCAACACAACGCAGAACCTCAACTTCGTCTCCGGCCAGAGCTACGACATTCTAGTGCGACCGCAAGGCCAAAGCGACGCCGAGCCGCTGTGGCAATGGAGTCGCGGTCGCATGTTCACCCAGGCGCTGCGCGATATAACACTCAACGCCGGAGAGCAAAGAACCTGGACGACGACCTGGCTACAAACCGGCACCGCCGGTGGGTTCCTGCCGCGCGGTCAATATACGGTCAGTGCCCGTCTCACTGCTAACAGCGGTGTTGAAGCCGCGCCGCTCACCATCACTCTGACTGAATGAACAGAAATGATTCACAATTAGCAGGGAGGCTCGCGTAGGATTTGCGCGGGCCTTCCTGCTTTTCGTGTTGCTGAGTACTCAACCGGGTACTCAACTTCTTGCTCCGGTCGGTGCTTCCACTCAGAATGGGTGTTGTGGTATGTTCTTGCCGCACGGCACCGGGTGGAAGGCAGTTGGTAGAATGAAACCGTGCGTGGATTTTGGTTATTGTTACTGGCTGCGGGTGCTGTTTTGCTCGGTCTGGCGAGTTCCGGTGTGCTAACAGGGCTGCGTCCGACGATGACACAGGCTTTGGGGCAATTGCAGGGCGCGGCGCGTCAAGCTCCGGCGTTGGATTCTCAGGGTAGGGCCGCGCGGCAAACCGGGTGGCAGGAAATTTCTCCGGGCGTGCAGATGCGGCGTTGGCACGTCGCTGTCGAAGGCCTGCGCGTGCCGGTGATTGCTGTGCGCGCTGATGCGTCCCGTTTCCGGATTGGAACGGGTGCCACACTCGACGTCGCTGCGTGGCGCCGCCGCCTGGCAAGTGAAGCCGTCGTAAACGGCGGTTTCTTCGATACGGATGGCCGCACTCTGGGGTTGCGCATTTCCCGTGGCAAGCAGATTTCTCCGCTGCGTAGCGCCGATTGGGGCGTGTTTTACGTGAGTCCCAAGGGCGCGCGCATCGTACACACGCGCGACTGGGCCGGCTGGAGCAAGCGTGTCAAAGCGCGTGTCCGAGAAGCCGTGCAGTGCGGCCCGCGCCTTGTCGTGGCCGGGCGTGTGCTGCAATTGAAGCCGCAATGGGCGCGTCGCACCGGTTTGGGCATCATGCGCGATGGGCGCATCGTGCTGGCTGTCACCGAGGATGAAATGTCATTTGCCGGTTGGGCCGCATTGTGGGCGCGCCGCGATGGTCTCAATTGCATTGATGCACTCAACCTCGATGGCGGCGGCTCAACGCAGATGTCGGTTCGTGCGGCAAAAGCCTTTTACGACGTGAGCGGTGCCTGGCCGGTGCCCGATGTTGTTGCCCTGAAGTGAACAATTGTACCCGCGAGTATGTTCCCTGGCGAGTACTGGCATAGGGTGTCCTTACGCCGTTGTCACAAAGAACGCCACCTCCAACTGCGAGGTGGCGTTCTTGCTGTGCATCTTTCCGGGGCCGGATGACCTTTACGCCGGCGGCTTGGGTAATTCGGTGCTGGTGAAGATGTCAGCGGTGACTTGCTGCTCGTTGGCGATCTTCAACTGAGCCGGGCCAGCCACGTTGATGCCGAAGTCGTTGAGCTTGATGGGAAACGTGGCGCGCACATGAAGCAAATCGCCTGGTAAGCGTGTGGCGGTGTCTGCATTGGCAGCGATGGGCCGAAGCTCCAACTTTACATTCACCGGCTTGGTGACGCCGTGCATTTCCAGCGTGCCTTCGGCGTTAACGGTCGTCGTCTTACCCAGCGATTTTTCCAGCGTTGGTGCGGTGCTGGAGTTCGCAGGCAATGTCACTTTAGTCAGCGTGAAGACAGCCTTTGGATATTTTGCGGTGTCGAGCCAGGCCGCACCGCGCATGTGCTCGTTGCGCATGTCGATGCCGGTGTCGAGCTTGGCCATATCGACTTCAAAACGTGCGTAAGGTGCATCGAGGCCGTTGGCCGGATTGCCGCGAATTTCGCCCGTGACAGCATTGGTCGTGGTCAGCATGGTTTCCAGCGGCGCGCGCGATTCAATACTGACAACGTTGCGGCCCACCGGATCATTGGCGTAGTAAACCCTCAAGGCACCCTGCGCGGCCATCGCGGCCAGAGCGCACATTGTCAAAGCTATCACACTTACAAAAACCTGGGTAAGACGTTTCATCGTGTTTCCTTTCGAGTACTCGCATTGCGGCACAACGCTTGTCCTGAACGGTATGCCGCGCGCGGTTCGTGTGCTACATTGTAGCATGGAAAAGAATCTGGAGGAAACCAATGTCTCTCTTTGAAGATGCCATGGCCGTCGCCGTGCAGTTGCCGATGAGCGAACGTGAACGCCTGGGGCGCGCTCTCGGCTTGAGTGTTCACACCAAAGGGCCGGGAAAAACCATTCCGTTGAATCAGTTCGTATCGCGCCCCGATCCGGCGCAGAGTGCTGCTGCGAGCGCGGCATGGCGCAAGGCCGAAACGGGACACGCCGTGCTTGATACCGAAAAGACTGCCAGCGCCGCCGATGTCGCGTCCGGCCCGCGCGCTATTTACGGCATCTGGAGTGCGCAGCAACAGGAAGAAACGAGTAGCGCTATCGATATTCCGACTGCATCCAGCTTGCCGCAGGGAAGCCCTGTCATTGTGCACACCGATGTTTGTGCGCAGCTTGCGGTCGGCAGCGAAGCGGCGCTCCGTTTCTTCGAGTCGCCGCCAGTCGAAGTTCGTCTTGCGACCGCCACTTATCTGGCGCTGCTGAGCGGAGCCGAAGACGAAACTCAATTGCAGCGCCTGAGCTACTTTGTGCAGCCGTATGCCGTTTTGTCGCTGGGACCAATGGCGTCTTCGCGCTCGGTCGAGTTGATGATGGCGCACACCATTACCAGCGGCCTCAATCCGTTGGACGCACTCATTGCGGCGACGGCGTTAGCGCATGAAATTCCACTTGTAGCGCTTGACCCGCGACCATTCCTAAACGTTGCTGAACTGAGTGTCTTGCGACCTTACTGAGTACTCAGTGCGAGTAATTTGCGTCGTTCAATAACGCGGAGGCGTGTCGCCCCAGTAAGAGCGTCCCACCGGAGCTTGCATGCGTTGTTGCACCCGTTGTTGAACGGCGCGGTTGCGAAATAGAGAAACCAAAATCAGCCCGGCGACAAATCCTCCGACGTGCGCCCAGTAAGCCACGCCACCGCTACCTGTTTGCTCAGTGCGCGCGATGGATCCAAAGCCGCCCATAAATTGCAGCACGCCCCAAAAACCGATCACGATAACTGCCGGCAGCGGAATAATGCCCATATAACCGATGAGCACGCGCACCTGTCGTCCAGGGAACATGAACAAGTAGCCGCCGAGCACACCGGCGATGGCGCCCGAAGCACCCAACGAGGGGATGATCGAGGTAGGGCCGGAAAACACGTGGGCCAGGGTTGCAGCCAGCCCGCACAAGAGATAGAAGGCTAGAAATTTCGCGTGCCCCATGGCGTCTTCGACGTTATCGCCGAAGATCCACAAATAGAGCATGTTGCCGAACAAGTGCATGAAGCCGCCGTGCATGAACATCGCCGTCAAAATCGTGAGATAGATCGGTTGCGGCCCCGGTGCTTGCGGTAGAAGTCCGCCTGCAACCTGGATGGGTTGTGTCAGGTCGCGCCCGGTCGTAATTTCGACCGGCACCACCGAATAGGCATATGTAAAGGCATTGTTCGGCATCTGCAACAAAAAGAAGACCGCGATGTTGAGGGCGATAAGGACATAGGTCACATACGGTGTCGTAGTGCGGCCTTCGTTGTCATCGCCAAGCGGCATCAGCGCTAAAGAAGCAGCCAGGATTAACAGAAGAAGCAGCATGAAGTTTCCTTTTTGCAAACAGCCGGTGTGAAAACGCAGCCGCTGTGCTAAAGCAGCCGCTGTGCCAAAGCAGTCGCTGTGCTAAAGCCTGCTGTGCAAGCCGCGCCGCACACCACGGTGTCTGCGGCACAGGGGCAATCGCTATGCCGCTCTCCGTTTGCTGCTTCAGACGGTGCACTGCTTAACGTGCTGTATAAGTTATTGCCGTGAAAGCGAGTACTCGCCTGGCCTTTAGCGGCTCCTCACCTGCCAGTGATGTTGTACCGTGATCCCAGTGCCCCAACTGAACGCATTACGTGCGGCACACGGCTTGTCCGGCGGTACACGGCTCGTATGTGCTGCATAAGGTCGGCGTGCAAACGAGTTCCATTTATTCGGCAGTAATTTTCTTGAGTACTCGATGCACTTCTCCGGCCCTGGCCTGCTGGTAAACGTGATTCAAGCGACGGTATCATAAATCCAGTCTGCTTTCGGGCCTACCCCACTTTATTTTTGTGTGTTACTTTGTTTGTGGAAATTTGCTGTTACAATGGGCGTATTGACCCTCTTGTGCGTCGCCGGCTTCGCCCGGCATAAGGAGCTACTCATCAGACGGAAGGTTTCGATCTTGGTTTGTTGAGCTTCGCCCTGACCACGTTTGGATAACTCACGCGTGCGTGTTCGTCTTTATGTGCGGTGTATGACCAATGCTCGTCTGGAGACGTGTTATTATTTTTGCTTTGCATTTCCTGAGAAGGGATGGTGAACATCTAACATGAAAAAGGTGCAGGGGTCGATGCCGACAAATCGACAGGCCCGACAGGTGGAGCAAGAAAGGCGACGCCGAACAGAGGATCGTCGCTGGCTGCTGGACAGGCGGGAAGAAGTGCGCGGCCTGGCCGTAAAAGAGAGGCGCTTGGAGTGGACGGGGCGGCGAGCAGAAGATCAATCTGATCTAAGCCGATGAAATAAGAGCGGGTGACCTTCACAGGTTGCTCGCTCTTGTTGTTTCTACGTTGAAATACGTGCTCTTGCAGTGCCACCAGATTACAGACCTCCGGCACAAGTCGAATGGGAGGCAACTATCTGCGGCTGCTTGTTGTGCACCTTACGGCTCTGCACTGGTAAAATCAACTCAAAGCGACTATTCCTCGGGAAAAGCCTCTCAGGCTGAGTACTCGAAGCCTCCACAGGGAAGCTGATTCTCAGGGTTCTCGCCCTTTCCAGCACACAGGAGAAGTTGATGAGCGGCAATTCTAAGCTGTTACGGTTCCCCCTTGGCGCAGGCGTCGTAGTGGCCACAGTACTCGGTGCAACGTTTCCCGCGAGCTGCGCGCAACTCGCGAGCAGCGGACAACAGGCTCCTGTCCCTTCTAACCTGTCAGGAACAAACATGCTACCAAACCAGTCCTCGCCCGAATCCAATCAGTCGCCCCGGTTAGCACAGGCTCCAGCACAGACTTCTGCGCAGGGCAATGCAAGTAGGACAACCAGTGAGCGTCGCCAGCAATCCGATCAGGTAAAGGTTTGTCAAGTCGGTTATTTACCGCAGGAAACCAAGTTCGCAGTCGTGACTGCTGCTCCAGGTGGCCAGGTAGTTGTGCGTCGCGTGAACGATGGTGGCGCGGTTCTGACTGTTGCGGCAGGCGCCCCGCAGCAAGACCCCGACTCGGGTGATACTGTTCGCGCCATTGACTTCTCGGCGCTGACTCAACCGGGCACGTATTATCTCGATGTGCCCGGCGTTGGAAGCAGCTACGATTTTCGCATTGGAACCGATGTTTTCGCCCGTCCGTTCCGCCTCTCGATGCGTGCGTTCACCGGCCAGCGCTGCGGCACAAATGTAAGCCTCGGGCCGGATTTTCCTGAGTTTCATTACACGGCCTGCCACACACAACATGGTGAGTTTCACCCATCCAGCGGTAAGCAGGGCACCAAGGATGTATCCGGTGGCTGGCACGATGCCGGTGACTACGGAAAGTATGTTGTCAATTCCGGCATCACTACCGGCACACTGCTCTGGGCTTATGAGTTGTATGGCGCCAAGGTTGGCCCCGTCAAGCTGGATTTGCCTGAGTCCGGCAGACCAACTCCCGATATGCTGGCCGAGATTCGGTGGAATATCGCCTGGATGCTCAAAATGCAGGACGAGGACGGCGGCGTGTGGCACAAGGCCACGACAGCCAACTTCCCCGGCTTCATCATGCCGGAGGCCGACAAGGCTCCAGTACTCATCATTGGCTCCGGCACTGAGCCTTATAAAACGACGGCGGCAACCGGAGATTTCGCGGCTGTGTGTGCCATTGCAGGCCGTCTGTATCGCCCGTTCGACCCGGCGTTCGCCGACCAGTGTTTAACGGCGGCAGAACGAGCATGGGCTTGGATGCGAACCCATCCCGATCACAACTTCACCAGAAATCCACAAGGTGTGAACACCGGCGGATACGGAGACAGTAATCCTGCCGACGAACGGCTGTGGGCCGCCGCCGAGTTATTCCGCACCACCGGCAAGAATGAGTACAACGATTACTTCACGTCTCATTACACCGCATGGAGCCCGACCATTCGTAGCGATTCGGCCCAGGGCTGGCCCAATGTAGCGAATCTGGCCATGTACAGCTATGCTCTTCCCGGCCAGGCCGGATCTCCGGGCCAGGCCGGGGCCGATGCCAAAGTGGTGCAAAAGATCAAGGCCGATGCTGTGGCAGCGGCTGATGCTATTGTGGAAAGGTCACGCCGTAACGGGTACCGCATTCCGCTGGGAAGCAACGAGTACATCTGGGGCAGCAACTCGGTTGTCGCGAATTACGCCATGATGGTGTTGTTTGCAAATCAGTTCACCCCAAAAGCCGACTACATCAACTGTGCGCAGGATTCGCTGCATTACCTGCTGGGGCGCAATACATTCAACACCAGCTATGTCACGCAACTGGGCACCAAATGGGCGATGAATCCACACCACCGCCCGAGTGCCGCTGATAAGGTCGATCAACCATGGCCCGGTATGTTAGTCGGCGGCCCAAACGCCAATCGTCGCACGCCTCCCGCGCGTCAGTGGGAGGATGTAGCTGGCAGCTACACCACAAACGAGATCGCCATCAACTGGAACGCACCGCTGGTCTTCATGCTGGCCCACACTCTGTCATAGCCTGCACAGTATCGCGCTCGGGGCCATGCCAGGTGCATGGCAATCGCATCAGGTGCATGGCAATCACATGAGGCATTGTGGTTGATGGCATCTGCCGCTGAAGCCGTGCGGCTTCAGCGGCGGGCTGAGCGCACAAGCACTCAAGACGCTCGATGTAAGCGCAGCTTGATGTAAACACAGCTCGATGTAAGTGCAGAATATCGGGTAACTCACGACACTTTCAACGGTGTCTTTCTACGCCAACCTGCCGGCACATCTCCAGCACCGGGCAGGTAGAGCACCTGGGCAATTTGCCGGTGCAGATGTGCTTGCCGAATGGCACCAGCAAACGGTTGATGTCGATCCAATACTTCTTTGGTAGCCAATCTTCAAGTCGCTTCAGCGTCTGTTCCGGTGTTTTTGCATGAAAAGGTTTCCACCGATTGGTGATGCGATGCACATGAATATCGACACCAATGTACGGCTGGTTACAGGCGATGCTCAAAACCAGGTGCGCGCACTTGGGCCCCACTCCACGTAACGAAAGGAGAACATCAAGGTCGCAGGGTAAGACGCCATTGTGCTCGGTGACAACCTGTCTGGCGATAGTGCGAATCTGAGCGGCTTTGTTATTGTGGAATCCACAGCCGTAAATCAGGCTTTCCAATCTCTCCAGAGAAAGTTCACTGATGGCTTGAGGAGTGGGTGCGGCTTCAAACAAGCGGCGTGCAACCGGCAGCATTGTTTCATCGAGTGTTCGAATCGAAATGATGCAAGCGACAAGTTGTTCAAAAGCCGTGGTATGCCCCTCATCCATCAACTGGCTCAAACCTGCCTTGGGGTAGGGAGCCACGGCCTCCGCAATGCGCGGAAAGGCTATGTCGGGGTCAAACGCAATTTTCATGGTTGCCTGATTGTGATTCGAGTTTGATGCGTATCGTGACGTGATGTGCGTGTCCAGGGAAACGTCGCTTTGTCCATAAAAAATCAGGATACAGGCTATTGTCGAATATGAGTGCACCTGAGTACTCGATGCAGACTCAAACGTTGTGCTACCGGCGTTCGTTCCGCTGCGCTACCTCCTATGGAGGCCAAAATCGTTTGACGCACTGCTTCTAATGCGCTATACCGCTGTGTAACCAACCCCGCACAGCACAAGGAGAACGATTTTGCCCCGTATAACGACTGAAGAAACCGCCACCTCGAATGCAACAGTGAATAACACCGGAAATGGTTCGCGCGAAATTGGCTTTGGTATTATTGGCTGCGGTGTTATCGGGCCGTGGCATGCGGCAGCGATTGCCCGTGTCGGAGGGGCACGTCTCGTTGCCTGCGCCGACCCAATCAAAGAGCGCGCACAGAAATGCGGTCGTGGCTACCTCGATTTGCTGAAGCAGCACAACATCACTAAGCAGGGTGGCAACACCGCGCCGGTCACCTATTCCAGCTACAAAGCGCTCCTCAAGCGTGACGACATCGACGTGGTGTGTATCTGCGTTCCCAGCGGCGATCACGCCCGTATTGGTATCGACGCAGCCAATGCGGGCAAGCACATCGTTAGCGAGAAACCGCTCGATATCACGCTAGCTAACATGGACGCCTTTATCGCTGCCGCCGAAGGAAACAACGTCAAACTCGCGGCCATCTTTCAGCGACGCTTCGATGCCAACGCCATTCTGCTGAAGCAGGCAATTAAGAAAGGCAAGTTCGGCAAACTCTTGCAGGCCGACTGCTCGATCAAATGGTATCGCTCGCAGGACTATTATGACTCGGGCGACTGGCGCGGCACCTGGGAACTCGATGGCGGCGGATGTCTGATGAATCAGGGTGTGCATGGCATCGACATGTTGCAGTGGCTCGCCGGCCCCGTTGCGTGGGTGCAGGCGTGGTGTGGCACGACGGCTCGCGAACGCATCGAAGTTGAAACGCAGGCCATGGCGATTGTCGGTTTTAAAAATGGCGCGCACGGCACCATTCAGGGTTCAACAGTGTGCTATCCCGGCCAGCCCATCATCCATGAAATCTACGGCACGAAGGGCAGTGCTTCGCTCCATGATTCGCGACTGAATACATGGAAGTTCCAGAAGGAAAGTGACGCCGACCGCACGATGCTCGAAACAGCCAACGACCCTTCGGCGCGTGAGAAAGGCGGCGGCGACCCGATGGCGGCACTCGGCGGGCCGGGCGAAACGCACTATCCGCAAATTAAAGACATGGTGGAAGCGGTACGCGAGAACCGTGAACCGGCTTGCAGTGGCCATGAAGCGCGCCATGCCGTCGAAATCATCCTGGCAATCTATGAAAGCGCGCGACGCGGCGGCGAGAAGATCCACTTGCCGTTGCAATACGACTTTCCGGCTGTCGGTTTTCCGAAGAAGTAGGAGACAACCAAAGAATGATTCTCTCCCAAAGCCTTGCACTGTTATGCTCGAGACGGCTTAACATCATTGCCTTGTGCGTGCTGCCACTCGCCTTCTTTCTTGGGCTCCGGCAGCAGTTGTCCTGGCGCCCACAGATTTTGGGAGAGAATCATCGCGCTGGAGTTTTTTGCATTGCTTTTTCACCCGATGGTGATGCTCTTCTGGTGGGAACCCCGCTTGGAGTCGAGTTGTGGGATGTACAAACCCGTTCCCTACAACGCAACATTGCCAGCAGCCAATTCCGTGGGGCCGGTGTTTTTTCTCCTGACGGAGAAACACTGGCCCTTGGTCACATTAGTCGGGTGGATTACAGTTACATATGGTCTGTCAATCTGGTGGATGCAGGAACAGGGGCCTTACGCCGCTCGTTTTACGTGGGCAATCTTCAAAACGCGACCATCAGCACACTCGCTTATTCGCCTGATGGAAACTTGCTGGCGTGTGGCACTCACGAGCAAGGCGGCTACAACAGCAACTCCCGCCATCGCGTTCTGGTTTGGGATGTTCACACAGGCGCGCCTCTGTGGACAATCGATGAATCGGGCTATGCAATACGTTCGCTGGCATTTTCTCCTAATGGTGCAGCGTTGGCCATTGGCAGCTCCAATGGTGTGAGTGACGGAGGACGTGTCAGAATATTCAATACGACAACTGGACAGATATTGCTCGAATTGCAAGGCCGGCAGCCACTGCCCCTATGCGGCGGAATTGTAAATGGCACGCCTGCACCACTGCCGGCCTTTGCCGTGCCCATAGACACTCGGCCTAACGGACGAGGTGTTACTTTCTTGTCGGACACTGTGCTGCGAACACAGGGTGACTCAGGAGTGATTCTGTGGGATATTGGTGCTGGTCAGGTTTTGCCCTCTCCCACAATTGTCAGTTTCTTTGGGACTACAACAGAGCTAACAGGCTCGCCTGACGGCACACTCCTGGCAGCGACGGATACATACCTTGTGAATCCTGCATCGGGCGCTAAAAGCAGAGTGTCGTTATGGAACTTCAAGACGGGACACCTTGTACGTCATTTGGATAGCATCTCTGGCACAACGAACCTCCTCTCTATCTCGCCTGATAAGCGAGTACTCGTTACTGCAAGTACTCATGGCGGCAGATTAGCGGGTGATTCTGTTGTTCGCCTCTGGCGCCTAAAGTGAGTTCAAGATTCACCTGCCATCTCATTTAATCTATTCGTTGCTTGCGTGCCTGTACACCATTGTCTAAAATGGACATCGTGCAAGAAGAACACTTCAACCATCAAACTGATCCTCAAGTGGAAAGCGATGTTGCGCTGCTGTCGCGCGGTGCCGACTCGATTATTTCGGTCGAAGAACTGCGTGCCAAACTCGCCAAGTCCCGGCGCGACGGTAAACCACTGCGCGTAAAACTGGGCCTCGACCCCACAGCCCCCGATATTCATCTCGGCTTTGCCGTCGTCTTGAAAAAGCTGCGCCAGTTCCAAGACCTGGGACACGAGGCACATCTCATCATCGGCGATTTTACGGCGCAAATCGGTGACCCGACAGGCAAGTCGAAAACGCGGCCACAGCTTTCGCGCGAGCAAGTCGAAGAAAACGCGCGCACCTATCAGGAACAGTTATCGCGCATTCTCGACCCGGCGCGCACCGTGATTCACTTCAACGGCGATTGGCTGGGCAAGATGGGTTTTGCCGACGTGATTGCCCTCGCCTCAAAATACACCGTGGCACAAACGCTGGAGCGGGAAGACTTCGCGCAACGCTTGAGTACTCAGAAGCCGATCGGGCTGCATGAGATTTTGTATCCGCTGTGTCAGGGACAGGATTCGGTCGCGATTGAGTCAGACGTGGAACTGGGTGGCACCGATCAGCGCTTCAACAACCTGGTCGGACGCGAGTTGCAGCGCATGAGCGGGCAGGAACCGCAAGTTGTGCTGCTGATGCCGATTCTCGTGGGTGTCGATGGCGTGCAGAAGATGAGCAAAAGTTTGGGCAATTACATCGGCATCAACGATGCGCCTAACGATATGTTCGGCAAAGTCATGAGCATTCCCGATGAGGCGATGCGCGATTACTTTGTGCTTTGCACCGATGTGCCGCTGCATGAAGTGGACTCGCTGTTAAGCGGTCACCCGATGGATGCCAAAAAGCGACTGGGCCACGAGATTGTGGCACAGTATTACGGCGCAGATTCGGCAAGCGAAGCGCAGTCCGCTTTTGAAAAGCAGTTCTCGCGTGGCGAAATGCCCGATGAAATCGAAGAAATGCAAATCGACGGCACCGTTGAGTACTCGATTGCCACGCTGCTGCGCGACTGCTTCGGTGTTTCGGCCAGTGAAGCGCGCCGCATGGTGGGCCAGAATGCCGTCACGATTGACGGTGAGCGGGCCACAGACGCCAACGCGAAGATTGCCCCGCGCGATGGCCAGATTATCAAGATGGGTAAGCGTCGCTACGCACGACTGAAAGTCGTTTAAGCTAACTTCATCTTTTCACATGCAAAATCCATCGAGTCCTCAGACATCCATCGCCAGGGCTCGCGCGGCCAAAGCTCGTCAGACTTTCGAGCGCGATGTCGAAGAGTTCATCGATCATGCGCGGGTAGAACGCGGCTTTTCCGAGAACACTGCCGGAGCCTATGCGCGCGACTTAAAGCAATATGTTCGCTGGCTGGAGAAAGCCGGTGTCGCATCGCCGCGCTCGGTTGAGCCGTCGCACATTCTGCGTTATGCCCATGATCTGCGTGCCGCCAAGCCCAGCGATGTCGCCCCTGATTTTTCGGCTCGCGGGCGCGCTTATTCGGCGGCCAGTGTAGCGCGCAAATTAGCCGCAGTGCGCGCCTGGCACAAGTTTCTGGCGCGCGAACGCGATATTCCCGACCCGACAGCGAAGATGGATGCCGCGCGCGTCCCACGCCGTTTGCCGCATGTGTTGTCGCCGGAGCAGATGCAAGCTCTGCTGGCGTCACCCGATGCCGGAACGCCATTGGGCGTGCGCGACCGTGCCCTGCTGGAAATGCTGTATGCCAGCGGCCTGCGTGCTTCGGAGTTGTGCGCACTACGCGCTACCGATGTCGATCTGCAAAGTGGAACAGTGCGTTGCAAGGGCAAAGGCGATAAAGAGCGCGTCGTGCCGCTGGGCGAAATGGCGCGGCAATCGCTTGGCGAGTACACACGCTTTGCCCGCCCCAAGTTGCTGGAAAGTAAGGAAGCGAAATCTCTGCGCAGCGAAGCGGCCAAGCAGCGCGCCATGCGCATTACGAGCGTTCGTGCCGCGCCACGCACCTTGTTTGTCAACGAGCGCGGTGAGACTTTGTCGCGCGTCTCGCTGGGACAAATCGTGCGACATCATGCGCAGCGTGCCGGTTTGCCGGAATGGGTTTCACCGCATACGCTGCGCCATAGTTTTGCGACGCACCTGCTGCAAGGCGGCGCTGACCTGCGCGCTATTCAGGAGATGCTGGGTCACGCCGATATTGCCACAACACAAATCTACACTCATGTAGAAACACAGCACCTGCGCGAAAGCTATCGTAAAGCCCATCCACGCGCCTGATGCTGCTCCTGCTATTGCTCTGGCAAACGTCGCTCAAGAAAAGCGTTTTTTGAATTCATTAAATTCTTGTTCGAGTTGCGCCAGGCCTTGCTTGTGCATGGCGCGGCGCGCCTCAAGCTCCTTCAGGTCGGCTTTGGCGCTTTCTGCAATTTGCGGCAATCTTTCCTGCAATTCCGGGATTCGTCGCGACATCTCTTTCAGTTCACGATCCTGGCTGACTTCAATGGTGCCGCGAATTTCTTGCGCTCGCAGTTCATTCGATTTCTCCAACGTGTCGCGCGCTGTCGATAATGTTTGGCGCAATTGATCGAACAACTCGTCGCGAACTTCCTGCGTCGGCGAATTGTCATTATCCGATGGCGCGTGCCGGATGCCCTCCACTTCAGGCACCAGCAGCACCGTGCCGGGCGTCATTCTGCGGATGTCTTGCAGTTGCGGATTGGCGTTGCGCAAAGCGGCTTCGGCTTCTTTAGCTGCTTCTTTAGCCCGGTTTCCTGTGAATTCGTCCAGTTGAAATAAACGGCGCGCCAATTCCGCGACGCTGCGCTCTCCATTGTAAGTGGCAATTCTCATTTTTTCTCCTGATTGAGTACTCGGGGCAACGTTTAAGAACCGATGGCATTGAGCGGTGCCCAGGGCGCGCCCAATGGGGAGCCGTTCATTTCGATGCCGACGCTGGCGATGTTGCCCAACGCCGTAAAGGCATTGTCAACGGGAATATGTAAGCGCAGTGCGGCCACTTGCGGCGGGCCCTGGATGTAGTTGTTGCCCGCGATCACAGATCCGGCGCGAATGATGACTGTCGGCGCCGCGGCGCGTGAGTTCAGCAGACATCGATTATCGCTGAACACAAAGGCGCCCGTTCCGGTGAGGTCAACGGCTTGCGATTCGCCTCGCGCTTCCAACAGGTTGCCGCGCACACCAACGACTTCGCGACCGCGCGGCAATTTCAAGAGCCATTTGCCAAAGAAACCAAACAGAGTTCCGAAGCCCGTTGCCCCGCCAGCAAAGAGGCCAAAGTTCTTTCCCAACGGCATGAACATGGGCGCCGTGCTGCCGGTTGTAAAACCAGCCGCGCCTTCGATGCGCAGCGCAATCCAGGCCGATGCAGCGGGGAAGTTCCCGCTCTTGCGGTCGCGACGAACCACGTTATCGACAACGTCCAAACGCTCTATGGGCGCGAGGACATCAATGCCGACCGACAACTTGATGAACTCTGCCGGGCCGATGTCGCTCACCTGATTACCGGCGATGCGTACCGCAGGCGATGCAATGACCTGGATGCCGGCGCGAGCGGGGCTTTGCACCGCATTAAGCCCTACGCCGTTGACCGTGTTTCCAGCAATAGCCGCTTCCACAGCGCGCAGAAGAAAAATGCCGACGGCGGGCTCACCCATTTCGTCAGCGCGCAACGCCACATTTAATATCTGGTTGCCTTCTACTTCAAGCGTGCCGGCAGAACTATCGGAGCCCATCACAATGCCGCCGCCGCCAATGCCTTCGATGAGGTTTTGCTTGATGCTCGCTGAGCGGACGCGGCTGCGAATGGCGATGCCGTCGCCGCCCACACCCGTAACACGGTTTCCGAGTACCAGGCAGCGATCGAGCCCACGGTCGGGGTTGCTCGCTTCGAGACCTTCGACCAGTGCGATGCCGTCGCCACCGCGCCCCATGCGCACCGCACCGATGTCGTTGTCGCTGATGCGCGCGTTGTCGGTTCCAACAAGGATGCCGTCTGCCGTGGCGCGAACAGTGTTGTGATGGACATTCAAGCCGAAGCCCGGCATGACCCAGCCGCGCGCTACGATGCCACCCTGCTGCGCGTCGTTGATGAAGTTCCTTGATATGGTAGTGTCTGCCGTGTGCAACGTCAGGCCGTCAAGGCTCACGGCGCGACGGCGGCAAAACAGCGTGTTGTCTTCGACATGAAAACCGGCGGTCAGCAGCGGCACGCTTTGCGGCGTGTTGGAATCTGGCGACGGTATATTGCCGACACCGATGCCCGACAGAAAAGCGTTTACGCGGATAAACGTTTCTGCCAGAATGCCGCCACAGCCGATGGCTGGAGCTTCGCGGCCTACGTTTCCGATGTCAAGGAAGAGGCCGCGTTGCAGTGTTACGCCAATGCAGTTGCGCAACTCCACTGTGGGTGATGTGTCATCTTTTGCATTGGCTGTTACCACCGTGAGCTCTTCCACCGTTATGCCTTGCGAGTTTTGAATAACGATGGCCGGGCCTCGACCCAGGTGAATAAGCTGTGTCATCCAACCCTGGCCCACTAGGCGCACCGACTTGGCGCGCACAATCTGAATCGCACTTTCGCGCAGATGATATTGGCCAACACCCAGGCACACCGTGCCGCCGCTTGCCCGCACCTGATCGACAGCGTGCTGAATGGTAAGCGTGCCGCTGTTATGCGACTCGGCAGAAACGCAAACGCTGCAAGCGCAACCTTCGTCGCCAAAAGCAGGCGGCCAGAGTACTCGACAATCGGTGACGTTATTGGGGAAGTCGATAATCGCTAAACGACCATAGTGATGATGCACACCGCGTGGCGGCGCAGCCTGCAACTGTTCAACGGACGCATCGGCAGTGCGCGCGGCAAAAACCCAGTAATCGCCGGCGCGAAAGTTACCGCCTGCCGGGTCAACGCTAAAGGTGACTTGCACGCCGTCTTCCAGAATGATGGAAGCGCCCGCAGTCGGCACGGGAATCACGCCACTGCTGCCCGGCGCATCCAGGTCGGTGATGAGGTTGTTCGCCGTATCGCGTATCTCGCCGTGCTGATCCCAGAGGCGCACGCGTGTATGCCTCGTCGCATCGGTTTGCCCTTGTGCGTTGATGGGAAAATCGCTCGCCGCCAGTGGAGCGGTCAAAGTGATCGTTTGCGCGTCATCATCAACGTCCTGCACTTGCCGGATGATGCCCGGCTGCAAAGCGAACTCGCGCCAGTCATCGGTGATTTCAACCCAGTCGCCGGGATTAAAGCGCAGCACGTCATCGCGCCCGATGCGTGTAACAGCCAATGTATTCGGCGCCGGAAGACCGGTTACGGCAGTTGCGACCGAAGCATTATCGCGCGACCACTTGAAAGTCGCGGTGCCGATTGGCCCGGCATCGTGAATCTCCACGCGGTAGAGATGATTCTCCAGTCCGGGATAGCCACCGCTGGGCGGAATCAAACACAGATTGCCGGGATCAGGCACACCAACCGCCTGCGTGCTGAGCCGCCCCGCAGAAGGGCGTATGATCTCCTCCCAGGCGGGAATCTTGTCGTCGGGCGTGGCGCATGTAATACCGTTGCCGATGCGCAATAAAGACCGCACCTGCCACACCGTTTGCAAGCGTGTGGTGGTATCCACACCGACAGCTTGCTCGATGAGATCAGGGCGTTCGAGTGATGTTACTTCGCGCTGCCAGACATCGATATACAAGAGGTGCGGCCCGCCATCGACCGGCAATGGTGCGACGGTTGCAGCATTGGGCAGATAGGGCTGTTCCAGATAAGGCATCGGCAGTGTGCCGCGCTGCTCAGCCAAGACCGGGTCGAACTCCAGCGGTGCTTTGCCCTCGTTTTCAGCGAGTAGGCCATCGACATAAATGCGCCCGCGACCAATGGTGACAGCGCCACTTGCGATTTGGATGAGAAAGCCATCGGGCGTTTCTTTGGGTACGACACAACGCCCGATGGTATCGGTCGTTTCGGCACGCCGCCGCCGGTCGAGGATTTCGACCAACTCGTTCCAGTCGGCATCAAGCTGTACGCGGCCTTGCTGCATCAACACGCCGCTAAAATCATTCTTCGCGTCAAATCGCTGCCGACTGTAATCGCCACTCATGGCTGTCTCCTTGCCGTCACTCGATCAATTCTAAACGGATGAAAACTCGCGGAAATTCTGAAACGAGTACTCAGTTGTTTCTGTGAACTCCTGTATGTTGCCTGGCCCGGAGTTATGCTTCACGTCGCGTAAAAAATGCCCGCTTCCAAACCGAAACGTAAATATTCATCTAAGCGCAGGCGCAGGTTTGTTTCGCGTTGCGGTGCAAACACATCATGAAAAACGCCCATCTCCGATTCGTCATCGGCGCCCTGGCGGATTTCTTTGGCGCAGGGTCGCGAAAGCTGAGCATAACCGGCATCGCCGTAGCGCAGCGATGTAAAGCGTGGCCGCACACGTAACGCTTCGGCCTCAGTTTGTGGCCGGCAATAGTAGCGGCGTGGCACTACCGACGCCAGCGGAACATACGAAAAACGCACGCAGCCTTCCTGTTTGCGGGCCGCTCGCACCGGTGCTGTCCAACCATCGCCCGTCGCAAGTTCAGCTAAGAAAATTGTGTTCGATGCCAGTTCCAGGAGTGTGGTGTGCACTTTTCCGATGACGGTGCTGTTGACGATATGCAGTTGCCCTCCGGCGGCTTTGTTGTCCGGCGCGGAGAAAGCCACTTCAGTTGTTGCCGTCGCGTCAACGATGCTGTTGGTAATGGTTACCTTGTTACCGTCAGCTATGCGCAACCCGCCGATGATGCAATGGTCGATCTCCACTTCGACATCTTCGGTTTCTACGACTAAGCTGGGTTCTTTGGCTTTCTGCGGATTTCCATCGATGTCAAGGCTCAGGCCCGGCACAAGCGTGCAGTGGCGCAGACGCAGCTTGCGTAGCTTGTTGTTGGCCGTTGCGAGTACTCGCAATGTCGCGCCGCTGATGAGCAATCCGTGGAGCGTGACTTCGCTATCGGTGCCGCCATCAATTTTCATGTCGCCACCCAAGAGCAGGGTAGGGCGATGTTCGTTGGCAGCGCGCAATTCGAGGTGCTTCCCCGCATTGAGATTGATCGTAAGCGTTTCGTTGTAGCGTCCGCTGTCGTTGATTTGAACAATGCCTCCATCAAGCACACCATCAAGCGCGTCTTGAATGAGTGCGGGCATCGTCACTTCTTCCACGTGTGGCAATTGCGTGTTGAACGTGGCCGCACGCTCGTATTCGCCGCCGCCGGTTTCGGTGCTGAAACCATAATGAAACCACACGCGCACTTCGCGTGGCGTTTGCGAAGCAGGAAATGCAATGCGCCCCAGAACCGGATCGATGGCGATTTTAGTCTGCGGCTGATGCGCCCAGGCGCCGCCTCCGGCATCCGATAAATTACACGCTTGGATTTCGGTAACATCAACGTCTGCACCATTTACGTTGAGAAAGAGGCTTGCGTCCTTGCCGTAGTAATTCTCCAAGTACTCGTCCAATACACGACGGCTGATGGGCGCCGGTACATTTATCGGTTCGGCTAAGTGCGCAATTTCGTCTTCGCTCTGCGGCCTGGTGAACAACTGCGTGTTGTTGCCCAGCGGACTGAACACATAGCGAAGGTTATCGACCTTTACGGCGGGCGAATCGCTCAGTGGATAGGCATCGAGCCGCCACAGGTACAACCCGATGTTCGGAATGTTATAACGCCCGTCGCCCTGTGCGATGTGCCGCACATCAACCGTGTGGGCCACGCTTTCGAACGCGCTATTTAAGCGTTCCAGCGGCTCCCACTGGCGCAGGTCGGGAGCATAATGATTCGTGGGACGAATGTGATTCATATACTGCGTGGTGGCAAGCAATTGGAAGAACTCGACGGCGCGCGCATTCCAGCCGGTGACATCGCGTGCCAGTTGCTCCAGCATTGAAGCTGTGCCTTTGCGGCGTCGAAAGCCTATGGTGTGCGCCACTTCGGCACGTGGGCTGCCGATCTTGGGAGACTCGCTGTGCAGCGCGTGATAACCGATCAGATCACCAATGTAGGGCACGACCCATTCGGCGCAGGTTTCAATGAACTGGTCATCATAGAGTTGTTCCAAATCTTCTTCAATGACACCAACTTGCTCGGCGATGACTTCCATCAAAGCACGCAGTTGCAGCGGCTCGCCCTGCTCGGCATCGCGGATGCGATAAATGGCAGGCAGCAAATCGTAAAGTCGTTGCGCGTCAAAGCTCACGACATCACCCCCAGAGCGACTCCACTTTCGTGTAGTGTCAGTAATTCGGCGGCGTTTACATGGCCACCAGCACCCATGGCCGGCATGTCGGCAAGGAGACGATGGTTCAAAATGCGCGGCGCTCCGCTGCGATGCAACCGCTTAACATCAACCGCAACAACTCCCGGCACAGCTTGCACCAGCGCGATGACTTCACTGAGCGCTACCGGCTGACCGAAGCTGCGCGCGGCAAAAGAAAAGTGTTTATGCAATGCGTCTTCCACGGCTGCGAGTACTCGATCATTCTCGAAATCCGGTTCGATTTTCACCCTGGCAATGAGACGAAACGACGCCGCACGATAGGACGCGACACGAAAGCTCACAAATGGATCGCCTGCTGAGCGCAACGCTACCACTAAGAACTTGTAGGTATCACTGTCGGCTTTGATTTCGGCTCCTTGGGGCCCGGCAATGGTAATGAACACGCGGCGTGTCCGGCCTTCCCATGTCCATGTGGCAAGCGCCTTCGCGATACCGCCGAAAGCCCGCGCGAAGTCCTCATAGTCGCGCAGTGATACGGTTCTGTCCAACGTCATCACAGTCAACGGCGCATTGGTGCGCACATCGTCTATTGTTTCTGCATCAGCAGCGCCGGTTGCAGGTTGCGGATTGATAACGCCTTTCACGCCAAGAGGGCGCGTCATCAACAAACTAATTTGTTCTGCATCCGCAAGCCCTCCCAGTCCAATGCCTTTGCGATAAGTGGCGCGCACGTTTTCGCTTCCGGTGGGCAGGCGCGCGCCGTTAATGCCATCGCCGAACTGCACAGTCGTTGTGCCGTCTTCGTTTTGTTGCGTCACATAAACGTGTTCATGCGGTTCACGTGCATAAAGCGTTGGCACTTCGAGCCACAGTAAATCGTTGACGCGCACTTGCAGAGTCGATTGCGCACCGCTGGGCGTGGCGGCGCTGGTATAAGTGAGCGGTGGTTGGCGCAGCGTAAAGCGTTGATAAGGACGGCTGGCATCGCCGCTGCCCAACACTTCGTGCATTGTTTCGCCATGCGTTGCATGCGCCACATTAGCATAGATCGTCAGGCTCGCGCGTTCGTAGCTGTGCAGCAATGATGGCGTGAAGAACAGTTGCGTAACATTTCCCACCACTTGCGTTCTGAGTACTCGCACGGCTTCTGTGATGGCCTCGCCGGTCGAATCATCCTTGCCGGAGAAGAGGATTGTGCGCCCGTTTGGCAGAGCGTCAATTTTGCTATTTAGCAGAACGCTGTCGCCGCTGATGGAGCTGCTAAGGGGCGACTGCGCGACAGTCAGTTCTTCACTTTGCGCATAGACGCTTGAAAAACGAGGGTGTGGCGCGCCCGGATTGAAGTCGGGTTCGATGCTGGTGACGCGCGCGCTCATGGCAAAGCGCGCTCGCGAAAACGTAACCACGGCTTTTGCCTTATATACAATTGGCGCTTCCATGCGCAGCACAGCAAACCAGCTTCCTTGCACCACTTTGGAATAGGCTGCATCCAAATCGAAGCGACCATCTAGAACTTTGCTGAAATCCGGCCAATTGGCAGAAGAAAGGTCGGGATTATAGGCTTTGCGCACGCTTTCCGGCATCGATTTCCAATCGGGCGCATTGTGGCCAAACAACGAGGCGCGCTGGCGCAAAGCAAAAACTCTGGCGTTGCCTTCAAGTTGCATTGGTACGGGTGCGACGCCGCTCAGCCCTTTATCCCAGGTGACGCGCGTGCGATCATTCTTTGCATCGGCTTCAACGCTTTTCAAGAAGCGAAAATCCCAACTGCCGCTGGAAGGAGTGGTCTCGCGCTCGTTTCCCAGAACGACGATAGCATCACCGATTTGAAGCTGCGTATTAACACCTTGGAGGTAAAGCTCGGTTGTGCTGGATGTAATTTGTTGTGAAGCCACCATTTGCGGCTTTAAGGCGTTCCACGTTGTGCGGGCTTCGATTTTCTCGATGGTTTCGAAAGTCTGCGGCTTTTCACCTGGACCCGGAACACTTTGCGCTTTGACACCGATCTCAATGACGCTTTGGAGTGGCGCACCCGCCGCGTCTTCGAGTGTGAATGCCAGCAGAGTACTCGCGGCCACGCCAGGGCGAAGCCCGTAGCCGATGAGCCGCGCCATTTGCAACAGCGATAGGCGTTCGGTTGCCGTGCGCAAATACGATTCGTTGGCGATGCGCTCCTGATAGAAAGTGAGTACATCTCCAACTGTGGCCCAGGCATCCAGAAGCGCAATGGAAAAGTCATCGTTGTCGCGCGTTTTGAGAGTACTCAATGCGGGCAAATTGGAAGACGACAAGCGCGCCAGCATACTCTCTTTGAATGTGACGTGTGTGCCGGTTCGATAAACAATGGCCGATAGTCCAGGCCGGTTCGAGACCTCGACTGGTGTTTCAACCGATACGCCTGCGCAACAGCCACAGTCGTTGAGGTTTTGCAACGGGTTGACGGCGCTCATTTGCCACCTCCCAGTGTCAGGCGAAACACGCCGCGCTCCGGGAAATTGCGGTCGTTATCAAGCCGCGCAATTTCAAGTCGGCCCAGGAGGAGCTTGCCGTCTTGCAGCGCCTGGGAAAAGGCTGCCGCCGGAGCGCCCTGCCGGCCAAACTTTGTAATATGAACCGATGCGACGCCCGGCACTGCCTGCGCTGCGGCGTAAATGCGGCTCAGATAAACCGTTTGCCCGAAGGTGAAGTTGTCGGGATGAAAAACGCCCCGGCGACCGTCGGGCAATGTGTTGTTGCTGAATGTCTGGAGCAATGCAGCTTTTATGTGACTGCGAAAATATTCCGGCTTTGCGCAAACGAACATCTCGATTTCCAGCGACACGAAGCTCGGGCCATCAACTTCCAGGTCGTAGCCTGCCATGCGATAACGCTCGACGTGCTGCCGAACCTTGGTTTCAAAGCGGTCGTCCACCGGCAAGCCGCCCGGCCGGTCAACGGTCAGAAATACGGTGTGCCAACTTCCCGTCCAGCGAAAAGTTGTTGCCGTGCGTTGCACATCGCGGCGCAGGCGCTGCGTGACTTCGCTGTAATCGGCGGGTGTAACGGCGCGCTGCTGGGTGCGAAACGCTGCCGGCGCACGCTGCCTTACATCTTCAATACTTTCCGGCTCTGTGCCACCGCGTGCCGACAGCGGATTGCGTACTCGGACAATAGCCGCATCGTTGGTCGCGATGTGGTAAATCGCTTCGGCGCCCATATTGCCGGCGGCTCCGTTGCCGATGCGATAAGTTGCCGTAAAGGCTGTGCCCTCCGCCGGACGCAAGCCATTTTGATCGTTGCCAAAGCGCAGGAAAGTTGTGCCGTCATTTTCTGTTTCGGCGACAAACTCTCTGGCGCTGCCATTGCTCATCAACAAATCGCGGCGCGGTTTCCACTCGTGGCCGATGCTGTCTTTGAGTTGTGTGATGGCGGGTAACACCTGCTCCATTTTCCAGTCGAAGGCGGCAGAAGCCGGTGCCTGTGGATCGAAGGGTAGGACGATTTGACGTCTCGTTGCGGCATCCATTTTTGCGACCGTTGCTGCTTGTGTCAGTGGCCCTTGCTGTAATGTGGGGCGAAATCGTGGCGGCAGCAATCTTTGTTCTGTGTGTTCACACCTGTTGGCGCCGGTTGTTGCCGGGTACGAAAGTTTTGATGCAGGCACCGCGTCAAGTAGTTCGCCGCTAACTGTCCAGCCATGATCGACCAACACAATGTTGCCACGCGCCATGCTGACATTATCAATGTAAGTGTCGGATGAACTTTCAGTAGTGCGCGATGAAATGCAGAGTGGAAAAGGCAGTGCATCTTCAGCGTGCCAGGAAATTTCTGTAATCTCCTGTGCATTGAGTGGGTCGGTCAGCGGAGTACTCGTAACATCGCTGTGCCGGACTTCCGTTAAACGCACTGCATGACGATGCAGCGGATCGGCGTCTGCTTCAGCGCCTGTTAAGGGGCCACGCACTTCTTCAAAGATGAGCACATCGTCCTTTTGCAGATTGGGAAAGTGTCCTTTCAGCGTGGCATGTGTGGCGCCTTTGGGCAGGCAGCACGACTGATCGATCCACGTGTAGAACGGCAGCTCATTGTGCGCCACAAAGAGCGCATCAACGTCATGCATCGTTTCGAAAATGACTTGCGCGTGTCGCAGCAGCGTGGGATTGTTGGGCAGGCGAATGTCCTGTCCCGCAATGCGCGTGAGCAGCGGCGTGCCGCGCGGCAACGGCGAGGGAGCCGTCGGTACTGTCTTCTTGATATCGGCACTGACTTCAATGTGAACCCACGCGCGAGCATTGCAGCCATCGTGCATCAAGTAATCGACCAAACGTGCATGACGCCGCACCGAAACACGTCGTCGCGCCGTGCCCAGATAGGCTTCGGTAGCAACGGCGTCTTGCTGATAACTAAGATAATCGCCGGCAAATGCCAGCAGTTCCACCAGCGCGATGCCCATATCGGCAGGGTTGCGCTCCTGCCACTGCGGCATTAGCACCGCCATGCGGTCGAGCATCAGGCGACGAAAACTCGCATAGTCTTTGGCCAGGTAATCGATATCTACTGCCTGGTTTTCTTGCGGTGGGCAAACGCGCTGCGGTTGACAATCGAAGTCGCTGGGGCATTCCACCTTGAACGAAAAATGTACCGCCGACAGCATCGGGTCGAATCCGGGCGGCGGTTGCTCATGCAGTGCATCCTGCACCAGACGCAAGGTGTAAATTGAAAAATCACCCGGTTGGTCAACTGTCACAACGAGAATGTGTGCATCGCTGGCGTCGAGGACAGAACCGGTTACTTGTACGTTACGGATGCGTTCGCCGCCTTCGATGCGAATGTTGCCGGCGGCCAGCGGAGCGACCAGAGCATTAACGAAACGCACGAAGAGCGTGCGCTGGCGTTCAAGGGGCGGGGCTGCATCGCGGTCGAGCACTTCCAGAAAATCAATGCCGTTGAGGGCGCTGCCTTCGACAGCATTGCGGCGCAACTCTTCGCAACAAAAGTAGATCATGCGGGCGCGCCTCCTCGCTGGAACTCGGCCAGTGCGCGTTCGCCATTGCGCCGAATGAGGTACTGAACGAGTACTCGCAAAGTGGAATCGTGGCTTTCGACCTCAACGAGTTCCACCACGATCAAGTCACCCAACCATTGTTGCAGCGCGCCCTGCACCAGGAACTGCGTGGCGGCGGCCAGTTCGTCGCTGTTGGGCGCGAACACCAGTTGCATGAGGCCGCTGCCAAAGTCGGGACGGTTGACGCGCTCGCCGGGCGCAGTGAACAACACTTGCTCGATGAGGTCGCGGATGTGATCGTCCTGTTGAGTACTCGCCGTGCGGCCCCGGCTGTCGAAATGATATGGATAATCGATTTGCATGGTATTTCCATCGCCTATATACCCATCACTCGCGTCTGTGTCGCGACTATTAGTAAGCCGGTGCCGGTCGGTACGCACACCGCCTGGCTGTCTTGTAAAAGCACCGGGACTCCGCCGGCGAAAACGCGCGTTGCCGCCGTGACAAACTGCCCGGTGACGCATGGCGGGTTCGATGTGCCCGTGAGTCCACAACCCGCCACCACGTAAGGCGCTGCCTGCGTTGTCACAGGTTGGCCACTCACCTGCACGCGCGGGTTCGGCGCTGTTGGCTGCGCCTGGCCCGCGTGCATACACATTACGGTTGCGCCCAGGTGCACGACAAATCCCGGCATGTGTCTCTCCTTGTTACTCAGCCACGAAGCTAACTGAGATTCATTACACGATTACCAGCGCGCCCTGGTTAATCGTCACCGTGGGGCCAGTCATCACAATGGAGGCACCCTTGCCGTTCTGTATATAAATGCCGGTATCGTTCACAATGATGGTTGCGCCGGTTGTGCTCTTGAGCACGATACCACCGCTGGGGCCGGGCACATCGCTTACGATGATGCCGTTTTGCAGCATGGTTTGCAGCATGATACTCGAAATAGGGGGCGGCGCCATATTCGCCAGCACCGGCACATCCGCCGGTGAGCCAATGAAGCAACCAACCCAGATCGGATAATCGGGATCGCCCTGCTCAAATTCGATCCACACGCCGGACCCAATTGGCGGCACAGCGTAAACGCCCATCTGCATACCTGCAACGGGCAAACAGGGCATAGCCCAACTGGTCGGCACGATGTTCGACACATCCGGCACGATGGCCTGAATGCGGCCCATCAGCATCGGGTCGATGTTATTAATCACCGTGCCGCGATACTTGCCATAAAACTTGTTCTGTCCACCTATGTTCGATTCGGTCATGCCGGTACCCTGGGAACTGTAGAAACGAGTCCGTTACGACTAAGCACAAAGTCTTGCTTGTATTCGCCGCGCTTAATTTTATGTGTCACGCTTTTCACGTAATACAATCCGTTGAAAGCAGTGCCGACGCCACGCACACCGACCAACCGCCGCGCTTTGAGTACTCGACCGTAGCGCACCACATCCAGACTGCCTTTGGCATTAACCGCGTCCGAAGATTGAGCCGCCTCGGCCAGCCCAATCAAAGCCGCCTGAATGGGTGACAGCTTGGCCGTTCCGCTGAGAGGAATAATACTTTTGGGAATCGGCGGGATCAGACCCAACGGTGGGTTGAGCGGCGTGATGTCAGGGATGGGAATTGGGATGGGAACTTTGGTGGCCGGGTTTTGAATGAAGAGGACGGGCAACTTCCTCGATTCGCCGTTAAAGCTGCCGCTGAAACCTTGCGCATTGCTGTGTGGCCCCATATCAATATTGAGCGCCGGTTGCGGCGCGCCCACTTTAATTTGCGGCCCCCAGTAGGCGATGCTCATGCCGGGCGCCGGCCCCGGCTCGCAATAGAAGACATAGCCGACTTCTTCGGCCAGATGTTTTACATACGCCAGGTCGGTGCCTTTCTGGCGCGGGATGCGTTCGGTGGGAATTGGGATGTCGATCAGCACGCTGGGCAGCACCATCGGCACCACGCCAAACATGGCATATTTTGCCAGGATGAGCAACACGCGCGCTTCGGGTGGCATGGCCGGAAAGGGGACGCCGCTGAAGTCGATGTAATCCATGACGCGCGTCAGGTCTTCGACCATGATGTTAAGTGTGGCGTGTCCGGCGTCGCTGCCCGGACTCACTTCGTGATTGGTCATCACGCCGTCCATCAGCACTTCGGGAGTGCCGTTCACCGTCGCGACCACAACGACACGCACAAGCGGAATCGCGCTGCCGCCTGACAGCATAAATATGGTATGCAGCGGTGAATGAGTACTCAGCGTGAAGGAGAGGCGGCATACGGTCGGCTCCATCTGGCGCACGGTCGGCCCGATTTCGGGTGTTGTAATCTCGACATCGGTCAGCGCGTCCAGCACATCTTGCGAGACGGGAACTGGCACAGCCGGCCCAATCATCAAGGTGAGGTGAACCCGCTTAAGCATGATCGTTTCCAATCGCTCCCGTCATACCTTCCGGTAGGGTGATGCGCAGTTTGCGTCCGGCGTTTTCGGTCAGTTCTTCCGGGCGTATTGCGGCATTGGCATCGCAGATGCGCCAGAACTGCTCCGCATCACCGATGTAATGCGCGGCGAGGTTATCCAGTCGATCACCTTCAATAATGGTGTGTTCTTGCAATAAGGCAAAGCGTTCGGGCGGCGGCACGAAACGACGCCGCAAGTATGCGGTAGGCTGTCCATTGGCGCGTGTTAAGATGGCTGTTGCTACGCCATGATAACGGCTGTTCTGCGGGAACTGAGTACTCGTTGAGCCACTCGCTTGCAGCAGCATGGCTTGCAGCGCGTCGGTTTGCAACTCATTCATGAAATGCCTCCAATACCCAGTGTGCTGAAGGCGCCACCTGCAACCCTTGCGGCTAACTGTTCTTTCTGTTGCTGATGCGCCATGTACAGGCTGCCGCCTTTGTGGGCGAAGCCTAAATCATTAACACTGAGTACTCGCAACCCGATGCTGACTTTGGCACGAATCGGGTTGAGGTTCGGGTCGAAGGCTTCTTCGGTGATGCTAAAGTCGGTCAGGCGCACCGGCACGATGCGGTTCTTGCTCCAGATGAACAGCGGCAGCAAACTTTCCATGGGAATAATTTCGAGCGTTCCCGACTGCGCCAGGCTGTTGTTCGATTGCAGCACACTACTGGCGGGATAAACCATGGTTTCGAGCGCTGCCAACTGTGGCGCTATACCAAGCTGTGCCGTTTGTGCATCGCCTAACTCCATATGATCGGTGGCGTCGATCTCCGCATCCAGCTTGAACGTTTCGACGGGCGGCCCTTTAAGTCGCATCGCTTCCGAGCGGTCGCCTCCAGCCTCACCCACGCCCTGCGCCTGCAAAGTGCGCGTGATGGTATCGGGATTATATTGCAGCACAACGATGCGCTGCATCGCGCCGGAGTTCGGGTCAATAAGTACAATGCCGCCCTTCAGTAAGCGCGGTGAGTTTGGGAAGGTGCTCATGTAAAACGTGCCTTTTACATCATTTTGGTATTTCTATTTTGAAACGATGAATGTTGTTTTGGACATATTGTTCTGCATCCTCCGACTCGGCTACGAGACCGGCATATTTTGGTATCTGGTTTATTGATGCACTAAATCGCGGTGGATCTTGCCGCGCGTTTTTTCTCAGGGCGAGAAGAGGTTCCGTGTCGAGTAACGCCGTTGTGCCAACAAACTCCAGGGCCTCGGTGCTAGGCGGCGTGGTGGAAGGTCCAGTCTCATTTGTATTTGTGGCACGGCGCTGCAGTTCCTTTTGGCGACATCCCTCACACTCGTCACTGGGGCCGGACGTGCTACCGCAGGCGCATTGGCACTGCAATACGCCACTCTGCACAGGCGTGAAAGAGGGCGATGCAGTAGTCTTGTCTTGAAGCTGCCAGCTTGAGTTCATCACGTTCTACCTATGCTCACTTCAAATTACGGATGCCCTATCCAAATCAGAGGCATCGACATGCTGCTTCTCCAACGCTTGTTCAAACGCGTGATCGCCATGCTCCTGCAAGTAAAGGTATTCGGCATCAGAAATCGGCATCGCCAGAAGCCAGCTTACTTTCTTTGTTCCGCAATCGAGCATTGCTAACTCCTTCTCCCACAGAAAAGGCGCGGTGAGATAAAGGTGAGGTAACTTCGAAGCCTCGTAGAACTGGCGAACATGATTCGGTAGGACAGTACCTGGATGATACACGGCTTCGCTCCGCATGATGCAAAATGCAGCCGAGGCCAGTACGTTGGGAAAGAACTCTACAGTGTTCACGCACACTCCTGCCAACTCCAGTCTGGTAGGAAATTCTCCTGTTCCCCACTTCATAGGGTGATCCGAAAGTTTGATTGTCGAGTAGGCCGTGACACCTTCTCGCGGTCGATCTTGGCTATATAGAATACCGACGGCCAATTGTTCCAGTCGGTCTACATATTCGTCGACACGCGGTATCCCGCCAAAGGCCGATGCGACATATTGCGCGATTGTTTTGTTCTCAGGCGAGATAGGCGCGTCTTTTCCACTCATAGTCAATGCCCCAGATACGCGTCGGTTTTGTCTTCATACAAGTGGCTCTCGTTATCTGCCTTTGTTTCCGGTCGGTAGTGCTTGGGATCGTTATGTTCTTTGATGAATTCCTCCCGGGATATACCTCGCTCCGCTGCACTTTTCTGATGCTTGCGAAACTCATACTTTTCTTTGTGCCCCATCACCCACGAATCACCCTCTTTGATCTGAGTTTTCGACGGGCTTAGAACCTTGCCTTTACCTTCCTTTAGAGCGTTTTGCCAAACTTTTTCACGCACTCCTGCCCAAAAATCCGTCGGGCGATCATAGGTCTTCGTATCGAGTGCTTGTTGGAGCCTGGCGGCAGTCGCTTGATGTTCCTGATTAAGACCGACCTGATGATCCCGCTGCTCTGTTAGTTCATCCAGTTGATTGCGAGCCGCCTGCAAATCGTCCAGAACCTTACCCAGGCCCGGATCATCTTTGGGGGCATTGTTCTTCTTCTCCAGCAAAGACCTTACTTTCTCCCTCGCCTTTTCAATTCGCTTGTTGTATGCGTCAACTTCCTTTCGTCCCTTGGCTAATCTTTGATCCGTCCTTTTCAGGGCCTCTTTCACGCCTCTTTGAGGATCTTCTTTAACAGATTGCGCTTTTGCTTTTTGTGCAGTTGAAGCTTTCGCCGGCCTGCTCGTTTTCGGCGGTTCAATGTCTGTTGCGGGTTTCCCGGGAGTCTTAGATTGTGTCGACTCGTCAATAGGCGGATTTTTGCCGACCGTCGCTTGTGCGGGCTGATTGCGCCTTTGACCGGTAACCACAGGAGTTGAACCATCGCCCTGCGACGTAGGTACCACCCGTGCCGGTGGCATCTGCGTTATGACCGGACTGTCCTGTGGAACCGAACCGGCAGGAGCCGGCTTGGTATCTCTGCCAAACCCGGCGGTAGGTGGGCTGACACGAGAGGGGACATCGGTGGACACAGGTGCAGGAGGCGGAGCATTTTGTGACTGAAAACCGATGCGACGCTTGGGAGATGTGGCAGCAGGTGTCGATGTAGGAGGCGGAGTGTTTTGTGACTGAAAGCCGATACGAGGCTTTGGAGACGTGACTGTAGGCGTCGGCACAGGAGGTGAAGTGTTTTGCAGTTTATAACCGATGGGTTGCTTGGGAGTCGAGGTTGCAGGTGTAGGCGTTGGCGTCGGCGGGTTTTGTGACTGAAAGCCGATGGTGCGCTTGGGAGATGTGGCAGCAGGTGTAGGTGCAGGAGGCGAAGCGTTTGGCAGCTTATAGCCGATAGGTTGCTTTGGAGACATGGGGGTAGGCTTTGGCGCCACTTTAGGCAGTCCGTTAAAGATTCGTGCCCCAAGTCCACCAAATCCCCCTGTGCCTATCCCGATCACGCCCTGTCCTCTCATCTTCGCCAGAATCGCTTCGGGGTTGGTACGCCCTCGAAATTCCTCAACCCATGTGTGTATATTCAGGTACATCTTGAACTCAGGCTTTTCGTAAACAGTCGTCACACGCATGAATGATTCCAGTTGATGGAGTTCGGAGTATCCATACTGGTGACTCTCCTCAAACCATGGTTTACAAGGATCACCCTGAGCGTTTTCTAAGTTCCGCCGAATTTTATCTCCCAAACTGGCAAGGCGTGGTCTTCTCTTACAATCTTGCTGAATTGCTCGATCCGCGGCCCGCAGCCATGTTTCGTAATGCGCAACGAGTTCCTTACGGATCCGGTCAGTCGAGGCAGGGGAGCCGAGACCCTGATCGTAGTACTCGATCCAGCGCCACAAAAGCTCCTGCGCCAAGTCTTGTTCCTCCCTGGCCCATCCTTTTGTTTTCTTGCCAAGCTGTTGGAACTGGCCTCTCACTTTCTCAGGCAGTTGTTGCAGACGTTCTTGCCGGACCTCGGCGCGCTTCTGTTCCTCCAGTTGTGCAAGGAACTCCTGGCGCGCGTCTTCGTGCCACGGCGCATTTGGCGCACGCTCCTTTATAATCTCTTCTTGAGCTTCCAGATCCCAGTGTTTTTGACCTTGCAGTCGATCTTCCAGATAAAGTTTGAGCCGGCTGCGGTAAGCTGCCTCAAGCTTTTCATCCGGCTTGTTGCGATAATAGCGAATAGTTCGGTTGCGCCGATCCTCTTTTGTCTTGTTTCCCACAGGTGGAGTTGCCGCAAGCTTAGCTTTATCCTTAGTTTTTCCGGCTGCTTCGTCGATGTCGTTATCAGTAAAACCTCCCGGTGAAAACTTCGAAGGTTTCTTCTGAGAACCAGCAGCGCGCTCTTCCTCTTCTTTCTCCTCCTTTTCCACGCTCGCAAGGAAGGCTTCGGCTTCTTTCACGGCGGCCTCACGCTCCTCGTCCGGTGTCCGGGACAAACCGATGCCACAGGAGGGAAGATCACGCGAGACGCTTCGTCCGCTGGAGACGTCTCGCCCTGCAGCTTCAGCGCTCGATTCAAGAACATCATTTGAATGCGCAGTTAGCGGCGCATCGCCCGCATTTCGCTGCTGAATGGTGTGCGCGAGTTCGTGACCCAGAAGCTCGCGTCCGCGAGAGCTCGCTGGCGCATATTCACTCGCGCCGAAGACGACATTATGTCTAACCGTGTAAGCGAGCGCATTCACCGCCTGGGCCGATTCCGCCGCTTTAGCATCCGTATGCACGCGCACCCGGCTGAAGTCGTGATCAAAACGTGACTCCATGAAATCCCGAGTACTCGCATCGAGCGGTTGCCCCGATGAGTGCAGCACTTCATGCACAATCGGCGGCACGCTGGAATTCTTTGATGCAGTGACGGCACGATGCTGCAAGTGTTTCTCGCGGCACTCTCCGCTCTCACCGGATAGCTTCCGTGTTCCGCCACAGGTGCCTGTGCGTTGCAAGAGCCCGCTTTGAACCGGTGTGAATGATGCCTGCGGTGCCCTGTGACCCTGCGTTCTGCTGCTCATTGGCTCAGCCCTCTATGCACCGACTGCGCGACCTGCGTCCCAATGGTGTCAGACCGTGCTCCCGGAGCAACTTGGAATGCACCGGCGTTCAGTCGTGCCATTTCTCCGCCCTGCGCGAGCGAGGATGACACACCTCGCTCGGCGAAGAGCCGTGCCAACTCATGCTCAACAGCCATCCCAATGGCAATGCGATCACTGGGCGAAAATCCGTGCAGCACAAGTTCCTCGATGTGCAGTTCAATGTTTGGCTTCATCTCCGATATGGGCTTCATGTCCAACCTCCGCTCTCGGCTTCGGTTAAGGTGCGTTCCAGTTTCGAGTACTCGGCGCGCGCGGCTTGCAGCAAATGCGACATTTGCACCGGGCTGTTCTCATCCGCCGCGCCAAAAGCCGCGTTAATAGCGATATTGCGGATGTTGCCGCCTGCGACATTAAGACGTGCCAGCTTAGCGGCGTCGAGGTTCGCGGTAGGAGTGCTCGCCGGAAAAATGCGCTGCCAAATCTCGGTACGTTGCGCGGCATCGGGAAATGGGAACTGCACCACGAACTGAATGCGGCGCAGAAATGCCGTATCCAGCGCATCCTTCATGTTGGTTGTTAAAATTGCGAGGCCACGATAACTCTCCATACGCTGCAAAAGGTAGCTGATCTCGATGTTGGCATAACGATCATGGCTATCCTTCACTTCGCTGCGTTTGCCGAACAGAGCATCGGCTTCATCAAAGAGCAGAATCGCGCCGCCTTCTTCAGCGGCATCGAAGACACGCCGCAAATTTTTCTCGGTTTCTCCGATGTATTTGCTGACGACTGAACTTAAGTCGATGAGATAGAGGTCGAGCCGCAGTTCATTGGCGAGCACTTCAGCCGCCATTGTTTTGCCGGTGCCGCTCTGCCCGGCAAACAGCGCGCTGATACCGAGACCGCGCGTACCTTTGCGTGCGAAGCCCCAGTGTTCATACACTTTGCTGCGCTGGCGCACATGCATGGCGATGTCGTGCAGAACTTGTCGTTGCGATTGGGGTAGCACCAATTCGTCCCAGGTGGCTGCCGGTTCGATGCGTTGTGCGAGGTCATTCAATTGTGTGCGTGCCTGCACGCGGCAGGCGTCCCATAAAGAATCGTCAAGTTGGCTCGCTGCAGCTCTGGAAGAGATTGGTGGTTCGCCGTCACGGCTGAGACTGCTCAGTGCATCAGCACACGCCGCATGAATCAGCGGCACATTTAAATTGAATTGCGAAACGAGTGATGCCATTTTGCCGTTCATTTCCGACTCGGCTACACCCAACGCACTGCCCCAAACAAGACGCTGCTCACTCGCGCTCGGCTTGCGCACATCAAAAGTAAGGATCGTGCGCGAAACGCTGGGCGATGTGCGCAAGCGCTCGTGTGCCGATACAATCAACGGGCTGCGAATGCTCTCCATAAGGCGCATTACCGTCAAAGCGCGCGCAGCATCCGGGGTGTCCGAGTACTCGCAATCGAGTAGTAGCGCGCTCGGGCGCAACGCCGCTTCGCGTTCCCACAGCCGGAGCAGAGACTCAATTTCGTTTGCCGCCACAGGAACGGCGTAAGCCGGTAAGATATACAGGCTGAGCCCCAGCGCCGAACAAGCGGCAGCGGCAATGGCGCGCTTGCTCAGCGATTCTGCACCGCACAATTGAATAATCGGCAGCGAGCCATTACTCTGCGACCATGCCGCCACGAGACGCGCGGCCAGTTCTTGATGCGAAGGCACCAGTTCGCTGCCGGGCCGCAACATCTCCATCAGGCCTGTGAGCCGTTCGTCCAGGTGCGGAGTGCCGGCCAGGTAATGCAAGGTACATTCGTCAATGCGCAGCGGGCTGAGCGTCAAAGCCATGTCGATTGGATTGCTGACTAATTCAAGGAGTCGCCAATGGCGCAAAGGCGCAGCGGGTGTCAGGGCGCTCCAATGGGCGCCTGGCAAAGCCGATAGTGCCAGGCTGAATGTGGGGTAGGTGCGTTGCGCATCACCCTGCGCAACGGCGCACAGCCGTGCGAAGCTGGAATCCAATTCTGGACCAGCGCTTAACAATAGCACATCCCGTTCGAAAGCCGATAGCCTGAATGCCGCGCAGAGTGCCTCCAGAGCTGGTGGCGCCGACATGGCCGAACGAATCTTCTCTAAAGCATTCTCTGTTGCGGCAGTGGATGCCGCAGAATGCACTGACGCATCCTCGCAAACTTCGCCGCGAGTACTCGCGATGTGACGCTCCAGAGTACCACGCAACTCAGCCAGTGCCGTCATCAGATAGCACTGATTGGCCTCATGCCATGTGAATTCAGACCATTGGTTGTCGGCAGCATGTGCGTTCATGAAATCGTCACCAGTGGGCCCGGTGTGGCACTACCCGGGTCTAAATCGAGTGGGCTTTGGGCGCCATCTACTTGCAGGCGCACAAAATACTGACCTGTCCCAACTCCGCTAATGGGAATAATCAGCGAGTTGGAATCTGCTGCCCGTGGCGGGGCAACGAAACTGAAAGCTTCCGGCACACCGGCACTTCGCTCGTCGAGCAACAAAACAACGCGCTGCTTCCGACCGACAGCGGGATTGACGGAAAGCGTGATTTGCGCGGCGGTCGCATTCGTCGGTGTAATTGTCGGGTGTAGCACGAGCGCCGCCACGTTCGATTCGAAGCCGCGATGCAGCACTGGCGGCGTTCCCATCAACATGGGATGAATGACTTGCACGCCCTGGACTCCGGCCCGCAGCGCCCCGGCAGGCAGTGGCGGTGTTGTAAGTGGCAGCGTGATCTGCGTATGGGTGACAACGGTCGGCGTGACTTCGACCCCGCCGACGCGCACCTGCGTGGTTTCGCCATGCAATTCCTGTCCTTGAATCAGCAGAGTACTCCCTGCGACAACGGGTTGATCCGGCCCATCTTGAGAAACCACGCGTTCAATTCTGGGATGGCGGAACGGCACGACATGCAGATTGCGCTCGCGCACCGGCAAAGCTGTTCTGGGCGTCTCATCGCTTTCGATCAGGACGACAGTTCCCTGATAGGCTGTTGAGAGTGCATAGGGCGCCTGAAAGAAGACCGACCACAATTTAGACAACTCCTCCAACGACATTACAGATGGCGTGAACTTGACGCGCTCGACTTCATCGGCCAGGTTTGAACCGGCCAGAAAACCGAAGCTTGGATCGGCGAGGGTGTCTTGAATCATCTGCGCGGTGAGCAACGGGCGCTCGTGCAGCGTGCGTGCGACGCTGCCCAGCAAACGCTGCGGCTCCAACTGGCTTTCATTGCCGGAGAACGTTAATAAATAGTGCAGGTCGAGCGCTGCCTGGGGGCGCTGAACCAGCGAGCCATCGGCGCGGCGCGTGGGGAGATCGGCACAGCGCCAGGCGGTGTTGGGAGTGGCTTGATACAAATACACGTTGACCGAAGGCGGCAAGTTACCACCCGGCAAGCTGTCGGGGCGCAATGAAGTAACGGTCGCACCCGGCACATCGCCGCCAACAGACGATTGCAACATGTGGCGCAGCGTGGCTGTCACAGTCGCTATCGCCAGGTAATTGCTCACCGCTGCCCTCCGCTGCGCTGTTTCAAGTACTCGTCAATCGACAGCTTAGTCGTTGAGGCAGCCGTTGAATGAGCACGCCTTGTTGGTGGTGAAGAAGGCATCACGGCCCGTACCTCAATGCGCCCGATGGTGACTTTGATCGTTGGTGCCGTTTGTGTTGGCATCTCCACGGGCAACGGCGCTTCGCTGCGTCGTGTTATGTTTGGTTGGAACACGCTTCCTGGATCAATGGCGTTTTTGTGGGAAGGCAAAGCCGCTTCCATGCGTGGGGCGATTGGTGGCTGACGCTCTGAGGGCAAATGGAGCGAGTTTTCTGTTTTCAATGCGTGGCTTTCGGTTGGCTCCACGGCTAACTGCAAATGAGTACTCTGCGTGTTCAATAAAGGCTCATGTGGCGCAGTGGTTGGCCGTGGTGTAGGAGTGGGAAACGCTGTTGGAGTCGCGAATGGTGACGATGCTCGTGGCGACGCAACGGGCGCAGAAGCAGATTGCGTTGCTTCGGCAAAGGGCGACTCGGCATTGGTATCAACATTGACGTTGGATGAGAATGGCGTTGTTTCGGGTAGCGGCTCAAACAGCGAAGAGACGCGGGGCTGCAATGTTGATTGCGCGTCGTGGCTACGCGCTGCCAGAGTACTGAGATAGTCGCTCATGCGCTGATTTTCTCCATGTAAAAGCGACGGCGGTGAGGATGCATATTCAAGATGTCCATTTCTCGCCAACCATAGGCCCGTGCCAGCGTATGCACTTCACCCAGAAGGCGTTGTGCCCAGGCGTCGATTTCGCTCCAAAAGAACGACACAATGTCAAAGTTTGTTTGCCAGCGATGCTCGCACGCGGGGCAACACAGATCGAGTTGCATGTGCGCGCCAGGATCGGCCTGTGCCATGCGCTCTGCAATTGCTTCCACCACATCTTGCGGCAGTTGCGTAGCCGACACAGCTTGACCGTTCTGCGAGGCTTCATGCAGACACCGTTCAAGCAGAACGGCGCGGCTATCCATCTGGTTGGCGCAAGCAGCAATAGCTTGTAAATCGCGGCTGTTCGGCAAGCGAAACAGTATTTCGTAAGCGTCCTTATGGAGCGACAATGTTGCTTCGTTCTCTGTTGCCGGTTCGACTCGCACGTCGTCAACGGTGAAGTTCAATTCCAGTTGTTCACCACAACGCGGGCAGCTTTCTACGCTGGCGAGGCTGGAACCAAAAGCGAGTTCTCGCAACTGCAAAAGAGTGGCGTCACGCCGTCCGATGCTCCACTGTGCCAGATCTTCACGTGACGTTTCTATGAAGGCAGCGGACAGCAAAGACAAGGCTCGCTCGACACCATCTGAGGTGAGTTCCGTTTCCCAGATGGCGAGCAGTTCGGTCGAGGAAAGCGCACGCATCGCAAATGAGAGGTCGGGCAATTAACGAGTACTCGACTGGCGTTTTACGGGGCCGGTCAGGTAAAGCTTGGTTCAGTGGGTTCGGCCACTTCGAGGTCGCGCTCCCAACCTTCGTTTTCCAGCTTGAGCGTTTGAATCGCGATGGCGTTGGCATTGGCGTCCAGGTCGGGCAGGGCTTGGTATTCTGAAACCCAGCAGCGATAAAGCTTATACGCCAAGACCAGTTGGCCGGCCTCGTTATACATTTCCACGATGATGTCTTTGCGGAAATCTTTGAGCGATACTTCTGCGCCCAGGCCCGAGCCGAAATTCCACACCTTGTTGGCCCACTGCTCGAATTCGGTGTCGTGTGTTACGCCCCGCTCCAGTGTCAGGGCCTCGTATTTGGTGCGTCCGGGCGATTTACGTCCGGTGCTCGGGTCGCCGCCTTCACGATGCTCAACGACTTCGGTTGTGCGTTTAAGCGCACCCACTTTGCAGACTCCGGCCACATAACGCCCATCCCACTTCACGCGGAACTTGAAATTCTTGTAGGGATCGAATCGCTGTGCGTTGACACTGAATAGCGCCATTCGAGTCGCCTCCTTCTTGGAGTTTTGGTTGGTCTCTGTTGGGCTGCTGAATACTCATGCAAGTACTCAGGTCGGAATTTCGCCGGCCATCTGCTGAATTTTGATGATGACGAACTCGGCGGGCTTCAGCGGAGCAAAGCCGACCACGATGTTGACGATGCCCAGGTTAATGTCGGTTTGTGTAGTGGTTTCTCTGTCGCACTTGACGAAGTAAGCTTCACGCGGTGTCTTGCCCTGAAAAGCGCCCTGGCGGAAAAGTGTCTGCATAAACGCGCCGATGTTAAGTCGAATCTGCGCCCACAGCGGCTCGTCGTTCGGCTCGAAGACGATCCACTTTGAACCGCGATAAAGGCTTTCTTCCAGGAACAAGGCGAAGCGCCGCACCGGAATGTATTTCCACTCCGAGGCTTGTTGGTCACTGCCGTCCAGAGTGCGCGCGCCCCAGGCAATATGACCAAAAACCGGGAAGCGTCGCAGGCAGTTAATGCCCAGAGGATTCAGAGCGCCGTTTTCCGGGTCGGTCAGAATGTAATCGAGATTCTGCACGTTGCGCAGGCGCGCATCCGTTCCGGCGGGCGCTTTCCACACGCCGCGCGCCACATCGGTTTGCGCATACAGTCCGGCTAGAGTGCCGCTGGCACCGACACTGCGCAAGCGGTTCTCGTTCAGCGAGTCAGGAATCAGCGGGCGCGGGAAATACACCGCTGCGTTGCGATGGCGCAGCGTATCGTTTTGCGTCATCCAGGTTTGCATCTCGGCCAGTGTGTTGATGGTGCGCGGAATGTCCACGATCATAAAGGCGCGCCGCTCTTCACAATAAGCTTCAGCCTGAGTAACCACCACGCCAAAATCCGTTGGTGCCAGTTCGGCGGCAGCGGGCATACACAAAATGTTGAAGAGATCGACATCTTCCAATGCGAACAGGCCGCTCTTAGCTGAACGCGTGCCCTGTAAAGCGTTGGCGTTGGGCAAGGCGCCATCAGCACCGGCCACGGCACCGCCCTGCGCTCCGGCGGCACCTGTGCCGACCGAGTACTGCTGTACATTGGCAAGCGTGTTTAAACGCAAGGTGGTGGCTGCGGCGCCACTGAAAGCGAGCGTTGCTTCGGGGGTAAAATCGGCGCCGGCACGCCCCGCCTGCACACGAAAACGGAAAGGATTGGCTGTTGTGCCGCTGCCCAGGAGTTGCACCGTTGCACCGGCTAGGAGTTGATTTTGCGTGTCCGCCGCACGGATGGCACTTTCCAGAAAGCGCCGAAAATTCGGGTAGTCAGTCGGCGGCGCGGCGCCCGCATAGTCGAGCGTGGCATTCACGTTGCCGCTTCCCGGATTAACAGCCAGGGTCGTGCCCTGCGGGGGAATTGATGCGACAGCCGGCAAATCGTTGCTGAGCGTGCCCGTGCCGGCAGGCCGGAATTTTACGTCGAACGGGGTGGGAATGGTTGATGGAGTGAGACCGCCGCGATCCAACTGAACCATGCTCGATCCGTCATTGACGACTTCCAGCGCATTGTTCGGTACGCCTTCTCGCATGGTCAGGTTGCGAAACGTTTCTGTCCGCAGCACGACGGGACGGCCACCGCGCACGGCGACCTCGCTCACTGCGAGATTGAAGAACTCATCGGGCTTTGTGGTGTCGTAATCGACCTCCACGCGGAGCGCATTGCCCCACGCTCCAGGGTTCGGCACAGAATCGCCGCGCACGCGTTGGCCCGCTGTGACACGCACCACGTCGATAGCTCCGGCACCGGGCTTATCTCGCAGCACGACCTGGGCGGCTGCTAATGGTGCGGTTGTGGTTCCGTTACCAACCCGCACCACCCACGCCTGACTGCCGCCATTGAGAAAAAACTGCGCGATGCCGTAACTGGCCTCGCTGCGTGCGTCCAACCCGCCGAACTCGCGTTCGAAGTCGGCGTAGCTGAACAGTTGGACGGCTTCGTTCAGAGGGCCGCGCGCGAAAAAGTCAACAAACGCGGCGACGGATGTCGAGACCCCGGTGATCGTGCGGACTCCGCTGGCGATCTCCTCGATGTAAACGCCGGGATAAGTCGGTGCGACTGGCATTGAAAACCTCCCTGAAGGAGCTAAAACCTGTCTAAAACCGCTATCTGGTTGGTGAGGCTGCGACGTGTGGCGAGTCTGTTGTGCGAACGCCAGCGGCAGATGTTGTGGGCTCTACGGCGTGTGGCGAAACCCTTTTTTGAACGACTTGCAGATCAGTGGTGCAGTGACGGCAGTCGTCTCAGATTGAAATGTGGATCGCTCAGCACGACGCGATTCATCGGGGAATTGTTGCAGCAGTGCGAGCATGCAACAGTAAGGCGCTTTGATGCACACTTATACTGCATATCAAAATAGCACGCAAGATGCGCCTCAGGCAACAAAAACAAGGCGATTACGAAAGATGTTCCCGGCACCAGGCAATGCAGGATGCCGGGAAAAATCTCTTCGAGTCTAAAGTGACGGTATTTGCAGCGGAGCACACACTGCCAACGAGGCAGAATCTTCGCGGAGAAGTCTTGAGAAAGACAATCCTTCTGGCTGGAGGCCCGTGTGGCTCCAAGTGGTAAAATGAGTGGATGTTGGGGAGAGTGACGGGGATCGAACCCGCTACCTCGAGAGCCACAATCTCGCGCTCTGCCAAATGAGCTACACCCTCCAGATACAAACGACTAATCAAAGATAACGCAAAACCGCCACCGATTCAAGAGCGTCTAAGGAACTCATCTCGTGTAAAGAGAGTCAATCGCCCCTATGTCTCCAAGTAAATCGCTTTCAACGCGGTCGCACCACGCACCGAAGAATGCCCTCGCGCGGCGTCGCTGGTGGCCTGTCGGCGCCTCCGCATTGTCGTTGCTGGCTCTGGCAGTGTTGTGCGCCGTTACTGCGCGTGCTCCACGGACGATGGTGTCGGGTGCCGTCACAACTGCCGCATCAACAACTCCGCCATCAGCGCATCAAGCGACAAAGCCAACGCAAACGCCAGCGGCAGCGCAGACGACACGGCACACCAAATCGACAGGTTATCGAGTACTCAACAACTACCCGCACGATGCCGACGCCTTCACACAGGGGCTTTTGTGGCATGACGGCGGCTTCTACGAAAGCACAGGACTTGAGGGGCGTTCTTCGCTGCGGCGCGTCGAGTTTCCTTCGGGGCGCGTATTGCAAGAAACCGCTGTGCCGCGTCCCTTATTTGCCGAGGGATTGGCGCTGGTCGGCGAACGCCTGGTGCAGCTAACGTGGCAATCGCGCCGTGGCCTGGTGTATGATCGCAAGAGTTTGAAGCCGCTCGCGTACTTCACCTATAAGACCGAAGGTTGGGGCATCACATACGACGGCAAGAATCTCGTCATGAGCGACGGCAGCGACACATTGACTTATCTCGATAGCAAGACTTATCAACCGGTGCGCCGCCTTCGTGTCACTCTCGATGGCGTGCCGCTGCATAACCTCAATGAGTTGGAATGGATCGAAGGTGAAGTATGGGCTAACGTGTGGCAAACCGACCTGGTGGTGCGCATTGATCCCGCTACGGGAAAGGTCAAGTCCACGCTTGACCTGAGTGGCCTTCTGCCGCTTTCGCAGCGCAGCGGCCAGGAAGATGTGCTGAATGGCATCGCTTACGATGCGAAGCAGAAACGCATTTTTGTCACCGGCAAACTGTGGCCGCGTCTCTTTGAAATCGAAGTTGAAGATTAAGTAACCCAACACACAGGGCGCTTCCGAGTACTCGGAAGCGCCCTGTGTGTTGTCGCGAACGGGTTAGAATTTCGCTTTATAGATCGCCCACTCGATAGCTTTCGACAAGTAGATCAGCAGAAAGAATCCCAGTAGAAAGCCGAACATGTTCATCGCAGCGATTTGCACCTGCTCGGGTGATAGCTGGTAATTGCTCATGTCGGGCATGCCGGGCGTGCTGGTTGTGGTGGTGACCGTTGTGGTAACGGTTGCCTTGGCAAATGACAGTTTGGCCCATACCGCTGTGAGCGAACCGCCCAGCACGCCGAAGAGGCGTTCGTAGGTGCCCCAGCCCAAATACATGATGATGATCGTGGCGGGAATGGCCACAGGGCTAAACATTTTGTATTTGAGCGTCTGGTGTTCGAGAAAAATATAGCAGCGGCCACACGGCGGCTTGCCCTGACGGCTCATGCGTGTCGGCGCTTTAATCATGTCAATGGACTCACCGCGAATGATGCGCGAAATCATTTCCTCGTCGCAGTAGCAGCCGCGTCCGAATTTCCAGCAGCGCGTTTTCGCCAGATAAGCCGGGCACTGTTTGCGAATCACTTCGCGACAAAACGGCAGTTGCCAGCAGGGAGAAAACATGGTGGCGTTACGGGCCGCACGTTGCTGTGCCACTTCGGCCATTTGTCCCACACCGACATCAGCACGCTGCTGCATACGGTTGGGCAACTCGGAGAGCCACGCTGCCGTATCAAGAGCCGTCTTGATGAGACCCAACATGAAAATGACTTTGCCCGCCGCGATGAGTTGAATGGCGAACGCGCCCATGGCCGGAGTTTGCCCAATCGACTTCAGCAGCAACGGCGAGCCGAATTGCAGGGCGGCGCCCACTACGGCTGTAGCAATACCCAGAGGAGCGGCATCGAACATCAGAACAAAAGTGCTGATTACCAGGCCGATGAGCGACCACTTCAGCACGCTGCCGGCTAAGGCAATGTTCTGGATGACCTGCGGATCTGTGCCGTTGGGTGCAGTCCCGATTTGCCCGCCGAAGATGCCCCACAAAAGGTAGGCGATGGAAAGCACGGCTCCGGCTCCGGCCACGCGCAGCAACCAGTAAGCCACCGGGTCGAGGGCATCCAACCATTGACGCCACAGCGGAACATCTTTGTTGGCGACGCGCTCGCGAGCCGTAGTTTTCATTTGCGCGCGGGCCAGTTCGCCGGTTGTTGGAACACCTGCTGCGGCGGCGGCCTGTTGCGCCGGAGACATTATGTTGGGTACAGCAGGTGTTGGAACCACGGGTTGTGGCGAACGCGTCGCAGACGGTTTATTGCTCGTTGCTGTTGCTGTTGTCGTCCCGGTCGGTACTTCCACCGGATGTTGCGGCGCTGCGGCTTTCGGTGCAGTCGCACTGGCAGCGGCAGGTTTCGGCGTTCCGGGCAACAGTGGCGAGGGAATAGCCGGAGACGGTGCTGCCGGTGCAGGCTTTGGCGCAGCCGATGTCGCAGCCTGTCGAGAGTTCGGAGTTGTCGGCGCGCCCGGCACGGGTGCAACAGGTGCAGGCGCAGTTATTCTTGGTGCGGCTGTGGCCGGGTGTGCCGTAGCACCTGCTGTCGGCGCGGGCACCTTGGGTAACGGCACTTGTGGTGAAGGCGCCAGGGCAGCAGCCGGCAGTGGCACAGTTGGCTGCGGCGCAGGCGCGGCAGAGTCCTGTTCTGCCGTGTCAATGTTATTCTGGTTATTTGCAGGATTCAGTGCGGCTGCGGCAGAAGTGCCCGGCGCGGCTTGCTCTGCTAAGTTTTGTTCGTCTTCTTTAAATGCAAAATCAGTCATAACTTTCTACTTTACTTTCTCACGGGAAAAGAGAATCACAGTCAAGTTTCACGACTCTTCTAGTTTACATTGCAACCGGGTACTCTTACTCGTTCCTTGCAAAAACAACATCTGCGCCGCATGACGCTTCGTGACGCTACATACGTAGACAACGAATTAGCCCCTGGCGTTAATCTGTATTGACCGCCGCCAGCCGGCATATGCCGCGCTATACAACATGATAGCGAGTAGCAGGCTAAAATAGGCAACATGGATGAAAAACTATTAGCTCAACTGCGCAGCATCAGAAATATCCTGCTGCTTGGCGTTTTGTGCCTGATAGGGTTGGTTGGAGCAAGTATTTACCATGTGGTTGACGATGTCCGAGAGAACCGGGAAGTCCGCTTCGGACGAACATTCGTCGAACAGGCAGATACTTTGTATCGAGAAGAGGAGTGGGATCAGCTTCTAGTCCTGTCCCGAAATCGCCAACGCCAAAGGCCTCGCGATGGTGCCGCGTTTTATTGGGCTGGCGTTGCCTACCTCCATAAGCAACAGTTTGATGACGCCGAGGACACGTTCAAACAAGCCATACAGCGCAGGCCCGAGCAGAAGAATGTAATTCAAGCCTGGCTCGATCAGGTTAACGCCAGGAGAAAAGAACAGGCGAAGAAATGACGACCCTTGCATCTACGCTGACAGGCAGCGAACAAGCACCAGCCAACCGCCACATAATAACAGGCAGTGTGGTCAAGGAATAACCCCGCGCCTTTTGTGCCGGTGGTGTGTCGCCGAAGGCGAGCGACAAACTTTTTCGTTTCGGACAACAATTCACTTACAATGGAGAGCATGTCATCAAAGGAATGGGTTCTGGTTACAGGAGCCGCCAGCGGTATTGGCGCGGAATTGTGCCGGCTGTTTGCGCGCGATGGCTCCAACATTGTGTTGCTTGATAGAAACCAGAGTGGCCTCCAAAAGATGAGGACGCAGTTAGCTGAAGAATTCGGCACAGAGACGCTTTCTCTGCTGTATGATCTTTCTGTTCAAGAGGCACCGGAACAAATCTATCAAGAGGTGCAGGAGCGGGGTGTAGAAGTTGACGTGTTGGTTAACAATGCCGGTTTCGGCACTTTCGGCAACTTCTGGGAAACAGATGTAGCCCGCGACAGGGCACTCATCAATGTCAATATTATGGCGCCCATGCTGCTGACCAAGTTCTTTTTACCCGGCATGGTAAAGCGCCGACGAGGGCGCATCTTGAACGTGGGGTCGGTTTCGGGATTCCTGGCCAGCCCCTACGCGTCCACCTACTACTCCAGCAAAGCTTTTTTGCTTTCGTTTTCGCAAAGCGTGGCCACTTCTCTACGAGGTCGTGGAGTCACCGTCACAGTTGTGTGTCCAGGCCCTACCTATACGGCCTTCAACTGGCATAGTGTTGATGATGGCAGTGCTCCTCCTCAACGAAAGAGATTCCAGATGGACGCCTCTGAGGTGGCCGCTCAGGCGTATCGGGGCATGAGACGCGGCCAGATGGTGGTTATTCCCGGCACTTCCAATAAGCTCCTCGCGCTACTCGCCAAACTCCTGCCCCGCCGCCTCGCGCTCTGGTTGCTGACCATGGGGCAGCGGAAGGCGAACTGACCCGAAGCAAATCGACAGATGTGGAACGAGTACTCGCACGCCATATCTGGACTGGGTTGTGTCAGGAATCACGCAAATTAATGCTTTTGACGAACCCGGAGCGTGATGCATAAGTCCTGGTGTTTGATTACTCCAGAATTATGCAGAAGCTCTCAATGGTTCGTAGGGGCGCGTTCTCCGCGCCCAAGGCGATGTAACCTCGCCCCTACAAATGAGACATCCTGCGTAACCCTGTGCTCTTTCACCATTCTCCATAGGCAAATGGCTCCGCAAATTCTCACAGAGTTGCGGCCTCAAGATTGCTCACCGTTTCCGGCGAACAGCGTTCTGATCTCCAAACGGGGACAACGAGGAGCATGTTAAATGGTTATTCGCATCGATCAAGTACCGATCCAGTTTCCCGAACCCAACGGCCCATCACCCAACAGCGCGGCAGCCGTGCAAGAACTTCTGGGCGGCAAGTTTGGCGAGATGTCGACACTGATGAACTACACGTTTCAGTCGTTCAACTTTCGGGGGAGAGAACGTCTGCGGCCCTACTACGATCTCATCTGTAACATCGCTGCCGAAGAGTATAGCCACATTGAGCTGGTTTCTTATGCCATCAATCTGCTGTTGACCGGCTCCACGGTGCGTGGCAAAGACCCTTCCAAGGCTCCATTGAAGGTCGCGGCGGATGCACGCAACGCCTATCACTTCATCGCCAGCGGCCAGGCCGCGTTGCCGGTCGATTCGATGGGCAACCCGTGGAACGGCTCCTACGTGACGGCAACCGGCAATTTGAAAATGGACCTCTTGCACAACTTCTTTCTGGAATGCGGTGCGCGTGCCAACAAAATGCGTGTCTATGAAATGGTTGACGATCCTGCTGCACGCGAGATGGTGGGCTTTCTGCTGGTGCGCGGCGGCGTTCACATTGTGGCTTACGCCAAGGCGTTGGAAGAAGTTTCGGGCGTAGATGTGGGTAAACTTCTGCCCATCCCCGACCTCAGCAACAAGTCGTTCCCCGAGGCAAAGAAGTATGAGGACGCTGGCCTGCACCAGGTTTTGTTCCAGTTCAGTCCCAACGATTATGGCCAGGCTGACAAAATTTGGAAGGGCACACACCCTGAAGATGGGTCTGAACTGCGCGTGGTTCAAGGTATGCCACAAGGTTACGCTCCTCCCATACTGGACGAAGAGCCGCAACTCAACGCACCGGGCATGGACGCCGGTGTTATTGCCGATATCGCCAAGAAGGTCCTGGGCTCGTAACACAGCGAAAGCCATTCGCACTGATGTTCTTGTGCTCACAGAACAGAGCAGGTGCATAAAACAGCAAAGCCTCCGATTCTTGATCGGAGGCTTTGCTGTTTCTCTCTTTGTTCGGGAACGAGTACTCACACTCACCACACGCGATCGTGGTTGGGGTTTTGTTTCAGGCGTTCGTCCAGAGCCTGGCTCAACGGGTCGGGTTTGCCCTGGCCGGGTTCAACCAGCATTTGCTCTTTGACGAAGATGAAGTTATCTCTACTCGACCAGTCCTGTTGCACGTCTTGTTGATCGACCATTTTGTAATCGTAGCCGAGCTGCACAGCGCCGGTGGGACACGCTTCTTCGCAGTAGCCGCAAAAAATGCAGCGCAGCATGTTAATTTCGTAGCGTGCCGCATATCGTTCGCCGGGCGAGACGCGGTTCTCAGGGTCGTTTTCCGCCGCCTCAACCCAGATCGCTTCCGCCGGACAGGCCGCGGCGCACAACGAACAGCCGATGCACTTTTCCAGACCGTTTTCGTAGCGGTTCAGGATGTGGCGTCCGCGAAAACGGTGCGGGCGCGGCTTCTCCTGTTCGGGATACGAAACGGTAATTTGTTCTTTGCCAAACGTGGTGCCAAGCGCGTGTTTCAGCGTGCGGCCCATGCCTTTGATAATCCCCATTCCAGGGACAGTTTTAGCCATTGTCGAGTACTCCTACTTCAAAATCTATCGTTTAAAACCAGTCGCGGCGCCATGCGATGAACATCGCCACGAGAAAAATATTTGCCAGGCTAATCGGCACCAGACGCTTCCAGCCAAAGTTCATCAACTGGTCGTAACGGAAGCGTGGCAGCGTGGCGCGAATCCACATATATGTGAAAAGAAAAAAGAAGATCTTCGCCACGAAGTAAAACACGCCCAGCAACACGAATGGCCAGCCGCCAACCACTGTAGCCGGTGTGACGAGCGCACCGGCGGCATCATATGCTGCCGGCTGGAAATTGACGCCCGGCCCGCTCCAGCCGCCCATAAAGAGCGTGGTGGCAATGGCCGAGAAAATGACCATGTTGACATATTCAGCCATGAAAAACATGGCGAACTTAAAGCTTGAGTACTCGGTGTGAAAGCCGGCGACAAGTTCGGTTTCAGCTTCAGCCAGGTCGAAAGGCGCGCGATTGGTCTCCGCAATACCGGCGATGAAGAATACCAGAAATGCGATGAACATCGTCGGCGCGCGAAACACATTCCAGCCCAGCAAGTGTTGCTGCTCAACGATCTCGCGCAGGCTAAACGTCCCGGTCAGCATGACAACCGTGATGAGCGACAAGCCCATGCCGAGTTCATAAGAAATCATCTGTGCGGCGGAACGCAAGGCACCCATTAGCGAGTACTTGTTGTTGCTCGCCCAGCCGGCCAGAGTGATGGCATAAACGCCCAGCGAAGCCAGCAGAAACGTGTACAGCACCGAGTGGTTGAGGTCGGTAATGCGCGTCCATGAAGCGGGCCCGAACGGAATGACGGCGGCTGCAAGCAGAGCCGGAACCATCGCCAGCAGCGGCGCCAGGAAGTAGATGAACCTATCGACACCCGCTGGCGTGATGTCTTCCTTCATGATGAGCTTGAGCGCGTCGGCCAGTGGCTGCATCGCGCCGAACGGCCCCAACCGGTTGGGGCCAATGCGAAACTGAAACATCGCCACAACTTTGCGCTCCATCCAGATGAGGATGGGCACCATCGTCATCACACCGGCGAAGATGGCGATGATGCGCACCAGCATCCAAAACAACGACATCAGATCAAACGACGTTTCACCCACAGAAAAACTCCTCTGCTAACAGTTGCCTATTCAATTGGCTATCAATGCTGCTGAAAGGTGTGTCACTCCGAGCGCAGCATACAAAACTTCGCGTGGCGCCCGGAATGACAACATTCCTCTTTCGTTACCCATGTAATCACGCCGGTGCGGCAGCCGTTCCCTGCGTGCCGGGAACCGAACCCTGTGTCGCGCCGCCGGGACGGCCCTCGCCCACGCCCTGTGCATAAGAATGCAGCGGCGATTCCATGCCTTCCTTTGGCGCGTCGGCCACTTTGGTCAGCGTGACAGCCGTAAAGGGCGCACCGGCTTCCATAATCTGGTTCACCTGAACATCCCACAGGCGCCACGGCATCCACACCGTGCCTTCTTTGACGCTGCGGCCAACTTTGGCGCGCACCTGAGTACTCGTGCGGCCCGATTTTACTTCGACCGTCGCCTTGTTCTCGATACCCAGACGGCGCGCGTCGGCACGGTTTATTTCGATATAAGGTGTGGGCACCACACGCTTTAAGCGGTCGAGGTGCGGGAAGCTTTCGCCGCCATCCAGCAAAATTGGCCCGGTCAACAAGCGCAGCGAGCCTTCCGGCAACGGCGTCGGTGACACTTCGTAAGCAACAGGCTCGAAGCGCGCTGTGGCATTGCTCGCCTGTGGCAAGGCGCGAAACTTCTGCGACCACTGCGAGGCCGTTGTAAAACCGGGATCTTTGCCCAGCAGTTGCATCAACTTGGTGAAGATGATCCAGTCAGGCGCGCAGGCCGAGAGCGTGTTGCCACGCTCATCGCGCCGCTCGCGCGGTTTGAAGACCTGCTTCAACGTTTGAATCTTGCCGTGAAAATTAGTCGTGGTACCGTCCTGCTCTAAGAACGTGGCGGCGGGCAGGACCACGTCGGCCTGCTCAGTGAGTTCGTTCAAGAACAGGGTTTGCACGACCAGGAAATCGACGGTTTCAATGGCGCGCTTGGCCACTTCGTAGTCGCGCGCACGGTGCAGCGGGTTATTGGCCGCGACATACAAAACTTTGATGTCGCCCTTGAAGGCAGCTTCCAGCATCTGCTCGCCGTTCAGACCGCCTTCGCCCGGCACCAGCCCGGCGCGGCGCACACCGACTGTGTTGGCTTCCGGGTGCAGCACGACGAGATAATCGCTGCGGCCTTTAAGCGCGGCCAGGTTTTGCAGCGCCTGCAACGTGGCGGGTGATGCATTTTCTCCAACAAAGAGGAAAAGGCGCTCGCTGCCTGCAATGGCAGTGGCCGCAGCGCGCAAAGTGGCTTCATCCACACCGGCGATTTCCGCGACACGAGTACTCGCGTATGGCCCCAGCGAATCGATCCACGCGGTCGAGCCTTCGCCCGATACTTTGTGCAGCGTTTCGCTTTGTGCCGGTTCGTCCGTCCACGACTGGTGAACCAGCTTGGCAAGCGCGTTCAATAGTGCGACTTCGCTGCCTTCGTTGTGAATCAACGACTGCTTGGCCAGGCGATCAAGCGGTGTTTTCCACGCGTTGCAGTTGATGAGGTGCGCCTTACGCTGGAAAGCCGCTTTCTTCAAACGCAGGTCGAGAATCGGCAGTTCTTCGTTCGGGTTGCTGCCGATGACCAGAATGACATCCGCCATTTCAAGCTCTTCATACAGCGCCGGTGACGGTTTGCCCGGTGTGGCGATTGTCGGCTGGAAGCCGTTGTCCACATTCGGCGTGCCGACCGCTTCCTTAAACAGCGTTGCCATGGCAAGAGCGCCTTCATCCGTCAGCTTGCCGCTGCCGATAGCGCCCACCTGAGTACTCGGAACACTTTTGATTTTGTCGGTGACGAGTTGCAGCGCTTCGTCCCACGTCGCGGGCTCAAGCTGGCCGTCGCGACGCACCATGGGCTGCGTCAGGCGCGCTTCACTGTCCACGTAATTGAGGCCGAAACGGTCGCGGTCGGAAATCCAGCATTCGTTGATGGCTTCATTGTCGCGCGGGATGACGCGCACGAATGTCTCGTTGCGCTGCGACACGAAGATGTTCGTGCCGCTGCCGTCGATCATCGAAACCGTCGGCACGTTCTTCACTTCCCACACGCGAGCGCGGAAGCGGAAGTCGCGTGACAAGAGCGCTCCAACCGGGCAGATGTCCATCGTGTTGCCGGAGAACTTCGAGTCGAAAGGCGGATCGCTCAGCGTGTCGATCATCGTCTTGGAGCCGCGCGCCACCAGTTCGAGAACCGGATCTTGCGCGATCTCGTCCTGGAAACGCGTGCAGCGCGCGCACTGGATGCAGCGCTCGCGGTCGAGCGTGATAAGTTCCGAAATCGGATAATCTTTTTCCAGGTCTTTGCGCAGGTGATACATGTCCTGCACGCGCGACAGGCCATTCGCATAGGCCATGGTCTGGTCTTGCAGCATGCACTCGCCGCCCTTGTCGCAAACCGGGCAGTCGAGCGGGTGATTGGCCAGGAAGAATTCGAGTACTCCCTCGCGCGCCTTCACAATGGAAGCCGTTTCGCTGAGCACGACCATGCCTTCGGCGGCCTGCGTGGTGCATAGCGTTTGTGGCTTGGGCATCATCGCGATAGCCGGCGTGCCGTCTTCGTTGAGCGCCGGTGTTTTGTCCGGGTTCATCTTCGGCATACCCACTTCGCCCAGGCACATGCGGCACATGCCGACTGCGCTGAGCTTGGGATGGTAACAAAAACGCGGCACGTCGATGCCAAGCTGCGTCGCGGCTTCAATGATGAGAGTGCCTTTTGGCACAGTGATTTTCTGTCCGTCAATGGTGACTGTTACAAGATCAGGCATGAATCGGTTCCTTCGTCGCGTCGTCAGGTGTCGTAAACACTAAGTGTATTAAACAACTACAAAATCAAGATTAAATCAGCTTCCATTCCCGCAATACTTCTCTTAAGGTCGGCGGCTGCCATAGCCAACTTTCGCGCAGCCACAAACCTTCGAGTACTCGACTGTGATAAACGCTGTCCTGCGCGGCCACAAGCTGATAAATTCCCTTATCGTCTAACTGATACCATTCGGCTTGCTTGCGCTGCGGGTCGAGCAACCAGTATTCGCACACGCCGCCGGCTTCGTATTCATAATATTTCTCACCACGATCCCGTGCGCGACTTTCGGGGCTAATGATTTCGACTACCAGGTCGGCAGGGCCATCGAGAAATGTTTCACGCATACGCGTCAGGTTTTCATTTCTGACAAATACGATGTCGGGTTCGCGGCCCGACGGCGGCTGAGCAATGCGCATTTGATAACCTGCTGAACGTACCTGGCCTAATTCTTTAACTTCCGCGTAATATCGAATCAGGGCTGTCAAAAAATCTTCGAGATTCTGATGCCACGTCGTAACTGGAGTCATATCAATAATAACTTGGCCGTTCACCCACTCGGCGCGCACGTCCTCATCGGCCTGTGCCAAAAACTCTTCATAAGAGATGCGCGGGCTGGCTTCTTTATTTATATCGAGTACTCGTTGCGTCATAAATTACCGCCCCGCGATTGATCCTGAGCGCCTGGGTCACGCTTTCCTCTCGGCTTCGTCGCGTATGTGATGCATCACACGCAAGTGAACGTGACGAATTGCATCGTCTGCCCACAGCTGCCAATACCACAACGGCCTCACGTTCAGCCGATACCAACTTGTTCCCATCAAACTCGTCGTGCCATTCTTGTTGTCGCGCAAACGGAATTCGCCGCGTAATAACTTAAAATGCCCGGTTAATTCGGGATGATCCGGCTGCCTCACGACATCGAACGTCAACTGTTGGCGCAGCTTCCACACCGTCACTTTTTCATCGAATACCAGGCCGCCCGTCAGAATGCACTCGCGTTTGGCACCAATTTTCTCACCGTACAACTTCGACACGATCGGCATCGGCATTCCCATTTTGAAAAGCCAGTACTCGGGCGCATCGTCCACCGGCGGAAAACGCTTGACTTGATGCCACACCTGCGCCGGTGTCGCGCGAATCGTGACTTCATCGCTTATCTCGTGTGTGACATTGCTGCTTCGCACATCCTGGAACAAGCACAGCGCAAACAATGGCAACAGGCTCATCCGCAGCGGGCGATTCACCCAATTGAACAATGCCTCGCCCATCAAACAACCGCTCCAGATCATCACCCACAAGATTGGCGAGGCCATCAGGAGACAAATTGCGCCTTCGCGTAACACAACTGCGCTGCCGCCAACCGCCAAAATCGTATTAGATGCCGAATACAGCGAGAGATGACTTTTCGGCAACTGCAACGGCTTCCACACCAACGCGCTAATGGCGCCCATCGAAAGCGGAATCGCCACAAACATCGAAATGCCCAACACGCTCACGAAGGTGCCACCACCGCGCGGCGCGAACCACGAACTTAAGGCTTCGAGTACTCGTGGCAAAGCGACAACTGTGAGCAAACCGACCAGGTTCGAAGCAGCAAAGCCCGCCCACAAAACTCGCGTGCGTTTCCACTTTTCCCTGCGACTAAGGACGACAGGTGCAACAACTTCCTCTGGCGGCGCGTCGTTTCGCGGCGCATTTTGCGGAATGAAATCCATTTAACGCACGCGACTTAACGCGCTCACCGGCTATTCCTCACGCACCAAAAAGTGAATGCACGAGAAACAGCCGGCGACAGTTTTCGACAATTATTTGTCCTTGTAATAATCGGCGTTAACCTGGGTGAAGCTCTTCCACTCCGCAGGCAGGGCCGATTCTTCAAAGATGGCTTCGACCGGGCATTCCGGCTCGCAGGCACCGCAGTCGATGCACTCGCCCGGATTGATGTAGAGTTGCGGCGAGTCGTCATCGCCATGAATGCAGTCCACCGGACATACTTCCACACACGATTTGTCCTTCACATCGATACACGGTTCAGCAATTACATAGGCCATGTTGTTCCTCCAAAAATGTTTGTTTTCTTTTCGTCAGGCTAATTCTACAAAAGAACGGCACCAAAACCAGTTCGGTTGAGTACTCAACCGTGCACTCAGTGATGGCTATTGGCTATCGAAAGGGGAATGAACACCTTTTCATCCGGCGGGTTGGTGATGCGCTTCTCAAAATCTTCGCGGAAGTTCTTGATGCTGCTGAGAACCGGCGCCGTCGCTGCATCGCCCAGCAGACAGAACGAACGCCCCGCAATGTTGTTCGACATATCGATTAGCATGTCGAGGTCGCCGTCGCGGCCTTTGCCCTGGTCGATGCGGCGCAGCACAGCGGTCAGCCAGTCGTTGCCTTCGCGGCACGGCGTGCACTTGCCGCACGATTCGTGCTTGTAGAACTGAATCAGGCGCGCCGCCACGTGCACGATGTCGGTGTCTTCATCGAAAATACACAAACCTGCTGTTCCCAGAATGCTGCCCGCCGCGGTAATCGAAGCCGGGTCAAGCGGCGTATCGAACTTATCGGGTGTCAGCATCGGCGTCGAGCTACCGCCGGGGTAAAAACCTTTGAGCTGCTTGCCTTTCCATACGCCGCCGGCGTATTCGTTCACCACTTTGCTGATCGGAGTGCCGACCGGAACTTCGTAGTTGCCCGGATTCTCGACGTGACCGCTCACGCTGACAATTTTCATGCCGGGCGAGCGCTCCGTTCCGAACTGCTTGAACGCCGTCGAACCTTCGCGAATGATATACGGAATGTTAGACAGCGTTTCCACGTTGTTGACCGATGTCGGCTTGGCATAAAGGCCGGCCACAGCGGGAAACGGTGGCTTCAAGCGCGGTTGGCCACGATCGCCTTCGAGCGAGGAGAGCAGGGCGGTCTCTTCGCCGCAGATGTAAGCGCCGGCGCCGGTGTGAATCGTGATTTCCAGGTCGAAGCCGCTGCCCAGCACGTTTTTGCCGACGTAGCCGCGTGCTTTGGCTTCGGCCAGGGCGCGACGCAGGTTGTAATAACCTTTCATCATCTCACCGCGCACATAGATATAACCATGTGTGCAGCCGATGGCGTAGCAGCCCAGCATGAAACCTTCGAGCAGCGTGTGCGGCGTCTTCAGCACGATCTCGCGGTTGGAAAAAGTGCCGGGTTCGCTTTCGTCGCAGTTGCACACCAGGTATTTGGGAAACACCGGCTTGGGCATGAAACTCCACTTCATGCCGGTGGGGAACCACGCGCCGCCGCGTCCGCCCAGGCTGCTGGTTTTGACTTCGTTCAATACATCGTCGCCGGACATCTCCGATAGCGCCTTGCGCCAGGCCGCGTAGCCCTCGGCCTGCTCTTCATAGACGCTAATTTTCTCCACGCCCGGTACGTCGATGTATTTGTGAATGATTTTGGGTTCGTCTGCGTATGCCATTTGAGTACTCTCTGTGCGGCTAAATCCAAACTTTATGTCCGATGCGGCTTTGTTACATCAATTGGTTTGTCATGGCAGCAAGTCCGTGACCTTTAATTTTTTGCGCGGCGCAGCCAGAGGCGACACCGTTTCTTTCTCGTTGAAGGTTTGCACCTGTGAGTATTTTTGATTATTTGGCGCGCGACGTACTTCGACTTCGCGCGCGTTCAAATTGACAATCCAGTATTCGCTGATGCCGGCGCTCGCATATAAAGCCGCTTTGGTCGTGCGGTCGTATTGCAATGTCGAATCTGAAATTTCAATCACCAGAACCGTGAGCGGCAGCGCATCGGCTTTCGATTGCGGCAGCGCACTCATAACAAAGAAATCCGGCTCCGGCTCCGAGTACTCGTCAATTGCCAGTGGAACCTGCGACACAATCTCAAAAGATGATTCAAACCCTGTGCGCAGCGTTTTTCCACATTTAATGAGTGAGAACCAGTGACTGTCGTTCATCGCCGTCATCTCGATAACGCTCCCATTCACCAGTTCGACGCGCGTTTCGCGAAAGAAACCCAGATCGGCCATCTTGAGATATTGCGCCGCCGTCAGCAACAACGGGCGCGGCCTGCTGGGACGCGCACTGGCCGAACGCGCAGCAATGGTGCTGCGCGTTTCGATTGTCTTTGATTTGGCCCGTGTCGCTGTTGCCATGAGTTCCTGAAACTATATTGTGGCCATAATGTCGCTAAACAGATGCCCCGCCACTCTGATTTTTGGCTCGTCTACCTGTGTTATCAGCACTTGTTCTTAACGACTGTTGGCTGAACTGTTTTTGCTCGCTTGTGCTGTGGCCACCACGCGCCGAGTGGTCTTGCTGGTTGTCCCAGCGCGCTTTTGTGGCCTTTGCTGCTATAATACGGTGCTGCTTTTGGCCGCACGCAGCGCAGCCTGCGCAGCATTCGATTGTAGCGCGCTCGCTTGCCTTGAACTCGCCTGCGGTGTCCCCGATCGTCCTTCGATGATGCCCGCTTCGGCCAGACGCTTCACGGCGGCTGCGGCCCAGTGATTATCGGGCACATCAGAAAACACCGACTGCGCTCGCGCCGGAGCCGCGCTCGACAGCGCCACGCAGGAGGTTAGAGCTAAAGCTGAGCCAAGGATGAAATTCTTTCGCTGCAACAGACGATGCATCATGAGTACTCGTTTCCTCCATCGCGGCTTGTGCTCGCGACGGACACAATCGTTCAACTCGCTTATGGCGCTGCGGCCAGTTTTTCCTCTTCGCGTTTGCGCTCTTCTTCCAACTGGCGCTCTTCATCAATGCGGCGTTGCGCGTTCTGTTCGGCTTCGGCGGCCAGGCGCTTGTCTTCCATCTGGCGCTCTTCGCGCAAACGGCGGCGCTCGGCGCGACGCTGTTCTTCCAACGCTTTGTCTTCCTGCAAGCGCTTGTTCTCAATTTCCTTGTTTTCCAACTCGCGCTCGATAATGCGCTTGCGATCTTCCAGACGCTGGCGCTCGACAGCAACCTGGTCTTCGCGACGACGTAACTCCACCAGCCCGGTCTCGGCGGCAATTTCCGGCGACAGAATTTCGCCGCCTGTATGGTTGCTGTTGCGTGTCTCAAAAGCCGTAGCTGATACACCCGGATGCACATCCGGCAGCGCAGCCATTTGATCTTCCGGTGCGATATACACCTTCGTGTTCGCGACGGGCACCGGCTTGTTTTTCGCCGTTACCGTGGGCGCTTTCGCCTTGCCGATTTGTGGCAACGGTGTCACAAGCTGCGTTCCGGCGGATAGCAGAAGCACCGCCAGCGCTCCACCAACGGCGGATAATCCTACAATTGTGCCTTGCGGCAGTTCACGCAGTTTGTTGCCTGAGCGTGCTGCGCGCAGTCGCCAGTCGTGCGTCGGCGCGGCACTGTCGGTGTCGTGCGCAGGCTGTGTGTCGAAGGATGTTTGCGAATCGTCAGCGTTCTGCTTCATGGTCGGTTGCGTCGCCTTAAGCTATGCCGCCTTGAGCTATGCCGCTGGTGCAGCTTCTTCGGCGGGTTTTTCCTTCTTCTCGACCGGCGGCGCGGGCGTGATGCCGCTTACATCAATGCCCAACTCTTCGTCGCTGAAAGCAATCGGGTGAGTGCCCAGCCACTTTTCGAACTCCGCATACGGCGGCTTCTCGCCGCGCGACAGGTAATCGACGATCTCGTTGATTTTCGCTTCGTCGAGATTTTCGTAATAATCTTCGTTGATCTGCGCCATCGGGGCTTTGTCGCACGCGGCGAGGCATTCCACTTCCATAAGTGTGAACTTGCCGTCGGCTGTGGTTTCGCCCTGGCTAATGCCGAGACGTTTCTTGAAGCATTCAACCGCATCGCGTGCGCCGCGCAACTCGCATGGGCTTGTTGTGCAAACCTGCACCACGTTCTGACCGATGGGCTTCAAGTAGAACATCGAATAGAACGACGCCACGGCATAGACGTGTGACTCGGGCAGGTCGAGCACTTCCGCGACTTCAACCATCGCTTCGCGCGGCAGCCAGCCACCGTACTCGCGCTGTGCCACATATAAAGCCGGCACCAGGGCCGACTTCCGGTTTGGATACTCTTTGCAAATCTCTTCGATGCGCGCGATTCCCGCGTCGGTCAGCATAACTTACTCCAGTTCCGAGTACTCGTTGTCCGTTCTGCTTTCGTAACTTTTCAACACACGCGGCGCGACAACTTCACCGGGCCAGAGCACGACGCGGTAACGGTCATCACCTTCTTCAGCATCCGTGTCATCCGCATCAAGGTTGCCGTAGAAAACGCGCATGCGATACGAGCCCGGCGTCACCTCAAAGCGTTGCGCCGACTCCGCATCTTGCGTGCAACCGCGCACCAGCAGCGTGCCGGAATGCAACTCGATGCCGCACTCATTGACCTGATCCCACTCGTCAAGATCAGCGTCTGGCTCGGCCTCCGCAATTTTCAACTCGACCTGCACAACGCCGTAGCGCGCTGTGCCGACAGCAATCATATCACGCGCTACGGCCAGTCCACGCTCAAACGCTTCCTGGCTCCAGAACTCGGGCGCTGCCGACTGCGCCGGGTCTGTCTGCGCGTCTTCCACATAAAACTGGTGGTAATCGGCGTACACCGTGAAACTGCGCGCTTTTGCACTATGCGTCATGCGAGTACTCGCTACGCCTAATTAGCGATCAACCTCGCCCAGCACGATGTCAATCGAGCCGATAATCGCCACGGTGTCGGCCACAAGACGGCCTTCCAGCATCGGCGGCAGCGATTGCAGGTTCACAAAGCTGGCGCCGCGCCAGTGACAGCGATACGGCTTGTTGCTGCCATCGCTGGCGATAAAGCAACCGAGTTCACCCTTGGGCGCTTCGACCGCCTGATACACCTGCTGATTCTTCGGCGGGTGAAAGCCTTCCGTAATCAACTTGAAGTGGTGAATCACGGCTTCCATTGAAGTCGCGAGTTCTTCACGCGGCGGCAAACTGATCTTGCGGTCAGCACAGCGAATCGGGCCTTCGGGCAGCGTAGCGAGCGCCTGACGCACGATGTGCGCGCTCTGGTGCATCTCTTCAATGCGCACTAAGTAGCGGTCGTAAACGTCGCCGTTGGAGCCAATCGGCACATCGAATTCGTATTTGTCGTAGCCGGAATACGGGTTGCTCTTGCGCAAGTCCCAGTCGATGCCCGAAGCGCGCGCCACGGGGCCGCTCACGCCAAGGTCGATGATTTCTTCCTGCGTCAGCGCGCCAATGCCCTGCGTGCGGCCCACGAATATTTCGTTGCTGCTCAGCAGGTAGGCATATTCGTCGATGCGCGCATCGATGATCTTGAGGAACTCTTGCAACGCTTCGAAGAACTCGGGCGGCGCATCCGCGACGAGGCCGCCAACGCGCATATACGAGTAGGTGAGACGAGCGCCGCAGATCATGTCGAACATGTCGAGAATCATCTCGCGTTCGCGGAAGCAGTAGAAATACACCGTCATAGCGCCCAGGTCGAGCGCGTGTGTGGCCAGCCATACCAGGTGCGCCGAAATGCGCTGCAACTCGGCGACGATCACGCGCAGGGCTTGCGCACGCTCCGGGATTTCGGCTCCCAGCAGCTTCTCGACGGCCAGCACATACACCAGGTTGTTGCCCATCGAGTTGGTGTAGTCGAAGCGGTCGGTAACGACAATCGACTGCTGATACATCTTCGACTGCATGGTCTTTTCCATGCCGGTGTGCAGATAACCGATCACCGGCTCGGCCTTGACCACGGTTTCGCCGTCGAGTTCCAGCACAAGGCGCAGCACACCATGAGTACTCGGGTGCTGCGGCCCCATGTTGATAATCATGCGCTCGCTGCCGCCGGGCTCGCTGGGGTCGAGGCGCTCGATGACGGTGCCACTCTGCGCCATCTCGGTCTGCGCCATGGCCGAGGCGTTTTCCATCTCGTCACGGCGCTGAATTGCTTCGACTGGCGCCATGTCGTCGTGGATATTATCGAATATTTTGGTCGGGTCGGGCCGACGCGCTTTTAGTCTCGACATGATAATTTTCTTTCACCGCAAAGTGCGCGAAGGACGCAAAGAAGTGTGAGGGACTTGCTCTCTTTTCCTTTGCGAACTTTGCGTCCTTCGCGGTGAATTAGCCTTTCGCATAGTTGCGGTTGATCTTGCGCACCGTAAATTCGGGTTCTTCAAAGCCGATTTCGTAATCCTGGCGCAACGGAAAGCCGTTCCAGTCTTCGGGCAGCAACAAATGACGCAGATCGGGGTGGCCCTCAAACGTGATGCCGAACATTTCGCTCACTTCACGCTCGTGCCAGTTGGCGGTGCGCCACACGCCCGTAACTGTAGAAAGTTTAGTGTCGTCTTCCGGCACGCGCACGATGAGGCGCAAATACGTGAAATGCTTCAGCGAATACAGGTTGTAAATGACCTCAAAGCGCGGGTCGCGGTCGGGCCAGTCGTTGCCGGTGAGGTCGCTGAGATAGTTGTAATTCATGCCCTCGGCGGTTTTGCAGAAGGTGCAGACCTCGACGATGTGCTCGCGCGGCACAAAGACCGTCACTTCATCCCGAAAGCGGCGCACCTCAAAGAAGATGTCCGGGAACTGCGCCTGCAAGCGCTCGACGGCGGCTTCGGCTTGCTCGGGAGTTTTGGTGTAGGCGCCGCTGCTTTCGCGCGGCACGGTGTACATTGTCGGGTTGGGGCCGGTAATGGAATCGCTGACCATGAGTACTCGCTTTCCGCTTCGCTCGTTAGCATCGCTTCCAGCTTCGCTGTTGAGCTTCGCTGTCGGGTCAATCTCACGTGTATTTTACTACTCTGTGAAAGAGTGCACAAGCGCCAGTTTGGCAAAGAATTCAGCTTGCAGCACAGGCCTTTAATGCCCGGCACAATTGTTCGCGGGCCTGCCAGATGGTGTCGGCGCTAAGATTTTCGCGCGTCTTCTTGTCGAGTGAAAGCCACATCTGGTGAACGGCTGCGCCCTGTGAAGCGAACTGTGAGCGCCGCATCAGTTCATGCGCATAAGACCACAGGTTGAGCGATTCGGCTATATCCGGCTGCGCGGCGAGGGCTTCGATTTGCGCGCGTGTGAGGTCGATGTCGTTTTCAATCGCCAACTCTTCCAAGGCTATAAGCTGAAGGTTGTGCGCCGACTGCCTGTCTTTTTCCTGAGCGCGCTTTTTGGCCGCCGGGCCTTTAGTCGATTTGGGTGCGCCGGGAACCAGCTTGGTGGCAACCCAGGTGTCGTAAGTGGAATGACGGCTGCTCCAGTTGGATTCGTTCTTCGTCTCCACATGAAACGACGTGTTAAAAAACGAAGACAGCAGATGCGCAAAGGCGCCGATGTCGGCCTCCCCTGGCCGGAAATTTTCCGGAAACATTCCCATCATGTGACGCACCCATTCATCGCAACCCTGAGCATAGCGCAGCTTTTGCAGGTTCGCCTCACTGAGCAAATCTGGTTGATGCCGCGCCTGATCGCTGATCCACAGCAGTAAGTTGTAAGCGCGCTGCTGCAAGTCGAGTACTCGTTCTATTTGGTGCTTCTCCATAATGAAATCACTCACAGGGTAATTAGAAACGAACCGCCGCCACGAACAGGCCGATCATCAAGAGACACGTAAAAATCTGCACTACAATCGAGAGCAGATAACCCGCAAGATAGCCTTTGCTGGCGTGCAGCACTTTGTTCCAATCTTTGTGACGCGAGTACTCGACAAGGGCAATGGCCGCAATAGAGCCGATGAACAAACCCGGCAGACTTAGCACGAGCAATCCGATGAAGCCTCCCACCATACTGGCGAGCGTGGCCCAGCCGGATGCACCGGTCTTCTTAGCGCCCAGTGCGCTCATCCACACATCGGCGGTGCTACCGACGACGGCCAGCAGAAAAAGAACGGCCAGAGTCAACCAACCAACTTCCGTCCAATCGGTGCGGTAGGAGTAGTAAAGCGCACCCAGCCACACCAGCGGCGGGCCGGGCAAGACCGGTACGACCGCGCCCAGCAAACCAACACCCATGATGATTGTCGTGTGCAACGTGATTTCATCCATAACGAGTACTCGCCTGTGCAGTTGTCACACCAGTGACATTACATCTTGATGTGCGTCACGGCGTAGATTACCAGCGAAACCGTGGCGCTGGAAAACAGTGTCGAATAGAACACGGTCGCGGCGGCATAATCCGGCTCGTTGTTGTATTCGATGGCCAACAGGGCCGAGTTGATGGCGGTCGGGAAGCTGGTCGATACAATTATGGCTTGTGCCAGCAATCCTTCGATGTGCATCAATTTCACGATGAAGAAGCCGAGAACTGGCGCCAGGATGAGACGCAAGAAGAGCGTGACCGTCATCTCACGACTGAAGCGGTGCGATTTTAGTGTCGCCATCTGCGCCCCGAGCGTGATGAGGGCAATTGGTACCAATCCTTGCGCCAGCGTGTTGAGCGCCTGCCACACCGGTTCGGGCCGGGGCAAATTAAAAGTGCGCCACACCACGGCTGCGATAAAGGTGTAAATCATGGGCAGCTTGAACATTGCCAAGATAGTTTCGCGGCGACTCATGCCCTCTTCGCCGCCAGCGTGCAAACTGAGACCGATGGTGAAGTTGGTAAAGTTCTGCATCGTCATGGTGATCGCCTGCACACTTTCGGCAACAAGTGAGCCGGGAAACGCCAGTTGCGCCACCGGCACGCCATAGTTGCCGGAATTATAGAACAACACCGAAGCGGTCATGGCGCGGCGCATGCGCTCTCCTGCGCCCATGGCCGTAGCCACAAACCACGCGATAGCAAACATCGCCAGGAAGAAAATCGTGAAATGTAGCGCCACCGAAACCAGCTCTTTGAAGGAAAGTGATGAACTCACGATCTTGACGAACAGAAAGCTGGGCACGAAAATCCAGAAGTTGAGGCGCGTGAGGGAGCGAATATCGAAACCCAGGCGACGCTGCACTAAATACCCGATGCCCATCATGAGGAAGATGGGCGTGATGACCCGCCACAGAATTTGAAGCACGAAAAGCTATTATAGAAAAGTTCACCGTGAAGGGCGCAAAAGAAGGATTTGGGGAAGTGTCTATTCACACGCTGTCGAAGCCACGCTACGCGCGGCTTTCTTCTCTTTTTCTTTGCGTCCTTGCGGCGAACTTTCGCTTAACGAGTACTCGTTGGTGATAAAAAGTGGCAAACTGCAACGCCAAACATCATGCCTACCAAAGCACGCGAGATGAAAGTCACTCAGGTGGCCGTTTGTCCGACTGAAGCGTCTTCTGCTGCCGGTCGTCCGGCTCTCACCCCCGAACTGCTGGCCGCCAGCGGCGCGCGCTATTCGCGCAGCAACGAAGGGCTGGAAGCCATTCTCTCCAAAATCGACCCGAACAATCTTGATAAATCGGTCGATTCGATTTTTAAGATGATCGACTACGGGCACCAATCCATTGCCGACATGGCGCCGGTCGCGATTTTCATCGACGGCGTTTCGCTGTGGCTGGCGTATCATGTATGGACGCTATGCCCCACGGCAGGCGGACAGGAATCGAGTACTCGTTACATCAACTACGGCGCGCAGGAAACGGTCGGCGCTGAAAAGTTAGGCATCCCCATACATGTTCGCGATGAATGGCAGCGCACCATCCACCAGAGCTACGACGCCTACGCCCAGGCGTTGGAACTGTGGGAAGAGATTGCCGCACGCGAACCGGATGTGGCGCGCATCCCACGCAGCCTGCAAGAAGACAAGTCGGAGCGCGCGCAAAAGCAAGTGGCGCGTATGCGGCGCAACTACAGCTTCGACCGCGCGCGCAATTTTCTTCCCGTTGCGGCACCGACCAACATGATGTTGATTATGTCGGCGCGCGGTTGGACACAGCTTTGCCAGCACTTACTGTCGCATCCACTGCCCGAGCCGCAGCAGTTAGGCAACGCCATCCGCGAAGAATTGCAACTGGCTGCGCCGCGCATGATGAAGCACGCGGTAGCGAAGCAATCAGTTCAAAAAGGTGCAGAGCGTGAATTGGAGCGCTGGCGAAAACTGGCCGCACAAACATCATGCGAATATCTGCAAGATGGCACCGCAACGTTCGAGTGCCCGCCGCGTGCTGCTCTCGAAGTCTCGCTGCCACCGCACGTTACGGCAGAAGACATCGCTGCCGACTTGCAGTTTCACGACAATCGTTATGCGTGGCTGGGGCACGACTTGCAGCGCACTACGACACGTTTCAGTTGGGATGCCATTGCGCTGGCCGAAATCCGCGACTTAAATCGGCATCGCACCGGCACCAAATGGTGTCCACTAGTGCCACGCGGTTTCTATTCGGCACTCGATCAACTGCCGGCGCATTGTGAAGACGAATTCGGGGCACGCTTGCATGAGCTGAGTACTCGTGGCCGCGACGCTTCAGCGCGTGCCCGCCAGTTGCTGATTGAAGGCGATGCGAGTTACGTTAGCTGGACGCTGCTCGGCACACAATACTTCTTCGAACACACCACAACCGCCGATAAGTTCCTGTATGAAGCGGAGTTACGCACCGGCACAGGCGCTCATTTCCGCTATGCACAACATCTACGTGATGCACTGGTGCTGTGGTATGAACAGTTCCCGGCCACGCGCGGTCTGGTATTGGAAGGCAGCGCCGAACCAGAATAATGAGGTGCTTGCTTACGGCGCGCAGCCATTACCGACCAGCGAGTACTCGGGGAGTTCGTCGCCGCGTGCTGCAGCCATCAACGTCTGCTCGACAATGCCAGCCAGTTGCTCACTGGAACCCTCATAGATACGCGTTACAGAGCCATCGGCATCAACCACGATAAATGTCGGTACACGTTCGATGCCGTAGGCGCGCATCGTTTCGCCATTGATGTCGTGCAAAATGGGGAAGTCGAGTTGCTGTTGATTGGCAAAGCCTTCAATAAGCGTCATATCCAAGTCGGAGGCAATGCCCAGGAAGTGTACGGCAACATCGTGATGTCTCCGAAATGCGTTGGCCAGCTTTGGCATCTCAACGGTGCACCATGTGCAATCGGTGCGAAAGAAATTCAACAGCACCGGCGTGCCGCGCAGTTGTGAAAGTTGTGTTGTCTTGCCCTGCAAAGTCGATAATGTGAAATCGGGAGCCTGGCTCCCCATTGGCAACGCCATCTTCTGTCTCCTAATCTGCAAACTGAGTATTTAATAAACCCTTGCGGGCTGCCGTCATTCGTGAGCGAGTTCCGCACCGACAACTAATCCTGTTTTCGTTCGTGAAAAACCAACTCGACGAGCGGGATGACGGTCACGTCTTTCTGATGCTCGCGTTCAAACTGTAACAGATCGAAGTAAGCGCAGCGCGGCCCTTCGGGAAACGTGCGACACACTTTAGGCCGCGCATGATAGATTCCGCAGCGGCGCGTTTCCGTATCGAGGAACTGGCACACGTTATCAAAAATCGTGTCTTTCTTGCGACGCAGCACTCGCTCTCCGCCGCGAATTTTGGTGTAGCGCTTGATGGTGGCTTCGGGCGTGAGGTTGAAGTGCTTGGCCAAACGCTGTACATCGCGCGGCGTCACCTGCACGCGTGGATAAACCGCACAACAGATGGCCGGACACTGCGCGCAATCGTATTGCGCCTGTGGCTCGTCATCGGTTGTGGTGGGTTCTTGTTCCAGCTCTCTGGTTGTTTGAACCGACTTAATCGCTTTGCGCATAACAATGGTCACAGTAAAGCCGATGCACCGCATCACGGCAACAATTGAGTGCTCACCACTATCGTGTTCTCAAAAGCGAATGCCGCGAGATGTTGCACAAGGCGTCATCTCACGGCATTCGTAATTAGAGCATCAAACGATGCAGCAATGCGGAACTACTTCTTGCTTGCGCCTTTGCCGGCACCCTTGCTTGCGCCTTTGCTGGCACCCTTGCCTGCTGACTTGGAAGCGCCACCTTTAGTGGCTCCACCTTTAGAAGCGCCGCTTTTTGTTGCACCGGCTTTGGAAGCACCCTTGCCGGCACCGGACTTCGATGCAGTGGCTTTGGATGCACCAGACTTCGTAGCGCCGGACTTACTGGCTCCGGCCTTCGATGCAGTGGCTTTGGATGCGCCGCCCTTTGCAGCACCTTTGGTTGCTCCACCTTTGCTTGCGGCTTTAGTGGCTCCACCTTTAGTAGCTCCACTTTTGGAAGCGCCAGTTTTGGAAGCGCCGCCCTTAGAAGCGCCGCCCTTAGAAGCGCCACCTTTGCTCGCGCCTTTCGTTGCACCCTTGGCGGCTCCGCCTTTGCTTGCGGCGGCTTTGGGAGGTGCCGCTTTGGTTGTCGGCTTCATTGGCTTGGCAGCAGGTTTTGCTGCTTTGACAGAGGTCGACTTAGCGGTAGTTGATTTGGCAGTTGTTGTTTTGGCTGCTGCGGCTTTTGTCGCTGGTTTCGCGTCGGGCTTCTTCGATGTGGCCATTGTTCTGCCTCCTGAGATTTTTGCGACCATTGCAACTTACCGATTTATCATTTTGCAAACCGTATTTGCAAGGTGCGTAATTGCTTCCATTGTAACGTTGCATTATCTAAATTGCAATAACTTATCCAGGTATTTTGGCACTAAAAAGACGATAAACGAAAATATATTTCACTAACAGCCGGTTTCTGATAAATACTGCGCTAGAAGCTGTCGCAACCATTGTCACTTTAGATGGGAAAACAAAAACGCGCTGTGTTCATTTATGGTGTGAACACAGCGCGTTTCTATTGATGTAAGGGATGTTTTACTCGTTATGAGTACTGTTATTCTGTGTGCGATTGTTAGTCGCCGCATCCAGTATTTCAACCGGATGTTTCACTTCAACCGCCACGTCATACTTTTGTGCACCGAGCATCAATTGCATCATGCAACCGGGGTTACCTGTCACAACAACGCGCGCACCCGTTGCTTTAATGTGTTTCATCTTTCGCTCCAACAGTTGCATTGCCATACCCGGCTGTGTGATGTTGTAAACGCCCGCCGAACCACAGCACATTTCGCTTTCCTGCAACGGCACTATGTCGGTATTGGGCACGATGTTCATCAGTTCGCGCGGCTGCGTGCGAATGCTTTGCCCGTGCGCCAGATGACACGCATCGTGATAGGTCATGCGATGCGCTTGTTGCTGATTGTGTTGCCGGTCGGTTGGTGCGTAGGTTTCATGTGAATCAACCGCTTCGAGTTGGTTGCTATCGCGCTCTTGCACACCGGGATTGACAGCCTGCACAGTGCTTGAACCGGCTGTGTTGGGAATGGTTTCCCGCACCACGTCGTGCATCTTGGAAGGTGTTGATGCTTTGTTATGAGTACTCATCAGTGCTTCAAGGCGAGACTTGTATTGCGGCTGCGCCAGGAACTCCGACACATCCTGCACTCTGGCACTGAATGCCCTGGCGCGTTCTTCCCACTGCGCATCGCCTTTAAACCAGCCCGGATACTCTTTAAGAGCCGCACCACAACCCGCCGCGTTGATGATGATTGCATCGAGCGCGCCGTGCTCTTGCTCCAGTTGCTCGAAGACTTCGATGTTCTTCTTTGCGAACTCTTTGGCTTCTTCCATGCCGCCGACGTGCGCGTGCAATGCGCCGCAACACACCTGGTTTTTTGGCGCTTCAACCGCGCAACCGGCTTTGGTGAGTACCCGTGCCGTGGATTCGTTGACCGGCGTTTGCATCACCTGCATGACGCAGCCGGTTATCATGCCCACTTTGGCCTGCTGCTCTCCGCGTGCGCGCCACTTTGCAGGAAAGTTCAAACGCTTGCGCATTGGTGGCAGCGGCGGCAACATGCGCTCCATATCGCTCAGGTAACCGAACAATTTCATGATGCCCGTGCGTTGCAACAAAGGTAGAACACCGGTGCGACGCAGCACACGCACCGGCAACAACATCGCATCGAGGCGGTTGGGGTGGGGAAACGAGGCCTCGACGACTTTCCCGATGATGCGCTGGCGCCACGGGCGTTTGTAGTTCAGTCGCAAGTGCGCGCGTGCGCCCTCAATGAGATGCCCGTATTGTACGCCCGAAGGGCAGGCGGTTTCGCAGGCGCGGCAACCCAGGCACAGGTCGAGATGCTCGACTAATGTCGGTGTGGGTTCGCTGCGGCCTTCGGCCAGAGCACGCATCAGGTAGATGCGACCGCGCGGCGAATCGGCTTCCAAACCTTCTTCGGCGTATGTGGGGCACTGCGATAAACACAGCCCGCAATGGATGCAATCCATCAGGCGGTCGTGGTCGATATGTGCGTGGGTGCGCTGCGGCGACTGATCTCTCAGTTCAATGGGAGCGGAATAGGCCATGATGAGAAGTGTTCCTCTAACGAGTACTCGCACCTCATTTTAGCAAAACGCGCTGTGATATAATTGCGGCAATCTATTCGTGCTGCATTCATCCCTTCTCTGGAGAAACATATGCAAAGCCGTGCCATACGCGCTTCAGTTTTGGTTGCCGCCCTCGGTTACTTCGTTGACATCTACGACATCCTGCTCTTTAGCATTGTGCGCGCCGCCAGCCTGGCCGATCTTGGAGTCGCCAAAGATCAAATCACAAGCGAAGGTATCACACTTTTCAACTGGCAGATGAGCGGCATGTTGCTCGGTGGCATTTTATGGGGCATGTTGGGCGACAAGAGAGGCCGACTTTCGGTTCTCTATGGCTCGATTCTGATGTATTCGCTGGCCAACATCGCCAATGGCTTTGTGCATTCGTTGCCGCTGTATGCGCTCTTTCGCTTTATCGCCGGTGTGGGTTTGGCTGGTGAACTGGGCGCGGGCGTGACTCTGGTCAGCGAAATCATGGAGAAGGAAACGCGCGGCTACGGCACCATGATTATTGCGACCGTCGGTGTGATTGGTGGCGTCGTGGCGTCGTTTGTCGGAACGGAGTTCAGTTGGCGTGTAGCCTACATCGTGGGCGGTGCAATGGGGCTGGTGCTGTTGTGCCTGCGCATCGGCGTCAAAGAGTCGGGTATGTTCCATAGTGTGCAGCAGCGCGATGTCAGTCGCGGTAATTTTCTGAACCTGTTCACGCGCGGCGCGACGCTGCTGAAGTATTTGAATTGCATTCTCATTGGCTTGCCCATCTGGTGTGTTGTCGCGATCTTCATTACCCTGGCGCCGGAAATTGGCAAGGCTCTGGGCATGGCAATCGTTCCCACGGCGGGCGGCGCGGTGATGTGGTGCTACATCGGCCTGGCACTTGGCGATTTTGGCAGCGGTTATATAAGTCAGCGCCTGCGCAGCCGCAAAAAAACCATGATGCTCTTCATGACATTAACAGCATTGCTTGTGTTGTTGTGTGTTATGGGGCGCGGCATGTCGAGCACCATGTTTTATGCGCTGTGTTTAGGTCTGGGTGTTTCGGTAGGCTATTGGGCGGTGTTTGTCACTAACGCTGCTGAGCAGTTCGGTACCGATATTCGCGCTACGGTCACGACAACGGTGCCCAACTTTGTGCGTGGCGCCGTGGTGCCCATCACTCTGGGCTTCAATGCGTTACGACAAACTTCACTCGGCATTCTGGGCAGCGCCGCTGTGCTGACCTTTGGCATTCTTGCCCTCGGTATGCTGGCGCTCAGCCGCCTGGATGAAACCTTCGGCAAGGAACTCGATTACATCGAAGGCCAGGTATAAAAGCGAGTACTCTATGGCACAAAGCAACAATTGGGACAACGCGGGAACCAATGAGTATCATCCGTATCACTGCGCCTTTTGCGGCGAAGAAAACGAGGTGTGGGTTGATGCCGGCGGCACCGCTTTCGGCAGCGGCGGCGCGCGTTCTCAACTGACCGAAGATTGCGCCGTTTGCTGCCGTCCCAACCTCATCACCATCACCGTTGACCGCGACGGCGCTGTTTTCCTTGATGTGGAGCAGGAGTATGAGACTTGAATGCCGGTGTATATAAACGATGAAACTTCGGAACATTACTTTCGACGAAAGCGATAAGAACTTATTTCAGGTGGACGATGTTCGTCTGCGGGCTGACGCTCTGAAACACTCTATCTTGCCACGTCTTCACATCCTGATGAAAGAGTGCATTGATACAATCAGGCATGTGTATGATGTTGATGTATTAGACGACGCTATGGTTATGCCTGCACTACGTTGGCAAGTATTTCAAAGCGACAACTGGAAGTGTGTTTCATGTGGTAGAGGTTCACAGGACGATGCAATTCCCCACGTTGACCACATTATTCCCCGCTCTAGAGGCGGCAAGCACACGCTCGATAACTACCAGACTCTCTGCAATGTATGCAATATCGGCAATAGCAACAAGGACGACACGGACTTGCGGGCACGCACTAAAATCATAAAGTCAGGATTATATCCAACGAACCCGGAGCGTGAGCGACGGGCTTGATTCTGATCCCGTCGCTCACGCTCCGGGTTCGTAGAAAGCTCCATTTGCGTGAGTTCTAAAAGCAATGTGACTCGACATCCTAACGTGCGAATCTCTTGCGTACCTTGTCAACAAAGCCAATAATCGAGCGCACTTCCTGCACACCGACGAGAGCGCCGAGAGCGACGAAGATGACCAGTCCACTGCAACCGGCGGCACAGACGGTGAGCAGCATTTTGATTTTGAAGTGCGAAACACCGGAGGCCGGACCGAGTGTTTGGGCGACAACGCCCGCGATGAAACCAGCGGCGATTGAGCCGGCGATCACTTTGAGGGCGAAGGTCAGGTTCTCGCCGATGCGCACCCGTCCCAGATGTTTGCGCAACAGCAACCACAATAAGATGCACTTGACTGTTTTTGCAACCGATTCCGAACCGGCGAGTGCGGCCAAGCCTAAGTTGTGCGGCACGCCCAGCATCGTTGCAAGGTTGCCCGAGTACTCTAAACCCACCGTCGCCAGGCCGACCCACAGCAGCGATGTGCAGATGCCGATCAGCGTTGGTGTCCACGTGTTGGTCATGGCGTAGAAGGTCTGGTTCAGCATCATCTCGCACGAAAAGGCGATCAGGCCCAGGGTATACGCCAGGAACGGCCACGACATATCGATGGTGTCCTGCTGCGTCATGTTGCCCGATTCCCACACCGCGCGCAGTAATGGAAAACGCAGCGCGATGAGAATCGCCGTCAGCGGGGTAAAGACGAAAATACACACGCGCAGCGCGCTGACCAACGTATCGGTCAGCGGCTGGCGGTCGCGCTGGCGAGCAAGATCGGCCAGATAGGGAAAGACACCAATCGACAGCGCGTAGGGGAAAATCTGGATCAATGTATCGCCGATGGTGCGCGACCACTTCAGCGCGGCCAGCCCGGCTTTGACTTGAATCTGATCGGCGTCGGCTAAGTTCGCGATGTAAATGCTACGCGCTTCGCTGATGAGAATGCCGACGAGCAGCGGCCCGCCCAGCACCAGCATCGAGCGAAACAGCGGGTCGTTCAGGTTAAAGTGAGGTCGCAGCAAATGCCACTTCTCGCGCAGGACGATGAGTTGCGGCAACAGCTTGAGAAACGAGCCGATGACAAAGCCCAGCGTGATGACATACAACGCCGTCTCGTGCAGCAGATTCAAGCGCCAGGCCACAACGGCGCATACGAGTACTCCCAACTTCCACAAAGCGTCGCCAAAGGCTGCCGCCGCGAAGCGCTTATAGCCGTTGAGAATCACATACGTCAATGAAGAGATGGCGAGAAACGGCAGCCCCACGAGGAGCCATCTCCCGATGGTGACAATGGAATCGAACTGCTGCGCTGTGGTCTTGCTTTCGTTGACGTAAAGATGCACGATGCCGGGCATCTGCCAGTAGGCGAGGGGAGTCGCAAGCAGCAACAAACCGCAGGTGACAAAGAGCGCCGTCGAAGTGAATTTCCAGGCGCGCTCTTCGCCGTCTTCTTTGAGGCTGCGGATGAAAACCGGCAGAAACGAAGGATTAACGACTTTCTCGAAAACCAGCCAGATGCGCTGCAGAATATCAGTGGAAATGGAATAAGCTTTGGCCTGCGTATCCAATCCTAAACGGTTGGCGATAAGAATCGGCGCCAGAAAGCCGAAGACAAAGCGCGCTAAGTGCATTGGCACAATTCCGGCGGTGGCGCGAGCCACGCCTTTACCGGCCTCGCGGGTCTGCATGGCGTTGGCGGCTTCGGTATCGGTGACGGTCACTTCCGCAGGCGCATCGTCGCGCGCAATGGAACTGTCGGGTGCAACGGCTTGCAGGTCATCAACTGGCCGCGCGCCATCACGACTTTGCGCGTTTGTTTCGGCTTCTTGCGAGTACTCGTCGGAATGCTTCGTCAAGACCATGCTCCTTCCAAACGCCTTGCGTTCACACGAAAAGAAAGCCGAGCACTTTTATGCCCGGCTGATTTGCGCCTTTAGACTCTTGTTATGCTGCGCCGTTGCGCCCGTTGTTTTACAGGGTGCGAGTTACATCAAGCCGAGTTGCAGTTGCGCGGCCTCACTCATCATGTGCATGTTGTAGGGCGGGTCCCACACCAGATGCACTTGCACATTGTTGACACCTGGCACAGCGTTTACGGCTTGCTCCACTTGCCCCGGCAGAATGCCCGCAACTGGGCAGGCCGGCGAAGTCAGCGTCATCGCGATGCCGACGTTATTCTCGTCGTCAATATCAAGCTCGTAAATGAGCCCCAGTTCATAAACGTTGACTGGAATTTCCGGGTCATACACTGAGGAGATCGCCTCAATGATCTTCTGACGCAGCAACTGTTCCGGGACGCTGCCGGCCTCGGCCAGGCGATCCTGAAGCGGTGCTTCGTCGTCTTGTGCGGTGCTCATATTTTGCGCCTGCGCGATTATGTCAGCGGGCGTTTCGGTCAGACGAATTACATCGGCCATAACGAGTACTCCTTGCGACCTTTTGGAACAAAATCATCGTCACAGTTCTACAGCCGCGTTATTGCAAGCGCAGCAAGACATCCTGGTTGCAATCCTCAAGATGTCTTGCTGTGCTCAAAATGACACGCTTGTTGGCTCTCAACGGCGATTTTACAGTTTGGTGCGCTTCTGCGAGCTGGGCGGCTCCGGATAGGTCAGTGCCACGCCATACAATTTCTTCTCCACCTTGCGGCGCAGCGCGATCGCTTTCTTCAGCGCTTCTTCTTCGCCGTGCTTGCGGATCGAAATCGAGGTGCGCTGAATGACGTTGGGTTCGGGGCTCCACGTCACTTCGTAGGCTTCGCCGGTGCCTTTCCAGATGCGGTTAACGCCCTGGATGCCCGTGTTGCTGCGCGCCACTCTTGAGACCACAGTGCGGTCGGTGCGCGGTCGGCCCACTTCGCGTTCGAGCTTGTTGCGGTAACGAATCGCGCGTTGCAGCGCCTTGTCCTCGCCGCCGTGTACGCTGTCGCTGAACAATTTGGAGTGCGTCGTGCCCTGGAATGTCACCCGCACATACCAGCCATGCGTGTTGCGCTTCTTGTGATCAATGCGACTGATGCCTTTGTGGCCACTACGAGCCATCAACATTGTTGTTTGCCTTCCCGGTTGGATTGCTCATAATTAAGGTGATAGCTGTCTCGCATATTTTAGTTTTGGTTAGTTGCAGCTTCTGCTTTTGCCGCGCCATCATGGCCCGCCAACTGCGCTGCCAGGGTCTTGATGCGTTGCACCATGCTGTACAAGCCATTGCGGCGTCCCACTGTTAAATGCTGGTTCAACCCGAGTTGTTGCAGTAAACCTTCAATGTCGAAACCTAAAATGCGCGATGCCGACTGTCCTGAATAAATCTTGCGCAGAATGGCAATAAGTCCTTTTACCAGAGTGGAATCGCTGTCGGCGACGAATTCCACCACATCTTCGGGCTCTTCATGGCGCGGTTTGGCCACCATCCACACGCTGCTCTGGCAGCCGTGCACGCGATTCACGTCGTTTTTGTCGTCGGCGTCCAGCGGCGGCAGCTTTTTGCCCAGGTCGATGAGAAACGCGTAACGCTCTTCCCACGAGTCGAAAGAGTCGAACGCGTCCACCAACGCCTCGGCGTTTTCCTGTTGAGAGTTCTCTTCTTGAGTACTCATAATTGTAATTTCATACTAAGCGAAAACTTGAACCGCTTTTTGAATGCCGCGCACCAAGGCATCGACTTCCTCTCGGGTATTATAAAACGAAAACGAGGCGCGTGCCGTGCCGGGAATGTCGAAGCGGCTCATCAGCGGCTGCGTGCAGTGATGGCCGGTGCGCACTGCAATACCCTGTTGATCGAGCGCCGCGCCCAAATCGTGCGGATGCACATCGCGATGCACCATCGATACAATACTGGCTTTCTCGCGCGCCGTGCCGATGATGCGTAATCCATCGATTTGCAACACTGCATCCGTGGCGTAGCGCAGCAACTGGTCTTCGTAAGCCTTCAATGCCGGAATGCCGAGTTCGGTTACATAACGAATGGCAGCACCCAGACCAATAGCACCCGCAATGTTCGGGGTGCCGGCCTCAAATTTATAAGGCAACGCATTCCACGTCGTCTTTTCGAATGATACGTGCTCGATCATGTCGCCGCCACCCTGATAAGGCGGCATCGCAGCGAGATACTTCTCCTTGCCGTACAGCACGCCGATGCCGGTTGGCCCATAAACCTTGTGGCCGGAAAACGCGAAGAAATCACAATCAAGACTTTGCACATCCAGCGGCATGTGAGGAGCGGCCTGCGCGCCATCCAGCATCACCGGAATGTTGTAACGATGCGCTTCTTCAATAACGCGCTTGACGGGGTTAATCGTGCCCAGCGTGTTCGAGATGTAAACAATCGAGACGAACCTGGTGCGCTCGTTGAGCAGCTTTAAATACTCATCGAAGATGATGTCACCGTTGTCATCAATTGGAATAACACGCAGCTTCGCGCCTTGCTGTTCGCAGAGCAATTGCCACGGCACGATGTTTCCGTGGTGCTCCATTGCGGAGATGATAATCTCATCGCCTGCGCTGATGCTGGCGCGGCCATAGCTGGACGCTACAAGGTTGATCGCTTCGGTTGTGCCACGCGTAAAAATAATCTCGCCGTCGTGCGCAGCGTTGAGAAAACTTTTGACTGTGAGGCGCGCTTCTTCATACTCGCGTGTGGCAATTTCGCTGAGGTAATGCACGCCGCGATGAATGTTGGAGTTCTCTCCAGTGTAATATTGCACCAGCCGGTCGATAACGGCCTGGGGCTTTTGTGTGGTTGCGCCATTATCGAGATAAATCAGTGGCTTGCCGCGCGCCATCGTGTGCAGGATGGGGAAATCGGCGCGCACGCGCTCAACATCGAAAGTGCGTCCCGGCGTCAGTGATGGCCCTGCTTGGTCGCGCTCGACTTCGGGTTCGATTGTATGTTCCGGCACGCGTTCTTTGGCTTCGATCATGCGAGTACTCGCTTTCCGCGACTGTGGCGGCTCCTCACGCTAACGCTGCGCGAGTCGTGTAAAAATCTGCTGTTCCAGAAAAGCGCGCAAAGGTTCGAGGCGCACGCCATTGAGAACCTCGTTGGCGAAGGCATACACCAGCAGCCCGCGTGCGTCTTCTTTGCTAATGCCGCGCGCCCGCAAATAGAACTCGGCGTCTTCGTCCAACTGGCCGATGGTGGCGCCGTGCGTGCAGCGCACATCATCCGCGAAGATTTCGAGCTGCGGCTTGGTGTTCACCAGCGCATCCGTTGAGAGCAACAGGTTGCGATTGCTCTGCTTGGCATCGGTCTTTTGCGCGTCGCGGCGCACGAAAATCTTGCCGTTAAAAACGCCACGCGACTGTCCGCTCAATACTCCGGTATATACCTCATATGAATTGCAGTGTGGCTGCGCGTGATCCATCGCGGTGTGGTTATCGACATGCTGCTTGCCATCGATGAGATACAGGCCGTTCAGCGTGCATTCTATGTTCTCGCCGCCCATCACCGCATTCGAGTTGTTGCGCACCAGGCGACCGCCAAAGTCGAACATGTGTGACGCAAAATGCACGTCGCGTTCTTGCTGCACCTGCGTGGTTGAAACATGAAACGCGGCTTCACTTTCTAACTGCAACTTGTAGTGATCGATGTTCGCGTTCTTGCCCGCAATGATTTCGGTGACGGTATTCGTGAAATACTCGCCGCCATGAGTACTCGCATAATGCTCGATCAGCGTGACGCGGCTGCTGGCACCAACGATTATCAAATTGCGCGGATAAGCCACGGTTGCGCCTTCACCTGGCTGCGACAAAAAGAGCAAATGAATCGGCGTTTCGATCTCAATGCCATTGGGCACATGGAGAAATACGCCGTCCTGCATGAACGCCGTATTCAAGTCGGTGAAAGGGCTGGGCGCCGTTTGCACTGCGTAGCGGCCCAAATGTTCCTGCACCAGTTCCGAGCCGCCGGCGATGTGCTCGGCCAGGCTGCCCAGCGTGACGCCGTTTGGCAGTTCATGAATCTGCGAAAGCTGCGGCGCCATGCGTCCGTTGACAAACACCAGCCGATGCGTTTGCAATTCGCCAAAATTGAACGCCTGGCCGCCGCCGGTAGCCAGTCCGTTAAGACCTTGAGTACTCGCTGTTTGCGCATCCAACTCCGCAATCGGGCGCACGTCGGTGTATTTCCACTCTTCGTTGCGCGTGCTGGGAAAACCCTGCGCCGCGAAGCTATCGAGCGCTGCCTGGCGCAGCTTGCTCGACCACGGCGTTTCGCCCTGCGCGTCGCGTTGCGCAAAGCTGGCGAGGTAGCGCTCTTTGGCGGCCTCTAAAGATGCACCGGCACCCTTCAGCAAACTCATTGCGTCGCCTCCGCTGCATCGCCGCGAATCCAGTCGTAGCCTTTTGCTTCGAGTTCTAGCGCCAGTTCCTTGCCACCCGACCGCACAATACGACCGCCGCTGAGAACGTGCACGAAATCGGGCACGATGTAATCCAGCAAACGCTGATAGTGCGTCACGACCACAAAGCCGGTTTCACTGTTCTTTAGCGTGTTCACGCCGTTCGCCACAATCTTCAGCGCGTCAATGTCCAGCCCGGAATCGGTCTCATCAAGAATGCCCAATTTGGGCTCCAGAAGAGCCATCTGGAAAATTTCGAAGCGCTTCTTTTCGCCGCCGGAAAAGCCTTCGTTGACACTGCGCCTGCGGAAGCTGTCGTCTATCTCGACGACCTTCATCTTGCGCTTCATCAACTGCATGAATTCCATGGCGTCCAGCGACTCTTCGCCGCGATATTTACGGATGCCGTTGAGCGCCGCCTGCAAGAACACCTGCGTGTTCACGCCAGGAATCTCCACCGGATATTGGAAGGCCAAGAACACGCCTTCAGCGGCGCGCTCTTCCGGGGCCATGTCGAGCAGGTTCTGGCCGTTATACAGCACTTCGCCTGCGGTGACTTCATATTCTTCACGACCTGCCAGCACGCTGGCCAGCGTGCTTTTGCCCGAGCCGTTTGGCCCCATGATGGCGTGCGTTTCACCGGCGTTGACTGTCAGGTCGATGCCCTTCAGAATTTCTTTGCCGTCAATCGCCGCGTGCAGATTCTTGATTTCCAGCAGCATGTTCATCCTCTAAATTCATGTCATCATTCGCGCTTGTAGGGGCGCACGGATGTGCGCCCCTACGTGGTTCTTCGCGAGTACTCGTGAAGCGCTTTGTTTTAACCGACACTGCCTTCCAGGCTGATGCTGAGCAGCTTTTGCGCTTCAACCGCGAACTCCATCGGCAACTCGCGGAACACTTCCTTGCAGAAGCCGTTCACGATCATCGAAACCGCGTCTTCAGTCGAGATGCCGCGCTGATTGCAATAGAAAATCTGGTCTTCGCCGACTTTGGAAGTCGAAGCTTCATGCTCGACACGCGCCGTCGGGTTGTTCACATCAATGTACGGAAACGTGTGTGCGCCGCACTTGTCGCCGATGAGCAAGCTGTCACACTGCGAGAAGTTACGCGCACCGTCGGCGTTCTTCTGCACGCGCACCAGGCCGCGATAGGAGTTGTTGCTCACGCCAGCCGAAATGCCCTTCGATACGATGGTGCTACGCGTGTTCTTGCCGATGTGAATCATCTTGGTGCCGGTATCGGCCTGCTGATGATTGTTTGTCACGGCCACGGAGTAGAATTCGCCGATGGAGTTGTCGCCCTGCAAAATGACGCTGGGATACTTCCAGGTGATGGCGCTGCCGGTCTCGACCTGCGTCCAGGAAATCTTCGAGTTCGCGCCACGGCACGCGCCGCGCTTCGTCACGAAGTTGTAGATGCCGCCTTTGCCTTCTTTGTCGCCGGGATACCAGTTCTGCACCGTCGAGTACTTAACTGTGGCGCTGTCCATCGCCACGATTTCCACAACAGCCGCGTGCAACTGATTTGTGTCGAACATCGGCGCGGTGCAGCCTTCCAGATACGAAACATAGGCGCCTTCTTCGGCCACGATCAGCGTGCGCTCAAACTGGCCGCTATCCTGCGTGTTGATGCGGAAGTAGGTGCTCAACTCCATCGGGCAGCGCACGCCTTTGGGAATGTAGCAGAACGAGCCGTCGGAAAACACCGCCGAGTTCAGCGCCGCAAAGAAGTTGTCACCTGGCGGCACGACAGAACCGACATACTGGCGCACCAGTTCGGGATGCTCACGCACCGCTTCGCTAAACGAACAGAAGATGATGCCCAGTTCAGCCAGCTTGGCCTTGAATGTGGTGCCGACCGAAACCGAATCAAAAACGGCATCGACCGCAACGTTGCTCAAGCGCTTCTGCTCATCAAGAGAAATACCCAGCTTGTTAAAGGTGTCGAGCAGTTCGGGATCAACTTCGTCCAAGCTATTGAGTTTCTTCTTTTCTTTAGGCGCCGAGTAGTAGATGATGTCCTGATAATCGAGATGCGGATACTCGGCGTTAGGCCAGTGCGGTTCTTCCATCTTCTGCCACTGGCGATAGGCTTTGAGACGCCATTCGAGCAGCCATTCCGGCTCACCCTTCTTGCTGGAGATGAGACGAACCACATCCTCGTTCAAGCCGCGCGGAATGGTTTCCGTATCGATCTCGGTGACGAAGCCGTATTTGTATTCTTGAGTCGCGAGCGACTCGATGGTGCTGGTTTCAGTACTCATGATTTATCCGCCTTCGCGTCGGAAGCGTTACGACTTTGCACAGTATTTCACAATCTCTAACGCACAACAGGGAGACTGGTTTCGACCAATTCCGAGAATGAAGTCGGAATTGTATTGATTGTATCCGATTTGTGGTGATGCGACATTGTGAGGTCTGTCGCGAGTACTCAGAGGTGAAGCCAGTTGTTGTGTTCAGTCGACGTTGGGTGAAAGCGGAAGGGCTATCGGGCGGCATGTGGGCGAAGCGGGTGCTACGCAGGCAATGCGACAGGCACGTTGCCTGAAGGACATTGCCTAGGTAGCAAAGGCGCGCAGGGTATCACCTGGAAAAGCGGGCGGTGCCGAATTGCGCGTGCGGCGCGGCGCGTGCATACCCGGATCGGGCGTTGACGGATCGATGTTCATTTCCACGCTGCTATCCGGCTGTGTGTCCGACAACAGCTCGTGCAGTTGCTGCACATCAATTGGCTTGCGCAGATAGGCTTCCGCCACGCCTTCGCGGGCTTCCACATTGGAGTAGGCCGATGTCAGGATGATGCGCGGCACATGCTTCTGGCGCTTGGCTTCCGCCGCCAGCTCGATGCCGCTCATGCGGGGCATGCGCACATCGGAAACCAGGAAGTCGAAACGCTGACGCTTGAGCAGTGTCAACGCCTGACAGGGGTCGGGCGAAACCGTCACTTTGTGGCCGAGACGCCGCAGGGCAATTGCCAGAGTGAGCAGAATATTTCCGTTATCATCAACCAGTAGAACATTAGCCATAAGTCATCATACGGACAAGATGCACAAACGCATCGAATGAAACCGCACTGATGCCCATAGCAAAGCGAATGCCACTGATGTCCAAAACAGGCCCGGCATCACGGATGAAGCTGATGTTCCTTCATTTTCTTTGACAGTGCCGTCTCCGAGAGGCCAATTTCCTCGGCGGCAACAGTTTTGTCCCACTTGTTGCGTTCCAGCGCCGAGTGGATGAACTGTCGTTCCATTTCCACCAGAGAACGTGGCGTTGACATTGCGCTATCTGTGAAGTCATCGCGCGTCGTAGCGCCCGGTCTGGTTCCGGCCAGATCGGCCAGGAGAGTGCCGCCCGAAGTGAGCGCGAAGTCTTCCGGCAGCACTTCATCGCCCCGGCACAAAATGACGGCGCGCTCCACGACGTTAGCCAGTTCACGCACGTTGCCGGGCCACGAGTACTCGATGAGCGCCTTCTCGGCGGCCTTGCTCAAACCCTGGACGGGCTTGTTGAATTTGCGCTTGTAAATCTCAAGGTAATGATTCACCAGCGGCAGAATCTCTTCCTGACGCTCGCGCAGCGGCGGCAAGTTGAGCAGGATGACTTGCAAGCGGTAATACAAGTCCTCGCGAAAAGCGCCTTCGCGGATGCGCTCCTGCAAGCGCTGGTTGGTGGCGGCGATGATGCGCACGTCCACCTTCACGCCGGCGTTGCTGCCGACGCGGCGCACCTCGAAATCTTGCAAAACGCGCAGCAGTTTCACTTGCAACGGCGGCGACATTTCGCCGATTTCATCGAGAAACAGTGTTCCGCCATCGGCTTCTTCGAACAAGCCTTTTTTGTTCTGGTGTGCTCCGGTAAACGCGCCTTTGACGTGGCCGAACAGTTCGCTTTCCAGCAGGTTCTCGGGCAGTGCGCCGCAGTTAATGGGAATGAACGCCGCGTCTTTGCGCTTGGAGTTCTGGTGGATGGCGCGCGCGATCAGCTCTTTGCCGGTGCCGCTTTCGCCCTGAATGAGAACGGCGGCATCGGTGGGTGCGACGCGCGACACAATTTCCAGCACCTGGCGCATCGGCTCCGAAGAGGCCACAATGTCGCGCGCCGTGAACTTCTGCTCGACGACGGCGCGCAAGCGCGTGACTTCGCTTTTGAGGCGCTGGCGTTCGGTCGCGCGCGCCACGGCAAGCTGCAACTCCTCGCTGTCGACCGGCTTGGTGAGGTAATCAATGGCACCGCTCTTCATCGCTTCGACAGCTGTTTCGACACTGCCATAGCCCGTCAGCACGATGACTTCGGTTTGAGGATTGTTGTTTTTGGCCGCTTTAAGCACATCCAGCCCGCCGATGGTATCGAGCTTAAGGTCGGTGATAACAATGTCGAAATCGTTATCCGCCAACTTTTTGAGAGCATCATCGCCGGTTGCCGCCTGCATGAGCGTGTGCCCGGCCTGTTTAAGAAGCGCCGTCAACGTCAGGCGCATCGAACTTTGATCGTCCACCAACAAAATGTGAGCCATGTTTCCTCGTCAATAAATGTGGGTAGCTGCCGGGCACTCATTCGCGAAACTGTTCCGTCGTGACCGAGCCTGGGGCTGCCAGTTAGAATTTCTGCTGCACTCCGAGCACTTGCGAGTACTCGGTAAATGAGAGCGCTGCATAACGTAGCGTTCTCATTCCACCTTGAATTTTACGGCTGTGCAACCGGCTGTGGCAATGTGTCCGGCTGATGCGACTCGTTCGGGGCCTGCTGATGCAGCGCAATGCAAACACGGGCACCCGCTTGCAAGGCTGGTGTGGTGTCCTCGGCGCTCTTGGTGTCCTGAGCGCTTTCGGTGTCCTGAGCGTTTTTTGTATCATCCGCCACATTTTCAAGCCAGATGTCGCCGGCGCAGCGTTCAATAGCCGCGCGCGCGATAGACAAACCAAGCCCCGCGCCTTCAGGCGTGTTGGAGAAAAACGGCTCAAAGGCGCGCTGCAAGTCTTCCGCTGAAAAGCCAGGCCCGTTATCTTCGATGCACAAGATGGACATGCCTTCAGAAACCCGGCCCCAGAGGCGAAGCCGTCCGCCCTCGGGCATGGCTTCGCCGGCATTGCGCAGGATGTTCCACAGCGCGCCGCGAATCTGAACTTCGTCGCCCCAGGCCGGCAGTTCCGGCAATGAGTACTCAACATCAATCGATAGATTTTCGGGCAACTCGCGCCCGATAGCCACCGCTGTTTGCGACGCCGCTTCACCCAGGTCGAACACCGTGGGCTGAAACTTTTGGGGCCGCACATACTGCAAAAAGTCAGTCAAAATGCGGTTGAGGTGGTTCGCCTCTTTTTTTATAATCCCCAGCAGCATGGCGGTTTCTTCGCTGATGGCGGTATCATCGCGCACCAGGCCGGCTGCCGTCACAATGGAGGACAGCGGGTTGCGGATGCTGTGCGCCATGCTGTTGGCCAGGGTGCTGATGTCGGGCGTGCCCGCCTGTACATTGGGAGCCTTGGCGTTGTAAACCCTATGCTTTTCAACACGCTCCGTTTCCTCATCGCGACGCTCTTTGCTCCAGGTGCGAATGTGCCAGCCATCGCCTAAATCCTGCCGCACTCCAACTTCCCAGTCGCCGTCTTTCTGGCTGCTGCCACCACGTGCGCGCTCGTTTTGCGCCACAATCGCACCCGAAGCGTCATACACGCGAGCCGGGCCGGGAAACAGTTCAAGGAGCGTAGCGATCTGTGACGGAGTCATTTTGGGAGTGTTGAATTATGAGTTTTGAATGTTGAGTCGGAAGCTCCTGACTCAAAACTTCTAACTCGCAATTAAGAACTAATCGTAGCGGCGGCGCTGGGCGGCGGGCGGCACTTTCAACGCCTCGCGATATTTGGTCACGGTTCGCCGTGCGATCTCAATGCCTTTCTTCGACAACTCCGCGCTGATTTGCTCATCGGAGTAGGGCTTGCGCGGGTTCTCCTGCGCCAGCAGGTCTTTGATGACTTCCTTGACGCTGAGGCTGGCATCGAAAAACATCTCGCACGGGATGATTTCACCGGCGGGAATCAGGGCGTATTTTCCGGTTACGGCGCGCCCCACGGTCGATTCATGCAAACCCAGTTGATGCGCTACCGAAAGGCGCGTCAACGGTTTCAGCGAGTGCGTGCCTTCTTCGAGGAACTTGCCCTGTTCGGCGGCCACGGCTTCAATAATGAGCTTGAGCGTTTTGCGGCGCTGGTTCAGGTTGTCGATGAACTCGCGGGCGCGTGTTAGATAATGCTGCACATGCTCACGGTCTTTGCTGGAGTAGCCGTTGGGGTCGCGGCGCATGGCGTCCCACAACTGGCGATACACGGCGTTGACGCGCAACCCCAGGGCGCGCGATTCGCTGACGGCCACTTCATAGACATTTTCTTTGCCTTCCACTTTGCGAATCACCACGTCCGGGCGAATGCGGCCCGCGCCCTGTGAACCCTGCGACTGCCAGGAAGGACGATATTGCCGTCCCGGATAGGGCGTCAACCGGGTGCGGATGAAGTCGGCGGCTTCCTGGATGTCTTCGAGCGGCGTGCGCAATTTGCGCGCGATGTCCTCGTAGGAGTGGCGCGCTGTGGCTTCCCAGTAATCGTCGATGAGTTTGCCGGCCAGGTCGGCGTAGCCGCCGGCGCGCTCCTGTTCTTCCAGATGCAACAGTTGCAGGCGCAGGCATTCGCGCAGGTTGCGCGCACCGACACCAATGGGATCGAGAGTTTGCACTTCGCTGAGCACTTCTTCCATCTTTTCGAGCGGAATACCCAGGCCTTCGGAGAGCGTTTCCAGATCGGTGTCGAGGTAGCCGTCGTCGTTGATGCAGCCAATAATCGCATCGCCGATTTCACGGTGCTCGGGCGCGCAGTTAAGTCGCCAGGCCCAGCGCAAATGATCGCCCAGCGTTTCGGGCGACACGAGGCGCGCTACGACATCATCCATTTCGTCATCGGCGGAGTAGGCGGGCTTTTCGCTGGGAGCGGCTTCAAGCGCCAGGTCGGCCAGGCGGTCGCGCTGAATTTCGGCTTCTTCGTCTTCCTTGGTGAACTGATGACCACACTCGCGGCAAACGGCGGTCAGCATGGTCGCACCGCACGCAGGACACAGCCGCTCGGCTGATACATCCAGCGCGGGGTTGTCCTGTAATTCGGTGTCGATAGCCTGTTCCAACTCCACCGACGGCTGTTGCAACAGAGCATAAAACGCGATCATTTTGGGATTGAGCGTCTGCTCCATCCCGTGACTCATGCCAAGCGACTGGGCCATAGCGGCTGTATCCTTCTCAAACAAAAGTACCTAACCCAAGTTGCTACCCACAGTGCCCCGCCCGTGAATGAGCGGGCTGCGCTGAAAACAAGACTGCTGAAGCGGCCTGTTTGACAATCATCAGGAGTGATCATCAGCCCGCTGCTGGAGCGGCACTGCTCTCAGCACCACTGCTTCAGCGCCGGGCAACCTCATAAATGGCAACTTGGATTACCTGAAATAGGGTAGCACAATCGGCTTCCCGGTTCAGCTTGCTACGCGACATAACCAGCACTCGTGTCGAGCACTCGACACGAGTGCTGGTTACGCTGTGCGTTAAGCGGCGACGATTTCATACCACAACGTGCGCTGCTGTGGGCTGATGCGAAACATCAACTGGCCGTTCTTCAATGTTGACGGCACCTGCCGGGCACGCGCGCCGGTGGCATTCAGAGCGTACACGGTTATGCGGCGCGCGTCTGTGCGCATTGTGACCGAAGCCGCAATACCGGCAGCCATGGCCGGACCGGTGCCCCACTGATCGCTGACCGAGGTGCGCTCGGCATTCCACGTCATGCCCTGATTTTCGACGTTGTCCAACGCCGTCAGCAACAAGCGCCGCGATCTTTGAACCGGCTTGTTGTCCATCGCCGTCAGCGTCATTGAAACGAAGTTGCGTGCTGAGCGCTCCATCGATATGACGACATCGCCCAAATCAATCCACTGTCCGCCCAGGAAACCCAGTGCAGCCTTGGCAGCCGGCGCGCGCACGGTAAAAAGTGATGTCTGCGGCGAATCGGTGTGCCACTCGACCTGGTTGCGAACGTGGGTTGGAGTGAGTACTCGTTCCATGGTTATGGGGCCGCTGCCTTCGACAAGGCGCACCGCCATGCGACTTTGCAGCCAGTCCTGGCGCGACGAACCTTGCGCGCTCCACAGGCTACCGACGTTGGTGGCCCAGAAACCGGCCAGGCCGTTGCGCCCCATGGTGTTGACAACACCCCCGCGTGGCACCACCAGAGTCGATTTCTTGAGGCTGGCGGGCTGCACCTGATTGCCGAGAAAGATCATCGAGGCGGCGGGCATCAGCGCCATTTTGTTGGGATCGGCATCAGCGTCGAAGAAGCCGCGAATGCGGTCGCTCTTCCAATTGTTGCGGTCGCCGTTGTAAGAAAACAGGAAAATGCCGTCCCAATCCTGCCACGCGGCATACGCGGCCAGCAGCGGCATGGTTTCGGCGGCGTATTCATTGGGCGCCGGATGGTTATATTCGGTAACAGTGAACGGCTTGCCTTCGACGCGGTGCATGGCCAGGCTGGGAAAGGTGCCGCCGCCGGCTTCCCCCACCATCGCGGTGTTGCCGATGGTCCAGTCTTTGGCGTCCCATGGCTGGCGTGGGAAGTTGGGGTGCTGCCAGTAAGCGTGGTGATCGACCCAGTCCATGCGCGACTCGCGCAGCACGCCGCCCAGACCGCCCAGCCAGGCCTGCGAGCACGTGACCAGAGCCTTTGCCTTTAAGTCGTTCTTGATGTAGGAGCGCATGCCTTCCGAGTACTCGCGCTCCACCTCTATCAGATACGCGATATAATCGCGGCCTTGCGGCGTACCGGCGGCGCGCGTCAGGGGAATGCTGCCCGCTTCCAGAGTTTGTTCCGGCTCCAATTCGACCACGATGCCGCGTCGCACTGAAAAGTCGGCCAGCCAGACATCGCCTGTGCTTTCGCCCAAGCTAAACGACAAACGATTGTGATTGGCTACCGGATTATTGGCAGTCAGCAGAACCGTGTAACGCTTCCATTGCGGCGTTACATTAAGACGGGCATCGGCTCCGATGTGGCGCCACGGATCTTGATCGAGGCCGACATACACCGGGAGAGCGCGCACTTTGTCGGCCCGCGCCCAGAACTGAATGGTGTAGTTTTCGCCGTCTGCGAAATCCAGACCGTTCTGGTGGAACTGCTGGCGCCAGGGCGCATCGCCCACTTCGCTTACCTTTAAATGAACGGCGCGGCCCTGCGGTCGTGAATTCTCCGGCAGTGCGCTTACATCGCCAAGGTCTTCGACCGACCAATCGAAAGCACCCTGCTGACGTTCCAGCGTCCAGCCTTGGGTGCCGTCGGCAAGCTGTGCGTTGTGTAAGATGTTCGGCCCGGTCGCAACATCAGTTGTCCAGGCGCGCCGCATCGCTTCGGTGCTGGTGTATTTGTTCTTGAGGAAGGTGTTCCAGCCGGCCTGCAACTGATCGCGATAATAAGGCGGCAAATCAAGCAGGCGGTCGCCCCAGGCTTCGCCCAGCAGCGTGTCTTCGTTGGTAATCTCGACCAGAGCCACCGCCGGGTCATCGGCCCACGTCATTTTTGAGTAGGGATTGACGTGTGTGAGGAACTGGCGCGCGTAATTCTTCTGGTGCTCGATGGAGCGCTTCTCGAAATAGGACGTGACCTTGCCCAATTCCGGCAGCTTGTCCGTGTCGGGAAAGTTGGCGGCAGCGTTAGGCGACCAGGAAACGTGCAGGTTCAAATCAACATAAATGCCGTGCTGCTTCAATTGATAGACCAGATAGTCGAGCTGATCGAGGCTTTCTTTCGAAATCTCCTCGTTCACGGAGTTAGCGTTGTCGCGGTCTTTGCCGAAGATGCCGGGGTTAGCCCACGTTGCATCCATATGATGCAAGCGCACCATGTTGAAGCCGAGTTTATGCAGGCGCGCCGCGACCTTGGGCGCATCTTCTTTGAAGGGGAAGTTGGCACCGCTGCCGAAGTTGGTGCCCATAATGCGCACGCGCCGTCCGGTTGTGTCGGAGAAGTGACCGTTGCGCACGCTGATGCGATGCCTGTTGTTCAAAGGCGCCGGATTGAGAAACGAAACATCGGCGACATTGCGTGACGCGTCGTCCCACGGCATCACCCAGGGAAAGCGATTCTCCTGGGCGCTTGCTGCGTTTGTGCCGATGCTGGCGCTGGCCAGGCTGGAAACCGCCAGGGCAAGTGCCAGCGCGGAGACCCGCTTGCGAGTACTCTTTTCTGCTGTGTCGTTGGAGATGTCTCGGTGTAGAGTTCTTAAGTTTTTCATAACGATAGGTGAGACGATGCACTTTCTTGCACGGTGGTGATGAATGGAGCGTGTAACAGTTTAATGTGGAACGTGACAACGCGACAACGCGCGGCTTGTTGAACGTTATTCTCGGAGTCGTATGAGATTCCAGGTGCAATTCCGTTCTCCTGCAATTGGAAGCGGGGTCGCCCCTGGGGAAGCAGGTGAGGGGCACAGCACAACAACCGGGCGCAGCGTGGTAAAATATGTAACAGGCGCAGGCGGCTAGCGCAGGCGGCCAGGGTGGCCGCTACAAATGCATTTCAGTTGGGGAGGTCAGGGATCGTGTCGGTTTGTGTCACGCAGGGCATCAAAGTCAGTGTCGAAACGGAATATCTGCCGGATCAATCGGAGCCGCAAAACGGCAAATACATCTTTGCCTACGACATCAGCATCACAAATGAAGGCAGCGAACCGGCGCAGCTTCTGACACGTCACTGGATCATCAAAGACGCCCAGCACCACATCGAAGAAGTGCGGGGCGAGGGCGTGGTCGGTGAAACGCCTTATCTGGAGCCGGGCCAGTCGTTTTCTTACCGCAGCTATTGCCCGCTGCGCACCGAATATGGCACCATGCGCGGCACCTACGGCATGGTGCGGCGCGGCGGCGAAGAGTTCGAGGCGGTCATCGCGCCGTTTGTGTTGATGCCCACTCATATGCTGAACTAGAAAGGCTTTGAACCACAGAGACGCAGAGAACAGGGAGAAACTGGGATCGAGGGGATGAACGGGATGGGTGGAGTGTATAGAGTGGCCTTTATTCCTTTTGTATCTCCTCCACCCCGTAAAACCTCTGTGTTCACTGTGTCTCTGTGGTTTACTATCGTAAGTCGAGTACCAAAGTCATGAAAGACGCCACTCAAATCCCGTTTCTTATCAAGCTGATGGACGACAGATCGCCGCGCGTGCGCGAGAGAGTCGCCAACCAACTGCACGCTTTCGGGCCTGAACTCGAAACCGAAATTTTGCGCCAAGCGATACCCGTTTCAATTGAGCAGCGCCTCATGCTGGACGAGATTCTGCAGCGCGACGGCGACACTGTGCTGCGCAAGCAGTGGCAATCGTGGCTCGACAGTCAGCACGACGATGAATACGGCAAGCTTGAAGCGGCCCTATCGCTGCTGGCGCGCTGGCAATCGGGCAACGAGTACTCGTTGGACTTGAGCGAGCTGCTGGACGACCTGGCCGATGAATATCTGCGCTGCGACTGGCCCATCGAGCCCGAGACACTGAGCCAATGGCTGTTTACCGACCTGGGCCGAAACTTTCATGGCGCATCGCCCGAAGGACTGTATAATCCGCGCCACAGCAACCTGCTCGAAGTCATCGAAAAAGGGCGCGGCATTCCCATCAGTCTGGCCAGTGTCTTTATTCTGGTCGGCCATCGCCTCAACCTGGATGTGAGCGGCTGCAATTTCCCCGGACATTTTCTGGCGCGCGCGCATGTGGAAGATGAAGACGGCGGTCGCGAACTGTTCTTCGACTGTTTCGGCGGCGGTCGCGTTCTGGCCGAACACGAAGTTGCCGCCCTGTTTAAAGCCGCACCGGGCGCCATGAGCGAGCCCGCACCGGCTCTGGTGATGGTGGCGCGCGTGCTGCGCAACCTCGTCGTGGCCTACGAGCAAACCGGCTCGCTCGACAAAGTGCGGCTCATGCTGGAGCTTCTGGGCGAACTGGAACAGGCCGCCGGCGTTTAGTCGCTTTTAACTCGCGTTGCTACCCGGAATAGAAACAGCCGCCAGCAAGCACAAGGTCACAAAAGCCTCAGGCACAACGAACCCGGAGCATAAGCGACGAGCTTATCAGAACAATACACAAGCCCGTCGCTTACGCTCCGGGTTCGTAAAAGGCTTCTCTCAGGTAAGTTCTGTGCTTTTTCGCGGCTCAATTTAGAGGGTCGCAAACTGCGTTTTTCAGCTTCTCGAGTACTCGCATGGCACGATGGAAATGATTCTGGGCGCCGTCGCCGATGCGGCCAACAAAGCAGTCGGCGACAAGCTCAACATCCTGGGCATTTTTCACGCAATCTTTAGTCCTACTTTTCCTGTCACGCATCCGCATCTGGCACTTGCGCTGGAGTTTCGTGCCGCACCTTTCGAAAAGGGTCAGACTTTTGTTATCGAAATCGCGTTGCGCGATCCGGACGGCAAAGCGATTTTCGGTATGCAGGGCAACCTGCAACTAAGCAAAGAGTCGCCCACTCTCAGCCCGATTATTCCGTTCGACATCAACATACACAACGTGAACTTTCCGGTACCGGGTAACTACCGTTTCGAAATTCTCATCAACGGCAGCCTCAAGGGCGAAGTGCCGCTTGAACTGATGCAAATTTGCGCGGAGGATGAGGCAACATAACGATTCGCTGGGGCATTCTGGGATGCGGCAACGTGTGCGAAGTGAAAAGCGGGCCCGGTTTTCAGCAGGCGCGCGGCAGCGAACTGGTGGCCGTAATGCGCCGCGACGCCGCTAAAGCGCAGGATTTCGCACAGCGTCACGGCGTCCCGCGCTGGTATTCGCGTGCCAAAGATTTAATCAATGACCCGGAAGTGAACGCGGTTTATATCGCCGCACCTCCGGGCATGCACTGCGAGTACTCGCTTCAAGTCGCGCAGGCAGAAAAGGCTTGCTACGTCGAAAAGCCGATGGCACGTTCCTTCGCCGAATGCCGGCAAATGATCGATGCGTTCCACGAAGCACGCGCGCCGCTTTTTGTCGCTTATTACCGGCGGGCGTTGCCGCGTTTCCTCAAAGTGAAAGAGGTGCTGGACAGCGGGCGTTTGGGCGAGGTGCGCAGCGTCGTTTGCCGCCTGACGCGCCGTGCTGAACGCAATTTGAGTCGCGAAAATTTGCCCTGGCGCTTGCAGGCCGAGCACTCAGGCGGTGGCCTCTTCCTCGACCTGGGTTCTCACACGCTCGATGTGCTCGATTTTCTTTTCGGCCCACTGCAAGAAGTGCGCGGCCTGGCTTCCAACAGCGGCGGCCACTACGATGTTGAAGATACAGTTTCGATGAGCTTTTGCCTCAGCAACGGCGCGCAAGGCATCGCGACGTGGGACTTCAACGCCGAAGCAAGCGAAGACACCATCGAGATTTACGGTGCGCAGGGACGGCTTTCGCTTTCCACTTTTGGCATTGAAGAGTTGCGGCTCGAAACGTCCGGAGGCGTGGAGATGCTGCCCGGCACCAACCCACCCCACGTTCAGGCGCCCTTAATCCAAAGTATTGTTGATGAACTGCGCGGTCGCGGCACATCACCCAGCACCGGCTATTCGGCAGCGCGCACCTCGCATGTCATGGACATCGTGCTCGAAAACTACTACGGGGGCCGCGATGACGACTTCTGGAACCGCCCGGAATCATGGCCGGGCAGCTCAAGACAAGAGTTCAAAGTGAAACACGGAATCCTCTAAGCTACAAAACAGGCTGCTGAAAATTTATCTTCGGGTTCTTGTCACAACTACACAGTTGTGTGTTAATGTATTGGCTGTCAGTTCTGGCTAAATGTATGTAGTGCGGCCACATTTCATTGCTCGACCAGGTCACAGCGTCCGAAAGGGCGATCTTGGCGATTAAGTCTGTCACATCATTTCGTGGTGCACGGTGACTCGCGGGTCGCCTATTTTAAGAGCTGTTATTTAAGAAAGGTATTCGTGAACTCTATTTATCGTCGTTTGCTTTGTTGTTTGAGTCTAGTTTTGTCTCTGATTGTTGCGACAGCCTCTCTTGCCCAGGTCACAAGTTCGGGTAAGCCTAAAAGCCCTAAACCAGCGGCATTTGCGCTGCTAAACCCCACCGCAACGGTGCGTTGGGGCGATACTCTCACCCTTACATCTGCTAAGGGCTTTAAAGTGAAGAATGGGATTAGCCCCTACACGTTCTTCATCGCAGAAACGAAAGTGGCGCCGATCTTTCAAGACGTCCAAACTGCAAAAATCTCTGTGCCGGTTCTTCCTTTTGGCACGTATGCTCTTCAAATACGCTATCAAGAATCGAGGCGTAAACCACCGAAGGCCATCTTCTCGCAGAGCATTGTTATTGCTGCAACACCGACACCCGTTCCGACATCAACTCCGACGCCGGAACCGACACCCACGCCGGTGCCGACGCCGACGCCTGTTCCGACATCGACACCCACGCCAGCACCGACGCCGACACCTGTTCCAACAGCAACACCCACGCCAGCACCCACACCAAAAACTGTGCCTACCAACGGCAATATCGCTTTCCACACTAATCGCGACGGCAATTGGGAACTCTACAGCATGAAGTCTGGCGGCGGCAATCAGACGCGCCTCACCAGTGGCCTGGCTCTAGACATATTCCCGGTATTTAGCTCTGATGGCAGCAAGATCGCTTTCCTTTCCGGTCGTGACGGCAACTCGGAAATCTACATCATGAATGCGGATAGCAGTAATCAGACGCGACTCACTAATAGTGCTGCGTGGGAAAGCGCGCCGGTATTTAGTCCCGATGGAACGAAGATCGCATTCTCGTCAACTCGTGATGACCCGAACGGCAACCTCCATCAAATCTACATCATGAATGTAGACGGCAGTAACCAGACGCGCCTCATTAATGATTCAACATCCAATGATCGCCCGGTATTCAGCCCTGACGGTAGGAAAATTGCTTTCCGCTCTCTAAGCTACCTGTCGTTTTCCGAGTATGACTATAACGTCTGCATCATGAATGCCGACGGCAGCAACCAAATCCGTTTTGCCAGCACACCATCTGTGGAAGAGCAGGCAGTATTCAGCCCTGACGGCAAGAAAATCGCTTTCCTGGCATCGCGCGATCATTCTTACGCTCAGATTTACACCGCAAATGTCGATGGCAGCAACTTGACGCAGCTCACCGGCGGTTTTGTGTTGGAGTTCGGGCCGGTATTTAGCCCCGATGGCAGCAAGATCGCTTTTGAAAACTATCGTGATGTAGACGATACACGCCAAATCTACATCATGAATGCCGACGGCAGCAATCAGACTCGCCTGACCACGACGCCCTCTGACAACCACTTTCCGGTATTTAGCCCTGACAGCAAGCAGATTACCTTCGTCTCAACTCGCGATGGCAACAGTGAGATTTACACCATGAATGCTGACGGTAGCAATCAGACTCGCCTGACGGATAATGCAGCAGAAGATGATGCGCCTTGCTGGGGACAGAGTACTCAGCCAAACGCGGCCAGCCCTGTCGAGACGCTAACTCGTAACAACAGGGCGCGTCCGCGTGGCCAGTCACGTTCGTAACGCTGATCTTACCTGGTTATGAATGAGGAAGTAAACAGGGAAGAGAGAACAAGCCGGCACATCGGTTAAAATGTGCCGGCGTGTTCATTTTCGCGCAGTGGTCCGCACCACACGTGTAGAATTTCTCAGAGATGCCATTCTTGAGTTGCTTTGCGACGGCCATCACGCCTCTCAATCCACTTTGAAGGCGTCTTTGAGTTTGTCGAAGAAGCGGCGCGGATGCTCTTCGGGGTCTTCGCCACTAATCTCGGCGAACTCGCGCAGAATTTCTTTCTGCCGCTCATCGAGGCGGGTGGGAACGACGACGCGCGCCACGCAGATTTGATCGCCGCGTGAGCCGTAACGATTCGGGAAACCTTTGCCCGGCACACGGAACTGCGCGCCGTTTTGTGTTCCGGCGGGCACCACGACATCGGCCATGACGGGTTCGCCATCGGCATCGCGTTCCAGAGTACTCACGCGCACGCTGTCGCCCAGTGCGGCCTGGGGAAACGTGATGGGCATGAAATGCACGACATCGTTTTCGTGGCGCTGGAAGTCACGGTGCGGTTCGACATAAATCAGGCAATAGAGGTCACCCGCGGGTGTGCCGTTTTCACCGTCTTCACCACCGCCGACCACGCGCACGCGGTCGCCTTCATCGACACCAGCGGGAATTTGCACCGAGACGGTTCGCTTGCCGCGCACGCGCCCGTTGCCGTGGCAGGTGTTGCACGGGTTAGCGATGATTTCGCCGCGTCCGCCGCAGCGCACGCACGGCGTTTCCTGCACGAATTGGCCGAAGAATGTCTGGCGCACTTCGCGCAAGCGCCCGCTGCCCTGACAACTCGAACAGGTCTCGGTGCTGGTGCCCGGCTGGGCGCCGTTGCCGTCGCAGGTTTCGCAGCGCAGCAAGGTCGGGATTTGCAGTTCGCGCGTGGTGCCGGCGTAGATTTCTTCAAGTGTCAGGTGAATATTGGTGCGCAGGTCAGAGCCGCGACGCACTTGTTCGCGCACGCCGCCCGCCTGGTTCACGCCGTTGAAGAACACTTCGAACAGGTCGCCCAAACCGCCGCCCATGCCGCCGCTCATGTCGGGGCCGCCGTTGACGCCTTCGGGACCGAAGCGGTCGTAGCGCGCGCGCTTGTCTTCATCGGACAGAACGCCATAGGCCTCGCCGATTTCCTTGAACTTGGCCTCGGCCTCGTCGCGGCGATGATGGTTCACATCCGGGTGGAACTCGCGCGCCAGCTTGCGATAAGCCTTCTTGATTTCATCGGCGGATGCATTCCGCGAAACACCTAAAACTTCGTAGTAATCTGTTGCCATTGGACGAAAAACGAGTACTCGCTACCTTTTCTTCTATAAGGACTTACGCACAGGGAGATTTGTAAGAACCCGAAGCGTGAGCGACGGGCTCATCACGCAACGCACAAGCCCGTCGCTCACGCTTCGGGTTCTTTGTGCCTAAGTCCTGGTCTATTTATTTCCCGGCGACGCGCACACGGCTGGGACGAATGACTTGTCCTTTGAAGCTGTAACCGCGCTGCGCTTCGCCAATGATTGTTCCTTCGGGCTGGTCGCTGCCGCTGACCTGTTCCAGCGCTTCGTGACGCAGCGGATCAAAATGCTGTCCTTCAGCTTGAATTGGTTCCACACCATGATTCTTCAGCGCGTCGCGAAATTGCTGCGCGATGAACTCGACGCCCATGCGCAACGACTGCACATCGGTTGAATTTTGCGCTGCCTGCAACGCGCGCTCGAAGTTATCCAGCACGGGCAGCAGATCTTCCACCACGTTGCGCACAGCGCGCTCGCGGGCCTCGGTTTCGCGGCGCGACGCCTGGCGCTTGAAGTTTTCCAGGTCGGCTACGGCACGCAGGAAACGATCATCGGCTTCGCTGGTGCCGCCCATGGTCGCGCGCGAAACTTCGCCTGCCGTGGCGCCGGGACTATCGACTTGAGTACTCGATGCATCACCATCGACAGCGGATTCATTGGCGCCGCCGGTGTTCTCTTTGCCGGTCGGGTTTTCCGGCAGACCTTCTTCGGGATTGCTCGGTGACGGTTTCAAATCGTGTCTGTGCACTTCAACTTCCCCTTCTTGCTGCATTTGCTCCATCTCGCGCCACGCGTTGTTGTCGTCCATTTTCCTTTGCAGAACTTCATCGGCATCCTGCGGCGCGGTGATTTCGCCACCGGTGAGATCGGCGCCAGCCGGGCCAGCCATTTCGTCGGCTCTATTACCCAGAATATCCAACTCCTCGGCATTCTCCGCCGGTGTGGGCGCCGTGTCTTCTTCAATTGTGCCGTTGCCGCCATTGTTCTGATTGCGGACGTTGATCGGAATTCGTGTCATTAACTAAATCTCCAAAGATGAGAACTTACAATGTTTCCAGGCTATCCTGCAAGCGCGCAGCCAGCGCTGGCACAATCGAGACCGCATCGGCGTATTTCATGCGCGTCGGGCCCATCACGCCGACCGTGCCCAGCACCTCGCCGCCCACGCCATACGCGATTCCGACAAGCGAAAAACGCTGCGCCGCAGCATTATCCACTACATGATGCTCGCGCCCGATGACAACGGCATACTGTTCAATCGACTGCTGTTCGAGCGGTGCGCGCAACAGGCCACTGAGCGTTTCTTCGTCTTCAAATAAGCGCATGGCGCGGCGCGCTTCCTGGATGTCGGAAAACTCCGGCTCATCCAGCAGCGTAATCATGCCCTGAACCACCACGCGCTCGTCGCCCAGTTCCGCTGCCGACTGGCGCACAAATTCAAAAGCGCGCTGTGCGACCGGCAACACATCGGCACTGTGCAGGCCCTTGGAAATGTCTTCCCATTGCAGAGCGCGCAGCGACGACAGCGACAAACCACTCAGTTGCTGATTCAAGAAATTGATGATCGTCGCCAGGTGATGCGCCGGAATATCCTGCGCCACTTCAAACAGGCGATGCTCAATGCGCCCCGAAGCGGTCACTAATGCCAATATGAGCCGGCGCGGCGGCAGCGGATTGATTTGCACATGACGCACGCTGTCGCGGCGCGGGGAGGGCAGGGTCGCCACAGCCGGGTAGCCGGTCAACTGTGCCAACGCTGCGCAGGCCGCGCGCAAGGCATCTTCGACCGAAGAAGGCGGCGTGGCGATTTGCGCCTGAATCTGCGCGCGTTCGCGGGCACGCACCGGGCGCGGGCGCAGCATTTCGTTGACGTAAAGTCGATAGCCGGCATCGGTGGGAATGCGGCCCGCTGAGGTGTGCGGATGCGACAACAAACCAAGCGCTTCCAGTTCTGCGAGTTCGTTGCGAATGGTGGCGGACGACAACTGCCCCACGCGCGCCGCAAACTGCGGGTCGTTGACCAGTGCCGCCGAACCGACCGGCTCCGCCGTTTCGACGTAGCGCTCGATAACGGCGGCGAGAATTGCTTGTTGTCTTGGTTGCAATTTCATGGTCGTAAAACTTGAACTCTCACTACAGGCCATTTTAAAATAGGGCTTTGTCGTTCTGAGCACAGCGAAGAATCTTGTTGCAGGTGCGGTAAGATTCTTCGCTGTGCTCAGAATGCCAAAGTACTGACTGCGCCGTCCGTTCAAATTTCAATCGGTAGCAAGCCTGGCTAAATAATCGTTCCCGCTCCCAACACTTCATCGCCTTCTGTTTCATCGCCACGATACAGCACGCACATCTGCCCCGGCGAAACACCGGCCTGCGGCTCGTCGAAACGAATTTCGAAATCCGATTCGGTGGCACTCACCACTTGCGCTGAGACAGCTCGTGCATGCGCCCGCATCTGCGCGAGTACTCGCTGTCCGCTTTCAATCGGCTGCCACGCCCAGCGCGCGCCTTCGCAGGAAAGACCGTCGCGATTCAAACTGTCGCGGCCACCCACGATGAGCGCGTTCTGCGCCGCATCAATTTTCGTTACGAAAAGCGGAATCGGTGCTGCGATGCCCAATCCTTTGCGCTGTCCCACAGTGTAACGCGCCAGGCCGCCGTGGTCGCCCAACTTCTCGCCACTCTCGTTCAAGATGGGGCCGGCAGTCGCCAGTTCGGGCACGCGCTCGGTGACGAAGCGCGCGTAATCGCCATCTTCCACGAAGCAGATTTCCTGCGAATCCGGTTTCTTGGCCACACAGAAACCGAGTTCTTCCGCGATGCGCCGCGTCTCTTCCTTTTCCATGTGCCCGATGGGAAACATGGTGCGCGACAATTCTTCCTGGCGCAACATGCCCAGCACGTAACTCTGGTCTTTCTTGGCATCCAGCCCGCGACGCAGGCGATATTGCCCATCTGAGTACTCGATGCGCGCGTAGTGGCCGGTCGCGATTAGGTGACAATCGAGTTCTTGCGCACGTTCGTAAAAAGCGCTGAACTTGATGAACTCGTTGCAACGCGCACACGGATTGGGTGTGCGGCCACGCGCGTATTCATCGACAAAGTTATCGACGACGCGCGCTTCGAACTCGTCCTGCAAATTGATGACGTAATAAGGAATGTCGAGCATGTCGGCCACACGGCGCGCGTCTTCAGTCGCACCGACGGTGCAACAGCCGCCGAAACGATGCGCGGCAAATGGGTCGTCCTCGCCGCGCCACAGCTTCATGGTGACGCCGATGACTTCATAGCCCTGCTGCACCAGCAACGCCGCCGCGACGCTTGAATCCACGCCGCCACTCATCGCACACAATACTCGCTTGCTCATTTCATCAACTTCTTTTACAGGGATGGAGGGGATAGTTGCTTTCGCTCTGAGATCGACTCGTAGCCCGAACCCTCAGCAAACCATCCCCTCTATCCGGTTCATCTCTGTTCATTTCTTCTGTAACAACTGCTTCAATGTATAAACCAGTTCATCAATTTCATCTGCCGTGTTGCGTACACCCAATGAAATGCGCAACGCGGCCCTTGCTTCCTCGCGGCTGTGGCCCATCGCGGCCAAAACATGCGACGGCTCCAGCGCACCACTGGCACATGCCGAACCCGTACCGACGGCGAAGCCTTTCAAGTCAAGCCCCAGCGCCAGGCTCTCGGCGCGCTTGCCCACTAACGTCACGTTTGTGACGTGCGGCGCGCGCAGTGCATGTTCGCCATTGATGTGCGCGCCATCGAGTACTCGCAGGCCATTCTCCAGACGCTCGCGCAGGCTTGTGAGATGCGCCGCATTTGCGTCCAGGTTGTCGCGCGACCACTGCGCCGCCGCGCCCATGCCGACAATGCCGGGCACGTTTTCCGTTCCGGCACGACGGCCTCGTTCCTGTCCGCCGCCGCGCAGCAGGCTTTGCATCTTCACGCCGCGCCGGATGTAAAGCGCGCCGACACCCTTTGGCCCACCGAACTTGTGCGCCGAAAGTGTCAGCAAATCAATGTTCAGCTTTTCGACATCCAGCGGCAACTTGCCCGCCGCCTGGCTCGCATCGCAGTGCAACAACACGCCGCGTTCGCGCGTTAACTTTCCGATTTCGCCAATCGGCTGCACCGTGCCGACTTCGTTGTTAACCGCCATCACCGAAACCAGCAGCGCCTCGGGACGCAACAACCGCTCGATTTCAGCAGCATCGAGTACTCCATTAGCGCCGACGCGCGCTGTATCTACCGCGAAACCCAGGTCGCGCAACGTTTCGGCGGGTTCCAGCACGGCATGATGTTCGATGGCTGAAACAATGACATGGCCGCGCCGCTCCAGGTTGCGCAACGCCACGCCCAACAAGGCCCAATTGTTGCTTTCCGTGCCCCCGCCCGTGAAAACAACTTCGTCCGCGTTGGCGCCAATCAGTGCCGCAACCTGCGTGCGTGCGCGATCAATTGCCATGCGCGCCGTGCGCCCCGCTTCGTAAGGACTGCTGGCGTTGCCGCACAAGGCATTGCCGCCATCGGCGACATACGGTTGCATCGCGCTGCGCGCCGCTTCGAGAAGAGGCGTGGTCGCCGCGTGGTCGAAGTAAACGCGCGTTCGTTGCTGCATGAGAATGTGACTGGCGCGGCTCGCATCAGCAGGCCAGCAATGGACATATTCATTTTACCAAAACGCTGCACTGTTGACCGCGCGCGGCCTCATTGCGAAACTGAGGGGCACCGACCTGAAACGAGCTTTATGTCCACAATATCTCATCTTTTGCAGCAGGAAACGCGCGACATGGCGACATTACAAGTGGCGTTGGAAAAACGTGGTTTCGCCGAAGCACCTCGCGCCGCCCGGCTGATTGATGGCCTGACGAATACCGACGAGCAGCGCGCCGCTTTGCTGTCCGTGCTGGACGATCTGCTGGAAGCGCTGGGCGAAGCGTCCGACCCGATGCGCGCGTTGCTCAACTTCTCGCGCCTGGCCGATGTCGTGGAGCGCACCGCCTGGTATTGCGACCTGGCCGCGCATCCTCCCTATCGCAAGCGCTTGTGCCGCCTCATGGCGTGGTCGCAATCGCTGGCCGATACACTCATTCGCGAGCCGGCTTTGCTCGAAACTCTGCGCCAGCCGCCACAACCTGTCTCTCGTCCGCAACTGCGCCGCCTCGCTGTTGAGGCTACATCTCAGGACGAAAATGAGACGGCGCGTTTCGACGCATTGCGCCGCTTCCGCCGTCGCGAGACCCTGCGCATCGCCTTGCTCGACATGGAAGGCCAGACGTGGCGCGATGAAGACGACTTCAACCTCGTGGTGCGCCAGATTTCCGACCTGGCGCAGGTGTGCGTGCAGGAAGCATTGCAAGTACTCAGTACAGAGGAATGTTTGCCGTTCGCCGTTATCGGCATGGGAAAGCTGGGCGCGCGCGAACTGAACTATTCATCGGACATTGACCTCATCTTCCTGCACGACGGCGACAACGCGGCCATGCAAAAACTGGGTGAAACACTCTTCAAGGCGCTGTCTGATTCGAGTAGCGCGGGCACGATTCACCGCGTCGATATGCGCCTGCGGCCCGACGGCAAATCCGGCCCGCTTGTAACCAGCATGAGCTACGCGCTGAGTTACTACGAAAGCTACGCCGCCGCCTGGGAATGGCAGGCGATGATTAAGTCGCGCGTGCTGGCCGGCGACGCCAGGCTGGGGCGGCGCTTTCGCAAGTTCCTGCGTGGCGTGACATGGGCGCGCCGCGCCGACGATGCCCACCTGCGCGAAATGCTGGCCATGAAGCGGCGCAGCGAAGCGACGCCCGAAGGCAAAGACTTGTCGAATGTAAAGCAAGGGCCGGGTTCCATCCGCGATGCCGAGTGGGTGGTGCAGCAGTCGCAGATGATGGTGGGTCCCAGTCATCCGCGTTGCCGCGCTTCGAGCACGCTGCGCGCGCTCAAGACGTTGCAGGAATTTGGTGCCATCGCGCCCGATGAAGCACGCAATCTGCGCGAAGGTTACCTGTTCCTGCGAGTACTCGAACATCGCTTGCAACTGTGGGAAGAGCGTGCGGTGCGTAAAGTGCCCGCCGATGAAGCGGGTCGCGCCGCACTTGCACGACGCATGGGTTTTTCCAGCCGTGGTGTGGTTGCGGCTCGCCAGTTGAACGAAGACATTGAACGTTACCGCGTCACCATTCGCGGCCTCTGCGAGCGCATTTTCTGGAGTTGGCAAGATGGGGAAGGTGTCGCGAGCGATAGCGCAAGTGAAGCACGTGAAGGGGAATCATCCGCGCCGTTGTTGCAGGAAGCGGCGGCGCAACAGCGCTTGAGGCGCATGAGCGAAGGCACGAGTACTCATCCGCTGCCCGCGCCGCTGTCGCGCCAGATCAAAGCGGCTTTACCCGCAGCGTTAATCAATCTGGCGCACGCTGCTGACCCAGAGCGAGCACTCGGCAACCTGGAACGCTTGTGCGATGCGTCGGGCAACCGCTTGTCGTTGTTGCGCACGCTGGGCAACGAGCCGCAGGTGGCGCGCGCCGTCTTCGCCATCCTGGGTGGTTCGCAGTGGTTGTCCGACACCTTAATTCATTTTCCGCAGTTGCTCGACATGGCGGCGCAGCGCTCGTTGCTGGAGCAGCCGCGCTCGAGTGAAGAAGCACGCGCTGCCTGTCGCGATTATTGCTTTGCGTTTCGTGACCGTCGCGCTGCTTTGCGTCGCTGGAAGGCGCGCGAGATGCTGCGCATTGGGTTGCGCGACCTGGCAATGGATGCACCGGCGCCCGAAATCACGCGCGAAATTGCTGACCTGGCGCAAGCGTGCATCGCCTTGGCCAGCGATGAAATTCGTGCCGCGCGCCGTCCCGCTTCGGAAAGCGTGGCGTTTGCCGTGCTGGGCATGGGCAAGCTCGGCGGCAGCGAAATGCACTATTCATCGGATGCCGATGTGATTTTTGCCTGCGACCCGGCGGGGAATGTGGAAGACGGCGTGCGCGAAGCGACCGGCTGGGCCGAAGAACTGATGCGCTTTTGCGGCGAGCGCACTGAAGACGGTCTCGTATTCGAAATCGATCCTCGCCTGCGCCCCGATGGACGCAGTGGACCCCTTGTGCGCACGGTGCAGGGCTTTGTCGATTATTTCGAGCGCGCCAGCAACGGCATCGCGGTGTGGGAGCGGCAGGCGCTGACGCGAGCGCGCTTCGTGGCCGGTGACGCCGCGACGGCTGGGCGCTTGATGGCAGCCATTCGTCATGTAGCGTTCCCTGACACCTGGCAGCCGGGCTGGGGCGATGAACTGCGTCACATCAAAGGTCGTGTCGAAAATGAGCGCGCTGCCAAAGGTGCAAAATCGGGCGAAGTCTATGACGTGAAGCTGGGGCCGGGTTGCCTGAGCGACATCGAGTTTTGCGCGCAATGGCTGGCGCTCAAACACGGCGCGCGTGTTTCGTGGCTGCAAACGCCGAACACCCTGTTCCAGATCGAAGCGGCGCGTGCGGCGGAGCTGCTTTCCGACGAAGAATCGCGCGTGTTGAGCGATACGTATGTCTTCTTGCGCCGCGCCGAGTTGCGCTTGCAGGTCACGCAGGAACACGTCGTTAAGGCCGTGAAAGCCGGATCAAAAGAATGGGTCGCCTGGACACGCTCGCTCTTTCCCGAAGAACCCAACGAGGTGGCGACACAACGTTTCAAGGAACAATGGCAAACGAGTACTCAGGCCGCGCGCCGCGTCATGGAACGCGTGCGCGACGAGTTGTGAAGCGGTCAGGAAGTAGTCGCAAAGAGGCGCCAAAAACACAAAATGGTGGAGTGCGTGTCGTCCGCAGTGCATTTTTATGGATTGTGTATATTTGCGGCAAGCTCTAGCCGTTAACGAATGCAAGGCTACCCCGAACCCAAGCGGTTGACTGCTATACCAGGAGCCGGCAACCTACCAAGGCCAGAAAGAATTACAGTCCCGGGCGCTGGATGGGATCGACCGGTTGCAGAATACGACGCCGTTGCGGGATGAGTTGATCGAGGAACTCACGGCTGTAGGTGTAACCGAAGCGGCTGGCGCCCCAGATTGGCCCGTAGCGGTAGATAATAATGCGCCGCTCGCCGGGATTAGTGCGGCTGCTGCCGCCGTGCATCAGGCCGTCCACAAACAAGAGCGCATCGCCCGCTTGGAGGTAAACCGGAATGGCACCGGGCAGCGTGTCCATGCGGTCGCCGCGATGGTACTGATATTGATGGCTCAACGGGTGCGGGAAGTTGCTTTTGTGGGAGCCGGGTATCACCATTGTCGCGCCGTCGCCTTCGCCGATGTTGTTTAAAGCCACGATGATATTACACTGCCCGCAACGAAAGACACCATTCTCGTATCCATATTTACCGCGCATGGCCCCCTGATAACCACCCGAATGCACCGGATGATGGCCACCTGTGGTGCGAACCGAAGCAATGCTCTCGTCAATGAACACTCCTTCGACGTAAGACTTCTCTTCGCCACAATAATGGCGCACACTGTCGATCCATGAAGGATGGTCGATCAGTTCTTCAAAAGGCCCGCCAAGCTCCACGGCATTGTGCAACTCCAGGCCGGTATCGGGTGTGTAGTCGCGCCGCTGCGATCCCCGGTACCATTCACCGGATTGCAGAGTTTGTGGAAAGGCGTCGAATTCCGCATTGAGGCGTGCCAGCAAGTCGGCGTCAATGGCGTTCTTGAGAATCAGGTAGCCATTGAGATCGAACATAAAGTCCTGAAGTTCACGAGTCATTGGGTTTCCTTTGCGCTGTGTCGTTGCTATCTTACGCTTACTTGAGGCTTAAATATTAGACCTGTTGCCTCACGGGCGCGGTTGGGAAAACAGCCGTCGCCAAGACTTAGGCAAGAGGTCTATTCTTGTTTATTGCGTCTTGGTCTTGAAGCATAAGGTGGCTTGAAGCCAGGATGCGTACTGTGGGGCACCATTCTTTGAGTCAGGGTTGTGCGTTGCATTGAGTTACGGAATCCAGGTTTGGGAGATGCTCCGGCTGTCCACCGGGTTCTTTAATGGCCCTTCGGGCAGGTACACCATAAAGCTGTAATTGCGCGTGCCCTGAGGGGCTGATGGCTCTTTCCAATTCATAAGTTTACCTGTGATGACAGTGCCGCCCGGATACATCTGTTGTAGATCGCGGATGTATCTTTGGTACTCACCCAGCAGTACAAAGGCGGGAATACCTTTGGCGTGTTCTGAGGCCAGGCTCCATTGGCCGAACTCGTGTGAGCGGTTTTCGATGCGAGTAAAAGGCGATAGATACAATCGGGTCGGGTAGTCGTGCGCCCATCGGTCGGAGTAGAAATACACGTAGTACGATGCTGGCAATTGCCTCATCCACAGGCTTGCATCGGTGAGTTCTTCCGTAAAAACCCATGTATTCGGGCGCGATTGGGCGAACTGGCGAAAGTACACTTCGAGATTCTGCAAAACAGTCAGCAGGGCCAGGCCGGTTACGGTGGCCATCGCGAGCGTGCGGCGGCGTTTAGGAATCTGCTTGGTGGCCCACCGCGCCATTGAGACAAGGGCTATTGCCGTGAACATAACCAAAAACGGCAGCAGTGCAAGAGTGCGGCGTGCTAACCCGTCGGTGGTGATGACCGCAGCAATCGGCATCAACACAATCATCATTGTGCCCAGCCACACCAATACATTTTCTCGTTGCCGTCGCCAACTGATGGCTACGCCGATAAGCATCAGAAGCAACATGGGCCACGGTACAATCGCTCCAACACCAGTGCCATCGGCGCCATCCAACTGTGGATGCCACGATAAGTGATCCCAATACTGCACATAACGTTGCCCCAGCAGCATCGCTTTGGAAAAGGGGCTTTCCAGCGACAACCACTCTTCTTGCTGAAAAAGCGAGAGCATGCGGAAGTGCTGAAAATAGCCGTTCCTTGGATTGGCTGCATAGAGAATTATCCCCGCCGCCGCCCCAAAGAGCGTGCCGACATACGCCGCCGGCCATACGGCACGCGTGCGCCAGGGAACTGCTTTGCAACGAAATATGTATGAGAAAGCGCAAATGCTGATGATGGCTAAAAACAGGGAATGTGCGTTATAGGAATAGATACCCAGTCCGACAGCGGCGCCGGTCACAGCCCACCAATACCACTTGACATGATGTGCGGCTTCGCAGAGCGCCCACGTTGCCAGCAGCACACAAAAGGGCCACGTTTCCAGAGGAAAGGCGATGCGTGCGAAATGAATGTGCCAGTTGGCAACGGCCAGCAACGCGGCGCCGGTGAGGGCAGTCGCTGCGCCAAGAGGACGGCGCAATACAAAGTAAAACAACAGAACCGTTAATGTCCCGATGGAGGCCGTGAGGCAGCGCAACGCAAAGATGGTGTTGCCGAATACCTTCAGAGGAACTGTGAATAGATAAAGCGGGCCACTGGGCTGGCCCAACGCTAAAGGGCTGTAAGGGCCAATCGACCCTTGTTGCAAAATGCGTCTTGCTTCCAACCCGGAAATGGCCTCATCGCCATGCAGTCCTGCGGGTAAATCGACAAGGTGGTAGAAGCGTAAGAAGGCTGCTAAAGCAACAATAAGAAGTAGGGGAAGAATTTTTCGAAGACGCTGATTCACATTCATTGACCCGGCGGCGATAATTGTAGGCCCAACTGACACTGCAACTGACCAGCATCCGACACAGGTAGTTCTGTCGCGAACTCTTACTGTAACATGGCCACTTCAGCCTCGTCCACTTGCATTCTGTCTGAGTACTCAGTATGGCCGGATGCTCTGATACCCTATGCTCTAAACGTTTTGGACATGATCTTTGTAAACTTCATTAGACTTCTTGCATAAGTGCGCTGGTACGCAACCGCGCCCGTGAGGCAGCGGGCTTGCTGAAGCGAATCAGCCCGCTGCCTCACGGGCGCGGTTGGGACAAAAGCCATCGCCAAGACTTATGCAAGTCCATTGTGCTAAACCAATAGAAACCTCAATAGTGCGTAAGGCCATGTCTGCCACAAACGCGTCTCTGACGTTCAACACAGATTTCGTTTATTCATCATCGTGATTAATTCCACCGTTCAAGAGTTGCGTAATTTTCTTATATCCGGGCGTGACGACCTGTTGGCCTGCAAGCCCAGTTCGCAGCCGGGGCGCGCCTGGCTCGAAGCACACTCGGCGCTCATCGACGAAACGTTGCGCCGCATCTACCACGAGGCATGGCGCGCGGCACGAGCGGCCCAGAACACCATGCCGGACGGTGCCAATGAAGACAGCCCCGAGTACTCGCACCTCATTTCGCACGACCATGAACCGGAACTGGCGCTGCTGGCCATCGGCGGCTACGGTCGCGCCGAGTTATGTCCTTACTCGGATATCGACATCGCGTTTGTGCCGGCGGAAGAAGAAAATCCGTTGCTCGATGCTGTCATCAAAGAAGCGTTCCGGCTCGTGGTGGAAGTGCTCATCGACGGCGCCAAGCTGGATGTTGGCTACGCCTATCGGCCTATTTCGGATTGTGTTCATCTCGATCACACCGGAAAAGCTGCGCTGCTTGAATCGCGTCTCATTGTGGGCAGCGAACGCCTGCACGGGCGCATGCGCGAAGAACTGCGCAACCGCTGGGATGCCGTTGAGTTTCTGCTCGATAAAACCGAAGAACGCCGTGACCTGTCGCGCTCTATTCGCCTGTCGCTGTATGCCGTCGAGCCGAACCTGAAAGAAGGCGTCGGCGCATTACGCGAAATTCAAACCGCGCTGTGGGCGGCGGGCGCGATGCACGCCAGCGACGACCCGATGCGCGACCTCGAATGGCGTGGCGTGGTCACAGCCAGCGATTGCAACACGGCGCGTGAGGCTAACAACTTCTTCCTCAAACTGCGTGTCTGGCTGCACCTCACCACGAAAAAGAAAACCGATGTCCTCACGCAGGAGTTGCAAAACCGCTGCGCGCGCGACTTTGGTTATACCGGTTCGGGCACGCAGGTGTGGCAGCGCCTGCTGCGTGACTATTATCGCTATGCCGAGGGCGCGTTGCGCTTTTCGCAGAAGGTCATGCGTCGCCTGCTGGAAGGGCCGCTGCGACTGGACGATCATTTCGTGGCGGTGCATCGCCGCGTGCGGGCCGCGCATCCTTATGTGCTGCGCAATCATCCCGAGCTGATTCTCACGCCGTTCGCCCTGGCGCGCAAATACGGCTTCGAAACCGATGCCGAACTCGACCGCCTGGTGGAAGAATCGTTGCTTCTTATGGATCGCAACGTGCGGGCACATCCGATTATGCGCGCTTCGTTTCTGGCGTTGTTGCACGATGTGGATGGTGCCGCCGACGCGCTGACCGATTTGCGCGGGCGAGGCGTGCTGCAAAACTTCATCCCCGAATTTGATGCCATGCTGCAAATGGCGCCCGCCGATCCATCACATGAACTAACGGTTGGCGAGCATTCGATTTACGCTGTGCGGCAACTGGGCGACATGTGGCGGCGGCGCAACGATGACGAGTTTCTCTATTCGGTGTGGGATGGCGTGGAAGATGTTGAACTTCTCGTACTCACCACGCTGCTGCATGATGTCGGAAAAATCCAGGCCGGCAGCGATCATTCAATTTCCGGTGCGCGCCTGGGGCGTATTATCGGTGAGCGCATGGGCGTCAGTTCGGAGCGGCTCGATCGTTTATCGGTTTTGATACGCCGTCACTTACTGTTGCCGCGCGTGGCCCGTCTGCGCGACCTGTCGGCGCCGGGCACCATTCGCGACGTGCTCGAACACATCGGCGACGTCACCACGCTGAAGATGCTTTACCTGCTGTCGCTGGCCGATACGCGCGCCGTTGGCGAACGCTCCTATTCCAGCATGGAAATCGAAGCGATGCGCGACTTGTATGAGCGCACGCTGATGGCGATGACGCGTCAGGAAACGGCGCAGGCTCTTACCGATAGCGAAATGCGCGAGCAGATGATTCAGCGCGAGCGCGCCCGCCTGCGCCGTGAAATGCGCCATCTTGAACTCGATGAACCCCTGTTGCAGCGCTTGTGTGATAGCCTGCCGGCTTCTTATGTGCTGAATACGCCGCTACCGACCATCGCCACACACCTGAAGTTCCTCGATCAACTGCCACAGGAAAAAGTCATCGTCGACTTTTACCAGAACCCGCGTGAGCCGTTCACGGAAATGAGTGTGGTTGCTTACGACGAGCGCCAGCCCGGCTTGCTGTCGAAGATTTGCGGCGTAGTGTATGCAGCCGGCATGGATATTCACATGGCGCAAGTGTTTACATTATGTGGGCAGGGGGGCACTTGCGACCCGGCCCTGGTGGGTCGAGTACTCAATGTGCGCCAGCAGCAAGTCCCGGCGGACAGCACATCTGAAAATGAAAACGGCACCGACGCGGCGCTGGCGCTTCATGTTTCGAACGACTTGTCATTGAATGGAAGTGCAACGAACGGGGCGGTGCTGCCCGATGCTGTGCCCGATGGGCTGCCCGATGCTGTGTCTGCTGCCGAATCGCAGAGCACTGATCCTGCGGACAAACCTGGCATTGTGCTCGACCGCTTGTATGTGGCGCGCGATGGACGCCCGTTGACCTCGGCGCAATGCGCACGTTTAGCAGCCTTGCTGCGTGAAGTTCTGCTGGGTGAGAAATCGGTTGAACAGGTGTTGGAAGCCGCCGGCAAAGATGTCACAACGCAGCTTGCGCCGCAGCGCATCTCAGTGCGCAACGACCTGTCGGACGAGCATTCGGTTCTCACAGTCGTGAACGACAACGTGCCGGGATTGCTGTATTACGTCACGCGCGCGCTGGCGTCACTCGGCCTGGACATTCACTCGGCAAAGATTACCTCGTGGGCCGGACGCGCTGAAGACGCTTTCTACATTACGCGCCGCAATGCCCCGATTGGCGATGCCCCGATTGGCGGTGCCCCGATTGGCGGTGTGCCGGGTGAGGGCACGTTTGATGGCGTGGCCCTGAGTACTCAGAACATGGGAATGCCGCCGGCGCGCGACCAGAAAATCAGCGACGACGAAATCAAAGTGGTGCTGGACGAAGTGCAGCGCCGCCTCCAAAAACCGCTGCCCAAAACTCAGGCCAGCGCTTCGTGAGACGAAGCGTTGCTGCGAACTGCGCTGAAGTTTGGAACAAACAATCAAAAGCGTTTGGAAACGCGCAGAGTGATGGCCGGACAGACAACCGCTGAGGCAGTTTCTAAGAACTGGCGCTGCCGTAGCTGCGCAAAGCGTACTGGAAAAATCTGTGCGAGATCCACAGCATGACGGCAGCCAGACCCAGAGCCAGAGGCAGCGTTCGCAACTGGCCGCGTCCCAGCAGAGCTTGTGCCGGAAACGTGGTGAGGAACGCCACGGGCAACACAAAAGTGAGCATCGCCTGCAAACGAGTGGGATAAATTTGCAATGGAAAGCGCGCCATCTGCATCATGGGATCGAACACCACGGCGATGGCTTCGAGTTTTACGGCCCACACGCTCCACGTCACACAAAAGAACCAGATGCTGTAGGCCATAATGAGGCCGCATCCCAGCAGCATCAACCAGATTGCCCAGTGTTGCACAGCCGGTGTATGGCCGACGCGCCGCAAGCCAATAATCAGCAGCGCCACGCCGATGATGCTGTTCATCAAGCCGTTGATATCGATGTAGCGCGTGGAGACGAAGAACTGAGTACTCACCGGCTTGGTCAGCGCCATGTCGAGTGTGCCATCCCGCACCGAATTAGAAAATCGCAGCATGTTGGGGCCAAGAAACCCGTAACACAACGATTCGAGAATGATGAACGTGCCGAGCAGCACCCACATCTCTTCGCGCGTCCAGCCGCGCACCGCTCCAACGTGGGAAAACACACTTTCGATAAACAACAGCGACACGCCGCTCCACACGGCATAACCCACAATACCCGCGAAGAATTGCGCGCGAAACTCCATCGCACGCGACAAATTATTAACCAGGAAGGCGCGGTATAACCGCAAGTAACGCATCAATCGCACACCGTCAGTTTACGCGATGCGAGTAGTCGGGTTTTTGTTGACAAGCTGCGGGGTAACAACTCGAACGAAATGCTGGGGACAGTGGGATACCATGAACTTGGACGCACTGCCCGATGGGCAACCGCCTCAGTAATATACCGCGCAACAAGAAGCGCAGAACGAGTGGGGTATGATGTTGTCCAATGTTGTGCTGGAGGAACATCGATCAAGGAAGATCAAAGAGGAGTCTCTAAAATGAAGTCGTTTGTAAAGATCGTCTATTTGTGTTGTGTGATGATGTTCAGCGCAGTTCCTTCGTGGTCGGCAACGGAGCAAGATGAAGACATCAAAGTGCGCACGGATGTAGCAGCCGTGATGGACTACATGCGCACGGATAAACCACGACTAGCTTCCCTTTGGGACACGGTAAACGCACTGCCGCCGGGGAAAGTGCTGGCGGAACTCCGTCGCTATCAGCACGATTCAGATGAACGGGTGCGCAATGCCGTATTAGATTTCACCTACTCGGTTGCTAAGAGAAACCCACGGCAAAGTGCTGCACAACAAGCTATTGAGTTGATCTTTGAGATGGCGACTTCCGACCCCAGCAAAGATGTGGCAAGCAGTGCCGTCAGCCGTTTGCTTAAGTTCTCACGCGCGGAAATTCCTCCTGCTGTTCACAGGGCTGTAGTTGAGTACTTGATGAACACTCTACCAAATGGAGTTGATGTAGAGATCGTGGAGTTGGCCGGGATCGCCGAGGTGCGCAACGCACAAGGTAAGCTGCGCGAGTTAGCGAGTGGTAACTACCGGGCATCACACATGGCTCGCTTGGCTCTGGCACGCATGGGAGACTCCGAAGCGATTCGCTATATCGTCCATAAGGCTCAGAGCGAACCGGACCTTCAACATAATATAACACTCGTGCTGCGCGATCTAAGCTACATCCGCCATCCCGAAGCTCTTACGGTATTAGTGGGACTTCTCTTTAACGAGGGTGTGCAGAAAGGAAATGGTAGTGATGTGCCCGACTACAGATTCGCACAGCGTGCCACGAATTATTTAGCTGATGTTGTCGAAGGATTCCCACGGTTCGTTACCTTCACCGAAGCCAGGGCGTGGGTTACCAAACGAGGCATAGAAAACCTGAAGATCAAGCGATAGGCCGACTTGAGCAGAGCAAAGGCGCAGCGAGTACTCATATACTCGCTGCGCCTTTGCTGTTTCCGATGTCAAACACCAACAATGGTGGCAAGATGACTTCACCCGTGGGTCAAACGAGTTCGACTTATGCCCCTACCACTCCGCTGGTCGTCGCAGCGGGCGAGAGCATCTCCATTGCTGTGACGCCGGTGCAGGACATCGATCAGTGGACGCAAGGACAAAGCAGCGGCACTGAAGCCGACAGCATCACCTACACCTTCTCGGTTGAAGATGCCGCTGGCACTGTGATGGCCACACAGTCGCTGACCGACACGACTTCGGTGACATGGATCATGAACGAAGGAGATCTTGAAGAACGAGTAAGCGCCCCTAAATTGACCGCAACTTCGTTGTGCATTAAAATGATAGGCACGGCACATCACTCTAACCGTCACCACACTGCTGTTATGCCGGTCGCAATCGCCGTTTCCCGTTGCACCCGCCGTTTCCGGTCGCACCTTAAGGAGCACCTATGGCTACCGCCCAATTTCCTCGCGAGGCCGTTCCACAGCCCAATTCCAGCGAAACCATCCTGACGCTGCGGCGCAGCCTTGACTCTCTGGCGGCGCGCCGTAACACGCAGCAAATGGCGATCTGCGTGGCGCGAGCGGCTGTGGTGGGTGTTGGCCTCGCTGCTTTGCTCATGCTGGCGCACCGCTTCTACCTGGTGGATGCGCCGTGGTGGTCGCCCGTGGTGCTAGTTGTCGCAGCGCTGCTCATTGGTGTGCGTAACGGTGCCGTGGCCCGCGCGGGCGCCTTCGATGCCGCTCTGGACGCCGACCGAGTACTCGGTTTGGATGAGCGCCTTTCTTCGGCCCTGGCTTTTGCCCAGCCCGAGCTTGTGCGCCGCGCCCAGCGCCACCCGTATGGCAGCGACCCCATGGCGCGCATTCGTTCTGTTCTATTTCCGCGCGTGACCTATCGCACGGCTCATGTCGGGGCGGCTACGCCATTGGTTCCCGCTCTGGTAGAAGACGCTGCGGCCCGTGCGCGCGGCCTTGATCCGAAGCGCGTGTATCCCATTTCATTTGACCGCACCGCCAAAGCTCTGGCGGCGGTGACGGTGGCGTTCGTCGCGTTTTCGCTGATGCCCAACATCGATTGGATGCGTTCTCCGGAACAGCGCGCTCTGGCCGGAGTACTCAATCGTCAGGGCAAGGAACTCGAAGCGGTTGCCAAGCAGGTGCGCGAGAAAAAAGAAATCGAAGAGCAGGCCGAAGCCAAGCGCATGGCGAAGAAGCTGGAAGCGCTGGGTAAGCGGATGCAGCGCGGTCGCATGAGCAAAAAAGAAGCGCTGCTTTCCATGGGCCAACTGCGCCAGGAACTGGAAAAGGCCGCCGATAGCAAGCAACAAAACAGTGGCGGCGTCGGCAACCTGGAGCAGATCGAGCAGCAGTTGCAAAAAGAAGCCATGCAGAGCATGGAAGGCCAGCAGATGCAGCGCGAGTTGGAAAAGAAGCAATACGAAAAAGCTGCTGAACAGCTCGACAAACTGGCCGACAAGATCGAAAGCGGCAAGATGACGCAGCAGGAAAAAGAGCAGGCCGCCAACGACCTGGAAAAAGCAGCCAAAGCGCTGCGCGAAGCCGGCAACGAAGACGCCGCACGCACTCTGGAAGACGCCGCCAAAAACCTGCGCGCCCAGGAACAGCAAAACGGCCAGCAGGGACAACAGAAGAAGCAAGGCCAGGGCCAGCAGCAAAAGCAAGGTCAGAATGGCCAGGAAAGCCCTCAGGGCGGCCAGCAACAGCAAAAGCAACAGGGACAAAAGCAAGGCCAGCAGCAGGGCGCGCAAGGTGGTCAGGGCCAGCAGCAATCGCCCAAGAGCGGCGAGCAATCGGGCAGTGGCGCCGGTGGGCTGCGCAACCTTGCCAAACAACTACGCAGCAGCGGCTCGATGGGCAACTCGCAGGCAATGCGCGACATGATGAACAAAATCGCGCAGGCCGAACGCGATACCGGCCAGAACAACGGCCAGCCAAAACAAGGGCGGGTCAAAGCCGGTGGCGAGTGCAAGGGCGGTAATTGCAACGGCCAAATGGTAACACCAGGCAAAGACTTGAAAGTCAGCGACCCACACGGTCAGGTCGGCGGTGGAGCCGGATTAGGGCCGCGCAACAATGCGCAGGGCGTGCGTAAAGGCGGCGGCGTATCGAGCCTGCGCACGCGGCGCAGCGGCGATAATCGTCGTTGGGAAGATGTTTGGAGCGACCGCCTGCCCAAAACGCAGAAGAAAATGGATCGCATAACGGGCAAAATGGGCGACAGCGGCGAAGTCGAGCAGTTGCCGACACGCACCGAAGCCGAAGGCGGCCCCGTGCGCACGCCGTATTACGACGTTTACGAAAGCTACAAGAAAGACGCCGAGGACGCCGTGAGCAAGGAAGTCGTGCCCCCGGCTTATAAGCAGCCGGTCAAAGAATACTTTGATAGCCTTAAGCCGGGACAATAATCCGAGTACTCGAAACCACCTATGAACGCTAATCCCAGCAGCAATGCTCCAGGCAGTGCCGGCGCCAGCAGCGTCGCTACCAGCAGTGCCGACGCCAATGCCGCAATCGCCGAATTTGCCGGTCGTATCAACGCCATCAAGTCGCAGATGGCGCGCGTCATTGTCGGGCAGGAACAAATTGTTGAAGGTGTGCTGATGTGCCTTTGCGCCGGTGGTCATGTGCTGCTGGAAGGCGTGCCCGGTCTGGGCAAAACCCTTCTGGTGCGCACGCTGGCCGGCAGTTTGGGCTTGCAGTTCTCGCGCATTCAGTTCACGCCCGACCTTATGCCCGCCGATGTTACCGGCACCAACATCATCGCCGAAACGCCCGAAGGCCGCAAAGAATTTCAGTTTCAGCGTGGCCCGGTGTTCACGAATGTGCTGCTGGCCGATGAAATCAACCGCGCGACACCCAAAACTCAAAGTGCGTTGCTCGAAGCGATGCAGGAGCATAGCGTCACGGTCGCAGGCACAACTTATCGTCTGGAACAGCCCTACATCGTACTCGCGACGCAAAACCCTATCGAAATGGAAGGCACCTATCCGCTGCCCGAAGCGCAGCTCGACCGCTTTTTGTTCAAGATGAAGGTGTACTTCCCCAGCCTCGAAGAAATGATTCGCATTCTGGATCGCACGACCACCGAAGCCAGTGACAATCCGGAGCGCGTCGTCGATGCCGCAGGCGTTATGGCTATGCGCCGCCTGGTGCGCGAAGTGCCCATCGCACCACACATTCAGGAATATGCCGTGCGCATCATGCTGGGCACTCACCCCGACAGCGAATATTCGACAGAACAAGTGCGCCGTTTTGCACGTTATGGTTCCAGCCCGCGTGGGGCGCAGAGTCTTATTTTGGCAGGAAAAGTGCGTGCGCTGTTACAGGGTCGCTTCAATGTGGCATATGAAGACATTGAGATGGTAGCGCATCCGGCTTTGCGGCACCGTATTATTCTCAATTTCGAAGGGCAGGCCGAAGGTATCGACACGGACGACTTAGTCGATAGTCTCCTCGAGCGCCACGAAGCGGAACGTGGCGTAAAGGCCGTTGCCGCCTGAGCGCAGGCAATGGCCTATGTGCAGGCAATGACGGAAGACAGAAATGCCTGGCCCTGCCGTTCACGAGAGTACTCTAACGAACAAACAAATCTTAATATTGTGGTGATAATTAACTTATGTCGCTTCGTCAGCTTGGGCGTTTTACTGTGACTGCTATGCCTTCATTTCTTTCATCTTCGGCGGACGATGCGAGATCTTCTGAGCCCAATGCTCTTAAGCCCGATGCTGCGCCTCGTCTGCATCATCCGGCTTCATCGGGAACCGGCAACGAGCGACAGGATTCCGACGGCTCCGGCGTGCGCGTGCTGGTGGTGGACGACCACGCCGATATGCTGAGCATGATGGAACTAATGATGGTGCGTCAGTGTTACATCGTCGACACGGCGAACTCGGGCCGCAAAGCGCTTGATGTTGTGGTGGAGCTTTGCCCGCATGTGGTTATCAGCGATATTGGAATGCCCGATATGGACGGCCTCGAAATGATGCGCGCCATGCGCGACGACAATCGTGTGCCACCGTTTAAATCCATTGCCTTGACCGGCTTTGGCTTGCCGCGCGATCAGGCCGAAGCGCGCGAGGCGGGTTATGACGTGTGCCTGACCAAGCCCGTCGACTTCTCCAAACTCTTTGAGTGCATTGATGATCTCGCCTCAACACTTTCCGTGGAAATGATGGCGCGCCGCGACATCAAGCTCGAAAGTTCACCCGACATCGAGCCCGGTAAACACAGCTTTCTCTGAGGCGAGCATCGCTTGCACAAACGCTTCTGCAAGTGTGCCTGGCTGTGAGCGTCCAGAGGTGTGACTTTCTAAGCGACGAATTTCTAGGTCAACTACAGCCTGTCGCTGTCAGCTTGCTGCCTTAATCCGACTTCAGCCACTTCGTCATCGTAATCATCTTGGAACTGACGTAGAACCCTTGCTTCTCGTAGAAGGTTTGAGCATAGGTGTCGCGCGCTGTATGCAGATACAGTTTCTCTACGTTCTGATTTTTTAAGTTGTTCTCCAGCGCGCTCATCAAGGCCGTGCCGATGCCGAATCTTTGTTGCTTTGGAGCGACGCACATCTCCTTAAGATAGAAGTGCTTTGTTGTATTCCATTGCTCGATGTAGCCGATGGCAAAGCCGACAGCTTCGTCACTGATTGTGGCAACCAGACCGTAGAAGCCGGGCGTATGGTAACAATCTGAGAATCGTTGAGCGATGGCTTCCGCTCCCCATGTTTCATTCCACGGTGAGTTATTAAATACGTCGGCAAACAGGGCAACGCATTCCGTCAAATTAGCACGCTCAACACGGCAAAAGTCCATACCAGCTATTCTCCCCAATTCGGCGCATCTGGAACTTGCACGCAAGCTGCCGAACATCCCATTTCTGTCGCTAGACTCCCTCGCTCTACGATGTTGTCGAGACCATCTTGCACACTTGAAACTCTCACTCGCTGTGTGGTGTTGGTGCGCACAACCTGGCCATGCGCCATAATAGTGAATGAAGAGGCAACATGAAAATTAAGCATCGCTCTTGCTGGTTTGTAATGACTTTGGTCTTTCTGTTTTGTGCTTTGCCATGCTCCGCGAGTACTCAACAGCCAAAGACAGTGCTCGATTACTTTTTGCTGCTTCCGAACAGCTTTTTTGAAATAGACCGCTCAGTAATAGGACGCAAGAAGTGGCTTTACGGCATAGGGCGAGGCGTTGTTGATATCAAGAACGATTACCTTCGCATGCAAGGCGACGGCGCACAGGGCACGCTCAACGTGGCCTTGTTTCGTCACAAGGGCAAAGTTTTAGTCGCGGTTCAGAATGAGGCTGAGGAAGGGTCACTCTCATTCCTGCGTTATGCAGGCGGCGTTTGGAAAGATACAACGACAGAAGTCATGCCAATTCCGTATAACGACCGTAACACTTATATCGTGCCGCGCTACGGAACCACCATTAAAGTCTTGCGAGGGAATAGCTTCTACGACACCAAACCCGATGCAAAAAGAGCCAGGGTGTACGACTTCGTTTGGACAGGTGGCCGGTTCAAGGTCAAGCGATACTCACAGGTGAGCCAACGTGCCTAGATGCTTGATTTGAAGGTTTAATTATGGTGTCAAGAATGCGCGTTGCAGCAGTCAAAGCCAGATGTCGAGCGCGACGACGAGCAGAAAGAAAACGCTGATGATGCCGTTCACATTGAAGAAGGCTGCGTTTACGCGGCGCAAGTCGTTGGGATCGACGAGTGCGTGTTCATAGACCAGGAACAACGCTACCAGCGCGACGCCAACGTAATAAATCGCACCTGGCGTTGCAAAGTAGCCGAAGAGCGCCAGCAACACGATGAAGACTGCATGGAACGCTTTAGCGCCCAGCAACGAACGCTTGACGCCCCACTTTTGCACCAGCGAGTGAATGCCGGCACGCTTGTCGAACTCGGCATCCAGCGTGGCATAGATGACATCGAAGCCCGCCACCCAGAACATCACGGCTGTGGCTAATACAATGGGCGCAGGTTCGAGAATGCCCCGCACCGCGACCCAGGCGCCGGCGGGCGCGATGCCCAGACACAACCCCAACACGAAGTGCGCCATGCTCGTGAAGCGTTTGCAAAACGAATAGAAAAACAAAACGGCCAGCGTCGGTAGCGAGAGCGCAAAAGCCAGCATGTTCAGGCTGTATGCAGCCAACACAAAAAGAGCCGCGCTGACGACAACCAGAATACTCGCTTGCGCCACGGAAACCTTGCCGGCAGGAATTTCACGATTCTTGGTGCGCGGGTTCTGTGCATCGATGTGCCTGTCCACGATGCGGTTGAAACCCATGGCCGCTGTGCGCGCGCCGACCATCGCGAGCAGAATCCAGCCGATAGTGCGCGCCTCCGGCAAACCATTCTTCGCAACCAACATCGAGGCGAGGGCAAATGGCAGCGCGAAAACGGTGTGCGGAAACTTGACCAGCTCCAGGTAGTCGCGCAGTGTGGTTCTTGATCTTGGTTGTGACGATTCGGCGATCATGCTTCGGTCACCTTTTCTTCAGCGCGACAGCGTTTCGTGTTGTTTGCGACTCCCAGTTGATCGAGTACTCGATCAACGACGGTATCGAGCACTTCCTCCACCGTTTGCGGCTGGTGATAGAAGTGCGGGCAGGCCGGCAACACCAGGGCACCCGCTTCGGTCACGGCGGCCATGTTGCGAATATGCACCAACGACAGCGGCATCTCACGCGCTACGAGAATCAGCTTGCGCCGTTCTTTCAAGCACACATCGGCGGCGCGCGTGATGAGGTCTTCCGAAGTGCCATTTGCGATGCGGCCCAGAGTGCCCATCGAGCAGGGGATGACCACCATGCCATCGTGCCGATTGGAACCCGAAGCAATAGGCGCGCCCACTTCGCGCGGATTGAAAACGCGCACCTGTCCGAGTACTCGTTCCTCAAAGAGCTGCGTCAGGTCGGGCCGATGCGCGTTGAGTTTGATGTTGCTTTCGGCGGCCAGAGAAACGCAGGCGGGCTCGCTGAGCACGAGGGAAATTTCTGCGCCCGATGCGGCCAGTTTGCGCAGCAGTCGCAACGCGTATAACTGTCCTGATGCGCCGGTGAGCGCGACAATAAATTTCATGTCAGAAGTCGCTCTTGAAGCTGCGCGTTCTTTTTGTGCGCAATCACGGCGGTCGCGATGCCGCCGCTGTAGTTGAAGGAGCGCACGTTCGTGAAACCGATGTCGCGCAGCAATGCCTCAAATTCGCGGCGCGTCAGGAAGCCATGCACCGAGGCCGGCAAATAGGAATAAGCGCCGCCATGCTTTGAAACGGCTGCACCGATGCGCGGCAGCATTTGCCTCGACCAGATACTGAATGTGTTCTGCAAGAAGGCCGGAACCGTGGGGCGCATGAACTCTAACACGAGCAGACGACCGCCGGGTTTCAAGACGCGTTCGATTTCGCACAGCCCGGCGCGCGTGTTCTCGAAGTTGCGCACCCCGAAGCCAACCATGGCGGCATCGAACGAAGCGTCGGCAAACGGGGAGTGGAGAGCGTCAGCGGCCAGCCAGAGCGGCGCGTTCGATTTATTGGCGGCCAATTGCAGCATCGGCAAGGCGAAATCGGCGCCGATGACGCGGCAACCCGGCTGCCGGCGCAAACATTCCAATCCGAGGTCGCCGGTGCCGCAGCACAAATCGAGTACTCGTTGATGCTTGCGTGGCGACAACAGTCGCACTGCGCGCCGCCGCCAGCGCTTGTCCTGGTTGCACGACAGCAGGTGATTGAGCAAATCGTAGCGCGCCGCGATAGAGGAAAACATCGCGCGCACGCTTTGCGACGACTTGTCTAAAGTTTGAGGTGAAGTATCGGGCATGAGAAGTGAGACGCACGATTGCGCCTCACTTCATTTAACTCTATCGGTGCCCGGCTTTCAATCGGCGGGAGGTTGCAGGCCCAGTTGTCGCACAAAAAAAGCGACGGCTTCCTGCACGTGTGTGTCCCAATATTCCCAGGTGTGCGCGCCGGGGAACTCCTCATATTCATGCGCGATATTCAACGTATTCAAGTGTGTGTGGAAGTTGCGGTTATGCTCGATGAGAAAGTCGTCCACGCCGCAGTCGATGCGCAGCGCCGGCAGCCTGGCGCGATCGATTTTTTCGGCGAGGGCAAAGAGGTCGTTATCGCTGCCACGCGGATTGGTGCCGAAGATGGTGCGCACTTCACGCGCCCAATCGCTGTCATCATCTTCCGTGAGGTCGCGTGTCCGCCCCAGGGCGCCCGAATGACTGACAGCGGCGCAGAACATATCGGGATGTTTCAATGCCAACTTCACTGCGCCGTAACCGCCCATCGACAGGCCACCGATAACACGGCCTTCGCGTGTCGGAATAGTTTGCAACGTGCTATCTACAAAACCGATGAGATCGCGCATGATGTAAGTCTCGAATGCGGCGTGCGAAGCGCTTGCTGCGTCGGTGTAAAAGCTCCGTTCGCCGTTGGGCATCACCACAATCAACGGCAAATCCTGCACATAGCGTTCGATGCTGGTGCGCCGCGTCCAAGCCGTGTGGTTGTCGGAAAGCCCGTGTAGCAAATAAAAAACGGGAAAGGGGCCGGTTTTGCCCTCCGGCACGATGGCCGTTGCCGATGTCATCTTGCCGACGGATGGAAAGCTGTTGAAATGAAGTTCGCAAAGTGCCACAAGATTTCCTTTTCGAGTACTCGTACTGGGGACAGGTGCAGTTTGCGGCGTTCACCACGCGCGCGCAACATCCTGGCGCTGTCTGGGTTTACACGTGCAAGCGGGTTTCATAACGATTGAACTCAGCCGCCGGCACGAGCGGAGCCTGTAGCCGGTCAGTTGCAGTGATTGGTTGTCTTGCTTGGTCAAAACGTAGCGCATATCTCTGTTCCGAGAAACTGCACTTGTTCATTTTCGTAAGCGGCGACCATCACCAATCCTGTGCGTTTATCTCGTCCTCGCTCATTGCCATTTGGCCCAAAGATTAAGAAAAACTGTTCGTCTATGGCGTTTAATGTAGCAGCTATGTCACGGCTTTGATCGTTGGGATTTACGTTTGCCGTGACTACAACTTCGTGTATGTCCCAATCGTGTTTCACTTCCCACAGAATATCATGGAAGTGAGCGGACACGTCGATGAGTACTGCTGGATTTTTCTGATAGCTGTAGGCAAGGTAAGACATAATTCTATTCTATCCTGATGCGCGGAATGAGGAGGAAGGTATTTACGCTGCGCGCAAGCAAGACAATTGGTGCTTCGACCGCGTAGCATGTATGCGTTCTTCCCGAACCCCGAACGTGAGTGAGGGGCTAAAGGTTGCCCTTGGCACACGCGCCTCACTCTTCGGTGCTGCGGGCAAAGACGCGCGGCATTTGCGATTTCCATTCGTCGGGCGCAATGACATCGAGCACATCGTCCACTGTAACCGCGCCCAGCAAACAACCGTTCAAATCGACAACCGGCAGACTGAGCAGGTCGTATTTAGCGATGAGACGTGCGCATTCCCCGGCCTCGGCTTCCGGGTCAACCGTGATGACTTCGCCCTCGTGCATCAGGTCGCGCAGCGGCGTTTCGAGAGCGGCGAGCGCGATTTCGGCCAGGCCAATGACGCCAAGGAGTTTTTCATCTTCGTCTTCAATATACAGGTAATGCAGCGTTGTGGGGTTGGGTTGCTCGGCGCGCAGCTTATCGAGTACTCCGCCCGCCGTCATGGTGAGCGGCACGGAAACGACATCCGTGGTCATCAGCGCGCCTGCCGTGCCTTCTTCGTAAGAAAGCAGATGCTTGATGTCGGCGGCTTCTTCCGGGTCGTCCATCAGTTGCAAAATCTCTTCGGTTTCCTGCTCCGATTCCATTTCGCCCAGCACGTCAGCCGCTTCGTCCGGGTCCATTTCCTGAATGATGTCGGCGGCTCGCTCATGGTCGAGGCTTTCGATGATGTCGGCAGCGACTTCGTCGTCCAACTCTTCCATCGTGGTGGCGGCGGTTTCCACATCGAGTTGCTCCACCACTTCGACGCGCTCGACCGGGCTCATCTGGCGCACGATGTTGGCAAGATCGGTCGGGTGCAATCGCGATAGTTTATCGGTCGGCACTTTGAGCTGAATCTTGTCGCCGCTTTCCGTTTGCATCACTTCGACCTGATTCCAGGGAATGTGCTGGCGCGTCATCGAAAGGCCCAGTTTCCTGGTCAAGGGCACAACGCGATCTTCCATGCGAATGCGGCGCAGCAAACCGCGCAGCGACACATCAACACCCGCAGCGCGCAGTTGACCATCGTCTTCCTGCAAGTAAATATCGTTGACGCGCACCAGGCGATAGTTGCCGATGTCAAGAATTTGCTTGTCGAGCACATCGCGGCGCAGATAGACTTCGCCGGCTTTTTCCTGCCCGATGGTGAGCTTGGCGCGCGGCTCATCGAGCAGGCAGGCGTTGCCGCGTCCCATCGCATTGAGGTCGGCGATCAGTTCCCAGCGCAGGCGCAACGTGGCGTCACCGGCGCGCACCAGCACGAGTGTCACTGGCGGAAAGTCGCCGCCAAATGGCTCTTGCACCGTCACCGCAAGATCGACGATGCGTCCCACGGGCTGCCCTACAGCATCCATGACGCGCTTGCCTAGAATATGAGAGAGATACGCCATACGCTCTTATTTTATACCGACGATTGGCCAACGAGTACTCAGTGGCTACCACCTTGGCCTTGGCTTCTTCGTGCCGGGTGTTGCAGCCGGTGGAGTGGTCGGCACCTGGCTCGAAGCGGGTGCAGAATCGGCTGGCGGTGACGTTCCCTGTGGCGATGTTGGTGGCGAAGGCGTTGGTGGCGAAGCCTCGCGCAGCGTAGTTTGTGACATAGGCTGGTGGGCAGCCGGCGCCGGTTCTGGCTCTGGAGGCAAAACTTTTCCCCTGTCAGCCGGCAGCGGCTCTGTGCTGGCCGAGCTTTCCGTTTGAAGCACATCGTCGGGGCGTTGTGTTTGTGTCACGGCTGGAACAATGGCGCCGCTTACCAGTGCAACTTCGGGCGTTGAATTTTGTGACTGTGCCACGCCGCAGGAGGCCGTAACATCCACTTGATAGACGCTCATTGCTTCACTTGTTGCGGGCTGCGTTGCCGATGCGGCTTCATGAAGTGAGCCCGGCACTGCACTCGGTGCGAGGTTCGCGGCCCCATTTGCCGTAGCGGCCACGCTGGCCGTGACATCGCGTGTAAAAGGAGCGGTGCTCGCGGCACCACCTGTAGCTGCGCCGGTTTCTAATGACAACGGCACTCCGGCGCTGGTTCTTGGACGCATCGTGGTGCGAAAACGCGACGGCACGTATTGGCCCTCGGCGGGAGCAGCGGCTTCGGCTGCGACCGGAACAGGCTTGAGCGCGGTGTGCGGCTCAGGTGCAGCGCGCGACTCGGCCAGGTCGCTGAGCGCTTGCGGATGATCGGCCTCTTGCCACACGACCCACAGCAAAACCAGCAACAGCGGCGTCAGCAAAATGCTGCCTTCGGCCCCGAAGTCGCCTCCGGTTAACAGGGCGTTGGACGAAACCGATACATCGAGTACTCGAAAGGTGCCTACACCACTGACCGGCATCGACCAGATGCATCCCAGAAAGAAGTTCCACGCCGCATGAAAACCGATGGGAAACCACAGCGAGCCGGTCTTAACGTAGCTCAACGCGAAAAACACACCGATCAGTGCGATGTTGAGCATCGCCACGCGCGTGTCCATCAAGATGTTTAATAGCGAGGGGGCCGCCGTGGCGCCGGCGCTCGCTGCATCCCCGCTTTCGTTTGGAACTTTGGCAGCTACATTACCCAGATGCACCAGAGCAAAGACGACCGCCTGAGCTGCAATGGCGAAGCGCAATCCAGCCCACGCGGCCAGGTTGTGCATCGCGTAGCCACGAAAGCACAGTTCTTCCATGAAACCGACGGCAAAGAAGAGCACACCGAAGAAGCACAAAACAGCGGCGCTGACGACGGCGCCCGATTCAAAGGCTTCGGGTGAAGGGCCGTTGATGCGCGCGTTTCCCGTCAACCATAGAATGCCGAACAGCAGCGTAATGGCCAGAGCACCGCACGCCGCACCGGCCATGAAGCCGCGCCCTGAACTGCCCAGACGCAAGCCCAGCGAACGAAAGCTGTGACCGTCGATGGCACGCCGGCAGAACCACAGCCACAGCAAGAGCGGCGGGTAAAACAGGACGGTGGCAACCAGCGGATTGTCGGTGAAGAAATCGGCCAGATTCACTGTCTGGCCGCTGATGGCGGTGGTGGTGCGCAGGGCGGCCACGATGACCGCCGTGATGATGACAAACAGCGCCCCGATACCAAACAGGCAAATGACCAGGCGCAGTAGCGGATGGAGACGGGGAGTCATGGCAATTGCGAATGGCGGACTTACGGTTGCGGATTTCGTGCACTCAATCCACAATCGAGGCGTCCGAAGTCCGCAATCGTTTAGTGGCTCTGGCGGATTTGCTCTTTGCCCTGATTGATACCCTCAGACAAGCGCTGCAACACCGTGCCGGCTCGCTCCAGAACGTCGTAGGCGTAGGTATCGGCCTGTGCACGCATTTCTTCGGCTTCGCGCACCGATTCCTGGTGCGTTTGCTCGGCCATTTGCTGCGCGCGCTGCGTGATCACATGCTCGGCGACCAGTTGCTCGGCGTGCTGCTGCGCATCGGCGACAATGCGCTCAGCTTCGCGCCGCGCGTCCTCAATGATGCGGTCGGAATGATTGCGGGCATCCTGAATGGTGCGGTCGGCCTGGGCGCGAGAATCGCCTATCAAACGCTGCGCCTCAGCCTGCGCTTCACTGACCATGCGGTGCGCCTCGTTTTGCGCCTGCGTCACCACGCGGTCGCTGTCGCGCGTTACGCGTTCAGCCTTCTTGAGGTCGTCTGGAAGCGCCTTTTTGAGCTTCGAGGTCTGTATGAAAAACGCTTGTTCGTCAATAAATACCTTGCCGAAAACGTGGCCCTTCCCATTTTCGACCAGCATTTCGAGTTCGTCTATCAAGCGTAGAACGTCTATTGTAAGCCTCCCCCTCGCCAAATGCGCCGTAAGGTGTCTACGGACAGCGAGTACCCTGGTATGGAATTATAATTTCAGTTGTTAAAACGACTACGGCGAAACGCGGTAAAACCTTCGCGCGAAGCAGTAAAACTACCGCGCGCAGCAGTAAAATGACAGCATCGACTCGCCGGCGCGTCGCGATTGCACCGGCGCCCACGCAGCCGAAAGCGGCGGCATTGCCTTCCAGTGGTGCTGCACGACCAGCAAGCCGTCAAAACGCTTCCCCTCATTATGCAATAACTGGCACCAGTTGTCCAACCCGGCGCTCAGGTCGCGCAACTCTTCTTCGCGCGTAAACGGCGGGTCGGCGAACACAATGTCGAAGTTCTCGCCGCTTTCACCCAGGCGCCGCAGCGACGGCTTGACCGCGCTTTTCCACACCTGCGCTTTCTCCTGCCAGCCCAGTGTCTTGATATTCTCACGGATGACACTGCACGCTACATGGTTCTGCTCGATGAAAATGCACGAATCCGCGCCGCGACTGAGCGCCTCAATTCCAACCGCGCCCGTGCCGGCATACAAATCGAGTACACGCGCCTCGACCACGCGCTCGCCAATGATGTTGAACAACGTTTCACGCGCCCGTGCATCGGTGGGCCGCGTGCCTTTACCTTCGCGCGTCTTGAGCTTGCGCCCGCGCGCCTCGCCGGATTGAATTCTCATGGTGGCGTCAGTTTAATCAGGACGGAACGTGGCTTACTCGCCAATAGGAGACAATCGCCTCAGTCGGCTTGCCACCGTGGTTCTCATCAATGTTTTGGTTGTTAATCGCGTTTCGGATTACGATGCCGCGTCTGGAGCCACTGCGATTCCATCGCGCGGCATTGCGGACAAAATGTGACAGAGGCGGTTCTGGGTAAATCGTCGCCGATCATGTAGCCGCCCGCCACCTGCGTGTTGGCACGCGGGAATTGTGTGCGCCGAGCTTCGGGCAAGCCGGGCACAGGCGCTGGCGGTAAGCCGTACCTGATTGGGGCCGTGCCCTGCCGAAGTGCGACATGATGAACTTCACACATCGCCGCCGCGCCCGCCTTGATGCGCACTTCCTCAATGGTTAATGGCTTTTCATGCGTCCCCGCCGTCTTCATCCCTGGCGCTTTGGCAGTGCTTTTCGTCTTCGGCTTCGACTTGGCCCGGGTCCAATGAATAGCGAGACGTTCTTCGCTCACAGCGCGCGCCACCTGGAAGAATTCAGGCGGCGCGGCATCACCATAACTGGCGACGCTCCATGTCTTGGTTCCGCTCGTCGCCCCGAGAGTCGTCGTTGCCTGGTCGGTGCTGCTCGAACTGTAACGTGGTTTTAAGGTGAAGAAATTGGCCTGGCGCAGCATGGCTGCGAATTTGTTGAATCGCGCTACGGGGAATCTTCCTTTTAATGTTGTTGTGGCGACCGAGCCTTTGACGGTCCTCTCGTGTCTGGCCCAGGTGGCCGTTCCGTCCGCACGCAGCGTAAGGTTAAAGGCTTCGCCGCTGCCCCAACCATTAACGGTATGTGACAATGTGATCCGCGTGAAAGTGGCTCCGGTCGCGGCCCTTGCCGGATGCAGAACCTGTGGCACAGCACACGACAGTACGCTCCACGACGCCCCGGTCATCAAAGCCAACATCAATGTTTTCATAAAATCCTCTGGCTGGTGCACATGCCGGGCTGTAGCGCATCTCGAACCTTTGATCCCTGACCTGGGCCTCTGTAACGATTGTAGCTTAAAGCGCAGGTCTTCGAGTGCGCAGCATAATATCTCGCAGCGCTCCCATCAGAATACCTTGATGGTCACACGAGAACCGGCTGCCCTTGAATAAGTGCAACTCCTGGTGCCCAGGCTCGATCAGCCTTATCAACAAATCAAAGTTGAGGCGCAGTTTGTCTCGTCCAGCAGCCAGGTGTTGAACAGTGTCTCGCGCGCCAGTGCATCGGTTGGTTGCGTGCCTTTGCGTTCGCGCGTCTTGAGCTTGTGCCCGCGCGTCTCGCCAGATTGGATTCTCATGGATGGCGTCAGTGTGCTCAGAACCGCAAGGTTTAATTGGCACGGCACGCAATTCACATTGTTTGAGGTGTTGAATCTTATTCGCCCAGCAGGAGACGGTCGCCTAACTGGCGCGGTAGGTTCGCTTCAATAATCGCGGCACGCGCCATCTGCCACGGATAATCGAGGGCACGCACTTCGAGATGGCGTGAGACTGTATCGAACAGCGCGTAACGCGCCTGCGGGTTGCCGTCGCGCGGCTGCCCACAAGAGCCGGGGTTCACCAGATACCGCTGCTGCGTTTCGATAGCGAGTTGACCGCCGCGTAGAAAGCCGGCGTTTTGAGATGGTGAATTTTCTTCTGTCACTGAGCGGCTATAGAACTCGGCGATGTGCGTGTGCCCGTAGAAGCAGACCGGGCGCTGCATCAACGCAAGCGATTCTTCCGCGGTCTCGCTGTCGAGGATGTATTCTTCCAGAGGATCACGGATGCTGCCGTGCACGGCTTGAAAGCCGTGCTCTTCGCGGTCGAGCCTGCTCTTCAACGATTCGAGCCACGAAATGTTCACAATATTGAGGCGGCGGCGCGTCCAGCGCATCGCCTCAGCAGCGATGGCGTTAAAGTCGGAGATGTCCAATTGCTCGATGGCCGCCGCGTCATGGTTGCCGCGTAAACACCACGCTTTAACGTCGCGCAAAATCTCGCAGCATTCGTTGGGATGCGCGCCATAACCGACCACATCACCCAGGCACAACACCTGATCGTATTGCCCTTCGGCATCGGCCAACGCAGCCTCTAAGCCAAAGCGATTGGCATGAACATCGGAAAGCAGAAGAAATCGCATTGAGGAACATTACTGCAAGTGCTCTGCCGCCGCTTTTACTTGGCTCGGAGAGGGAGCAAGACAGCGTTAAACGACCCAGTTCACATCGCGACTGATAAGTAATTCACTCATTTCGGCGTGGTGTGTATTCTTCATGGCTACCGTGCGAGTGTGGAAACCAAACGTTTCGGCAAGTTCCAACACCCCCGGCGCGTTGTCGTAAGTCATCAGAAAGCCGCCTTGAAGTGTTGAAGCAATTTTAAATAATTCTTCGTGGTCAAGTTCGTTATGCGTGTAAAGGCGCGTGCCTGCCCGCTTCCCTTTCCCTGCCGCTGTATATGGCGGGTCAATAAAAAAAATGGCATCAGGGCGATGTGCGTTGTCCTTGAGAACTTGCATCCCATCGCCTTCGATAAATTGTATGCTGTCGCGCTGACCTACAATATCAAGAATGCGCCTTCGCAATGTCTCAGGATACCAGCGTGATTTGATGCCTCTCCCATTCTCTCCGTGTTTCAAGGTCCCGGCGCCCGGCGCCAAAATGCCGCCATGATTGATGCGGTTTTTCAGCAATGTGCGAAACGCCATTTCTCGCAGATTTGGTGCGGGCTGGCAAAGAACTTGTTGCGCGCTTTCCAAGGTCAAGTCGAAATGTCTAATCCTATCGGCGAGCCATTCGCCTCCGCCGGCCTGTTGCAGAATCACGCGCCAGACGGCTGCGACTTGCTCATCCAGCTCGACCAGTGTCACCCATTCAGCACGATTCTCGAAGGCGGCGGTTAAGCTGGAGATTGCACCGCCGGCAAACGGCTCGATAAATTCGCGTGGCCGAACAGGTTGGCTTTGGAGCCATTGGCGCAAGCGCGGAACAAGCCACGTTTTTCCACCAGGATAACGAAAGGGGCTGCGCTGCGGCACGCTGGCTACATTCACAACACCACTCGCCATTGTCACCGCTTCTTCGCCGAATAACGTGGATTGCATTAAAAGTCCTCCGTCTCGGCGTCCTGTCCTTGAAGCAAACCAAGCGGTGGCTCCACATCCGGCGGTAATTCCGATGCTGGAGGCGTGCCCATTATCTTGCCGTTTTTAATCCTGTCTTGCAGTGTTTTGATGAATACGCCTACATCTCCTGCATCGGCAACGGTGATCGCGTTCAGTGCATCTTGAAAACTTGTGTAACATGTCGTTGCAGCTTCTAGCTTATAGCGATTGGTAGCAATGTCTAAATTGAGGTCATATGTGAGCCAGGCGATTTCTGCGTTTACAGCATCGACTTCAGGTAAGGTCGGCAACTGCTCGAAAAACGAAGTATGAACTACGACTGCCATTTTCTTTTTCCAACTGTTGAGAATGCCGCCTTTGAAAATTAACTGTGGTGCAAGACGTTTGCGTGACGACGAGAGGTAATCAGGTTTTGGATAACCAGGCGATGGCCACCCCATGTTTGCATGAGCCTCAGGATCACTCATGTAATGCTTAAAAGGTTTCTTCACATTGCCCGAAACGTAAACGGCCTGCACCTCCAGCGCGCCAAAATCAACGATCTGGTCATCATCGTTTAAAGCGACTAAAACCATGTCGATATTACCTGCTGATTTTCCATTTTTATCATTCAGTCGAACTTCAGTAAGAGCCATATACCTTGTATTCGGCGGAAAAAAGAAGCGAGCCGCGTCAGTGACAATCATCATGTCCTGGCGGAATCGCACAGGACAAGTGATGGCTGGTGCGTCTCTATGGGACACGGTGCAAACCCCTAGCGGGTCAGTCTTGCTGTCCTTAGTGCAGTGCAAACCGGACGAATTGTGAAAGGGACACAATCTGCCTGCGCGGTGTCTTATAGCTTCTGGCGACATGTCCGAAACGCTATAGCCAAAAACTTCGACGAGAGGATTTTTAGGCATAGGGTTAAGCATACATTCTTAGGCGACCCGCATACGAACACAAGGCACCTTTACTTTTAGCCATTACTGTAACGTATCAACTCACCTGCACCAAATTCAACTTCTCGCCCCAGAAGCGCTGCAGGGCGTCTTTGAGTACTCGATGTTCTTCCCGTTCCAGGTGCGGATCGCTGCGTACTAACTCAAATGCCGCGTCGCGCGCTTGTTGGATTACATCTACATCGCGGATGATGTTGGCCAGGCGAAAGTCGGGCATACCGCTCTGGCGCGTGCCATAGAACTCGCCGGGGCCACGCAAGTTGAGGTCGTGCTCCGCGATCTCAAAACCGTTTTGCGTTTTGGTCATGACCTTGATGCGGGCGCGGCCTTCATCGGTTTTTGGATCGCCCAACAAAACACAGGTGCTTTTGTGCTGGCCGCGCCCGACACGACCGCGCAACTGGTGCAACTGCGAAAGGCCGAAGCGTTCGGCGTCTTCAATCAGCATCACGGTTGCATTGGGCACGTCCACGCCGACTTCGATCACGGTTGTGGAAACTAAGACATCGCGCATTCCGGCGCGGAAGAGTTCCATTTCTTCGTCGCGCTCGATAACGCTCATCTGGCCGTGCAAAAGTCCGACGCGCACGTCATGCAACTCTTCGTGGCGCAGGCGTTCAGCAAGTGCAGTGGCGGCTTTCAACTGTGCCAGCTTTTCCGATTCTTCGACCAACGGGCAAACCACGTAAGCCTGTCGCCCTTGCTTTACTTCGTCCAACACGAACTTGTAAGCCTTAGCACGTGAGGCCGGCTTAATCGAAACGGTTTTAATTGGCTGGCGGCCCGGCGGCAGTTCATCCAGAGTACTCACATCGAGGTCGCCGTAAACCGTGAGTGCCATGGTGCGCGGAATCGGTGTCGCCGTCATGACGAGCACATCGGGGCGCAAACCTCCCTGACCTTTTTGCTGCAAGGCCGCGCGCTGCAATACGCCAAAGCGATGCTGTTCATCCACCACGCAAACCCCCAATTTCTGAAACTCAATCGCTTCCTGAATCAGAGCGTGCGTACCAACAATCACCGAAACGCGGCCTTCGGCAATGTCGGCCTGGATACGCCGCTTCTGCGCTGCTTTAAGCGATCCTTCCAGCAACGCGACTTCGATGCCCAGCGGTTTCAACAAACGTGATAGGACGGAAAAATGCTGCTCCGCCAGAATCTCAGTCGGGGCAAGCAGGGCGCCCTGATGTCCTGTGACATGCGCTGTCCACAAAGCGTAAGCGGCCACGATAGTCTTTCCTGAGCCGACATCGCCGTGCAGCAGGCGGTTCATGGGTCGCGGGCTTTTCAGGTCTTTTCGGATTTCGTTCATCACGCGCCGCTGCGCGCCGGTCAGCTTAAAGGGGAGAGCCGCGAGGAAATCTTTGATCTTGTCGTCTTCCACAATGTGACGGATGCCGATCTCTTCCTCGTGCGCCGCGATTTTCTTTTGCGCGAGAGCGACTTGCAGCAAAAACAACTCTTCGAAGACCAGGCGCGCGCGTGCTTCTTCTTTTAACTGCCAGTCGTCGGGAAAATGAATCTGGCGCAGGCACCACGGCAGCGGTTTCAAATCGAACTGTTGACGCACTGTTTCGGGCAGCACTTCGTCAACGCTGTCGCCGCATTTTTCCAATGCGTTGGCGATGGCGCGGCGCACCGCTGTTTGAAACAAACCTTCGGTCATGGGATAAACGGGCACGATGCGACCGACTTGCAGCGTGTCGTTTTCGCCCATAATTTCGAAGTCGGGCGTATCGATTTGCAAGGTGCCGTTGAATTCGGTGATCTTGCCGTAGATGAAAAGCTGCATGCCCGGCTGAAACTGCTTTTCGCGAAAGGGCTGGTTCCACCACTGCAAATCGACACGGCCACTGGCATCGCCCACGCGCACTTTGGTCAGGGGCCGATTGCCCATGCGCCCGCCCATGCGACGCGTTTGCGGCGGAAACAAAACCGTGGCGCAGATGCTTTCCTTGGCGCCGATTTCCACTTGCGCTATGGGCTTCACCACGCGGCGATCTTCATAGCGCGCCGGGAAAAAATAGAGCAGGTCATAAACTGTGCGCATGCCCAACTTGTTCAACGCTTCAGCGCGCTTGGGGCCGACGCCTTTGAGATAAGTCAACTCGGTATCGAGCGAGCAGTTGTCTGCTTTGGCGCTTTGGTTTTCGGGCTTTGGTTTTGAGGCTTCAGCAGATGCGCTTATTGTGGTCTCAATGCCGTTGCGGCTGGCGGCTTGCGAGTACTCGTTTGATGCAACGGGCGTCTTGGCAATTGCCTTTGGTGTAACCGGGCCGTCAACTGCGGCATCACCCAACTCCGCCTGCAACTCTTCCAGCAATTGCACCGATTCCTGCACGATATTGCGGCGCTCCATGATGTCGCTGTCAGCGTAGCGCTGCCACATCACCAGTAAACGCTGCAAACGAAACTCGGCTTGCGCGGGAGTGCCGCTTGTCTCTGTGGCTTCCGGGGCGGTGACGGGTGTTACGGCATTTAAAGCGCGTTCGAGTTCGCCGCAAATGTAGGCGTCCAGCCCGCCGATTACGGCGCTGTTACTGAAGCCGAGTTTGCTTTCAGCCGTCAATGGTTTACGAAGCTTTTGAAGTGTCGCGGAAAACATCAAGAATGAGATTGGCGAGTACTCGTGTTGCGAGTACTCGCTAACTTGAACATAACATCTGTCGTATCAGGACTTGGATGACGCACGCTGCGCCTTGGGTGGTGAGGCGTTGGTGTCAGCAGAGGAGGCTTCGGGCTTTTCCTGACGGCGGCGATGCACCACCACATTAGTGATGTCTCGGTTGGACAGGATATGCGCCAGTCCTTGCTCATCGCGCAGCCAGGTACCGCGCAGCGTCAGCTTTTCGACAATGCCACGATGCCCATCAATATCGACCACATCGCCCACCGCCAGCGAGTCTTCGGCCAGCAGAAAGTAGCCCTGTGTTGTGTCGCGCAAGAGTGGCATGGCGGCGGCGCCAAACAGCGCCACCACGGCGCCCACAGCCAGAGAAAGCGGCAGAACAGGTACGCCGAAAACATCGAACACCAGAATCACCGCGATGGTATAGCAGATGGTGCGCGAAATAATCTTCGGTGTCTGGCGCAGCACGGCCCGGCGTCGCACGCGCCAACTGGCCTCGCGCGTGGCGTCTTGCGTGATGAACGGCGCAGTCAGCTTTTCGATGCGTCGCCCCAGCCACCATGCAATGAACTCGAAGACAACGGCGATGCAAATGACGTAGGCGGCTTTTGTAATCAGTCCGGGTAAGCGATAGGCTAATTCGGCTTGAAGGTTCATGTAAAAGTTGCTCCTGGCTTCGATGTGAGTTCGCTGCGACGGTTCGGGTTGCCTGCACCACTTAGTTTGTGACGCCGGAAATCGTCATCTGCCCGTCACCGATGGTTACGTTTTCGACACGGCCCGGCGCTTCTTGCAGCAAACGGTTAAGTGCCTGCGTTACTTCACGATCAATTTTTTGCTTCAGCGAGCCGACGGGAAAGCCATCGACCGAGAGTGAGTCGGATTTAAACTGCAATCTGCTGTCGGTCACTGTGATATTGCCTTGCAGCGTCACTGTGGCATCGAAGCCTTTATAGAGTATTCGTCCTTGCAGCGACAGCAAGTCGGGCGACAAACCGGCGCGCAGTTGGCGAATCGGAAACTTCGAGGTGTCAAGGCGATCCTGCAACAGCGTATTCAATTGCGCTTCACTCACCTGAATCGAAAACGGCTTGCGCTCGTGGCGTTTCGCGGCCTCGGCCAGGTCGCGCACTTGTCCTTCCAACTGCTGCGCTTCGGCCCGGCGCTGGCTTTTCTGTGCCGGCGTCAACTTGGTGAAATCTTCACCCAGGCGCGGATGAGCACGCGTTTGCCACGACCACGCGAAATAACCCGCTGCGCCGATTAATATCACTACGCCCAGCGCGCAGCCCTGCTTGCAACCAAATCTCATAAGGACACATTAATTTTATCAGGACGGCGCGGCAGATACAGAAATCGAGCGTAGTTTACCGGTGATCGCTTATTTAGCACTGGGAGTGATGTTGAACCTTGGCCGCCCACTACATTTTGAGGCACCGCAGAATCTTACGGCAGAAGCGGTTGCACCTGTGCGGCGATTTCTTCAACGAGTTCTTCGTCCATCAATTGGTATTCATCGGGAATGTCGAGTACTAACACCGGGCGTGATTGCAGTAATGCGCCGAATCGCTGCTGAATTTGTTGCTTGTGACGCGCTTCAAAGGCGAAAATAAGGCCGGCCCATAATATATCGTCGGCACTGATTCTGTGTCGAGCGCTCGAAGCCGTTCCCGCCGAACGCACCACGATTCGGGCGTGACCAGCATACATTCTTTGCGCCGTCACGCTACGGATTCGATTGCGGCTGCACACGAAAAGCACGTTCAATAATAAAATCCGTTTCGAGTACTCGAAGTTCAGTGCGCGAATGTTAAAAATCGTCCAGTTGGCGCAGTTTGGTGGCGCGCACATCCGGGTCGTCCAGGTCGCCGCGACCCAGCGTGCTCCACAGGCTGTTATCGTAGCGGCGCGTTTGAATCATCACCGGCATCGGCACACTATGGCCCAACACGAGCGCCTGCTGCTTGCTGTCGAGTTGCGCGAGTACTCCCTTCAAACCCGTGGCGCCGTTCACGCCGGTCAGCACCGCGTTGATGTCGGCTTCGTCGTTCAGTTGCGCCGTGATGCGCGTGCCGATCTGCGACAAAATCTCATCGTCGATGCCGCTCGGGCGCTGATCGACGATGAGGAGCGTTACCCAGTATTTGCGCATTTCACGCGCGATGGTGCCGAAAATCGTCTGGCGCGCCGCCTGTGGGTTGAGGAACTTGTGAGCTTCTTCGATGGTAATCATCAACTTCTTCGGCTCGTCGCTTTTCTTCATGCCGCGCCCGACCCACGCTTCGTATTCCTTGACGTAGTGCGCGTGCAGGCGGCGCGTCAGCACATTCGCCACCAGCAAATACACAAGCGACGACTGCTGGCTGCCGAACTCCAGCACAATGTTGGTGCCCATCTGGATGTCGTGCAGCATGGTATCGAGGATATCGCGCCCGACGGGTTTTTCAGTGAGGAACGGCAACAGCTTGCTGTTGCGCACCAGCGACGACTTCAGCTTGCGCTGCAAGGCCGAAACGCTGCCTTCGTGCCCGCCGACCTGCTGCGCCAGCGTAAGCGCCGCTTCGTTGCCCAGGTCTTCATCACTGCCCAGGTCGAGCAGCTTCAACAGCCAGTCTTTGCCGAAGCGGTTGCGCACTAGGTAGGCCGATTCCGCTGCGGCGTCGGCCAGGTTTAATTCGCGCTGCATCGAAAGCAAATCGTCCGGCATGATTTCGCCCAGCGGAATTTTCACTTCTTCGACGTGGCCGACGTTACGCGCGCGGCTCGATTCGGCGTCCAGCGAATAAATTTTGACTTTGTTCTTGCCGAAAATCTGACATAAACCTTTAACTGGAGTGCCGCCTTCGCTGCGCGCTTCCCAGCCATATTCGTTGTGCGCATCGAAAATGAGATTTACCACATCGGGCTGATGGTGAATCAGGCCGCACAACACGGTGCGCGTTAAAAACGTTTTGCCAGTGCCGCTTTTGCCGAAAATGCCATTGCTGCGCTCCACGAACTTCGGCAGGTTCAGGCATACCGGCGTTTCCATGTCAATCGGGCTGCCGACGTTGAACCAATCGGAATTGGCCTTGTCTTCGCGCCCGAAAATGCGCGCTACGTCCTCTTCACAGGCGCGATAAACACGGGAAAAGTGCGTCGGCACTGTCTTGACCGGAAGCGCTTCGTCCTTGCCGGCTACAGACCGGGCGCCGCCGTTGTGCGCTACTCCGTTCGTGCCGTTCAGACCAGTGGCGAGTACTCCATTCAGGTGCTTCACTTTTTGCGAAGCCCAGTCGTCATTCACGCTGAAGTCACTGCCGTTGGAGTCGGCAGTCGGCAATCTCCGCGCTGCAATGGGAAGCATCAGCATCGGTTTCAGCTTGACCGTGGTGTAAATGGCGGCGCCTTGCAGCACTTTGAGCAGTAACTCTTCTTCTTCGTCGGGCGGGTGCAGCAGAATGTCGTTGTTGCTGGAATCAAGCGTCACATCGGTAATCATCGAGAAGAATTCATAGTTCTGCCCGCGCACGACAAGAAACGTCCCTGCCTTGATATCTTCCACCGATTCGTCGGGATGGAGTTTCATCTCGACGCCCTTTTCCAGCGAACCGCGTGTTATGACGCCAATTGATTTTTTAGTGTCCTGCATGGTGAAAATTTGAATCCAAGAATTGCTGGCAGTAGCACCTTAAAGTGGCGCGACTTCAAAGGAATTGTTGAGTACTGCTAAGGTAAACAGATTGCCATCGGAGACGCGAATGGCGTGCAGAGAGGCCGCCACTTTATCGATGTTCTTTTCAAGTATGCGCTTGGTGCGGGCAAACAGAAAATACTTGCCGTTACGGCTAACGCCAAGTGCTTTGAAATCGCTTAGTTCGGGAAAGTCGTACTTACTCCAGCGAGTATATGTGGCTTTGAAAGCTGAGATGTTGCGTTTTGCACCACTTTCGGCATCATAGGCAGTCAATTGAAGTTCTACTGGAATCGTTTTATTCAGCAAGGCCTTGCCACCAGAAGTTGAAGGTTCCTTAATGGAAGTATGAAAACTCCAGGAGTACAGTGTTTCTCCGTCCGGCGACCAATAAGCCGATTGCTTCTCGCCCGGAGAATTCATGTGAAGAGGATAGTACCACTCGCCAGGGGCATAGATGCGTGTCAGAGCGCGACGCTGTGTGCCATCGTCATTTGCGATATGCAATACGGGTGAGGTGTCTCGCCATGTACCGTCAGCGGCAAGTTCCGGCCCAACGAAGGCGATGTGCCGACCATCGGGCGAAGGCACCGGAGACGCAGCGTATGTCTGCCATGTCGTCTTAGCCGGAGCGGCCGCATTATAGGAGGTGCGCGAGATGTTTGGTGTCTGACGTATTCTGCCTAATCGGACATCAGCCGTGTCATCGGTATAAGAAACTTCTGTTTCCAGCAAATCGCCCACTTTGGTCCACACAAGATTGCCTCCTCCATGTATTGCAAACTTCGGTATGCCTATTCCCACAACGGACGTGGAAAATTGAGGGACAAATGGCTCCTGGCTGTTTCCTAGAGAGCCGAATACCGCAGCCAGGTTCTTTCCGTCCGGTGAGGGTTCGCTGGCAAAGACGCATTCGATCAAACGGCGTGTTGTCCCGTCCCTGAGATCACTTATTGCCAGGTCATAACACCAATCAGAAGGACTTACCGGGTTTGGGTTTATCAGCTTGAAAAGCACATGATTCGCATCGGATGAAAACCGGAAGGGTGAAGTGTTTGTATTATTATCCGGCACCTCTAAAGAACGATCTTCGCTCCAGTTACCACCCCGCGCGTCTTTCCATGCGAATGGCGTTGTGTTTTTGGCCGGAACCTGTTCGAGAACGTGCCACAAAATGCGCAGTGATAAATCTACGGGCACTTCCATCCACTGGGGTTTCTCTATTTGTGAGTACTCAGGTAGCGCTTGCGAAAGAGGAGTATCGGGAGAACGGTAGTCTTCGTTGTATGGCGCAGTCAAATCGTCTGCAGTAAGGACGTAAACGCCGCCTTTCTTTGAGCCATATTGAAGACGGAATAAAACTGAGCCATCAGCGCGCGTGGTCAGGATGCATTGTTTCGCCTCTGGTTCATCTGGATTGATGACGCGAACATACTGCGCCAATTCCATCGGAGTGGTGATGCGTTGGGTTTTGTATAGAGTCCCATCCGACTCCCAAGGGAATATCTGCAACTCATGCCCGATGACCGGCGCCCAGTTACCATTGACATCGCCGCGCGCCGTGTCCTTCTTGAACTTCAGGTAGTATTTGGCGCTGTTATTGTCCTGACTTATAAGAAAGCCGACATCATTTTGTGGCTGATATTGATTGGTCTTGTTATCGGAAAAGCGACGATAAAGAACGGGCAATCCGAAATCGAGTTGAAGTCGCCCGATCTCCTGCCCATCCTTGCGTCGCGCTATCAAGAACGGCGTTTCGGCGCGATTGCCGCTGCGAATACGCACCTCAACATCTTCTCCTGGCACCAACGAACGCGTTTGTGTTTCTACCAAAGCGCCGTCATCTGCAACGAAATGTGCCGCAGCGTTTTCGAGAACAAACCTGACTTCTTGTGCAGCCTGCCCGCTGAATTTTACCTGTAATCGTATGGTGTGCGTTTCGTCAGCCACGCCACCAGCGCAGGCCCGCGCAAGTCCTGAAAATTGAACTATTGCTACTTCTTGTGCGCAAATTGGTGGTATCTGTAGTGTTAAGAAAAATATTAGGGATAGCAGTAGATATAAATGTTTCATAGCGCACCATTTTCTTCCAATACATTATCGAGTACTCAATGTTATTAGACTTCCAAGCGCGAAAGAATAGCGCGTAAGCGGTGATAATCGGCGCGCAGCGGAACCGCGAGCGTTTGGCCTAGTTTGATTTTATATTTGCTGTCGTTTTCGTGGGCGCGCACTGCCTCGCGGCAAACGGCAACCAACAGTTCATCGGCGCCTGCGCCGGGCGTGGCGCTGCTGTCCATGAGCAGGCGCACCCATTCGAAGCGCTCTGTGAAACGACGCACGTCTTCAAATGAGCAAACATTTGTAAACGAATGTAGGCGTGGCGGCTGCTGCGGTAGCGAGTAAATGATTGTCCCGCCTTCGCTCCAGCCGATGCTGCGTGCCGCAAACGTCGTGCGCAACAGTTTGCCAATTTGAGGATGGCGCGCGTCCATTTCGTCCTCGCTGGTCCACAAAGCCGAAGGGCGGCGCGAGGCATCAAAAGGCACGGTTTCTATGTGCGACACCACGCCGTATACCACGGCGCGGCGCTCGTCTTCGGGCGCGCGCACAAACGAACCGAAGGCCGGCGCGCAATGCAGTTCGCGGCACTGCGCTGTCCAACCCGTTGTGCTGCTTTCTAAAATTTCAGCGATGGCGCACTCGGTGCTTAGGTGTGTGATAGACATGATAACGGTGTCTGTTTAATTTGTTCTGTTTAGGAGCTGCTTTTGTGACAACGTTTTCATTCTTATAACTGAAAACATGGCGTAAATCAATTGCCCTACAACGACAGAACGCTCCACCGAGTACTCGATGGAGCGTCCTGTCCTACGGTTTAAGTAAGATTAATTGCTGACAACGCGGACGTTGGCGGCGCGCAGACCCTTGGATTCGTTGCTGATTTCGAATTCGACCTGCTGATTCTCTTTGAGCGAGCGGTAGCCTTCGGAATCGATCGCAGTGTGATGCACGAAAACGTCTTCGCCGCCACCCTCTTGCTCGATGAAGCCGAAGCCCTTCGAATCATTGAACCACTTGACTGTGCCTCTTGCCATAACGACATTCTCCTGTGCTGTCGCGACTGCCGCCTTTGGAAGTTCTCAGTTCTCAGTTTTGAGTCTTTAGTTGATGGCTTCCAACTCAAAACTCAAAATTCAAAACTTAAAACCGCCATCCGTCCGTCCATCGACCAGCGAAAATAAAATGGGTTCTCGCGAACCGGCGTCATTATAAAATCTCACCGATATGTTTGTCAAGGAAAATTCCATATTTGCCGGCGCGATTTTCTTGCACCGTCAAATGCAGTAAAATTACCGCGATATGCAGAGTTCTTCACCACTTCATTCCGCCGCTTCCGTCACGCCGTCCACGAGTACTCAAAGTAGTGCTCCCGCCGCTTCTTCCACTTCCAAAGGCAAAGTCATCATCGTTGGTTCCGGCCCGATTCGCATCGGGCAGGGCATCGAGTTCGATTATGCTTCCGTGCATTGCACGCGCGCCGTGCGCGAAGCCGGTTATGAAGCGATTGTCATCAACAATAACCCGGAAACCGTTTCCACCGACTTCGACACCAGCGACCGCCTCTATTTCGAGCCGCTCACCGTAGAAGACGTGCTCAATATCATCGACCGTGAAGAGCCGATGGGCGTTGTGGTGCAGTTCGGCGGACAGACGGCGATCAACCTGGCCAAGCCATTAGACGACGCCGGAATTCCCATTCTGGGCACGCAATACGACTCCATTGACCTGGCGGAAGATCGCGAGCGTTTCGACGGTTTGCTGATTGAACTCGGCATTCCCAAACCGGCGGGCGCCGCTGTCACGACTGTGGATGCCGCTGTGGAAGTGGCCGATAAAATCGGTTATCCGGTGCTGGTGCGGCCTTCGTATGTGCTGGGCGGGCGCGCCATGGAAATCGTGTACTCGGAAGACGACCTGCGCGGCTACATGCAAACCGCAGTGGACGTTTCTCCCGCCAAACCGATTCTGGTTGACCGCTACATCGTGGGCAAAGAAGCCGAAGTCGATGTGATTTCCGACGGCGAAGATTGCCTGCTGCCCGGCATCATGGAACACATTGAGCGCGCCGGCGTGCACTCGGGCGACTCGATGGCAGTCTATCCGCCGCAGAGTTTAAGCCCCGGCGTAATTCAGCAAATCGAAGATTACGCCATTCGCATGGCGCGCGCCCTGAAGGTGCGCGGCGTGATGAACATTCAGTATGTGGTCGAAGACGAGCAGGTTTATATCATCGAAGTGAACCCGCGCGCCAGCCGCACCATTCCCTATTTGTCAAAAATTACCGGCATTCCAATGGTGAATGTCGCAACTCAGATCATTCTGGGCAAGACGCTTAAGGAACTCGGTTACACATCGGGTTTGTATCCCAACGCCGATCAGGTCGCGGTGAAAGCGCCGGTGTTCTCGTTTCAGAAATTGACTGGCGTTGACATCGACCTGTCACCCGAAATGAAATCGACCGGCGAAGTGATGGGCGTCGATAACCAGTTTCCGCGCGCGCTCTACAAAGCGATGATCGCGAGCGGCTTTGATATTCCGCTGCCGGGCCAGAAAAACTCTCGTGGTGAAACGATCGGTCACAGCGCGTTGTTGACCACACTCGCGAACCACAACAAGGAAGAAGGCGCGCCCATCATCAAAGGTTTTTATGACATGGGCTACAAAATCTACGCGACCGAAGGCACTGCACGAGTACTCGCAGAACACGGTGTCGAGTGCGAAGTGGTGCGCAAAATCCGCGAAGAAGAACCCAACCTGATGACAGTTCTCACCACTCCCGACGTGGACTTCCTCATCAATACGCCCGAGCGTGAACGCTCAACCGAAAAAGACGGTTTGCGCATTCGACGTGCTGCTGTTGAACACGGCGTACCGTGTCTTACGAGTTTGGATACTGCGGCGGCTTTGCTGACAGCTCTGCGCTATCAACAGCAAGAGCGCGTTGTCGGTGTGCGCGCCGTTGCCGAATACAAGACTGGAACGAAGAAACTGGCGGCGCAAGCTGACTAAGGTAGGACTTAGGCAAAATATCTGATTGGTAGGGGCGAGGTTGCCTCGCCCGATTTACCTCGTGCAAGACCACCTCGTTCAGGGCGCGAAGACCGCGCCGCGACGAACCATTGCGATGCTTGTGCGTAAGTCCTATTTTATAGGACTTACGCACAACGAACCCGGAGCGTGAGCGACGGGCTTGTCTCAGACCACGCAGGCCCGTGGCTCACAGCCCCCAGCAGAAAAGGCGTTTTCTGCTTCTGGGGTAACCAACGCTCTGGGTTCGCAAAAACTGCATGGGCGTAAGTCATATAAGGTATGTTATGAGACATTCCGTGGCAGACTTGGCACTGTGCTGTGCTTTAGGCTTCTGGACTGTTTACTTTTTGCAGAGAGTACTCAAAGGTGAAGTGCACCTCGGCTTCTGGCGAGTACGCGCTTTAGCTTTTGCTTTGGCGTAACAGGCGCACGAACTCGCGAGCGGCGCGGTTTTCGTATTTGCCGCGCAAACGCAAGCGATGCAGCGGACGCTGAATGGTCAGGTCTTCAACGGGCACGATTACCAGCGCGCCGATTTGTAGTTCCAGTTCAATGGCCAACCGCGACAGCAAGGCCCAACCCGCGCCGGTAATAACAGCGCGTTTCACCGCTTCGCTGCTGCCCAGCGACATCGTCGGTTGCAGCAAAATCCCCTTTTCCTGCAAGGCCGCTTCGGTGACAGCGCGTGTTCCCGAACCGGGTTCACGCGCCACAAACGAGTACTCGCACAATGTTTGCGCCGTTACTCGTGGTTCATTCAACAGCGGATGATCGGGTGCGGCGATGGCGACGATCTCATCCCAGGCGATAATCTCGGCTTGCAAATCGGGCGCATGGACGTGGCCTTCCGATAGCGCGAGGTCGATTGAATTCTCCATCAGCCGGCGTTGAATTTCCTCGGTGTTGGCGATTTCCAGGTTCAATTCGATGCGTGGGTATTTTTGCTGAAAACGTGCAAACACCGGCGGCAGAAGATAGATTCCGATTGTTGTGCTGGCACCAACTGTCAGTCGACCGCGTTCCAGACCGCGCAGTTCGCTCAGCGCGTGTTCGGCCTCGGCTTCCAGTGCGAACATGTTGCGTGCATAGCCCGCCAGCAACTCTCCGCCTTCGGTGAGGCGCACGCCTTTAGACAGGCGATGGAACAGCGCCATGCCGAGACTTTTTTCCAGCTCGCGCAACTGCTTCGAAACCGCCGGCTGACTGATGTGCAAGCGCTCGGCGGCGCGCGTCAAACTGCCTTCTTCGGCCACGGCATGAAAGATAGCAAGGTGGTTGATGTTCATGTATCGGCGTCCTCATGTCATAACCTCAGGTTACACCCACCATAGCAAATATGTATTTGTATTGCACCGGCGCGCCCTCTATGCTGAAAAGAGGAATATGCAAGAGTCGAGATTTACATCTCGGCGAAAAGCAAATTTGTTTCCGGAGGTGAAGCGGTGATTTATGTAATTGCGCAGCCGTGTATCGGAGTCAAAGACAAGGCCTGTGTCGAAGTGTGCCCGGTGGACTGCATTCATGGTGATGAGGACTCGCCGCAGTTGTATATCAACCCTGGCGAGTGCATTCACTGTGGCGCTTGTGAGCCGGAGTGTCCGGCGGAAGCGATCTTCGAAGACACGGCGTTGCCTGCTGAGTGGAAGCACTACGAGCAGATCAACGCCGCGTACTACGAGGACAAGTAAGCGGAGCTTAGCGAGGCAGTGTTTGCGCCGTTATCTTCAGCGAGTACTCAGCCGGTTTTGTTGATGGATAACTGTGTTCGTTAATGATGTGGGGCGCCCCACATCATCGCCTTTACCAGGATGGTTCACCCGGAAACCGCACCACACAACGCCCATGAGAAAAACGCCCAGAAAAAATGCGGGTACTTACGGAATCCGAAAAACCTCGGCAAAAAGCGGGTCGAAGGAGCGCGACGGCGGCAACACGCCCAGTGCCTGAAGCTGGCGCGCCGTTGCGCGGTTGCGGTCGCGGGCGCGTTCATAAAACTCGCGCGGATCGCTTTCGCCGGGAAACAGCGGGTCAAGCTGCGAAACGTGATCGAGTATCAGGCTGATTTTGCGCTCCATTTCCCCGGCGCCGAAGATGCTGAAATAGTCGCCTTCCCACGGCTCATATTCGTCCCACGCGCCGCGATAGTTCCAGCGGGTGAAAGCTTTGGCACCACTTTGCGAGTACTCGGAAGCAGCGCGTGCAAAGGCTTCGGCGCACATCTCATGCGTGCCGTGCGGGTCGTTGAGTTCGCCCGTCAGCAGGACGATGTCGGGCTGCACCTCCCGCAATGCCGACAGCATAATCGCGACATCAGCCGGGCCAATGGGGTTTTTACCCACTGTCCCGGTGCGGTAAAACGGCAGATTCAAAAACAGTGGTGTCGTGCCCAACTTGCGACAGGCCGCGCTCGCTTCGCCTTCGCGCACCAAACGCTTCAACTCGCGCAGAAATTTCGCATCCGCCGGGTTTTTAGCCCGAGCGAAGATTAGCAACTGCATGCGCGTCGCGACTTCTTCGAAGCTGCTGCCCGGCGCTTCGTTGCGCGCGATGCGCTCTGCTATGAAAGTCTCGAAAAGCGCATGGCGCGCCGCCAGCATGCCCAGAACGTCTTTATCGCGCACGGCCATGTCGCCGCTGACGCCGTAAGTCACGACGACTTGATTGCCGCGCTCCACCAGTTTGCCCAACGTCGCGCCACAACAAATGACATCGTCATCCGGGTGCGGCGAAAGGCACAGCACTGTCGCGTTGCGCGGCAAGTGTGCCTCATCATCGGTGCGCTGTTTCAGGTCTTGCTCCACTTCGGCGATAGCGTTGTGCAACGTGGTGCTGTCATCGCCGAAATATTGGTTCAGCAAAGATGCACACGCGGTTTCCTGCAAATCGCTGGCGCTCAGTTGCCCCAATGGCTTGCCCACTTCTTGTGCCACGGAAATCAGCGCGCGGCGGCGCAAGGAGAAGTCGTGCCAGTTCGCTTCGGGCGCGCTCCACGGATGCGAGTACTCGGAAAGCTGTGAGGCGGCGGGTGCGTCCAGGTACCATGTGGTGTTGGCGTGCTCGCGCAGAAACGAAGCGGGCACTTTCGACGTAATCTTTTCTTCCAGGGCGGCGTGCACAATGGCGGCTTTGCGACGGCCCGCAGCCATCAGCACGATTTGTCGCGCTTCCAGAATGGTGGCCATGCCCATAGTAAGGGCGCGCACCGGAACGTGTTCGATGCCACCGAAGCCTTCTGCGGCATCGAGGCGTGTCTGGTGATGCAGCGTCACCATGCGTGTGCGCGATTCGCGCGGGCTGCCCGGCTCGTTGAAGCCGATGTGCCCGGTGCGGCCAATGCCCAGCAACTGAAAGTCGATGCCTCCGGCTTGCACAATCAAATCTTCATACTGGCGGCAATCTTGTTGGACCTGTTCCGAATCGCGCGGCTCTCCGCGCGGGATGTTGAAATTGCGACAGTTGATGTGCTTCAGCAAGTTCTCGTGCATGAAGAAGTGATACGACTGCGGGTCGTCCGGCGGCATCGGGAAATATTCGTCCAGGTTGAATATCGTGACCTGCGAGAAATCGAGAGCTTCTTCACGATGCAGCCGAATCAGTTCGTCATACACTCCCAGCGGAGACGAGCCGGTTGCCAATCCCAGCACGGCGTCTGGTTTGCGACGGATAAGCTCGGCGATCATCTGCGCGACTTCAGCGCACAGCGTGAGATAATCGGAGCGGATTTGCACGTTTTTCATCGAGTACTCGCCTTTAAAGGGAACCGGCAATCGTTCGAGCCTGCTTTTACTTATACTGGAAAGAGTGAAGCATGCCATCATTTTGTTCAGTCACGGCAGTTTGCTGTGCGGCGCCGGCGAAAATCTGCGTCTCCTCGCCCAACGGATGCAGACGCGCGGCGATGCCGACATGGTCGAAGTCGGTTACCTCAATTATAGCGAGCCGCTGTTTGCCGAAGCCTTCGCGCGTTGCGTGCAGAACGGCGCAACCAGCATCACGGTTGTGCCCTATTTTCTCGTCGCGGGCAAGTTTGTCAAGGTCGATTTGCCGCGCGAGATCGAAAAAGAAAAAGCGCTCTTCCCTCATGTGCGAGTACTCGTGGCCGATGCGATGAAGAATCACACGTCGCTGGCCGATGCGGTTTTAGCGTGCGCCGAACGCATGGCGCCTCCAGCCCAGTGGCGCGACCTGCTCGATACGGCACCACAATTTTGTCGTGCCAACCCCGAATGTCCCTTATTTGGCGATCCGAAATGCCCCGCGACTTCCAAAGTAATATGAAAAATTCTTCCTGCGACGCCTTGCTGGTGATGGTGCATGGCAGCCCTCGCCCCGAATCGAACCGCGATATGTTTGCCGTGGTGGATGAGGTGCGCCGGCGCGGCGTGTACCCCGTGGTTGAAGTGGGTTTTTTGCAGTGCAACGAACCGACAATTCCCGCTGCGATTGCGCGCTGTGTGGAGCAGGGCGCGACGCGCGTCGTGGCGGTGCCTTATTTTCTGCATTCGGGAACTCACGTAGCCGATGACCTGCCGACTGCGCTGGAAGAAGCGCAGGAACAATATGGCCACGTCGAGTTTTTGATGGGCGATTTTCTCGGCCACGACGACGCCATCGCCGATGTGATCCGTGACCGCACCGTTGAAGCCGGTCGTTAACCGGGTAAACGAGTACTCGCTTGTGGTGGACGCACACTGTTCGCTCAAGACTTATGCAGCAGGCTTGCAAATGCAGGGAAATGTAGGGGCGCACCACGTAATTCCTGAGCTATTGATCGCCCGCTGCATCAGCAGTGCCGTAGCAGCTTGCGCTAGCTGATGGAAAAGATGATGTGATCTTTGTCCTTGCAGACAGGGCAGAGCAGGGTGCGGCGGCCCATGGCGTCTTCGTGTTCAAAGCGCTGGCGCGGGCCCATGTAGCCGCAGCGGTCGCAGTTGGCCCATCCGGGCGGCGTTGTGTTGCTCGGTTCCTGGGCCTGCGTGGAAGAGCATCCATTTGTGGATCCATCTGAGTTGTCCGTGGAGTCCGGGCATGCGTCATATCGGTAGGCGCGGCGCAGGTTGGCGACAACACGCGCTACCAGCAACTTGGGGCTGAATGGCTTGGCAACGTAATCATCGGCTCCCACCTTAAAGCCCTGAACCTGTTGCTCATCGCTGCTCATCGCGGTCAGCATGATGATGGGAACGGAGCTTGCCTCGCGAATCTTGGCGCACACCTGATCGCCCCGCAAGCCCGGCAGGCCGACATCGAGCAGCACCAGGTGCGGTTGGAGTTGGTTGAACAACTCCAACGCCTTCACTCCGTCCGGGGCATGCACGCAATCGAGATTGACGGCTTTGAGAGTGTTTTCGAGCAAACGGGCGACAGGCGGGTCGTCTTCAACGATGAGCACGCGAAACTTATCATTGCCCTGTGGGGCGTCGGGTTTTAAAATGGATGGTTGCATAGGCATTTTCAGAGTACTCGATTACGACCAGGTCGTGCAAACGAACCGAGTTTCTCGCTAATGAATATTTTACTGCGACTCCCATGCGTCGAGAACGTTTCTCAAAGCACACACCAAGTTATTTAGCAGTCGCTCACAAAACATGGAAGCTGGCACATCAAGTCGGCGTCGAGGCACACGGTTTGAACTTGCAAATTAACGCTCCACAACCCGCATCCCGCGCAAAAAACACACCGAACACGCACCAGAATTGCAGCAATTTCCCCTGTAGGCGAGCCTGAGAGGCGAGCCTGGGAGACAGGTTGTCGCTTATGGTTGCAGGGCAGCAATAGAACAATTCAACGCACCGCCATCGCGGTGGTTCCCGCCGGCATGACGTGCCACTCCTTCGCCGCTTATGTATGTCGCGCGCAGCACCGTCACGCACTCTGCCGGGGAGGCACGAATGCGGTTGGCTTTGTGTTGTCTTACCATGATAGGACTTGTTTAAAAGGTAGTTATGGATACTTGGCTGCGATTGTTTGATCCTACCGGGTTTGTGCCGCGTGCCCAGTGTGGCCAGTGGACACCGGCACTCATTCGGCTGCATAATGTCAGCGATTTTCTCATCTGGACGGCGTATCTGGCGATTCCCGTCGTCTTAATTCGCTTCGCTTATAAGCGCCGCCGCGAGTTGCCGTTTCGCCAGTTGTTCTGGCTGTTCGGGTTGTTCATCGTTGCGTGCGGCACCACGCACCTGATGGACATCATTTTGTTTTACAACCCGCTGTATCGCTTGTCGGGCGTGGTGAAACTGGTGACGGCGGCGGCTTCGTGGGGCACCGTCATCGCGCTGGTCCCGATTGTGCCGCGTGCTCTGGCGATGCGCACACCGGAATCTCTGGAGCGCGAAGTGGACGAACGCAAACGCGCTGAGGAAGAAGTGCGAGTACTCAACACAGAGCTAGAGCAACGTGTGCAGGAGCGCACAGCCGAACTTCAGGCCATCAACCATCAACTGGAAGCTGCCAATCGTGAGAAGGACATCTTGCTGCGCAGCGAGCAAACGGCCCGTGAGGAATCGGAGCGCGCCAACAGAGCCAAGGATGAGTTTTTGGCGACGCTGTCGCACGAGCTACGCACGCCGCTCAATTCAATTTACGGCTGGACGCAACTGCTGCGCGGCGGCAAAATGGATGACGAAACCACCGGACAAGCACTGGAAACGATTGAACGCAGTACACGCGCCCAGGTGCAGCTCATCGACGATTTGCTGGACGTATCGCGCATCATTACGGGCAAGCTGCCGCTCGATATGCAGCCGGTCGATCTCGCGCCGACAATTGAAGCGGCTCTTAGCTCGGCGCGCCCTGCCGCCATGGCCAAGAACATTGAAATCAATGCCGTGTTGCACCCCGATGCGGGCCTGATTTCCGGCGATCCACACCGCTTGCAGCAAGTAGTGTGGAACATCATCTCGAACGCATTGAAATTTACACCCAAAGGCGGTCGGGTGGATGTCCTGCTGCACCGCGTCAACTCGCAGGTAGAAATTGAAGTGACAGACAACGGACAGGGCATCGAACCCGAATTTCTGCCCTACATCTTCGAGCGTTTTCGTCAGGCCGATAGCACCTCGACGCGTCGCTTCGGCGGTTTGGGGCTGGGTCTGGCGATTGTGCGTCACCTGGTGGAACTCCATGGCGGAACGGCACAGGCTCTCAGCGAAGGCATTGGCCGTGGCGCGACCATCAGAGTGCGCTTCCCTGTACTTGCCGTCAGCACGCCGGGAAGCAACGCTGCCGGGCGTGACGGCGCCAACGGCTCAGCGGCCCGGGAGGCACACACCACGCTGCCGGAAGGTTTTCTCAGCGGCATCCGAGTACTCGTTGTTGATGACGAAATTGATGCGCGTGCCATGGTGACAGCCACGCTGACGCTGTATGGGGCGCAGGTAGAAACAGCATCGTCGGCCTCGGAATCGTTGCACATTCTGGATGGCAGCGTCATTGATGTTCTGGTCAGCGACATCGGTATGCCCGATGCAGATGGCATCTCGCTGATTCAAGAGTTGCGCACCCGTTCTGAAGCAAGCAATGGCCGCATTCCTGCCATCGCGCTCACAGCGTATGCCAGCCCATCCGACCGCACACGCGTACTCGCGTCGGGCTTCCAAATGCACATGTCCAAACCCTGTGACCCGGAAGAGCTGGCCGCCGCCGTGGCCAGTCTGGCAGGGCGCACCGCCACCAACGGCGAGGCTAACGGCATCACCAACAATTAGGATCTGCGCGGGAAGCTGGTCGTTGTAGGGGCGTAGCACGCTAGGCCCCTACATTGCCCTGCATTTGCAAGCCTGCTGCGTGAGTCCTGATAATATAGCACTTCATAAGTTGAAAGCTACAAGCATCAGAGTCGAATGACAACGTGTAGCCGGCTGTTCGTTAAGTGCTAAACAGCACCTGAACTTTAGACTAAACCAGGATGCCGAACTTCACCATATTTCACCATCGGCAAGGTGATGAACCGGGTTACAGCGATAGTTTTTCCACCACAGTCAACGCAGCGACGAGCAGCGTCCACAGGCCGACGTTAATCATTAGCGGCTTGTCGCGCAGCATGCTTTCCGGCTCGCCGCCAACCGGCGAAGAATGCGCCAGGAAGAGGAAACGAAACACGCCATAAACGACAAATGGAATGGTGGTCATCAGGAGCGGCTTGCCGTGCAACGCGGGGCTGAGCGCCGTTGAAGCGGGCGCATTAAAAGTGTAAAGGGAATAGGCTGTAATTGTGAGACCGGATGCAATCGCGATAAAGGTGTCGAGCAGGGGAACGCTATACAGCGGCAACACGCGACGCGTATCCGAAACGCCTTCGCCCATTTCCAGCAACTCCGCGCGGCGCTTGCACAGCGCGATAAACAGCGCCAGCGTAAACGTGCAGAAGATAATCCACGGCGAGATAAGCACGGGAAGCGCCAGACAACCCGCCACAACGCGAATCACAAAACCGGCAGCCACACACAGCACATCGATGATTACCTCGTGTTTGAGCCGAAACGAATAGGCCAGCGTCAGCACAAAGTAAAAGAGTGCCGCTACGGCAAAACCCCAGGCGTGGGGCTGCAATCGCACCGTCATTCCTGCCGAGACAAAAGCGACACCGAGCGCCATCACGATGAGCATCAGAGCCGTGCGAGTACTCATCACCCCCGAGGCCAATGGGCGATCCTTTTTCTTGGGATGCAGGCGGTCGCGCTCGATATCGTTCCAGTCGTTGATGAGATAGGCCGCCGCCGAGAGTGCGCAAAAGCACACGAACGCCAGCAACACGCGCGTGGCTTCCAATTGAATCGTGCCCAGCGGTTCGCGCAGCCGTCCCGCGAAGATAAAGCCCGCAAAAATCAGCCCGTTTTTGGCCCACTGGCGCGTGCGCACCGCGCGCAGCAAATCCTTAAAAGTCATGCGTCGGCGCTGCGCCACAACGCCGCTCGCTTCCCGTGCGGTGTCATTGCGTGCAGCATCGCTAAACGCAGTATCTCCACGTGCAGAGTCGGTGCGCACCTTCGGCATGTTGTCTGTGATATTGGTCATCGAGTACTCGTTAAGGCGGCGCGCACATCTTCAGGCGATATGTTTTCGACACGGCGCACTTCGCCGAGGCGAGTTGGCAGCACGAAATTGACCTTGTTGCCGCGCGACTTTTTATCCAGCGTCATGGCGTGCCACAAGCGCTCGAAATCGACGGCGTCGGGAACTTGCGTCGGCAAAGCGGCGCGTTCGAACAGGCGCGTCTGGCGCTGCAAAAGCTCGTCGCCTGTTGCGCTGTCGCAAACACCCAGATTGCGGGCCAGGCGCGCCGCCACAGTCATGCCGATGGCAATCGCTTCGCCGTGCAGGAACTCGCCGTAGGCCGTTGTCGCCTCAATGGCGTGTCCCACGGTGTGACCGTAGTTCAACGTGGCACGACGTCCAATTGCATCACTTTCACGCTCATCCTCGCCCACAACTTGCGCCTTGATTTCACACGAGCGCTGAATGATGTGTTGCAGAACGTCGTTGTCCAGTTGCAGTGCCGCTTCGATGTTCTCTTCCAGCCAGGTGAAAAAGCAGGCATCCGCGATCACACCATATTTGATGACTTCGCTCAGCCCGGCGCGCAGCTCACGCGGCGGCAACGTACTCAAACAGTGTGGATCAATCAGCACGCGTGCCGGTTGGTAAAACGCACCGATAAGATTTTTGGCACTCGGATGGTTGATGCCTGTTTTGCCGCCTACGCTTGAATCAACCATGGCCAGCAGTGTGGTGGGAATTTGCAGCAGCGTCACGCCGCGCATCCATGTTGCGGCTACAAAACCGGCCCAGTCGCCGACGACACCGCCACCCACGGCAATGACGGCTCCACTGCGACGCAAGCCCCACTCGGCCAGAGCATCATAGGCGCGGCCCATCCATTCAAAGCTTTTGTGTTGCTCGCCTTCTGGCGCTGCGAAAACGAGTACTCGCTTGCCTGCATTACGCAGTTGCGCGGCCAACGGTTCAGCATAAAGCGGCCTCACCGTTTCGTTGGTCAGGATGGCGATTTCGTCCGGCAGCGGCAAATCGGCGCTCGCTTCAAGTGCTCGGCTCAACACGCCGGGTTCGATGACGATGTCGTATGAGCGCTCGCCCAGCGCGACTTTCAAAGTGGACATGGAAACAGAAGTTCTTTCGTGATTACTTTTGGATTTCGCCCCAGTAGGGGTCGAGCGACATCGCTTCTTCGCTGTCGATTTCACGGCGATTGTAACCGCCGTATTTGCCTTCGACTTTCTCCCACGGTTGCAGCGCAACTTTGATGACGTGGCCCGGCTTGAACGAAGCCGCCGGGGTCAGCTTGTTGTCGCGCATACCCCACACAAAAACAACCGTCTGTTTGGGGGAGAATCTACCTTTTAACGGTTTTATATTTACCAGATGAATTGCAATGATAGCATCTTTGTATGGCACCGAGCGAGGACGCGGCGCTCTGGCAATGGCTTGAATTTTCCCCTGTACCACAACAACCGGAGCGACTTTTTTGGCCGGCGCCGCCGTTGTGCTCTGAACCAAGCTGTAGATCGTAAGCAGCGCACACAAAGTCAGGACGGCGTTCGATATTCTGCGCATCAAAACTCCTTAATGTCTCTCCGGTAAGTCCAGTGTAGTGCCATTCGAGGCGGCGTGAGGAATCTTGCAGTGCTGCACTCTGAACCACTGCGAGTACTCAGCACACGAGTTTACTGCTTCGCGGGCGGCAGCTCGAATATTTTCCAGTCGCCGATGGAAAGATCGCGTGCGGCAAATTCGTAAATTACCAGTCGCTTGCCGCGCAGACGGTTGCGACCGCGCTTCAGTTCTTTCCACAGTTCCTGCCGCGAGGAAAGCGCACCGCCCGCGTTGATCGCAATGCGGTCGAGCGGGCGCTGCAAGGCGAAACTCAGTTGCTCGGCGAAACCGGCGGCTTCACCCCAGCCCATGCCCGCCAGCGAGTAAATGTTGGTAAAGCTATCGCCCAGCAGCAGAATGTCGGCGTTGCGACGCGGATACCAGTCCTCACCATCGGACGTCTGCACCGGATGAATGAGTACTCGCTGTGCGCGAAAGCGGGTTTGCTGTTCGGGCAGTTTCAACATGAGCGCAATGTCGCCGACGTTCGAGATGTGTTGGCTGCGGCGCGTGTAGTTTTCGGCGTCGCGCGGTGGAAGTGCAGCATGTGTTTTGATATAAATCGCCACAGCCTGCGCTGTGCGCTCCATTGCCGAGGGTGTCCAGTGCGTATCGGTTTCGAGATATTGCGGTGTCTGCGTCTCATGCCGGGCCGATTGAATGAGTGGAGCTGGATCGACTACGAGTACTCCATTGCGTTGCAACTCTTCCTTGAAGCGCTTGAAGGAATTGTTTTGTAATGGCTCTGTTTCGGCTCCAAAGCGCATGGACAACTTTTCGGGATGAATGCTCGCTTTCACCGGAGCCATCACGACCAGCAAGGAAATATCACGGCGCGCCAACTGCTGCTTGAAATCGACAATCGCCTTCAGCGGGTCGGGCTGTGCGGCGGCAGTGCTCGCGTCGCCCGCCCGCTGGCGCGCCTGCAACTGCCACGGCTCCAGAAAGCCCAGTCCCGTCAGGTAATCGACATCGGGACGATACATCAGCCAGTTGCCGTGTCCAACGTATGCTTGCTCGTTTCCGGCTCCCAGCCCGATCAGGGCAGTCTGCGCGCGCGGCAAAATCCACTGGTTGACAACGGAGTTTTCTTCAAGGGTCTCTTCATAATCTGTGATTTGGGCAGGCTGCGGCAGCAGTTGCTCCACGTTGCGCAAAGTGCGAGCGGTCGTCAACTTTTCACGCGGTGGCAGCAGGGCGAAGACATCGTAGATTTGTGGCCACAATGTCTGGTCGGCAGCTTCGCCGCCTTGCGCGATTAGCTCCTGGCGTGTTGCCATGTTGCGTCGAATTTCGATGGTGTGTTGCAGCGCAGGCACCGAAAATATCGTCAGCAAAAACAAGGCGATCAGCAAGCGTGCCACAAGGGGTGTGATGACCGTGTTTTCGAGTGCCAGCTTTGCTTCTTCCTCGCGGCTGAGATTCGGCGTCAGTGTCGACGCATCCACCGGAGGCTGATTTGAGTACTCGTGGTGAGAGTTGCTTGATAGCATTAAAAAATAAAGTAAATGAACGGGTTATATTCTTGCGTCGCCAGCATCACCAGCGAGAGCCATAACAAAGCCATGCAGGCGCAGGCTTTAACGCCGGTTAGTTGCTGTGTCCAGGCCCACGCCGTGGGGAAGCGCCATGCCACTGTGGCGGCGATGGCGAAACAGATTAAGTAATAGGGCTGGTAAATGATGCCGGCAATGAGTCCGGCGCTGTCGGGCACTTCGCGCAGTCCGCTCATGCTTTGCAGGTGTGCGAATGCGGCGGGTAAGTCGCGCGCGCGGAAAAACACCCAGCCGATCAGGACGATGCCAAACGTCCACGCCACACGCAGCAGTCGCGGCCATCGCTCCAGGAATGCGCCGCGCCCGCCATAACGCTCTACGGCCAGCGCGCTGCCGTGCAGGCCGCCCCATAACAGAAAATTCCATGATGCTCCGTGCCACAGGCCACCCAGCAGCATGGTTAAAAACAGGTTGATGTAGGTGCGCCGCGCGCCTTTGCGATTGCCGCCCAGCGGCACATACAAATAATCGCGCAGCCACGTCGAAAGCGAAATGTGCCAGCGTCGCCAGAACTCGGTGATGGATTGCGATTGGTAAGGCGTTTCAAAGTTCTTGGCGAAGACGAAGCCCATCATGAGGCCAAGACCAATCGCCATTTCGGAGTAGCCGGAGAAATCAAATAGTATCTGCAACGAGTAGGCGACTGTGCCATACCATGCGTCCAATGTTGATACGGCATTGGCATCAAAAACCGTGTCGGCAATTTTCCCGCAAGGATTGGCCAGAAGCACTTTCATCGTCAGGCCGAGGGAAAAGAGCGCGACGCCGCGCGCGAATTTGTCGATGCTGTGGCGGCGCGCTTTCAACTGATCGGCGATTTCGGAAAAGCGCACGATTGGCCCGGCGACCAGTTGGTGAAACATCGCCACGTAGCAGAAGAAATCGTTGGCCGAGCGCATGGCGCGCGTATCACCGCGATACACGTCGATGGAGTAGCTCATCGACTGGAATGTATAAAATGAAATGCCAAGCGGCAGCGTCACGCGCATGGCGTTCTCAAACGCGGTGCCCGGCACGCCCAGCCACGAAGCGAGTGCCGCGTAGTTGTCATAGGCGAAGTTGAAGTATTTGAAGAACGCCAGCAGCGACAGATTCGTGGAGATGGATGCAATGAGTGCAATCTTCTGGGTGCGGCTGCGTGCTGCGCCTTTTTCGAGCAGCGGCGGCTCTTTGCTCCAGCCGCGAAAACCGTTGTGTGCCTGCACAAGGCCCGCGATGTAATCAACCAGCGTGTTGAAAAACATTAACACCACAAAACGTGGATTGGCCCAGCCATAGAATATGTAGGAAAGCAGTGTTAAGGTGAAGTGCCGCGGCCAGCGAAAGGGCAGCAACACATAATAAACCAGTAGAGCAACCGGCAAGAAATAGAAGATGAAAACGTGCGAAGAAAAAACCACGAGTGTTGTGAGACGACCAGGTGAGTACTCAAGGACTTACGAAACGACCGGCACTTTCTGCCAACCGGAACTTTCGGTGAACTCGCGCGCGCTAAAGCACCAGATGACGAGCTTTTTGCCTTTCAGGTAGTTTGGATTGGCGCGCGCGCGTCGCATGAGCGTGGTGCGCGCCGGTGTCGCGCCGGAGCCGCGCACTCCGATCAAGTCAACCGGAAATCCCAGTTCCAGTGCGAGTTGATCGGGCAATCCGGCGCCCCTGGCGTGCATGTCGCCGCCTTCGTGAAAAACCAATGTGTGGCTATCCCCCAGCAACAGAACAGGGCTGTTGCGGTCGGTTGTTAACGGTTGCAGCGTTGCGTTCGCCGGTCGAGTACTCGCAGCCGTTTTTGCTTTGGCCGGTGTTCCCACGAAGCGCAAAGGCAGTGTTTCCTGAGCTATGTCGCTTTCCACACCGGGCCATAAATCGCCCGCGATGCGCATGCGTTGCCATTGCTGTGCGTAGGTGCGCTTTGGCCTGGAACGGAGCCATTCGCGGTCGGCGAGTGTCGCAGCGATGCTTCGTGCTGCCAGAACTGTAGCGCGCCCCGACCAATGTGTATCCTGTTTGCAGTAGGTCGTGCCCTGCGCATCGAAGCGGCGACTTGTGAGTTCATCTGTGAGATCAAGCACTGGTATGTCGTTTTTCTTCAACTCACCGTAAAAAAGCTGGTGGGCAACATCGAAGCGCGGCACAACGCTTCGTGCCGTGGCCTTGTCCCAGAGCATGTCGGGATAAACAATTCCCTTGGGCGGGACAGGCACCAACAAAAGTTCAATGCCCGCGCGATCAAGTTGCCTTTTGAAATCAACGATGGCTGGAAGCGGATCGGCGTTGGCCGCCAGTGGCGATTGGCTCACGCGCGCCGCAGCCTCTCCCCAGAACTTGCCCGCTGCAATGTGGCGCAACTCGGGTGCGGAAAATAACCATCCATTCCTGCCCTCGACGCTGATGCTGTAAGCTTTCTCGGCAGCTTTAGCTTTGCTGCGGCAAAACGTGCGGAATGCATCAACATCTTTATCGCTCAGTGACGACGCGCCGGATGTGGCTTGCGCCCTGGTTTGTGCCGTGGCCTGTGCAGTGACCTGCGCCTGTGCATTCGATGCGGCAGGCGTCTGGGCCACAGCGAGTACTCGAAGTGCCGGCAGTACTGCCAGCAGACAGGCTGCTGCGCACCAACGAGTACTCGCTGTGGATGCAAAACCGCGTGGGGCAAAGATGGACATAGGGGAAGGCTTTATCGAGCACCCGTGGCGGCAGTTCGGGAAGCCGTGGTCGTGGCGGAAACGCGCAAGTTATTGACGACTCGGTAAGCGGGTGCTGCCTGCCGCGCGAGGCGTCCGGCCTGGAAACGATTAGCCGCTGTGCGCACCGTGCCTCTTAATGTCACGGTTTCCTGTTCGCTGTTGAGAGACACCTCGATTGCATTGTTGCGCAGATTGGTGTCGGCGGCCAGGGCCGCTTTGATTTTCTGAGTTAGGGTTGCTGTCTCGGCGGCACTTGCGGCAGCGCGCATGACGATTGCAGCACTGCGCACGCGCGCGAAGCGTTCGGGAGAAAGCCGCTCGACGTGTCCATCGACAAATAGTACAGCGCGCGTACCGTCATTGGCCGGTGTGCCTTCGTAGAACATCGGGACAAAGCGTGCGTTGGCGATGCGCGACAAACGCTTGCCGGACAAAGCCGTGTTAGGGCGATACAGCTCTTCGTTGGCCGGGTTGTTCCATTTGCGACTGTCATGCACGTAGGGATAAAACGTGCGCTGCACGGCGGGCGTAATCGTAGCGCCGATCTGCGGGAAACGACCGCCGCCACGATTGCGTACATAAGAAATCACGCCTTGTCCCAGCGTCTGCAACTGGCGCACCGAAGCCGCTGCGCCTTCCTGCGGTGTTTGCATGTCTTCTTTGGCATCGAACGGACGCACATCGTTCAAGCTGCCGCTGGTGCGTAGATTCAAGAGCGATAACGCCAGAGGCATATTGGGCGGCAACTTGCGCGGCTCCACGGGACGCGGCCCATGATGATGAGCCGCGTTGGGATCAACTTGTACCTGGGGGCGATAAGCTACAAGATAAGTTTCTCCGCCCAGGCTCACCGTCTGGCCTTTGGTGTAATAGACGTTGGTTTCCATGCCGGTTTGCATGGCGATCAGGGCCGCAAAAGCACCACCCGCATCGGAGGCACCGCTCACCACCATGCGCCGGTACGCCGATGTTAAGTCGGCCATGCGAAGTCGCAGCGGCAAGTTTTTGCCGGAAAGCATTTCGGTAAAATTGGCCGGCTGGCGTGCTGCACTGGCCGGCCTCGTGGCGGTGGCAGCATCGGCATCTGTTGCATAGCCTTCTTGAGCCTGTGCAGGTAAGGCTGCTATCGACAGCACCGTTGCTGCGGCTGCGGCGATAAGGCTCTTCGTTGTGGAAATGTTTCGCATAAATTGCTTCGTTCCTTTTAGACACGCTGAGTGTTTTAGACACGATAGGCGTTGTTGAGTACTCAACTGAGAACAATGGGAAGCCGTGTCAGGGCCACGCATCAGGGTGGAATGCGTGAGGCTCGCCTGATGCGCGGCCAATCGGTTTCAAGCTCTCGTTTGACGTGGCCATCGAGATAAAGCACGGCGCGGCGGCCATCCGGCGCAGGCGCAGCTTCGTAAAACGCCACCATCTGAGACGGGTTGTCGAAGGCAGCCAGGCTTTTGCGCGACAGGTACGGATTGGGCCGGTAAATTCGCCTGGTGCCCGGATGACGGAAGATGTCCACATTGCGAGCGTATGGCTGCAACACATATTGCACAGTCGCCGTTTGCGGTGGGTTAAGCCTTGCTTCACGCATTTGTTGCAGCGAATGGGCGCTGCGCATCGGGGGCAGTTTCTCATCGTAGTCCTGAGTGTATTGCATCAGGGCCAGGCCCAACTGCTTGAGGTTACTTACCGACTGCGCGTTCATCATTGCGACGCGATCTTGCGGCTTCTCAATGTCACGCGCCGGGTCGAAGGGTTGCACATCGGTCAGGCTACCGGCCTGACGCAAATTCACCAGTGAAAGCGTCAGCGTTGCATCCGGCGGCAACTTAGGCTGGGCTATGGCGTCGGGATCGGTGCCGTTCATTTGCATGCGTCGCTGCAATGCCATGCCTTCCATCGCAGTGCTCAAACGGTAGGCAATGAGGTAGGTTTCGCCCGCAGTTGATACTGTCTGGCCTCTGGTGTAATACGGCGCCGAAGGCATGTTGCGCATACCAAACATCAGGCGGTTCATGCTGTCCATGTCGCCGATGCTCATGCGCCGCCAGTTGCGGTCGAGCGATTTTGCCTGAATCGAGAAGGGTATCTGCTTGCCGGAGAAAAGCGTCCCGATGCCGACTTCGGTGAGATTGAGAGTGTCCTGAGTACTCCTGGTGGGCGTTGAGGCCACATCATCGGCGTTAGCGTTAGCGTTGCTGCGACTTTGCGCCATGCCCGGCGTAAGGATGGCCAGAGTCAGAACAACAACGAGCAGCCATTCCCAACGAGCGCGCTGCGGGGTGCGGTGCATAAAGGTTGCTCCCAGTGAAGAGGTGCTTCCCATTATGACATAGTGACAGCAAAGCGGGTGAACCTGTGGCGGCGAGTGCAGGTGGAATTTTGCTGGAAGGCAGCATCGGAAACAAAGACCCAAAATGTGAAAGTGAAGAGCGAGCCTGTAAGCCGGATTCTGTCAGCGTCTCCCCGACGCCGATGGTCATTTCTCTGCCGCCAGCATTGCTGCCGACGTGGTCGCAAAGGTTTCCCCTTGCAACAGCAGCCAACCCGAAAGCTCGCCGGGCCGGGTCATAACTTTCTGCTTGGCCTTGCACCGCACAAGGGTTGCCAGCCGCGACATCGCTGCCGCGACGGTGCGCTCTTTATCGCACCTTTTCAACCTTACCATTGAAGACTTGCCTCAACAGAGGAGTGTTTTCTGTTGCCCTGTCTCGCCTGCACGGATCGCTCCGCCAGGGGTGGCTGTTAGCCACTGTGCCGCCCTGTGGTGTCCGGACTTTCCTCACCGAGGCTTGCAACTCCACGGCGCGACCATCCGGCTCGCTCTTCACTTCAATTATACGAAAGCCGCGCGACACGGTTTCAGCGCAACCAGTAAATCGGCTCTGGCGTGAGGGTTACTTTGCCCGCTTGCGGCGCGACGACATTGCCCCACACATCGAGTACTCGCACGCCGCGCGGGACTGTCACGGAGCGAGGCGCGCCGTCGTAGCTCCATAACACGGCAACGGTGCGGCCCTGTTTCACATCGCGCGGGTAGGTGTATTGATCGACACCTTTGACCGGTTCGCTGCGTTGCGGCTGCCCCGATCCATCGACCAGGCTGGCCAGCACAGCGCGTGCGGCGAGAATCGGCTTTACGGCGCGGTCGTGTTCATTGGTGCGGGTTTCAATGTCTCCCATTGCACCATCGGTGTGAATCGCATAGAGGAAGAATGCCCTGGCTCCCGCCGCCATGTAAGTCACGTCGTAGCGCACAATGTAGGCGGGCTGAATCGTAGCGCCCATGCCGCCGGTTTCGGGTGCATACCAACTGCCGACGCCGAATAAACCACCTTCGGTGTTCCACAGCGGCTTGGGCGTGCCGTACGCTTTCTGCACGGCAATGAAGTGAGTGGCGTTGTCCTGCGGCACTGTTTGAGGGCCGCCATACAATGCGTCGTTGTAATCGTGGAACGAAAAACCGTCGAAGTTCTGCGGCCCCGCATTTGAAAGGACGGCGTTTGTCCACTCATCATAGCCACGATAGGTGTCAACACCGATTACGTATGCGTTGGGATTCGCCTGTTTGGCCGCTGTGTAGGCCGTCTTGATGAGTTGTCCGAACAGTTCGGGCGACCCGCCAGCGCCGCGAAACCATTCGCCCCACGGCTCGTTCCAGATTTCCCAATCATCAATGCGACCCTTGTAGTGACCTGCGACCGTGCTCACGTAGCGCTCCCATTGTGGCAGTGCATCCGGCTTGTCGGGAATGTTCCAGATGCCCCAGTAGCCGCCTTCTCGTGGCTTGGTAGAAGTCCATGTTGGTGCGCCGTCCAACATGCCGAGAATGCGCAGGCCCGCGTTATGCGCCGCCGTCACGCCTTCGTCGTAAAAGCGAAATTGCCCCGGCGCAGTTTCCGCAATAGGCCACTTGCCCAGCATCGACGTATCGTGCAGTCTCACGCGTCGTACTCCAATGGCACGCGCCATCGCGATGTAATAAGGCGAAAGCTGAATATGCGTGCCGAAGTAAGAGTTCTTTGCATCAATGTCGCGTGGCCGGGGCAAACGCGCCCAGATCAACTCCGCAGGAGCCGACAGTGGGCGACTTTGCGCGTCTACAATTTGTGCTCGCATTTTCCACATGCCGCGCCGGTTGTTCAACTGCGGCAATGCAAAGCTTGTCGCCGGCAACGTCACGGTGGAACTGGAAAGAATTTTTTTGCCCAGATCGGTCATCGCGAGTTTAAGTTGTGCGCCGCGCGGCAGTTGCCCGGCTGTGCTGAGGTTGACCGAAGCACGTTCCCTGTCGAAAACCACATGGCCGGGATTTGCAAGGGACAATGCCATTTCCACCGGGAAAGGCGACGAGTACTCGGGTGAGGCTTCGGGCTTTTCTTCGATCATCGCGCCATCGAGCCACACTGTATTTGGCTGCGCGGTTTGTTGCGCGAGGATGCGCAGCCTGGAATAGGGCTGAAAGGGAATCTTGGTGCTGAAAGAGTAGCACTGCCATTGCGGCCCGACTTGCACCCATTGATCGAGCACATCTTTATCGAGTGCTATCTGCACATTTGTTTGGGGCTGCGCGGCTTTCATCCACAGGCTGACTGTGTGCTGGCGATTGTAGTTGCTCGTGAAGAGCGGCGAGCGAATTTGCGCGCTATCTCCGGGTGCAATGTCGCAGCGCAGCGAGGCGCGGCCCACTTTGGCGTCCGTGCGGTCGATGCGCGGACGCGGGTCGGCGAAACGGTTCTCCGTTGGTCCTTCAAAGCGCACGCTCCAACCGTAAGGTATGCCGGCTTCAAACGAACCTCCGGTCGGCAGTAAATTACCCTGTCGCACCGGAGCATCGCTTTGCGCCGTCGTCAAATCTTGTAACGTGGAGTCGTCCACCCAGAAGGTCATCGGCTGCGTGGCGCGAACCATGAGGAAACCTTCTGTGTCTTCGGGAATGGCGCCGAAGACGCGGAACTCCTGCCACTCGGCGCTCAGCGACGCAGTTTGTGATGCATACTCGGTGTAAGGTGCGCCCGCTTTGCGCAGAGAAAGGTTTACACCCGTGCCGGGATTGCCACGCAGCCACACGCTCCACAGATGCACGCGGCCTTTCTTGAACGATACGTTCTGCACAAACTGCACCGCACCGCTGCTGACGCGACTAATTTGTATTTTTTGCGCCGCCTGGCCACGATGCGGGTTGACAGCATCTTTCGAGTACTCGACACCGACATCGGCCCAGTTCGAGTTATCTTGCCATCCTGGTGCAATGACACCACCGATTTGCGCCTTCTGTGTTGGAGCATCACTGCTCGAAGCGACGGGTGCATAAGCACCTTCAAAGTCGGCATTCTCCTGCACTACAACGCCGGTCGCCGTGATAGCGGTGTTTTGGGCCTGCAACGCGCTACAGCAGGCAAACAGCGTCAAAGGCATGATAAAGACACTTCGTCGCATAAAACTCCCACTATATTTTTGATTGATAAGTTCGACTCGTATTTTGAAGCCTAATCGACCCTTTTGTTGCGCGCTGTGCCCAAGTACTGACTGTAATCAGACATGTAGGTCTGGTCTATATGAGGCGTTCGCACCTGTAACGCACTGAAAGCAAGAGGTCAGCAAAAAGCGGCTGCGAGTACTCACTCTGAGTACTCGCAGCCGCTTAATCTCCACTGCTCAGCAACTACGACTTATCGCGCTTGTTACCCTGCAAAATTTTCTTGCGCATGCGAATGGCGGTCGGTGTGGCTTCGACCAGTTCGTCGTCGTTGATCCATTCGAGCGCTTGTTCCAGCGACAGCAGGCGCGGTGGGATCAACTTGGTGGCGATGTCGGAGGTGGACGAGCGAATGTTGGTCTGCGCTTTTTCCTTGCAGATGTTCACATTCAAATCGTTTTCGCGCGCGTTTTCGCCGATGATCATACCTTCGTAAACCGAGAGGCCCGGCTCGACGAAAATTGTGCCGCGCTCCTGCAAGTTGCCGATGGCAAAAGCGGTTGTGGGGCCACTGCGGTCGGCCACGAGTGCGCCGTTGGGACGCTGCGGAATCGGCCCCATCCACGGCTGGAAGCGGGCGAACAGCGTATTCATCAGGCCCATGCCTTTGGTGTCGGTGAGGAACTCGTTGCGAAAACCGATGAGGCCGCGCGACGGTACTTCAAACTCCAGACGCACGCGCCCGCCGCCATGATTGGTCATCTTCATCATGGTGCCTTTGCGGTAGCCGAGCGCTTCTGTCACAACGCCGATGAAGATGTCGGGGCAGTCCACAAAGACGTGCTCGATTGGCTCCATGATGACGCCATTTTCTTCGCGCGTCACGACTTCGGGCTTGCTGATTTGCAGCTCGTAGCCTTCGCGGCGCATGGTCTCGATGATGATGGCAAGCTGCAATTCGCCGCGCCCCGACACCTTGAAAACGTCCGGGTTTTCTGTCGGTTCGACGCGAATCGAGACGTTGCCCAGTGTTTCTTTGGCGAGGCGGTCGCGCACATGGCGGCCTGTGACGAATTTGCCGTCGCGCCCGGCGAAGGGCGAAGTATTGGCGGCGAAGTTCATCGAAATAGTCGGCTCGTCGACGACAATCGGCGGCAGCGCGACCGGGTTTGCGGCAGAGGCCACCGTCTCGCCGATGTTGATGCCTTCCACACCGGCCAGCGCCACGATGTCACCCGCAGCGGCGTGTTCAATCGGTGTGCGGCCCAAACCTTCAAAACCGAAAAGTTGCGTCACGCGGAACGGCTGCATCGTGCCGTCGATTTTACAGATGACGGCGTCTTCTGCGGCGCGAATCTCTCCACTGAAAATGCGGCCAATCGCCACGCGACCAACGTAGTCGTTATAGTCGATGTTGGTCACGAGGAGCTGCAAATCGCCATCGAGTTTGGCGCGCGGCGGCGGCACGTGTTCGATAATCGTATCGAACAGCGGACGCAAATCTTCGGACGGATCATCCAGCGACTTCTTGGCGATGCCGTCGCGTCCAATCGCATAAACGACAGGAAAGTCGAGCTGATCTTCGTGCGCGTCGAGGTCGATGAAAAGGCCGTAGATTTCATCGAGCACAGCGTCGGCGCGTGCGTCGGGGCGATCGATTTTATTGATGACGATGATCGGCGCCAGGCCCGCTTCGAGCGCTTTGCTGAGAACAAAGCGCGTTTGCGGCAGCACGCCTTCAGCGGCGTCCACCAGAAGCAGAATGCCGTCGGCCATCTTGAGTACTCGTTCGACTTCGCCGCCAAAATCGCTGTGGCCGGGTGTGTCGATGATGTTGATCTTCAGTTCGGTGCCGTCGGGCTGCATCAGGCGCAGGGCGGCATTTTTCGCCATGATGGTGATGCCGCGCTCGCGCTCCAAATCCATCGAGTCCATAACGCGGTCGCGTATTTCCTGGTTGGCGCGAAAGGTGTTGGCCTGTCGCAGCATCGTATCGACAAGGGTTGTTTTGCCGTGGTCAACGTGCGCCACAATCGCTAAATTGCGAATGTCGTCACGTGTCGGATGTTTATCGTGTGTTGTCATAACCCCGACAGTATACAAACTGAGGCGAAACTCTGACATCAAATCGAGTCTAATAAGGTCACACATGTAACGTACCGGTGCGGTTGCGAGTACTCGAATCGAGCAACTCACCACAAATTGAAGGAGCCCCTCGTGAACTGGATATATCGCCGCATCCCGCAAGCTGTTTGTTACATCAACGCGTCAGTAGCGTTGCTGGCGCTGGCTTCAATGTCTTCTGTTTTTGCACAAAATGCAATGCCGCCCACCGCACCTGCACCGCGTAACATCATTGTCTCAGAGCCGCCGGTAGCCGCGAAACCCAAAGCGACTGGTGAAATCGGTACCAACAACGTGACGTGGCAGACAGCGCCCGCTGGCATCCCACGGGCGATTTATAAAGAAGGCGTTGAATATCCCGGCTTGCGTTTTGAGGCGGGCAAAGCTTATGCGCAAACCGATTGGTCTGGCGCGGGCGTACTGGCGCTGGACGTAAAAAATCCGGGCAGTGAGGCTGTTGAAATTTACATTCGCGTGGATGACAGCGAGACTGCCGATGGTAATCGTCATTCGCGCACAGGGGGCGTGCGGCTGGCGCCAGGCGAGCGCGCTGATGTGCTTTTCATGCTGGATGCCGCCGCGCCGGGAATGCATCATGGCCCGCCGTTTCCCGTGCAGCGTCCGCGTTACCTGACCAACATCTACGGCGACGGCGTGCAAAGCAGCAACATTGTGTCGTTTCAGATATTCATGTTGAAAGCCGACAAGCCGCGCGCCCTGGATTTTTACTCGATTCGCTGGATGCCGTCACAAGACATGAAAGGCATCGTGGATAAGTTCGGCCAGTTCACGCGCTCCGATTGGCCCGGCAAATTGAAAAGCGAAGCCGAGTTCGCGCCACGCGCCGCAGCCGAAAAAGAATGGCTGGCCAAAAACCCGCCCGCCACCGACCGCGATGAATTTGGCGGCTGGAAGAACGGCCCCCAACTCAAAGCGACCGGCTTTTTTCGCACCGCTCTGGTGCGCGGCGGGCGCGAAATCGAGTACTCGAGGGCTGCCGCTACCGCTGCGAATGCAACTAATGGTGCACGTTGGTGGCTCGTCACACCGCGAGGCCGTTTATTTTGGAGCGTTGGCATGGACGTAATCAACTCCGGCGAAGTCGGCCCGATTCGTGGCCGCGAAGCGATGTTTACCGAACTCCCTGAAGAAGCGCGCAACAGCGGCAACACTTATTTCTATCGCTGGAATCTGGAACGAAAATACGGCGCGGACACTGACAAACGCTGGCCCGATGTTGCCCTTTCGCGCTTGCAGTCGTGGGGCTTCAACACCATCGGCAACTGGAGCAGCAGCGATCTATTCCGAACGCGTCGAGTGCCGTATGTTTCGACATTCGGCACACCGGGCGATGTGCCGCGCCTGGGCGATTACGGCATGTTCGATTATTTCGATGACGCGTTTCGCACCGCGATTCGCCGTCAGGCTGAAGCCGGTACGCGTGAATGGAAAAATGATCCGTGGTGCCTCGGCTATTTTGTGGACAACGAAATTACGTGGGACCCGTATCGTGGCGCGCCGGCGGGTGTTGCTGCGGCTGCGGCAACGCTGAACACACCCTCGAGCAGCGCCGCGCATCGTGCTTTCGCCAAAATCCTTCAAGAAAAATATGCGACGCCGGAAGCGTGGAGCCGCGCCTGGGGCATTGACGCGAAAAGCTTCGAGGCGACGTTGCAACTTGATCCATCAAAATTCAACGCTGCCGCGCAAGCCGATGCGTCGCTATTCTTCGCAGCGTTGGCACGCCAATACTATTCGACCGTGCGCGACGCGATGCGTGAATATGCACCAAATCAGCTTTATCTGGGTTCGCGTTTCGCACCCAAGCCGCGCGAAGCGGTTGCAGCCGCCGCGCAGTATTGCGATGTGATTTCTTTCAACATCTACAAGGAAACTCTGGCCGACTCTGAGTACTCGTTTCTATCCACTTTGGGCAAGCCCATAATCATCGGTGAGTTTCATTTCGGTGCCCTGGATAGGGGCCTATTTTCCGGCGGCCTGGTGCCGCGCGCCAGTCAAGCCGAGCGCGCCAGAGCCTATGACACATATGTGCGCAGCGCGCTGGCGCGACCGGAAGTTGTGGGTGTCCACTGGTTTCAGTACATCGACGAGCCGCTGACAGGCCGTTTCGATGGCGAAAACCACAACATCGGTTTTGTGGACGTAACGGACACTCCATACCCCGAAATGCGCGCCGCCGCACGCCGCGTCAACAACACGATTTATCAGTCGGCAGGCGGAAAGCAAAACGCGAAGAATTGAGTACTCGATGTCGCAGCGGGAGGGATCGGCGAACCGTTAGCCGGTTGCCAGTGGTGGAAAGCTGGAGCCGCTTTCGAGCAGGGCGCTAATGGCGTCGCCGGGCATGGGGCGCGCGAAGTAGAATCCCTGTCCCCAGTCGCAACTGAGGTCGCTGAGTTGCGTCATTTGTTCGGGGGTTTCCACGCCTTCGGCGGTCACTTCCAGACCGAGCGTTTTTGCCAGATTGATAATGGCGCGCACAATCTCGGTGTCTTCGATGTTGATGCCCAGGTTGCTGATGAATGAACGGTCAATTTTCAATGTATCAACCGGAAAGCGGCGCAGATAAGACAGGCTGGAGTAGCCGGTGCCAAAGTCGTCGATAGCCAGTTGCACGCCCAGCGATTTCAATTCACGTAGGGCGCGGATCGTCGATTCGGCGTCGCTCATCACCACACTTTCGGTGATTTCCAGTTTTAAGAGGCGCGGGTCGAGGCCGGTTTCTTGGAGGACATCGGCGATTTCCTGCACCAGGTTCGGCTGCTGCAACTGGCGCGACGAAAGATTGACGCTCATTTGCAGGCCGCTGCCGTCCTGGCTTTGGCCCTGCCACACGCGCGCCTGGCGACACGCTTCGCGCAGCACCCACTGGCCGATGGTGAGGATGAGTCCGGTTTCTTCCGCCAGGGGAATAAACACGCCCGGCGAAATTGTGCCGTGCTGCGGATGCTCCCAACGCACAAGCGCTTCGATCCCGACTATCTCCTGAGTACTCAGGTGCACTTTGGGCTGGTAGTGAACGCGCAGTTCGCCACGCGAAACAGCCTGCCAGAGGTCGGTTTCGAGGCTAAGGCGTTCCAGGGCGCGCGCGTTCATTTCGGGGTCGAACACTTCATACTGCGACGGCCCCGAGGTTTTGGCGCGATACATGGCGACATCGGCGTCGCGCAGCAGGTCATCGGGTTTGTCTTCTGGGGAACGGCTTATCGTGATGCCGATGCTGGTGGTCACGAAAACTTCCTGTCCGCTGAGATTAAAAGGCGTTTGCAGTTCCTGCGCAATGCGCTCGGCGACGTGAATGGCATCGTTGACATCACTAATATCTTCGATGAGAATGGTGAATTCATCGCCGCCCAGACGCGCTGCCGTATCGCCGGGACGCAGGCAGCTTTGCAAACGTTTGGAAACGCCTTTCAGTAACAGATCGCCGACTTCATGCCCCAGCGAATCGTTAACGATTTTAAAACGATCCAGGTCGAGAAAGAGTACAGCGCTTTGCTGCTTTTGCCGGTTGGCGCGCGCCAGTGCGTGCTCCAGCCTGTCCATGAAAAGCGCGCGGTTCGGCAAGTCGGTCAGCCGGTCGTGAAACGCCTGATGCTGCAATGCCTGTTCAATATGCGTGCGCTTGGTGACATCAACCAGGGCACCGACAATCGCGACGGTTTTTCCATCGCGCACAACCGGCGCTTCGTTCACTTCGACCCAGAGGGTGCGTCCATCGCGGGTTTTGAGTTCCAGACGAAAAGTGTTTTGTGCCTCGCCCGTTTCAATAGCGCGCTGCGTAATGAGAATGGCGTCTTCATTCACGCGGTTGCTGGTTAAAAAATCCGTCCAGCGCGTGTTGATCGCTTCTTCCGGCGCGCAGCCGAAAAAGTGATGCGACTGCGGACTGACATAAGTATGAACGTAATCAGTATTGAACGAGTAGAACAGGTTACTCGAATGCTCCACAATATCGCGCAGGCGGTTCTCGCTTTGGCGCAGGGCTTCTTCCGCGTGCCTGCGCTCGGCTTCGGCTTTCTTGCGCGCCGTGATGTCGATTGTGGTGCCTTCATAGCCCACGAGTACTCCGTTATCATCGTGCATGGCGCGGGAGTTTTCCGAAATCCAAATAATCTGCCCGTCGCGACGGCGAATCGGGGATTCGAAATTTTCGACATAGCCGTCCTGCTGCATGCGGCGCGCGAACTCGTCGCGGCGGCCCGGCTCAACATACAACTGCTGCCCGATATCGGTAACGGCGTTAGTCAGTTCCTCGGGCGAATGGTAGCCGTAAAGGCGAGCCAGCATGGGGTTGGCAGTGAGGTATTTGCCTTCGGGCGTGGTCTGAAAAATGCCTTCGATGGCGTTCTCGAAAATGCTGCGATACTTGGCTTCCGCGGCTTGCAAAGCGGCTTCGGTTTCGATGCGTTCGGTGACATCGTGCGCCAGCACAAGGCGTGCGTTGCAATTATTGAACGACAACTCATGCGATGTGATTTCGGCATGAAAAACCGAACCGTCTTTCTTGCGATGCCGCCACGCTCCATCCGGGCTGAAGGACGTGTCGGCACTTGGCGGCGCTGGATCGGTCACATACAAATCACCAATGGTGAGACACAGGAACTCCTCACGCGTGTAGCCATAATGATGTAGCGCCGCATCGTTGGCGGCGACAACGTGCAACGTTTGTGTGTCGTAGATCCACAACGGCTGTGGGTTGGCCTCAAACAAATGCTGGTAAAGTTCCTGCTTTTCTCGCAGTTCACGCTGCGCTTCCTTCTCCGCGGTGGTTTCTCGCACCACGACGGCGACTTTTGAGTCAGTGCTTTGTTGCGCATCGCTCTGTTGCGCATCGCTTTGTTGCGCATCATCGGCGTGATCGGCGGCCACGGGTATGGGTAACAGCGTGGCCAGAAAGAAGCGCTCGCTGCCGCGAATCTCAAGCGAGTACTCGATAGTGCAGGATTCACCGTTTTGCAGCACCCTGGCAATGGCATCTCCAAATCGTCGGCCTGAAGGCGCCGGTAACACGTCCTGCATCCGCCTGCCGAGAAATTCTTCGGGGGCGGCATACAGGCCCATCGAATTGGCCGCTCCGTAATCGACAATGGTGCCGTTGGCATCAAGGCAGAAGTACAAATCGACGAATGCCTGCACAACCTGCTTGAGCGGGAGGGAGGCCGAGAGTTCCATGCACATTGCGGCAAAATTTAAAGAGTCAGGCGGTGAATGCGGCTCCGGCAAGTGTGAACTTCCACGTCGCAGCGCTTCGCCCGGCGCAGAGAAAAATGCGCCGGGCGCGGTGCCGGCGTCGGGTGAAGACACCGTATTTGAATGAAGCGTTTGATTTATCACAGGCTCTGTCCTGGAAAGAATTGTCTCAGGCTCCGAATACAAGAACATTGCGCGGATATTAAAAATAGATTTCTGCTGCACACCGGGGCATCCACTGCCAGGGCATCCACTGCCCACATGCCACCTGCGACCCGCTGCCCAGAGCAACCGTTAAGCACAGCAGTTACGCACGATGCGGCCACAGCGCGAGGCGCGCAGCCGATTGATATACTGAAGCACGCAATATGCCATCCGATTCTTTTTCCCCATCCGATCTGCGCGGCTTCATTGCTGAACTGGAACGTCGCGGTTTGCTCAAACGCATTGTCCATCCGGTTTCGGCGAAGCTGGAAATCACGGAAATCGCCGACCGTGTTATCAAACAGGCCGGGCCGGCGCTGCTTTTTGAAAACGTGCGCGAAACTCCGGGCGTGCCGCTTGTCATCGGCTTGTATGGCTCGCACGAGCGCATGGCGGTGGCGCTGCACCAGTCGCCGCAAAACATCGCTGAACGCATTGGTGAACTCATCAAAACCGTGCCGCCCGAAGGACTGCTGGGGAAGATGCAAACCGGTCTCAAGTTGCTGCCCACGCTGCGCAGCCTGGGCACTCGCAGTGTCAACGATGGCCCCTGCAAAGAGGTGAAGTACTTCGGCGGTGATGTCGATTTATCCAATTTGCCGGTGCTCACCTGCTGGCCGGATGACGGCGGCCCTTTCATCACGTTGCCGATGGTGTTCACTCATAACCCAAACACGGGGCGGCGCAATGTGGGCATGTATCGCGTGCAAATTTATGATCGCAACTCGACCGGCATGCACTGGCAGATGCACAAAGTCGGCGCGCAGCATCACCGCGAAGCGCAGGAAAAGAAGCAAAAAATTGAAGCCGCGATTTGCCTGGGTGGCGACCCGTGTTTGCCGTTTTGTGCCATTGCGCCGCTGCCCGAAGAGATCGACGAAATGATGTTTGCCGGTTTTCTGCGCGGCAAGCCGGTTGATATGGTGCGTTGCGAAACCATCGATGTGCGCGTGCCCGCCGATTGCGAATACGTTATCGAAGGCACCATCGACCCGGACGAAGTGCGGCCCGAAGGCCCCTTCGGCGATCACACCGGCTACTACACGCCGATTGAAGATTATCCCGTTTTTCGCGTTACGTGTATCACGCACCGCAAGAAGCCCATCTACCCGGCGACTATTGTCGGCATTCCTCCAATGGAAGATGCCTACTTAGGCGGCGCCGTCGGCACCATTTTTCAGCCACTGGTCAAGACGCAAATTCCTGAACTGGTCGATATGCACTTGCCGGTTGAAGCCTGCTTCCACAACCTGGCGATTGTCAGCATCAAGAAGCGTTACCCCAACCACGCCTATAAAGTGATGCACGCTCTGTGGGGGTTGGGGCAACTGATGTTTTCCAAGGTCATCATCGTAGTAGATGACGATGTTGATGTGCATAATATGAGCGAAGTGATCTGGCGCGTCACCAACAACATTGACCCGGCGCGCGACGTGCAAATTGTCAAAGGCCCGGTCGATAGCCTGAACCATGCGGCGCCGATGGTCGGTTTCGGTTCCAAGATGGGCATTGACGCGACTACCAAGTGGCCCAGTGAAGGCCACACCCGCGAATGGCCCGACGTAGTGAAGATGGACCGAGACACCGCCGCGCGTGTGGACGCGATGTGGGACAAACTCGGCCTCGGCCCGCGCATCGACAGCCCTTCGGTTGATGGACACATCGTAGCGCCGCAGCCTCACTGAAGCCCTGGCGAGTACTCACGAAACGAGCGCAGTCGCGCGACATGACAGACTAACTTTAGAGACCAAGTTCAGACGCGTGCGTGACGCGATTGCGTCCGCGCGCTTTCGATTCGTAAAGTGCCTTATCGGCAGCGGCCACCAGTTCTAAACCGTCGCTGGTGCTGCGCGTACTGGTTTTGCCATGTTGAGGAGGCAGCCATGTTTCCACACCGAAACTGGCCGTTACCGGGCGCAATTCCCATGTTGCCCCCTCGATAGAGGCGCGAAAACGCTCGGCCAGCACCAGTGCGCCATCGTGAGTGGTGTTGGGCAAAACGATGACAAATTCCTCGCCGCCGTAGCGTGCGACCATGTCGGTTTCCCGTGCGCTCGCTTGCAGCAACTGTGCAATGTGGCACAACACGTTGTCTCCGGCGGGGTGTCCGAAGGTGTCATTGAAGAGCTTGAAATGATCGACATCGGCGACAACGACAGAAAGCGGTATGTGGTCGCGCATGGCGCGTCCGGCTTCATTGCTCAATCGTTCCTGCAAAGCGCGCAAGTTCTTCAAACCTGTCAGGCCGTCGCGCATAGCGAGTTCTTCAAGGCGCGCGTTCACTTCGCGCAGTTGGAGCTGTTGCTCTTCGATTTGCAGCTCCTGCCATTTGCGCGCGGTGATGTCTTCGACCGTTCCTTCATAATATTGCAGATTGCCGGCATCATCGAAGACCGGGCGCGCGTTTTCCGAAATCCAAATAATGCTGCCGTCCTTGCGATAAATTTGCGACTCGAAGTTCCACACAGCGCCGTGCTGCTGCATCAGTTGCACAAACTCGGAACGTCGCTGCGGGTCGACGTAAAGCTGGCGAGCGATGTTTGTGAAACTCTGCATCATCTCTTGTGTCGAGGCGTAGCCGTAAATGCGGGCCAACGAGGGGTTAGCTCTTAAGTAGCGGCCATCAGGCGCCGTCTGAAAGATGCCTTCAATGGCGTTTTCAAAGATGCCGCGATAGTTGGCTTCGGCAGCGCGCAATGCGGCCACCATGCGCTTGTGCTCGGTAATATCACGCGCCACGATCACCACGCTGTTATGTGACATTGCCGAAATACTGGCCGCGAACCAGTACTCAGCGTTATCCATGTGCAGCGAGTACTCGATGTCCGTTGGTTGCCCGCTTTCCAGAGCGCGTCGTATGTGGCGCAAGAATTCGTCGGCGCGCTCTGCGGGAAATATCTCGTGCAGCGTCGAGCCTACTAATTCGGCGGGTGTACGGAAGAGACGGCTGGTGTTGGTCGGGGCGACTTTAAGATAGCGGCCTTCGCTGTCGATGACCATGACCACATCGCGCATGGCACGAATCAGTGCCTGCAACTCCGATTCGGAGCGACGCATCGCATCTTCGGCACGCTTGCGCTGAATCAGCCAACCCAGAGGAGCCGCGGCCATAGCGACGAATTGCAGCAATCGCTCGTCTTCGCGGCGCGCTTCGAAAACGAAGAATTCAAGCACAGCCACAACTTCGTGTCCGGCAAGAACGGGAATGCCGAATCCGGCTTTCAAACCTGCGGCATCGGCGAACGGCGCGCGTGGAAAATTCGCATCGCGCGTGACATCGCTCACCCACAGAGGCCGCCCGCTTTGCCACACGCGACCGGGTAAGCCCAGGCCGCGTTGTAACAAGGTCGAGCCACTGACGCTGCGAAATGCATCCATGTTTGCAGCATCCTGGGCCCCGTTGTGCCAGGAGGAACTACATGCGAGAACCGATTGATCTTCACGCGGCAGCCAGGCCTGACCAACATGCCAACCGGTCACTTCGCACATTTTGCGCAGCACAAGATGCAAGGCATCGCTTACGGTTTCAGCTTCGCCCAAAGCAAAAGCAAGTTCGCGCGATAAGCGCAGTTCGGCAGTCGCATCGAAATCATGCGGTTTCATGAAGTTAGTTTGCACGCCTGCTGCTTTGTGAAAATTCAGAGATCGGGCGTTTCTACAACCCACGCGAAACAGCGTGTAAGCTCTTTGTAATGGCGGAAGAGTAACTGATGGAGCACTGATACAGGCACAGGTGCCGTTACCAAAGCAGCCGTGCAAAACAGGTTCCACTCGCCTGTGCAGTATAGCCAGTTTTGTGCAGAATTTCACATGGGCGTAAACTAAGGTTCTCCATCGGTTGAATGGAGCGGTTGGTTTCTGAAGCAGTGCGAGTACTCGCACTGCTTCAGGTGTTGCCGGTCAGGTGTTGCCGGTCAGGTGTTGTCGGTCGGGTGTTGCCGGTCGGGTGTTGTCACAAACGATACTTTCAAGAGTTTATTCATGCGTTTTTTAATTGTGTCTGATGTACATGGCAACCGTTTCGGTCTGGAGGCTGTGCTGCAAGCGGCTACCGGGCAATACGACCGTGTGTTGTGTCTGGGGGATGTGGTTGGTTATGGCGCACATCCAAACGAATGCTGCGAGTTGCTGCGCTCGCAAGATGCGCTCTGCTTGATGGGTAATCATGATGCCGCCGCGCTGGCACGCATCGACATCAACTGGTTTAACCCCTCGGCGATGGCCGCTGTGTTGTGGACACGAGAAGAATTAGCGCCCGAGAATCGCTCCTGGCTCGACAGCCTGCATCCAATGCTCGATGGGCGCGAGTGGGGCTTCGGCGCGGTTCATGCCAGCCTGCGCCAGCCGATTGAAGAATACATCGTGAGCGCTGAACTGGCGCAGGCGACTTTTGCACTGTCGCAGTGGCCCGTGTGTTTTTATGGACACACACATGTGGCCGAATGTTATCGCTGCCTGGATGTGCCGCACCGTCGCTATGTCATGGAGCACGCGCCGCTTACGTTTGGCGGTACGGTTCCACTGGAAAGCGAGTGGAAATACTTGCTCAATCCCGGCTCGTGCGGGCAGCCGCGCGATAACAATCCGCAGGCGCGCTATGGCATCTTCGATACGGCAGCACAAGAAGTTGAAGTCTTCGCGCTCGATTACGATTGGCAGTCGGCACGAGAAGCCATTCTCACCGCCGGTCTGCCGCGCGTGTTGGGAGATCGTCTCGCGCAGGGCCGGTAAACGTGAAGAGCGAGCCGCCAAATCACGAGCAACTTGTCTCGCGTCTTGATAGCTCACTCCGAGTACCTTCAGGGTCTAAACCGTTGTGTCGTTTCAACGCACAAAGTCGATCGGCTCGCCACCGACAAAAACCGCGCCGGATGTTCTGTGTCTCAATTACGTTTCCGGCTGCCGTCGCATTACATTACTTACCAGCCTCAGCATCAATGTTGTGGGAATAGCGTAATGGATGCAAACTGGTTTTTATCATTGTTCTTACTTGCTTATTGAGGTTTAGAAAAGCAAAGCCATATGTTTCCGACGGTTTATAATATCTCAATGAAACGTTACTCAAGACCTCTTGCCTAAGTGCGCTTCTGTGCAACCGCGCCCGTCATGCGCCGTCCGGGCAATGGCTCAAGACAGTATTTGTGGCTTTCAACAACCGTGCACAGAAAACCCGATGCCGAGTATCTGTTCTCGGTGCATTGGCACATAACATAAACGTGAATACAAGTGACAGCGTGTGGTTTCTGCAATGCTTTGGTGCGCTGCGGGCGCAACGACAAAGCGGCGGCGAAAAAAGTATTGACAGATTCCGCACCCAGAAGACGGCGACACTGCTGGCGCTGTTGGCACTGCGCGGCGAACAAAGCCGTGAATCTGTCTGTGCGCGACTGTGGCCGGATGCTTCGCCCGATGCGGCTCGCAATTCGCTGTCGGCGGCGCTGACGGCTTTGCGTCGCGAGTTGGGTGAAGATGTTTTGCGCGCCGACCGCTACAATGTATCGCTGTCTCCCGGCGCCGTTACAACCGATGTGTCGCACTTCGATGCCGCTCTCAAAAACGCCGACTGGCCACGCGCTGTGGAGTTGTATCGCGGCCCTCTGTTGCCCGGCTTTCACGAAGAACCGTTTCCGGCATTGAACGGCGAATACGAGGAAAAAGCGCGTCACGCCTTCTGTCAACGTTTGGAGCAACTGGAAAATTCCACCGAGTACTCAGTTGCGGATGAAGCAAGGACAGAGCAGGCGGATGCCTTGCGGCAATTGGCGCGGCGGGCCATCGCGCTGTTTGGCGACGATGAACGCTGGTTTCTGTCGTTGATGCGGGCACACCACATGGCGGGCGATTTGGATGCTGCAATTCGCACATATGAAACACTACTGCGACGTGCGCGCCAGGAAGGCGAAGTCGCTTCGGAAACGGCACGCCAACTTGCGAAAACACTGCGGCGCGAAAAAGAACGCAAAGCCGCTGCATCCGGCACATCTACTGTCGGCGCGCAAATGAGTACTCGTGATGTCACCGCCGTCGATGCACAAGCCGCGCGCGATGAAGGTGCAGTTGAAGAAATTGACAAGTGCGCTTCGCTTAGCTTGCCGGTGCAGTGGACAACATTCTTCGGACGTGAAGCCGAGCGTGAAATGTTATGTGCCTGGCTGCGTCGTGGCGAACGTCTGATTACCCTCACAGGCGCGGGGGGCAGCGGCAAGACGCGTTTGGCCATTGAGACTCTGCGTGATGTCGCACCTAACTGGCAGGAGGAAACTGGGGGACGCGCCTGTTTTGTGCCGCTCGCCTCGCTGCAAGATGCCGACTTGTTATTTTCGTCCATACACGACGCGCTGGGTCTGGCCGCCGCGCCTGATGTAGCGCCGCTCCTGGGCCTGGAACGTGCCTTACGTGGCGAGCGCGTTCTGCTGTTGCTCGATAATTTCGAGCAATTGATGCCCGCCGGTGCCGCCCGGCTTCAGGAGCTGCGTGAAAAGCTGCCCACAGCGACGCTGCTGGTCACGTCGCGTGTATTGCTGCGCTTGCCCGGTGAACGCGAATTTCCCGTTGCGCCGTTGCCCACGCCTTTGCAACAAACCGCGCCCGATGAAGTCAGCATGTGTCCATCGGCGGCGTTGTTTTGCGACCGCTCCGGCTTGCGTGTTGATGAAGCCAATGTCGAAGCCATCGGCGCATTGTGCCGCCGTCTCGACGGCATTCCCCTGGCGCTCGAACTCGCGGCAGCACGCGCCCGAGTACTCTCACCGGCGCAAATTGTGTCGCGCCTGGAAAAACACCGCGATTTCTTGCAGTCGCGCGAGTTAGGCATTCCGGCACGCCATCAAACCTTGCGCGCCGCCATCGCCTGGAGCGCCGATTTACTGTCGCCGGACTTGCGTGCTTTCTTCCTGCGCCTTTGCGTTTTTCGCGGCGGCTGGACGCTGGATGCCGCCGAAGCAGTGTGCAAAGAGCCGGACGCGCTAGAATCGTTGACCGTGTTGCGTGAAAGTTCTCTCGTGCGTGTCGATGCCGGTGACGAGACGTTGGGCAGCGAGCCGCGTTTTCGTATGCTCGAAACCTTGCGCGAATTCGGTCAGGAGCAACTGAAAACAGACGAGCGCGAAGAAGTCGAGTACTCGTTCTTTGCTTTCTTTTTACAGTTGGCGCAGCAGGCGGCTACGTCGATGCAAGTCGCGCAGGCTGTGTGGTTGCGTCGCCTGGACGCCGAGCAGGACAACCTGCGCGCCGCTTTGAGTTGGGCGCGCGAGCACGACGCACGACGCGGCTTGCAGATGGCGACGGCGCTCATCGACTTTTGGGAAACGCGTCTCAGCCTGGACGAAGGACGCTACTGGATTGAGACTTTTCTAAGCGTTACCGAAGGTGATAAAACATCGGACGCGCTGCCGTCAAATCTTGCGACACGCGCCCGCGCGCTCAGTGGTGCGGGGCGATTGGCGTGGTATGCCTCCGACATCGAAAAAGCGAACACGCTGTTGAAGCAGGGCCTTGAAGCCGCCCGGCAAGTTGGTGATCCGGCGGCGTTGGTATATGCCACACGCAGCCTGACGCGCGTGTCTTCGATTGAAGGCAACGATGCGCGTGCGCGCGAACTGGGGCGCGAAGGCGTTCGTCTCGCGCGCCAATCCAATGAACCGAAGATTCTGCTTCAGGCGTTACTCGACCAGGCATTTGCCGATGTGACGGCGGGCGATTTCGCTTCGACACACGCCGGATGCGAAGAAGCCTCCGCACTCGCTCAAAAAGAAGGCGACGAGGCGGCTCTGGCGTTGTCGCTCAACGTACTGGGTATCGCCTGCGATTACGAAGAGCGCATCGAAGAAGCACTCGCCCTCACGCGGCAAAGCGAGACCATTGCCCGACGCATCGGTGCGCAGTGGGAGTTGATGGTCTCGCTCAACGTTCAGGCGCACCTGTTGAGCAAAACCGGCGAACTCGAAGCTGCACAAATTCTATACAACGAGACGCTGGCCATGTGCCGCGAGTCGTTTGCCGGAAGCTGGACACTGAGCAACACACTGCTGGCTACATCTTACAATCGCTTGCGCCTGGGCGATGTTTTCGAGGCGGCGCAATTGATGGGTGCCGTCGAAGCCACACGCCAAAGCATCGGTTATACGCTAATGCCGGTCATGGTGCCGGAATATGAAAGGTGTTTGCCCCTCGCGCGCGAAACTCTCGGCGAAGCAACTTTTCAGGAAGCATGGCAACGCGGCCTCGCCATGACGCCCGAAGCCGCGCTCGAACTCGCGATCCGTCCCATTTCTACCGAATGAACAAAGCCACCGAGTACTCGCAATTGAGTACTCGGTGGCTTTGTTCGGCGCGACAATTTACGGTTCCAGAATGACTTCGAAAGCCAGCACGTTGATGTTGCTTTTGTTGATGTTCGTTGACGAGTAGGCAAAGCCCGGCTTGAAATCGACTTGCAGACTTGGTTTCAAGGTGTCGTTGCCGAAGGTGCGTTTGGCGCGCAGCGGCAAGGCTTCGCCTTCATCGAGCAGGCGCGCCGTGAGGCGATAGCGACCGAGCGGCATTCCATTGAGATAGGTTTCGCTGTGGTAGTCGCCCGTATCGAAACGATAAACCAGCGTATAACCCGGCGAGCCATCGATCTGGCGTCCAATCGGCGTGAGGGTGATTTCGATAACGCCTTTTTCCTGATCGTCGAGTACTCGAATTGTGCCGCCTGAAGTTCCCGCGACACGCAAAACATAGTTCTCGACGTGGCCATTCTGCCCATTGAATTGCTTGGCGTGGCCCGAAGCCGGTTCCAGGCGCAGATTGAATTTTTCGCCGTTGTAACGGACATCCGTATCGACCTGAGCGACTTCGGCAATGCCGGTCGGCAGCAACACTTCGTACAAGCCCTGTGTGTTGGAGCGCGCTTTATGCGTGGTGCGGAAACCGCCGCCGACACTCGAATAAACCGCGACTTCGGCATCGGCAATCGGGTGACCGCCCATGTCGCGCAGCCAGCCGCGCACCATTCGTGGCTTGCGCGCCAACGGCGGAAACTTCGGCAGTGCGCGGCGCGGCAAACTCGCCATCGTGTCGTCGATGTTTTTTACCAGCACGACGTTTGCGCCCAGGCCGGGCAAAGGTTTCGGCTTCGGTGCCGCTTTGTATTGCACCGGCAGAATGCCCAATGCGAGAGCGTCGTTCGCTTCCAGCCACGTTCCCAAGACTGCCTGGCCACGCGCCGCGTTGACGGCGCTGAAGTAGTAGGACTTTTTCGCGGGATCGAACGGCTTGCCCAACTCGCGCTCGAAGTAGGTATACACGTTGATGTAGTGAATATCGTTTTCGGTGATTTCCTTGACGGAGTAGCCCGCCGCCGATAGGGCATTTTGTACAGTGGTGCGTGCGAAAGCGGAGCGGTCGGCGCGATAGTTGTCGCCGCGCCACCAGAAGACTTCGGCATCATCGCCGGTCGGCGTCATCTTGGTCAGAATCTGAGTCGCCAATTCCTTGAGGAAGTTTGTAAAATCGGCGGTTTGCTCTTCGAAAGGCTCGCCGTTGCGTGGAATCTTAATGCCGGTCAGCAATGAAGTTGCGGGCGTGGCGGCATAAGCGGCGCGCGGTGCGCTGAACTGAGTACTCGTGAGAAGCGGGGCAGCAAGCAGAACGGGCAGCAAAAGTTTCGTGGTGGTTTTTATGGTCTTGTCTCCAGAGGAATGGTTTTAAGGCCGCAACATAATCGTCGTCTGGCGCACCGGGCTGTAACCGAAGTCGGGCATGGTGGCGCTGATTGGGTCGAATGCAATGGGGAGCGCCGCTGTCGGCGTCGTGGAAGGGCCATACGGTTCGAGACGCAACGGCGCTCGGTCGCCATCATCCAGAAGGCTCACTTTCATGGTGTAGCGTCCCAGCGGAATATCATTGAGATTCGCACCGTAGTTCTTGTTAGGCACGCGGAACACCAAAGTCTTGCCTGCACCGCCGCCTAACAACGCACCGCTCGGCGTCAGCGTGATTTCAAACGTGCCGCCTTCCGCGATTTCGCTCATCCACACCAGGCGCACCGAGCCGCCGTAATACAGTTTGTGATTGCCCGCGTCGTTGGCGGTTTGCGGGCCGGTCGCACCCCAGGTGCGCAGCACAAAGTTCTCGACCGTGCCCCGCGCAGAATCGAACTGTTCGAGTACTCCTGCGGGATGCAGAGGCAGCCCGTAGTTTTTGCCGCCGTAGGAAATCGTGGCGAAGGCTGCCGTAACCTGACATACGCCCGTCGGAAGTGGAATCTGGTACAGGCCCTGCGCATCCGTGCGGGCGCGGTGCAAAGTGCGGAAACCACCGAACGCGCCGGATTCGGCGTGGACCGTCGCACCGACAACCGGACGACCGGCGCTGTCTTTGATTTGCCCGCGTGCCGTGCGAGGCTTGCGGCTCATCGGGCTGAAACTGACTCTGGGCGGCGCGATGCCTTTCATGGCATCATTGGCATCTTTGACCAAGAGTGCGCCCGCAGGAGCGCCGGGCAATGATGTTTGGGTGGCAGCGCGGAGTGTCACGGCCAGTAACCCCAACGCAAGCGCATTGTCGCTTTCGAGCAGGGCGCCAACCAGTGCGCGACCTTGCGCCACGTTAGTGGCGACGAAGTAGGCCGGCGATTTCCAGATGTCGGGCTGAAAGGGTGAACCGTTCTGATCTGAAAAATGCTCTGACGGATTGACATTGCGCAAACGGTTGGAATCGATTGTGCGCACCGTGTAACCCTCTTTAGTTAGCGCGCCGCTGAGCGACATTTGCACGAACGAGGTGCGTCCAGCTTTGTAAGCCGCCCCGCGCCAGGCGACAACTTCGACGTTACCAATAGTGCCGGATGCGTTCAGGCCAACTTCCTGTTCTTTGGCCAGGGCCGAAAGCAAACTGTTGAAATGGGGATTGAGTTCGTCCCAGGTTGTGGCGTTTTTGGGTAACGCCAGTCCGCCGTTCGATGGTGCGGCGCAAGCGATCTGTGGTGCAAAAGATAAAGCAGGCGTGGCCAGCAGCGTGGCAAGTAGAACGAATCGAGTACTCGTTTTCATGGTTATTCCTTAATCCGCAGGGCGGCATACTCTGCGCCTCTACAAGGTTTGTTACGCGATTGTGGAGCGACTCAGGCCGCGTGCAAAAGTGATGTAGGCGATGCCTGAAAGTGCAAACGGCAATTCATCGGTCAGGTATGAAGGCACGAACTGGCCCGGCCAGGTGAAGGCCACGATGAGGGGAAACGTCAACAGCCCGATAAGCAGCAAAAGGTTCGCAAGACGAGGCGGCAGTGCATTTGTGCGCCTGGCCGCCAGCGCCGCAAACGTTGCGCTGAGACACGAGCCGACAACTCCGACTGCACCCAAAACACCGGGAGCTTGCTGCTTCCACATAAAAGCTGCGGCGCCAACGATAATGGCCACTCCGGCAATGATCGCGAACGTTAATCCAGTTACAGCCAGCGCGGTGCGAGGCCGGATTTGAGTACTCAACCAGCCCAGCCCAATGCAGAAGCACACGATAGCGGCCATAAAACAAAAACCATCGAACGGGCTGAAGCGGCTATTCATCGAAACCTTGCCTTCGCTCAACCCCATTACAAGTTGCAGCACGTAATGCGCGATCCACAGCGCACCACCAGTGGTGAGAAAACGGTTGATTGCATTCTTCGCTTTGAGGGTGACGCTGCTTGACTGTGTCGCTGCTGGTGTCGGCACTGCTGATGTTGGCACTGTCGATTGAGGTTGCATTTCGCTACTGAGTACTCGTTCGGCCATTTGAGTGTTCCCCTTCGTGTGGTGTTTGCTCGGTGCAGGGAGCAACGCCAGGCATTATGCAAACAGGCCCTGAAATAACTCTGACGCCCGCATCTGAAACGGTGAACTTTTCAAAAAGAGGGATCGCCACGAAATCCGCACGGATTCAAAGGTGGGCGTCAGAATTATTTCAGGGCGCGCGCGTAAGCTGTGTTTCATTACAGCTTCAGGAGACATTCGATGAGTCGCATTAATACTGCTGCAAAAACACCCTTGCGCCGCACTGCACACGACAAGCAGGGCCGCAAACATTCCGTAAATTCACTCATGGTGCGCTGGGGATTGCTGCTTGCGCCGCTACTCGCTTCTGCGGCGAAGGTGCAGGCTTTTTACACGCCCACAACTCCATCAACGCCGATTTCAACTGCTCCAAGTACTCCGACAGCGCCAGGCACAGGCGACGCCGCGGGCTTTCGCACTCTGGGTGAGTGGGGCGTGCAGATTGAATCCATGCGTGTAGCGCGCGACAGTCAGATCGAAGTTGTCGCCGTTTACAAGAATTTGTTGCGCAAAGAGCGCTTGCTCGATGCCAGCACACTGGACCTGGTGATAACCGACAGCGACGGCGTGGGTATTCGCAACATTGGTAATTTATACAAATCGGGCGGCGACCCCGACATCGAGCCGGAAAAGATTGTCGGCAGTGTGGCGGTGGCACCGGGCGCGACGACACGAGTACTCGGTTTGTTCACCATTGCGCCCGGCGCAACGCCGCTCAAGACGTTGACTGTGTTCGGACGGTTGGTTAAACCGCTTTCCTTCAATGTTTCGGGTCTGGCGTTGCCGGAGCCGGTTGCGGCAGTCACGATTCCACCGCGCGGTGCAGCGGGTGGCACCGGCAGCTTTGAGGACTTAGGCGTATACCGTCTGCGTTTCGACGGTGTGCGAAGAGGCCGCAACAATTCGTTGCAAATCTTCCTCACCGCAAAGAATATGGAGAAGATGGCGTGGCGCAGCCATCCTACTTTCAGCCTTGATGTTGCTGTTGTTGATGCTAACGGTGCAACGATCAAGGACGACGGCAACTTGTATCGCGCTTCGGGCGACGGCCTCCAATTACAACGCATACAGCACGGTGTTTTTATTGTGCCCGGCGGTGAAACCACGTTGTGCTACATGGTGAATTTACCCAATGGCGCAAAGGCCAAACAGCTTCAGGTCAAATACGAAGGCAAGGTACTTTCGGCCAATCTGCCCGATCTACCGTAAGGTTTCTGTCACAGGCCCAGAGCATGGGACAGGCGAACCCGAAGCACAGTTGGCCGCTTCAGGTTCGCCGCAGGACTTCACTCTCATCATGAAAGCACTATTTCCTAACAATCCGCGAGCGCAGGGAGCCTCACTGCCCAAAGTTGTCCGGGACAAAACTGTTCTCTCTTCAGACGCAGTGATGCCCCGCGCTAACATTAACTACACCTCGATCCTGTTGGACGCGCACGATACCGGCGGCGCATTCACTCTCTCCCGAACGGTGCTTTCACCTGATGCAGATGTGCCCGCGCCAACGCGCGACTACAAGGAGAAGTTGCTCTTCGTGCAAGACGGGTGCGTTAGGGTTTGCATCGGTGTGCAAACCTTTGAGCTTCATGCGGGCGAGGCCATATTGCTGCCACGCGGCGTGCCACATTCCTTATCGAGTACTCGCTGCGAACTCGCAACGGTATTGTGCTGGGAGTTTGAATCGTCTGCGGAGGAAAAGCTGTTGCTCGAAGAGCGTGATTCTACCAACGACTTAAGTGCTTCGCCGGAATCGCAAAGTGCTTCGGTGGCTCAATTCAAAATTGCACGCGCCGATAAAGGAGAATGCTTCGCGGCCTTCGGTGAAACGATGCGTGTTCTGGTCACTTCAAGTGAGGCACTGAAGCGCTACTGCGCCGTCGAAATGGAAACGCCACCGCTGCGCGGCCTGCCGATGCACATGCATCAGTTTCACGCCACCGCGTTCTTGATATATTCAGGCCGCTATGAATTTTGTCTAGACGACGCTCGTGTTGTGGTCGAGGCGGGCGACGTGGTGTGGGCACCGTGCCGCGTGCCCCACTCTTATCGTGTGCTATCATCCGATCCGGGACGGATGTTTATGCTGTCGGCGCCGGGCGGTTTTGACACGTTCTTTGCCGGATGTGTCGCGCTGTGTGGCATTGCTCAAACCATGTCGCCAGAGTGGGAGTCGCCAGAGTGGGAAAGGCATTGCGCCAAATTCGGCGTCTCCTTTCTGCAATCATCTCGTTAAATCAAACGTTGCGCATCCATGAGCGCAAAACTGCAAAACAAGTGAAGTTCAAAAGAGCCAATCGGCGGCCTCGCGTGAAATGTCCTTTGGCAAGGTGTGCGGCCCGTCGAATTCGCGGTAGCGCACTGCATAGCCGCCATGTTGCAATTGCGGCACGATGCGGCGGCTGCACTTATCAATGGGCAGAATCTTGTCGCGCGTGCCGTGCGATACAAAAATCGGTGGCTTGCCGCGCTGCGCCGCCGGAGCCGTGAAACCGGGAGAAAACGCCACAATGCGCTTGAATAAGTCGCCGTTGGTGATGCCCACTGAGAGTGCATAGGAAGCACCGTCGGAAAAACCGGCAATCGCTACGCGTGATTCATCTATCGCATATTGACCGAAGGTGCGTGCCAGTGCCCGGTTGATAAATTCAACATCCGGGCCGTAGCCTCCCATCAACACATCCCATGTACTGCGGCGCGACTCGACAGCCAGCAGAATGAACCCCAGGCGGTCAGCGTGTTGCTGCATAAGACGTAAACCCTGACGGGCGTCGCCCCCGGCACCATGCAATGAGAGAACGAGCGGCGCCGGTCGATTGACGTGGTAGGCAGCGGGAACATAGAGCAGCCCGTCGCGCATAGTGCCCAGCCCCAGGCGCAACAGACCACGGCGCGCCGCCTGATTCACTTTTGTAGGACGCGCCAGTATTTGGCCTGCTCTGGCAGCGCGTAACGCGGCATCATCGTTGTCGGCAATTTGCAGCAGGGCGCCTTCCTGAGTACTCAGAGGCGTGTTCCCCTGCGTTTCAATGCCGGCGGGAGTTCTCTTATGCGTCGCATCGCCAGCGGCTTCACCTAACGCCGTGCCTTCACCTAACGCCGTGGGTGCGCTCAGGTAACGGAAGAAAAATGCCGCAGCCATGCTTGCAGCCATCGCACAGCGCAATGCGAAGCGCCATGTGGCGCGGCGCGTAAAATCCATGATGCGTTTCATTGGAGGTCTGTTCGGCAGAAAAATCTGAAAGGGGCGGGGAGTTTCCTGCGCCCTCTGTCCATTGTTCAACGCGGCAGCGGTGTGACTGCGGTCGTGGTATCAATGTGGATAACGGCATCGAACTGTTTCGACATGCGCGCCTGGAAGTAGTGACTTTCACGCTCGGTTTGCGGCAGATAGACAACTCCGATCGCTCGTTCCAGGCGAGGTTCGCCCATTGCCAGCACAAGTTCGCTTTGCCCCCGCAGCGGTAACAGAAACTGCTCCATACCGGTGTCGTGAAACAGCGCGGCAAAGCTGCCCGGAAGAGCCGGTCGCACGCGCTGCACGCGTCCTTGTTCGCCCCATTCCATAGCGGCCATCGCCGTGCCGCTGTAAGTGGTGAAACCCAGCAAAAACGTGGCGTCCGTGTGACGCTGGCGCATGAGCTGGCCCACTGTCCACTCGCCCGATTCGCCCATTGTTGTTTGCCGGGCGTCACCGACGTGACTGTTGTGTGCCCACACCACGATTTTAGCGGGCTTGCCCGGCGCGCTGAGATGGTTCAGCAACGCGTCCAGCGTATCGGCCATGTGCCGGTCGCGCAGGTTCCAGGACGACTCGGCACCGCTATACGATACACGATAATATTCTTCGGCATTCTTCACCACGCGCGCGTTCTGTAACGCGGCAAACAATTCTTCGCGCCGCGTCGATTCGGCCTTCACCGGCTGCGCTGCATGAAGTTGCTGGAGTTCCCGAAACTGTTGTTGCGCCGGACGTTCGAGAGATTGCGCGGCGCTAGTCTGAGCCGTCAATCCATACAGTTCGGGAGTTTCGCGGAAACGCCCGAAGCCGCGATACCGCTCGCGGGCACGCGTTGCCTGTTGTGCATCCACGCTTTCAAGATGTTGCGCAACGGCATCGGTGGAAGCGGCAAGACTGTAAAGATCCATGCCGTAGAAACCGACGCGCGGTGCATTGTCGGGCAGGGCGGCATTGTGCGCACGCAGCGACTCCACCAGGTCGCGCGCTACGGTGTTGCGCCACATCCACTGCGGGAAGCGCGTGAAGCCGGAAAGCGCCTGACTGGCATTTGTATCGCGGCTCAGACCGCGTATGTAGCGGTTCACGCGATAAGCATCGGGCCAGTCGCCCTCGATGACAACGGCGCTAAAACCCTTGTCGCGCACCAGGCGCTGCGTGATGCGCATGCGCTCGCGATAGAATTCCTGCGTGCCGTGTGTGGCCTCGCCCAGCATCACAACACGCGCATCACCTATTTGTGTCAGCAGAGCGTTGTAATCATCAGCTTTACCTGTCAGCGGCAGCGCTGCGGCGCGGAGACCGGCGACTAATTTACTTCGGTTGCCCGGTGCAGCAACCTGAGTACTCGCAAGTCCCGAGGCCGCCGGCGTTTCGCCAATTGAGGCACAGGAACTCGATACTAAAGCAAAGGTTATGCAGGCCAGGCTGCTTCGTATGAATCGGCTCATGAAACTTCCTCTCTTTCTAAACGAAATGAGTGAAGCAAGCATTCACCGTCACGACTGTACCTGAATGACCTTTCTGCACGATCTTTCCCGGCGTGCTCCGCCCGCGCGTGCTGCGCCTGGCGTGGGCGGCAAATCTCGCTTGGAGTTAAGACAGCCGGCACCGCACAAGCGCAGGAACCGTTGAGGAACGTACCTCCGGCTTTTTGTTTGCTTATACTTGACGCTATGAACAACAACCTCACCGATAATGCTCTGCCGGTTCACGCAAGTATCTCTGCTGTAGAAAGCGATTCAAACCCTGCATCCGCGATGTTCTTAACCGGGCAAACGCTGCACGATTCGGCGCGTGTGCCGGACTCTGCGCCGGATTATCCGCACGCCAGTGAAACCGGGGAGCGGGAGGCGGCCATCCAACGTGGACGCGCTCACCAGCAGGCGTTAGCGACTGGGCAGGCTGTGTCATCCAATCATGAGATCATTGCTGCCACGAACCCGGCTCTGGCGGCGCTGGCGGAGAATGTGCGCGACTATGCCATCTTTCTGATGAACCGCGATGGTGTCATCGAGTACTGGGGAGAAGGCGCGCGCCTCATCAAGTGGTGGACCAGGGAACAAGCCGAAGGCGCCCACCTCCGCCTGCTTTATCCGGAAGGCGGGGCGGAGGACGGCACCGCCGAAGAGCACTTGCGTAAGGCAGCGGAAGTGGGCGAGTATGTCGGAGAAGGACAGCGCGTGCGATGCGACGGCACAACGTTCTGGGGCCACATTACGCTGACAGCATTGAAAGACTCACAGGGCAACCTGTTGGGATTCGCCAAACTGACACGCGACATGACGGCGCGGCGCGCTTCCGAGGCGGCTGTGGCGTTGGGCAATGCGGCGCAGAGTGCCCGCGATACGGCTGTGGCAATGGCCGAAGAAGCGCGCGCCGCCCAAAATCGCGCCGAGGAAGCGGAAGCCTTTGCGCGGGAGCACGCACGCGGGGCGCAAGAGTACATCACACGCGCGCTGGAACCGGAACTCGCCGCGCGAGCAGAGCAGAGTGTGGAGACAGCTCAGTTCGCACGGGATGTCAAGGAAAGCGCGCACCCGCCCATCGAAGACAAGGCGCATCCATCCGGCAATGCCTGATTCGCGGCGCACCGTTCCAAAACATCAATCACAACAACTCGAAGTGTGAGACAACAAAAGTTTGTCTATGAAGTCCAGGTTGCCTGCCGCTAAGCTTGCCTGCCGCTGAAGCAGCGAGCTGAGTTGCAAAGCCCTTTGAACGGGCTGATGCTATAGCACTTCATGAATGTGCGGTATAGTACAGAGTGAGGGCGAGCGCACCGGAATTGTCGTGTCTCCTTTTTGCCGTCAGCACATGCGGGAGCAGACAGGAGTGATTGCGCTGGCACGACGCCTAAGAGCTATAGCTCACCTCAGGCAGTGACCTCGCCTCCAGCACATCGGTCGGTTACAGGGAAGAGAAGCCTCTCACCAAGCTGGCAGAGAAGCGCCTCCGGCTTTTTTCAGACGACCGAGTACTCGTAATCGTTGAAACCGCATAAAGTGTGCCGCAAGAGAGGATAAACATCATGCAACGAATTGACAGTTCATCCGGCTCCTCTCGTTCCAAGAGGCCGTCAAATAAGATCCTGGAAGCCCTGCCGGAATCGGAATATCAACAACTCCTGCCGCACTTCACGAAGGTTTCGCTGCAGCCGGGCCAGATTTTGCACCATGAAGGTGAAGTGCCGCAGTATGCTTATTTTCTTCTTGAAGGCATCGCCTCATTGACCGTATCGACTGATGAAGGCAAAGACCTGGGGCTCAGCATGGTGGGCAGTGAAGGCATTGTCGGGGAACGGGCGATCTTTGAAGGCGGTCTGCCCATGGTGCGCTGCATGATGCTCACTCGCGGCATCTCCTACGCTGTTGGCCCGCAGATACTAAACGAGGGATTTCATGAGGGCGGAAAACTGCACGACCTCGTGATGCGCTCGCTGGAAGCGCGTCTGGCCGAAACGTCACAGACCGCGCTTTGCAACCAGATGCACTCCATCGAACAGCGGCTGAGTCGCTGGCTTCTGACATTAGCCGATCGCCTGGGACACGACCAAATTCCCGTGACGCAGGAACTGATTGCGGACGTGCTGGGAGTGCGACGTTCCGGTGTAACCGTCGCCGCCGGAGCTTTGCGCGAAGCCGGCCTCATCGAGTACTCACGCGGCTGCATCAACATCCTCGATCGCAAAGGAATGGAAGAACAAGCCTGCGAATGCTACCACATCACCAAAGACGCCGTTGAACGCGCTTACCGTAATCCACACGCCACGAGCACACAAGATAGCGCTGCGGCCCAGGAAAACTGATAACTGTTGCCGCGTCTCGAAGTCTCGCCTCTATTCCATACCTGTTGCATAAGTCAGGCTCCGAATCGCAACAAAAGGTATGGCCGGCTTATGCAACAGGTCTTTAAAAGATTTCTCCAAGTGTCTGCAATGGCACAGACAACACCAACCTCTTCTTTTAATCTAAGAGGTAATGCTCTTTTGAGAGGTAATGCTCTTTTGAGAGGTAATGCTCTTTTGTAGGGAGTTGTGTTGTATGGCGGACGAAGCCCAAATACCTGCGCAACATTTATCGGCTATTCCTCTGAGCGGCGCGCCTGCGCCGGGCGCGCCGACTCCCGACTCTGATACGTTTGCTGAAGCGGAATATGCAGAGGCCTTAGCGACTGAAATCGAGGCGCTTACGCTGGAAGCGAGAGATCTGCTTGATCGCAGTGCTCGCCTCTCACTTAAGCTTCGCAGCCTGTGTTCGCTCCACCCACTCAAAGAATTGAGCATGATCTAACGCCGCACTTCGCGTCCGGCGGCGCTCGTTCACTCTCTGTGCGTTCGCGCACAGAGAGTGAACGAGCGTGATACGTCTGTAGTACACTTGTGACAACAAATTCACTCACAGCATTGATTTGGGACCTGATCTGTCCTCTCCTTCTTCCGCTGTCGCTGCTTTTGCACGATTTTCAGGAGAGCACTCATGTCCCATTTTCAAGACGTTCTAGACGATCCCCAAAACCATATTCTCGCCTCTTTGCCGCGCAGCGACTACGAGCGATTGCGCCCGCACTTGCACCTGATAGATATGCACTCCGGTGATTCGCTGCATGAAATAGGAGCCTTGTTAGAGCACGTCTATTTTCCTAACAGCGGCATGATTTCTCTCGTGCTGACTTCCAATGAAGGCACCAACGTTGAAGTGGGCATTGTGGGGCGTGAGGGCATGGCCGGCACCGCGTCTGTGCTGGGTGGCGCGCCCGCTATAAGCCAGTCCATTGTTCAAATCGAGGGCACTGCAATGCAACTCCCGACTTCGGTGCTGCTGGAGGAGTTTGAGCATTCGAAAAGCTTGCGCCGCTTGCTGCTCGGCAGTTTGCAGGCTCTGGTAACGCAGACGGCGCAGACGGCTTTGTGCAATCGCCTGCATTCGGTCGAAGAGCGTTTGAGCCGTTGGCTACTGGTAGTGAGTGACCGCGTCGGCAGTGATGAGTTCGACCTGACGCAAGAGTTCATCGCGCACATGCTGGGCACGCGTCGCTCGGGTGTGACTGTCGCCTGCGGACAGCTCAGGTCGGCTGACCTCATCGAGTACTCGCGTGGCCGCATCCAGATTATGGATCGCCAGGGTTTAATAGACACCTCCTGCGAGTGCTACGCAGTTATCCAGAAACAATTCGAGTATCTGCTCAGTTAGCCGTGTTCCTGCATTTTAGAACCCACCAAACATCGCAGCGTCCCATCTGCCTGACGGCAGGTATATTGCCATATGCATCTGTGGTCGCACTCCACTTTCAGGGAGACAAAAGGACGGCATGGACGAGCAGACACCACAAGACGCAGCCTATGAGGCCCAGGCGCTTACAGAAGAAATCGCGGCTATGACCGAGGACATCCAGAGACTGGTGGCACAACGTGAAGTTTTAGTCAAAAGGCTGGAGCAATTGGCCAGGGGCCTGGACGTGCCGCAGGTTCCGTTACGCCTGGTGCCCGGCAAAGACGCCGAATCTGCCTCGAACGGTGAACTGTCATGCACTGGAGCTTGCGCCTGAGAATCTTTTCGTGTGCGCAGTTTGCATCAGCGCAGTTTGTTGCATCAGCGCAGTTTGTTGCATCTGCGCAGGTTTGAAATCACGTCACACCACAACGAAAAGTCCCACCAGACCTTATCTGGCGGGACTTTTTCATGCCTGACGCAGCCTGGTTGTAAATGCAGCACGCGATTTTCACGTTGGGGCGAGGTCATCTCGCCCTTACGCCGCGCCGCTTTGCCTGAGTCATGATTAGAAAAGCGGATTTTTGCAAACTAATCAGCCGGATAAGGCGATGGGCAGCCGTGCGTAGCGCGGGCGCGAGGCTCTGCCGTAATGCGGCGAGGGGATGACGGTGAGATCTTTTACAGCAGTGCCAATGGGCTTCCCGACGACGTGGTAGCATTCGCAGGCACGACTTCCCAGACGCGCAGCATCCACAACCGTCATCGAACCACGCCGGTACTCGATCAATCCCTCGGCGCGTAGAATACCTGCCGCGACCGTTACGCCGGAGCGACGCACTCCCAGCATGTGCGCCACCTCTTCCTGAGTCAGGCTCACTTCATCTGTTCCTACGCGATTGCGCAGGCTCAACAGCAAGTTGCTCAGGCGCTGCTCGACCGAGTGCAGGCGACAGCAAAGTGCGGCCTGACACGTTTGCGTGTGCAGCGATTGGTTGAAGCGCAACAATAACTTGCCCAGGGCACCGCCACGACTAAAATCTTCGCGCACTAGCGAAGCCGGAGCCTGCCAGGCTTTGCCACCGATGATGACTTCAGCGCGATGGGTGGGCGGCATGCCTCCGAAACAGGCGTCGATGCCGACCAGACCTTCGCGTCCGATCGCTGCCACTTCAACATCGGTGCCGGCACTGGCTGTGAGGCGCAGCGAAACGACGCACTGCGCGGGAAAGTAAACATTCTGGATGGAGGCGCCGGCTTCATATAAGGTGTGCCCGGCGGGCAGAGACACCGCGCGCAAGTGAGGCAGCAACCGCTGATAATCGAGCGGCGTCAGTTTCGATAGCAGGAGATTGGACGACGAGGCAACGGCTTCGTGAGATCGAGATAGCATTGGGAACTCTCTGCCAATAAGGCATTAAACGTAGAGATAACAAGTGAGTGGGGTTTGGCCCTCGTTCTAACGAGGCTGTGTTATGCGAACCTCGTGGGTATAAGAGAGTTCTGTAGAGGCGCACAGCAATTGTAGCACCGCACGCAAGTTGTCAATGGACGCTTTCGCACAAAGGCTTTGGTCCTCGCCGAAAGACCATCTAATATCGCTACTTAAACGGTGCGGGTGCGGGTCATACCAGGCACTCGTCAATGACAGATGTGATGCCGTCACAGGCGAATTGAACACGCCCCCCTCGCTGCTGAATTTGTAGTTGACCTGCATCGACCATCAGGCGCAGTCGCTTTTCGGCAATGCCCAGGTATTTGGATAAGGCTTTAAGGGAGTTTTGCAGGGCCGTTTCTTCTTGAGCAGACCAGATGATATCCAGGCTACCGTTACTAATCCGGTTGCTGCCGCTGACCTGCACTTGATCGGTATAAATCACCATCACCATATGCTCCGGCAGCATCTGCTCTAAACCGTTGATGTCGGCTACCTGTGCCGCCTGTGCGAGTTCATTGCACAACCCCGAATCATCGACGAAGAGCACCGCCTCACAACTGTAGCCGTTCCGTTTCGCTTTGGAGTTCTTATATTTTTTGCGGCGTGCCTTGCGCATTTGTTGCTGGAGTTGCTGTCGCAACGCCGTTTCAAAAATCTGGAGTTGCTTTTCGTTAACTGCGGGCAGGTTTGTCATCGTCACGCCCTCGGCTGCCGCTGTAGTACAAAGGTTGTGATAATTGTGTAGCGCCTGGCTCCACCAGCGGGCGGCAATTCTGTTTTTCATAAATTCCTTGCTCTTCATTAAAGTCATGCTGAGAATTTTACAGTGAGAACACGTGTTATTCTGTGCTGTTGCAAACAAAGCGTTGTGTGGGGTACGACATGAGTACTCGCACCCGAGGACTCGGGATACATAGAAAAAGGTCGTGCATCGTTCTTTTGTTCGAATCCGGACAAACATAGTGGCGGCATTGCACGGTTCTTGCTGCGATGAACTCACAAGGTAAAGACACCCTTTGGAGAGGACGAAGATTCATGTGGTAGCTGTTATGACGTGAACACGATGCGCCTTGCTCAGGCATGGTGTCTGTGTGGCGATTGCTGCCGGAGTCTTAAACATATGTTAGTTCCTAACGCGCAACGCGCTTTGCCACCGCTGGAAATGTGGGGCGGTTTGGAATGTACGGTCAACCGCGTGGGCGACCAATACATGGATCAGATGCAGCGTAACGGACACGCAACGCGCGTCAGCGATCTCAACTTATTCGCCGGGCTGGGCATTCGTGCCATTCGCTATCCGGTGCTGTGGGAACACTTCGCGCCCAACGGTTTCGACAATATCAACTGGACATGGGCCGACCAGCGCATCAACCGACTGCATGAACTCGGCGTAAAACCTATCATTGGGCTGACGCATCACGGCAGTGGTCCGCGCCACACCAGCCTGGTCGACCCGTCGTTTGCCGCAGGTCTGGCGCAGTATGCGCGTCGGGTAGCGGAGCGCTTTCCCAACAACATGTTTTACACGCCGGTCAACGAACCATTGACGACGGCGCGTTTCAGTGCGCTTTATGGCCACTGGTATCCGCATACCACGGATGACCAGAGTTTTGTTCGAGCACTACTCAATCAGTGTCGCGGCGTTGTGCTGTCGATGCGTGCCATTCGCCAGGTCAATCCTGCTGCGAAGTTGGTGCAAACCGAAGACATGGGCCGCATGTATAGCACGCCCTTGCTGGCCTATCAGGCCGACATGGAAAACGAGCGGCGCTGGCTGTCTTACGATTTGCTGTGTGGTCATCTTACACCGGAGCGCACCATGTGGCACAAGCTGCTGGAATGGGGCGCCAGCGAAGATGAATTGCAATGGTTCCTCGACAACCCATGCCCGCCGGACATCATGGGCATCAACCACTATCTTACGAGCGACCGTTATCTCGACGAAGACAAGGACAAGTATCCCGATTCCACGCACGGCGGCAATGGACGGCACGAATATGCCGATGTTGAAGCAGTGCGTGTTTGCCCCGTGTCGCCGGTGCATACGGCTTCTGTTCTACGCGAAGCGTGGTTGCGCTACGGCTTGCCGCTGGCCGTCACCGAGGCGCACCTGGGCTGCACGCGCGAAGAACAGTTGCGCTGGCTCAAGGAAGTGTGGGACGATTGCGTGAAGCTGCGCGACGACCACATTGATGTGCGTGCCGTTACCGCATGGTCGCTGCTGGGCGCCTTCGACTGGAACAGTTTGGTGACGCGTTCTGAAGGTTTCTACGAACCCGGTGTTTTCGACGTGCGCACCGACAAGCCGCGCCAAACCGCTCTGGCGCGCATGATGCGAGTACTCAGTGCCGGCAAAGAATACGACCATCCCGTGCTCGATCAGCCCGGCTGGTGGCGCCGCCCCGACCGCTTGTTTTATCCGGCAGCAGGCGGACGTTCGGCTTTTGCGCCACCGACTCATGGTGGCAACGACATGAGCCAGCAATCGGTGCGCCCTCTGCTCATCGTGGGTGCGACGGGAACTCTGGGTCGCGCCTTCGCCCGCCTGTGCGACGCGCGTGCAATTCCCTATCATCTCACCTCACGCCAGGAGATGGACATTAGCGATCCCGCTTCTGTAGATGCAGCGATGGATCGCATCCGTCCGTGGGCGGTTATCAATGCTTCAGGTTTTGTGCGTGTGGATGAGGCCGAGCAACAGCGTGAACAATGCTTTGAAGTGAATGCTCATGGCGCGGCTCGACTGGCGGCAGCCTGTGCGCGTCATGCCATTCCGTTGATGACCTTCTCATCCGACTTGGTTTTCGATGGGCAGCGCTCGCGGCCTTACATCGAAAGTGATGTGCCGGCGCCCATGAACGTTTACGGCCAGAGCAAGCTCCGTGCGGAGAACCGAGTACTCGAAATCCTGCCCGATTCACTCGTCATTCGCACCAGTGCTTTCTTCGGCCCGTGGGATGAACACAACTTTGTCACAATTGCCTTGCGCGCTCTGGCCAGTGGCGAAACTTTCATCGCTGCCGGTGATACCATCGTTTCGCCCACTTATGTGGCCGACCTGGTTCATGCCGCACTCGACTTGTTAATCGACGGTGAAAACGGCGTGTGGCACCTGGCCAACAAAGGCACGCTCAGTTGGGCCGACCTGGCACGGCGCGCCGCTGAGATGGCCGGTATTACATCCGGTGTTGTCGAAGCACGACCTGCTTATACAATGGGCTACCTCGCACCTCGCCCGCACTACAGTGCGTTGGGCAGCGAACGCGGACAACTGTTGCCCTCCGTAGATGACGCCCTGGAGCGCTATCTTATAGAGTGCGAGTGGATTCGTAGCCTGGGCAATGAAAGTGGAGGTCGCGCCATCTGCAATGCGCAGACAACAGTTGAAGAGTTCGCGCAGCCAAATCTCCAAATCGTACCAAAAGTTGCATAAACACATGACAGCTACACACTGCACGTGAGCATCACAACAGGCACTGGCACCTTATGCAACAGCCTGGATGCTGTCAGCAAGAGTCTGCAAGGTGTCATTACAAGGGAAGGCAGAGCCTGAAAGGTGCGAGACGCTCGACCAAGTGCCACGCAGCCGAGTGCCGTGTAACCGAGTGCCGTGTAACCACAGCCAGGAACCTTAGCTATATTGCAAGGTTTCTGGCTGTGGTCGTTATGGATGTATGGTGCATTTGGAAGAATCGCACTCTGTCGCTTTCTCATTGACTGGTACATCTGCGCTTTGCCTGACGCATTTCCGAGTACTCGTATCAAGCGTTTTTCTGCGGCAAGATGCGGCAAACACATCGAACTTCATGTATTGACGCTGACAGAACATATGTGGCGAACCGCTGTGACGAAGAATTCGCCACCCATGGGCAGCCGCATCAGAACAGGCAGGCTCTCTACCTCGTACTCCGCTTAGTCTGCATTCGCCATCGCTGCAACTGCTGAGAGACTAACGTGCGCAACAGAGCCGACTGCGAGACACCCTGCTCGCCGGCCATTTGCTTCAGATCAATCTTATCCTGTGCGGAGAGCAAAACTGCCGTGCCACGTCGCAAGCGCTGATGTTCAGGTAGCCGCTTCATGAATTCCCTTGTGCTAAGTCGCTTGCCGGTCAAACCGTTGATGACGAGGTAGATGTGGAAGCACTGGCCTGCTGCAAGTGCAAGGCGAAAATAGCGTCACTTAAATGCTCCAGCGTGTCGCGCCGCTTGCACAGCTCCTCGATCTGAGCATTGAGATCCCTGACCTGATCGTCCAATCTCTTGATAACTTCGGTTTCCAGGTTAAATAAATTCTTTACACATTGAGTCACAAGAACACCTCTTCATACGGAATTGAATTTACGCAATTCGAGTACTCAAGTAACATGGAAGTTGCCATCCTTGATGTTTACCGCGCGTCAACCGTTCCGAGGCGGGAAAGTGCTTCTTACTACTCAGGCCGGCATGCTGATGTGTTCGGTTATATGCAGGCTAATTATCAAATAAAGAAGCACATCTCCGTGGACTCGCAAGAGGTAGCTCATCGCCATTGACACCAGCCCGTTGGAAGGCAGCCGAGACTTTATTCAGAAAAAATTCCGCAATATGTTTGAGGTGGCTTTGGTGTGGGTATAATTGATTCAACGCTGAATCAATTCAACGCTGAATCACATGAATACTTCTGCCGCTACGTTAAAAGAAATCGCCGCTGCTGCCGGGTGTTCGCCACGAGCCGCGGCGGCAGTGCTCAATCCCAGCAATGGAACGGTGCGTGTTGGTAAAGCAACGCATCAGCGTGTATTAGACATCGCTCAGGAGCTGGGTTACCGCCGTAATGAGTTCGCACGAGCCATGTCAATCGGGCAGAGTCACGTTATTGGCCTGCTGACCAGCGAAAGCAGTTCGGAGACGATCAGCCGCATCATGGGAGGTGCTCTGGACGAGGCTGTAGCGCAGGGTTATGTGACAAAGATCTTGCGTTTGCCCTACGATGCGGCACCCGAACAGGTTTCCGAAGGGGTTCAACTGTGCAGCACGTGGCGTCTGGATGGTGTTGTTGCTCTGGGTTTGCGCCAGGACGTGCTCGCTTGCTTTACCCGCGAGATTAAACACAGCCCTCGTCCTGTTGCCTATATTGAATCGTTTCCTGAAAACGAGAACGCGATATGTGTTTCCTCGGATGATGTAGCGGGCATTCGCGCTGCACTATCGCATCTGGTGAGTTTAGGCCACGAGCGTATTGCTTTGTTGAGCGGCGATGTGGATTCTTCGGTTTCCCAGCTACGCGCCAGGATTTTTCTCGCCACCTTGCACGAAATGGGATTGCCGGCTGACCCGCAATACGTTGTTCTCAGCAACTGGGGGGATGTCGAAATTATTGAAAGGGCGGCGGAGCAGTTGCTGGATTTGAAGCCACGTCCAACGGCTGTGTTGTGCGCCGCGGATGCCATCGCGATGGTGACGCTGCGCCTGGCACGCCGCCGAGGACTGGCGCTGCCGTCACAACTTTCAGTCATCGGCTACGGGGATTCACACTTCGCCGTTTATGCCGACCCGGCGTTAACAACCATTGCCCAACCTTTTCACGACATGGGACGCATCGCGGTGCAGCGGCTGCTGGCACACATTGCAGCTCGCAAAGCGGGAGAGGCTACGGTGGCTTCCTGTGATGTGGTGCCGGAAGAGTTGATCATACGAGATTCGACGGCAGCACCAGCCTGACTCTCAATAAACTGCTTGCAGGGTGCAGTCCATCCCTGAACGACCGGCTTTTATGCAAAGCTATAACTGCACTCAGTGCAAAGGAAATTAGTGATTTGAATGATGCACAACTCAAGAGCAGGTCACAAGGGATTTACACTGATAGAGATCTAAGTCGTAATTGCTATCATCGTCATACTTGCAGCCGCGGCACGTGGACGATCTCGGACAATGATTGATACCTGATCGATCTCAACTGCATGAGAGAAATGGCCACGCCACCTTCCTGTGTGGCCATTTCTCTCATGCAATTAGTGGCAGGAAACTTTGTTGCCTTTCGATAAAGACAACTTGTGACGTTGCTTCTGTGCAGCCACAACCCGAAACTGCACAAATAATTATGGTTCATTCCAACACTATGAAACCCTGCATTGCTTTGTTTAGTTTGTTGACAACGGCTTGTGCCGCGACTTTCTGCCAGGCCCAGAACTCCCGTGTTCCTACGGCTCCACTCCACGGCGGCACCTTGCTCCAAGCTGATTTTGAAAGTAGAAACGGTTGGCTCGGCATCACGCCCGCTGTTGTTGGCACGATTGACATCGCCGGTTCGACACAGCCTTCGCGTGGTCTGCGCTCCAATGCCCTGATCTCAAGCGGCCCGTTGGCGATCCGAAACACCGAAAGCAATTTAGGTAAGCTGACACTGGCTTTTAGCCTGTCCGCCAGTGCCGCGCGGCCTGTACGAGTACTCGTAGAATCGTTCAACGCACGTAGGCAGCGCACCGGCGGACTTGAAACTCTCATTCATCCCGCGGCGCCGGATTTCTATCAGCGCTACGCGCTCGATCTGTCGGATTTTAAGCTTGCGGGCGCCGGAAAGTTCGTGCCGAACGCGCCGTTTGTGGGGCTCACATTCTCCATCGGCGGCGCGGCGTGGCAGGGTGTGGCAAAGCCCGAAATCCGTTTGGATAACGTGCATTATGCCAGGCCGGCATTTTATGTGAGTACTCAGGGCAGTGACACAAACGACGGACGCAGCGAAATGACGGCTTTTGCCACGCCGCAAAAAGCGATTGATGCCGCGCAGCCCGGCGACATCATCGTGGTGATGAATGGCACTTACCTGCCACGCGGCGCGCAGGAAGGCATCGTGAACTTCACCAAAGCGGGCACGCCGGCTGCCTGGATTTCGCTGAAAAACTACCCCGGCCACAAACCCCGCTTTGAATTGACCAAAGCCTGGGTGGCCATCCGCATCTGGGATCGCAAAGTGCCGGGCGCCACCGCGCCGGGTGCTACCGCTCCGGTTGCAGGCGTTGCTGCGGTGCCGTCCTACCTGGAAGTGCGCGGCCTGCACATTCGCGGCGAGGGCGATGTCGCCAAAGCCAAATACCCCGACAAAATGAACATGGCCGCGCCCGAAACCAACGGCAACGGCATCAGCGTTTCGTGGAGCGCCGAGCCGGGCCAGCCGGTGCCGCATCACCTGCGCTTCGCCGACAACCTGGTCGAGTTTTGTCCCGGCGCCGGCATCGGGCCGGGCGGCGCTGATTGGGTCACGATTGAAAACAACATCGTGCGCAACAACTGCTGGACGACAATTTACGGCACTTCGGGCATCAGCTTGAACGGCGGCAGCAACTTCGACGGCACCAGTGGGGGCTACCGAATGCTGATTCGCAACAACATCACCAGCGGGAACCGCACGTTCGAAATTTGGAAGCAAATCGGCAAAGTCTCCGACGGCAACGGCATTATCGTGGATGTCAATCAGAACTCCAGGGCCCCCGAAGAACTGCGCTTCAACGGTCGAACGCTGATCCAGAACAACCTGACATTCAACAACGGCGGGTCGGGCATCCACGCGTTTAAAAGCAAGCGCGTGGATGTTATCAACAACACGGTGTACATGAACTCGGCTTCTCCCGAACTCGAATGGGGTCAGATGTTCGTGCAGCAATCCCAGGACGTGCGGTTTTTCAACAACATTGTGGTCGCGCCACCCGATCAACCGGTCAACACCAACGGCGCCAAAGGCGGCGACCAGAACTCCAGAGACATCTTCCGCGCCAACAATCTCTACTTCGGAGGCGGCAGCGAGCCACTCCTGGGCGAAAACGACAAGGTCGGTGATCCACAATTTGTCAATCCCTCGATTGATGCCGCCCTTGCCAACTTTTATCTGAAGCCCGGCAGCCCGGCGTTAAAAGCGGGACGTTGGGAGCCGTTTAGCCCGCTGCTCGGCCTTAATGGTCTGCCGCGCCCGCTGAAAAGCAACCCTGATCTGGGAGCTTATCAGCAGCAATAAATGGCAAATTTACGCGCGACTTTTATTTGTTGATGGCCCCATTTCCCATGCCAGTGGCGTGGCGCCGGCTGGCGTGCGAGTACTCGTTTGCGCCTAACGGCAATTTCGTCAGGAGCGACTGTTCACCATGAATTACAAGCTGTCTCGTTGTCTGCTTCTCGCCGCGATTCTCGGTCTCATGCCCGCTTCGGCCCGAGGCGAAAATTTGCTGAACTTCGACTTCAACGGCACCAATCCGTGGCCGGAAGCCGCAGCCGATGTCATGCCGAGTACTCCCCTGGACATCTTGACAACCCTGGAGGTCAGAGCGGTTGGCACCGCCGCTGCTGCTGAGCCTGATAAGCCCACGGGTGGCTTGCTTATTGGAGCGGAAGTCGGCGAAGTCGCTCTCAATTGGTCGGCCATCTTTACCAGTGGATTCCTGGCCATCAAAAACAGCGAGACCGATTTAAAGCGCCTGAAACTTGGTCTCAATCTATCGGCCAGCGCTGCTCATCCGGTTCGACTGCAAATGGAATCGTTCAATGCCAAAAAGCAACGTAGCGGCGGGCTTGAAACGGTGCTCGAACCCAGGGCTGCCGATTCTTACGAGCGTTTTAACCTCGATTTGTCTGCGTTCAAGCCGCTCGGAGCAGGCAAGTTCGTGCCGACTGACGCATTCGTCCAATTCACGTTCATCATCGAAGCGCCTGCGTGGACCGATAAAGCACTTCACCAGATAAGGATCGACGACTTGTCCCTGGCCAATTCACAACCCGTTGCACCCGCACCGATTGCACCTGCAGCAGGTTTTGAGCGCAAGTAACGATAAGCGGATGAGCTGCGTGGTCTTCTCTTCATGCGGTCTGTATGTAGCCGTGTCTTCCGCAGGAACAGCTTCGGTGAAAAACACCTTGTATGAGGTGTGAGGCAGCCTCGAATAATATGAACAGGACTCCCGCGGAAGCCGGTCGTCGTAGGGGCGTAGCACGCTACGCCCCTACATTGCCCTGCATTTGCAAGCCTGCTGCGCAGTCCGGATGAACTTCAAAAGAGAATGAAAAGCACCCTGAACGTTCCTACAGAAGGCTGTTTATCTGCCCTGGCGTGCATCGCCGTTGTATCAGCGTCCTCCGCGTCTGTGCGACCACTTGCGGCGCAACCGCCGAAAGCGCAACCGCCGAAAGCGCAACCGCCGAAAGCGCAACCGCCGAAAGCGCAACCGCCGAAAGCGCAACCGCCGAAAGCGCAACCGCCGAAAG
>DASVRI010000038.1:0-83878 GCA_036388675.1 Abditibacteriaceae bacterium | reverse complement strand
GCACACTGCGCCGGTTCGACTGTGAGACTTTCTCCAACTCCGCTCGTTCTTGCGCAGTCAATGTGATGATGTGTTGTTTAGCTGGCATACCTCCAGTCAAACATACCTTCTCTTGACTTACTACCTGGTCAGAGCACTAGGCCTGTATGAACTTTGCGAGTACTCATTAAAGCAGCGCGGCGCAGTCTATAGACTGCGCCGCGCTGCTTTAATGCCACACGAGTTTTGTGGTGGCACACCACAGAAGACGCAGTGAACGCCGTCTAACCACGTTAATCACACCGTTAGCGTTTGCGCTGCACCTTTGAAATCGCTATACTACAGCGGTTCAAAAAATTCGCACTTCAGTCTGTTTGGGTCGGTATTGGCCCCGCGAGTACTCGAAAGAGGCTCTGCGGGTTTTTTACTGCGATTCGCACTGCGATGAGTCGCACCGCGACCAGGCTGGAGGAGGCGCAACCCAGGGAGACATCATGCCAGTCAGTTCGATGAAAGAGTTGTTGGAAGCGGGCGTGCATTTCGGACACCACACACGCAAGTGGAACCCGAAGATGAAGACCTACATTTACGGCGAGCGCAATGATATTTACATCATTGACTTGCACAAGACCCGCAAGAAGCTGGAAGAAGCCTACGAGCAAGTGCGCCAGATGGCGTTCAACGGCAATCGTTTTCTGTTTGTCGGCACCAAGAAGCAGGCGCAGGATTCCATCAAGGAAGCTGCCGAAGCGTGCGACCAGTACTGGGTCAACCACCGTTGGCTCGGCGGCATGCTGACCAACTGGCCCACCATTCAGACGCGCATCGACCGCCTAAACCGTCTCGACAAGATGATCGAGGACGGCACCATGGAAAAGCTGCCCAAGAAAGAATCGGCGCGCTTGAATGAAGAGCGCGAAAAGCTGGACCAGATTCTGGGCGGCATCCGCACCATGAACGGCCTGCCCGATTGCATCTTTATCGTTGATTGCAAAAAAGAGCACATCGCCATCAACGAGGCGCACCGCCTGGAGATTCCGATTGTCGCCGTCGTCGATACCAACTGCGACCCGGATGAAGTCGATCACGTCATTCCCGGCAACGACGACGCTATTCGCGCCGTCAAGCTGATGGCCTCACAAATGGCCGAAGCGATTAATGAAGGTCGCGGCATGGCGCAATCGGCACGCGAGCAAATCGCGGAGAGCGTTGGCGCCGCTGGCGGTGCCGTTCACATCGGCGAAGGTGGCCGCATCGAGTATGTCGGCGCACCGCAGATCGAGATGCCGCCGGTTGAAACCGGCGACGATGACGACACCGGCGCAATGGACAGCATCACCGACACCATCGGTGGCGTGAATTCCTTCGCACGTAGTGAGGCCATGGACGGCCCGGCTCACGTGCAGACACACGACGGCCCCAACCCGACTGCAATCGCTCAACTCGGCTCGTCGCAGCACGATCCGGCGCTTGAAGTTGGCGGCGGCACCACCACCGACGGCACACCCGGCGGCAGCGTTCGTGTTCCCGGTGATTACACCAGCTCCGGCGCGCAGGAAGGCGGCGCTAATGGCGCACAGGCTGTCAGCGGTGGCGAAAACAGCGGCGTTGCAGGAGATCAGGCCGGCGACACCAACGACCCGAGTTCGGCAACGCAGCAGAGCGGTGACACCAATGCCGCCAACGGCGATGCCGGTCGCGTGACGACCGAAGAAGTCGAAGCCGGCGGCTGGGCCGTGGGCGGCGATGCACCCCAGAACATCACAAATGAAGGCAGCGACGAAACTCGCGGCGAGCGCGCCGTCGGCGCCGAAACACCCGCTGACGGAACACTGGGCTAATTATTTACAGGGATGGAGGAGATAAACGGGATGGGTGGGCTGTAGTTGTAGTCTCGTTACGAGTACTCGTAACGAGGTCTAGTAGATTGCCCTTATCCCCTTTATCCCTTCCATCCCTGTTGAAACTTGTTCTTTGATTTGTTGAGAAGAGGAAACGACAATGGCAACAATAGATGCCGCAGCCGTCAAGAAGCTGCGTGAAATGACAAACGCCGGAATCATGGACTGCAAGGGCGCACTGACCGACGCAGGCGGTGACTTCGACGAAGCGGTTAAGATTCTGCGCGAGAAAGGCATCGCTTCGGCTGGCAAGAAGGCCGACCGCGTCGCTGCCGATGGAACGGTTGGCGTGTTTGTGGCCGAGGATGGCAAGCGCGCTGCGCTGGTTGAAGTCAACTGCGAAACCGACTTCGTCGCGCGCAACGAGAAGTTCCAGGAACTGGCCAGCCAGTTGGCGCAACAGGTTGCACAAAGCCAGTCCGCCGATGTGCAGGCTTTGCTCACTGAACCTTTTGCGGGCGACAGCGGCAAGACCGTCGAGGAGCATGTCAAGGAATCCATCAGCACCATCGGCGAGAACATCGTCATTGGCCGCCTGGCGGCTTTCCAGACCGATAACGGCGTCATCGCTTCCTACGTACACACCGATGGCAAGCAGGCGGCGCTGGTGGAAGTCGATGGCGAAGTGAGTGACACCGCGCGTGAACTGGCGCGCAATGTGGCGATGCAGGCCGTCGCGATGAAAGCGCCATATCTGCACCGAGACCATGTTCCAGCCGACGTGATTGAAGGCGAGAAGCATATCTATCGTCAGCAGGCGGCGGGCGAAGGCAAGCCCGAAGCGATGCTGGACAAGATTGCGGAAGGTCGCCTCAACAAGTTCTACGGCCAGAACACGCTGCTGGAGCAGGAATCGATTCACGACAGCAAAAAAACCGTGCAGCAGTTGCTCAAAGATGCCGGCAACGTGCAGGTAACGCGTTTCGTGCGCTACAAAGTCGGCGAAGCTTAATTGAATTCACCGCAAAGGACGCGAAGGACGCAAAGTTAAGGGAGAGAAGGCAGAAAGCGAGTACTCGTTTCGCCCTTTCTTCGACTTTGCGCACTTTGCGTCCTTTGCGGTTTGTCCCATAATTGAAGGTAATGAAGAAACTTCTGGCGCCCGGCGGGCCACTTGGTGTGTTCGGGCAATACCCGATTCTGCTGAAGTTCGCCGTTATCTGCGTTTGTGCCGAAATGGCGTGGGCGACTCTGCTCATCGTCATGGAGTTTTATTTTAAGGAAGAGTTGCTGGTCGAGTATTCCGATCAATACATCGCTTCGAAAGTCGCCGTTGCTTTTCTCGCCTTCGCCGGTTTCGAAACCCTTTTTAAATATCCGATGGGCACGCTGGCCGACCGCTACGGGCCTCGTCCATTAGTTCTCCTTTCACTGGGAATCTGTTCGATCACGCCGTTGCTCATGCTGGCCGCGACGAAATGGTTTCACGTCATTCCCATGCGCGCTCTGGACGGTTTTGCCGCTGCCGCTTTGTGGCCTGCGATGAGCGCTTTGATGGCTCGTTCGGTGCCGCGCGAAGCCAAAGCCGCTGCGATGAGCGTGTTTAACGGCGCTTATTGTCTGGGCCTGGCCATCGGGCCTATGACCGGCTTGTTTCTGGGGCATTTGCTGGGCAGCAATCGCTGGGTATTTCCGTTTTGCGCACTCATCATGTTCACCGGCCTGCTGGTCGCCTACTCAACTCTGGGAGCGCCGGACAAAAGTAGTAAAGCTGCAAACGGCGCTGTGGAATCGCACGAAATAGGCATTGGCGCCGTGCTGCGCGGGCGTCCCATGCTGGTGCGCATGATGATGTTGTATGCCCTGTCGCAGGTCGCGGTGGGCATTCTTGCGCCGACAGTGCCGATTTACATTGACAGCCAGTTCGGCATCAAGCAAAAAGACCTGGCGGGTCTGATTGTTATTCCGGCTATCCTGATTGTGCTGGTCGCTTTGCCGCTGGGTAGTGCAGCAGATAAAATCGGGCGCGCGCGCGCGGTGTGGATTTCTTATGCCATGGCCGCACTGGGCATGCTCATGGTCGCCACCACGAGTTTTTTCGCGCCGACAAGGCAACTCCTGTCTGCGCCGCCGCTGCTTTTCGGCGGCGGAATCTTGCTGTTAGTCATGTCTTACATTCTAGGCACGCCGGCCTGGCTCGGCTTGACTTCGCTACAGGTTGACGACAAGCGACAGGCACAAGCCCTCTCCTTGATGCAGACATCGCAGGGCATTGGCGTGGTTTGCGCTTTTGTCATGGTGGCGTCCGCCGGACATTTGATGACGCAATGGAATCGTGTCGGCGCGGCACTCAAACACCAGACAGTTGCGGCGTCCAAGTCGCTGGATACGGTCCCGCTGAGCGTATGGTTTTGGGTGGCGGCGTTTATCTTCCTGCTTTGCCTCATCGGCACATTGCTCTGGGTGCGCGAGACGCCGCACACGGCGCACGAAGAAGAACGGGCCCAGAGCGCGGCCCAGCCGCTGGAAATCACCGGTATTTCATAAAGAACGCGAGTACTCATAACCCGATGAAGACGGCAAGAATAGGCGTATTAGTTTCCGGCAGTTCGGGCGGCACCAACTTCGGCTCGATGCTGGAATCCATTGAGCGCAACGACCTGCACGCACGGATCGCGCTTCTTGTGGCCACCAGCGAAGAGCACGGCGCCGTGGTGCGAGCGCGTGAGGCCGGTGTGAACACGCTGGTTCTACCGCCGGACCGTTCCGCCACGCAGGAAGAATGGGATCATCTTGTGGCCGACGCCTTTTATCAGGAAGGCGTGTCGCTGCTGTGCCTCGCGGGCTATCTGCGCCGCGTAACGCATGTGCTACTCGAAGCCTTTCCGCGCCGCATTTTAAACGTGCATCCCAGCCTGCTGCCGAGCTTTGGCGGACAAGGCATGTTCGGTATGCGCGTGCATCGCGCCGTTCTCGAACACGGCTGCAAAGTGAGCGGCTGCACCGTGCATTTCGTTGATGAACGCTACGATACCGGCCCGATTGTAGCGCAAGCCTGCGTCCCGGTTGAAGACGACGACACACCCGAAACACTCAGCGCGCGCGTGCAAAAGCAGGAGCACCGTTTGTATTCACAGTGCATCGAAATGGTGATTCAGGATAAGATTCGTTTTGAAGGCCGCCGCATCAAGAGAAAGTCATGAGCTGAGTACTCGATAGATTTCCCAATAATGAAACGTGCATTGATTAGCGTATCCGACAAAACTGGCGTGGCCGATTTCGCGCGCGGCTTAGGTGAACTGGGCTTTCAGATTCTTTCCACCGGCGGCACCGCCAAAGCGTTGCGCGAAGCCGGGCTTGAAGTCACGGATGTGTCGCAAGTGACCGGCTTCCCCGAAATGATGGATGGCCGCGTCAAGACTTTGCATCCTGCTGTGCATGGCGCACTGCTGGCGCGCCGCGACACGCCTGAACACATGGCGGCATTAGAGAGCCAGAACTTCGCGCCGATTGATGTGGTATGCGTCAACTTGTATCCGTTTGAAGCCACGGTCGCGCGGCCCGATGTGACAGATGAAGAAGCTATTGAAAACATCGACATCGGTGGCCCGTCAATGCTGCGCTCGGCATCGAAGAACTTTGAGAGCGTAACAGTTGTTGTCGATCCGGCTGATTACGAGCGAGTACTCGCTGAACTGCGCAGCGGCGATACACAAATCGAAACACGCCGGCAGCTTGCGGTGAAGGCTTTTGCGCATACGGCAGCTTACGACGCGGCGATCACGAAATACCTCAGCGGCGAAACCTTTCCGCAGTCGTTGCGTCTGCCGCTCGAAAAAGCCTACGACTTGCGTTACGGAGAAAACCCGCATCAGCGCGCGGCGTTTTATGTGGAGCCAAACGCGCCACAGGGCACACTCGCACAGGCCAGGCAAGTGCATGGTATCGCGCTGTCGTTTGTCAACCTGTTCGATCTGGACGGCGCGTGGAACCTGGTAAACGAGTTTGATGAACCGGCGGCCTGCATCGTAAAGCACGCTAATCCGTGCGGCTGCGCCATCGCCGAAACGCTCTCCGAAGCCTTCATCAAAGCGCGCGACGCCGACCCCATTTCGCGCTTTGGCGGCATTATCGCCTGCAATCGAGTACTCGATATGGCCACAGCGCAGAAGATCATCGTCAAAGGCTCGATGTATCACGCCATTATTGCGGTTGGCTACGAGCCGGAAGCGTTGGAACTTTTGAAAAATCGTTCCGGTTGGGGCGCCGATTTGCGCCTGCTCGAAACGGGCGTTCCCCTGCCCCGCGTTGGCGATAGCCGTAGCGGCGATAGCCGTAGCGGCGATAGCCGTAGCGGCGACAGCCGTAGCGGCGACAGCCGTAGCGGCGACTCGCTCGATTATAAGCGCGTCTCCGGCGGCCTTCTGGTGCAGGATGTTGATCGCCACGAGCTAAACTCCGGGGACTTGAAGACCGTCACGCAACGCGCGCCGAACGAAACGGAAGTGCGCGATTTGCTCTTCGCCATGAAGTGTGTCAAACACCTGAAAAGCAACGCAATTGCGATTGCGAAAAACGGCTCAATGATTGGAGCCGGTGCCGGGCAGATGAATCGCGTGACGAGCGTGCAACTGGCCATCAAGCAGGCGGGCGACAATGCGCATAACGCCGTCCTCGCTTCCGATGCGTTCTTTCCATTCGACGACGGCCCGGCTGCGGCTGCGGCTGCGGGCGTTACGGCTATCATTCAACCGGGCGGCAGCAATCGTGACGCCGATTCAATCGCTCTGTGCGACCGCGAAAAGTTAGCAATGGTCTTTACCGGCACGCGGCATTTCAAACACTGAGCGGCTCAAAGACCGGGCTCACAGCATTAGCGAGTACTCAACACCATGGAAAAATGGAAGATTCTGGTTATCATCTTTTTGCTAGGCGGTTTGGCGGGCCTGGGTGTCGTGCAAAGCCAGTTGGCCAATCGGCCGGCGCAGCCACCGATAACAGCGGGCAATCAGGTCCAACAGGAAGAGCGGCTGCCCGTGATGGATCTGGAAGGCCAACCGGCTCCGGCATGGAACATTCCTGCAAAGTACTGGATGAACACCAAAGAACCGCTCGATGTGCAAAGCTTCAAAGGTAACGTTACGCTGGTTGAGTTTTTCCGCATCGAGTGCTCGCACTGTCAGGAATCGGTGCCGTTCATGAAGTATTTGAACAAGACCTATGGCCCCAAGGGCTTGAAGATCGTGGGAATTCAATCTCCCGGCGTGGCCGAAACGGAAAACGACTGGAAAACCGTGCAGGACAGAGTGCGCGAATGGCAATTGACTTATCCTATTGCCTTCGATGAACAAGGCCAATTGTTCAAAACGAAATATAACGGAACAAACTACCCGACGCTGCTCTTAATCGACCCCAACGGCAGCATCCGCTACATTCACTCCGGCCATACAGAGGAAAAGGCGGCAAAACTCGAAGCCGCTATTAAGATGGGCTTGAACATGAAACGTTAGCCCGGCGAGTACTCGTTCTTATCGTAATGAGAAAGCTGCTGCATTTGGTGTAGGGAGTTTTGAAGTCCGAACAACGTTTCGATCCGGCTTTTGTGCTTGAGGCCCTTGACCATCAACACAGTATCTCACCCGCCGGAAGCGCAGCGCAATTTCTAGGACGCCGGGTGGAGCGCATGGTTGTGCTGCCTGGTGAACGTATCGGCACGTTGTTTCATGATTTGGCATTGGGTTTGTTGAGAAAATAGTAGGCAACAACAAACAAGGCAATTATTCCCCACTCAAATGGCCTTAGCTCTACGAACGCATTGACTACATCCCGCCAGTGGACGACGTGATAGAGAAGACGCAGGATAACCGCACCAACCGCCGCGACGACCAACACCTCGATAAGCGTTAGTTTTCGGCGTGATTTGGGTGAAGTTGTTTCTGGAATTGTGTTTTTCTTCGTCTTTTTTGACACAAAATTATTGTGCTGACGCCGCGCGACGGCACAACGACCAAATTCACCCACTGCGGAGGCGGAGCGAGCACAGCCGTAGCATTGGAGTGCAATGATTGTTCTGTCGCTGTTAATCGGTTCGCTTACTCGGCAAACATTTCGGCCAAAACAGCCAACACTTTCTTTTGTTCCAGTGCCGCCAACCGACCAAGCCTTTTTACCAAACGCTTTTTATCAACCGTGCGAATTTGGTCAAGAACAATTTGCCCATTTTTGTTTTGAAATTTGCAAAGGACACGAGTAGGATATGAAGCACCCTGTGTTGTCATAGGAGCAATGAGAACGGTGGAAATATGTTTGTTACTTTCATCTGGTGATACGATGGTGCACGGCCTTGTCTTTTGGATCTCAATCCCAACTGTTGGATCAAGGCTTACTAAATAAACATCAAATCGTTTGACTACCATTGCCATTCCTCGTTATCCCACTTGGAAGCGATAAATGTCTCCTCGTCAAGCAATTCATCATCGCCACGCGCGGCCATTTCCTGAAACTTTTCTGACCAACCTTCACGTGTTGTTTTTAGGATAGGACGAACAATCAGTTGATCAGATTGCGCTTCGACCTCGACTTGGCCCATTAGACCAACTTGCTCGAGAAGCAATTTGGGAATGCGGATCCCATGCGAATTGCCGATTTTAACGATGTTTGTTTTTACGATAGTACCCATTGAGACCTCCTGGTTCCGTAGGAACATTGTATATCCGTTTACATGGAAAAATCAAGAGGCGCTGCCAAGCCGTGCGCAACGACAAAACGAACAAACTCAGCGGCACCCGCAGTAGAGGCGCCAGCCGGAGCATAGGGTATCCTTTGCAGTGACTGGTTCGGCTGCTGTTGGCCGGTATTAGGCCCAAGGCTGTTGCGATTGTTGTTGCATTGCAAGACCGTGCAATTCTTTCTGTGGTAAATATTTCTCCAAAATGCGTCGCAGCCTTGCTGTATCAACCTCTTGTGGATCGAAAACAAAAGCTGGGGGAGTTTTCAGCCACTTAGCTTTTGGGCTAAATTGAACTTGCATCATATTTGGTGTGGTTTCCTCAGGGCAAACGTAGTACCACTCAATATCGCTCCATTCGTGGTGTTGCCGGTTATGGCCATCTCGGTAACTGATGCCCAAGTCGCCAATCTCATAGGTTGCCACGACTCGATAGAAGGCCCATCCAATACAGATCACAAAGGAAGAAATGAAAAGCTCGAAATACTCATGCCTCACTATCTTGCGGATAGAAAGTGCGATGAAGACAAGCACTGCAACCCACTTAAGCACGAGAAGCCAGCCATCAAGTTTATGCTGTGCCTGATATATTGATAGAGGCTCATTCCATTTCAGCAGCGTGTTTCCCATAAATCAAATTATGATACACGGTCACACCGCGCGCAGCAGAAGAATCTGATTAGACCGCAGACTTGTCGGCATAATCACATAACTTTGAGCATGAAGTGCGGCATAAAACCGCAAGACAGCACCGTTTTGCGCACCGTCCGGTTTCCCATGGAATATTGCCGCACCGATAGACACCGCTCGATGCAACGGCCCAATCTCTCTCAGAGTTCCTTGGGCCTACCGCACTTATATGAGTGTACGCCGCCTAAGTCTGCACACCGAAGAAGATTACCTCAATTACATTCGCTGTTTTCTGTTTGCACAATCGCCAGCACCTGTGCTCATTGCGTTCATTCAGGTCATGAGATTCGTGGTGCGCCACTACCCAACTGGAGGTCACTGCTTCATTTCATCGTCGCGTTGCAGGCGCGAGCCAACAGGGCCGCTTTGCCCGGCGTATTTGCCTTTGTAGGGCTTGGAAGATGGCGAGGAGATACGCTCGAAAGTGAAGGCGCAAATGCGCATGCCGGGGTAAAGCGCGACCGGCATTGGGCCGATATTGCCCAGTTCCATCACTGCACAGCCGGAAAAGCCGGGGAAGAATAGCGGTGCGGTACCATGCACAATAATGCCCAGGCGTCCCAGCGAAGAGCGGCCTTCGAGACGGCCCAGAATGTCGGCGGGTAGCGTCACGTTTTCAATGGTGGACGCCAGCACCAGTTCCTGCGGGTGCATGATGAACGGCTCGCCGTCACCTACGGTTTCGACGCGTGTAAACGAATCCCAGTCGATTTCGCCACGCGGATCGATGAAGGCCGTGCGCGCTCGTTCAAAGACGCGAAACTCGTGGCCCAGGCGCAGGTCGAGCGAGCAGGCGCCTAACTGAGTACTCAGATCGGGTTGGGGCGAAATCACAATCTGGCCCGCGTCCAGAGCGGCTTTCAAATCAACATCGGAAAGAACCATAATTGGAAGTGTAACCGCCTCACCACATCCTCTGCTGTTGCCGGTTGCGGCTTATCGGGAAAGCAATCGTCATGCGCCTGAAGGCTCATGCGACATAACACAAACGCTGCAAAATTCCGGCTCAGTATGCCACAAGTGCGTGCCACGCGTGCCGCAGCGTCAATGGCCGTGCAGTTGGCTATGGCCAGTGTGATCGTGCTTGCCGAAAACGGCTTCCGTTGCGCGGCGCAGCGTAAAAACGACAACTTCCGGCGGACAACGAAAGCGCATTGGAAAGTGCACGCTGCCCACACCCGAATTGACATAAAGCCGGGCTTGCCCTTCGTGATACCAGCCCTGGAACAATGGGCTGTGACCCATGTCCGCAGGCCGCATGCGGAAGTTCGTCAACGGCAAATGCACCTGGCCGGCGTGCGTATGCCCCGAGAGAATGAGACAGGTGCGCCCAGTGAGCAGGGGCAGAATGCGCGGGTTATGGCTGAGAATTATCTGCGCTGCCTGGGCCGGCACGCCGCGCATTGCCTTTGGCAGATTGAGGGTGCCGGCGCGCAGGTCATCAACGCCTACTAACGGCAGAACATCGCGCAATCGAGTACTCGCATTGACCAACGGCGTGATATTCGCCTGGCGCAGCATCAATTCAATCGCTTCAAAGCTGCCGTTGGTGTGATCGTGATTGCCGGGCACCGCATACACGCCTTCGGGCGCGCGCAGGTTTTTGATCTCACGCGCGGCGGCTTCGGCGTAATCCATGACGGGACGCGCGCCGGTGCGGGCGCCGCTAAAGCGCGAATAGGAATCGCGACGCGAAATGTAGTCGCCTGTCAGCACCACAACATCAGCGTGCTGCTCGTTGCACACTTCAATGGCGCGTCGCAATACCGTGGGCGGCGTGATGGCCGAGCAATGTAAGTCCGAAAGCTGCGCTATGCGTAATCCATCGACTTCAGCGGGCAAGTTATCGAAAGCGACATCGAAGCGGCGCACCACGAGACGGTATGGCTCCAGCAGCGAATACGCGAACGAAGCGCCGAACGCCAGAGCGGTGCTAAGAGCGGCGGTGCGTGGAAAAGAACTCATAGTCGGAACAAGGCAGTGGCGGCACACTCATTGCTGTGGAGCGCGTTGCTACATAACGCAGGAGCAGACAAATCTCGACCGCGCAAGTGCCTGACAGGCAAGTGGAAAGGTGAGTACTCAATGGCAAACGAAATCATTATTTATGGCTCGGATTGGTGTGGCTACACGCAACGCGCCCTGCGCCAGCTCGATACTCTGGGCGTTCCTTACCAATACATCGATGTCGATGCCAGCCCGGAAGACGAAAAGCGCATCGCCGATTGGAACAATGGTCGCTCCATTCGGCCCACCTTCGACTTAGGTGGCGATGTCTTTGTAAACCCTGCGCCCGGCCAACTCGAAGACGAACTGCGCCAGCGTGGGCTACTACCCAAATAAGCTCTCGCAGACGACCTTTATCGGTACGCCTTTGCGTTACTACGTCAGCGCGCGGCTAAATGCATCTGAGTTCAGCTCACTTTGAGCAGGCGGCGACGAAAGCTCCGAAGAGGCGTTGCGTGGCACGACTGTGGCGGTCGCGTTCCGGGTGCCACTGCACACCCAGGAAAAACGGCGCATCCTCAAACTCGATGGATTCGGCCAGGCGATCCGGCGCGAAAGCGGCTGTATGTGCGCCGTGCGCCAAACGTCCAATCGCTTGGTGGTGGGATGACACAACTTCAAGCTCGTCCTCGCCAATGATGCGGTGCAGTTTGGTGTTATCGAGTACTCGCACCACATGGCGCGACTGCTTGTGCTCGATGTGCTGCGGCCATTGCAGCGGAATGTCTTGAATCAGCGTGCCGCCGCGCCACACATTAAAAAACTGGCAGCCGTAGCAAATGCCGAACGCAGGCTTGCCGTTTTCCAGAAAATTCTTCAGTAGCTCGGCTTCAAAAGCCGGTCGCGCCAGGTTTATGAGCGTGACACCGGCGTTAGGCAACTCTTCCTCGCCATACCACGAAGGCGGCAGATCGGCGCCACCACTTAGCAGCAAGCCATCAAATTGCTGGGCCAGACGCGCGGCGTATTCACCATCAGCGTCGCCGTCTTGCGGCATCCACAACGGTTCGCCGCGCGCGCCCGCATCCTCGACCGCGTCCATATAAAACTGCATGCGCTGTTGGTTGTCCGGGTCGTCGGGCCAGTGATAGTGCGAAAATGTAATGCCGATGCGCTTCATTGGTTTTGGATTTCGAATAACAGCCACTAAAAACAACGCGACGAGTACTCGAAAGTACGCATCGCGTGGAACAACTTAAACTTCAGAACTAAATTTTTTACCCGCCGCTGCGTCGCAGGAAGCTCGGCACATCGATGTCGATGTCGTCGCTGGACAGCTTGGGCACGGGACGGCCTGCCTGCGGTGTCGGCGCCGGTGAGCTGAACGCGGTCTGTGCGCCCGAAGACGAAACGCCATACGAGTTCGGCTGCGCGGCGGGCTTGTCGAAGCCGGTCGCCACAACCGTGACGCGCACTTCATTTTCCATCAGCGGGTTGAAGACAAGTCCCCAGAAAACGTTGGCTTCGTCCACGTCGGCGGCTTCGCGCACGATGCGCACGATTTCTTCGACTTCGCCAATTGCCAGGTCATCGCCCGCCGTCACGTTGATGAGCAGCTTGCGTGCACCAATCACCGACTGCTCCAGCAGCGGCGAAGCGATGGCTTCGGTAGCGGCATCAGCAGCGCGGCGTTCGCCGGTTCCCACACCAATGCCCATGACGGCTGTGCCCGCGTCCTGCATCACGCTTTTTACATCGGCAAAGTCAAGGTTGATTTCACCGGGAACGGTGATGAGGTCAGAAACGCCCTGCACGCCCTGGCGCAAAATATCGTCGGCTTTGGAAAACGCCTGGCGCATCGGCGTGCGGCGCTCAATCACTTCGAGCAGGCGCTCGTTGGGAATTACGATGAAGGTATCCACTGCATTGCGCAGCTTCTCGACGCCGACTTCCGCATTGTTCTTGCGCGCGTGGCCTTCAAAGCCAAACGGCTTGGTGACAACCGCAATGGTCAGCGCGCCGCTCTGCTTGGCGATGTCGGCGATGACCGGAGCGGCGCCCGTGCCGGTGCCGCCGCCCATGCCCGCCGTGATAAAGACAAGGTCGCTTTTGGCGACGGCATCGGCGATTTCGTCGCGCGATTCTTCCGCGCTACGATGGCCCATTTCCGGGTTGCCGCCCGCGCCAAGGCCCGCCGTGACAGCGGTGCCGATTTGAATTTTCTTTTCCGACGAAGAAAGGTCAAGAGCCTGCTTATCTGTATTAACAGTTATGAATTCAACACCGGAAAGTCCGGTTTCAATCATGCGATTAACAGCGTTCGATCCGCCGCCGCCAACGCCGATAACTTTGATGCTCGCGTATCCGCCCGCGCGTCCAAGTGCCATCGTGGAGAGTCTCCTAAAAGGTGCTGCCGCTCAGAGTTCGATTGAGATGAAATGCCGCTTCTGCGTAAAAGCAATTCAATCCACCTATTATAGGATGATTTTTTACAGCCTGTCAACTTGAAAGAAGGCTCATCCGGAGGTTCATCCGGCCATGATGTCGGCGCGCAGACTTCGCATCAGGCTCAGATAAAAATGGATGTTATGATAAGTCAGGAGACGCGACGCCAGAATCTCGCGGCACTTGATGAGGTGATGCAAATAAGCGCGCGAGTACTCGCGACAAGTCGGACACTCGCAATGCACGTCAACTGGCCCGAAATCGGTCTTATGTCTTGCATTCACCAGGTTGAGATTGCCTTCTTCCGTCACTGCCACGCCATGCCGCGCCAATCGTGTCGGTAACACACAATCGAACATGTCAACGCCACTGGCCACCGCTTCGCGCAGATCGCGCGGCGTGCCGACACCCATCAAATAGCGCGGCTTTTCTGCGGGCAGTACTCGACAACAAGTATCCACCATGGGATACATCTCTTCCGGCTTTTCTCCTACGCTCAGTCCGCCAATCGCATATCCATCAAAGCCGATTTGCACCGTTGACTGCGCCGATTCGATGCGCAGGTCTTCATAAAGCCCGCCCTGCACGATGCCGAACACCGCCTGATCGTCGCGCGAGCGATAATTCGCGGCGCGCTGTGCCCACGCAACGCTGCGTCGCATGGCGAGAGCCGCCTGCTCGTGCGTTGCCGGGTTTGCCACAACGTCATCCAGCACCATCGCGATGTCGGGGCCGAGTCCCTCTTCCAGTTCAATCACCGATTCAGGCGTGAAGAAATGCTTCGAACCATCAACCGGCGACTGAAAATGCACGCCGTCATCGGTAATTTTGCGTAACTTGGCCAGCGAGAACACCTGAAAACCGCCGCTATCAGTGAGAATGGGTCGCTTCCAATTCTGAAAGCGATGCACGCCGCCCGCCGCTTTGACGATCTCCACGCCGGGCCGCAAATAGAGGTGAAACGCGTTGTTGAGAATGATCTGCGCGCCGAGTTCTCCGAGTTCGCGCTGCGTTATGGCCTTGACGGTGGCCAGCGTGCCGACCGGCATAAAGACCGGCGTTTCAACCGTGCCGTGCGGCAAAGTGAGTACTCCGGCGCGAGCCTTGCCTTTGGTGGCGACCACTTCAAACTTCATTGAGCTACATACTTTCTCATCAGAATATAAGCCTTCATTGCCCATCGGCCTCCCACTGGAAGCGGAGACGAGCAATGAGCCAAAACGCTGCGGCAAAACCGAGCAAGATTAAGGAAGAGCGCAAAGCGGCATCCAGCCCCAACCCGCGCCACGTCACGGCATCGAAGCCATCCACGGCCCAGCGCGCCGGGATAACCAGAGACAGCGTTTGCACCCATTGAGGCATCAGGAATACAGGAAACCACACGCCGCCCAGCGACGCCATAGCCAGCACAGCGGGAATGGCGTAGCCGCGACTTTGTTGCTCGGTGCGGCCAAGCGTTGCGATCAGCAGCCCAAACGTGGCGGCCATCAAAGCTGTCGAAAGGCATACCGCAAGAAAGCCGAGGACGCTGCCGAGTACTCGCACATGGAAAAACAGAGCGCCCCAGCCAAATACCACCAGCAACGTGAAGAGCGAAATTAAAGTGGAACTGCCGATTTTGCCGCCCAGCAAAAGACCGCGCGAAACAGGCGCAGCACGAAGGCGTTTCCACAGTCCTTTCTGGCGCTCACGCAGAATGCCGATGCCGGCATCAATCGCCCAGAAAAGCAGGCCCTGCACCGCCATGCCGCAAAAGGTATGCGCGGCTCCGCTCCATTCTTGGCCACTGCGCGTGGCGGTGACGGCTTCTTCTTTCACTTCATAGGGCATTTGCAGCCCGGCGCCAGGTCCACCGGAAGGGGCCGCACGTCCATTGCTGCTGCTGTAGTAACGCTTCAAGCTGCCAAACAATTCTTTGAGGGCGGCCTTGTCCTGTGGATTCACGGCGGGGTCAGACTGCAGATTCTTCAGTTGCTCATCGAAGTTCACTGGCGCTGATTCCGGCGAGAAAGCACTTTTGCTGACGACTTGTATCACTTGTTGAACCAGCACACCGCGCAGCATCTGCATCTCCACGTTGTGCGACGGATCATATAGCAGTTGCACAACCGGCTTCTTGCCGCGGAACATAGCGCGCGAGGCGTCGCGACCGAAGTTTGCCGGCAGAACCAGAGCCGCTGTGGTCTTGCCCTTGAGAACTGAGTCGCGTGCCGCTTGCAGCGTTGCCGTTTGCAGATGAATCATGTCCTCTTTTTTGAGGTTGGCCACAATTTCCTGCGAGACTTTGCTGCGGTCGGCATCCACCACCAGCACCGGAGTTTTTGCGCTCTGCTCGCTGCGGCGTGGGCCGCCACCCAGAATGGCACCAAAGAATGATGCAATGCCGACCGGCACCAGCAAGGTCAGCATCATGGCGCGGCGGTCGCTGAAAAACAGCTTCAGATCCTTCCAAATGAGTACTCGAAGTGCGTTGATATTCATAAGTCTCTGAGTTTTCGTCCCGTCAGGTGCAGGAAAACTTCCTCCAGGCTGCCTCGCTCCGAAGCGATGGACGTATAGCCGTAACCATGCTGCGCCAGGAATTGCAGAACGCGCGGCACATCGGCAGCAAGATCGTTGAGATCAATGCGCAATCGCTGCACGGTCAACGCGACGGCCTTTACACCGGGTAGCGTTTGAAGCGCCTGCGCCGTGCTTTGCATGTTACCCCCATTCGCTTTTATCGCATCTGCGGAGGTGCTGCCGTTGGCAGGAACCAGGTCCAGGTAGAGCCGGTTTTTGGCGGGCAGCAGGTTATATAATTCGGGCAGTGTTCCATTTGCCACGAGCTGACCATCATCCATGATGGCGACGTGGTCGCACAGGCGTTCGACTTCTTCCATGTAGTGCGTGGTGTAGAGAACCGTTATGCCATGCTCTCGATTCAGGGTTTGCACGTTGTCGAAAATGGCGTTGCGACTCTGTGGATCAACGCCGACCGTCGGCTCATCCAGAATGAGGAGTTGTGGTTCGTGCAGCAATGCCACCGTGATATTAAGGCGGCGCTTCATGCCGCCGCTGAAAGTTGCCACGGCGTCCGTTTCGCGCTCGCTCAAGCCCACAATTTGTAAAGCCTTTTGTATTCGCTCGCGCAACAGGCCGCCGCTTAAACCATAAAGAGTCCCAAAGAAACGCAGATTGTCAGACGCGCTCATCTCGTCGTAAAGCGCCAGCTCCTGCGGCACGAAACCGATGCCTTGCTTTGCTTTGTCTGTTTCGCCGCTCAGAGGGCGTCCATCAAGGAGCACTTGCCCCTCATCAGCTTTCAATGCGCCAACAATGATGGAGATGGTCGTCGTCTTGCCCGCGCCATTTGGCCCCAGCAGGCCAAGGCACTGCCCCTTCTCGATGCGGAACGAGAGATTTTGCACCGCTGTGAAACTGCCGTAGCGTTTTGTCAGTTGCCTTACTTCAAGCATTCGTGTCACCCGTAGCCATTGTATCAAGCGCCACACAGCTGGGTTCGTTTCTTTTCGTTTCTTGAAGACGCATCCTACAAACCGAGTACTCGCCTTCACGAGTAGCACGGCTTCGCTGTGACGTGAAATTTCACCAAGATATTCCTGCTAGAAGTTCTCGCGCAGCAGTTTCTCGACGGCACGCGCATCGGAGATTCCAATGAAGCCGATGTCGCGGCTGTAGGTGCGCCCTTTGTTGCCGCGGTAGCTTTCCTGCGCAAAGATGACGTCGCCCGAGCCATCCGCCAGATCGCGTCGCGTCAGGTGTCCCATATCTACGCTGACGTATGACTTTACAGTGCGCGTCGAACCATTCTCAACAATGATGATTCGCTGATTGGTGACGGCATAAATCGTCTGGCTGGATTTGGTGTAAGTCATGAACGGCGACAGCAGCAGCCAGGCCCCGGCTCCCACGAAGATGAGACCAAAGAGCGGGAACACAGTGCCAAGCCCAGGAGGCCCGAATCCCGGTGGAGCACTTCTGGTCATGTGGGCCGCACCGAGAGTCCAAAAGATGGCGAAAGCGGTCAAGGGGATACCGATGAGAAAAGCCGGGCAGCCCGCCTTCTGCGCTTCACGACTTGCACTCGGCTTGCCGACCCACAGCAGTTCCTCACCACGATCCAGTTCCGGGAAGACTTGTCTGGCAAGAGCGTCGTCCATCAAATCGCCTCACCAAGAGACTCAAGGACGTGCTGCATGTCATCCGGCAAAGGCGCTTCAAAATGCAGGTCTTCGCCCGTGACAGGATGCACAAAGCCCAAACGCGCAGCGTGCAACGCCTGGCCGGACAAACCTTGAATGGCGGCGCGCGCTTCATCGTTGGGCGCTGAACTCAGCGCGCGATGCAGGCCGCCGTAAACTTCATCGCCCACGACGGGATGATGTACATAGGCCAGATGCACGCGAATCTGGTGCGTGCGGCCCGTCAGCAAATCGACGTTGAGCAGCGCGAACTTAAGCCATTTCCGCACAACCGAGTACTCGGTGACGGCGCGGCGCCCGGTTGAAACAACCGCCATCTTCTTGCGGTTGCTGGGATGGCGAAAAATCGGGGCTTCAATGCGGCCCCGCTCCGGCGGCACGCCGCACACCAGCGTGGTGTAATCTTTGCGCACGCGGCGTTCTTCGAAATCTTTGGCCAGCTTCCAATGTGCCGCGTCGGTTTTGCACACCATCATGATGCCACTGGTATCTTTGTCCAGCCGATGCACGATTCCGGCCCGTTCCGGCGGCCCCACTTGAGACAAAGTGCGCCCGTGCGCGAGCAGCACATCGACCAAAGTTACCTGCGGCTCCCCTGCCCCGGCGTGAACCACCAGGCCACGCGGTTTATTGAGAACAATCAGATACTCGTCTTCGTAAAGAACCGGCGGCAAGGGAGAGTGTCCAGTGCTTAATGCTGAGTGCTGAGTTTGCGGCTCGGCTTCGCTGACGAGTACTCGATCTCCCGCTCTCAGGGTTTGGGACGACTTGGCCGGTTTGTCGTTGACGGTTGCGTCTTCGAGTAGTTTCTGGGCGCGTCCACGCGAGACACCAAGGCGTGCCGCCACAAAAACGTCGAGGCGCTGGCCGGCTTCAGGTTCTTCAACAAGAAAATCGTGCTGCATACAAAAAGGTAAAATATCAGAAATGAGAAAGTCTTTTCTTCCACTCGCACTGCTGCTGGCTGCGGTTGTGCCGGGCACCAGGCCAAGTACTCAACCGCATTTTGCGCAAGCGCAAAACAATCGACCGCAGCAGAAGCCGCCATTCATCGTGTGCATCGATCCCGGACATCCGTCGGAAACCTCGTCCGGGGCCAACGCGCATGGCCTATCCGAAAACCGGCTTAACTGGCAAGTCGGTGTGCGACTGGCGCAACGCCTGCGTGCCATGAGGATTCCGTTCGTCATGACCAAGAGCAGCGAGAAGCAGTATGTCACGAACCGGCGTCGTGCGGAAATCGCCAATGGTGCCAATTACTATCGCCGGCCCACGGCGCTGTTTATTCGCCTGCACTGCGATGTCGGTTCGGGGCGTGGCTTCACGTGGTATTACCCCGACCGCGCCGGACGCAAGGGCAGTGTAGTGGGGCCGCCGCGCAATGTGCAAATCGCCAGTCGCAGCGCGGCTTACACGCTCAACAGCGCCATGATTCCAGTTCTGCGCGGCCATCTGCGCACCAACCCGATCAAAACCGATGCCTCAACTTACGTCGGCGGCAAGCAGGGCGGCGTTCTCACCGGCTCGATCTATTCGCGCGTGCCTACCGCACTGATCGAGATGTGCTACATCAACCAGAAAGCCGATGCGCAATTCATCGCTTCCACACGTGGCCAGGAGAAAATGGCTGAAGCGATGGCCGCCGGCATCACACGCTGGAAGCAAATCTACGAAAAAGATTAACCACGGAGACACAGAGGGCACAAAGGAAGAGAATGTTGGAGTTGTAGCACGGGTATTCGCTACGAGTACTCGAAACGGTTTCAGCGGGACACCTTCAAGAACCTCTGTGCCCTCGGTGTCTTTGTGGTTAATCTCTAATCGAACAAACGAATTGGCTGCTGCATCGCGGCTTTTAGCATTACGGTGAACTCGTGGCGGGGCACTTCGCGTGCGCCGAAAAGTTGGAAGTGTGGCGTCATCATCTGGATGTCGATCCATGTAGCACCGCGCGATTGAACGTGCTCCACCAGATGCACCAGCGCGGCTTTCGAGGCGTCGGCTTCGCAGTGGAACATCGATTCGCCGCAAAAGTAAGCGCCCCAGGACACACCGTATAAACCACCAACCAGCTCACCATCGCGGTAAGTCGCAACGCAGTGCGCATGGCCTTCGCGGTGCAGGCGCGAGTAGGCTTCAAAAATCTCATCCGTAATCCAGGTGCCGTCTTCGCCTTGGCGCGGTGCGGCGCAACCGCGCATCACGCTTTCGAAATCGGTATCGATGCACACATGAAAGCGCCCGCTGCGCAGGGTGCGTCGCAGACGACGTGACACATTGAACTCGTCGCAAAACAAAATGCCGCGTTGTGGCGGCGCGAACCACAACAGCGGCAGTTCCTCGACTGGCCACGGAAAGATGCCGTGACTGTAGGCGTGGTGCAGGGTGCGCGATGACAGGTCGCCACCGATGGCCAGCAGTCCGTCTTCGTCCGCGTGCTCAACGGGAGGAAACATTGGGAGGATTTGAAGAGAGCGTCGGCACGCTGCCCTGGCCCTTCGAGTACTCGGCGCGTCGCGCCAGCACAATCCAGATGACGGCGACCGCCAGAAGCATCACTACGGAAATGAACTGCGCCTGCGTGAACCACGGGATGCCGGCGATCATCGGCACTGCCGTCGCACCGTTGCGATAAATCTCGACAATGGCGCGCTCGACGGCATATAAGGCAAAAAACAACAGCGAGAGCTGTCCGGCGAAACGATTGAAAAATGTGGAAGTCTTCGCGCGCTGCATGAGTCCAAAAAACAGCAGCGATAACAACGACGAATAAAGCTGAGTCGGATGCGACGGCGGCGTCAATTCTCCCGCCGGGCGCCCTTCAGCGTGGAACTGCACGCCCCACGGTAAGTTGCACACGGCTCCATAGCAACACCCGTTAAAAAAGCAACCGAGTCGTGCCACCGCATAGCCCAAAAACACGCTCGGTGCGATGATGTCGGCCAGTTCACCAAAGCTTATCTTGTTGCGCCACGCATAAAACCACACCACAGCCGGCGCGGCAACCAGGCTGCCATGAAATGACAGGCCGCCGTCCCATAAGCGCACCATTTGGCCAATTGAATCGAATTGCCCGGGATCGAGCGCGATGTAAACGATGCGACACATAATCACACTCGCCAGCAGCAGCGGAATCGACAGGTCGAGAATGATGTTGTAGTCGCGCCCGCGCCGCTTCGCTTCACGGCAGGCGTTCCACACCGCGACGGCGAAGCCCAGAATCAAAAACAACCCGTAAGAATGCAACTTAATTGGGTTGCGGCTCCACACCCACAACAGCACCGACAAAAACGCCGCCACGAAAAGCGGAAACGTCACCGCAGCCTGCACATCGCTGTATTCAGCAGAGCCGCTCGGAACGGCGCGTAACTGCGTTGCGCTGCGCAGCGCAAACAGTGCGGCCACCACAAACGTGGTCAGCAGCAGCGGCAAAAACAGCGCGCCGGGCAACGGCGGAATGGTGAAAAGAATAGGCAACATAATGCTATGCAGTGAGGTCTTTAGACAACGCAGCTTCTGTCGGCGACTCGCGGTCGAAAACGAAGTGAATCAATAACAAACACACGCCGACCGTGAGTGCCGAATCAGCAACGTTGAACACCGGAAAGGTGCGTAGCCAATGCCAGCCAGTGTCCATGTCGAACATATCCGTGACGTGGCCCAGCAACACGCGGTCGATGAGATTACCGATAGCACCACCGACAATCAGCCCCAATCCGACCGTCGCCAGATGTCCGCGCTGTGCAAAATCGCGCACCATAGACGCTACGCCCACCAATACCAGAACGGAAAAGCCGACCAGAACCAGGCGCTGCCCGGACAACATGCCCCAGGCCGCACCACGATTCCACACATGCGACAAATGCATCACACCAGGCCACACCGCGATTCCCTCGCCCGGCGCCAAATTGCTACGAATCCACGCTTTCGACCATTGATCGAGCAGCAACGCCAACAACCCAATCGCAACGAGCAGGGTAAGGCGCGACCGCTCCGCAGCAACATCGCGCAAAGCCGCACCGGGGGCAACACCTGCGGGCGGGGCGCCTGCGCTCTCATCGAGTACTCGTTGGTGCTCGGTGGCCTCACTCGGCGGAGCGACTTTGCGCCCGGTGCTACTTTGTATCATTGATCACTCTCATCGGGCGCATCTTCACCCATTGCAAGCTCATCCGGTGCAAGTCGCTCGACACGGAAATGCACCGTCTCATCACCGATTTTCGCTTCGAGCAACTCGGGATAATTCTGAGGAACTAAACGCAGTTCCTCGGCCAACGTTTCATTTTGAATGTAATCGCCCCAGTTTTCGAAGACGTGCGGCATACGACTATCCTCGCCAATTGAGAGCAGAATCGCGATGCGGTCGCTGACCTGGAAACCGGCGTCCTTGCGCGCCTGCTGAACGGCCCGCACAAAGTCGCGCGCCAGACCTTCGTCAATTAAGTTCTGATCAAGTGTCGTATCCAGTGCTACGGCCCAGCCGTTTTCACTGGCGAACTGGTAGCCACTCTTCTGCTGCGTTTGCACCAGTACTTCGTCGGGCGCAAAGGTCATATCTTCGTCACCAACGCGCAGCGTGAACTCTTCGCCGCGACGGCTGGCTTCACCGATGCGGCGCGCTTCTTCGGGCGATGCGCCTTCAAACGCCTGTCGCACTGCACCCATCTGCTTGCCCAGTTTCTTGCCAAGTTTGGGCAAGTTGGCTTTCAACGAGTACTCAACAAGTTCGCCGGCATCGTCCAGCAGTTCCAACTCTTTGACGTTGAGTTCATCGAGAATCGTATCGCGCCAGTTTTCGAGCCACTGCCGTGCTTGCGGCGATGGAGCTTGCACCAGAACGCGACTCAACGGCTGCCGCACTTTGACGCCCGAATCTTTGCGTGCCGCGTGCCCCAACGAAACGCACTGCAAAACGCCCTCAACCTCGCGAATCAGCTCATCGTTGCGCAACGCTTCTTCGACTTGCGGCCACGCGCACAGGTGCACGCTTTGCGGCGCGTCTTGCAGCGGCGCTTTCAGGTTTTGATACATCGCCTCGGCGGTGAACGGCACAACCGGCGCGATCAACTGGCACACCGTCACGAGTACTCGGTGCAGCGTTTGATAAGCGGCTTGCTTGTCTTCATCGCTTTCGCTTTTCCAGAAACGGCGGCGGCCACGACGCACATACCAGTTGGAAAGCTCATCCACGAACTGCTCGACTCCGCGTGTGATTTCCGCCGGTTGCACGTTGTCGATGGCGCTTGTGACACCAGCAATCAGCGATTGCAAGCGCGCCAGAATCCACTTGTCCAGAATGTTCTTGGGTTGCGAGTGCTCGCCATTCAACTGCGGCTTGTCCAGGTTCGCATACGTCACGAAAAACGAATAGACGTTCCACAATGTAAGCAGGCGGCGCACGCTCTCATGAATCGGCCTATAACCGAAGCGGATGTCTTTCGTCAGCGTGTTGGAGCAAAACGTCCAACGCATTGGGTCGGCGCCGACGCTTTGCACCGCCTCGTCATACGGCACGCCGTTGCCTTTGGTTTTGGAAATGCGCTCGCCGTTTTCATCGAGCATCGTCTCGTAAACCATGGCGCGTTTGTAAGGCGCGCGGTCTTCAAGCGCGACGCTCATAAACAGCATCGAGAAGAACCACAGGCGCACCTGCTCGCGCATTTCGGTGATGAAGTCGGCGGGCTGCCATGCTTCCTGATTTTCGATCTTCAACTCCGGCATACGGATGTCATCGGCGCCGTTGTAACCCAGCGTTGAGAACGGCACGATGCCGGCATCCAGCCAGGCGTCGCCCACTTCGGGAACACGCTTGAGTACTCGCTGTCCGTCGCGCGAATGGATTTCGATGTCATCAATCCACGGGCGATGCAACTCCGGCAAGGCATCGAATTTTGCCTTGTCAACGGCGCGTTCGCGCAGCTCGGCGCGCGAGCCGATCACTTCGACTTCGCCGCTTTCTTCGTCCAGGTAAATCGGCAGAGGCAAACCCCAGAAACGCTTGCGCGAAATGCACCAGTCGCCCATGTTGGCCAACCAGTCATCCATGCGTTTGCCGGCATATTCGGGAATCCATTCCACGGTGCGAGCAGCCGCGCGCAATCGCTCACGCGCCGGTCGTGGCCCGGCATCGGCCCTTATGAACCACTCTTTGACGGCGTTAAAAATCAGCTCGTGTGAGCAACGCCAGCAATGCGGATACGAGTGTTTGTAACGTTGAATGCGATACATGCGCCCGCGCCGCTCCAGCGCATGGAAGATATGGTCGATGTCGTTGACCACGTTGCCGTTGGTATCTTTTTCCGCGATGGCACTCTGGCCCGAAAGCTCGCCAGCGCCCGGCAGAAAATGGGCCGATGGCGTGACGGGCACGATGAAGCCCAGACCTTCGCGCTTGCCGAGTTCAAAGTCTTCCGCACCGCAGCCGGGCGCGATATGCACGATGCCGGTGCCTTCGTCTTCACCGACATCTTCCCACGCCACGCTGTGACGCGGCGTGCTCTCGTTCATTTGCTGCTGCAACTCGATGTCATCAAACGGGCCGCTGTAATATAAGCCGATGAGATCGCGTCCAGAGATTTCTTCGAGCACTTCGTAGCCGGGCTTGAGTGCCGTCGCGACTGTGCCCTTACTCAAAATGAGTACTCGATCATCGCTCTTCGCGCGCACATAAGTTAAATCAGGATTCAGCGCGACCGCGACGTTGGCGGTCAGCGTCCACGGTGTGGTCGTCCACACCAGGAAATGGTCGCCGGGACGCTCCACAATCGGCAGCGCGACGTAAACGCTGCGGTGCGTGATGTCTTTGTAACTGTCGGCGCTTTCGTGCTGGCTCAGGCTGGTTTCGCAGCGCGGGCACCACGGCATGACGCGGTAATCTTGCTCCAGCCAGCCTTCTTCATGGCACTTTTTCAAGAAGAGCCAGATGTGCTCGATGTTCGAATCGTCAAAGGTATAGTAGCTTCGCTCCCAGTCCATCCACTGGCCCAAACGTTTGCTCTGCTGGGTGATGGTGACGGCGAATTTATCGACGCGCTCGCGGCAGGCTCGCGAAAAGTTTTCCAGCCCATAGGCCACGATATCGGGTTTGCCCCGGAAGCCGAGCGCCTTTTCCACTTCGACTTCGACCCATAAACCCTGGCAATCGAAGCCGTTTTGCCAGCGCAATTTGCGCCCGCGCATGGCATGATAGCGGTTGAAGATGTCTTTATACGTGCGGCCCCAGGCGTGATGCACGCCCATCGGGTTGTTGGCCGTGATGGGGCCGTCCTGAAAATTCCAGCGCTCGCCATTGGCGGTCTGCCGGCGCAACGCATCGAAAGTCTGGTTCTCTTCCCACAGCTTGAGGATCGAACGTTCCAGTTCGGGATAATTGGGTGTGCCTTCAAACGCTTGAAACATGATTTGCAATTTTCTTGGGGCTTCAATTCTCCGGTTCAGTTTAGCAAGAACAACGCAGACACCAAACACGCGGCGAAGGCGCTATGCAAGCGCGCCGCACTGCGAGTACTCGGATTGGTTTTGTAACGTGTGAAAAATGATTCAGGCCATTTGCCACATCCTGATTGTTCCATCGGCGCCGGCGGTGGAAATCTCGTGGCTGTGTGGACGGAAGGCAACCGATTTAACCGGGCCTTCATGGACTTTGAAGGCGTGCAGCAAACCGCGATCCTGAGCGTCCCATATGCGCAAAGAGCCGTTCGCTGCGCCTGCTGCGATAAGAGTTCCGTCCGGCGAAAAGGCAACTGAGTTGATGGGAGCTGTTGCCGTCAAAATGCGCAGGCCCTGAGCGTTAGAAGCATTCCACATCCGAACCGTGCTGTCAGCACCGCCGGATGCCAGCACTTGTGCATCCGGGGAAAAGACCAGCCACGAAATGCCCGCCCCGCGCATGGCGAAGTCGAGCAGGAGCTTTTGCTGCTGCCAGTCCCAGATGCAGATGCGATCGCGTCCCTCACCGCTATCACACGAGGCCAGCAAACGGTTATCGGCGGAGCAAGCCACGGATGTCATGTGTTGATTATGTCCTCTGAGTACTCCACTGAGTCGCCCGCTGTCCGTGTCCCACAAACGCACCACGCCGCGCCCTGAAGTCGAAGCGATGATACTTCCATCACCTGTTGGAGCAATAGCGCGAATCACGCTGCTGACTTCCATTAAATGCTCAAAGAAGCTCGGCTCCATCGTGTGCAGGATGTGGCCACTTTCGCCGTTCCACAGGCGCACTGTCCCATCATTGCCGCCGCTGGCCAGCAGATGACGATTTGGCAACCACGCAACGCTGTTGACCGCATCGGAGTGGCCGGTGAGCGTGCGCAGCAAACGCCCCGAGGCAGAGTCCCACACATTGATGGCACGGTCGCTGCTGCCGCTGGCGAACAACTCGCCGTCGGAGGAAAACGAAATCGAACGCACTTCGCCATCATGCTTCTGCCGTGTATGCAGCAATCTCAAGCCGCCGGAAGCCGTCGCAGTGTTGGCCACTACGCTTGGAGCCGCTGCGTTTGGAGTCGCTGCCTTTCGAGTCGCTGCGTTGGCCGCCATTGGGGTTGGCTCCTCCATCGCTGCCGGAAACCAGATTGGCTGCGCGGGTGTTGTCCGGCCTGCCATCAGGCGCGTCTGGAATTCCAGCACACTTTGCGGGCGCAGGCCGGCTTTCATCTCCATAGCCCACGATATGGCATCGCTCAACGTGCCGGGAACGCGCGGGTTCATTTCATGCGCCGGCACCAGGTCGCTGCCGGCGGCGCGGTCGGTTGCGGCGGGCGGCACCTGAGCCGTCAACAGATAGTAAAGTGTGGCACCCAGAGAATAGACATCGGTGCGTGCAGCGACCTGGGTCGAACTGCCATATTGTTCCGGCGGCGCGAAGCCGTGCGTTCCCAGGCGGCGCGTGTTGCTGAAGCGAACCGTATTCTCGCCGACTACCTGTTCAATTTTCTTAGCGATGCCAAAGTCGACCAGGACGGCACGCCGCGCATCGGCCAGAATGATGTTCTGCGGCTTCACATCGAGATGTAGCAGGCCCGCGTCATGAATAGCCTCCAGAGCCGAGGCGAGTTGCTCCGCATAGTGCATCACATCGGCGACGCCAAATGGCCCATCTCCAAGAACAGCCTGTTCCAGGTTTCGACCGCGCAGCAACTCCATCACCATGTAGGCGGTGTTGTTTCCCTCAAAAGCGGCATACACATCGACGATGTGGCGATGCTCAAAGCGTGCCAGCGCCTGCGACTCGCGCAGAAAGCCCTGTTTCGCGACTTCATAACTTTCCGGCGATAGCGTTCCGCAAGGCTCAACACGCGCGTCCACGCGCACACACTCGCCCTGCACGAAAAACTCTTTGATCGCTACCAGGCGTTGCAGGCGAACGTCCTGTGCCTCATAGACAATGCCGAAGCCACCCTGCCCCAGCATCCTCTGAATTATATAAGCGCCGTTGTTTAAGAATGTGCCGGAAACTAATGCTGTATCCATAAACGGTTCAGATAATTGCGTATTGATTTGCTGTATTGAAGATCATGGTAAGTTTCCCGCACGGAACAGCACGTTGCGAGTATGTTCGCTGCGAGTATGCCCATGGCAATCGTCAAGCCATGTCCGTGCAGCGAACATTCAGAATAAAAAGAAGCCCTAATGCTCGATCACCATGCCAGACCAGAACTGCTACTGTATGCAGTTTCTCCTGCACGGCTGGTTTGACGATTGCCATGTTCTGCGGCCAACAAACAAGCCGGGCGACTTACTGCGTTGACGTGCTTTTGGTTACAACGCGACTTTCGTTTGTTATACAATTGTGACTCACCAAGTCACTGCAACAAATCGTATGTGCCACCTTTCAAATGGATCGGCGCGATACACAAAAACGTGCAGCAGTTAAAATCACAGATAAGACTTTCAAACGAGTACTCAGGAGAGCAACATGAAATACAAGCAAAAGCGCGCCATGGCGGCGCTGGGTGTCGCCGCATTGAGTGGCGCCGTTTTGAGTGGCACCGCACTGCAAACTGGGGCGCAGAATGCGCCCAATGTGGCTGCACCCAATGTGGTTGTTCCCAATCTGGGCGGGTATCAGGACACGCCCACTGTGCCGGGAACTCCGTGGCACGTGCATGACAATTTGCGTCCGCAACCCGAAGTCGTTTCTCCCAGCACCTTTTCCACGCAGAATGCACCGGGCAATGCGCCATCCGATGCCGTGGTGCTGTTCAACGGCACCAATCTCGACCGCTGGCATAACGGCAAGAATGAACCCGCCCCCTGGACTGTAGAAAACGGTTACCTTCAGGTGAAGCCGAGAAGTGGAGACATCTACACCAGAGAAGAGTTTGGCGATTGCCAGGTGCATATTGAGTGGAGCGCGCCGAATCCTCCTTCAGGTAGAAGCCAGGGGCGCGGTAACAGCGGCCTATTCTTGATGGGCCGCTACGAGTTGCAAATTCTCGACACCTACGACAATCCCACTTACGCCGATGGAAGCGCCAGCGCAATTTACGGCCAGACACCGCCACAAGTCAATGCCGTGCGGCCTCCCGGCGAATGGAACGTTTACGATGTGGTATGGGAAGCGCCGCGCTTCAAAGAAGGAAAACTCGAAAAGCCGGCTTATATCACCGTGCTGGTGAATGGTGTCGTGACACAAAACCACACCGCGTTGATCGGCGACACGCCCTGGCGCAGTGTGGGTAAATACACGCCGCACGGCGAGAAAGGCCCTCTGCGTTTGCAGGATCACGGTAATCCAATGCGCTTTCGCAACATCTGGGTTCGTCCCTTACGTCCGCAAGAGCAACTCAAGCTGGACGTGCCCCAGCCGTAAGTCGCACGGTGAGAATTTTATGGCGTCTGATTCTTCATGTCGCTGATCGTCCCGCTTTTCGAAGGAAAAGACGTGCTCGAGAACTCCATACCGCAGAGATTCAAAGCGCAGCCCATTGAATATCCACAGCCTTGTTATTCTTCAGGACTTGCGCAGGAAGCCGGTCGTTGTAGGGGCGTAGCATCATGCTACGCCCCTACATTTCTCTGCATTCGCAAGCCTGCTGCGTAAGTCCTGATTCTTATAGCACTTCATAGGTTGAAGGCTACATGTATTGGAGTTCGACTCCGTGTCAGGGCGAGCGCAACGAGGAATGTGAGGCGTTGCAGGAAAGATTCCTCGCCGGACACTGCTTTATAATTTAATCCAAGTTACCACCGATGAGGTTGTCCGCTCGTTCACGGGCGGGGCACTGTTGATAGCAGCTTGGGTTAATCTAAATCTCTAATCTTTTTGCCGGGCAGTCACGGTTTGATTGGTCGGCGGCGCTTCCTGGCCTCCGTTGAGTACTCAGGCGGGCGCATCGGGGGCAGGGTCTTCGTCGTAAAGGCCGCGAATATCGTTGAGGCGCACTTGCAGCAACTCGGAAAGCATCTGAACCGGCGCGGACAGCGGGCTAACGCGGCTATCATCGCGGTGTTCCCAGGTGACGGGTATTTCGCGCACGCGGTATTTGAATTTCTGCGCCAGAAATAAGATTTCCGTGTCGAAACCAAAGCCATCGATCTGCGCCATGCCGAAAAGCCTTTTGGCCACATCGCCACGAAACGCTTTGAAGCCGCACTGCGTATCCATGATTTGCGTGTCGATGATGCGCTGCACAAACGTGTTGAACAACCGACCCATGCGCTCGCGATACCACGGCTGATGCACCGTCAGGTTCGATTCGGGCAAGGCGCGGCTGGCAATCGCCATGTCGCAGTCGCCGCGTGAGATGGCCGGCAGCAGCTTTTCCATCTCTTCAATGGGAGTACTCAAATCGGCGTCGCTAAAGAGAACGTCACGCCCGCGCGCCGCCAACACCCCATGTCGCACCGCGTAGCCCTTGCCCCGGTTGAGCGGCTTGCCGTTGTCGTCATCATAGCACTCCAGGCGCACAAAGGAGCGGGTGGCGGCGAACTCGCGCACCATGTCGCGTGTGCCGTCGCGCGAGCCGTCATCGACCACCACAATCTCATAGGAGAAGTCGCGCAACGCCAGATATTCGGCCATGCGCGTCAAGGTCGCGGGCAAGCGCTGCTCTTCGTTGTAGGCAGGAATGATGAGCGAAAGATAACACGTTACGGGCAACGAAGTTGTCTGCGCTGCGCCCTGATGCGCGCCCGGCCCGGTAACAGAGGTGCCGCTTTTTTTAGATGCATGGGCCTGTTTTTGCCGCGCCTCCGGGGTGACATTGGCACCAGCCAGCGGCTCAAAGAAGTTATCTGTACCGGAGTTCGACATAGACTCTAATTACCCACAAAGCAATGGCATCAAACACGCGCGGCGCAGCAAAGCCCCGGCGGACATTGGATATATGGCAGAACGAGTGCCGAGGGGCAAGCGTTCCACGCGTTTGAAGCCCTGTAGAACGCAACCGCAATTCGACCACAGAACATGTGAATTGCGTGTCACAGCAGGGCCATCGCATCAACGTCCACGATGAGGCCGCTGCGCGCTTCACGCGGCAGCCGGTCAATCACTTCGAGTACTCGGTGCAGGCGCGGACGGTTGCGGTCGCGCAGCATCAGGTGAAAACGAAACTTGTTCTTGACGCGCGCGAGCGGACAATCGACCGGCCCCAGCAGTTCGGTGCCTCGAGGCTCGCTGGTGCGCGGCTCGGACACCAAAGACGCCAAATCGGTGTTGCCGTTATCCCCGCCGTTCTCGCGCGCGATGGCTTCCAGCAGTGCCAGCGCCAGCTCGTCGAGCCGTGCCTTTGCCGTGCCCTCGCTTTCATCCTGTGAAATGATGTTCACCACATGCGAAAACGGCGGATACGGCGGACTGGCGCGAAACTCCATTTCCTGTTTGACAAAGGCTTCGTAATCCTGCGAGCGCGCCGCTTCAATGGCGTAGTGATCGTCGGCCAGCGTCTGAATGAGTACGCGTCCAGGCCGGTCGCCGCGTCCGGCCCGTCCCGAAACCTGCGCCAGCAATTGAAAGGTGCGCTCCGCTGCCCGAAAATCAGGCATATTCAGCGCGCCGTCTGCGGAAATGACACCAACCAGCGTCACATTGGGAAAATCCAGCCCTTTAGTCACCATCTGCGTGCCGATGAGAACTTGTGCGCGTCCCTGCCGGAATTCGCCCAAGATTTTTCCATGCGCACCCTTGCGCGAAGTTGTGTCACGGTCGAGGCGCAGGATCTTGGTATCGCTCAGTCCGCGCTGCGCCAGAAGAGCGGCCACTTCGCTTTCTACTTTTTCGGTTCCTGTCCCGGAAAAGCCGATCATCCAACCGTCGCACTGCGGACACGTTTCAATGACCGGCGCGGCGTGGTCGCAGTGATGGCAGCGCAACGAGCGTTCACCGCGATGATAGGTCAGCGTCACGTCACAGTTTGGACAGCGCTCCACGTGGCCGCACCCCAGGCACTGTACATAAACCGCAAAGCCACGCCGGTTGAGAAACAAAATCGTTTGCTCACCGCGCGAGGACGTTTCGCACAGAGCATCTTTGAGACGAGTACTCAGGACGGGCAACTGCCCCATCTTGGCCTCAACCGACATATCGACGATTTCGACTTCGGGCAATTTGCGACCGGCGATGCGATGCATCATGCGAACGTGGGCGTAATCACCGCGCGTGGCGCGATGGTAGCTTTCCAGACTGGGCGTGGCGCTACCCAACACCACAACGGCGCCTTCAAGCGACGCGCGCTTCAGTGCTACATCGCGCGCATGGTAGCGCGGTGCGGCGTCCTGCTTGTAGGAGTGATCGTGCTCTTCGTCGATAATGATAAGGCCAACGTCGCGGCAGGGCGCGAACACGGCGCTGCGCGCTCCCACAATGATGTCGGCGCGACCGGCGCGCGCGCGGCGCCACTCGTCGAAGCGCTCACCGGCGCCCAGGGCCGAATGGAGAATGGCCACGCGTTCCTGAAAACGGCGCTGAAAAATTTCGACCGTTTGCGCCGTAAGAGCGATTTCCGGCACCAGCACCACGGCGCGCCGTCCCAGCGCCAGACACTGCTCGATGGAATGAAGATAAACCTCGGTTTTGCCGCTGGCCGTCACGCCCTGAAGCAACACCACGGATGAACTTCTGGCTTCGGCATCACGGACATTTTGCAGTGCGTTGTTGATAACCGCGACCGCATTTCGCTGTTCTGCCGTGAGTTGCACACGATGCGTATCGCGCGGCGGCAAGTGCGGCGTCGGCTCACGGCTTTGCTCGACGGTGGTAAATTCCACAAAGCCTTTCTTTTCGAGACCACGCAACGCGCCGAGTTCGATATTCCAGGCGCGCGCCAGTTGCAGCGTTGGAACCGGCTCCGGTGCTGCTTCACGAGTACTCGAACTATCCGGCGACGCCTGGATGTCGAACAGCGTGCGCAACGCCTCGGCCTGTTTGGGCGCGGCTTTTTCGATGTCTTGCCAGGGCGCATCCATGAGCAGCGACTCGCGCGACAAGCGCACCGCCTGCACACGGCGCGGTTTCATCGTTGGGTCGAGCAACTCATCTTCTTCGGCCAGCGTGCCATCTTCCACCAGGCGCTTGAGGGCATCGCGCACATCGGCACCAGCCACGGCTTTTTGAATCTCTTTGTGAGAAAGCGCCTTTTCGCTTTTGAGCAGAAGCTGCGCGATTTGCAGTTGGCGCGGCGCGCGCGATAACGGACGTAACGCTGCTTCCCAATCTTCCGCCGCGAAAAGGTAGCGTTTCTCCGTCGCCTGCTGGCTGCCATGCGGCACGTAGCAGCACAGACAATCGCTCAGAGCACAGTGATAATAAGCACTCATCCAGCGCGACACCTGAAGGGCCCTCCCATCGAAGAGCGGCACACGGCTCAGCAGACGTGAGATGGGCCGCAGTTGCTTCGGCTCAAAGTCCAGAGTACTCGTGAAGCCGGTGACATAGCCGGTGACATACTGCCGCGCGACCGGCACCAGCACGGCCACGCCCACGCGCAATACATCGCGCAGTTCTGCAGGCACACTGTAAGTCAATTCGCGGTCAACGTTGGACTGCGTGCGGTCAAGCGCTATGAGAGCGTATGGCGCGCTTTCACTGAAAATGTGAAGAGCCGGAGGTGACGCCAGGCGATCTGGTTGGGCTGCGCGCGACCGGGGATGAGAAGATAAAATCGAAGGCGCCATCGCCTCTATTTTAGCAGACTCGGCACCAGGCCGGATGCCTGGAGGTATTCTCCGTGCGCTGCATCCAGTGTGCAAACACCGTTAAAAGCATAAAAGGGCCGGAGCAATTGCTCCGGCCCTTTATGTTACGACAGGTCAAAGATGAAATCTTTTCGACGCTTAGCGCATGGTGGTGCCATCGCTGGCTGTGCCGCCCGTACTGGCTGTGCCGGCTGCATCGGTTGTCATGGACGGCTCGCCACCCATGGTGTTGCTGGTGCCATAGACCGTGTAGCCCATGCCTGCCGCACGCATCTCTTCCGAGGTGCGGCCGGTGCCGCCGATGTCAACGCCGCCGAACAGAGCGCGCGTGGCCTTTTCCTTCATCATCGGAATGCCCAGAGCGCCAACCGCACGACCATTAACAACCAGGGCGTTTGCTGCAACACGCTGGCTGTAAACGTCCAGAACGCCAAAACGGGGCGCTTCGGGATAGCCGGTAACTTCAACCACAGCGCCCCTGAAGAGCGGGGTCACACGTTCTGTTCCGGCGTAGCCAGGAGCAATGTGGCGGAACTCGCGCGGCACACGAACCAGAATGCCACGAGGCTGCATTCCCATCATGGTGTCGGCAGCGGCCATATTGGTTGTTGTCGTCGTGGTTGTTGTCGTGGTCGTCGTGGCGTCGCCGGCAGATGTGGAGCTGTTTGTCATGGTGGTGCCATCAGGGCTCATGGCAGCAGCTTCCATCATGCCGCCTCTGCGATTGCCGCCGCCCAGAACCAGGCCAACGACTTCGCCGCGTTCATTCACGATCATGTTGCGCAGCTTGCCCGTCACAGTCACCATTCTGGCGCCGGCCATGATGAAGGGCTCGGCGTCCAACAGTTCGGCGTCGGTCACGGTGTAAGGCATCATCATGCCGCCGGGAGCCGGGGCTGTGGCGCCAACACTCACGACATCCCAACGGCTGGTCGGGCTGCCCATTACGTAAACCGAAGCCGTGCCGCCTACCGGATAGGTATTGTACAAACGAGTACCCATGCCCGGAGAGAAGCGCACGAATTGCACGCCTTCTGCAGTCTGCACGTCCATAGCGGTCACATAGCCGGAACGGTCGACGTAGTAACGCAACACAGTTCCGGTGACCAGTGTCGGCTGCGACATCGACATGCTGGTTCCTGTGGTCGTGGTGTCCATTGTCGTTGTCGTCGTGGTGCTCGTGTCGCCCTGCGCGTGCGCGGCTGGCGCGACGGCGACCAGACCCATTGCAACGGCACATGCCAAGTGTCCAACTTTGATTTGTTTACAGCGCATTCGTGTGACTCTCCCTTTTGCTCAGTAAGAGCGAAGTTTAAGACGACTTTACAGCGACGGCACTGCAAAAACAGTGCCCGCCTTGCATCCAAAGTTCAACTGCGCGCATATTGCTGTGCAGCCTGTATAACGCAGAGTCAAGCCGCTTCGGAGTGGGCACGGCCTTATTTTATCGCGCTGTGGAGGAATTGCAAGGCTGCATCAAAAAGCCGGCACAGGGTACGCCTTGAACCTCTACACAAAGAACTCGTTTTCGGTGCAACCAGGGAAGGAATCCTCGGCGCAATTCAGTGCTGATATTGGTGCGTCAGCTGCACATCACTGGCGTTCAAACGCCGCGCTTGTTGCCCCACAGCAGGACGTGAAGCTGCGGCAGGATCGTCACATCGAACCACTTGTCGCGTGAAGCACAGCGCAACAACCACTCCGTGCGCTGTGTGATGTCAGCGTCGCCGCTTGCGGCAGCGCTTGCGTCACGAGTACTCGTTGCCTGCGTACCGACTTGCAAAACCACGGGCACCGCGGGGAAACGTTGATGCACTTTGCGCGCGTAGGCGTAATCGGCATCATCGAAGACAACCACTTTCAACACAACCTGAGTACTCACTCCGGCGGCTTCGACGCAGTTCTGCAAAGCCCGCCAGTCGGTTTCCATGTTTGAACTGGGTGGCTTGGGCGAAAGCACAAGATAATCGAGCCTGGCAAACCACTCTTTAGCGGTTGAGCCTTGCGTTTCCATTGCGAATGAAAACCCGCGCTCGCGCCCGAGGTCTAAAAGCGGTTCCAGCGGTTGCAGCGCCGGATTGCCGCCGGAAAGCGTCACCAGAATGGGGCCGCCGCTCAGTTCGTGTACGCGCTGCAAAATTTCTTCAGCGCTCATCTTGAGCCACTCGCCGCGATGTTCGGGCAGCACAGCATACAGCGTGTCGCACCAGGAGCAGCGATAATCGCAGCCGCCGGTGCGCACAAATACGGTCGGCTTGCCCACGAGCGCGCCTTCGCCCTGAATCGTCGGCCCAAAGATTTCGCTGATTAAAATCGGTTTCACGGCAACGCTGTTCATGCTTGCGAGTACTCGGTTGGGTCAGCGACGCCCGCCAGCGCAAAAGCTTCCCTGCGCTCGACGCAGGTGCCGCACAGGCCGCAATGCACAGCCCCTCCTTCGTAGCAACTCCAGGTTTGCTCAAACGGCACACCGACTTCGGCTCCTAACTTCACGATGTCGTGTTTCGCCAGATTCACAAACGGCGCGTGCAGGTGCAAATCGGGATGCCCACAGCCTTCGGTTGCCACGCGCTGCATGGCCGCAAACGATTCGATAAACGCCGGGCGGCAATCGGGATAAATCGGATGATCGCCGGCATGCACGCCCAGCGCCACCATCTCGGCGTTATCCGCGACGGCAGCACCATAAGCAATTGTAAGAAAAATTGCGTTGCGATTGGGCACAATTGTGATCGCCATGCTGGGTGAAGCGTAGTGGCCGTGCGGCACATCAATGTCATCGGTGAGCGCCGAACCTTTGAGCAAACCTTTCATGGACGATAAATCGACGATGCTGAATGCGGCCTCCAGGCGTTTCGCACAGGCGCGCGCAAACTCCAACTCGCGCACATGGCGCTGCCCGTAATTGAACGCCAGAAGGTGCAGCGCCCACCCCTGTGCATGCAGCAGGTGCGCCAGCGTCACCGAATCCAAACCGCCGCTGACAACGGCGACTGCTTTCTTCAATTTACTGTCTCCTCAGGAGCCACAGGCCGCTTCGGCGGTCTTCTCTCCTCAGCCCGCTCCTTGCGGGGCGGAGTTGTTTAACCAAAATTCCTCATGCAATTGCCCTGGGGCCACAGCCCCTTGCGAGAGACATGGACGAAATTATCGCATATAGTGCAACACTTTCGACGAAGCAGGTCGCCCGGGTCAACGCTTACCGCACAAAGAAGTTACGTACTGCTAGCCGCGCGGCTTCAGAGTCGCTTGCGGCCAATGAAGAGCCAGGTGCCGCTGGCCACATCCGGGTTGCGCGATTGCTCACGAGGTAGCACACGATGCAGTAACGGCTCGAAGGCTTTGGCTACCGCTTCATCCATCGTCGGTTGCAAAATCCGAATTGGGTGCAGCGGATCGACATAATTCAGTGCATCGGCAGAGACCAAATCTTGTCCCAGCACAACCAGGCCACCCGGAGCCGTGACGCGCTTCACCTGCTCCAGGCATAACAGCGCATCGCGCACATGATCGAGCACATTAATCATCACTGTGAGGTCGAAGTAGCCTGATGCAAAAGGGCATTCTTCGAGTGGGTGATCGTCAATCATCACGGCGCCGACTCGATGCGCTCGCGCCAGCCAGCGATGTTTGAAAGTGATATAGTGCCTGGCCAGAGGATCACTGCAATAGACGTGCTGCGCCTGGCGACCTTCAAGAATCACACGCAAGTTTGTGTACGGCCCGCATCCCGCCTCCAGCACATTGTTCAGATGGCGCGGCACGACCTCGTAATTGTCGAACTTTTCCTTCCACCAGTGGTGCCAATCGTCACCATCATCCCAGTGAATGCCAGCCAGGGAAAACGCAAAACGCCGCACGCGATACCACAGGCTGCGCTCCTCTAAGCCGCGCCACACGCTGAGTTCTTGAGACTGCGCCCGATGCCAGGCTGCATCACTGGTTTGAAGAGTTTCAGACATAACGAGCAGTTTACTTCCCCTGAACGACAATGAACCTTACCAAACCGATTCTCGCTGTTGTTGCCTTCCTAAAATCTTCGACGATGCACAGCTTCCGCCCCTCTCGCAAATGACGTGCGCCGAGTGTGCATCATCTCTTGCGAGAGGGGCATTGAACGGGTTACAATCCACACGACGATTTTTGACAACTTCTCTTATGCGCTGGCGCGACTTCGACGATTTACCACCACTGCCGGAAACCTTCTTCGACACACCGCGACGTGTTCATTTCATCGGCATCGGCGGTATCGGCATGAGCGCGCTCGCGTTTGCCCTGTGCGAACGCGGCCACCACATCAGCGGCTCCGATGCCCGCGACAGCGCCATGCTCGCCAAACTGCGTGCAGCCGGTGTGCAAACCGTCATTGAACAAAACGCCGATAATCTGCGAGTACTCGGAGAGCCTGCTGAAGCCGTGATCTTCAGCTCTGCCATTACCGCCGACAACGTGGAGCGCGCCGCTGCAACGCAACTCAACATTCCGCAGTGGCACCGCGCGCAGTTGCTGGCCTACTTCGTCAACAGCGCCAGGTTTTCCATCGCGGTTTCGGGCACGCACGGCAAAAGCACCACCAGCGCCATGGTGGCGCACATTCTGGCAAAATGCGAACTTGATCCCACTGCCCTGCTCGGTGCGGAGTATCCACCGTTTGGCTCCAATGTGCGGTTAGGCAACCGCGATGTCGTTGTGGTGGAAGCCGATGAATCGGATGGTTCGTTCACGCTTCTTAAACCCACCATTGCCGTTGTGACCAATGTCGAGCCGGAGCACCTCGAAAATTACGACGACAATGTAGAAGAGTTATGGCGCGCCTTCAAGATATTCGTTTCGCAAACCCGCGACACCGTCCTACTGAATGCCAATGATGAGGAATTGTGTCGTCGCCTTGCTCGAACGAGCGCGCGCACCTTCGGCATCAGTCCGATAGACGCCGAACTCCAGGCGTCCAACGTTTCGCAGCAGCGCAGGCAAATGCACTACGACTTATTTGGTGCGCTCGTGGATGGTCACTCCGGCCCTTACAGGTTACTGGTGCCGGGCAAGCACAATCTCAGCAACGCGCTGGCGGCCATGCAAGCGGCGAGCGCGCTGCACATAGCCGTTGAAGATGCCGCTCGTGCCATGGAAAGTTTCAACGGCGTAAAGCGGCGATTCCAAATGATCGGTGAAGCGGGCGACGTGTTGGTGTATGATGATTACGGGCATCATCCGACGGAAGTCGCGAGTACTCTGCAAACGGCGCGCGAGTTTTTACAGCGCCCGGTTGTCGCGGTTTTTCAGCCGCATCGTTACTCGCGCACGTCGCAGATGGGCCACTTGTTCGGGCCGTCGTTTGAAGCTGCCGATCGCATCATCATTACGGAATTGTATTCGGCTTTTGAAACACCGATTGAAGGTGTCAGCGGTCGTATCGTTTTCGACAGCGTGCGCGAAGCTTGGCCCGACAAGCCGCTTTTCTTCGCGGAGAATTTGGAAGAAGCGCGCCGTATGGTTGGTGAGATTGTGCAGCCGGGCGATGCGGTTTTTTGCATGGGTGCGGGTGACATCACGACGTTGCCACCGCTGATTCTTGAAGACTTGAAGAACTCTTAAACATGGTCGCTGAACCCAACACGAGTACTCGCATGACGAACTGGCAACGCTACGCACAGCGCGCCGAACTGTTGTCGCAGCATACGACGATGCGCGTTGGCGGGCCGGCGCAGTGGTGGGCCGAGCCGCAAAACGAAGAAGAACTCGTGACAATTCTCGAAGGCACGCGCCACGACAAAGTGCCGCTGCGTGTTCTCGGCAACGGCTCCAACCTGGTAGCCAGCGATGACGGCTTCGACGGCGCCATTCTCAAACTGGGCCAGCGCTTCGCCTGGCACCGTGTCGAAGGTCATCGCCTGATTACCGGCGGCGCGACGTTGCTGCCCCGCCTCACCAAGTTCGCACTGCAAAACAGCCTGGGCAACTTCGAATGGGCCTGTGGTATTCCTGGTTCAGTGGGCGCTTCCATCTGGGGCAACGCCGGCGCGCGCGGCTTCAATGGACAAAGCTTTGAAGGACGAGATAGCGCCACGGACATCGAATCGCTCGTGGCTTACGACCGCAGCGGCGAGCGGCACGAACTAAGCCGCGACGAAATCGAGTTTTCTTATCGCAAGTCGTCTCTGGGCGAACTTATCGTCACAGAAGCGACTTTTGCCTTGAAACCGCTGAGTGAAGACGAAGCGAAAATCCATCGCGAGGCCGTCAAAGACTTGTTAAAAAAGCGGCGCGACACGCAGCCGGTGAACGCGGCGTCGGCGGGTTGCATCTGGAAAAACCCAAAAGTCGATAACTGCGCCGGTGCCGGTGAATTGATTGAGCGCATGGGTTTGAAAGGTCATTCCATCGGTGGCGCGCAGGTGAGCGAACTGCACGCCAACTTCATTGTAAACAACGGTGAAGCAACCGGCGCCGATGTGAGAAATCTGATGCAAGACGTGGAACAACGAGTACTCAAGGAAACCGGAATTCGGCTGGAGCGCGAGGTGCGTCTGCTTGGCGACTGAAGTTTCAAAACCTGAAAACACCATTCGCGTGGCGTTGCTGGCAGGCGGCGACTCGTCGGAGCGTGAGATCTCGCTCAAGACCGCGATGTCGATGCACGGCGCGATTTCGCCGCAGCGCTTCGATGTCACGGTTTTCGATGTGAGTTCGCGCGCTCAGTGCGCCGCGTTGCACATCGACGCGGCACGCGTCTCACCGGACGAGTACTCGACTCTGGAAAGTTGGTGGAATGAGGAATCGCCGGGCAAGCGCCGCTTCATTCACTGGAACGCCCTCGCCACAGAACTCAAGCCGCAACATTTCGATGTCGTGCTCTCGGGCTTGCACGGCGGCTGGGGCGAAGACGGCACTATTCAGGCGCTGCTCGAAGTGGCGGGCATTTCTTACGTCGGTTCTCCGCAACGCTCCAGCGTGATCGCGATTGATAAACAGTTGTGCAAACTCGTGATGCGCGAAGCGGGATTGAACGTAGCGCAGGGCGTTTTCGTGGGCGACGTCATCCCTGAGCCACCATTTCCCGGCCCGATTGCGGTGAAACCAAACGCCGGTGGTTCTTCGGTCGGCGTGACGTTGTTTCGCCAGGGTTGCAACGCTGCGCAGTGGCAGGACGCCATTTGCGCCGCTCTGGCCGATGGCAGCGGCGCACTGGTGGAAGAACTCATCGAAGGCGTTGAGGTGAATGCCGGTGTGTTGGGCGAAGGGCAGTCGGCGCGTGCCCTGCCCCTGATCGAGATCGTGCCGCACAGCGCTTCCGGTTTTTACGACTACGAGGCGAAATATGCCGCCGGTGGCTCGGAGCACCTGATTCCGCCGCGCTTGCCGCAGGAAACGCTGGACCGGGTTGCCGACTATGCCTTGCGCGCACATCGAGTACTCGGGTGTCGTGGCGTGTCGCGCTCCGATTACATTGTGACACCGGACGGCACGCCCTACTTTCTGGAAATCAACACGTTGCCCGGCATGACGAAAACAAGCCTGGTGCCCGATGCGGCTCGTGCTGCGGGCATCAGCTTCGAGCAACTCATTGAAACCCTGCTGTGGGAGGCGCTGCAACGCACTCATTAATTTAGCGATACGAACCGACACTTTTAGAACCGATTCAGTTCCGGAACCAGCGGGAAGGAGAACAAATGCAGCCTATTCGCGGCCCCATCGATTACAACCGCTACCCGCCCCGTGCGCGTCGTCGCAACTCTGCCCCACGCGATGATGAACACACCCTGGATGCGAGTACTCAACACGAGACGCTCGACACAGAACAACCCGACGCCGACCCGCAGCCGCGCAGCCGTGCCGCGCGCCGCCGGCGTGCTACGGATTCTTCCCTTGACCATACATCCGACGTAGCACAGGACAACCCGCAAGACAGTGCCGTCAGGCGCCGCGCAAGTCGGCACGCTGCCCGGCGCACAGCACCACGAAGCCGCGCCTGGGACACAACCCAGCCGGTCGATGACGACCCGTTCCAGCCGCATCCCGACCCGGCAGATCAGAGCGTCGCCGGGGACCTGGGCGAACAGGACGAAGCCTTGCAAACATCATCGCGCAAGCGGGGCTGGCGCTCGGGACACACGTCGCACAAAGGCGCACCTAATAACCGCGTCCCGCTGTGGAAACGCATGCGCCGCTGGTGTGGCATTCTTTTAATTATTTTCTTCCTGGAATTTGGCGTAGCGCTGCTGACCGCACCACACTTCTCGATTGAACGGGTGGAGGCCGAAGGATTGGGCATCACTTCGCCGCAGGATGTTATTGGTGTACAGTCGACTCTGGTGGGGCAAAACTGGCTGCGCGCTCGCTTGCAGAACGCCGCCACAAATCTGGAAACGTTGCCGACAGTGCGCCAAGCTCGTGTTACGCGCGATTTTCGCTGGCCGCCCCAGGTGACGGTTCACATCGAGGAGCGCCAACCGTTTGCACGCGTTGGAGCCGGGGACGACTGGTGGATTGTTGACCGGAGCGGGATGCCGTTTCGCCGCGCCGATTTGCGCGAGCCGCAGGATGCCTCGCTGTACGCCGTGACGGGGCCGACGCTCAAGCCGCAAATCGGCACGCTTCTGCCCACGAAAACGTGGCAGCCGGTGCGTGAGTTCGCCCAGTCGCTAACTCAGGCTCAGGAGAAGGGAACGCGCTGGGCGCTGCGACGCCTCTATTTCGACCGGCATGGTTTCGCATCGCTGCGCTTGACGGGCGGCGCGCACGACGAAATGCTGATTCAAATGGGCGCCGATCACTGGTCGAAAAAGCTGCAACGCGCGCGGCAGGCCCTGACCTATTTCGAGGCCACGGGACGCCGCGCCGCCGTCTTGAATTTGATATCCTATTCAATGCCGACATGGACGCCGCGCCCTGAGCAAGACACCGACGCTGCCGCTGATGCATCTCCTGATGCTATTCATGCAGCTGCTGCGAACATAGCGGCCGGCGCCGCGAGTACTCGTCCGACCGCTTCCTCAGACGATTCTGCAGTGTCAACGGAAGCAGCAGCAACGACATAACCACAGGCTGGAGCTTTGGCCCCGGCCTTCTGCCACCGAACAAAGCATCGTGCAAGTTTTGCAGTTAATGTAGAATAATCGTGTGACGCAACGGTGAGTGCCGTCCGACGTAGGAGTTTCAGGCTATGAACACAGACGCTTCTTCCCGCATCTCAGATTATCGTGGCGCGACGCCGCACGATGCCGCGCCGCAAGGCGCAACGCCGCAAGGCGCAGCGCCGCAAAGCGCGGTATCGGGTGTGCCATCCACGCGCGCGCGTAGCTTCGGCAGCCGCTGGATTTATTCGCTGACCGGCATTTGTTTTCTGTGCGGCGGGCTGCTTGCGATGCAGGTGCGTGCTATTCAAAACGTGCGGCAAACGCGCCAGGACAATGTCCAGGCGGCAGTGTTGATGCGCCAGCAGGCCGAACAGAATCAGCGTCTGGCTGCAAAGGCACAGCGTGAAACCGAACTCGCCAAAAAGCAGCTTAAGACGCTGCAAGGGCAACTCGCTTCCAGCGGCAACATCTCGCGCAAGCAGTTGGGAGTACTCAACTCGCAAATCAAACAGTTGCAGATGACGGCGGGACTCACCCCGGTCATCGGCCCCGGCATCCGGCTCATCATGACCGATAATCCATCGGCATCGACTCAGAGTGGTGGCCCGTTCGTGCCGGGCATGGTTCATGATTTCGATTTGCTGCAAGTGGTCAACGATCTGCGCGCTGCGGGCGCCGAAGCCATTGCAGTCAATGGGCGGCGCATCACCGGCTACTCGCCGATTCGTTGCGTCGGGCCGGTGATTCACATCAACTGGGAACCGGCGGCGCCGCCCTTTCGCATCGAGGCCACTGGCGACCCGGACACGCTTTATGCTGCGCTGAACATGCCGCAGGGCATTCTTGACAACCTGAGAAACCCGAGCATGGGACCGGCACTGGGGATCAAAATGACCAAAGTCAGTGAGTTGTCGTTACCGCAGGCAGCGGGCGCCGGGCCGCAGTTCAAGATGTCTAAAGTCGGTTAGTCTGGCGCGTTTTTGTTTGATTTTTGATTTGGCTTATCGGTTCGCTGCGAGAGACTTCGATGATTCTGCTCCCCATAGCGGCTCTGGTTTTGGGCTTCATGATTTTCTACTGGCCGTCGCAGGGTTTTGAAGCGGACGAGGCGCTGGCGCGTTATACTGCGATTGCTGTGCTGGCCGGTCTGGATACGGTTTTGGGCGGCCTGCGTGCTCGCCTGACCGACCAATATGACGACGCAATTTTCATTTCTGGTTTCTTTGCCAACACGATTCTGGCCGGCGCTCTGGTGCTGCTCGGTGAGAAACTGGGCCTGGAAGCCGGCTTCGGTGACGAGCGCGTTTCAGCCATGATGATCGCGGCTGTTGTGGTATTCGGCTCGCGCATTTTCAACAATCTCGCTGCTTTGCGCCGTCTTATCATCGAGCGTTGGCGCGACGCTCGCTCGGGAATGCAAGCGAGTACTCGTCTGGCGGAAGCGTCTGCCGGTTCTCCTTCAGCCGACGCTCGCCGTTGAACGAGAACTCATTTTGTTAATCATGTTGTTAATCATGCCGGTGCGGAAGGGAACTTTGCACGTGAAGACATTGCATATTTTGGAGGCGGAAACTTTTGACGCGTGAGGATGTGGTCGTCGGCCTCGATATCGGCACGACAAAGGTTTGCACCGTCATCGGCCATGGCGACGCTCAGGGACGTATTACGATTGCGGGCGTCGGTCTCGCGCCGTCACGAGGCTTGAAGAAAGGCGTCGTGGTTGATGTCGATGACACGGTCGCGGCCATCCGTGATTCGGTGGAAAGCGCACGCCACATGGCGGGCATCGATGTGCGCGCAGTCGTGGCCGGCGTCACGGGCGAGCACATTCAGTCGTCCAACCGGCGCGGCGCCGTCACCATTTCGGGTGAAGAAAGCGTCGTGACCGAAGAGGATGTCGAACGCGTCATGCACGCCGCCGCCATGGACGTGCCGCGCGACCGCGAGATCATCCATTCGTTGCCGCGCGACTTCGCTGTCGATGGACACTCCGGCGTGCGCCGCCCGGTCGGTATGTGCGGCCAGCGCCTCGAAGTCGAAACGCACATTGTGACCGGCGCTGCGGGATTCCTGCAAAACGTGGTGCAGTGCGTCGAGCGCGCCGGGCTGATCGTCGATGCGCTGGTGCTCGAATCCATCGCCACGAGCGAAGCCGTTGCCACCGCCGACGAGCGCGAACTGGGTATCGCCCTTATCGACATCGGCGGCGGCACCAGCGACATCGCCGTCTTCATGGACGGCAGCATCAGCTTTTCCACAGCGATTCCTGTGGGCGGCAATCACGTCACGCGCGATATTTCCATTGGCCTGCGCACGCCATTTGAAATCGCCGAGCGCTTGAAGGTGGAGCGCGGCGTAGCATCGCCTGGTCTTATTCCACACGGCGAAGCGCTCGAGGTCGTTTCGGCGGGCAGCGGCGAACGTTTGCGCTTGCCGCGCGCCATTCTGGGCGAAATCATCGAAGCGCGCATGAGCGAGCTGTTTGAAATGGCGCGCGCTTCCATCGAGTCGGCAGGAGTGCAGAACCGTTTGGCGGGCGGCGTCATTCTCACCGGCGGCGGCGCCTTGCTGCCGGGCGCGACCGACCTGGCACAGCAGATTTTTGATTTGCCGGTGCGCCTGGGCCGTCCTATCGAACTCTCGGGGTGGAGCGACAAAGTTGATACGCCGCAGTTTGCCACCGGTGTAGGATTGCTGCGTTTTGCCTTGCGGCAGCCCGGTACGCTGGGGAATCCGCTGGCGACATCTTCCAATCCGCAGTTGGCACCGGCCATGGCCGATCCGGCACGCCGTGTGTGGGGCGTTCGCGCACCGTCCGCCGCACAAAACGGCCATACGCCGGAGACAACAAGGGCGCCGGTTGAGACAGCAACGGCTTCAGTGCCTTTTGCCGCCAATGGCGCCGAAGAATCGGCTCATTCAACGGTTGTCGCTTCCGAAAATGAATACAAAACACCCTTCGACCGTATGCGGCGTGACCGTCGCAATGGACAGGGGCCCGTCACGAGTACTCAGGGTAGCGAAGAAACACAAACGTTCTGGCAGCGGCTTGTCGCCGGAGTGCGTCACTTCCTGGGCTTTGAAACGGTTTAGAGCATGTTTCAATGAGTTGTCCTGTTTGTAGGGGCGCATGGCATGCGCCCTCATGCTGCGGCAACCACATCAGGGCGCACGCCATGCGCCCCTACAAGAAACACCCCGACAACCACACTGAAACGTGCTTTAATACTCTAGAAATTGCCACACTCAGCAGAAAAGCAAAAGGCCATCACTTGGGGAAGTGATGGCCTTTTGCTTTGGACTTTAGAGAACAACGCAGTGTGCTTTACTGAGCTGGCGGTGGAAGTTCGGAACCGCCGCCCGAGCCGCCCGCACCGGAACCGGCATCGCCTGTTGCTGCATCGGTGCCGCCACCGCCGGCATCATTCCCGCCGGTTGCACCACCGGACGCGCCACCTGTGCCACCCGCAGCCGTGCCACCACTGTTGCCGCCGGACGCAGCGGCAGGAGGTGCGACGTTCGTGTTGACCGTTACGTTCGGCCCGGCGGAGGTGCCGCCGCCACTACCCGAACGCGGGGCAGGAACAACGCGCGTCGTTTCCGTGCGCGTGTTGCGCTCGATGGTGCGCGTTTGCGGCACGACAACCGGACGATCCACAACAACTGTGTCGGGAGCCGTTGCCGGCGGCGTAACGATAACGGTGCTCGGTGTAGGGCCTGCCGGCTGCTGTTGCACAATGGTCGTGGATGTCGCAGCCGGAACGTCATCGTGTGGACGGGTCGCCCAGTAAGCCAGCGCACCACCGATGGCGAGTACCAGAGCGACAATTCCGATAATCATCGCCGAGTTGCCTGTTTCGCGTGCTTCGGGATCGTAAGCCATAAAAATCCTCTCCGTTGCTAAGTTCTGCAAAACGAATGCAGGTTTGTCGGTCCGTTCGCAGATGAAATCGGTAAGATACTTCAGGCGTTCGCATGGATTAACACAGTGCGAGAAAACGGCCCAAACGAATTCCTTACATCAACTGCATAACTATCCAGGACGCGAAAGCGCCTCCCGCGAAGGCCAACAACAGCGCCATTCGTGAAAACGACCGCCCATCGCCGAACCCGCTTGATGAGGTGCCGGTGACTTGTTTGTCATTTACCATCTGCTCACCTCCTTGCCCTGTTCATGCTTTGCTTCGCGTAGCATACACTGTGGCCCAAAGCAGCGCCTTAGCCAGTACACGATTCAAAGTCGGAGCTGTTGGAGAGAGCAGAAATGCGGGCCTGTGAAGGCCACGTCGTTTCACGGTGACATCGCTCACTCAATGCAGATTCGATGCCATCTACAACATCAACTTTTCTGCATTTGACTTGACTCCGGTATTCGATGAAACTTGGCTCGCTCATTGAGGCAATTTTATTGCCTTAGGGAAGTACCGAGCCGTGCACAGGCAGTGCAACGCATCGTTGCGCGTCAATGAGTTATGCCACACGCGGCGCCGATTTCACATTAATTCGCAAGAAAAACTGAGCACTCATTTCCGAGTACTCGCAATGAGGCATTTACCTTATGAAAGGCATTGTTCTGGCAGGCGGCAGCGGCACGAGACTGCACCCCATCACGCAGGGCGTATCCAAACAGTTGCTGCCCATTTACGACAAGCCCATGGTTTACTACCCGCTTTCAACACTGATGCTGGCGGGTATTCGCGACATTCTGCTCATTTCCACACCAGTCGATTTGCCGCAGTTTCAGCGTCTGCTCGGTGACGGCAGCCAGTTCGGCATCAACCTGAGCTACGCCGAACAACCCACGCCCAACGGACTGGCGCAAGCCTTCGTTATCGGCAAGGAGTTCTTGAACGGCGAAGGCGCTTGCCTTGTGCTGGGCGATAACATCTTCTATGGCCACGGCCTGACCGAATGCCTGCAACGCGCCGCGCAACTCACCGAGCAGGAAGACGGCGCCACAATTTTCGGCTACTGGGTGAACGAACCGCAGCGCTACGGCGTGGTTCACTACGACAAAGAAGGCCGCGCTCTGGGCATCGAGGAAAAGCCGGAGCATCCAAAGTCAAATTATGCCGTTGTTGGACTCTATTTCTACGACAAGCAAATCACCGATGTTGCTGCTGAAGTGCAGCCTTCGGCGCGCGGCGAGTATGAAATCACAACCGTCAACAACCTGTATCTGCAAAAGGGCCAACTGCGTGTCGAGCGTCTAGGACGCGGCACGGCCTGGCTCGATACGGGAACTCACGAGTCGTTGTTGCAAGCAGGCAACTTCATCGAAACCATTGAAAAGCGACAGGGCCTGAAAGTGGCCTGCCTGGAAGAAATCGGCTATCAGATGGGCTACATCGACGCCGACCAGGTTATGCAAGCCGCGCAACGCCTGGCAAAAACCGAATATGGCGAGTACTTGAAAAGCCTGCTGGAACGCGATTAATAGAACACAATAATATGCAACTGATTGAAACTCTCCTACCCGGCGTGCTCCTGCTGCAACCAAAAGTTTTCCGCGATGAGCGCGGCTTTTTCCTGGAAACCTATCATCGAGATCGCCTGGCTGAACTCGGCATCCCTGATGAGTTCGTGCAAGACAACCATTCCAAGTCGGTGAAAGGCACATTGCGCGGTCTGCATTTTCAGCGCACGTTTCAGCAGGCCAAGCTCTGCCGCGTGGTGCAAGGTGCCGTGTTCGACATTGCAGTTGATGTTCGTCCAGGCTCGTCGCACTTCGGCCAGTGGTTTGGCGCCGTGTTGTCTGAAGAAAACCAGCAACAGATTTATGTGCCGCGCGGCTTTGCACACGGTTTTCTTGTCCTCAGCGATACAGCCGAATTCTTGTATAAGTGCAGCGATTTCTATCACCCGGAAGACGAAGGCGGCATCTTGTGGAATGATCCGGCTATTGGCATCGCGTGGCCCTTTGCGGAGCACAACATCACAGCGCCGATTCTATCCGCCAAAGACAGCCACAACCCACGCCTCGCTGAACTAAGCGACGGTATGCTTCCGCGCGCGTAAAGGGCGCGACGAGTACTCGCACAGAGTAAAGCAGCACCAAAACTGCTCTCCAAACCATGCGGAGAACACACTGCGGAGAACCCCCAAAAGCGGTGTCATCCTGAGCGCAGTGAGGAATCTTAACTTTATGCAACTAAGATTCCGCGCTCTGCCCGGAATGACATGCTCTATAGGCATCACACCCCAAACACAACTGTCTGACGCGCGATGTCTTCGCGCTTGCGATGATCGTGCGCAATGAGTGTCACGCTGTCGTGCGCGATTTCCAGGTGGCGCGAAAACAGTTCGCGATGGCGTTGCGGCACGAGCTGTTCGCGTGTCCAGCGCGAAAATCCCCACGAATCGGGACAGTGCACCTGCCACACGTTGGGCGCTGCCAGGTAGGCATCGAACAGGTAATGATCGGGCCGCAGGTGAATATGTCCCGACATCCAGAAGATGGGCGCGGTGCGCTGCGTCATCACGTCCGCCAGTCGCCCCTGTAACTCCACGCAAGCTGTGCGCTCCGGCTCGTAATAGACCATGTCGAGACGCGTTTCCAGCATCACCGGCGTGTGACAGAATACAAAGGCCGGATGATGCGGCGCGACTTGAAGTTGTTCCTCCAGAAAACGCAATTGGCGAGTACTCAAACTCTCGACTTTGTGACTTTCAATGTCATCTATCCCCAGGAAGATAAAGCTGCCCAGGTGCGTGTGCGTGGCGCGCCACAGGCTGTCGTAGCCAAAGAAGTTCATAAACTTCTGCAACTGGCGCGTCTTGTCTTGCGGGCTTTGCTCCGGCCACACACGGCCATGCTGCGGCGAATCTTCGTCGATGACCTGGAAGTAAAACTCGTGATTGCCGTTGATCGCGCCGTAAGGACGCTCCAACTGGCGCACGAACTGGTCGAGGTGTGCATACTCGCGGTCGGTGGCGTAAGTGGCGCACATGTCGCCCAGCAACACGATGTAATCCATGCGCCGCAAATACGGGCGGTTATCAAGAATGCGGCGCGCCGCTTCGAGACTGCTCGGCAAGTGCAAATCGGACAAGATCAAGATGCGAAATGTCTCAGCTTCCGGAGCGATGCAAAGCGGCGACGGCGCAACCGAGGCGCGCGGTGGGGACACATATTTCATAAGCAAAAATCGGCTGCGTTATACTGAGGCAACCACTCTTCCAACGTGTTGAAGTTTAGGTGAACCACACGGAACGGCCAACGGCCCGCATTTTAAATTCACATGAAAGAACTCTGGCAAGCGCAGTGCCGTGAAGCCGCAGCCGCGATACAGCAGGTGGAAGCCCAGCTTTCTGCCGTGGAAGCCGTGGCACAAACGCTGATTGAATGCTTGCGCAACGGCGGCAAAGTTTTAACGTGCGGCAACGGCGGCTCGGCAGCCGAGGCGCAGCATTTCGCTGAAGAATTGGTGGGCCGCTACAAGCGCGACCGCCGCTCGCTGCCTGCCATTTCGCTCGTGGCTGACGGCACACTCCTCACCTGCATTCTCAACGATTACGGCGCTGATGAAATCTTCGCGCGCCAGGTCGATAGTCTGTGCTGCCCCGGCGATGTTCTCGTCGCATTGTCCACCAGCGGCAACAGCGAAAACGTATTGCGCGCCGTGCAACGCGCAAGCGACAAACGAGTACTCACCGTCGCTTTGCTGGGCCGCGACGGCGGCAAAATGCGCAACCTGTGCGACCACGAAATCATTATCCAGAGTGACACAACCGCACGCATCCAGGAAGCGCACTTGCTGTGCATCCATTTGTTGTGCGAAGCGATTGACGAAGCATTTATTTGAATTGGAGTTGTTATGTTATTTAACCGAGGATCGAAGCGCCCGTGGAAGAAGAACGAAATTTTATTGGTTGCGACGCCACTACTGGTTTTATTGATCTTTGTTTGGAAGGCTTTGTATCACCAATGGTTTCCGCGCACGCTGAATGGGATGCACGGTGCGATTGCAGTGTTAGCATTCACACCAGACGGCAGAACTTTAGCAGTCGCTTCGGGAGAACACTCGAAGTATGGAGAAGTGAGCTTGTGGGATACAAGTTCCCTTGAGTTTCAACCGGCACTTGTGGGATTTCATGATCTCATCAACTCTGCTGCTTTCTCGCCCGACGGAAATACGCTCGCCACAGGTGGCAGCTTTCGAGACAACAGCCTGAGACTATGGGACTGGCGTAGAGGGAGAATACTGCGAACGATCAGCAGTATCGGTCGCGGCGGCGGTTTATGTTTTACGCCAGACGGCAAAACTCTCATTACTAATGACGGAACTATTACGCTATGGGATGTAAAAAGCGGCAAGGTGAAGCGTGTTCTAACAAAATCCTCTCGTGCAGAATCCGGAATTGCCGTCTCTCCAGATGGTCGTTTCTTGGCCTGTGTTCAAGCCAACAGGTATATAGTTACGGACAGGAAGAATCCGAAAAAGAACTATTGGGAAGGCGGTAATATCTGGATTTTCAATTTACAGGCGGGGCGCCTGATGCAAATGCTGAACTGTAGCGTTGCTGACGCGTTGGCTTTCTCCCCCAGCGGCCAATTTCTGGCAATTAAAAGCTACTCTTTAATTAGCAACGGTTTACGATCGCGCGGCTTACTGACCCTATTTAATATGAAAGATTGCAAGGAGTTGTGGAAACAACCGACCAGTACGTACTCTGGTCTTAGCTTCTCACCCAATGGCCGATGGATTGCAACAGAAGAAAACAACTACGGGGGCAGTCTTTGGAATACCAAAGGAGCGTTAGTCAAGACACTGAAAGCGCCCCCATCTCAACGGAGCTTCTTGAGCACACCGTCATCTATCGCCTTCTCACGCGATGGCAGAACGTTAGCTTGCACAGATGACAATAACAACACAGTCAAGCTCTGGAATACAAGCGACTTAAATTAACTCTTCAACTTCGCGACCGCATCCCTCACATTTCCGCCGCACTCATCGAGTAATCGTTGTGCTGTTTGCGCATCCACACCGGCTAGGTTCATAACAAGGCGCTGCGCTCGGTCAACCAGCTTTTCGCACATCGGCTGCACGTCGGCCATGAGGTTGCCTTCGACGCGGCCCAGACGCAGCATGACGCCCGTCGAAATCATGTTGAGCACCAGCTTTTGCGCAGTGCCGGCTTTCATGCGCGTTGAACCGGCAATCGCTTCCGGGCCGACGACGGGCGCGATGAAAACGTGGCAGTGCGGCTTCATCGCCGCTTGAGGGTTAACCGTAATGCCTGCTGTGAAAGCGCCGATGCTTTGCGCATATTGCAAAGCGCCGATGACGAACGGTGTGCGGCCCGACGCGGCCAACCCTACAACGGCATCCAGGCTGGTCAGTTCTTTGTCGCGTAACGATTGCGCGCCGTTTTCGGGGTTGTCTTCCGCGCCTTCCTGCGAACGAAACATCGCTTCGCGCCCTCCGGCAATGATGCCTTGCACCAGTTCGGGTGGCGTGCCGAAAGTGGGCGGACACTCGCTGGCGTCCACAATGCCAAGGCGGCCCGATGTTCCCGCACCGACATAAAAGAGGCGTCCACCTTCGCTCAAGCGTTCGGCGATTTCATCAACCGCAACAGCCACCGCATCGAGTACTCGACCGACGGCTTCGGCCACTTTGCGGTCTTCGTTGTTGATGAGACTCAGCGCCTCACGTGTGGAGACGCGCGACAAATCGCGCGTTGCTTCGTTGATGGCTTCGGTGGGTAGCGCCGCGAGGTCGCTCGTAACGGTTTCGCTCATGTTTTCGAGTATAACTAGCTGATGTCCACGATTGGCTTGTCACGCTTCATGTCAAACTTAATGTTATGAACTTTCTAATGTCTCTGTCTTCGTTGCCCCTGATGTTGGCGATGATTCTCCTGATGCCGGCAATGCGCGCTGCTTCTGCCCCGGCATCAACGAGCCCAGACCTGCAATGGGTTACCGCCTATTACGCCGGTTGGCAGTATGATAAGTTGAAACCAGAGCAGATCGACTTTCGTGCGCTGACGCATCTGGTGCATTTTTCGGTCCTGCCGCAGGCCGCCGGCACACTGGACTGGCAGCAGCACAGCCTTTCAGAAGAGCGCTCAAAAGAAGTCGTTCAAGCCGCGCACCAGGCGGATCGTAAAGTATTGCTTTGCGTGGGCGGCGCTTTCACAGCACCTGGTTTTCGTGGGGCCATGAACCTCAAAAATCGCGCCCGCTTTGTTGAGTCGTTGGTAAGCGCTGTGCAAGCGCGTGGCTACGATGGACTCGATATCGACATGGAGCCGCTGGAAGAAAACGATACTGCCGATTACAGCGCCTTCATTCGCGCGTTACGCACTGCACTGCGTGACGCCAATAAAACCTGGATCCTTACGGCAGCGGTTGGTGACTCACCGAAAATGTTCGCGCCGCTACAAGACGAGTTTGATCAAATCAACATCATGACGTATGACATGAGCGGCACCTGGGAAGGCTGGGAAACGTGGCATAACGCACCGCTGCACAACGGAGGGTTGCGTTTTTTGAGCAACGGTCAATTGTTGCCCAGTCTGGAAACCAAAATTCAACAGTGGCTGGACGGTGGTCTCTCGGCGAAGAAACTCGGACTCGGACTCGCCTTTTACGGTTATATCTGGCGCGGTGCAAGCGGGCCAAACCAACCGATTGTCGGCGTTAAGGCCGAGCAGATCCAATACGCCGACTTGATGCGGAACTACTATCGCGCCGATCGCTATCATTGGCACGAGGCCACAGACGTGCCTTACCTCAGCGTCGAAGGAACAGACAAAGTGCGCGCCTTCATTTCTTTCGACAACGAAAGGTCGCTTCAATTGAAAGTCGCCTATGCGCGCCGCATTGGGCTGGGCGGTGCCATCATCTGGGAACTGGGAACAGGCTACCGCGGCGACCAGCCTGCCGGCCAGCGCGATGTTTTGCTGCAAGCTGTGCGCGCGGCTGCGTTCAATAAGTAGCGTTGTTCAATAAGTAACTCAAATTTCTACCTGTGTTACCACCTGTTGAGTTTCTGCTTAAGCCACGAGGTAAAAGCGTTGTCATTGTGGTGCTTTTTCCATCTGTATCGGCAACAACTTGAGTTAAGTAACAATTACATCTGTTCGATAGTTTCAATGCCCAGCAACGATAGGCCCTGTTTGAGTACGCGACTGGTCAGGTCGCACAATGCCAAACGGCTGGAGCGCTGCGGCTCGTCGCTTTTGAGAACCGGGCACGCATCGTAAAACGAAGTGAACTTCTGCGCGAGTTCAAACAAGTAATCGTTAAGCGCGTTGATGCGATAATCGCTGAGCGCGGTTTCAATCGCCAGCGGGAAGCGCAGGATGAACTTGGCCAGGTCTTGCTCGGCGGATTGCTCCAAAACCATTTCGTCGAGTACTCGATCTGTTGCGATGCCCTGCTCTTGCGCACGACGGAAGATGGAACGAATACGCACGTAAGCATACTGGAGATACGGCGCGGTGTTGCCCTGCATCGCCAGCATTTTATCCCACGAAAAGATGTAGTCGCTGGTGCGGTTCTGCGACAAATCGGCGTATTTCACAGCGCCAATGCCGATGACGCGTGCGACTTCATGCTGCTGTTCGTCAGTTAAATCGGGGTTTTTCTCGCGCACGATTTCCAAGGCGCGCGACTGCGCCTCATCGAGCAGGTCTTTCAAGCGCACCGATTCGCCGCTGCGCGTTTTGATCGGCTTTCCATCCTCACCGAGAATGCTGCCAAAAGAAACGTGGCGCAGGACGGCATCGCAGCCCCACAGACGCGCGGCCTCGAACACCTGCTGAAAATGCAAACTCTGACGCGCGTCCACGACATAAACGATTTCATCGGGATGCCACTGCTCGATGCGATAGCGAATTGTAGCCAGGTCGGTCGTGCCGTACAGCGCGGCGCCGTCGCTTTTCTGCACCAGCAACGGTCTGTCTTGCAGTTGTGGCGGCGCATCGAACGGCACAATAACAGCGCCTTCGCTATCGCGTGCCAGGCCACGTTCTTTGAGATCGCGCACGACATCGTTCAGGCGGTCGTTATAAAAACTCTCCCCCAGTGTATGGTCGAAACGAATGTCAAGACGACCGTAAATTTCATCGAACTGTTGCTGCGACAGCTCGCGCAACGTTTCCCAGATGCGCCGGTTCTCGGCGTCGCCGTTTTGCAGCCTGGCGGTTTCAGCGCGCGCTTCATCGGCTACAGTCGGGTCACTGTCGCTTTGCGCGTTGACCAGCTTATAAAGGCGCTCCATTTCGCCAATCGGATCGCTTTGTAATGCGGCTTCATCCAGATATTTTTTCCAGCCAATGATAAGCTTGCCGAACTGCGTGCCCCAATCGCCGACGTGATTGTCGGTGATGACGTTATGTCCTGAAAAACGCAGCAGACGTGCGATGGCATCGCCGATAATTGTGGAGCGGATGTGGCCGACGTGCATCGGCTTGGCGACGTTTGGCCCCGAATAATCAACCACAACAGTGCGCGGAGTACTCGTTCGCGGCACACCCAGATTATCGTCCTGCAACGCGTGGGCCGCCATTTGTGCGATGAACTGCGGCTTCAGGCGAAAGTTAATAAATCCCGGCCCGGCGATTTCCGGCGTTTCGCTGATGCCTTCAACATCCAACTTCTCCACCAGTTGCTGCGCCAGTGCGCGCGGATTGGTTTTTAACGTCTTGGCCAGCGGCAGCGCGCCGTTCCACTGATAATCGCCGAACTGCGCGTTGGCGGTCGGCACGACTTTGAGCGCGTCCGGCGCGACACTGGCCGTATCGGCACCAAGAGTACTCAGTGCGCTTTCGACTGCGTTTTGAAGCTGCTGCTGAACTGTCTGCATGGGAATGTTTACTTCACAAATAGCGATGGTTTGTCGTGCAGGCGTCACCCTGATGGGGCGTTCTACCACGCACCGGCAATCGACTCGATCTCGGCGCGCATCGTTTTTTGGATGCGTTGCGCTTCGGCTGCGGTTTGCGCTTCGCAAATCAGGCGCACAAACGGCTCGGTGCCCGATGGCCGCACATGTGCCCAACTGGTGGTGACGCCGTCGCGCGGCCAATCGAAGCGCAAGCCGTCGCGCTCGTCGATGCGTGCGGTTTTCTCCTTTGACTTGAGCCACGATAACAGTGCGCCCATGCGTTCTTTGGGGAAATCGAGCGTCGTCTTCAAAATCACCGGATGCGGCAGCGAAGCCGCGATTTCCGACGCGCGCATCTCGCTTTTGGCCAGAAACTCCAGCGTGAGGGCGATGGCGGCGATGCCGTCGCGGCCATATTGAATATCGGGAATGATGACGCCGCCGTTGCCCTCGCCGCCAATGGCCGCATCCACTTGGCGCATGGTGCCGCTGACGTTGATGTCGCCGACGGGCGTGCGAATCAGTTCGCAGCCGTGTTCGCGCGCCACGCTTTCCACCGCCAGCGAAGTGCTCAAGTTCGTCACAACCGGCCCCTGACGCCGATTTTTGAGAACATGCGCCACGGCCCACACCAGCGAGTAATCTTCGCCGATGGGTTGCGCGGCATCGGTCACAATCGCGACGCGGTCGGCATCGGCATCGTGCGCGAAACCGATGTCGGCGCCATGTTGGCGCACGGCGTCGCAAAGCTGCACCATGTTCTCGTTGAGCGGCTCGGGGTTGTGCGGAAAAATACCGGACAAATCACTGTTGATGTGAATCAATTCACAACCCAGTTGGCGCAGCAGAATCGGCGATACAACGTTGCCCGCACCGCAACAGCCATCGAGCACAACTTTGTATTTCTTGCTGCGGATTAGATCGGCATCCACAATTTCGAGTACTCGATTGACGTGCAGTTGTGTCGCGGTGTCGTCGTATTCGACGGTGCCCATCTGATCCCAACTGCCGCAGACAAATTCCTTGGCGTGATACAGGCGAATAACTTCGCCGCCCATCTCTTTGTCGAGATACATTCCGCTGGGCTGAAAGAACTTCAACGCGTTCCATTCGATGGGGTTGTGCGAAGCCGTGATGCAAATCGCGCCGTCGGCTTTGAGATGCGGAATCGCCAGTTGCAGCGTCGGCGTGGCGACAATGCCCAGATCAATAATTTTGCAGCCGCTGCCGATGAGGCCGGCCAGCACGGCATGGAGCATCATTTGCCCGGAAGGACGTGTATCGCGCGCCACGAGTACTCGGGGTTGCTCGATGCCTTTGTTCTTGAGCCATGCGGCGTAGGCTTGCACAAAATCAAGCGCGTTGCCGGGTGAGAGCGCCTGTCCCACGACACCGCGAATGCCCGACACGCTAATCATCAGCGCCGAAGCATGATCGGCCTGGGCACCATTGGGCTGAGCACCGCCATGCTGTGCGTCTTTATGCGAAACAGTCACAAAATCTCCTCGTTGAAAGCGCGAGGAGTTTAACAAATTCCGGGGCCGGAACGAGAAACGTACTTTCCGATAGCAACACAGTGACCACTTTTTTTGAACACCGCTCTGACGGTCACGTCCAAGCGGCACATCCAAAGAATCGGGCGGGAAGTCGTAAAGTCCCGCACCTGAATTTGAAATTTCTGCAGGAGGCTGCAAAACCATGAAGTACATCGAAGTTCGCACCGATTGGAGTAAGAAGCTGAGTGCCTTGAGCGCTCTCGGAGTCGTCGCGTTGGCGCCGCTGTTTGGTGCACCGCAAAGCGCCCAGGCTCAACCGCCCGGCCAGGCTCCTGCATGGGGCTATCGTAACCGCAACAACACACAAAGCGATGTCCTCACTGGCGTTGTGACCAGCAACTCCGGCAGCGGTTTTGTGATGCGCACCACAGACGGACGCGTCATCCGTGTGCAAAGCAACTACGAGCCGGGCAACCTGACGGCGGGCGACCGTGTTACCGTTAATGGCCGTTTCAATGGCGGCGTATACGTCGCCGACAGCGTCCGCGTCATCCGTGACCGCGACACCGACTGGAACGGTCGTAACGACGATTGGAACGACAGGGGCACCATCTGGAACGGTCGTAATATCGAGGGCCGTCGTGTAGTCGCAACCGGCGTCGTGACACGCGACCTGCGCCGAGAAAACGCATTTGAAATGCGCACTGATCGCGGCCTCACCGTGCGTGTTCACACCCGTGTCAACGAGCCGCGCCGACTGAGCGCCGGCGACCGTGTCGAAGTGAGCGGCGTGGTTCAGAATGGCCGCCTGCGCGCCGACGACGTTCGCCTGGTGAACGACCGCAACCCCCGCGATGTTGATGATCGCACTCTGTCCGGTGTTGTGACACGCGACTTGCGTGGCGACATTTTCGAAGTGCGCACCGATGACGGACGCACCGTCGTTGTGCGGGCCCGCGAAACCGAACCGACGCGTTTGACACGTGGCGACCGCGTCTTTCTGCAGGGCCGCTACAGCGTCAATCGCAACGAGTTCGTGGCCGAGCGCATTCGCATCACCGAGGATGATGACCGCGATGTCGAAGGCAGCCGCGTCAGCTTCCCGGCGACCGTCACTGCCGTTGAATCAGCGACTCGCTTGCAGGTGCGCGGCGATAATGGCCGCACCTACACGGTTGACACACGTTCAGTCGTTTCTTCCAATGTTGACCCCGGCGACCGTGTGCGTGTATCGGGAACCCTTCGCAGCGGCATCGTGCGCGCCGACCGTATTGACCTGACCGATCGCGGCACCAACCGCACTCCGAATGGACGAGGCCGCATGGACTTTTCGGCCACGGTCATTGATGGCGGCACCCTGTGGGGAGCCAACGTCCTGACGGTGCGCGGTGACAATGGTCGCGAATTCCGCGTCAGCGTGCCGCGCAACAGCCAGAGCAGCTTCCGCCGTGGCGACCGCGTTCGTGTGATCGGCACGCAGTTGGAGGACAATCGCATTCAGGCCATCAGCGTCACACGCCTGTAAGCGTCCTGGAGCTGCACGGCTCCGTTCCGTTGTAAAAACTCACGCCGAAAAGGGCTGCACCGCGTGGTGCGGCCCTTTTCTTGCTTCCGGATCATTGACACAGCTCAACCTTTAAGGAGAGAAATCATGAAGACCAGAAATCGAAAACACAGGGAACACGTTTTATGGGCCGGCACGGCAGCTCTGGGACTCGGATTGGCGACTGCGCAAGTATCACAAGCGCAATCGCCTCCGATCCAGGTCTCGCTGAACGGCCAGTTCATCAGTTTTGGGCAAGTCACGCCGGTGCAGGTGGGCGGTCGAGTACTCGTTCCGCTGCGCGGCATCTTCGAGTCGCTCGGTTCGACGGTAAACTACGAGGCGTCCACCGCCACAATTTACGCTTCGAGCGGCGCCCGCAACATTCAGCTTCGCCTGGGCTCGACAGAGGCAACGGTTAACGGCCAGACGCGCTATTTAGACGTTCCGGCTCAGGTGCGCTTTGGCCGCACCTTGGTGCCGCTGCGCTTCGTTTCGGAAGCGATGGGCGCGAATGTATCGTGGAACGAGTCGCAGCGCACGGTGTTCATCGCACCCGCCGGCGGCACCGGGCCTGTCGTGACCGAACCGCCGGTTGTTGCCGAGCGTGAGCCATATTATCCTCCGGGCGACGTTCCCACTAATGCCGTTATAACAATTTCCGGTACAGTGCGCCGTGATCTGACCGGCACCGACCGCTTTCAAATGGAATCGGACGATGGTGTCATCCTGACGGTGCAAACCCGTGCCGACGAGCCGGCCAGATTGAATCGTGGCGACCGCGTTCAAGTTCGTGGTCGCATGAGTGGCGAAGTTTTCCTGGCGGATCGAGTTCGCCTGACCGCGACCACCGGAACCCGCACGCGTGTCGTGGGCATCGTGACATCCATTCTTTCTTCGACGCGGCTCAACGTGCGCACCGATGCCGGTCAAACGCTCACTGTTTCAACCGGAACGCCGTTCCCGACAACAGTTAGCGTCGGCGACCGCGTTCGTGTGCCCGGAGTACTCGATGGAGACTTCCTGCGCGCGGATCGCATCGTTGTCGTCACCGACCGCGCGGCCAGCCGAGCCGGACAGCGCGTCGATTTCCGGGGTGTCGTAGAATTCACCGATGTCGTCGAGCAGACATTGCAGGTGCGCGGCGATAACGGTGTGCTGTATGTCGTGCGCTTCTTCAATGTGACCAACCTCCAGGAAGGAGACCGCGTGCGAGTCGTGGGCACTTACGCCAACGGCACCACAACCGCCAGCAGCGTCACACCGCTGTAAGCAGACAAAGAAAAGAAGCGTCACTTCGAGTACTCGAAGTGACGCTTCTTTTTGCCTGTCGCAGCACGACCTTGAAGCGCATTTCACGGAGAGCACATTTCGCTGAGGTTGTATAACAGTTAATAGCTTGCAGGCGACACAGAACCCCAAGCGTGAGCGTGGGGCTAAGGCACCACGGAGTTTAGCCCCGCGCTCACGCTTGGGGTTGCGGGGCAATCATGTGTAGCTTCAAGTTGTTAAGGGCTATAGTGTCTGTCGAGGTGCTGCGCCTCGACGCCAAACACATCGAGACAACGGCAGCAAAACGTGCTCAAAAAGTGGTTATCGAGTACTTGTGAGCAGAGCGTTGCGCTCCGGGGTGGTGCGTTCGAAAACGTCGCGCAGCACAGCCTCCGACTCCGGGCGCAATGCAGTATTGCGGCGCTGTAACGTGGCGCCCACAGCTTTAAGAAACCCATCAAGACGCTGCTCCTGCCAGCCATCGGCGCCGCCCCACATGAATGAGGGAATATATTTGGGAGTCACGCTGCCGCCGAACACGTTGCAACCGACACCGACATTTGATCCGGTGGTGAGCAACTGCCCGATGCCGATTTTGGTATGATCGCCGATAACGGAACCGAGGAACTGCCGCCCGGTTTCGACCGTGGTGTGCGCATCGCGTTGATAGCGAATTGTGCCGTAAGTATTTTTCAAATTGCTCGTGGTCGAACCCGCGCCGAAGTTCACCCAGCGCCCGGCCCAGGTGTGACCGACAAAGCCATCATGCGCTTTGTTGACCCGGCTTTGAAAAATGGTGACGCCGATTTCGCCACCGACTTTGCAGTGCGGTCCTAATGAAGTGCCGGGACGAACCCGCGCGCCATCGAGAACTGTGTTGGGGCCGATAAACACCGGCCCCTGAACCTGCGACCACTTGACCACAACGCCCGTTGCAATGATGATCGGGCCTGCCGTGGCATCAAGTACACAACTCGGCTGCACACACGAGCCTTCGCCGATATGCACATGCTGCGGGTTGCCCACAATGTGCGCACCGGGCATTAGAGCGGCATCGCGGTGGTTGTCGTGGTGGCGCTGCCATGCTTCAAAGTCGGCAGCGATATGCTTGTCGTTTTGCGCCAGAATGTCCCACGGGGCGAGGGCCGGCAGACCGGGAAAGGGTTCGGCGCGCAAATCATCGGGAATGTCTTCGTTCACGCGCAGGCCGGTGCTGGCACGCAGGTAAGGCGCCAGTTCGGGGCGGCAGCGCAGCACGACATCGGAAGTGTGTTGCAGGGCGCGCTCCAGCGGCGACATCGCGCCGTAGCGCAATTCGAAGGTGGCGCGCGTGAGGGTAAGCGGCCAGAAGTTTTCGGGCGTTTCCTCAACGAGAATGAGAGGCATGTCCGCAGGGAGCAGAACACGAGAGGCCGAGTACTCGATAAGTGGCCCGGCCTCTCGTGTCCTTAATGGATGATGCGGCTGGGGCCACCACCGGCAGGGCCGCCGGTGATCGACACGAAGTTGACGCGCAGATCGTTCAGCACGCGGGCATATTCGCGCTGGCTGGCCTGATCGAGGTGCGGTTTAATGACCTCAAACATTGCACCGAAGGCATCAATCGCCAGTCGCGCCTGCGCATCGTTTTTGGCGATGAGGCGCGTATAGGGATTGGGCATCAAACCCATGTGAACGGCGGCGCGCGCGCTCAGTTCTGCCATCAACTGTTGCAGCACAGGCTCGATTTCAAGGCGTGTTACGGCTTCGGCCTGGCGCGCCATTTCGCCGCGCACCGATTCTTTTTCCTGTTCGGTCAGCGGACGGCCCATGCGCTGCTCGATGGCGGCGAACTGCTCGGCTTCCATCGCTTCCATTTCCTGACGCGCCTGCTCCATTTCTTCTGCGGTCATCGGCGGCAGGTCGTCTTCGCCAGGGTCGCCCATCGGCATTGGCTGCTCGGGGTCGAGGGCCGGTTCATCGCTCGGTTCCTCGTCTAAAGACGGTGCATCGGGCATCTCATTGGGCTCCGGCTGTTGCGCGCGGTTGCCGCCACCAATAATCTCCAGACGCGGCGGTGGGCCGGATTCAGCCTGAGAAGAGCCACCCAGAATGACGTTGCCCTGACTGGAACCGCTCTTGCCGGAACGCTCATCTTCGTTCAGCATACGGCGGTCAACAATGTGGATGCGAGGTTTGTCTTCGCCCTCGGTTTCGTCGCGTTCGTCTGCCATATAACACCCTCATTTCCGTAAGAATTGCTGCGCACGAGTGTACTCGATTGTTATTGGGCTTGCTTCAGCGGGCAGGCTGCAAAATTTGCTGCCACGCACGACGCTGGCGCTGCCACTCGGCCTCGGCGAGTACTGGACGGGCGCCCTCCAGCGCCAAAGGCTGCGGCAGTTCGATCCACGAGCGACAGCCGGCCCATTGCGCCTGCATCGGCAGTTGAACGGCTTGCGGCATCTGATAGACGCGCAGCAAGACACACAGCAGCGGATGCTCGGGCTTGTAGTTGAAGCGCGTGTCGAGATAAGCGTTGCTCCAGATGTGCGGCGCCTCACACAGCCGGTCAGTTTCATCTTCGCCTAGAGCGAACACCTGGGTTGCTTCGGCGAGCAGGCGCAAGGTGATAAATTCGCGGTTCTCGCCCGTGGCGCGCTCTTGCCGGGCAGCGGCGAAGAGGTCGCGGTGCGCGGGCTTCACCAACGATTCATCCTGGTGCAGGGCAGTCGGCTGCAAGTAGAAACGCGAGTACTCGAGATGAAAAACGCCGTCCTCATCAAGCAAACCGCCTTTGCGCAGCAGCACGATCTGGCGGCCTTCAGCCAACGCGCGACACGTCACGCCCCATTCCTTGAGCGCGACATCGCACGGAGCCGGATGTAAATCAGCGTCAACTTCCGTGTGCATGGAGTCGCAGTTTATAAAACTGCCGGTGCCGGTTCACAACTGAGTTGATGCGCCGGACACAAGGGTTTCTCGATGCCCATAAACCAGCACGTTGAACAGCGCCATCTATTGAGTAGCGCCATCTCGTGAGCAAAGTGCGATTGATGCTTTATAATACCTTGCATCTATCAAACGAAGAGCATGGGGCGTATCCGCTATGACTTTAACTTCCGAATGGAGAATTCTGGTGTTATGTGTGCCCTTGTTGCTCCTTGCCTGGCTGTGGTTCCTTGTTGGACAGCGACCTCGCCTGCTGCCGGGGCTGGGTGGAGGCGCAACAGCAATGACGAAAAATGGAAGATAAGTTGAGCAAAGCAAAGGTGCAGCGCGACAGGCAACGCATCAACGGCTGTTAAACTCGCAGCAGCGAAAATACATAAGGCAAACAATGTTTCCTCTCAACAATGGTGATGCGGCTCCCGACTTCGAACTGACGGATGTTTTCGACAAAGCGTGGAAACTCAGCGACCATCAGGGCAAGATGGTTTTCCTGATGAACGGCGGACGCAAGGAGCACCGCACCATCGCCGAAGCCTTGCGTTTGCGACAGCGCATTCTGGTGGATGACGATGGCGCAGTGGGCCAGAAGTATGGAATCTATGGCGTGAACCACAACGACATGAAACGCGACGATTACAAGAATTACATTGCACCTTCGGCTTACCTCATCAACGCCGACGGCAGCGTCGCCGGCTGTTGGCGCTCATCGTTGCCGCGCGGTTTGCCCACTGCCGAAACGCTGCTCGGCATTCTGGTGTATGCGCAGCACAACGGCTGGAAATATTAGAAGCGAGTACTCATTGTGAACGCGCCGGAGCCATCTGCGAACGCACCGGAGATTCCCGCTGCGCTGCAAACCAAAGGCTGGGGCATCGCCACTTATCCGGCGGGTGCGACCTTTGGCCCGCGCCGCATGACCGACTGGGAATTCGTGTGGCTGATTGAAGGCGATGCCGAGTACTCGTGGGGCACGCAAACCGTGGGCGCGCCCGAAAACTCGATTGTGCTGTGTCGCCCCGGCGCGACCGATTTATTCAAGTGGGACACGCGACGCCGCACGCGTCACGGCTTTTTTCATTTCGATGTCGAGCCGTGGCCGCAGGGCTGGCCGCCATCAGACGACTGGCCACTGGTGCGGCTTCCCGGTGCGGACGACATCATGCCGGTCTTGTTTCGCCACATTCTCACCTGGAGCGGGCATGGCAACGCGCTGCATCGCAACATCGCCATTATGCATTTGCTGATGACCTTCTGGAGCGGCGAAACCACAACGCGCGACGCCGTGCCGGACGCACTTCCCGAAGCGGTGCAGCGTGCCTTGCGCTTTATCGCGCAGCACATGGAAGAAAAACCGGAAGTCCCGCTGCCGTTGCCGGAAATTGCGCGCGCCGCCTGTGTCTCGCCGGAGCACCTGTGTCGCGTCATGAAAAGTGCGACTGGACATTCGCCGCTCGAAACGGTGCGCCTGGCCCGCCTCGACCGCGCCGTGACGCTGCTGGCGCGCAGCAACTATTCGGTAAGTGAAATCGCCACCCTGTGCGGCTTTGCCAGCGCTTTCCACTTTTCGCGCCGCTTCAAAGAAACCTACGGCCAGTCGCCGCGCGCTGCGCGCCATGCCGTGCGCAACGGCGCCACTCCGCCACTTTCGCGCCTGCTGCAACATGTGCGACTTTGAACGCAATGATACGTGGCGAGTACTCGCTAGGGATTGATTAGGCGCCTGGTCACATGCAGACACTTAATGCACACCAGGCTCTGTGGATACATCGGTAGTGTGGCCCGCTTCAACTGCGCCAGGCGGTGTTTGCGGCCCTCGTAACGAAACAAATCATCGAGAAAGTTGATGAGGTAAATCCACGCCCCGTGCAGGATAAAACCACCGATGTCATCTGATGAAGGCGACTCGCTGCTCTTTTGCACTTCGTAGTCGCGCAGCGACAACATCCAACCGCTGCACTTTGGACAATGCACCCATTCATCGTCGCGGTCGAGGCGTCTCACGTGCGGATCACTGCTTTGCATGTCTTCATCGTAACATAGAGGAGCACTGGCATAATTCTCCACTGCGACGCCGTTACGAGCAGCGCGAGGAATTTGTCTGTGCCGTGGCACGGCTCAGTTGAGCACATGGCAGACAAACGAGTACTCGACGCCAGCTCTCGCATCAATCCGGCAAATCAATTTCAGGCATGTATTCGGCAATTGCAGGTATGGCAAGTTCGCCCGCTAAGGTGAATAATGAAGCTGTATTCGCAGAGGAGTCTTTGAGCCGGCATGATTGCACCCCAAACCAAGGCATTTTACGACGAACACGGCTATGCTGTGGCGCGCGGGCTGTTTTCGCCTGAAGAAGTGACGCAACTGCGCGAGCACTTCATGGATTTGCGCGCGGCAGGCAGTTACCCCGGCGACATGGTGGCCGATGTGGCGCGCCCTAACGACCCGCTACAAAAGTATCCGCGCATGATTCACATGCATCGCTGGGACGAAGCCACACTGCGCTGGCTGCTCGACGCGCGCCTGGCCGAGCACCTCACGGAGTTTCTTGGTCACGAGCCGTATGCAGTGCAAAGCATGATCTATTTCAAGCCGCCGGGCGCACGCGGACAGGCTGTGCATCAGGATAATTTCTACCTGCGTGCTAAGCCCGGCACCTGCATGGCGGCGTGGCTCGCGCTCGACCGCTGCGACGACCAAAACGGCTGCATGCGCGTTGTTCCGGGCAGCCATACCTGGCCGATTCTGTGTTCGGTCGAAGCCGATTCTACCGCGAGTTTCACCAATGTAACCGTGCCTTTACCCAAAATGTATGACACGGTTCCGGTCGAGATGGAACCGGGCGATGTGATGTTTTTCAATGGTTCGCTGGTGCATGGCAGCAACCCCAACACCAGCATAGATCGTTTTCGTCGTTCGCTGATCGGGCATTACATTGATGGCCGCGCCGAGCAAGTCACCAAATTCGATCAGCCTGTTTTGAAGATGGACGGCACGGCGCTCCAACTGGAAGACGCAGCGCAGGGCGCGCCCTGTGGCGTGTGGACGGATCGTGACGGCACACCAGGTATCGAACTGCGCGGCCTTGAAGTCGCCTCTGTTCCGTCGCACGAGTAAATGTGGGCAAGCGAATCAGGAGCTTCTTATGTCAACCAGTGTTGAAACCAGAACAGTTTCTTTAGACAGCCTTATCGAGCGGCCCGACCGCTACCGCGTTTCAGTCGCTGAATACATCAAATATCGAGATCAGGGTTTTCTCGTGGTGCCGCAGCTTGTGCCTCCGCAGGAGATTGAAGAACTGCGCCGTCACACCGACGACCTGATGCAAGGCCGTCTGCCGGAGCAAAACCGCAGCATGAAGGAGCGCGACACGGCCAAAGATGGCGGTGTCACGATGCAGGAATTGGAAGCGCCGCCCGCTCACTTATCCCCTGAAGAAAAAGCGCAATTCTTTCTGCGCATTCACATGCTGCACCGCAAACTGGAACTGCACGAGCGTTACCTGCTGCATCCCCGAGTACTCGATGTGCTGGAAGCGCTGATCGGTCCGGATGTTCTGGCGCTGCAAACCATGCTCTTCTTAAAACCGCCGGGCAAGCCGGGACAGGGCTGGCACCAGGATTCGTATTACATTCCGACCACACCCGATTCACTGCTTGGCGCCTGGATTGCGATTGATGATTGCGATGAACTCAATGGCGCGATGTGGATGGCCGTAGGCAGCCATCACGAGCCGGTCTATCCGCCGCACGATGGCTACGGCTATGGCGACCGCCAGTTGGGCGACATCACTTCCGTGGGCGGCGTCAGCAACCCGAACGACGACGAAAACGATCTGGCCAAAATCGCCGATAAATATCCGCAGGTACTGGTGGAGGCTAAAGCGGGCGACGTGGTATTTTTTCACTCGCACGTTTTGCACCGCAGCAAAAAGAACTACAGCACCGACCGTTACCGTCGCTCGTTTGTGAGCCACTATTGCAACGCACGCTCGTTCACGCAATGGGGCGGTGACGCGCCTTCTAATGATGTACACGCGGCGCATTGCATCGACCCGGTTACGGGTATGACGAACGGCTCGCACATTCTGGCGCGCGGCGATTCGCATCTGCCGTTTGCCCTGCCGCGATTCGGCACACCATGCGCCGCCCTGCTCGACCCGGCGGAGCGTCGTCGCGGCAGCGACTATGCCGCCGCTTCAATGGGCGATGTGGATTCAGGCATGATGGGCACGATGCCGACCGACCCCAATGCCGATCACGATCACGACAAGCCCACCGCTCAAAATCGGAGCAACGGTTACAGCGGCTATTAAAAGTTGTCGCAACACGAAGAAGGCGAGTACTCCAAGGAGTACTCGCCTTCTTCGTGTGATCTGCTATAGCGCCTAAAGGATGGAACGCTACCAGCCGCAAGCGGGAGCGCGGGCTGTATCGGATCAAGCAGGCCCGCGCGATGAACTCAATCAAGCCCGCGCTCCCGCTTGCGGTTGGTGAATTGCAAATGTCGCTTCTTACTCATTACGTGTTCTATTTCTCGGGCTCGCGAGGCCATCGCAAAATGCAACGGCCACCAAGTATCGGGTACTCGGTGGCCGTGAAGGATGCGAAGGATGCGGTGGTGGCAGCGAATTAGTGACGCGAGATTTCAGTGGGATGCACCGTGCCATGCTGTGCGTCGGTGTGATGCTGGTCGCGCGGAGCGAGAACATTTATCACAAAAGAAATCGCGCGGTGCACTATGAGACCGGCCACGCCGCCGACAATCCCGGCGATAATCCACTCGATGCTGGCGCTGGTGCCCACGATGCGGTCAGCGACAATCGTCCATACCAGAGCCACGGCAATGGCACCGGCGCCGGCGAAGCAAATCGTGACGATGCGACCGTACTCATCGTAGCCCATGGCGCGGCCCGCCAGCCATCCCACAAACACACCCGACATGATGCTGAACAGCATTTCCATTGTGCTAGTTGCCTTTTCGTGAATTCACACAAACTTCGTAAGGAGCATTTTACGAAGTTTTCTCGCGTTCTGCTTGGATGCCGCTTGTGATTTGCAATCTTTGCGTTCTAGCGCCGGTTGCTTCCCCAGATCGTCGTGTGGCCGTGAAGCACGCCCCGCTCGACGTGTTCCACAGCGACAAAGGAATACTTTCTGTCATCCATGGCATCTCTGCGTGTAAAAAGAAAAAAGTCAGGGAATCGAGTACTCGATGACGCCTGACGCAGCGGAACGCAGCGGAACGCAGCGGAACGCAGCGGAACGCAGCGGAACGCAGCGGAACGCAGCGGAACGCAGCGGAACGCAGCGGAACGCAGCGGAACGCAGCGGAATCAGCCAGTGATTTAGCTAAAGTCGAACAAATCGCCCAGCAGGCCACCGCGTTTTTTGCGCTTGCGGTAATCGCCACGATACTGGTCGTCATCATCGTACTCGTGGCGCGGCGCATAACCACCCTGTTGATAACCACCTTGCTGGTAGCCGCCTTGCGTATAACCTGTTGGCGGCGCGGGAGCATAGCCGCGCGGTTCCGGCGCACGAGGCGGTTCCGGTGCGCGCGGAACTTCGCGCTGATCGGCCCACTGTGCGGCTGGAGTTTCGGGTGCGCCAAGGGAGCGGTCGATGATTTTGTCCAACTCGCCACGGTCGAGCCACACGCCGCGACACTGCGGGCAATAGTCAATTTCAATTCCCTGACGGTCGGTCATCACCAGTTGCACGCCCGGACATACGGGACAATTCATGGTCTCTTCTCCTGTAAAAGCGAGCGGCGCATCGAAATGAGTACTCGATGCGCCGCAGGTTGTGCATTGTGTTTGTGCGTCGTGTTAGTGCGTCGAAGTCACAAACGGCTGACCGGAGCCGACGGCGCTGCCGCCGCTCATGGCCCGCAGGCGCGCCACGCGATCTTGCGTCGCCGGGTGTGTGCGGAACAGGTTGACCAGACCACCGGCCCCGGCCAGCGGGTTCACGATGAACATGTGCGCCGTTTGCGGGTTGGCGTGCGATGGAATCATCTCCGCGCCGCGCTCCAGCTTGGTGAGCGCGTTCATCAGGCCCGCCGGTGTGCCCGCAATGCGAGCGCCCGTGGCATCGGCTTCGTATTCGCGAGCACGCGATACGGCCAACTGAATGAGCGTTGCGGCGATGGGCGCCACCAGCATCATCGCGATGAGGGCGAACATGTTCGTGCCGCCTTCCTCATCATCGCGGCTGCCGCCACCAAAGATAGCAGCAAACTGCGCGATTTGCACCAACATCATGATGGCGCCGGCCAAGGTCGCCACAATGGTCATGGTAAGGGTGTCGCGGTGCTTGATGTGCGCCAGTTCGTGTGCCACCACGCCTTCCACTTCGCGTTGATCGAGCAAGCGCAGCAAGCCCTGGTTCACCGCGACAGCAGCGTGCTGCGGGCTGCGTCCCGTGGCAAAGGCGTTGGGCTGCGGGTCGTCGATGACATACAGCTTGGGCATCGGGATGCCGGCGCGCTGCGACAGTCGTGCTGTCATTTCATAGAGTTGCGGCGCTTCACGCTCTGTGACCGGCTGCGCACCGTACATCTTCAGCACGATTTTATCGCTGAACCAATACGAGCCGACGTTCATTGCCAGCGCCAGCACAAAAGCGATAATCGCGCCCTGCTGACCGCCAATCAATGTGCCGCCGCCGATAAACAGCGCGGTCATCACGGTCAACAAAACTCCGACTTTCAGTGTGTTCCACATATCTGTGTGTCTCCTCGGAATCGGTAAAAATTCAAGCCAATAACAAAAAAGACCCCCACCACAAATCGTTTCAAATTTGCAGTGAAGGTCTCGCGTTCATGCTGCGAACACCGGCTCCGTTTTGCGAAGCGTAATGACGATGCTCACCTCTACACTGAAGTCTCAAACCGAGTACTCAATGTAGCGCTACTCCCCTTCGGGCCTGATTGTCTGTTGCTTTGTAAACCAACTTCTGGTTCGCGATGTGATACGAACGGGCGTTGTGCAGGTTCCGCGAAACACCGGAAGTTTTTAACACGGGAATCAATACGGCCCGGTTCGATAGTAAACGCCTGTAATCACACAAGTTGCAATCAACTGTGCAGTTCGCCGCTCATGACGTGTGCAGGAGGTGCGTTCATTTCACCTCTGTATTCCTGGATTCGATGTACACGGCGCGACCCGATGTCACGAGTGGAATGTGGCGCTTTTCCAACTCCTCCAACAAGCGTGCTTTCGCTCCTGGAAAGAACGGCAACCCGGCCACAGCCAGTCGCTTGTTCTGATCGTCCGCGTAAATCACGATTCTGTTGCCGTTGCGGTCGATTTCGACCTTCGCGATTTCGCTCCACCTCATGAGGTAGCGCTTCCAGGTGCCGCCGGAAGCAACCGCGCACCGAAGCTCCTCATCGTCGATACGGAGTTCAGCCTGGGCAGCCCACCAACATAAGCCTAGAACTGCAAAGAGAAACCCGAATAACGAAACATATAGCAACGGGGCATCTCTGCCCCACATCCAATAATACACAGCCAACATAAGAGGAATCTCATACTTGTGCAGTATGAGCATGGTTTGGAAAGCCGTTGATCTGGCAATAAATAGGGAGTTGTCTGAGTTTGTTGAATGAGAACTCTGCGAGGTTACTTGAGGATTCATATCGCACCACCATGATAGAGAACCAAGCTGCTAACGGCGCTTGAAGCACCACGCCGTTGTTGCAATATTAAGCAATCTGCTAATGTTCATTATGAGGCCTCAATTTATGAAACAGAACACCACATCGGTAAAAACCATTATCTCGCCGCTGCGAGTACTCAGTTTAGCCTATATCTCAAGAAGCGCGATGGCGCTGGCCATCACCATGATGACGCTGTGCACCGCCACCTTATCGCGCGCGGCCACCGTGCCGCAGGGTTTCACCGATTCGACATTTGTGTTTGGCATACCCAACGGCACCGCGATGCAATTCGCGCCCGACGGACGCCTTTTCGTGGCGCAGCAAACTGGTGCGTTGCGCGTGGTGAAGAACGGACAGCTTCTGAATACGCCGTTTCTCACGGTTACGGTTGATGCGCAGGGCGAGCGTGGCCTGTTGGGTTTCGCGTTCGACCCGCAGTTCACGAGCAACGGTTACATTTACATCTACTACACGACGACTACACCAACGCTGCACAACCGCGTCAGTCGCGTGCAGGCCGACCCGAACAACCCCGATGTGGCGCGGCGCGACAACGGAACGTTGATTGAAGATGTCCTGCTCGACATTGACGATCTTAGCGGCGCGACCAACCATAACGGCGGCGCGATGCACTTCGGGCCGGACGGCAAGCTATATATCGCCGTCGGTGACAACGCCACCGGCTCCAATGCGCAAACACTTGCTAACCTGAAAGGCAAAATGCTGCGCCTCAACGCCGACGGCACGATTCCCACCGACAACCCGTTTTACAATCAGGCGACAGGAAAGAACCGCGCTATCTGGGCGTTGGGATTGCGCAATCCATATACGTTTTCCTTCAATCGCAACACGGGCCGCATGTTCATCAACGATGTGGGACAAAACACCTGGGAAGAGATCAACGACGGACTTGCCGGCACAAACTACGGCTGGCCAACAACGGAAGGGCCAACGACCAACACGAACTTTACCGGGCCGGTGTTTGCTTACCAACACGGCTCGTCGAGCACGACCGGCTGTGCCATCACCGGCGGCGATTGGTATGACAGCGCTACAGCGACCTTTCCCTCAAGCTACAACGGCAAATACTTCTTCGCCGATTACTGCAGCGGCTGGATTCGAGTACTCGATCCATCCACTGGTTCGGCTGCGGCCTTTGCCACGAACATTCCGTCTCCGGTTGATTTGACGGTCGGGCCGGACGGCGCGCTGTATTACCTGGCGCGTGGCGATAGCACTGTGGGCCGCATCCAGTACAATACGCCCACCGGCGAGGCACCGGTTATTACATCACAGCCGCAAAGTCAGACTGTTGCGATTGGACAAGCGGCCACGTTCTCCGTTAGTGGCACCGGAACAATGCCGTTTTCTTTTCAGTGGCAGCGCAACGGCGTAAACATTCCCGGCGCTACGGAAGCGACTTACACCCTGCCCTCGGCTTCTCTCACCGATAGCGGCGCGCATTTTCGCGTTGTAGTAACCAACGCATTCGGCACCGTCACTTCGAGCGACGCGACTCTGACGGTAGTTGTCAACAAGGCACCCAGGGCAAAAATTACCAGTCCCAAAGGTGCCAGATATACGGCGGGCGATCTCATCCAATACGCAGGCAACGGCACGGATAAAGAAGATGGTGCCCTGCCCGCAAGCGCCTTCACCTGGAGCGTGGTGTTTCATCACGATATGCACACGCACCCGTTCATTCCCCAAACGAGCGGCGCCAGAAGCGGCACCTTCACAATTCCCACGCGCGGCGAGACCGCGACGAATGTGTGGTATCGCATTTATCTCACGGTGCGCGACTCCAACGGCGCTACCGACACCGCTTACGTGGATGTCAAGCCGCGCCTCGTGCGTCTGCGCATCAAGACCAATCCGGGCGGCGGACAAATCTCACTGGATGGCATGCCGGCAACCGGTTTGATTTCGGAGAACACAGTCGCAGGAATGGTGCGCGAAGTCGGCGCCGTCTCGCCGCAGACGATTAACGGCATAAATTACGTTTTCGATTCATGGTCGGATGGCGGCGCGGCCACACACGAAATTGCACCGACCAAGAACCTCACACTGACAGCGAATCTGCGGCCCGCCACACCGTAACTGTCACATGCGACAAGCACAGCGAGTCACGAGTACTCGCTGTGCTTGTCGCATCCACTGGCACCTGTATTTTGCAGCCAGCGCGTGGTCTCTTGCGGCGAGCGGAATTGTATCACTTGCAGATGACTCATTTGTGGACGTGCCAACAGCGCAGGGTATTCGCGGCGACGGCGCCAGTATGTTCGCAGCAACCACAGCAAGATGGAATCACGCGACAACATAGTGCGCAGGCTTTCGCGGTTGCCGCTCCACAATTCTTCTTGCGTAACGATGCGCCGCAGGGTGCGCCGCAGCAAACGACTGGCGACAATGGAAAACGAATAATCCAGCCAGATGAACGTATCGGCGCGCTGCCACACCATGTCACGCACGATCGAATAGTTGCCACTGCTGGTCCAGCTTTCGGCGGCGATGGCATCGCACACGCGCTGCTTAAAGACTTCAGGCGCAGCCGAGGTCCAGTGTGGTTCCCAGTGCAGCGCGTCCAACTCGATGTGCGGCACATTCATGCGCTGTGCCAACGTGAGACCGAGCGTCGTTTTACCGGAACCAGTCGTGCCGCCCACTGCGATTCGTTTCATGCGGCACTACATGATAGCAGAAAACGCGGCCCGCATCGCTACGCTTTTTTCAATAGCAACACCCAATCTTCGCTATCGGGCGCGGCGGGCGAAGTCCATGAAGTTGTTTGCACTGTGGGCAAATCTGAGTACTCACCATTGCGCGGATTGAACCATCGCGCCGCGTAAGCACCATCTTGTAGTTGCAAAGTCGTGCTGCCACCGGATGGCAAATACGCCACGTAACGCTCGCCTTCTCTGGCAAGACACTGCGCGCCATTTGTGGCGAGTTCATCGTGCGGTTCTAACTCCCACCACGGCAGGCGTGAGAAGAAATCGACCATCTGCTTGTAGCCGTGCAGCATTATCATCGATTCGTCTCCGCGACCGTTGATCCAGCCGCCAAGTCCATTGTCAGTGCGTTCACCCGTGGTTTGATAGCAACCGGCCATGGAGATTTCCCACGCCAACCGACGCCGGTTTTCCGCTGAACGGGCCGGCGCCTGCTTGCCGCCGCCCCACTCCGGATAATGATCTTCGTAGCCGTATTCTTCATTGACTTGCGGCATCGGCTTGCCCGCTTCCGTTTGCAGCTTGCGATTGTGCAGCATGAAGCCGTGGCCGCCGCCTTCGTCCCACGCCTGATACATGGCGAAATCGACCCATGGCGAAGTGCGAAACGGAAACTCGCCGTGTCCATGCACCGACATCAAATGATCGTAAGGATCGCAGGAGCGCAAGAACGCGCCCATCTTCTCCGTCCACTCTTCGTTGCGAAACAGATGGTATTCGTTGGTGACATCCCACAACACGTTTGAGTACGCCGAGAACCGCGCCGCTGCATAACGATAATAGCGTTGCTCGTCCTCGCCGCCCATCTGCTCTTTGAAGGGGTCGGTGCCGTAAGCCGCGCCGTCCACGTAAAAGATGACGGAGATAATTACGTCACGCTCGCGCGCATAGGCCAGCAGGCGCTCATATTTCTGCCAGTACTCGACGTTGAAGCGTGTCACATCGAAACCGGGTTTTTCCACATCGTCGGGGCGCTGCGCTACCCACGGATTAAGAGTGAAGTGAAACCTATCGGTCGCATAAACCGGCTCGCCCCACTGCTGCCCGCTATGCACGCGCCCCGCCACGGCCACTCGCAAACGGTTAACGCCCAGAGCGTGCAATCGGTCGATGCTCTGGCGAATGGTTTCATCGTCCCATCCCATCAAGAAATATGTCGTGGTGCCGTTCCAGAAGTAGTGCTCGCCCGTGCCCTGCCACACAAAGTGCCACAGATGCGCTTCGTCCACGCGCAGCAAGCCTTTGCGAGTACTCGCAAAGGCGCGAAAGGTGCCCTCGTGCGTGTGCTTGTCGTCATTAAGGCGCAGAGTAACACGATACGAGTACTCGCCTTGGCCCGTTGGCATCAAACGAATGCGGTAGATGCTGCCATCAGGTGCATCACAGAAGCCCTCGACTTCAAGCGGCGCTCCGCCAACTTGTGAGAACGTGCCTTTCAACTCGGCTTGGGTGAATGGGTTCTCGATACCTGGCGCCGCGACTTGCACCGTCACTTCCAAAAAGTCGTAAGCCTCAACCTGCGTCGTAGACTGCGAGAAAGAAATATTCATTTGACGCTGTGCCGTGCTGCTTGCCGAAGCTCACCCTTTTTCATCCAGCCACAAGATGCTGGTAACGCCGCGCGGGTAGTATTTGCTGCCTTCTGCAACACCGGCCACGATCTGGTCGCTCCAACTCCAATAAGCGTTGCGCTCATCGCACAGCCACGCAACATGCGCACGGTCGGAAGCAGCAGCACTTGCGTCCCACGGCAAACCGAACACTTTGCGCGCCACGAACTGGCACAAGTAAATCTTGCTGAGCCATGAGTTATCGCTGGTGGACGAGAGTTTCCAGCCGCCATCGGGAAAGAGACAAATACCAGGCTTGAGCACTGCCTGCAAATGCGTTTCGAGTATTTGGATGAACTCGCCAAAGCGACCGTTGCGTTGCAGCACTTCCTCGCAGCCGTTGAAAAGAGGAAATATCAAACCTTCGATGGCCGGAATGATTTTCGAATCGTTGCCTTCACCGATGACAGCCGGAATGTAGCCATCCGGTGTGACGTGCGCCATCAACGTTTGCGTGCAACGAACGGCCTGTTGCGCTGCTTCCTGCGACTTATCGTCCAGCCCACGCGTGGCGAACAGCTTTTCCAACGCAACGTAACAGGCCCAGGTTTTGACCGCCATATAGATATTGTTCCGCGCCTGTCCGAGCGAGACATCAAGGCTATCGTAAGTGGTGATTTCGGCGCCACCCAGTTCGGGCCGCGTGCGCGCAGAGTCGAGACCCATCACGCCGTTGCGCTGCGCCGCATCGGGATGGTCACGGTTCAGCAAGCTGTCGAAGCACTGCTCGAAGATGTTCCAGTTGCTGTCCAGCCATGCGGTATCGCCGCTGCCGTGCACGTAAACCGTGGCGCAGCACAACCAGTTCACGAGTTGCTCGTGCGTCATGTGCGAAAAGCAGCCGGGCAAACCATATTTCTCATACGACGAGTACTCGGGCCGCGAAAACGTATTCGCCACGCCCATGTCGTGCGTGAACGAAAGGCCGCCCTCGTATTCGGTGGCGTCGCCGGGGAAGCGCACCGTGTCGCGGTAGGAGTAGCGCGACACAAAAAGGTCGAGTTCATTGCGCACTGTCCACGGATGCAGCTTCATTTCGAAGAAAAGCTGGTCAACTGTGAGGTCGAAGGTGTTCATCATGCGATACTCGCCTTCGTTCACCACCCACAACGGACGACCTTCATGCTCTAGAAACTGCGTGCTGCCGTAGTAAGCGCGAATCGCGTGCGCCATCATCCACTTCTGCTCAGGCGAAAGATGCGTCGCGACTTCAAGCATGGCATCGGCTTTGAGAGATGCGGCTTGCAGTTCATCCAAGTTTTCCAGAGCGTAAGCGGCGACACTTTCCACCGTATCAAAATAGCGCGTGTAAAAATACTTTGTGTCCATGCCTGCCGTGACAATGCCGCCGCGATGGAAGCAAATCGCAAAACGAAAAGTGCGGCTCTCTCCGGCGGGAACATCCATCAACAGCGCGGCGCAACTACCCAGGCCAAAAGTCCAATTATCGGGAATGCTTTCGCCCAGAATCTGCTCGATGGAAAAGCCCTGACCCGACTGCACACCATCATCGCGCGACACAATGGCCGTGTTGCGCCCCTGCCCTACGCCGCTAAAATGCCCTTCAGAAGTGTCATCTAAGCGGCGCATCGAGGAATAGGGATCGGTGCCGGTGTAGCCGAAAAAAGCGCGGCGCGACTTGTCACCCTGCTTGTTGTCAATCGTGATTTCGGCCAGCACGGCGGGCACAATGGCAGCTTGGAGTTCATCGTCGTTTGTTGCATTGGGGTCGGGCACGCTGCGCATCGGCGAAAAGACGCGAAATGTGAGATCGCCCGCCTGCCATGTATCGCTACCCAGACGCAAATCGCGTGTGATGCTATCAAAGCGAAACGGCGTCACCTGCGCCTGAGGCTGTTCGTCTTCGCTCTGGCCCTCGACATCGTACCGCTTGCGCTCTTCATCTCCCGCTGTGCTGGCTTGTCCTTTCTCTGCTCCGGCGAAAAACGGCAAAGCCTCATAGCGACCGCCGGAGCGGGTTTCGACACCGATGTAAACGTTGGAGTCGGCGGGTTGTCCCAATTCCAAACCCAGCCCGCCTCTGGCTCCCGGAAAGCCTAGCGTGAACGAGGCAAACGCCCCGATGGGCGAGTGATGCGCGTTATAGAAGATGGTGTTCATACTTCTTCACCATAGCATGAAGAGCTGCACAACACCAGATGGAAAAATGAAGCATTACGGAACAAACGGCAGCCGATAAATGGGCGCATAATGCCGAACCAATTTGACGGAGGTCACATTACGGCATAGAATCACAGCATTCCACCTGACGCAATCTGTGACGCCTGTCGAAAGCGAATCTCTATGTCTACCCAACCTTTGCACCTCGCCGTTTTGCTTACTGCCGCGGTTACCTTCGCTTGCTCTGTAGTGGCTCAGGAGCAACTGTCCGGCCCGGTGCAAGTCACGCCCATCAAGCTACCCATAGCGAAACCTTACAAGGCGGTCATCAATCCGCATGGAGCCGCACTACAAATCACGAACGCAGACTTTCCTAATCTCTTGAAAAACCCGCAATGGACTCAGAGTGAGGATGGTGCCCCGATTGGTTGGCGCGCCTGGGGCGGCGGTTTTGGTCTTGAAGCAAGTGCCGGTCGCGAGAAACGAACGGCAGTGGCTGTTGCGCGCACGGCAAGCGATCCTGAACGCGGCATTGTGCAGGAAGTCGTACTCGATCAGAAAACACCGGAGCCTCTGTTCCTCACAGGATGGAGCCGCGCGGAAGAAGTCAGTGGTTCAGCCGATAGCAACTATTCACTCTATGCCGATGTTACCTTTATGGACGGCACTCATTTATGGGGTGAAAGTGCCGCTTTCAACACCGGCACACATGGTTGGCAGCGTGTGGAACACATCATCTCGCCGGAGAAGCCCATTAAATCGGTGGCCGTTTACGCGCTGTTTCGCGGACACACGGGAAAGGCGTGGTTCAGTGACATCGAACTCGCAGTGATGAGCGTCAAGTCCGGGGTAGTTCTCTTTGATGGTGTGCCGGTGCGCGTTGTCGCTGGCACAACGGCACCTGAAAAAGCAACCGTTTATACGACTCAGGATGGTCTCTCATTGGGTGTTGTGCCCGGCAGCGGGCGCGTTTCTTCTCTGCGCATTGGCAGGCGCGAACTGAGTCAGCGCACTGTTCCCAGCGGGTTCATGGCGCGCGATGTCGCCAATGGCTCGGGATTCCACCCTTTTCCCGGGGGGCGCTCTCCAGAACTCAAGTTGAAGCTCGATTCGACAGTCAAGGCCAGTGCCGATCACCTCGCGATTTCCGGGCGTATCACCGATCTGACAGGACAGGACCGCGCCATCTCACTGGCCTTTGCCCTTCCTGTGAACGCGAGCAACTGGCAGTGGGGACAACATATACGCCTGGCACGTCGCATCGGCACTGAGGGCGGAGCCACCGGTTCCGAGTACTCGAATACGGTTGCTTTCGATGCCGGTGCTAACGGTCGGCACTCGTTGTATCCCCTGGCCAACGTTCACGACGCAAGCAGCGGCCTGGCTGTGGCGCTTGATATGAATTTCGCGGCGCAAAACCGCATCGCTCTCAACGCGGCGACGCGCCAGTTCTACATCGTGTACGACTTCGGCCTGACACCTGAAAAAAGCAGCGCCGAGTTTCGTTTCGTGTTGTATCGCACCGACCCGCAGTGGGGCTTTCGCGACGCTGTGCAGAAGCTCTACCGCATCTTCCCGGAGATGTTCGCAGTGCGCGGCGAGAACCGCACACAGGGTTTGTGGATGCCCTTCACGGACATTAGCCAGGTGCAGGGTTGGCAGGACTTCGGCTTTCGTTACCGTGAGGCCGGTAACGATGTGGCGACGAGTGCCTCCGACAATACTCTGGACTGGGACGACAAGCATGGCATTCTCACGTTCCGCTACAGTGAACCCATGACGTGGTGGATGTCGATGCCGCCCGATATGCCGCGCACATATGAAAATGCGCTGACATTGTTGCAGCGCATCGCCGGCGACGCGCAACACGCGCAGCATAGCATGGCTCGCGCCGTTTTGTCGTCCGGTTTTCGTGATGAAAGTGGCCGTTATCCGCTGGTGTTTCGCAATGAGCCATGGGCTAACGGTGCGGTGTGGAGTCTCAACGTCAGCCCCGGCTTGCCGGGCGAAGTCACCAGCGCCAAGATGCTGTGGACGCCGAAGACGCGCGACACGCTTTACAGCAATAACCCAAAGGGCAAGCTGGATGGCGAGTATCTGGATTCGATCGAAGGCTATGTCACGGCGAACCTGAACTTCGATCGAGACCAGCTCAAACACAGCCAAGTGCCGCTGACTTTTGCCACGAGCACCAGAGCACCGGCGCAGCACAAGGCACTGGCGGTTTATGAGTTCGCGCGCGATCAGAGCCGCAGCGTCCACCAAATCGGCAAGCTGATGTTTGCCAACAGTGTGCCTTACCGTTTCAGTTTTCTGACGCCCTGGCTAGACGTGATGGGCACCGAAGTCAACTGGTTGCGCGATGGACAGTGGACACCCGACGATGACGCGTTGATGAATCTGCGTCGCACCATGAGCGGTGGCAAGCCCTATCTGTTTTTACAAAACAGCGACTTCGAGAAGTTCACACCGGTTTACGTCGAGAAGTATATGCAACGTTCGCTCTTCTACGGTATGTTCCCGGGCTTTTTCAGCCTGGATGCCTCGACCAATCCCTACTGGCTCAACCCGACCTGGTATAACCGCGACCGAGCACTCTTCAAGAAATACATGCCCATCATCAAGCCGGTTGCCGAGGCCGGTTGGCAGCCGATCACACTCGCGACTTCGAACAACTCGCAAGTGTGGGTCGAGAGGTTTGGCCCCGTTGGACGAACGGTTTACCTGACCCTGCGCAACAACAGCGACACGACACAGCTTGCGACAATCACCCTGCAGAAACCGCTGACAAAAAAAGCCGCTCTGCAAGACATGGTCACCAACCAATCCGTACCGCTTCAAGATGGAAACCTCAGTGTCACACTCCAACCCGACCAAACAATGTCAGTGCGCCTGAACTAACTGACCCGACATCAGTGTAGAATCAACTCAACGAAAACCGAGTCGCAGCAGAAGGTTGCTGCGACTCGTTCGTTTTGAGCGAACGCTTTTCTGCTCCGAAAAGTGTGCTTGCTGCAGTGCGCCTATTTACAATCCTTGCACGCGCCACAACTTAACATCATTGCGAGCGCCGCCGCTCGCCAGCATTTTGCCGTCCGGCGAAAAGGTGATAACACTCGCGTCTTTGCGACCACCGGACAGCGTTTGCAACGGTGCACCACTTCGCAGATCCCACAATCGCACATCGCAGTTCGTAGCATTGCCGTGCTCCGCTTGCATGCGGCAAACCGCCAGAGTTTTCGAATCGGGCGAGAATTGAAGCGCTTTCAAATACCAGCCTGGTTCCTCGGTCAAGGTGCGCACTAATGCACCGCTTGCCGCATTCCAAACACGCATCTCAGCCTCAATTGTGTCGGCTCCATCACCAGAACCGGCTTTCGTGCATCCTGCTGCCAGCAGGCGCCCATCGGGCGAAAACTCGACCGGCTGCACGCCGTAATGCGGTACCGCAAGTGTGAGCCGCAACTCGCCAGTGAGAACATCCCACAGCTTCACTTCACCACCGACGACTTGTGAACCTTCCCACAACGCGGCTCCGGTCGCGACGGTTGCGCCATCGGGAGAAAACACCGCCGAATAAAATCGCCCGCCGCGGGTGGTCGGTTCAGGATGCAGTTCAGGAAGCAGCAGCCGTTCCAACTCGCGCACAACGTCACCGGACTCAACATTCCATAACAGTACTCGACTACCGACGATGTCGGTTTGCCCATTCACTTGCTTGCGCATCGAGCTCGCATTCGCGAGCAGTTTTCCATCGGGCGAGAAGGCAATCGAGATTGGTCGCTCGCCGGGAGACAGCGTGTGCTTCAATTCGCCACTTTGCGCATCCCACAACTTAATACTGTGATCGCGACTCGCACTGGCAAGGGTGCTTCCATCGGGCGAGTACACCACTTGGTCAACCGACTTCTCGTGACCATGCAGAGTGCGCAGTAATTGCCCGGTGCGTGCGTCCCACAGCTTCACCGTTTTGTTGCTACTGGCACTGGCCAGCGTCTGGCTATCGGGCGCAAAGGACAGCGACCACACGGTGCCGCCATCCAAAACCTCCATTACTTGTGCGGCGAAGGTCGGCGGCAGCGTTGCGTCTTGCAGCGTGTTCTTAACCGTTTCCATTTCTCCCAGCTCCTTTTTCAATCGGTCACGGGCGTTGCGCAGACGGCTCTTGACGGTGCTGACCGGCACTTCCAGGAACTCGGCAATTTCCTGCATCGAGTAGGAGTGCATGTAGAAGAGCGTGAGGGTCAGTCGAGTACTCGCAGACAGGCACAGTAATGCTTGATGAACCAGCACGCGCGTTTCTACTTGCTCGGCTTCATGTGCTTTGCCAAGCGTAACATCGAGCGGTTCATGGTCGCGCTTTTGTCGCTGCCACATGTGGCATTGATTCACCGTGATCTGGCGCAGCCAGGCACCGAACTTTGCGGGTTCACGGAGTTGGCCGAGTCGCAGATAGGCGGCAATGAAGGCTTCCTGCGCCACATCGCGTGCATCTTCAAAGTTGTGCAGGTGGCTGTAAGCCAGCGCATATATCACGTTGCCGTAGCGTTGCAGCAACTGAGAATAGGCTTCGCTATCACCTTCGTGCACTCGCCTCACAATGTCGGCATCGTTCAAGAGCAGTCACTCCGATTGAGATTTATAATTGAGATTTATAAAGGAAGATGCGGCAGCGTGCTGAAAAGTGCTATGTCATGTGAAATGATGGGGAATTGAAGCACAAACGCAAAGAGGGCGAATCGAGTACTCGATTCGCCCTCTCCATTGCCGGATGTCACTTCTTGTCTTTGCCGGCCACTTGCTTGGCCGATGTGGCGTCGTTCTTCTTTTTCTGCACGCTGTCGTCTTTGGTCTGCTTCTGTGCCGCGTTCTTCTTTGTCGCCTTCGGAGATTTATCGCCCATACTCTCTGGCCCCCTTTTCTGCGCACCCTGTAGGATGCGAAACCTAAAGCGCAGTATATTGCATATTCGTTACAAAGCCAGAGGAGAGGCGACTTGCGCTTTCTCGTTGGACGCGATGCCGCGGCGTTGGAGTTCCTGTGCGAGGTGTTGCAACAAGTCGCAGACGTTGCGAAGATGAGCAACATCCGTCGCAACGCCTTTTTCCTGATAGTGCAACACCATCGTTTGTGTCCTGTGCGATGAAGCGGCGGCGCTGTATGGTTGTAGAATGAGCACAAATTCATACGGCTTGGGAAGATGCTCCTTAACTTGTGCAAACAACTGTTTTGCCTGCATCTCCTGAGGACTCTTGAGAATGAACGACCGGTCAAAGGCGCTATCCCCCAGCGCAATCTCATTCAGCCGCAAAACGTGCAGGCTCTCCTGTGCTTTTGTGCTGCCGACCGTAGCAAGTTGACCTAAAGGCGACTGCACCATCTGCATCAGAAGTTGAGTGCCCGGAGTGCGGCTCATCAGAGTAAATTCGAACGGCTGAAGCGCGACCAACGGCAAGCGCAGCCGCGTATAAGTTGTACTTTTGGGCGTATCGCCTCGTGACCAGGAGGTAAATGTGTCGAGCGTAAGTTTTCCCACCGCTGTTGGAACAACGACTTGCGCTGTCAGTGTGTTCTCAATACACGAACCGCCCAGTTCCTGTGCAATCTGGCGAAAAGCGGTTTTACGTTGCCCTAACTGCCACAAACCATGGAGCAGCGCCGCAACAAACAAGGCGCCGATAAGCCACGTCCACAACGGAACTCCCGACATATAATTCTCCTTTGCAGTGCTTACAGTATGGTGCGTCGTTGTGGCACAACTGTGCCTCATCGAGCACTCGCAAGTGTGCTATAACCTGTGTGCTGCACGGATAAACAAGAATATCGCAAAATGAGCAATCCTATCATCGAAGTTGAGAATCTGCGCAAGGAATATGCGGGCGGCACCGTCGCTGTGGATGGCATTTCGTTTCAGGTTGCCAAAGGCGAGTTCTTCGGTTTTCTAGGGCCAAACGGCGCCGGCAAATCGACGGCGATGAACATGCTCGTCAACCTCGTCAAGAAGACGAGCGGCAGCATCAAAATCGCGGGCTTCGACAACAGCCAGCATCCCAACGAAGTTTACAAGCGCGTCGGTTTCGCCATGCAGGAAGTCGGGCTGGACGAAACAGCGACCGCCGAAGAAATGCTGCAACTGCACGGGCGCCTGTATCACTTGCCGCCAAAAGAAATCGCCGCACGCAGCCAAGAACTGTTGAAGCTGGTCGAACTGGAAAAAGTCGCCAATCGCTACACGTCCACGTATTCGGGTGGCATGCGACGGCGCTTCGACCTGGCGCTATCATTGATTCACAATCCCGAAGTGCTGTTTCTCGATGAGCCGACAACGGGATTGGACCCGCACGCGCGCCAACTCATCTGGAACCATCTGCGCAAGCTGAACCGCGACGGCATGACGATTTTCCTGACCACGCACTTCATGGAAGAAGCCGAGAGCCTGTGCGAACGCATCGCGATTATGGACAAAGGAAAGATCGTGACCGAAGGCTCGATTCCGCAACTGCTGGAGAAGCACAACGCGACGAATCTGGAAGAAGTTTTCTTAAGCACAACAGGCAGCAACCTCGCCGCCGAAGAAGTGAATCTCAAAGGCGGCGACCCTTACGCGCGCCGCAGATAACATTTGTTGTGGCGCGCGTAAGGGTCGCCGTTACACAGCATTGGGCGCACGCCGTGCGCCCCTACATAACGTGATTCGAGTACTCGATATGCAACAATTTCTTTCCGACTGGTGGTATCTTTCGATTCGCAGCATACGCCAAATCTGGCGACCGTGGCTGGCCTTGATTCCATCGCTGTTCATGCCGGTTTTCTTCTTTCTTGTCAACGCGACCGCGCTGCAAGCCTTCTCTCAGGTGCCGGGATTTCCCGATGTTTCGTACAAAGATTTCATCGCGCCGGTCGCCATCTTTACGGCGATTTTCTTTTCGGCAGGCAACGCCGGAATTGAACTGGTGCAGGACATCGACAACGGCTATTTCAAGAAACTGATCATCATGCCGATTCACCGGCTGGCGATTATTCTGGGGCGTCTCACCGAAGTCGCGGTGCTGTCGGTTATCCAGGGCGGCGTGGTTCTCGTGCTGTTGCTGGCGGTTGGCGTGCGCTTTCAAACGGGCGTGCTCGGTATCATTGCAATCTTCGTCATGCTGATTTTGTTCGCTATGGGCTGGAGCTGCATCGGCATGATCGCCGCGCTGCGCACACAAAACGCGCGACTGGTGCAATCGATGTTTATTCTGGTTTTCCCGTTTCTATACCTGACCACTTCGCAGGCGCCCAAAAACCTCTTGCCGCCAGTCTTCGCCACCTTCGCCACGTACAATCCGGTGACATACATCATCGAAGGCACGCGCGCTCTGGTGCTGTCGAACTGGAGTCATCCACGATCTGGCAGGGTTTTGTCGTCGCCACGATTTTGTTCGTCGTCATGGTCGCGCTCACCGTGCAGTCGTTTCGCAATGCACTGAAGTAGTCTGAGTCCTAGAGCGTGTTATGAACTTTTGAATCAACATTTTGTGTCTTGATCTGTTGGTAGCACAAGATGTTGATTAGGCCATCTCACCTTCTGGCTGCATTCGGCTTGTAGGCTGTGAAATAACTGAGAAAACGATGATTATGAGC
>DASVRI010000037.1:0-14922 GCA_036388675.1 Abditibacteriaceae bacterium | reverse complement strand
GGCCGCCCTGTGATTCGCGCTCGGCACCAACTTTGAGTACTCGTGCATCCACGCGCACCTGGATGAGGGAAACACGCGCCAGAGTTTGTGCCGCTCCATAGACCACAGCCGTGTGAGGAGATAGCGAAATCTTTCCAACAGAAAACCTGGCAGCGGGCGCCGGTTCAACTTTGCGGCTGCACCTGCAAAGTTTGCCCTTCAGCGCGATCGAGCGTGACCTGGAGTTCAGCGGGCTTGGCTCCCAGCGCTTCGACATCCGGGTCATCGCTTTCAACCTTGATGGGAATCGTTTGCTCACCGGCACGCACCGAGGTCCAGTCGAGATGAGCGCGCAGTTCACCCGCGACGATGTTTGGCGCCTGCTCGGAAGGCGCCAGCGGATTAGCCAGCGCGCCGCCCTTGATGTTGCGCAACGCCACACGCGGCCCGCGCAAAACGACGCTCACTTTTTCAGGTAAATTGACCCGATTCACCAGCACATAGCCGCGCGGCACACGCACGCGCAACGGCACATCCACCGTGGCCGTTTCCAGCGGATTGACTTCGCCCCGCACATGGCTCCACAACAGCACGGCGAGCACGAACGAAATCAGCTTTAAATTCCAGTTGTTGGTGAGACGATTCATTTTTAGTTTGCAGTCGGTAGCGGCAGAAGGCAGTTGCAGTTGGCAGTCAGCAGGGCGGGCTACATTTCTTCATGAGTACTCGTGATACATTAAGCACGCCCTTCCGAGTGCCCCTGCCAACTGCAACTGCCGACTGCTGCTTTTCACCGCCGCCATGCCGCGCGCAGCGTTCCAATGGTCGTTTTAGGCAGAGTGCGCGCCGCTTGCGAAACCGAACGCGCAAAAGGCCGCAGTCGTGGCGCGCCCTCGGCACGGCCCAGCAACGACAACAGTTCATCGGCCAGCAGGCGCGGTTGCAAAATCGAGTTCATGGTGCCGCCATGCGCCAGGCTGATGTTGCCCGTTTCTTCCGAAACGACAATCACAATAGCATCGGTCATTTCACTCAAGCCCAGCGCGGCGCGGTGACGCGTGCCGACTGTGCGCGGCAATGCCTGCGTCTGCGACAGCGGTAAAATGCAGCCCGCCGCGACAACGGTATGATCGCGCAACAAAACCGCGCCGTCGTGCATCGGGTTGCCGGGATAAAACAGCGTCAGCAGAAAATCAGCGGACAGCCGCGCGTTTAAAAGATGCCCCGTAGCCACGATGTCATCCAGGCCGGTTTCGCGTTCAATGACCAGCAACGCGCCGGTGCGAGAACCCGCCAATTGCTCGATGGCCTTGGTGATTTCCGACACGCCGCGCGCCGTTTCGGGACTAATTATGTTGTTCCACTTCAAACTGAGCGCCGTCAGATGACCACGTCCCAGTTGATCGAGCGCAGCGCGCAACTCCGGTTGAAACAAAATCACCACGACAACCGCGGAAGCAAAGATCGCCTGCCGAATCAGCCATTGCAGCGTGTCCATGCCAAGCCACTGCGCGACTTGCATGACAACCAGCAGCGTGGCCAGGCCCTTGAGCAACTGCATGGCGCGCGTGCCTTTAGCCAGCGCCAGCAGATAATAAATCGCGACTGCCACCAGGGCGATGTCGAGCACCGCGCCCACATCGAGTTGGCGCACGAGATAACGGAATATGTCGCTATAAGAAAAATTGGCGGACATCTCGAGTGCTCGTAACTAAGCTGCTTTTAATTTACCACGGCAGATGCTCGTTTTAAGCTGTTATTCAATTTCTATAAAGGCGCGGCACCCGTGTATTGATGCCGGTCAGAACTTCATAAGGAATTGTCTCCATGCTATTTGCCATTTCCTCAACGGAAATGCATTCCGTGCCCTGCGCACCGATGAGAGCGACTTCATCATCATTATAGGCGGTGCCGTCGCCGATATTCACTGTAATCTGATCCATCGAAACATTGCCGACAATGGGATAGCTATTGCCGCGAATGAGTACTCGCCCGCGATTGGAAAGGCTGCGCCGGTAGCCATCGCCGTAACCGACCGGCAGCGTGACAACACGCGTATCGCAGGGCGCCGTCCAGGTGCCGTTGTAACCCACAGCCGCGCCCTGCGGCACCACTTTGAAATACACCACACGCGTCTTGAACGACAATACCGGCTGCAAGGCCACTGTCTTTTCAACTTCGGCGCCGGGATAAACGCCATACATCATGATGCCGGGACGCACCAGATCGAAAAACGTTGCAGGGTGTTGCAAAATTCCGCCGGAATTAGCCATGTGCCGCAGCGGCATCGGCAACGAGCGCTTGTTGAACCACTCGGTCGCTTCGAGAAAACGCTCGACCTGCAATTGCGTAAACGACTTATCAGGCGATTCCGACGAAGCCAGGTGCGAGAACACACCGCACAAGTCGCAGTGCCTCGTGGCGAGCACAGCCTCGAAAAGCTGCGCCGCGTTGTAATGATGAATGCCCAGACGCTCCATGCCCGTATCGATCTTGACGTGAATTCTGGCGCGTTTGCCCAGCGACTGCGCCGCGTCTTCAATGAGATCGAGCTTGTAGATTGACGAGGCGGTAATCATCAGGTCGTGCTGGATGAAGTCGCGCAACTGGTCGCCGATGATGCCGCCGAGCACGAGAATTGGCACCTTGATGCCGTTCTGTCGCAGCACAATGCCTTCTTCCACAAAGGCGACGCCGAGTTGTTCCACGCCGCAGTTCACCACTTCCTGCGCGGTGCGAATGAGGCCGTGACCGTAAGCGTTGGCCTTCACAATGCCCATGATTTGCGCCTTGCCGACACGGGCGCGGATACGGGTGATGTTGTGTCGCAGCGCCGCTAAATCAACTTCCACAAGGGTGGGCCGTGAGCCGGCGGAATGCGGAAAAGAAGAAAACGTTTCAGGATGGCGCCATAACTCAGGCGTGGAGTCGTGGGAAAGGTCGGTGGGGTTCAAGGTCGTCGTTGATTGCAGTGTCGGATGCGCTTACGAGTACTCGTTAAGCATTATAGCAGAGCATCTCCGGCTTGAGTTGAGCTGTTGACCCATGGCTCTTCAACGAACCCGGAGCGTGAACAACGGGCTTGTATCAGACCACGCAGGCCCGTCGCTCACAGTCCCCAGCAGACAAGTCGTTATCTGCTTTTGGGGCAACCAACGCTCCGCGTTCGTTCCTTTCAGCGACGACTCGCAACATTTCCATGCAGGCTTTGTCAGACAGAACCGTTGACACATCGTGTTGTGACGCGCAGGGAGCGGGGCTATACTCCAAAGCGTCTGGCGCACAGCGTTGCTAATACGACGCACGTCGCTCACGCGATGAAAGGTCGCTATCGATGCCGTGTCGCTAAAGGAGCCGAAACATGTTTGGTCTGGGCACCCCGGAACTGGTTTTATTAATTCTTCTCGTGCTGTTGTTGTTCGGCGGCGCCAAAATCCCGCAGATGATGCGTGGCCTGGGCGAAGGCATGCGCGAATTCAAAAAGTCGTCGCGCGATGACGACGACACAACCACGACAAGCACGCACAACAACCGCACACAGGTCTAAGTTCTCTTCTGCCAGATCTATGAACTTCGCCGAAAGAACGCGCGACGACGCCACTTTCCTCCCGTGGCGACGCCGCGCGTTTCCTTTTTTCGAACACAAAATCTGCCTGACACACGCCAGCGTTTCGCCGCTGCCGCGAGTGGTGGCCGAAGCCGTTTCCGAGTACTCGCTGCGCATCATGCACGAAGGCCAGTTCGATTCCGTGCACGACGACATTTACCGGCGTTGCAAAGAGCGCGTGGCGCGTCTCATCGGCAGCGGCGCTGTGCCGGATGAAGTGGCGTTTTGCGGCTCGACCTCGCACGCCATCGGCACCGTTGCAACCGGAATTCAGTGGCAGAGCGGCGACAACTGCGTCGTTGCCGACGGCGACTTTCCCGCGAACGTCGTGCCATGGAAAAACCTGCAACACCGCCACGACATCGCAGTGCGCATGATTCCTTTTCGTCCGCGCATGAACATCACGTTGGACGACATCAAGCCCCTGGTGGATGAACGCACGCGCATTGTCAGTCTGGCCTCAGCCAACTTCCTCACTGGCTATCCGCTTGATCTCAACCAAATCGGCGCGTGGCTGCACGAGCGAGGTGTGCTGTTTTGCGTCGATGCGATTCAAACTCTGGGCGCGATTCGCTTTGATGCTACGCACGTCGATTTCGTCTGCGCCGACGCGCACAAGTGGCTGCTGGGGCCAAACGGCATCGCGATCTTGTGGTCGCGGCGTGGCGCATTAGAGCAACTGCATCCGGCTTTACTCGGATGGCTCGCGCCGCAGAATCGCGAAGACTGGTTCAGTTACGACACCACTCCCATCGATAACGCCGAGCGATTCGAGCCGGGAGCGCGCAACTACTTAGGTGTCGTCGCATTGGATGCCGCGTTGGCGCTGCATGAAGAAGTCGGCGCACAGTGGGTTGAAGAACGAGTCACGAACTTGCGCGACCATGCCGCACGAGTACTCGCGGAGCGCGGCTGCCCTCTGCTGTGGCATCCCGCCCCCAATTTGCCCGGCGGCATCGTTTCGTTTCAGGCACCGGATGGTGCCACCGCCGCGCTCTATAAGCAACTCGACGAAAGGTTCGCCTTATCGCTGCGGCAAGCCAAAGACGGCGCCGAGTGGATTCGCGTCTCAGCGCACTGGATGAACACAACCAGCGACATCGACGCCTTGGCCGCGCAGATTTAAGACATAAAAATCGAACCGCAAAGGACGCAAAGAGCGCAGAGGTTAGGGAGAAAGAGAGCAAACGATAGGATTGGCCAGTGTGGATGCTAGCCTTCTCTTATCCCGTTCATCCTGTCTATCCCTGTAAAACCTCTGCGCCCTTTGCGTCCTTTGCGGTTAATCTGAAACGAAACGCCTCAGCGCCCCGCGATTACGTCTTCAATTTTGGACGAAAGCTGCGACTCGTTCATGTAGCCGACAGCCTGGCCGACGACTTGCCCATCGCGAAAGAAAATCAGGTTCGGAATGGTTTGCACGCCGAACTTGGTCGCCAGTTCCGAGTTCTCGTCAATATCGACCTTGACGATTTTGGCGCGCCCGGCGAACTTCTGCGACACCTGATCGAGCACCGGCGACAGCATCTTGCAGGGCGGGCACCATGTCGCAGTAAAGTCCACCACGACTGGTTCGCTCGACTGCACAACTTCACTTTCAAAATTCGCTGTTCCAATGTTGGGTACGTTTGCCATCTCTTTGCCTCCATATTCGATTGTTCTAGATATATCGAACATTTGAAAGGATACAGCGATTCGGTGAAACTGTCAAGACATGCGTTCACCGAATCACCCCGACGCCGCCGAGATTTCGCTATCGCAGGTTTTGCATGCGCTGAGCGACCCGATTCGCCTGCGTCTTGTGCGCTGCCTGTCGGACGCCGGCGTCGAGCAGCAGTGCGGCGCACTCTACGATTCGATGTCCAAATCCACGCTGTCGCACCACTTCAAAGTTCTGCGCGAAGCGGGCGTCATCTTTTCTCGTCCCGAGGGCACGCGTTTCATGAACTCGCTGCGCCGCGAGGACCTCGATGCGCGCTTCCCCGGCTTGCTGGACTCGGTTCTCAAAGCCAACGAGCCACTGTGAGTCCTTGATAAGGTGTCTTGCCTAACCGCGACCGTGAGGAAGCGGGATTGATTTAAGACACTAGACCGCTCCATCACGGTCGCGGTTAGGTGTCTCTGCGATTCTTCTCTAAACCTCATGCTATAATTTGACTATGCCCGTCGCCGCCCCCATTGCCGCTTCATCACAGCACAATCAGCAAGACCTTCACCAAGCACTCCACGATGTTTTCGGCTTCGGCGAGTTTCGCGCGTTACAGGAAGAAGCCGTACGCGCTGCCGTTGATGGCCGCGATCTTCTCGTCGTGATGCCGACCGGCGCCGGTAAATCTCTTTGCTTTCAACTGCCCGCCGCCATTAGCGAGGGCGTGACGCTCGTCGTTTCACCGCTCGTCGCTCTCATGCGCGACCAGGTCGATGCCCTCAAAAATCGCACCGCTTTTGCTCAACTGGGCTGCGCCTATATCAACTCGTTGCAATCGCAGGAAGAACAACGCTTCCTGGTCGACCAACTGCGCGATGGCCACCTCAAATTGGTTTACGTCGCGCCGGAGCGTTTTCGTTCACCGGCATTTGTCGAAGCGTTGCGCAGCGTAAAGATCGCCCGCTTTGTGGTGGACGAAGCACACTGCATTTCCGAATGGGGCCACGATTTCCGTCCCGATTACCTTTCATTGAAGTCGGTTGTTGACGATCTCGGACGTCCTCCCCTGCTCGCCGTCACAGCGACAGCGACGATACGCGTGCAGCAATCCATTGTTGACAACCTGGGAATGCGTGACCCGCTAAAATTGGTCGGCGGCTTTAATCGTCCGAATTTGCATTTTTCGGCGCACCGTTGCAAGAGCGAAACTGAGCGCCAGGAAAAGCTGATGCGCGCGCTCCCAAAACTGGCGCAGATGGGCGGCAGCGGCCTCATTTACGTCGCGACACGCAAGCAGTGCGACGAAGTGGCGGCCATCGCCACCAAAGCTCTGGCGACTGTGGGTAAACGCGCCGCACCGTATCACGCCGGCATGGAAGCGAGTACTCGTAACGCCCTGCAAAGCGGTTGGATCAACGGCGATATTCACGTGCTGGTGGCGACTAACGCCTTCGGCATGGGCATCGACAAGCCCGATGTGCGCTTTGTGGTGCACTACGTGTATCCCGACAGCCTGGAAAGCTATTATCAGGAAGCGGGCCGCGCCGGACGCGATGGGCGTCGCAGCCGTTGCGTGGTTTTGCACAACTTCGCCGACCGCCGCACGCGCGAGTGGTTCATCGAAAACGATGCGCTCACGCCCGAAGATGTGCAAACCGCGCACGCGCAGATTTGTTTGCGCACCGTGAAAGACAGCGAAAACATTGTGCGCATTCCGCGCACGTGGTGGGCGCAGGCGCTGGGCTGGAACGACGTGAAAGTGCGCCTCACAATGGGCGAGTTGGAACGCGCCGGTCTAATTCGTCGCATGGGCGAAAGCGGCGATGAAACGATTCTGCGCATCGAGCGGCGCGACTTTCCGCACGAAGCGTTTCGCCGCATCCGCATGGACATCGAAAAGCAGCGCGACGAACGCCTGCGCCGCCTCGACGAAATGACCGGCTACTGCAAAACAACCTTGTGCCGTCGCCGCACCACACTCGCCTACTTCGGCGATTTGGAGCGCCCGCAGACCAACGGCTTCTGTTGTGATAACTGCGATAAGCCACCTGCTGAAACGAGTACTCGCCCGACGCAAACCTACAACTCGCGCGACCGCGCCGCCATGCCGTTACGCATTGATAGCAGCGATATTCATTCCTTGCTGCAAGGCCTGGACGCGCTGCATCCCAAAGTCGGTAAGGCGCGTTTGAATAAGTTGCTGCGCGGTTCCAACTCCAAAGATGTGCAGCGCTTCAAAGACGAAAGTTGCCCGGTTTACGCTGCGCTGCGTGGTGCTTCGGAAACGCAAGTCGGCGATTTCCTGGAGCGTCTCATTGAACTGGGTTTGATGCACCAGGCCGATGAAGAAGAGTATTTCATCTGCACCGTGACACGCGCTGGCCGTGAGGCGTGGCAAAGCAAAAGCGAAATCGAAGTCGTGCTGCCTAACGCACCACGTTCGCGCGACGACTTCATGAACGAAGGCGAAACCGACCTTTTTGAAGCCTTGCGCACCTGGCGGCGCGGCGAAGCCACCGCGATGAACCTGCCGCCTTATTGCGTTCTGGGAGATCGCGCGCTGCTCGAAATCGCACGACAGCGCCCGCAAAGCGAAGCGGCACTACGCGCCATTACCGGCATCGGTGCAACGAAGCTCGAAAAATATGGTGAGGCCATTTTGCTCATCACGCGCGGCGAGTCAAAACCAAGCAACGAAACGCAATCCAATCGAGTACTCGAAACAGAAACAGTCACACCGCATAGAGCGCCAAAGGCAGCGAAAGCTGCAGCAATTCCACCCGCGAAAAAAGCCGTTGCGACGAGCAACGAAGCCCTGCCTGACACGATTGTCGATACCTATGTGATGTTGCAGGAAGGCCTCGACATCGAAGAAATCGCCACACGGCGCAGCTTAAAAAGTACAACCATCTGGACGCACATCGAGCGACTGGCGCGCGAACAGTTCCTTGACGAAAACGCAATGGAAGTTCTCATTCCCAGTGAATTGCGACTACGCATCGAAAGCGCGCTGGCGCAATCGAAGCCGGAAGATGGATTAAAAGCCGTGTATGAATCGCTGGGCGGCGACATTGATTATGAACTCATTCGTTGTGTCGCGGCGTGGCGCAACGGCCAAACGCCCGACGACGAGGCCGCGTCATGAAAGTCGTCATTCTGGCCGGCGGTCTGGGCACGCGCCTTTCCGAAGAAACCGAAGTGCGCCCCAAGCCAATGGTGGAAATTGGCGGGCGCCCCATTTTGTGGCACATCATGAAGAGCTACGCGGCGCACGGCTTCTGCGAGTTCTTCGTCGCACTGGGTTACAAAGGCGAAGCCGTGAAGCGCTACTTCGCCGACTTGATTCACTTCCAGGGCAGCATGACGCTCGACTTCTCGCGCGGCGAAATCGCCATGCACCAGACCGAGCGCGAAAACTGGATCGTTCACCTGATGGACACCGGCCTTGAAACCGGCACCGGCGGGCGTCTCAAGCGGCTCGAAGCGCACCTCCGTCACGAAACCTTCATGATGACTTATGGCGATGGCGTGAGCAACGTCAACCTGGCGCAACTGCTGGCGTTCCATCGCGCGCACGGCAAAACCGCGACCATTACCGCTGTGCGTCCGCCGGCGCGTTTTGGCGGGCTGGAACTCGACGGTGACACGGTGCGCAACTTCACCGAAAAGCCGCAGATCGGCGAAGGCTGGATCAACGGCGGCTTCCTGGTTTTCGAGCCACGAGTACTCGATTACCTGGAAGACGATCAGAGCAGTCTCGAAAATGATGCGCTCGATCACCTGGCTACCGAAGGCGAACTGATGGCTTATCGGCACGACAGTTTCTGGCAGTGCATGGACACGTTGCGCGACAAGAGACTGCTAGAAAGCCTGTGGCAAAGCGGCCACGCCCCGTGGAATGTGTGGAGCGAACTTTGACTGATCAAATGAGTACTCGCAGCGACTTCTGGCACGATCGCCCGACATTCGTCACCGGCGCCAGTGGCTTTCTCGGCGGTTGGCTGGTGCGTCACCTGTTGGAACTGGGCGCGCACGTCGTTTGCCTGGTGCGCGACCAAGTGCCGCAAAGTGAATTCGTGCGCGGCGGCTTGCACGAGCGCGTGACGCTTGTGCGCGGCGACTTGTGTGACCAGTCACTTCTCGAACGAGTCCTCAACGAACATGAAATCGTGACAGTGCTGCATCTGGCAGCGCAGGCGATTGTCGGTGCGGCCAATCGCAATCCGGTCTCGACTTTTGAAGCCAATATCCAGGGCACATGGGCGCTGCTCGAAGCGTGTCGTCGCACCTCAACGGTGAATCAGATCGTTGTGGCATCATCGGATAAAGCCTATGGCGCGCATGATACTTTGCCATACGATGAAAGCGCGCCGCTGCAAGGCCGCCATCCCTATGATGTAAGTAAATCGTGCGCCGATCTCATCGCGCAGTCCTATGCGGCCACTTACGATTTGTCGGTGGCCATCACACGTAACGGCAACTTGTTCGGCGGCGGAGATTTGAATTGGAGCCGCATCATTCCCGGCACGATTCGCTCGGTCCTGAGAGGTGAACGTCCTGTCATTCGTTCCGACGGACAGTTCGTGCGCGACTACTTCTACGTTGAAGATGCGGCGGCAACCTACACATTGTTAGCGGAGCAGTTGGCGCAGAATTCACAGTTGCGCGGCGAGGCATTTAACTTCTCGCTGGAGCAGCCAATGACGGTGCTGGACGTGGTGCAGCGAGTACTCGAGGCTATGAGTTCTAATCTCGAACCGGATGTGCGCAACGAAGCATCGCACGAGATTCGCGAGCAGTATCTCAGCGCGTCCAAAGCACATCGCCTGTTAAGCTGGCAGCCACAGCATGGCTTCGATGAAGGCTTGCTGCGCACCGTCGAATGGTATGGCAAATTCCTGCAAAGATAAAGATTTGTTGTCTCTTCTCGTGGCACAACTTACCGTATAATCGAAGCATCTAAATTGATGTTCGAAATCAATAAATCTTCGGGAGAACTTCAATGCGCTCTTTCAAATTCAACTCCCTCGCCCTGACGAGTACGCGATATGCCGGTGTGGCCGCTTCGGCAGCAATGCTGTTTTCCTCAACTGGCTGCAACCGCAAGCAGGAAGTGGCCGCACCTCCAAAACCTCCGGCACCGACCAAAATCAGTGATGCCGACCTGACCAAATATAAGCCGAACGAAGCCGGTGCCGTCATGGTGCTGATGTATCATCGTATCAGTTCCAAAGAGCCGGATAACGACCTCAATCGCCGCCCCGACACGTTTCGCAAAGATCTGGAAACGCTGTATAAGAAAGGCTATCGCCCGGTTACGGCGCTGGAATTCGTCGAGAACCGCATGGATGTGCCCGCCGGCAAAACACCGGTTGTCATCACCTTCGATGACGCCTTGCCGACGCAATTCCACATCAAGACCAGCGCCGCAGACAAAGCGGTTATCGACCGCGATTGCGCTGTCGGCATCATGCAGAAATTCCACGAAAAGCACGCGGACTGGGCGACAAAAGCCACCTTTTTCGTGCTGCCCAAAGAAGGCCTCAACACCGATCCGTTCGGCCAGTCGGAAACCGTGAGCGATAAGTTTTCATTCCTTGCCAAAAATGGTTATGAAATCGCTAACCATACCTCGACGCACAGCAATATGCGCGGCATGACCGCCGACAAAGTGCGCAAAGAGTTGGCAACGGCAGTGCGCCGGGTCAAGGAGATCGTGCCGGACGCGTCGATGCAAACTCTGGCCTTGCCTTATGGCAAATTGCCGCGCCGACCGGAGGCACAGCAAGCACTGTTGGGTGGCGCGGACGGTGGCACAAACTACGCCAACAAAGCCGTCTTCCAGGCCGCATGGCGTCCGAATCTGTCGCCCGTTACACGCAAGGATCAAAGCGCATCTGATGGTGGCCGGTTGTGCCCGTTTGACCCGGCGCGATTGGAGCGTATCAAAGCCGATGCGCGCAACCCGAGTACTCCGGGCGTGCTTGAATACTGGATTAAGTGGTTCGATACCAATCCGAGTTCGCGCTATATCAGCGATGGCAACCTGAACATCGTCGCGGTTCCCGCTGCTCATAAGAATTCAGTTGATGCAGCTCGTATTAGTGCGCAGGGCAAAATTCTGCACATCTACGGCGGCGATTCTTCTGTGGGTTCCAAGAGCGGCGGCTCCAGCCTGGGCGTGGAGTAAGCTGGCTTGTATGCAATTTAATCACAGGCAGTTTCGAGGCGGATATGCGTGATAATTTCCTGCTCCTGGAAATTGGAGCCTGCGCTTTGTTTGCGGCTATTGCGTTTCCCATAGCGCAGTTCGTGAGAAACGCTTTTCACCTCAGCCACTGGGCCAGCCTGGGAATTGCCATTGCCTTTTTAGCAACTGTGGTTTATCTCTTCAAGTGGTTCCTGGAAAAAGATAATCGCGATGTAAAGAAGGACGAATCATAAAGCGTCATGACGCAATCCCAGCACCAAGATTTGAGATCACACACGCACTGTCATGCCGTCGAAAGCGACTTCGATTCCATGTGGCACGAGTGCGGCCACAAGTTCTTCGTGCAGCAAGCCGCCGTTATGCGAAAAGTGTGTGGCGATGACGCGCGTGGCATCGGTTATAGCACCACGTTGGCGCAGTTCCTCGGCCATTTGCACCACGCCATCAACGCCCATGTGCCCGCGATTGCTGGTGTTTTGCCCTCCATAGGTGCAATCGAGCAATGCAACATCGAGTGACGGCCCATTGCCCAGCGCATCCAGCGTTTCACGCGGATACAAACCCGAATCGTGACCATAGAAAATTGTCTTGCCGCCACGCGCCTCGCTTCGCGTAATGCGCAGCAATAGCGCGCCTTCAACGTGCTCGGCAGGCAGGGGCAGTATCTCGTCGCCATCGGGTGTGGTTTCGGCGCGCAGTGGCTTCAGGCGTTGCACGTTGAGGACGGCTTTCAATTGGTCGGAGGTTGAAATCTGCTCGTGCAGCAAACCGAGTACTTGCGCGTTGCCGTAAACCGTAATCGGCTCGACAGGCGGCGTCGCGGTGAATGGCCGGGCGAGCCACTGCAACTCCTGCGGCATGATGTGATCGGAATGTTGATGCGTGAATACAAGGGTACGCATCCTGGCCAGAGAGCGTCCGCAGCGCTGCATGTGCAGCACGGTGTCGGCACTCCAGTCGATTTTTAGGTCATTGTCCACCAGGGCGCCGGAGCGGGCGCGTAAGTTGGGGCCGCCACGACGCCGCGCTTCTTCGCAGTGTTCACAAACGCAACAGGGCGCAGGCCAGCCTTCGGCAGCGCCGGTTCCCAGCAAGAGAAGTTCCATGTGGCATATTATAGAACAGAAACCGTCTGTCACTGCGCAAGCGACACACGAGTACTCAGAAAGCGTAACGTACGCGACAATACGGCATGTGGCGCGCGAGAACTTCTCTCAATGCCCGCACTTGCGCACCTTTCCAGCCGCTTTTGTAGCGCACGTTCACATCGCCGCATTGCGAGACTTTGGTTTCCTGAAACTCTGGCTGCCACAGCAACTCTTCGGCCTTGGGATGCCACTGCAAATTCACATCGTGCAGGCGCTCGTTGTGCGTCAGGAAAATAATCTCGCAGGCGAGTTGCGCCTTGACCTGCTGCGATAAAACATCATCGACGTGACGGAACAACTCTTCCCACTGTTGGAGCCAATCTTCACAGATAATCACCGGCGAAAAGTTGAGATGCACTTCATAACCGGCCTCGACGAAATCGTTGATGGCCGCGATGCGCTCTTCCATGCGCGAGGTGCGCACGTCGACCACACGGGCGATGCCCGGCGGCATCAGGCTGAAGCGAATGCGCGTCTTGCCCTGCGGCTCATACGACAGCAAATCACGATTAACGAACTTCGTCGCCCAAGTCGCTTTGGCGTGCGGCAGATCGCGAAACAGCGCCACCAGGTCACGCATGTTGTCGCTGAGCGCCGCGTCCACCAAGCAGTCGGAGTTCTCGCCCAGTTCATAAACCCAGTGCGAAGCATCAACCGTATTCGGCTCGGTTTTAGCGCCCTGAGTACCCGCGTGGCGCTCGATGGCGCGACACACTTGCTCGATATTGACGAACGTGCTGATGGGGTTGGCGTAGCCTTTGCGGCGCGGCACATAGCAGTAGGCGCAACTCATGGCGCAGCCGTTTGCCACACCGGGCGCGATGAAATCGGCGCTGCGCCCATTGGGCCGAAACTGCAAACTCTTCTTCACGCCCAGAACCAGCACGTTTTTCTTAATGCGCAGCCAGTCGGAGGCGTTGCCTTCGTTGCCGTGCAAACCGGGAATGTTCCAGTGCGAAGCCACTTCAATGCGCCTGGCATCCGGGAAACGCCACAGAATCTCACGTCCACGCGCGTATTCGAGTACTCGCGGCTCAAGGTAAATGGTGTCGATGTTGAGCAGATTCACAGTGAGATTTGAAGGGGTTGAAGTCACGTTGTAGAGACGATTAGCACGCTATCACGTGCCACAATAGAGACAAAACAAAAGCGGCTCATCTTTGCTGAGGGGCCGCTTCCATTTTATTTACGAGTCCTCATAAACTCAAAGTGCAATGTAGTGCAATGTATCGAGAGTTGATGCAAACCAAGTCATCAAGGTCAAGAGGCGGTCTGTTGAGATAAATTGTTGATGGCGACAGCCACCGTATGAGCCAAGACCTTGCGGATTATACGGTGCTGGAGATGCCACAGGTCATGGACACGGATGCGTGCCACGGCAAAGTGCTCTGTGAGGTGGAAAGCGACTGTTTTGACTTTCTTGCACCAACGTGCGCACGCCTTGAGCAACGTTTGGTAATGGAGTGAGGGCGCTTTCATGTTCTTTCGAGGTGGCACGATAACTTCCACACCTTGAATTTGCAATCGCTCTTGCAGAAAAGGATCAATAAACGCTTTGTCAGCAGGAGCCATGTCCTGGAACGTTTCCACCAGAGCTGGCAAGTGTTTGACATTGTGAGCCCATGTCGCCAGGAGTGGGTGGTGCGTGATAAAGCCGCAGCGTGAAATTCGCAGCCGCAGCTTGAAGCCGTAGTAACGTTGTTCTTTGGCGGCACAAAAGCTATAGCCGGCTTCTCCTAAAGAGCAGCGGTCACGAGAACTGCGTGTGATGGTGCAGACCGGCACAGGCAGAGTGTCAACGGCTTGGACGGGATCAGAACCGGCTAGAGCGTGTTATGAAGTTTTGAATCAACAACTTGTGTCTTGATCTATTGGTGGCACAAGATGTTGATTCAGTCATCTCACCTTCTGGACACATTGTACGTGCATACCCTGAAATAACTGAGAAACTGAAGATTATGAGCTGTTCTACCTGCAAAGTGCATAACACGCTCTAAGGATACCGCACAATACGCTTTTGGATCCACGTCTTGATCCACCACAGTGCAGCAGCCTGCCAGTGCAGAGGCCAGCACGACAAAGCAGGTGCGCGAGCGCAGATCAGGAAAGAAGTGACAATATGTAACCCGACTTGCTACCTTAGGTGAGTATGATATTCTCCCAGTTGACGAGGCTTCGCTCCTGTTACTTAACCCGACTTGCTACCTATGGAGGCATTGAAAAGCAAATGCCAAGAGAAAGCACGTGACTTTAAGAACAAAGCCTTGCTGTGTCACGGCATTGATGTGCTTGGGGAAGAGGTTGGTGATCTGACTGAAGGCGGTTTCCA
>DASVRI010000036.1:0-60488 GCA_036388675.1 Abditibacteriaceae bacterium | reverse complement strand
AGCTGAGTCGCGTCTTCGAGAAATTCGAACGCGTAGACGACCGCGACACTCGTCAGGCGGGCGGCACCGGCATCGGTTTGTTCCTGGTGAAACACCTCGTAGAGCGCCACGACGGCGAAGTATGGGTCGAAAGCGAACCAGGCCAGGGATCCACCTTTATTTTTCGCGTTCCCCTGCATCCCCCGCAGGCTGAAGAGGACATGAGCAAACTGAAAGAGGCACCCAACACCCGCCTCAACCTGACCCCCGGCCCCAAGTCGAGCAATGCCATGCCGCATTAACTTCGTCAGCATCACTTCACCTGCTGGCTCTTTCGTTGCAGACTGACTTTGATAGGATTGCGTGCCGGTATGGCCTCTAGTCAGCCTGTCTTTCTCATGTGGAAGTTCTGATTGACAGAACACGAGCACCCGCGTTAGAATGCGACTATCTATCGCCAATCCCCTGCTCGATAATTTTTTCAAGATTCACGTCGCAAATTGACAGGCGAGTCAATGCGGTGAACAGCAATACTTATCACTTGTTTATTTCCGGCGCCACCTTGCGGCTGGAATTTCGGTTGAGGAGAAAACATGGCGGCGAAGGCTGATTCGACAAAGCGTGCCTCTACATCAAACGGCTCCACCAAGCTAAATGGCTCCACCAATGGAGCGACCAATGGTACTCAAAACGGCAATCGCAACGGTGCTGCCCGTGACGGCGCTGTCCGCGATAGCGCCGGTCGCGACGGCGCAGGACGCAACGGCACGGCCAATGGCCGGGCGGCGAGTACTCAGAGTGCGCACAGCACCACCTATACATCCGAACAGTTGCAGCCGCTGTTGCATGCGCTCGATGCAGCGCGCTCCGGTGATTTCTCCGTTCGCATGCCCAATGTGCGCAACGGCATTCTGAGCGACATTTATCGCGCCTATAACGAAGTCATCGGCCTGAACGAAGGCATGGCCAAAGAGATCGTGCGCGTGGGCCGCATTGTGGGCCGCGAAGGCCGCATGACCGAGCGTGCCACGCTGAAGAACGCGACGGGTTCGTGGGCTGACAGCGCCGATTCGATCAACTCGCTCATTGAAGACCTGGCGCGCCCCACGACTGAAATCGCGCGTGTTATCACAGCGGTGGCCGAAGGCGACCTGACCCAGAAGATGGCGTTAGAAATTGAAGGCACCCCGGTCAAGGGTGAGTTCTTGCGCATTCGCACCACGGTCAACACGATGGTCGATCAGCTGAGTTCGTTCGCCGCCGAAGTCACCCGCGTGGCACGCGAAGTGGGTACCGAAGGCAAACTCGGTGGCCAGGCGCAAGTAAAAGGCGTGTCCGGTGTGTGGAAAGACCTCACCGACAACGTGAACTTCATGGCCACCAACCTGACAACACAGGTGCGCGGCATCGCCAAAGTCGTGACCGCTGTGGCCAACGGCAACCTGAAACAGAAACTGGTGGTAGAAGCCAAGGGCGAAGTCGCAGCCCTTGCCGATACCATCAACAGCATGATCGACACGCTGAGTATTTTCGCCGAACAGGTAACAACCGTGGCCCGCGAAGTGGGTACCGAAGGTAAGCTGGGTGGACAGGCGAAAGTGCCCAACGTAGCGGGCACCTGGAAAGACCTCACGGATAACGTGAACTTCATGGCCTCCAACCTGACCAACCAGGTGCGCAACATCGCCCTCGTGACGACTGCGGTTGCGAATGGCGATCTGTCCAAGCAAATTACGGTTGATGCGCAGGGCGAAATTTTGAAGTTGAAGAACACCATCAACACGATGGTTGATCAGCTTAGCTCGTTTGCATCGGAAGTCACCCGCGTGGCGCGTGAAGTGGGTACCGAAGGCAAGTTGGGCGTGCAGGCCGAAGTGAAGGGCGTTTCCGGCACATGGAAAGACCTCACCGACAACGTGAACGGCCTCGCCTCTAACCTGACGGTGCAGTTGCGCGACGTGTCCAAGGTCGCGACTGCTATTGCCAATGGAGATTTGGGCCAGAAGATCACAGTTGATGTTAAGGGTGAAATCCTCCAGATCAAAGACGTAATCAACCAGATGGTGGATCAGCTCAACTCCTTTGCCGCCGAAGTGACCCGCGTGGCGCGCGAAGTGGGTACCGAAGGTAAGTTAGGCGGACAAGCCGAAGTGAAGGGTGTATCGGGCGTGTGGAAAGACCTGACCGATAACGTGAACTTCATGGCTTCTAACCTGACAAAACAGGTGCGCGGCATCGCCAAAGTCGTAACGGCGGTCGCCAATGGAGACCTCGGTCAGAAACTGGTGGTGGAAGCCAAGGGCGAAGTGGCCGAACTCACCGAAACGATCAACAGCATGATCGACACGCTGAGTATCTTCGCCGAACAGGTAACAACCGTGGCCCGCGAAGTGGGTACCGAAGGCAAACTCGGCGGACAAGCTGATGTTCCCAACGTGGCAGGCACCTGGAAAGACCTCACGGATAACGTGAACTTCATGGCCTCCAACCTGACCAACCAGGTGCGCAACATCGCCCTCGTGACAACAGCCGTCGCGAACGGCGACTTGAGCCAGAAGATTACGGTTGACGTCAAAGGCGAGATGCTGGAGTTGAAGAACACCATCAACGTCATGGTGGATCAGCTCAACTCCTTTGCCGCCGAAGTTACCCGCGTGGCGCGCGAAGTAGGTACCGAAGGAAAGCTGGGCGTGCAGGCCGAAGTGAAGGGCGTTTCCGGCACATGGAAAGACCTTACCGACAACGTGAACGGCCTGGCCGGAAACCTGACCAACCAGGTGCGTAACATCGCGCTTGTGACAACGGCAGTCGCGAACGGCGACTTGAGCCAGAAGATTACAGTTGATGCGCGCGGTGAAATCTTGGAGTTGAAGAACACCATCAACGTCATGGTCGATCAGCTCAGTTCATTCGCCGACGAAGTGACCCGCGTGGCGAAGGAAGTGGGTACGGAAGGCAAGCTGGGCGGACAGGCCGAAGTAAAAGGCGTTTCGGGTGTGTGGAAAGACCTCACGGATAACGTGAACGGTTTGGCCGGAAACCTGACCAATCAGGTGCGTAACATCGCGCTCGTGACAACTGCTGTCGCGAACGGCGACCTGTCGAAGAAGATTACGGTTGATGCGCGCGGTGAAATCCTGGAGTTGAAGAACACCATCAACGTCATGGTCGATCAGCTCAACTCCTTTGCCGCCGAAGTCACCCGCGTGGCACGCGAAGTGGGTACCGAAGGTAAGCTGGGCGGACAAGCGCAGGTCACGGGAGTATCGGGCACATGGAAAGACCTGACCGATAACGTGAACTTCATGGCCTCCAACCTCACCACGCAGGTACGCGGCATCGTTAAAGTCGTGACCGCCGTCGCGAACGGCGACCTGCAACAGAAGTTTGTCGTGGAAGCCAAGGGCGAAGTCGCCGCGCTGGCTGAAACGATCAACTCGATGATCGACACGCTGTCCATTTTCGCGGAACAGGTGACGACAGTGGCACGCGAAGTGGGTACCGAAGGTATTCTCGGCGGACAAGCCAAGGTGCCGGGCGTGGCGGGCACGTGGAAAGATCTCACCGACAACGTGAACTACATGGCCTCCAACCTCACCACGCAGGTGCGAGGCATCGCCAAAGTCGTGACGGCGGTCGCGAATGGAGACTTGAAGCAGAAACTGGTCGTGGAAGCCAAGGGTGAAGTCGCCGCGCTGGCTGAAACGATCAACTCGATGACCGAAACGCTGTCTATCTTCGCCGATCAGGTGACGACGGTGGCGCGCGAAGTGGGTACCGAAGGTAAGCTGGGTGGCCAAGCGAAGGTGCCGGGCGTGGCGGGCACATGGAAAGACCTGACCGATAACGTCAACTACATGGCGAACAGCTTGACCACACAGGTGCGAGCCATCTCGGATGTGGCCACCGCCGTGGCGCAGGGAGACCTGACGCGGTCGATTGAAGTGGAAGCGCAGGGCGAAGTCGCCGACTTGAAGAACAACATCAACCAGATGATTGGCAACCTCAAGGCGACAACGCAGCTCAACACCGAACAGGACTGGCTCAAGACCAACCTCGCCCGCTTCTCGCGCATGATGCAGGGGCAGAAGAATCTGGAATCGGTAGCGCGCCTCATTATGAGCGAGCTGACGCCGCTGGTTTCGGCGCATCATGGCGTGTTCTATATCAACGAGCAGGATAATGGCGAACCAGTACTCAAGTTGATGGATTCTTACGCTTACAAAGAGCGCAAAAGCGTATCGAACCGCTTTCATCTCGGCGAGAGCCTGGTCGGACAGTGCGCGTTGGAAAAGAAAAGCATCAAGCTCACCAATGTGCCGGGCGATTACATCCGCATTTCTTCAGGGCTGGGCGAAGCTCCGCCGCTGAATATCATTGTGCTGCCCGTGCTCTTCGAAACCGAGATTATGGCGGTTATTGAGCTGGCCTCGTTCCACCCCTTCAGCCAGATTCACGAAGACTTCCTCGATCAGTTGATGGAAAGCATCGGAGTCGTGCTGAACATGATCTCCGCCAATATGCGCACCGAGGAGCTACTGGAGCGCTCACAGTCGCTGGCTCAGGAACTACAAAGCCGCTCGCAGGAACTGCAATCGCAGCAGGAGCAGCTCAAGGAATCGAACTCGATTCTCGAAGCGCAGGCACGGGAACTCGAAGAGCGCGCTTCGCTGCTGGCCGATCAGAACAAGCAGGTCGAGCACAAGAACCGCGAGGTCGAACTGGCGCGCACAGCACTGGAAGAAAAGGCCGAACAATTGGCGCTCTCTTCCAAATACAAGTCGGAATTTTTGGCTAACATGAGCCATGAGTTGCGCACACCGCTCAACTCGATGCTGATTCTGGCCAAGCTGCTGTCCGATAATCAGGAGCACAACCTGACCGGCAAGCAGGTCGAGTTCGCCAACACGATCTATGCTTCGGGCGGCGATTTGCTCAACCTCATTAACGAGATCCTCGACTTGAGCAAAGTCGAATCGGGCAAAATGGAAATCGAAGTCGGTGATGTGCGTCTTGCCGACCTGAAGGATTATGTGCAGCGCACCTTCGAACCGGTGGCCAATGGCAAAGGGCTGGAGTTCAGCGTTCACATCGAGCCGGGAACACCGGAAATTGTGCGCACCGATGTAGGCCGCTTGCAGCAAGTACTCAAGAACCTGCTCTCGAACGCTTTCAAGTTCACCGATCAGGGCCGCGTGGCGCTGACCATCACGCGCGCCGCCGCAAGTGAACTCGGCGATTATGCAGGAGGTTTGAGTTCGTTCAATCGCCTGGTCGCCTTTCGTGTCAGCGATACCGGAATTGGTATCGCACGGGACAAGCAGAAGCTCATCTTTGAAGCGTTCCAGCAGGCCGACGGCACGACAAGCCGCAAATATGGCGGCACGGGTCTGGGTCTTTCCATCAGCCGCGAAATTACGCGCTTGTTGGGCGGACGCATCGCGGTCGAAAGCGAGCCGGGACTGGGCAGCACGTTTACGCTGCTTTTGCCGCAATTCTACGTCAGCCCCATGGGCGATACGAACGGCGATGGTTCAAACTATGTCTTCGATACAACGTTCACTTCAGGAGACAACTTTAGCCCGGGCAGCTTTAATGATGGTGCCGGAGCCGACGGCGCGTTGAGTTCGTTCGCCAGCCAGACCGATGGTGCAGATAGTAGTTCCAGAAGCGCGACTGTGAGCTTCGCTTCACCAACAGCAAGCAGCCATGCTGTCGAAGCGCGGTTCACTCCACCGGCATCCACGCCGTCCCTTGCACCGCCGGTCGCGCCTCGTTCACCGCTGGCACCGGCCTCACCTGTTATTACGCCAGAGGCCGGTGAGGCAAGTGCTGTGGCGAGCGCCGCAGCCGAAACGGAATCGCTGCCTTCTTCGTTGACGGCTCCCAGCGAAGTGCCCGATGATCGTGCCAACGTCACAGCGGGAGATCGTGTCCTGCTTATTGTTGAAGACGATGTGCATTTCGCGCGCATCCTGCTCGATATGGCGCGCGAGAAAGGCTTCAAAGGCGTCGTGGCGTTGCGCGGCGATACAGCTCTGGCGATGGCGCGCGAGTACAAGCCGGATGCCATCACACTCGACTTGCAATTGCCGCTCATCGATGGTTGGACCGTGCTCGACCACCTCAAGCGCGATCCGAGTACTCGTCATATTCCCATTCAGGTCATTTCAGTTGTCGATCGCGAGCGTGGTGCGACAGTAGGCGCTATCGCTTATCTGGAAAAGCCGGTCAGCAGCGAGGCGCTGGAAGGTGCTTTCACTCACATCAAAGGCTTTATCGACCGCGATGTCAAAGATTTGCTGATTGTGGAAGACGATGAAGTGCAGCGCAACAGCATTGTGGAGATGATCGGCAATCGCGATGTCAAAACAACTGCTGTGGCGACTGGTGAAGATGCGCTGGCGCAACTCAAGTCGAAGCATTTCGACTGCATGGTGCTCGACCTGGGCCTGCCCGACATGGCCGGCTTCGACTTGCTGCGGCGCGTCAAACGTCAGGCGAAATATCGCGATTTGCCGGTTGTGATCTACACCAGCCGCGACCTCACCAAGCAGGAAGAAACTCAACTGAAGAAGTATGCTGAAACGATCATCATCAAGGACGCGCGTTCACCGGAGCGCCTGCTCGATGAAACGGCACTGTTTCTGCATCGTGTCATCGCGAAGCTGCCGGAAGCCAAGCGGCGTGTGATCGAAGGGCGCGCCGGCGATGTTAATGGTAATGGCCTCGATGGCTCCTCTCAAAGCACGCCCCAGGTCACACCTCAAGGCCCCGATGCGAGTACTCGTGCGCGACGGAACGGCACCACACAAGATGGCGTAGCGCAGGGCAGCGCTTCACCCAATGGCAAGTCCACTCCCAAATCGAGTGCGTCTTCAGCGAGTAACACGCCCATGCTGACCGGCAAGAGCAGCACATCCGAGGGATCCATCGATTTGTCGGGGCGCAAAATTCTTGTCGTGGACGATGATGTACGCAACGTCTTCGCATTGACAAGCGTTCTTGAGAACTATGGCATGAACGTGGTCTTCGCGGAAAACGGGCGCGATGCTATTGAAATGATGCACGAGAACCCGGACATTGATTTGGTGCTGATGGACGTGATGATGCCCGAAATGGACGGCTACGAAACCACGCAGGCGATTCGTAAGATTGAGCGTTACGCCAATCTGCCGATCATTGCGCTAACAGCCAAGGCGATGGCGGGCGACCGCGAGCGCAGCCTGGCGGCGGGCGCTTCCGATTACATCACCAAGCCGGTTGATCTGGACATGTTGCTTGACACGATGCGAAAGTGGGTCAATGGATAACACGCTGACGCTGCAGCGTGGCGCAGCGAGTACTCAGATTGAGGAGCCGGTCAACATCCTGCTGGTGGATGACCGGCCCGAAAATCTGCTGGCGCTCGAAGCTATTCTGGAGCCGCTGGGCCAAAACCTGGTGCGGGCCCATTCAGGGCAGGAAGCGCTGAAACACCTGCTGCGTGAGGATTTCGCGGTGATCCTGCTTGACGTGCAAATGCCCGGCATCGACGGCTTTGAAACGGCCGCTCTCATCAAAGAGCGCGACCGCACGCGGCACATTCCCATCATTTTCGTGACGGCCATTTCCAAAGACGAGCGCTACATCTTTCAAGGCTACTCGGCGGGCGCGGTCGATTACATCTCTAAACCGTTCAATCCCGACATCTTGAAGTCGAAAGTCTCGGTTTTCGTCGAATTGTTCAAGAAGAACGAGCAGGTCAAGCGACAGGCCGGGTTGCTGCGCCTGAGTGAGCAGAGGGAAAAAGAGCGTGAACTCGAAGAACTGGAACGCGAACTGGAACGCCGTCACATGGCTGAGATCGCCGAATCGGAGCGACGTCTGGCGCGCTTCAAAGCGACGCTTGATGCCACACTCGACTGCGTTTTCATTTTCGACGACCAGACGCTGAAGTTCTCTTACGTCAACCAGGGTGCAGTCAAGCAATTCGGCTACTCCTGCGAAGAATTCCTGGACATGACGCCGCTCGACCTCGAGCCCGACTTTGAGGAACAAACTTTTCGGCAAATGGTCGCGCCGCTCATTGCAGGCGAGCAGGCATCGCTCACTTTTCAACAGGCAGCGCGCCGCAAAGACAACTCCGATTTGCCGGTCGAAGTGTTTTTGCAATACGTTTCACCTCAAGGCAACGACAGCCGCTTCGTCGCGATTATGCGCGACATCACCGAGCGCAAGCGCATGGAAGACTCGCTAATCCTGGCTAAAGAGCAGGCCGAGCGCGCCAATCTCGCTAAAAGCGAATTCATTTCCAGCATTAGCCACGAACTGCGCACTCCGCTCAACGCCATCATCGGCTTTAGCAAGTTGCTGCTCAACCCGCGTGTCGGCCCGCTTAACGAAGACCAGGACTTGTATGTGCGCGACATCGTGCAAAGCGCCGAGCACTTGCTGCAACTCATCAACGAAATCCTTGATTTGTCGAAGATCGAAGCCGGCAAGCTCGATTTGGAAGTGTCGGCGTTTTCCCTGATCGAAGTGCTCGATCACAGCCTCACCATTGTGCGCGAGAAGGCCAAGCAAAAAAACCTCACCATCACAACGAACTACTCCGCCAAAGTGCAGGATTTGCCGCCCATTACAGCCGATCAGCGCAAGGTGAAGCAAATCATGTATAACTTGCTTTCCAATGCGGTGAAATTCACGCCCGAGGGCGGCGCCGTCACTATCAGCGCGGAACTGGCCGGCGTTGATGAAAAGATTTGCGGGCGGCGCAAGACAAAAAAGACGTCTCGCAAGGGTAATGCGATGGGCGAGCGACGCACCATTCAAACAGATCCTGCGGTTATCGTATGCGTGAGCGACACCGGGATCGGCATCTTGCCGGAGCATCAGGATCGTGTTTTCAGCGCCTTTGAGCAGGTTGACAGCTCCTATACACGACAGCAGCAGGGAACTGGCTTGGGACTTGCGCTCACCAAGCGCATGGTGGAATTGCATGGAGGGCATATGTGGCTGCGCAGCGAAGTTGATGAAGGCAGCGCATTCTCGTTTAGCCTGCCGTTGCACACACCGGGCAGCAGAGATTAGCGCTGGAGCGATGAGCGCTGGCGTAACCGAGTCGAACACCATTAATCGCAGCCAATCAACAGCAAGTGAGGTAAAACGGAGGATGACCATGCCGGCACTGGAAGGCAAACGAGTACTCGTTATAGAAGATACGGCGGAGAACATGCGCCTTTTCCGTGCTGTGCTCAAACTGGAGGGCGTGGAGGTGCTCGAAGCTGAAAACGCGCCGGTCGGCATCGAGATCGCCGCGCGTGAAAGCCCCGACCTCATTTTGATGGACATCCAGATGCCTGAGATGGATGGCCTGACGGCGACACGTCTGCTGCGCGCCGAGCCGAAGACAGCGCACATTCCCATCGTGGCCGTAACCGCATCGGTGACCGAGAAAGATCGCAACAAAACACTCGAAGCGGGTTGCGATGGCCACATTCCCAAACCGATTGATCCTTCGATATTTGGCCAGCAACTCGCCGGGTTCCTGAAAGAAAAAGCCGATCCCGTTCAATGAACACGAGTCCTGAAAGTACAGAACCAAACCACAACACTCCAACCGAAGATGACTTCAGCGGCGGATGCATTCTTGTTGTCGATGACGTGCCGACCAACGTGCGCGTGCTGGCGGGCATTCTCAAGATTGCCGGCTACGACACGTTGAGTGCATCGAGCGGCCCGGAGGCGTTGGAACTGCTGCAATCGCAAACTCCCGATGTCGTGTTGCTCGACGTGATGATGCCCGGCATGGACGGATTTGAAGTATGTCGCCATATTCGTAGCGATCCTGCCAGGGCATTCTTACCCGTCGTGATGGTCACGGCGCTGCACGAAACCGGCGACCGCATTAAAGCCCTCGAGTGTGGTGCCGACGACTTTCTCACCAAGCCGGTCGATGACGTGGAAGTGTTGGCGCGTGTGAAATCTCTGGTTCGCGTCAAGCGCCAGCGCGATGCTCTGACTCAGGCCTACCTTGATTTGCAGAGCCTGGAATCTCTGCGCGACAGTCTCACCATGATGCTGGTGCACGACCTGCGCACGCCGCTCACCACCATTCTCGGGCCGCTTGAAATGCTGCAAACCGGCCAGTTCGGCGGTCTTGAAGAGGTGCAAAAAGAAATCGTTGCCATGAGCCTGCGCAGCGGCTATCGGCTGCTGGGGCTTGTCAACGAGCTGCTCGATGTGAGCAAGATGGAAAGCGGCGAAATGACGCTGCACCGCTCCGAGGTGAAGGTGCCCGATGTGGTGCAGGACGCGGTTGAGTTGGTGGCGAAAGTCAACACCAACGACATGTCACGCATACAGTATGGGTTTGAGGACGACCTTCCTCCAATATCAGCCGATGAGGATTTGTTGCGCCGTGTGCTGGTCAACCTCGTGGCCAACGCCATGAAGTTCACCCGCAGTGATGGAACGGTTACGGTGAGCGCGGCACGCGCCGGCACGTCAGATGCAGACAGCGGCACCGTCATCATCTCCGTTTCCGACGAGGGCGAGGGCATTCCGCCCGAAGACCGCGAGCGCATTTTCGAAAAGTTCGGTCAGGTCGAATCGCGCCGCGCCGGACGCAAAATGTCGACCGGCCTCGGCCTGACTTTCTGTAAGCTCGCTGTCGAAGCGCATGGCGGACGCATCTGGGTCGAGAGCGAAATGGGCAAAGGCAGCACCTTTCACTGCACAATCCCGCAGAGTTGAGTACTCGGTAGGAAAAGATAAGCAGGAGCCTTTCCAAACAGCAGATGTCATTTCGAATGCAGCGAGGAATTTTCAAGTCCCGCAGCTACTTAACCAGTGGTGCGGGTTTGCCTCAAAATGGTATTTCACCCGCTGCTGAAGCAGTGCCGCACAAGCAGCGAGCTGATAGCAGAAGCAAGCAGAAGCCGGTTGAAACCGGCTCTTATTGCCTTTGTAAGGGTTTAGAGTCCCGTTCACAGGGCTTTTGCACCACAGCCCGCTCGTTCATGGGCGGCTCAACCTAAACCCGCACCATTGGCTACTTAGAACAAAGATGTCTCACTTTACTGCGCTCTCGTCGAAATGAAGCCGCCTGGCATATTGACACAGGCTTTGAGGCAATATTGGGAGCAGTTGTCGTAGGCGGAGCACCGCAGTGCATCCGTTGTGATGGGACTCGAAACGGGCGCAATGTATTGGACCCCTACACAAACACATCGAGATAACCGTTCCCAAACGTGCTCTCAGGATGCGGACACAACTCAGCCTGAACAACACGGCGAGCCCGTTTAAAATTAGCCTTTAGGCCGCGCTTTGTTCTGAGACTACAGTACCGTCAATTCCCGTTTGGGCGATGCCACCGGAAAAGTCGCCCAGGCAACGGAAGCGCCTGTAGCGTCTGTCCACAAGCTCATCAGCTGGGAGCGGCAGAAGTTCATTCAAATGGCGGTCGAGCGCTTCGCCCAAGTGGATGCACATCTTGCCGAAGTTGCGGTGCGCGCCGCCCAGCGGCTCGGCCACGACTTCTTCGATGACTTTCATGCGCAGCGCGTCTTGTGCCGTGAGTTTAAGATTCTCCGCCGCTTTGATGCGCGCTTCTTCTTCGGAACTGCGATACAAAATGGAGGCACAACCTTCGGGCGTGATGACCGAATAATAGGAATGCTCCAGCATGAGTACTCGGTCGCCCAGCGCCAGCGCGATAGCGCCGCCCGAAGCACCTTCGCCGGTAATCACAACGATGATGGGAACGGGCAACTGGCTCATCACCAACTGATTGCGTGCGATGGCTTCGCTGATGCCGCGCTCTTCGGCGTCCGGCGTGCAGGCGGCGCCGGGTGTATCGACAAACGAAAAGATGGGGCGTCCGTAGCGTGCCGCCAGTTCCATGACGCGCTGGGCCTTGCGCAAGCCTTCGGGCGAGGCATAGCCGAAGTTGCGCTCCTGGCGCTCCTTGGTGTCGCGGCCTTTCTGGTTGCCTACAATGGCTACGGCGCGGCCATTGAAGCGTCCGAAACCGGCCACGATAGCGCCGTCGTCGCCGTAGGCGCGGTCGCCGTGAAATTCAACCCACTCCGAGCAGAGCGCGCCGACGTAGTCAAGCGTATAAGGACGTTTGGGATGCCGTGCCATTTGCACTTTTTCCCAGGGCGTCAATTCCTGGAAGATGTGTTCCATAGCCTGACGCTTGCGGTCTTCGAGGCGGGCGATTTGTTCGGACAAGTCAATGTTCTCCCGCGCCGCCAGACGCTTCAGCTCTTCTATTTGTTCTTCAATTTCAACCAGCGGCTTTTCAAGCGGCAACCAACGTGAAAGCATAATTCTCCGAATAAACGGGGCTAGCCCAATGCCGGCACCAACCGGCAACAACTAACTTCCGCCAACCTTTCCTTCTGTTATTGTACTTCTCATGCCCAGATTGTGGGCCAACATCTGCTCACAAAGCCATTTTTCGTCCGTCGTGAGACTATCGCTAACAGCGCTTCAATCCAGCAACAATCCGAGTACTTGCGACAGTGTTTCCTTGAGCTTGGCGCGCTGCACAATCATATCAAGTTGACCATGCGACATCTGAAACTCAGCGCTCTGGAAGTCTTTGGGCAGCTTGATTTTCAACGTTTGTTCGATAACGCGCGCGCCGGTGAAGCCGATCAACGCGCCCGGCTCGGCCATGATGATGTCGCCCAGGCTGGCGAAACTGGCCTGCACGCCTGCCGTCGAGGGATCGGTCAGAACCGTGATAAAAGGCAATTGAGCATTTTGCAGACGCGCCACAGCAGACGACGTTTTGGCCATCTGCATCAGGCTCATCAAGCCCTCCTGCATACGCGCGCCACCCGTGCTCGTCACGACAACAGCCGGAATGCACTCATCGAGAGCGCCTTCCAGCAGACGTGTAATCTTCTCGCCGAAGACGCTGCCCATCGAGCCGCCCATAAAGGCGAAGTCGGTCACGCCCAGTGCGAGTACTCGTCCTTCGATCCTGGCGCGTCCGGTGAGGCACGAATCTTTAAGATGTGTCTTGACCTGGGCCGCCACACGCTTCTGCTCGTATTGGGGAAACAGCAGCGGGTCGCGCGCCGTTAAATCGGCGTCCCATTCTTCCCAGGTGCCCTCGTCGCACAACAAGTCGATGCGTTCGGGAGCCGTGAGGCGCGCATGGTGGTTGCAGCGCGAGCACACCTTCAAGTCGCGCAGCCAATCTTTGGTGACCAGGACCGTGCCACACTGGTCGCACTTGGTCATCAGGTCATGTGGTATTTCTTCAAGGCGCAGCACCGAAGCCGAGGTTGGAGCCGTGCCGTTTTGCCAGTTATCTTTGAGCGATCCTGCCGCTGCCATAAAACTCCTTTAAGACTGTGTTATATTCTCCCATTTAGCGCCATTTATCAAGTACTCGCCTGATGGTTGACCACACGATGATGTGCTAAGCATGATGCGTTAAGCTTAGAGTACTCTCATGAGCGACAATCCTTTATCCGAAGAACGCCGACACATCGACGCCATAGACGACGAAATTTTGCGTTTGCTCAACCAGCGTGTGGGCTGGGCACTGCGCGTCGGAGAAAAGAAGCAGAGCCTTGGCCTGCCGCTGCACGACCCGGCACGCGAACGACTCATTTACGAACGGCTGCACATGTTAAACGCCGGAGCCGGTGGCGCTTTGCCCGATGTCGCGGTAACAGCCATCTTCCGCGAGATCATTTCCGCCTGCCGCAACGCCGAACAAGCCACACGCGTCGCATTTCTCGGGCCAAGCGGTACCAATACACACGAAGCGGCGGTACAATATTTCGGCAGCGCCTTTGAACCTCTGCCCTGCGGCACACCGGAAGAAATTTGTGCCGCCGTGATGCGCGGCCCGCACGCAGGCGGCTCCGACTACGGCGTCATCGCGATCGAAAACTCTATCGAGGGCATCGTGTCGCGCAACCTCGATTTGCTGGCCAGTTCCGAAGTGACGATCTGCGCCGAAGTTGCGCTCATCATTCATCATTACCTGCTTTCCAACACCGAACTGGGGCAAATTACTAAGGTCTATTCGCATCCGCACGCTTTTCCGCAGTGTCACGGCTGGCTGGTAAATCACCTGCCGGGCGCGGCTCTGGTGCCGGTTTCGAGCACGGCGCGCGGCGCAGAAATGGCGCGTGAAGAAAGTGGAGCGGCAGCCATCGGTTCATCTCTGGCGGCCAACTTGTATTCGCTGCAAATCGTGGCACGCAACATCGAAGACCTGGCGCACAACAAAACGCGCTTCTTTGTTATCGCGCCTGCGGAAAAAGCGCCGCGCTCGAGTGGGCGCGACAAAACCTCGCTCGCGTTTCTGGTGCCGCATAAGCCGGGCGCGCTCGTCGGAGTACTCGATGTGTTCCAGCGCCACGGCATCAACCTGTCGATGATTCAATCGCGGCCCAGCCGTCAGGCGGCGTGGGAATATCGCTTCTTCGCCGATTTGCAGGCACACCGCGACGACGTCACGCTGCAAGCCGCGCTGCAAGAGCTACAAGGCCACACTGTTTCGGTCAAGATTCTGGGCAGTTATCCTGAAGCCGGGTGAATCTCAAACGAGTACTCGCGTGAACAGTGTCATTCGGAGTTATTGATGATTCGAGATGAGTAGCGTGAGAGTGAGGAAAGCCTACACCCGTTTGGGCCGAGTTGCCGATTTAGCTTGTGGCTGTGTTGGTCGCCCCTGTGGTTTTGTTGTTGCGCGCCGCCATCTTCTCCAAAGCCCCGACGTATTCCGGCGAGTTGACCCAGGCCGTCAGTGCGTGCATACGCGTATCGAGAAAGGGATTGTCTTGAATCGCGGAGCCGATTTTGTATTGTGTCGAAATCTCCACGCCTGAATTGCCGATCAGGCCGCCCTGCTTGATGTATTTATCGACATCTTCAATCGTGATGCCCTGCGCCTGCATCGCCGGATCACACGAGGCAAACTGCTTCAGAATAGAACTCATGAGCAACTTCGGATTTTTCACGAGGAGCAACGTCAAACGGTCGGCGCTTTGTTCGGCCATGTCCTGCCAGTTGAGGCGCAAAAGCGAACCATAAAGCACAACGGGCCACGCCAAAATGCGCACAGCCGGTGGCGTGTCTCCCAGGAACTGCAGCAGCGTCAAACGTCTTACGTGATTGAGGCGTATATGAACCAGGCAGCGCAGCGCAAGGCAATCGAGTTCGGGCGGCAACAGCAAATCGGCGGCGCCCCTGGTGACAACGATAAAAGGCTGCCCGCCAATAACATGGACGCGCGATACCGTTTCGTTTGTCAGGAACCCTTCGGGCTCGGGTACGCCGATCATCGCGCTGCCCTTGGAAAGCAATGTTTTGACGCGCGGATGCTTTTTGGAAGTAATCAGGAACTCTGTGCCGTGTAAACGCAGGCGGCGCAACACCATTCGCGGCGCGATAATGAAGTAAGCGAAGCTGGCGAGTACCCACCACGCAAAAATGCCGATGCCAATAATCGGATCTAGGACAACTGGAACCGCCGATAAGACCAGCATCAGAATGAACCAGATGAGGAAGCTTTTGGTGCCTTCGCCGCGTTCGCCCGGCACGGCGTAATCGGACAGTTCGGGGACAGGTGCCGCGCTCGACTTGTTGCGGTCTTCGATTTTAACGGTAACGGCCATCGCAAACGCCAGAAGCGCGTCTTAAACAGAATGCAATGCATGGACTCGGGTGCAGAAGCACTGGTGCCGCGCATCACTCATCGTCTCGCGCCTCTCGCTTTTCCTCTCTTTTCTTCTTGATTATCAGAATGCGTTTGGGGCGACGGCCACGCACACTTTGCACCGTCAGGGTAGCGCCGGGCGTTTCGACACGATCTCCAACGACCAGTGCGCGCCCCAATTGTTCTATCATAAAACCGCCTACTGTATCAAATTCGCCTGTGGGCAGCGGCAAATCCCAGTCTTCTTCAAGATCGTCGGTGTGCAGACCGGCATCGACAACAGCAGTGTTCTCATCGACTATTTGCAACGGATTTTCCACACGCTGATCATGCTCATCCGCGATGTCGCCCACTAATTCTTCAAGGATGTCTTCAACCGTCAGCAGGCCCGCCGTTCCGCCGTATTCGTCAATTACAATCGCCAGATGCGTGCGTTTGCTGCGCATCGTCGCTAACGCTTCGTCGATGGGCTGCGATTCCGGCAGGTACAACGCCGGACGCATCAATCCCTGCGCCACGAACGCGTTTTCACCGCGTCCTAAAGCGCGCAGCACATCCTTGGCATGGAGCACTCCCACTACGCGGTCGATGTTCTCTTCATAAATCGGCAAGCGCGTGTAACCGCTTTCCTGGAGCGCATCGAGTACTCGGTTGACGCTGGCATCCACAGGCAGTCCCAGAATGTCGGGGCGCGGAATCATCACCTCACGCACGCGCGTATCGCCAAAAGTAAAAATGCTTTCAATTAGCTCTCTGCCGCTTTCTTCGATGGCGCCCGATTCGCGCGCCGACTCCACCAGGTCGCGAATCTCAGGCGCGCCGCCAACCGCCACAGCAACACTTTCATCTTCGTCATCGCGCGCACGGTCGCGCGTGCGCTCTTCGCTGCCGGCAGCACGACGCGATGGCATTAGACCGAATAAGCGCAGCAAAATCGTGCCCAGAACGATGAGCAGCGAAACCGGCGGGCGCAAAATCGCTACGAGAAAGCGCGCCGGACGAACCCACCACAATCGCTCCAGCGCGCCGGGCCGCGACATCAGCAAACGGGGCGTGATTTGAAATATGCTGATCGTAGCGAACGCGACGGCACCTATCAGCAGCAAGGCGATCCAATCGCGGCCATAACGATTTTGCGCCAGCCACACCGTCAGCGCAGCAGCCGCCAGCAGCGGCATGTTGGCCGCAATGGTCACCGTTGCGATGAAGCGCTGTGCATCGCCCGATAGTTCGTTGGAAAGCAATTGCACCGCGCCATGATCGTCGCCGCTTTGCGAGGCTTGCGCCTGCAACATATGCCGCAAACGCACGCGATTGGACGCGGCCAGCGCCGCTTCGGAAGCCGCCAGCAGCGCCACCAGCAACAAGCAAAAAATCAACGCAATGTAGCAAACCGTAAACATGGTTGATGCTTCGTTTATGATTCACGCTCTTTTCGGGAAAGAGGCACATCGAGTACTCGATGTGCTTTCCCCAGCTTCACTTTCTCGATGCGTGAGCGGTTCATCTCCACAACTTCCAGTTCGACGACGGCCATTGATGAGCCATCAGACTTCGCCCCATCGACTCGCGCGCCATCGGCACCCGCCGCATCGGACGGTGTTCCACTTGTTGCAGCACTGCTCGCCGTGCCGCTGGACGCAGCATGGTTTGCAGCAGCATGGTTTGCAGCAGAGTTGCTCGCGTTCATCGCGCCGGGGGCAACCACTCCGGCGGCCACTCGACTGCCCACCTCCGGCACGGCGCCGAAGAGTTGCAGCGACAGCGCCGCCAGAGACAACGCGCCATCAATCGGTTCACCGCTCGCGTTGTGCAGCACGATGGTTTCATTGAAGCTGCGCCGCCAGAACCTTTGCGCATCGCGCACGCTGACACCACCATCGCACAAAATTGCGGGAGCCATCACGGTTTGTTGCTCTGCTCCATCCTGTGGTGCAACCGAGGGTGCAACTGGTTCTACCGGAGTTCCGTCCGCTGCATCAGGTTCGCTGCGGCCAGTGGCTTCGCTACGCGCGGGCTGCGCAACAACTTGCATGGCGGGCTCTTCTTCGTCGTATTCGTCCTGGATTTCGCCGACAATTTCTTCCAGCAGATCTTCAAGCGTTACCAGACCGGCAGTGCCGCCGTTTTCATCCATGACAATCGCCATCAGAGTGCGCTGGCGCCGCAAATCTTCCAGTGTCGGCGCGATGCGTTTATCCTGCGGCACGAACAAAGCCGGACGCGCCAGGTCACGCGCGCGCAGATCGTTGTTGGCCACCAGATTACCATCGAGTACTCGATTGGCATCGACCGGAGCCATGTTTACGTCGCGGCGCAGGTGCGGGATGAGGTCTTTGGTCGAAACGATACCGACGATGTTATCGGGTGTCCCTTCATAAATCGGCAGGCGCGAGTGCCCTTCGTGCAGCGCGGTTTGCAGCACCTCGGGCAGCGAGGCCGAGGCCGGTGAAGCCACCATGTCGATGCGTGGCGTCATGACTTCGCGCACGCGTGTTTCGCGAAAGTCCATGGCGCCTTCAAGCATGGCGCGCTCTTCGCTTTCAATGACGCCTTCTTCTTCCGCAGTGGCCAGCGCGGTGCGCAACTCGTCCTGCGTGACTTGCGCTGTGGCATTGGGCCCGGCTCCCATCAGCCGCGCCAGGCCGTGACCGGTTCCACCCAGCAACAGCATCAAAGGAGACAGCATTGTAAGGGCCGTCGCCGCGAGTCGGGCGCCGTGCAACGCAACGCTTTCGGTTTGGTGGGCCGCCAGTAATAGCGGCAGCACTTCGGCCACGAAAAGTGCCAGCACCAGCGTCAACACCAGTTGCCACAGCGGCCAATCATGGATGAACGAATGCCAAGTGAGCGCTGTCGCCGCCGTCCACAATGAAAGCGACGTGACGATGATAAACATCAGGGTCAGACGTTCGGGACGTTCCAGAAGGCGCAGCAAGCGGCGCGCACGGCGTCGTGCGGGCTCCAACTCGCGCGCCGCCTCGTGCCGCTGCGCGTTGCGCCGCAAAGCGCCGTTATCCACCGGCGAATGCTCGTCTTCATCTTCTTCAGATTCAACCATGGCACGGTCGGCTTCTACCACGGCGCGCAGCCGCGAACGGGACACCGCACCGATGGCGATCTCCATCGCGGTGAAGACAGCTTCAATCAGCGTGCTGATAACAGCTATGGCAATGAGCATAAATAGAAAGCGAGACCCAACTCTCGGTGCACCTGCTGCGAGTACTCAGAACCTCAATTCTGCACGAGTTGCTCTGCGCCGGCGGCGCTTGTCTGCAACCGCTGCACGATGGCCTCCTGCTGCTTCCACATGGCGCGTCGCTGCGACGACGTGACGTGATCGTAACCCAATAAATGCAGCGTGCCGTGAACCGCCAGAAAAGCGACTTCCGTGGCCAGGCTATGATGGCGTTCAGCGGCCTGGCGCGCTGCCGTCTCAATAGAAATTACCAGGTCGCCCAACGGCAAGGGATTCGTGGGCAGATCGAAAGGCAGCTCCTCGCCTTCAGTCTGCGAGAAAGATAAAACGTCGGTGGGACGAGGCTTGCGCCGATACAGGGTATTCAACTCAGCGATTTCGGCATCGCTGACAAACGACACATCAATTTCGCTCTGTAGCGCAGACTCGCTCTGTAGCGCAGCGGCCCTGAGAGAGGTCGCGTTGTGTGATGTGGGTTGCGATGGTCTTCGGCTCGAATCGGTGTCGTCCATAGCGTGGTTTTGTGAGGCGTTCTTATTCAGGAGGCGTAGCAGGGCCGGGTTGCGGCAGGGAGCGTGATTCAGGCAGGCTCGCACCGCTGTGCGCACCGTTGCGTTCAACTCGACTCGTCTGAACTCCGTTTGTTGAGATTCCGTTGCGCCTGTGGCTTTCAGCGCCATGGCCGTTGGCAGAACCGTTGGCGGAGCCGTTGGCGGAGCCGTTCCCCGAACCGTTCCTGGAGCCGTTGGCAGTGTTTCCGTTTTGGCCGTGACCGTTGGTGTGGCCATTGGTATGGCCATCGGCAAGGTAGTTGTGACCGTTCGCAACGAGTTCAGAGCTTTGCCCGCCGGCGTTGTCCATGTGATGCGCACCCGGCAGCGAGACAACGTTGTTGGGCGCGTTTGCGTCTGCGGGCGCGTTTGCGTCTCGGGGCGCGATGACATCCGTGGAGCGGCGCCCTCGGTTACGAGCGATGGCGCGCTCGCGCTGCTTGCTGTTGTCGCTCTCGGTCTGACTCGTGCCCCGGGAGGCGACTGAGTACTCGCTGGTTGCGGCGTGTCGGGACTTTCCGTCAGCGGGGCGCTGGCCGGCTTTTTCTGAGGTTGGTTTCGTGGAGGAATTGCCATGATGACGCAAGTGCGACGACAAAGCGGTTTTTGTGGCGCTGCGTGCCTTCTCCGTTTTCTGTTTTTTGTCTGTAGCGCGCGGCACACGCCGATCGGGCAAGTTCGCAGCACGCCGTTCCAAGCGTCGCGCGGTGCGGCTTTCTCCTGCGGAATGGCCCGCTTCCGATGCGGCGGCAAAGCGCGCATTTGCCAGTGGGTCGGTCAAGGTATCGTGCGTCCAGTCGCGCGCTTCGCCTCCTTCTTTCAAGGCGCGGCCCGGATCCGGGTACTCGATGCGATGGTGCAGCACGCCGCGCAACACATGAGCAAAAGTTCGCTCGATGGTTTGCAAATCACGCAACGTCAATTCGCACTCGCTCAGCTCTCCATCTTGCAGGCGCTGTGCCGTCATCGCTTTGATATGTTCTTCGAGACGCTCCGGCGTCAGATTCGGTAGAGCGCGCGATGACGCCTCGACCGTATCGGCCAACAGCACAATGGCCGCCTCCTTGCTTTGTGGCTTCGGGCCGGGGTAACGAAACAACGCTTCATCGGTTTGCGGTGTCGTACCGGCCAGCGCGACGGCAGTGCTCGCCTCGTCGGTTGCCGATGCACCCAACGCGGCTTGTTCCAGAGCAGCTTGCTCCTGCTCAGCTTGCTGTGCGGCTCTTTGTGCGGCGCGATGATAAAAGTAGGCGATCAGCGTCGTGCCGTGGTGCTGCGCGATGATGTCTAATACCGGCTGCGGCAAGCGTAGGGCGCGGCCAAGCTCCAGCCCGTCCTTGACGTGCGCCACAATCAGCAGCGCCGACATCTGCGGCGACAGACGGTCGTGCACATTTTCGCCGACCTGATTTTCCACAAAGCAGTGCGGACGGCGCAGCTTGCCGATGTCGTGGTACAGCCCGCCGACACGACACAGCAACGGGTCGGCGCCAACGGCTTTTGCGGCGGCTTCACCCAGTTGCGCCACCATCAGCGAGTGCGTGTAAGTGCCCGGCGCTTCGGATTGCATACGTCGCATCACGATCTCGTCGGGCGCGGACAACTCCAGCAGCCGCAAGTGCGTCGTGATACCGAACGGGCGCTCCAAAAACATGGCCAGGCAATAAGTGAGACCAACCGCCGCAGCACCCGCCAGAGCACCCCACAACCCAAGTGTTGTGGTTTCGGAAGCCGGTGCCTGGCGCAATGTGCCCAATACGCCGGCCAGAATCGCATTAGTTGTGGCCAGCAAAAGTGCGGCGCGCGCCAGGTGCCGGTAGGAGGCGATTTCGGCTACGCCCAGCACACCGATCGATGAGGCCAGCGCTGTTGCCAGAAATAATCCGCTATCTACGCGCGCCATGATCGCACAGAGCGAGGCCATGACGAACGCGGCCAACAAACCGATGCGCGCATTCAGCAAAATGGTGAGCAGCATGGCGCCGGTTTCCACCAACGGCACCATCATCTGGTCGCCCTGCGGCACACGCAACAGAAAACGAAAGATGGTGACGAACGCCACCGGCAGCATGGCCGTAAGCCACAGCGCGGACGGTTGCTCCATCAGTTGTGGATGAAAGCGCACGACGTACCCGGCACAAAACGCCACCATGACAACGCACAGCATTAGTCGGGCCAGGGCCTGCGTCGAGTCGAAGCGCACCGCGACGAGATCCATGTCTTCGAGGACGGCCCAGGTGTCATCGTCGATGCGCGTGCCCGCTTCCACCAACAGCGTGTCCGGGCGAATGTCGATGTAGGCGGCCGGAACACGATTGCGCGCTTCCTGCCGTGCGCGCTCGGTGCGATGCTGATTAGCAATAAAATTCGGCGTGCGCACCAGGTGCCCGGCCAGGCTCAGGGCAGCAGCAGCTTCGGTTGGAGAAAGCCCCTGCGCTTGCTGCATCGTCCCGCGCATACGCATGCGCGCCGCAGCCAGGTCATCGCTCAGATGATCGGAACGAACGGGCTGCGCCTCACCGTTCTGCTCATAAGCCGAGCGGATAGCGTTGGCGGTTGCCCGCTCCACAAGTGTCCAGCGAGCCGGTGCAATCTGTAGAACGCGCGTCGTCAAGCCGGCAGGCAGCGCACGTTCAAGCCGCAGGTTGAAAGCCACACGGCTCGCCTGTGACGGCGCTGTCTTGTTCTCGACATGGCCGCTCCCGACAACCGCTGCAGCGCCGCGATTTTCGCGTTGGAAACTGTGCGCACCCAAGCTACGAGTACTCGATGCATCCGGCACTGGCGTATTCGGCGCCGGTGCCTTCGGCGGGGACGCATTCTGGGCGGGCGCATTCTGTGCGAGTGCTTTGCGGCGTGCAGCAGAAATCTCGCGCAACGCAGCCAGCGTGTCGATGAGAGCCTGAGAGTTGCCGTCGTATTCGGTGGGCACCAGCGCCGCCGCCTCGCGCTTGCGCCGGATGGTTAGATCGCGGTCGAGCACGGTCGCAGCACGCGGCGCGTAGATGTTGTCCCGGGCGATGGCGCCGCGCTTGTAAATCTCGCCTTCGCCCGGCGGTCGCAGCGTCATGGCGGCCCACAGCAGCAGCGCGCACAGCGCCATCAACACGCCGTGGCGCCGTCCCATAAAACCGGCCAGGCGCGCACCCAACGGCTCGCGCGGCGGCAGCAGCGGCGTTTGCCCGATGATCTGTTCCGAGAGATACTCGCGGTCGGCCTCGCTCATCGAAGCAACACCGGAGCTTTCATCCCTGCCATCGGTGCTGCCCTCACTACGCGCAACCTGTCGTGAATCGGTTTGTGCCGCACGCGGTTCTGCCGCGTCACGGAGCAAGGCATCGCCTTGCGTGACACTGCTCTGCGTGCGGTGATCATTCGTGCCGGAGCTGTTATCAGTCAGCGGTACGGGAGAGGTGGAACCGGATCGGGGGTCGTGCATAGCAAACTAGGGGCGTTTTAAAAGAATCCCGCGCGCTGCCGGCCTATCCAGCGAAGATAGTTTCTCAAGCGAATCTCACCGAATGGCCTGAGTACTCGCAGGCGCCGGTATTTGCTTTTAGCGGTCGGCTGCCGGTTCATGTTTCTCGTAAGCGGCGATGATGCGTTGCACAATGCCGTGACGCACCACGTCGGCCTTGTCCAGGCGCACGAACTCGATGCCCTGCACGCCCGGCAAAATGCGCGACGCCACGCGCAGGCCCGATTCGGTGCCCGCCGGCAAGTCGGTTTGTGTGACATCGCCGGTTACCACCATCTTGGAACCGAAGCCCAGACGCGTCAGGAACATCTTCATCTGCGCTGCGGTGGTGTTTTGCGCCTCATCGAGAATCACAAACGAATCGTTGAGCGTGCGACCGCGCATGTAAGCAAGGGGCGCCACTTCGATGGTGCGGCGCTCGAACAGCTTTTGCGCTTTTTCAATATCGATCATTTCAAACAGCGCGTCATACAGCGGGCGCAAATAGGGATCGACTTTGGCTTCGAGGTCACCCGGCAAAAAGCCCAGGTTTTCGCCGGCTTCCACAGCGGGCCGCGTCAAGATGATGCGCGACACGCTCTTCGACTTCAGCGCCGCCACGGCTGCCGCAACCGCCAGATATGTCTTGCCCGTACCGGCGGGCCCAATGGCGAACACGAGGTCGCCTTTGCGCAACGCCTCGACGTAGCTTTTCTGGCCGACGGTGCGCGGCCCGATTTGCTTGCCGCGTTCCGAAGTCAGCAACGTATCGGTGAGCAGCGATTCGGCTTTACTGACATCTTCGCCGCTCTTGGCGAGTTGCACCAGGTAGCGCACATCGGCAGCGGCCAGAGGGCGGCCACCGCTCAGGCTCTGGCGCGCCACGCCCAGCAGTTGCTCCAGCAATCCTGCGCCACGCCTGGCGGCATCGGGCGCGCCCTGCACCACGAGTTTGTCGTCGCGCACGGAGATTTTGATCGGCAACTCGCGTTCGATGAGGCGGCGCGTTTCGTCCTGCTGGCCCAGCAGCATACGCAAAGTTTCGGTATCGGGAACGGCGACAACGGCTTCAAAATTGGATGACATAAAAGTTAAACACGAAACATGAAACGTGAATCATCAAAAGAACAATGTCAAAAGAACAATGTCAAAAGAACAAACAACAGTTGAGTACTCGCTTGACGGCAGCATCCGCCAGGGTGATTGCGCCAACAGCTGCCCTAAGACAGCAATTGTCGCACGATTGTATTGACGCGCTTGCCGTCAGCGCGGCCCTGCACGCGCGGCATCAGCACTTTCATCACGGCGCCCATATCGGAAGGTTTGCCGGCGCCGGTTTCCTCAACGGCAGCGCGCACAAAGCCTTCCAACTCTTCATCGGACAGCTGCTGCGGCAAAAACTCCTGCAAGATTTCCAACTCGGCGCGTTCCACAGCGGCGCGGTCTTCGCGTCCCGCTTTCGAGTACTCGTCGATAGCGTCGCGTCGCTTTTTGGCCTCGCGCTCGATGACGGCTTGAACATCGGCATCGCTACCCGCCCAGACATCGCCACTGGCGGTGCCACCGCGCGCGTCAATTTCGGCGCGTTTGATGGCTGCGCGCAAACCCGACATGGTGTCGCGTCGCTGCGTGTCGCCACTGCGCATGGCGGTTTTCCACTCGTCTGTTATGCGTTCAGTTAACGTAGACATCGTTTTTCATTATAGCAGATGGAACGCCAAACTTCGTTGCACCCAAACAACGCTAAAATGGGCGAAAACAATGCTGTTTCCCTGTAGCGAAGTTTTGCGCTATTTTCGTGCGCGAAAGCTTGCGTTCCATGCCATCAACCCGGCGGCCACTTCAGTTGGCGTCCGCCGAGCACATGAATGTGCAGGTGCTGCACGCTCTGCCCGCCATCACGCCCGATATTGGTGACCAATCGAAAGCCACCCGGACAATGCTTCGCGCCCAACTCCGCCGCCACCTTCATGACGTGCCCCAGAGTACTCGCATCGGCTTCGACGGCGTCTTCAAAGGGTTGCAGCGGAATCACAAGAATATGCACCGGAGCTTGCGGCGCGACATCGTTGAAGGCCAGGCACACTTCGTCTTCATGCACAATGTCGGCGGGAATCTCGCGCCGGATGATTTTCGAGAATATTGTTTCGCCCATAATTTGTAACGGATCTCCCGTTTTGGATGGTTGCTGCTTGTAGTCTAAGAGGAAGGCGCTCGTCGTAAGGGCGTAGCGTGCTGCGCCAGAGCATTGCCCTGCATTTGCAAGCCCGCTGCGTAAGCCCTGACTTTATCGATGATGCCTGCCGCGAGATAACTTTTCAAGAGACAAACGTTTTCGGCATCGGACAAGACCTGGCCATCGAGAATCATTCACGCTGCGCGGACGTGGCCACAAGATCAGGTGAAGCATCGCTGGATCCGGCCTAAGCAGGCATCAAACGATGGTCCATGCGCCCTTGCCAGGCATCAATAATGATCCAGAATAGCATCATGGCCACGTCACCCAAAATTAGACCTAAAAACACCGGTGTCGTCTTGCGGTAGGTATCATTGCCACCATAGCGAATGATGATCACTTTGCATAGCCAGCCGATAAAAATCGCAGGCCACAACATTCGAATGTAATAACTCTGGCTGACCAGCAAACCCAGAGGATGCAAGGGAAACCAGAGAAAGCGGCTGCGCGCCAGCATCATCAAGTAGGCAAGGGCCACACCCGATCCCATCCACAGCCAGTTCGCCCACGAGACATCCGGCACACCGGCCAGCATTTGTTTGGCCGAGTTGGCCGAGCCGGGCGCCCCGCCCACAGCAAACCAACTGTGAGTCGTCAGCCCGCTGTAGATATAGCCGATTCTGACATACATCCAGAAGCTCATCGCCATGCTGATGAGAATGACCGCAAAAATGAGGGCAAGCAGTGGTCGTGCCCGTATTTTGTGATCGTGAGCCAGCTTGAAGCCGTGAATAAAAGAAGGCATCAGCATGGCACCCGTGGAACCCTGAAGAAAAGCGGCGGGAACAAGGCCGTTTTCTGCCGACAGCCAGGTGCCCGGCCCCGACCTCGTAAGTTGTGCCAGTGCGCCAATGGGTGAGAAACCACCGGCAGTAAATAGCAGACCCGATTCGATCACGACACGCGCCATCCCAATGATGATAATGACGTGCATGGCGCGCATCCACAACGCTAAATCGGGCCGCACCCCGGCGGCCACTGTCCAACCCACCACAAAGGTAAAGGACAAAATAAATCCCCAGAACGCCACCGGATAGGAGAGAGCTTCGCTGCGTTCAGCATCTCCCATCGGAATGCGACCCAGGGCGCGTTTCACAATGAGCTTGAAATGCTCGCGCGCTGTCCACAGCACCACACCGACGTAAGCCAGAAAGACACCTATTGTCTGATAACGTGTGAAGAGCTTTTCGCCGATGATGGCATTCGGCAGCGAACTGGGCGGGAAACCGGCGTAATACGCTGCAAAGTACTCGATGTTGATGAACCAGAAGAAAAACCAGAACGAGAAAGAGATTTCTGTGGGCAATAAATAGCTGATACCAATCGCAATGGGAAAGATCTGGATGGGTGTCCAACCGATCTGATTCCATGGCGCTTCGGTAAACATGGCCCACGTCGGAAGTTCCAGCGGCACGCGCGGCACATCAGGAAAGTACAGATTGAGGCCGTTTAACAACTGAATCACAGCCGCGATGCCAAAGCCGCACCACATCAGCGGATTACGAAAGAAGTGACTCATCCCCCCATATTTATCCGAGCGATCAAGGTCTTCCGTCATTTCCAACGGCAGGCGCAGCAGGGGAAACGACAGTGCCTCGTGCTCAGCCCACTGCGCACGAAGCATGACACCGATGCAGCACACCATGATGTAAGAAGCAAAGATGAAAACGCCCCAGGCCAGGAGCGGCACGAGCCAGGCATCCCAGGGAATGGGCGCATCTCCGATGCCGATATACCAGGTCTCTATAACATGGCGGCCCCTTTCATCGTAGGAACCATTGCGCAGAGCTGGTGAGAACCACGGCTTGAGATACGGCTCCAGGAAACCGAGCCATGCATTCTCCCGTGTGGCGTAATAGAAAGCGCCCATGTTCGTCATGAGGAACATCTGGTCGGAAGCCCAACCCGGTGTTATCGTAGCGAACAGGCTGGCGATGTAAATCGTGAGGACTTCGCTGCGGGAGAAGGCAAAGCGCCGCCCCAGAAAGCGCGATAGCGGATTGACCACCAACAACATGACGAGCAACACCGCAACAGCCCCCGGCGGCAGATGTATCGTGCCCATGAAGGTGCTGTACATTCTGAGATCGACATAGGGAATGACATAGCCGAAAACAACAGCAAGCGTGAGACAGAGCAGCACAACACGCAGTGTGACTCCGCCTGCGCGCCCGGCGTCCGAACGCGTAGCATCAGAGCGCCCGGCATCAGAGCGCGTAGCAGTGCTGCTTATGGCAGTGCTGCCCACCGCATCATGCTCTGACGCTTTTTGTACAGGCAACGAAGAATGGAGCGACTGTCCGTCTGACATCGCGATGCCTCCCTCAGCCGTGCGCCGTGGACGACAGAGATATACACCAGGAAATTTAAGATGGACGCAATGTTTCCGTGAGTTACCGACAGTCTACCTAAATGCGATGGATGTATTCTTGTCCAGAATCACGCGCAAATGAGACACAAAGAGGAGATTAAGGTAAAATTACCATGATTTTATCGGCGCGAGTACTCGAAACGAGTGCATGAACCCATCGCTTCGATTTCCCATTTTTACCATGACAAAATACGTATTCGTAACAGGCGGCGTTGTTTCATCTATCGGCAAAGGCATCGCCACGGCGTGTCTCGGCACTTTGCTCAAGGCGCGCGGCTACAAAATATCACTGCAGAAAATCGACCCTTATCTCAACGTGGATGCGGGCACCATGAACCCGCACCAGCACGGCGAAGTTTTCGTGACGGAAAACGGCGCCGAAACCGACCTTGACCTGGGCCACTACGAGCGCTTCATCGACCAGAACCTGGGCCGATTGTCCAACATGACGACCGGCGTGGTATATCAAAACGTCATCGAGCGCGAGCGGCGCGGCGATTACCTGGGCCACACCGTGCAGGTAATTCCGCACATCACCGATGAAATCAAAGACCTCATCCGCCAGAATGCCGCCGAAGTGGATGCCGATGTGGCAATTGTTGAAATCGGCGGCACCATCGGCGACATCGAGTCGTTACCCTTCACCGAAGCCATCCGCCAGATGAAGATGGACGAAGGCCCCGAAAATGTGATGTATGTCCACGTCACCCTTGTGCCGTTTGTCGGGCCGCGCAACGAGATGAAAACCAAGCCGACGCAGCATAGCGTGCGCGACCTGCGTAACATCGGCATCACGCCGGACGTTCTCATCTGCCGCACCAAGCTGCCGATGAGCGACGACATGAAAAAGAAGATCGCGCTCTTTTGCGACATCGCGCCCGAAGCGATTGTGGAAGGACTGGACACCGACACCTTGTATAAGCTGCCCAACATTTTCGAGCAGCAGGGTTTTGCGCGCCTCGTAACCAAGCGCCTGGGCCTGGACAAGGGCGAACCCGACCTGACCGAATGGCAGCGCATCGTGCGCGCCGTGACGCAGCCCAAGCATCACGTCACGGTGGCCATGGTCGGCAAATATCTGGAGCATAACTCGCAGCCCGATACGTATATTTCAGTCGTCGAAGCACTTAAGCACGGCGGCATCGAAAACGAGGCGCAGGTCGAAATCAAGTGGGTCGATGCCGAAGCGGCGGGCGATCACATCGGTGAAGAGTTGCAGGATGTGGATGCCGTGGTGGTGCCGGGTGGGTTCGGCGTGCGCGGCATCGAAGGCAAGATTTGCGCGATCAAATACGCGCGTGAAAACAAGCTGCCCTTCCTCGGCTTGTGCCTGGGCCTGCAAACGGCGGTTATCGAGTACTCGCGTCATGTAGCGAACCTGGAAGGCGCCAACTCGCAGGAGTTCGATGAAAACACGCTGCATCCTGTCATTGCGATGCTCAAAGACCAGCGCCACATCGAGCGCAAAGGCGGCACCATGCGCCTGGGCCAGTATGCTTGCACCGTGGCGCAGGGTTCGCTCGCGCACCGTTTGTATGGCGAGAACCTGGTGCTGGAACGACATCGTCACCGCTACGAAGTGAACCCGCGCTACCACCGTCCGTTGCTGGAAGCCGGTTTGAAGTTCAGCGGCACCAGCCCCGATGAGCGCCTGGTCGAAATGATTGAACTGACCGATCATCCCTATTTCATCGCCAGCCAGTTCCACCCCGAATTTAAGAGCCGCCCGACGCGCGCCCATCCGCTGTTTCGTGGCCTGGTCGAAGCCGCCGTGCAGCACAAAGCGCAGAGTGGCAATCGCGACGTTGTATCCAACGGCGCAGCGAGCGATCCCAAACGCAGCAGCGATTCGTTGGCTTTCGGTTCCGCCGCCACCGCCGAAGAAGAAAGCGACAACGAAGGCGTCCTCACTCTCACCCTCGACGACATCCGCCAGAGCATTGCACGAGAGGGTTGAGTACTCGCAAGGAGTATGGAGACACAAAAACGGAGCGGTGGCTGATTTCAGCCCCGCTCTTGTGCTATGTGTCAAATAAAGATTTCTATTGCCGCACAAATCGTGAATTGACTGGCTCACCATGATCTATCTTGACCACAACGCCACAACGCCGCTGCATCCTGAAGTTTTCGAGGCGATGCGCCCCTACTTCTTGGAAGAATGGGGCAATCCTTCCAGCAGTTACCATTTTGGCTCGAAGATTAAAGGTGTCATCGAGCAGGCGCGGGGCGAAGTCGCTTCATTGATTGGTGCCGGCGGGCGGGAGATCATTTTCACCGGATGCGCCACCGAAAGTAATAATGCCGCCATTCACGCGGCGTTGCGAGCCAATCCGGCAAAGCGGCACATCATTACATCGCAGGTGGAGCATTCTTCCGTGCTGGAGTATTGCAAGGTACTTGAAGAGCAAGACTATCGCGTGACTTATCTGGGTGTTGACCGTGAAGGGTTGCTCAACCTCAGCGATTTAGAGGACGCCCTTCATGCCGAGACGGCTGTTGTCTCGCTGATGTGGGCCAACAACGAAACCGGCGTGTTATTCCCGGTGCAGAAGATTGGCGAGTTGTGCCGTGAACGCGGTGTGCTTTTTCATTGCGATGCGGTGCAGGCGGTAGGGAAAGCTCGCGTTGATGTTGCCAAAGTGCCGGTTGATTATCTTTCGCTTACCGGGCACAAAATCAATGCACCGAAAGGCATCGGCGCGCTTTATGTCCACCGCAAGGCGCCGTTTTCGCCTTTCATTTGTGGAGGCCATCAAGAAAAAGGACGGCGCGGCGGCACTGAGAACGTCGCGTTCATCGCCGGACTTGGCAAAGCCGCTGAGTTGGCCAGGAAAAACTTGCCTCAATACTACCAAGCAGTGCGCCCGCTGCGCGATGCGTTAGAACAAGGCATCCTCAGTTCGGTTAGCATTGCCGAGCGAAACGGCCACGAAATGGAACGCCTGCCCAACACGAGCAACATCACGTTTCACGGCATCGAAGCCGAAGCCTTGTTGCTGTTACTCGACGGTGACGACATCTGCGCCTCGTCCGGCTCGGCGTGCTTAGCCGATTCCGAAGAACCCTCGCACGTCATTGGAGCCATGAAGCCGGAAACCGACGGGCGCAATACGCTGCGGTTTTCGCTGGGGATGAGTAATACGATGGAAGAGACCTGTCGCACTGTTGATGCGGTTCGACGCGCCGCGACGGTGCTGACTGCATAACGATTTCAGCGACCGCCAGCATTTTCGCATCTCTATTCGGGAAGGTTGTTGATGTCGTTGAGGTCTTTCAGGCGACCACTGGCTTGCTTGTTGATTTTGAGTTGGCGCAGCCCGATAAAACTCACTTGAACCTCATCAATTTCCTCATCGGTTCGCGCGGCATAACATTCTTGAAAGCTAACGCCGCTGATGGATGTGAGGATTTCTATTCGCAGCGGCTGATTACCGAGGCCGACAAACTGGCCTTCGCGCAAAAATCCTTCTGCCGGTTCAGCAACGGCAAAGCCAAATTCGCGTAAGGTCGCCACCAGGCTGCGAAGGTTGTCGGGGTGGAAAGCGATCCAGATGTCCATGTCGCCGGTCGCGCGGGGGTAGCCGTAGTATCCCACTGCGTAACCACCGACAATCAAGTACTCAACGCGGTGTTTGTTGAGCAACTGTAAGAACTCTTTGAAGTCGGGTGGTAGATGGATTGTAGCCATACATGACCTGACGCATAAACTCAACGGCTTCCAATCTTTCCAGCGGTGTTTTCCCCGCCCAGTATTCCCGGTCGTCGCCCTGCTCGCTCAAAGTCCCGACTTCCAAAACGGTCTTGTCCATGCGGGCTGTTGTCACAATATCCATAATCGTTCACCCCATAGATTTTACCAGACGTGCCACAATCCGTTGGGCTGTCTGGGTCAAAGGCCATTAATGCATGTGCTTCCCACTAAGCTTGACGAGCAGAGAAACTGGATGGTTGTTTATTACTTGCTTAGCTTGATTAGCGCGCCACGCTGCACCAGCGCCTCTCTGAGTTGCTCACGATCAGTTTCGAGTTGCCGCCGCTCTTGCTCGGTGAAGATTGAGGCGCGAAGCCGTTCATAAAGCTCGTTTTGGATGCCGCCACCGCCGGTTCGGGGAGGTTCCGCCAGGATCGTGTTAGGAACTTTACGCCAGCGGGACACAATACCTTCAAAGCTCCTCATCAGCGCCGAGGATTCATGCGCCAGAAGAAGTTCGTCATGCAATACGCGGAAGATTACTGCTACTCCATTATTTTTCCACAGTAAAGAGTTACGGTCTGCCCATTGTTCAGGTTGAGCTGCTCTGATGGCAGCGAGATAGACGATGAGTAAAGCAGCGCACCGCGTTGGGGTAGAATCTGCGAAGAACTCGTAGAGCAAAGGCAGAGTTTGCAGCCTGCGCGTATATTTTCTTGGCTGGACCAACGGCGTCAAGTAGTCAACGACAGCCGCTTGTGAGATGTCACCAACCTCGCCGGGGCCGCGCATCTTGATCCGATTCTGCCAGGGAGACTCTTTGGCACTGTTGAGAATTCGTGTCACATGGCTGCAAAAACGCGCCACAGCCATCAATCCCTCGTAAAGCCTCACTTCGGCTTCTCCGCTAACGGGCGCATAGCCGTATAGGTCATAGATGATGGACTTGGATACTGGCTTTTGCTTTCCGTTAATAATGGCAAAGAGTTCGGCTTGCTGATAGAACGGTAGACCAATTAAAAAGGTGACAGCAACTTGAAATTCTTGATGAGTGTGAGAGGGTAAGTAGTTAAAAGCATCAACGCGGTGTTGTCCATCAAGAATGACGGCTGAGTCCTTACTTCTGGGAAGATGGATAGACACGACTTCTGCATTCGGCTGCTTCAATACATCCTCTACATCGAGATCGTTGTCTACGGCAAGAATAATGGAGTTCGGCAGCAGTGAGTCAGGCTCTTTCAAGTAACTGGCAATGGCCAACGAACGTTTCTCATCCAGAAATCGTTGATACGGTTCCTGACGTTCCTGCGCCAACACCTCAGAACTGCGAGTTTGAAACTGAGGCGATTCTAAAGATTGGATGAAAGCCTTTAGCTCCGTTTTGGTAAGCTGTTCCTCCTCTGTCACCTCTATCCCGCGCTTTCGTTCCGGTCCCTTCAAAGGACGGCAGATGGACATCAAGTCGGCAGCCTTCACAGAGGCCACATAGAAGGTTGCGTTGGGTTGACGAACTTGGAGCGCCTTGCACTGAAACTCAGCCATTTCGGTTCTCCTCTTCGTTAGATGCGGGCAATACGTCCTGCAAGCTTGCGGATAACTCCTCTTCTTCCCCTGCAGTCATCTCGTCTGACTGTGGCGGTTGCGAAAGAGAGCGCAAGTTTTTCAGTGCTTCGTCTGAAGCTCTTTCATGCTCCGCAGCTCTGACGGCACTTTGTTCCGCCCTTTCTACTGCCTCTCGAAGCTTAGCCTCAGAAGCCTCCATATCTTTTTCGATTTTGTCTAGCTTGTCCTTCCACTCGGCGATAAAGTCTTGAACACTCTTTTTTGCTAAATAGCCGAACCATGTGAGAACTACTCCAACAACAGAAACAATCAGAGTAAGCAACAACCCAAAATCACGATACATTGACGAGATCTGAATCACAGCTTGATTATTAGCCATCAAAACTTCGTTCAGAGTTGGGACTGCGGGAGTAGGCGTTGCAACAATAGGAGACGGAGCTCCTTTAGGCGCAGCCTCAACGACGAACGCGAACGCCAAAACAAACAAAGGGATAAACCATCTAAATCTCATTAACATCTCACTTGCCTCCGTCGCGCCAAAACTGGCGGGCTCCGCTTGTTTCTAATTTTCCATTGATCCTTAATGCCGCTTCAGCTTTTGCCAGCGGCTTCGTGACTACCCCACCTAAAATTTTCTTTTGCTCGGTTGCATTCAGCGTGTGCGGCGAGAAGTGGATACCAGCAGAAGCAAGTTCCGCGAAGTCGGCGCCGGTGCTGAGGAACTTGTCGGCATCTTGTGAGGCAAGCCACAGAGGGAAGCCCCACGAACGGCCTTCGCGTGCCAGCTTTTCCAGCATTTTGGCTTTGCTGTCTTTGGGCAGGATGTTGTGCGCTTCGTCCACAAACAGCACCATTTGCAAAGGCTGAATATTGTTGCGAACCGACAGGTTCTGATTCAGGCGTTCCGCAAAGAAGTTAAGGATAAAAGCAACCGCCAAAGCGCGTGTATCGTTATCGAGTGGCTTGAAGTCGATCACGATGGAGCGGCGAATCCACTCTTCAAAGGGCATCGCGTTTTTGGCGCGGGCGAAGATGTTCAGTTCGACCAGCTTGCTCAATACTGAAGTTGCAACGCCTGTCGCACCGGATGCTTGCAGAGCCTCCAGCAACGAAGCAAAATCCGGTTCTTGCAGCGTGCGGTAAGCCTGACGAATGGCGTCTTCCTGAACTTGTCCCATCTGCGGCCCAAAGCTGCGCACCAGCGATGCAACACGCGAGGCGATGTTAGCGGTTTCGGGCGACGACTTGCCGATGTAAAGCGGATTGATAGGCAGCGGATTGTCGATCAAGCGCAGATATTGCGCGTCGGTTTGCTTGAAGAACTGCGCGCGGTTGGCGGCTTTCTGCGCGTCGTTATCGGCAGGTTCTAATTCACCCTTGAGATCAAAGAACAAAAAGCGCACGCCGTTTGCGGCCAGTTGTGCCAGCAAGTCGAGCGCGAGTTGGCTTTTACCGGAACCCGGTTCACCTGAAATCACCAGCAAGCCATTTTTCGTACCTGCGCCATTCATGCTCCACTCGTCCGCGTCGGACAGCAGTTTCAGGCGCACTTCGCTTTCCACTAATGGTCGTGCAGATGTTGCGTCCGAAGTCGCAGCGCCGGGAGTCTTGTGTCCATTGCTCGATGATTTATTGTCGAGTTGGAGCAAAGCATTAACGAAATGAACCTGGTCGTTGCCGCTATCTTCCCATATTTGTTTCAGGCGGTAGCAGCCATATTCAAAGTGCTGGCGGAAACTCTGACGATAACCACTTTCATCCAAAGCGCGACCGGCGCGATAGTTCAAAGCCGCGCGCACGACATCACGCAAGTCTTCGCCGATAACGGTATCATCGTCTAAATCTTTGCCCGAAGAATCGGCACTTTTGAAGCCGTCCGGCACGCCTTCACCCATAGCCAGAAAAAGGGCCGAACGCCCCAGAACCGCTTTGTTGCGTGCACCTAAACGCGCGTGAATAGATTCAATGAATTCTTCTGCGGCTAAGCTGGGTTTGAACTTCATGCGTTTTCCGCTTCCCTTCGTTGCTCGTCTGCGGCGCGGCCTTCTTCAAATATGCGGCGCACCTGGGCGAAATGATGTTCAAAAAACGGGCGTTCCGCTTGCAGCAGCGCGTAGGCTTCGCGTGCCGCGCCGCGAAATTGCACGCGGCTAAGACTGTCGAGTGGAGAATGAACAATATGATCGCGCATCACGCATTCGACTTTAAAGGCGTCTTCGTGCGCGCAGCCCGTATCCGTCACAATGGTTTTCTCGTAGAATCGGAGGTCTTCAAAACGCAGTGCTTCTTCGTTCATAGTACTTTCCCAAAATAGTCGTTGGAAACACGCACTTGATAATTCTGGCTATGGGGTTCGCCGTGTGGATGCAAGGTGTAAACGCGTGCCAGGCGGTCACAAAAGCGATTGAACAAAGGGCCTTCGGGATCAATCTCGGAATCGGTCGAGAGAATCAGCGATTGCTGGCCGCTCAGATATAACTTGTCCAGGACGCTGGTGCGAACGTCCTTATCCAGGCGTGCCAGCGGCGTATCGACAACTAAGGGCGGAACCGATTTCGCTAAGCGCCGCAATGCTTCGTAAAATGCCAACATTCGCACCTGGCGCTGACCGGCAGAAGTGTTGGCGTCTTCCCAACTTACTCTGGTGCCGTCACGCCGGGCCAGCCAACAACGCCAGTGCGCATCGAACTCCATGCCGGAAAATTCGAGTTCACGCCCGACGATCTCCGTCCACAATTCACCGACGTTGTGCGAGATCTGATCGCGCAGTTGAATAGCCGCACGTTCGCGGATATTCTCTGCAGCTTGCCGATAGCGCGCTGCAAGTGCCGCCAACGAGCGGCCTTTTTCTGCTTTATCGACAACTTCTTGTTGCACTTTTTCCTGGCCGCGCAGTTCAGTTAATCTGGCTTCCAATTGCGCAATTTCAAAATCGAGATCGGTCAATTGTTTCTGTAGTTGCTGGCGCTGGTATCCCAGTTCTCCCCGCTTTTGATTGAGCAGTTCGCCGCGCTCCATCGCCGCACGATTTTGCGTCATTTGCTTGATACGCGAATCGAGTTCGCGCGATTCGGAATCGAAGCGCTCAATGGTGGCGCAGCACTCAGCCAGGTTCGCAATAGATGCACTACTACTATTTAGCGCGGCGCGGACTTGCGCATTCGTGTCGTTGCGGTCGGTGAGAAAAACGCGCTCCGCCATGCCTTCGGGTGGCGGATGAAATAAGCGCTGCAACGCCGTTTCAAGACCAAAACAAAAACGTTCACGAACCGAGTACTCGATTCGTGAACGCTGAAGTAAAAGTGAGGTATGTGTTGGAAAGCTATCAGGTGGTATTTAGCTTTTCTCTACGATGCCATGCAAGATGCGCTTTGTCCGGCCAGTAATTACGATTTGCGGGCAACAAAATTTGTTTGCCCTGCATTGCGTTTAGAGATAATGCTTCATTTCCCGATTCGTGGAAGCGGGATGTTGCAACGAGTACTCGATAATCGTCATCCAGCGACCACAAACCCTGATCGAACATCCAATGTGCATTCTTGCTGAGTGCGATTCCGTTTTGCGGATGGTTGTTGCGACTATCAGCAAATTGATGAATATGCGCCGCATCAACAATGCTTCCCGCGCCTACAGTAACCAGGCGATAGTTTGTCAACGCGCAGGTGTAATCATAGGCCGGAACAACTGTCAGGCGAAAACGTGCTTCGCGTCCACGTTCGCGTGCCGCTTCGTAGAGTCTCGCGTCAGCTTCCACAATATCGTCCGGCGGAATTGGCAAGCCGACCAGATAGTAGAGTGCTGCGCGTTCGCCGGCATCAACAAAGTATTTGGCAATGAGTACTCGACGCAGGTGCTCTCGAAATTCTGCGTCTTGAAAGCAGGAGAAAAGCGATTCATCTAAATCAACAATAACAGCACGTTTTCGTTCAAGCGTCGGTTGGTGGTTTTCGTCAAGCGGATGCCAGCCGCCGATATTCTTTAAGTGATAAAACGGCAAATAGATTTCCGGCTTTTGAGTCCGGCGTGGGGCGACAACAGTCCAATAAGATAGAAACCTAAAAGAGAGTTCGCCAGTCAATTCCAAACGAGAAGAACTGAGTTTGCCTTCTTCAGCGAGTTCAGCAACGACGAGTAGGAGGAGAGGTTGGTGGGGAGCGATTCCACCTTTGCGATCAACACGGAGATTTGCGACGACTTTCAACCAATGTTCTGTATCAACTGAAGTCATGGAGCTTGTTAATTTTGCTGCGGAGCGGATTTATAAAACGGGCCAAAGTTTTCGATAGTAAGAGAATCAAGAGAGACAACGGGCATGATTAAACGGACTCCTCGACACCGACAAATTCACCTTCCACTTTGCTTTCCTCCGTCGCCCGAGTACTCGCATCCAACTCGTCTTGAAGAATGCGCAACAAATCGTCGGGCAGGCCGAAGCGGCGATGGCTTTCGCTGTGCTCTTCGACTTTGCTGATTAGTCGGCGCAAGCCCTCATGCGAGAGGCCTTTTTCCCGGCACACTTGCTCCTCCAACGTGCGGATTTGGTCCGCCTGCTTGATGTCGTTTGTCATGATGCCTCGCTGCTCGCGCACGATGCGCGCTACGCCATCGCCTGCATCTGCCTGGCGTGCCGAATTCCAATACTTCTGAATGAGCAGCAATTCCTCCTCGCTGATGAGTGTCAGGCCGGTGTCTTCTTGCAATTGCAGCAAGCGCGTCAACAACTCGCGCCGTGCTTTCATAAGTAATGGCCCATTGCCTTCTTGTCCGTTCATGCGGCGCGTGTCGCGATGGCCGTTTTCAGGGTCGCGCACCGTCAGCAGAAGGTCGCGAAAGGTAATGAGCTGTTCCATGCGCTCATCGCCTGCGTTGAGAAGCCCTTCGCTGGCTTTATCTTTGTCTACAACGGTACACGTCCAGCAGCCAAAGCGCGAACTGCCGCAACTGGGAGTACTCTTATCAATTTGAATCGGGCACTCGCCGCCTGAAGCGTCGGCATACAAGCGATACAGCTCGCGATTGCTGCCACCCCACGGAGGCTTGTTTTGCAGCAGATAAGCCCATACTTCTTCAGTCGAAAGATGCTCAATCGGGTTGTTAATCCACACTCGTGGCAAATCGTTGTGGCGACGCAAGCCGTTGCGCGTTTCGCGGGCCGCCATCGTTTGAGCGCGGGAGGAACTTTCGGCGCGACGCGCACCCAAATGAAAAATCGCTTCGCCCCAACGTCCAACACGGTTCTCGACAAAGCGCGACATGGGGTCAATTTTGAGGCGCGACGTGCACCAGCGAAAAACGCGGTTCGGCGGTGGATACCCGCGCCCGATAACATTGACCCAGAACGATTGGTCAGCGGGCGGACGCAGCAAATGCACTTCGATGTTGAGGCCGTGTGCTTGCGAGCACTTCTGCATCCGTGCCAATGTCGTCTCAACCATTTCAACAATGGCTGGAATCTCAACGCGGGTATCGGTGCAAAGAACGGCAATCTCTTTGGTGCGCTGCTCTGGTGGCAGGCTCATCACGACATCGAAAATCAGCGAGGCCACCATGCTGCTATCTTTGCCGCCGCTAAACCCAACCAGCCACGGGCGCGCGTCTTCCAGGTACAGTTGCTTGAGGTTGCTTTTGATGTCGTTAAAGATCTTTGTGGACATAGAGGAATACGATAGATAATTATACGTGATGTCAGGGTATTGTCTCATGGGGATTTTGCTTCGCTTGAACTCTGATGTCTCAATCAGCGAGTAACGGACACGTCGCCCCCGCTGACCCTCACCCACGACGGCATTCGCCAAGGCATCCTCTCGTTTAGCGGCCTTCATCTTGCCGCACTGCGCCGCCATGAACTTCATTCGACGAGGTGCGGGCAAACCGCTTTTACTGATTCACGGCATCGGTGGAAGCTGGCGTTCATGGAGTCCGGTTCTGGATGCGCTCGCGGCGCAGCGCGAAGTTATTGCCGTTGATTTGCCTGGTCATGGCGCGACGCCACCGCTGCACGGCGAGGTTTCGATTCGCACGCTTGCCAATGCCGTGACGGCTTATCTTGCGGCCAACAACCTGACCGGCATCGACGCTGTCGGCAGTTCGATGGGCGCTCGCCTGGTGCTGGAACTGGCGCGGCGCGGAGGCGTGCTGGGCGCGGTTGTTTCGCTCGACCCCGGCGGCTTCTGGCGCGGCGCGGAAATCCCTGCATTCTACAACTCAATTGCACTTTCGATTCGGCTCGTGCGCGCCCTGCAACCCGCGATGCCGTTCATCAGCGCCAACGCCGTGGGCCGCTCCATCTTGCTGGCGCAGTTATCGTCGCATCCTTGGAAACTGCCGCCGCAACTTGTGCTCGATGAAATGCGAAGCTACGCCGCTTCGCCTTCGTTCGATGAATTGCTGCGCAACCTGGCTTATGGCGAGGTGCAGAAAGGCGCGCCGCGCGGTTCGATTTCGCATCCGCTCGTCATCGGCTGGGGACGGCGCGACCGCGTGTGTTTCCCGCGTCAGGCGTGGCGCGCCAAAAAGCTGTTTCCCGACGCTAAGCTGCACTGGTTCCGCCACAGCGGTCACTTCCCGCACTGGGATTCGCCCCACGAAACCACGCAGATCATTCTCGCCGCTACCGGCGCGAGAGCATAAGCGACATCGTTTGTGTGAATGTATAGCAGTTAACGACTTGAGGGCTGCACGTGATTGCCCCGGAACCCCAAGCGTGAGCGCGGGGCTGAACTCCGTGGTGCCGTGGCCCCGCGCTCACGCTTGGGGTTCTGTTCTGTGTCGCCTGCAAGCTATTAATCGTTAAGTAACAGAAGAAACGAAAAGGCCGGTTAACGAGTACTCGCAAGTACTCGTTAACCGGCCTTTTCTTACTGCCTCACGGAGAGGCGATTAGCGAAGTCGTGGAGTTGCCGCTACGACATTGGAACCGCCGCTCTGATTGAAGGAATTCACGGCGATGATGCGGTAATAATACGTGGTGCCGTTGGCCACGCTTGTATCGGTGTATGATGTGCCCGTCAAGCCGGTGCGCAGTGTGGTGTATTGACTGGTTGCCGTGGCGCGCGCGACATTGTAGCTGGTGGCACCGTTAGCGACTCCCCAGGTCAGCACCACTTTTTTATTGCCTGCTGTGGCACTGCCTTGAGTCGGCACAACTGGGCCGGGAATGGTGAACTGCACATCGTTATTCGGGTCGCTGTCGGGCAGTCCGCGCACCCAACTGCCGTCGGGATTGCGACTCCAGGCATAATCCTCAGTTGCCATGACAACCGTCCAGCGCCCGCCATTGTAACTGGGGGCGTAATCGGGATCGTTGTGGAAGGTTTCTTCGGTCAGCACAAAGCGGCAGTTGTAGTTGCCCGAGCGCAAGCGCACATCCGTCGGATAGCGCGGCTGGTTGCCCCGGCTCGAATATCCGCGCTCCAGTTCATACCAGAGTTCAATCGGTTTGGCATTCGTGATGGCGGAGCCGTAACCATAGCCGGAAGTACTCGAAAGCGTGGTTTCGCGGATTCGAACGTCGAAGAAGCCGTTCTGACCCCTTTTCCAGGTGACGTGATAGCTTTTATTTCCATCGAAGGCAACAGGCACCGATACCGGAACACCGTCTACCATTTGGGTCTTGGCGTTGCCGAATTCATCTGTTAGAAACCCGGCCATGTATAAATAGCCGTAAGTGTCCTGGCGTCTGCTATCGGCCAGAGCCGGGCTTCCGTAATTATTCCAGAAATAATTGTCATCAAAGTTGGTGGTTGTGCCGTCCGTGGTGCACCACCAGCGAGCTGCATAGCCAATGTTCTCGTTGGCCGTGTCGTCGCCGGAAGTTCCCCATCCTGCCGGGCCGCGCTGCGGCTTGCCCACCAGCTTCATCTGATACCAGAAGTTAGGCTTCAGTCCCGTAGCCCTGATCTGGCCAACGAAGTAACGAGTAGAAGGGTTGGTGTCGTAGGTCAACTCGACCTGCGCATTGGCGTAGTCGAAAGGCGCCGGATTGCCTGAAATAAAGGCGCTGTAAGCACGATTTTCAATATCCCATAGGCGCGGCACAGCCTTGGCCCAGGGATCGTGATGCGGGGTGAGAAGAACAGACCGGGTTTGCGCGCCGGCGCTGCCCATGCCGCATAAACCGGCAGCGAGGCCAAGAACCACACTATATTTCGCCATGAATCGAAGCTTCATTTTCATTTCCTATAGCGCCGATTCTGTTGAACTCGTGTGTGCCCCCGGCGCAAAGCCACCCTATATTAACACAGATCTCGCTCCATGTACTGCATTTCTGTCAACTTTATAGAGAGAAGCAGCTTCGGCAGCCAGCAACTGCGTGAAACAGAACTCCACATCAAGCGGTAGAGGCTCTGTTTCCATGACCGCATTGCGCATTGCGCTTTTCCACAAACAGCGCACGAAGGTTGAGTACTCGCTCAGTGCTCAACACTCGCTCAGTGCAAAACACTGGCTGCGCTTCGCTCATATACGCCGATTGTTTGTTGCACCATGCGGTTTAGCGTGAAGTTTTCTTCTACACGCTGGCGCGCGTTTGTCTCGGCGCTGTGCCGCCAGTCGGTATCGTGGGCCGCCTCGGTAATCGCCTGACCGAGCTGTTGTATTTCCGCATGACGATGTGGCTTGTAGGCAACGCCACTCACGTCGTTGAGAATTTCTCCGACACCTCCAACATCGCGCGCCACAACGACACGTCGCGCTGCCATCGCTTCGAGAATCGTGTAAGGGAAGCCTTCCCAGCGCGATGGTTGCGCCACAACGTCGCACAGGGCATAGAGTGGGCGTGCCTCGCTCACTTCCCCTGTCCATGTGATGCACTCGGCAACTCCCAGTTGTTGCGCCAGCGCACGCAAAGTGGTTTCATCTTCGCCGCTGCCCACCAGCAGCAAACGCGCGCGCGGTACCGCTTCGAGTACTTGTGGCAAGGCGCGCAACAACGCACCCTGGTTCTTCTGGCGAGTCAGGCGGCCAAAGCAGCCGATGACGAAGTCGCTGTCGTGCAGCCCCAGCGCAGCACGCTCCAGAGACGGCAGCGCATCGAAACCCTCAATATCGACGCCGTTGTGAATTGTAGAAACGCGATCAGTAGCACACAGTCCGGCACGCCGCAAGGTGCGATTCTCGTGCTGCGAAACGGCAATAAAATGCGAAGTCAGCGGCGCCAGCAGGGCTTCCATCCAGCGTGCGGCGCGGCGCTGCCGGTGCGGCAAACCCGTATCGAAGGCGATGCAGTGCGGCGTATAGACAAGCGGCGTGCGACGCGACACGCTCAACCGGGCCAGGCGCCCCAGCAGACCGGCTTTGGTGGAATGACAATGAATGACATCGTAACGCTGCTGCCGCAGATGCGTGGCGAGTTGGCGCAACGCGGTCGCATCGCCTGCGGGGCTGAAACCACGCGCCATCGGCACCTCGAAAACACGGACGCCGCGCGCGCGCAGCCATCCGGCATCACTACCAAAGGCGGATGTGCGCAGCGGCGAAGCCACCAGGTCACACCAAACGCCACGCACTTGTAATGCCGGCAGGAGATCGAGAATATGCCGCCGCGTGCCGCCGCTGGTGGCTTCGAGAACATGCAGAACTTTCATCAGGGCGCGCGGCTACCACACAAAGCGGTGCTCTATGAGGCTAGCGGCCAGCCGGTTTGCTGCCGCTCACACCACGGCTGCCGCTCACGCCATTGCGGACACTCGCGCCACGGCTGTCGCGCCTCGATGCCGATGCAGCGCCGGCTCGAGTACTCGCAGACGGTTTATTCGCAGGTGCAGGTGCCGGAGCCGGAGCCGGGCGCGCATCACGCACTGCACTGGCCTGCGGCGCTTGCAAAGCCACTTCCCACACATCGCCTGCGGGAATCACGATGGCGAGAAACGATTCCGCCGCGCTGAAGCTGCGTCCACCACGCACCACGCGCATCGACATCAGGCCCAGGGGCTGCCCGCTTTCGTTGAACACGACATTGCCCAGGTATGAGTAAGTGTTGCTTTCCAACACGTACACGCGTCGCGGCTTGTCGATAATGCTAACTATGCGCTGCATGGTGGCCTCACTGCTGCGACTGCCCGACTTGCCCAGCCGTCCCATGATGTAAACCGGATCGCCCATGCGCGCGCCGTTGTTGCCACGAAAGTTGACCCACGCCAGAGGCTTGCTCGGACGACGCAGCGGACGCATAAAAGCCACGTTGCGGTCTTTATCGCGCAGCACGACGCGCGCCGGAATCTCTTCACCGCTGGCAAGACGGATGCGCGCGCTCACAACGGTCGAGGAGATGCGGCCCGCAAACTCCTCGCCCATGACGCCGGTATACATTGAAGCCGGGTCAATGGCCGTATTAGTTGTCACAACCAGCCCGGACGGGTCGATCACAATGCCATCGGCTTCCAACTGCGACTGGTCGCTTTGGCCACCGGCTGAGCTTTTGAGCACAAGTTGCAACGTCACGACACTGGCGCTGTATTTCGCATTTAGCGCACGCATCATGTTGCCCTGGGCGTCGGCTTGTGCCGGCGCGACGCTGGCCACGAGCATTCCCCACAGCGCACAAAAAAAGAAGAGATGTTTTGTTTTCATTAGAGTTTTTGGGCCACGGAAGTTCACAGAAGGTTTACAAGTACTCGTTTCTTTTCCGTGGCATCCCGTGTGTTTCGTGGCTATTATTTGGGCGTTGTCTGCGCGGTTTTCACAACAGGCGCCGGTGGCAGCGACCAATCGGTTTGCAGTTCCACAAACAACGTGTGCACGCCCCGCGATACAAAGAACACGCTGCGTCGCGAGCGCGCTTTTTCCAAATCGCGCAAGCGGGCGCGTGCCGATTCCATGTCTTTCACGGGAACGCCGTCGATGCTGCGTATGATGTCGGCTTCGGCCAGTCCGGCCAGCGCGGCCCAACTGCCTTCATCCACTGCGGTGACCAGCGCGCCATCTTCGTCGGGATCGGCTTCTTTGCGCAGGCGGTCGATGTAGGTCACGCTGCGCAGCGTGATGCCGAAATTGTCGTCGCGGTAAGAGGCCAGTTCGCGTTCCTGCTTTGGGGCGCGCGGCAGTTTCACACCGATAAGCTTCGGTTTCCACACGTTGGCTTCATGGCGCAGCAGTGCGATGCGCGCCCAACTGCCGATTTTATACTGGCGAATCATGGTATTGAAAACATCGGTGTCTTCGGCCTGGCTGGCTTCCACTTCGAGGTCGTCCAGCTTGGTGATGATGTCCCCTACCTTTAAGCCGGCTGCCGTGGCCGCTGAACCGGGATGCACCTGCGTAATGCGCACGCCCTGCGTCCCGGCAGGCAAGCCCAGCGCCTGCGCCAGTTCCTGCGTCACGACCTGAGTACTCACCGGCAGATAAGCCTTCGCCACTTCGACGCTGGCATCTTCGGTTCTTTCCGGGTTGACGCTGGTGACACACAACATGCGCTCGCCACGACGACGCAATTCGATGAGCGTCTGCGTACCGCCTTCTCGCCGCGTAATGCCGTCCAGCATTTTGCGTAGCGCCGCCAGCGACTTCACGGGCTGGTTGCGCACGGCCAGAATAACATCGCCTTCTTGAATGGCGGGCTTGGCTTCCGCCGCCGGGCTGCCTTCCTGAATAGTCGTGACGACAACGCCATCGGTGTTGGGATATTTCCACTCCAGAGCAAGCGGCGCGGTTATGTCCATCGCGGTAACGCCTAAATTCTTCAGTTCCTGCGACGGCATGTACACCGCATCGCGCTGACGTGCGGCAATGTCGATCTTGGTTTCGCTGCGGTTGCGCAGCAGTGTCAGCGTGGTGGGCCGGTCGAGCGGCAAGCGCGATAGCTCCAGGTTCACCAGCGGCAGTTGTTCGGGGAACTTGGCATCCAGCGCGGCGTCGCCCGCAGACAGAAGAACATCACCCGCTTTGATACCCGCGCGGGCAGCCGGCGAATTGGGCACGACGCCGCTCACGAGTACTCCACCCGCGTTATTGTCGCCGCGCAGCCGTGGTTGCAAGTCGAGCCCGGTGTAGGAACGCAGCACGCGTCCGTGCGAGATAATTTGCGCGCTGACTTCACGCGCCAGATTGCCCGGAATAGCACCGGACAGCCCCATCTCGATTTCGTTGATGCCGATGATTTCACCACGCAAATTGACGAGCGGCCCGCCGCTGTTACCCGGGTGAATCGGCGCATCGTGACCGATCCAGCGCACGATGGAGCCGACGTTTTCGCCATCCAGCGTGAAGTCATCCGACTTGGGCATGACGAGTTCGGTGTTGGAGATGATGCCCGCCGTCACCGATTGTGAAAACGCGAAGGGGCTGCCCATCGCCAGCACGGCCTCACCCACACGCAGAGTACTCGAATCGCCCCACTGCGCTGTGGGATATGGCTGCCCATCGGGTGTCGGCTCCAACTTGATGATGGCCAGATCGGATAGCGCATCGGTGCCGACGAGTTTCGCATCAACCCGCTCACGGCTTGACAACGTGACCGAAAGCCACTTCGCATCGCCCGCCACATGATGGTTGGTCACGACGTAGCCGTCGGGCGAGATGATGACGCCGCTACCGAAAGTTTCGGCTTTGACCTCGCGTCCGGCCTGCGGACTGCTTTCCACAACCTGAATGCGCACCAGTGCCGGCTTCACCTGATCGACAATCTGCTGGATGGCCGCCGAAGACGCTGCGTTCGTCTGGAGATTTTGCCTTGTAGCATTCGCTGCTTGAGCATTTGCTGCTTGAGCATTCGCTGCTTTGTCAATTCCTACGGAGGCGCTCGCCGTTGCACCTTCCGTTGCATCTTGTGCCGACGCGTGCCACACGCCGGACAACAGAAATGCACCAGTGGCACACAACAACCATAAAGGACGTGATTTCAAATGAAGCTCCGATCTAAATCATGAATAACGAACCAAAGAGATACACAGCAATCGCTTTGCACCTGATGAATGAAACTATACACCGTAGCTCATGACAACCCGGCGCGGCAATCGTTGCGAGCGCCGCTTGAACTGTGGTTCTTGAGATGCTGTGCAGAAATGAGATTGCAAAGCGCTGAAGCGAGTACTCGACTAAGTTCTGACTGTCGCCGGCGCTATCGAAGTTGGATTTAGCCGGTGCTTACAGCCGGCGCTTCGGAAGTGTGCTCGCTTTCGGTGCGTCGTTGACGACTTTGCACAAAGCTCGCCATTGGTTCGGCGAAGCGCGCCAGAATCGGCCCGGTGATGGCCATCAGCAACACGTAAGCGGCAGCCAGAGGCGCCAGGCGCGGCTCGACACTGCCGCCAAGCCCCGCGATGACAACGGAGAATTCACCACGCGCCACGAGAGCGGTTCCCGCGCGCACGCGGCCACGGACGGCCACGCCGTCCCATCCGGCTGCAATCCAGCCCGTGACGATTTTTGTAACGCTCGTGAGAAGCGCAAGGCCCAGCGCCAGCAGCAAAACCGCAGGAATGGAAGCCGGCACGATTTGCAAGCCCACGAAGAGGAAAAATATAGCCGCGAATAAATCACGTAACGGCTCGAACAGCGTGCGCGCCTGGTCGGCCACCGTCCCGGACAAAGCCAGCCCCACCAGAAACGCGCCGACCGCCGCGGAAATTTGCAGGCGCTGCGCGACACCGGCCACCAGCAGCACCATGCCGAAAGTGGTCAATAACACGACTTCATCGGAACGATGCGCCACGACACGGCTAAAGATACCGCCGTGCTTTAAGGCCAGCATCAGCACCAGTATCACCGTGCCCAGTGCAATACCGATCGAAGCCGCGCCCGCGAGCAAGCCCTGCCCCAGCAACAGAACCGCAATCAACGGCAGATACACCGCCATCGCCAGGTCTTCCAGCACCAGGACAGAAAGCACGACTGGCGTTTCGCGGTTGCCGAGCCGTCCCAGGTCGCCCAGCACTTTGGCAATAATGCTTGATGAAGAGATATAAGTCACACCGCCCAGTAAGAGAGCCGCCAGCGGTCTCCAACCGAGCAACAAACCAATAGCGATGCCCGGCGTGATGTTAAGTGCCAGGTCGAGTACTCCGGCACGCAAACCGCGTCGCAAACTGCTGCCCAACTCTTCGCCGGTATATTCCAGACCCAGCATGAAGAGCAGCAAAATAACACCAATTTCGGCTCCGACATCAATGAACTGCTCGCTGAAATGCAACGGCAGCAGCCCGCCTTTGCTGACGAGGACGCCGGCGATGAGATAAAAAGGGATGGGCGTCAGGCCCAGTTTTGTCGCGAGACGCGCCAGGAGCGCCAATGCAACGATGACGGCGCCCAGCTCAATAAAAATCGATGCGATGTCGGTGTGTGCGGCGGTTTCACTGCCTTGCTTCATCGGCCACCGCTGCTCGCTGCACCGCTGCTCGCACTGTTGCCCGAAGAATCTCCAGTGCGCAGCAACGCGCGCGCCTGCGCGATGCCGTCCGCCGTGCCGACAACAACCGCCATATCATCCGGCTGTAGCGGGAACTGCGGCTCTGGCGCGGGAATCAGGTTGCCGTCGCGCATCACGGCCACAATCGTTACGCCCGTGCGCTCCAGCAATCCCGTGTCCTGAATTGAGCAGTTGGCGCACGACCATGTGCCGGTTATCGGCAGCCAGTCGAGTACCACACCGCCCACTGTCTGCCGCACAGTGTCCTGGTTCTGCTCGACCTGCGAGCCGCCCAAAAGTTCAGTCAGCATGCGGCTGTCTTCTTCTTGCAGGCGCAGCACCGTGGCGCAGGCATCCGGGTCTTTGCGGTCGAAAATCAGCAAATCGCGCTGCCCGCTGCGATGTGTGATGGTGCCGATGTGATCGCCGGCTTCGGTTTTGAATTCGTGCCGCACCCCGACGCCCGGCAACTTGGTTTCTCGAATCTTTGCCATATTCTTATCTCCTTTCATTTAGTAGTAAATCGGGCGGTGAATTACTAATCCGGCTTTTAAACTCTGGATACAAGTGAGAGCAAGCCCACACAAGCTCCATGCAGTCAACATCCTGTTTCATCTTCTTCGCCAGCCATGATGTACCCATGATCCACGCTATGGCAAACACAGCGACAAGACCTCTTTGAAGCCAGTACGGCGCATCCAACAACAAAGGCAAGAACACGCCTACAGCCAAACCCAGCGCCGCAGCAATGGCCCAGTTCATGCCAAGATAGTGATAGCTGCGGCGGCGGCGAGCCCACTCTACCATATGAGGCGGCGCCTCAGAATGATAAAGCCAGACAAATGGCGAATCATCAGGCATGGACGTAAACGCATCGCAGTAGGCCTGCCGCACATCCTCTTTCATGCCCGTTATAGGCCTGGCCAGCACCTCATTTTTTATTCTCTCGCCAATTTGAATGCGTGCCGAGTCTGTAAAAGCGTCTCCAAATCGATAGAGAAACGCTGTGTACACTCCCTGTACAATGACGCCTAAAACAGGAGTTGCAAGAAGAGCCGACCCGAACGAGACATCTTTAGTAGCAAATACAAATTTAAACGCTGTTAAGGCTAAGTTAGGATCTATCATCCACAAACCGCATAATGAGAACCCGAGCAACACAATACCCGTGAGCGCATGCCGTACAATAAAGTGAAAGTCACCCATGACAACACCTCCAGATGGTTCTCAGTTACCACTGTCTCAAAGCGGCAAGCGCACCTGAAAGCTGGTGTTGCCGGGCTGCGATTCAAGGTACAAATCGCCTTTGTGGCGGGCCACCACAATGCGATAGGAAACCACCAAACCAAGGCCGGTGCCTTTACCCACGCCTTTAGTGGTGAAGAACGGTTCGAAGATATGCTTCTGCGTTTCGGTGTCGATACCGGTGCCGTTGTCCTGGATTTCGACCAACACGTTATCGCCCTGACGGCAGGTGCGAATCGTGATGCGCGGCTTGGATGTTTCCGCTACGGCATCGACCGCGTTATCAAGCAAGTTTGTCCACACCTGGTTCAATTCGCTGCCGTAGGCGCAAACATGTGGTAACGTGCGGTCGAAGTCGCGCACCACTTCAATGTCTTTCATTTTGTGGTGCAACATGGTGAGAGTACTCTCGAGACCTTCGTGAATATCGATTTCCTGGCGCGGCGCCTGATCCATGTAGGAATACGATTTCACCGCACCCACCAGCGTCGAAATACGCTCCGTGCTGTCTCCGATTTCTCGAATCAGGCTCTCGGCACGCAGTGTTGATTCAAGCCACAGAAGCACATCGCCAGTAGCTCGGTCGGGAATGTGAGTACTCAATTCGTCCAGCCACGCGATGTCCAGACCAGACGCCACAAATGTGGGCGCAATCTGCCAAGAATCATTGATGTCGCGCTCTTCAAGCCAGCTCGCCACTTCGTCTTCGCAATCGCTTTGCTCCAGCGGATCGAGCTTCCGCTGCGTGGCCGAGCGCGCAAAAGCATCATTTTGCGCCTGCAATAAATACTCGATTTGCGGGCACTCCAACTGCTGTTTGTTCATCTTGCAGGAGCGATGTTGCAGGTCGTCAAATGCTACCTTGAGTTCCTGTGAAGCACGGCGTCCGGCGGCAGCGGGATTATTCAACTCATGTGCCAACCCGGCGGCCATAGTGCCCAGCGATACCAATTTCTCGCGGCCCTGCGCAATAGATTCCAGATTCTGCACGCGCTGCGCCATCGTGCCCATGATTTGCTTGGTGATGGAAGGGCAAGAAGAAAGCATCTGCCAGAACGCGTCGTCGTGCAAACGGAAGGTGCGCACGTCGCCCACGGCGCGCGCTCCGGCGAAGAAGTTCACGCCCAGCACCATGGGCAACTCACCGAAGAAGGCACCGGGCTTGTGCGTCGCCAGCAGCATTTCTTGGTCGCCCACTTTTTTGAGCACCTGCAATTCGCCGCTCAACACCACATAAAACTGGGGCGGCTCACCCTCATTCACCAGGCGTTCGCCGTCGCGCGTGCAGACTTCTTCGCCTTGCTCCAGGAACCTGGGGCAATCGCGATCTTCGGTGAAAGCAGCGGCAAAAAGCGGCACCTGCTTCAAATCTTCGGTCAGAGTACTCATGGACGCACCTCACGATTGCCTGACTGGGCGCAAGCCTTGCGCCCCTACAAATCGGCACCAAACTTCGATGTGCTTTTCTAGCGCACTTTCGCCAGATACTGATGCACAAACGACACGCAGATCGAGCCTTCGCCTACACTGGATGCCACGCGCTTCACCGAGCCATAACGCACATCGCCCGCCACGAACACGCCGGGCACACTGGCTTCCAGCAAATATGGATCGCGGTCGAGATTCCAGCCGCGCGGGCGTTTGCCATCCCGCATCAGGTCTCGTCCGGCGAGGACGAAGCCCTTGTCGTCACGTTCCACAACGCCTGATAGCCAGTCGGTACGCGGCTGCGCCCCAATGAAGATAAACAGGCCCCGCGCCGCAACGGTTTCACGAGTACTCGTTTGCGCGTTCTCCAATGTAATCTCCTGAAGAGAGTCATCGCCGTGTGCACCGACAACCTGCGTATACGGTTTCACACTGATGTTGGGCGTCGCTTCAATCGAATCAATCAAATATTGCGACATGCTTTTGGTCAGGTTTTCGCCGCGAATCAACATCGTCACGCTGCGCGCATACTGAGAAAAGAACATCGCCGCCTGCCCTGCCGAGTTGGCACCGCCGACAATGAACACATCATCATCGCGGCAGTTGAGCGCTTCGGTTGCGGCTGCGCCATAGTAAACGCCACGTCCGGTGAGTTCTTCGATGCCGGGCGCTTGCAGCTTGCGATAAGAAACGCCCGTTGCAATCAGCATCGCGTGGCAACTGATTTCGCCGCCGTCGGCCAGCTTCACCAAACGATACTGATTCTCAACACACAGCGCCGTCACTTCCTGCGGCGACAGAATTTCGACACCGAAACGCTTGGCCTGAGCCACGGCACGACGCGCCAGATCGGCACCGCTCAGGCCGACAGGAAAGCCGAGGTAGTTTTCAATGCGCGAAGAAGTGCCGGCTTGTCCACCGGGCGCTTCGCGCTCGATCATCACGGTTTTCAAGCCTTCCGATGCGCCATAAACCGCTGCCGCCAAGCCAGCGGGGCCGCCGCCGACAATCAGCAAATCATAAAACGGCAAGTTAGCCGTGGTGCGCAAACCAACGCGTTGCGCTAAGTCGGGAGTACTCGGATTCTCCAACTTAGTTCCGTCAGGCAGCAGGATGAAAGGCAACTGCGGCTCGGATTCGCCGAAGTAAATCTGGCAGGCTTCACGGTCGGCTTCGACATCCATCCATTCATAGGGAAACATGTTGCGCGCCAGAAAATCTTTGACGCGGTGTGAGTCGGGCGACCACCTGTTGCCGATCACGCGAATGCCCTCAAACGGTGGACGAAAGCTGCTCTGCCAGTCATCGAGCAGATCGTCCAACACGGGATACAGGTTCTGTTCGGGCGGGTCCCATGGCTTCATCAGGTAATGGTCGAGTCGCACCGTGTTAATTGCTTTAATCGCGGCATCAGTATCGGAATAGGCTGTGAGGAGTACTCGTTTGGCGTTGGGATACACTTTCATCGCCTGCTCTAAGAACTCGACGCCGTTCATGCCGGGCATGCGCTGATCGGCCAGAAACAAGGCTACAACTTCGTTGCGCTCTTTCAGCTTAAGCGTTGCGTCGAGCGCCGATTGGCCGCTTTCGGCGCGCAGCACGCGATATTCTTCGCCATATTGCTTGCGCAGGTCACGCTCCACGGCGCGCAGCACGGACACGTCATCATCGACAGTGATTAATACCGGCTTCATCCGAGCACTCCTTATCTGAAGTCTGGCCCTGCCAAATTGCGCTCGTAACGACCGTGCAGCGTTGTGGCTCCATAACAACCAAGTGTGACACAAGCTACGTTACCAATGTCTTGTTAATCCCGGCACAGTTTTGACGAGGCTACGCACTATGACTACAAGCAGGAGCATAAATAGCAGTGAAGCCGTCGTCGCGAACAGGGTGTCCCTTGTCACGAACGCGGAGCGTGAGCGACGGGCTTACATGATCTGAAACAAGCCCGTCGCTCACAGCCGACCAGCAGACAAGTCGTTGTCTGCTTCAAGGGTAACCAACGCTCCAGGTTGGTTCAGATGGTTATGAGACGGCTACTAGTGTTTGAACCGCATAGTCTGTATGGATCGCTGAGATACTTCCTACACCGCGCGCGGGAGCAAGCGCGCGCAGGGTTAAGTCGGCCCGCTTGCTCCCGCGCGGCTAGTCCACTCACAAAAACGCGACCTGTCAGGAGTTTTGCTCCATAACAGATCGCGTTTACTCGTGCTGAGTACTCGGGTTAAACCTTGAACTCACCTTTGTCGAACTCGATGCGCTTTTGTGCAGCGACAGCATCGTTAGCACGCAGCACGGCCACGGCAGTTTCGTAAGCCACATCCGGCGGGCAGGTCAGCGGCGTGCCTTCGCGGATGGCGTTGAAGAAGTTCTCCAGGTGCAGTTGGTGTGGCGCTTTTTGGGTCATTGCCTCCAGCTTCTGCTCTTTGGGGCGGCCCGTCGGGTTGAGCGTTTCGCCGACTTGCAAGGCAATCGCGTTTACGCCCATGCGCTCAATCTTTTCGGCTTCGTCTTCCCACACTTTGGGTTTGGCGCCTGGCTCGCGCACAAGGAAGCCTTTCTTGGTGTCTTCGGAAACTTCGAGCACGCCTTCGTCGCCCATGAACACTTCGTAGTAACCGCCCCAACCTGTTGTGTTGAGCACCTGATAAATGCCGCGCACTTTGTGGCCCTTGGCGTCTTCATACTCGTAGATGGCCATGACGTGGTCATACCACTCGCCCTTCTGGTAGTAATCGTTGGAACCTGAAGCCATCACCGCGACAGGGTTGGAGCGCATGAACCAACTGAAGATGTCGATCTGGTGCGAACCCAGGTCGGCAATCGCGCCGCCCGAGTACTGCTTATACCAGCGCCAGTTGCGAAAACGCTCCATGGTATCGTAGCCATAGCGCTTCAGCATGTCGTTGCTGATTTCCTGACCTTTGGGAAAGCCCTGCTCCAAACGCTTGGGACGATTCCATTGTCCGTAGAAGTGTGTCATGCGGCCCAGCACTTCTTCCTTGTTAATCAGCTCGTAAGAGTGCCAGTAGCGCGGATTGCTGCGCCGCTGATGGCCGATTTGCAACAGCTTGCCCGTTTCGCGCTGCGCTTCCACCATCTTGCGCGCGCCTTCGAGCGTGTTGCTCATTTCCTTTTCACAGTAGACGTGCTTGCCCGCACGCAGCGAGTCGATGGTAGCGGGCGCGTGCATCCAGTCGGGTGTGGCTACAATCACGGCATCCAGGTTCTTCTCTTTTTCGAGCATCTCCTGATAATCGGTGTAGGCCGTCGGGTTCTGCTTGTATTTCTTGAGGATGTTGACCGCATACTTCTGCGAATAGGGCCAGATGTCGGCCACCGCCACGAAGTTGATGCCAGGAATCTTCAATGAGTTCAACAACAAGTTGCGCCCCTGACTACCGGCACCGATAATGGCTACATTCACGCGCTGTACCGGCTTGCTCGGCGGTGTGGCGGTTTGCGCCGCTTGTTTCACTTCTTGGGTAACAGTGGCTTTTTTCTGTGCTGTGGTGCTTCGGGCGTCGGTTTTAGCTTTGGCGGTTTGCGTCTTGGAGACAGCCGGTTTTGCAGCAGGCTTTTTCGCTGCTGGTGCGGCCTGCACCGATTCAATGGCGCGCGGCAAAATGAGGCCGGCACCGGCTATGGCTGCCGTGCGCAAAAAGCCGCGACGATCCTGCGGCAGAATAATCTTCGGCTCGGCGTCTTGCAAGACTTCGGCATCGCTTTCTTGGAGCGCACCGATTTCATCATTCAACTCTTCGTTCAACTCGTGATCCATCTATTTTCCTCGTGTCGGGCACTGGCCCTGTAATCGTCTTCGTAGAGGCGCAATTCATTGCGACTCGGTGTTTGGCGCAATTCATCACCCCGGTGCAAATTCATTGCGCCCCGACCTGCACAGGTGCAATGAATGACATCGAGTCGCAATGAATTGCGCCTCTACGGGGCGTCGGCATCACTTCAACTTGCGGATATGAATGTTGCGATACCACGAATTCTGTCCGTGTTCCTGCAAACCGATGTACCCGGTGCGCGCCATGTTCTTGTAGGCGATGTTGAATTTGTTGGGCGTGCCGTCCGCGTTTTTGTGCGCCTCCGGCCAGTTGTTCAAATCCATATCAACGACCTGCTCGCCATTGAGTACCACTTGAATGGCGTTGCCCTTCGCCGTAATGGTGAAGTGATTCCACTCACCTGCCGGGCGCATTTTGTTCTTGCCGGGTTGCAGCACATCGTAAATGGCGCCGGAGTCGTGCTTGTCCAGTTGTTCCTTGCCGGCGGAATCGAGCACCTGAACTTCGATGCCGGTATGCAGCCAGTTCGCAATGTTATCGGTGCGAATGAAAACTCCGCTGTTGGTGCCTTTATCCACTTTGAAATCGAGGTCGAGCACGAAGTCGCCGAAGCGTTCCTGCGTCCACAGGTCGCCGCCGCCCGGTTTAATGTGAATGACGCCGTCTTCTACCGTGTTGACGGTGTTGGCTTTGGAAGTCCACCCGGTCAAGTCTTTGCCGTTGAACAAATCGCGCGCCACTTGCGTAGTCGGCGTTGTCAGCACAGCATTGCCCGCATCAAAAACTACGACCTGCGCCTGCGCCACACCGCTAAAGCCACCGCTAAAGCCAATGAGCGCACCGGCAACTAAAGTTCTTACCATTCTACAATTCATAATTGTCCTCTGAAGTATTAGCGGCGGTTGTTACGAGTACTCGGAGTGGGCCTTCTTGGTGCAGCGGTTGTCGCTGCCGGCATGGGCATCTGCACAGCAGGATGCGGAATGGTGCGTCCATCCGGCAGGTTCTGCTCGACCACCCAGATATTGCGAAAACGCACCGGGTTGCCATGATCTTGAAACGTGATCGGTGCTTTTGCTACAACGCCACTATCGCCGCCACCTGTGGGGCCGGGAATGGCCTGATTCTCATGAATGATTTCGCCGTTATGCACAACCGTAACCATTGCAGGCTGGCGCATTGAGCCGTCTTCGTTCAAGCGCGGCGCACGGAACATGATGTCGTAGGTTTGCCACTGCCCCGGCGGAAAGCTGGCGTTGACGCGCGGCTTGGCCACTCTGTAAATGCCGCCGGCATCGTTATCCTGCGAGTCAAGACCAAACGAATCGAGCACCTGAACTTCGTAGCGATTTTGCAAATAGACGCCGCTGTTGCCGCGTCCCTGCCCGCGCGCTGCGGGCATGTAAGGCGTCATCCATTCGACGTGCAGTTGAATGTCGCCGAAATCTTGCTTCGACCTGTTGCCGCCGTTGCGCACCATGACGCTGCCATCTTCCATCACAGCCCAGTTGGTGTTGGTCAATCCATCGAGATTGGCCGGCGAACCGGGCACAAACGGCAGCACGACAACCGCGTTTTGTGGCGGACGCGCGCCTTCGGTCGGCGAACGGCGCACGGTTTTTTGCATGACGATTGGCGTTGAGGTGTCGTTAGCCGGGTTGAGCGTTAACTTTCCATCTTTGAGTACTCCGACCCAATCTACATCCCCGATTTTGCCGCTGAAGTTGACTATGTTATTTTCCAACTTGCCGGTGAGTTCAACACGCTGCCAGGCCAATGGTGTATTCGATGAGTCACCAGCAGCAATCAGCCTTTGCGGTGCCGCATGGAGCACTGCCCGGTAATTGTCATCGCCTTCAGCGATAATGTCCACCTTATTGCGATATGCAAACGCTGTAGAGGTCGAATTACGGGGGAAGTTTGCGCCACCTGACCCAATAACAAAGTGAGTTGTAAAAGGACGGTGCCCCTCGGGAGCTGGCGTGAAATACTCGCCCATTATCGCATCAGTAACCTGGGCCACCATTTCAGGCGGCTGCGGCAGCGAGGCGGTTTCGGCTTTGAGGTCGCCCATGGCGAACTGGATGCCCGCCAGATAGTGACGCAACACCTGCGGGTTCCAGTAGATGTCTTCGCGATGGCCCAGCGACGAATAGAACACGCGGCCCTGTCCATAGGGTTTAATCCAACTCACCGCGTAGTCGTTATCGGCGCGCTTCATACCGTTGCGACGCGGCGTGCGCGTCATATCGAGGCCCATCAGCACGCGCTGTTTGCTGCGCGAGTACTCGCGGAACTGATAAATCTCGTCCTTGATGTCAAAACGGCGCTCTGTGAATCCGGCTGTTACAGGGCTTTTGGTGTCTTCCACGCGCACCGAAACCGTGTCACCCGCAGTCCACGGATGACCGTCGAACCAGCCGCCGATCATCTCCACATACTGCGGCCAATCGTAGTTGCTGTCGGTTGCGGCATGAATGCCGATGAGACCTTTGCCGCCCTGCACGAAGTCGATGATGTTCTTGCGTCGCTCTGGCGTATCGAAGATGCTGCCCGTCGTGCTGACCAGACACACCGCATCGAACTGCTGCAAGTTGGCCGCATCGAACATCGCCGGATCGTTGCTGACCGTGGTGGTAAAAGCGCCCGTTTTCTGGCCCATCAATTCCAGAGCGCGGGCGCCGTAGGGAATCGACGAATGGACAAAGCCTTTGGCGAGCGTAAAAACGAGCAGCCTGCGCGCGCGTTGCGGCCTGGCGGGCGCAGTTGCGGGCATGGCCGCCGAGATTCTCTGCACGGCGTCTTCGGGCACGTTACCGGCTTGAGTACTCGTCTGGGCATGACACAAACTCAGCGGCCACAAAGCAGTAAGACTCAATAAAGCCACAGTGGCCACAACCGGCGGTTTCTCTCTGCGCATAAATTCCTTTCTCAGCGGCACTACTATTCCGACCGCATCATCGCAACCTGCATCATGCGGCACAACGAGGACGAACCAAAGTATGGCTGCTACGGGGCCTTACGAATCGCTTTTTCTTTTACCCATTTCGGCGCGTTCTTAGACACAAGGCTTCAAACGGAGTTGTGCCGTTTCAACAGGTTGGCGGTTGCAATCCGGCGCAGTTGCCAAACTGCAACAGTTGCGGCTCGTTGTCGCCGGGTAAGAGCAACAGCGCGCCGTCATCGGGATGCAGGCGGCAGTACTCTTCAACTTCTTGCGGTGTCATCACCATGAAAGCGGTCGAGAGCGCATCCGAACGCGCCGCCGAATGCGACAAAGCCCAGGCGCCGAGTTTGTCGCTGACGGGTGCGCCGCTGCGCGGGTCGATGATATGTGCGCCATGCAAACGCACACCCGAGCCACTCAGCGCGCGATCACGCAGGTAGATAGTTCCCAGCGGTCGCGTTTCATCGAGCGGGTCGCGTAACAGCAGCGGCCAGCCCTCTTGTTCTTGCGATGCGCCCGCTTCGTCAGCGACTTGCGGCGTGCCGATGGTCATCACAGTGCTTTGTCCACCGTGAATGATGGCGCGGCCTACACTCCACTCTTCGAGTACTCGCGCAATGTGATCCACCGTGTAACCTTTGCCGATGGCTCCCAGGTCGAGGCTGGCTCCGGCAACCTTCCACGACACCTGAAAGTTATTCGCATCGATATGCAGCCCTTCCATGCCGCGCGCTGTATCAGGTTCATCAATGCCGGACTCGCCGATAGTGCCATCTTCGTTGCGTCGCACGTCCAGCACAGCGCCAACGGTGATGTCGAAAGCACCATTGGTTAATTCGAAAACTTCTCGCGCCAGCAGCAGGCATTCCATGGTGGCCAGGCCAACGGTAACAGCTTCGCCCGGCGCGGCGCAATTGACTTGCGTCACATCGCTGGCCGCGATGAAACGACTCAGTTCGCGTTCGAGCCGCTCCAGTTCATCCCATGCGACATAGGACACGTTCTCAGCGTAGTTGCGCTCTTCACCGGCAAGAAACAGTTGCCAGGTGCAGGCCATGGCGTGGTGTGTGAAGCGCCATACTTCGGGTTCAACATTCTCCGCTTCAAAGTCGTCCTGTCCCGCGTTCTGCTGGGACTGTGGCATCTGCTCATGCGCGCTCATGGTGTTTCTCCGGCGTTGGCTCGTGAAGTTTCCTGGCGTTTGAGGAACGCCTGCCAAATATCATCGCGAATGTTGGCCGCAAAAAACACCGTCGGTCGCAGCGAGCGCGTTTGCTCCTGATACGAGTACTCGCTCTTTGCCGCACGCAACAGCTTTTGCACGGCAGGCTGCAAATCGGTGGAGGCGATTACGACGCCGGCTTCAGGCAGCGCGGCTTTCAAAGCGGGATCATTCGCATCGTTCCAGAAGCCGACATTCTTAAAGCGGCGTAGATACCAGGGCAGCGGCCACGCATCAGGCGCGACGATTGCCACCAGCATTTGATGGCCGTTTGGTATGCTCGCAGCGATGTCTTCCATCTGGCGGCCAAAGTCCGCCACATCGGTGCTGGAGTGCGCATAGACGTAAGGGTTGCGCCGGTCGGCAGCAAAGCGCGGGCTGTTGGCAGCCATCGCCTGGTTGGTCAGTTGAACCGTTGCAGCAACTAGCAAAACAGCCATTGCAGTTTTGAGTACTCGTCCGGGCATGGCGCGCACACAAACCAACGCACCGATGCCCGCGACCAAGATGCCGCTCTGCAAAAAGCCCAGCAAACACCACGGTGTCTTGTAAGGAAGCACTGCATAAGTAATGGCAAGCAGCAGCGTGTAGAAGGTGAGAAAGCGCGCCAGTCCGGGATGCGCCACATGGCTCGCCCACGCTGATTCTGTACCGTGCCGCCACAAACTTGCCAGCGCACCAATGACAAAGAGCACCAGAATCAGCGCTTCGCTCCACCACGGGCCGGGGCCATTACGAAAATAGGCCAGAATGCTGAGATAATAGTTCCACGGATGAACGTGAATGCTGTCGCCACCGCCGCGCGAAAGGTAAGTCGCGTAAGCTTTAAACGAATCAAGCACGCCCTGCGGATGCCTCAGAAACGTGGAGTAACACAGCACCGAAACCAAACATCCCAATGCAAGCGCGCCCAGAATTGGTCGTGTCTTCAGGCGCTGAATCCAGCCAACGCGGAGGCCGTCGATGCGGCGTGTCCATAATGCGGCCAGACCAGTCGCCGGCAGCATTGCAAAAAGCGAAAGAATCCAGGTTTCTTTTGTAGCGTGCATCAAGCCCAGACAAGCGCCGGCCACAAGACACCACGCCGTTTTGCCGCTCTGCACGTAGCGCCACAGCGCCACAACCGTCGCAAACGAAAAGAAAACCAGCAACGTTTCTTGAATGTAGTAGCGCGCGTAGTAGCTCATCGCCGGCGAGATGGCAGTGAGTAGGGCAGCATACAGCAGGGCCGGTGCGCGCAATCCATCGCGCAGCAGCAAGAGCAACACTATCAGCCCGACGCCGAACAACGCCGGCACAAGACGCAAGGTCGTCTCGTTGATGTCAGCAATGTCGCTGGCGCTGTTTATCCGCAAAAGCGGCAAGGTGAAGTAAAGCAGTGTCGGGCCGTGGAATTCGTGCGGGTCGTAGCGATATTGTCCGCGCAACAGGTCACGCAGTTTGAGTGCGTGCACGGCCTCATCGGTGTGCATGGGCCGCGCGTCCAAATGCGAGAGCCGGAGCCACAAGGCCCCGGCTCCGATAACAAACATCGCTATGACGAACGCGACCTGGCTCGCGCGCGTGCCTTGCTTCATTGGTCGAGTACTCGATTCAATGCTTACCTGCCGTAAACCTCGACTTCGGTGTAGTGATTCTGATCGTCCGAAGTGTTGCCCTTGGAATACAGGCGCACATAGCGTGCTTTGACGCCTTTCATGTTAATCAACTTGCCTTCGGCGCTCTCATAGAATTCGCGGTCTTTGCCCAAACCCTGGCCTGACGAGTTGTCGCGGTCGTTGTTGAATACAGTGCGCACGCCCTTAATGAAATCGCGGTCGTCGGCCACCTGCACCACCACATCACGATAAACGCGCGCCTCGCCATGAAAGTGCCACAGCACCAGGTATGACAACGTGTAAGGCTGCTGCAAATCGATTTGCACCCACTGCGTGCCCGGCCCAAATTCGACCCAGCTTCCTTCGACGGCCTGCTTATCGCCATCAGTAATCAGGTCGAGCGTGCCAATAATCGGCGCGTCGTCGCTGCCGGTAACGGGCTTCTTGAACGCGACGTTACGCGACCCCGCGGGAACATACACGGCGGGTCGCGGCTTACCCGTAGGACGTTCGGCAGTCGTGCCGGTGATGTTCTTGGGCGTACCCAGATAAGCAGGCTTGGGCAAAGCCAGCTTCAACGGCACCATCGGCGCGCGCGTTGCAGCTTTGGCCGGGGTTTTCTTAGCCGGAGCTTTCCTGGCTGCCGGCGCCGCATTGGCGGACAGCATAGCCGCCGCCAACACCACAGACGACAAAGCGGCTACGGCGCTATTGAGATAAATCGGTCTGCGCAACTTCATTTCCTTCCTTTTTATGTCTGCTCTTTCCTGTGCTCACGGACTCGTTCATCGCTTCGGTCGCGAACGAGTACTCGCATGACGTTGTCACGACTCAACAAGAGTGCAAGTACCTGTGCAATAATAACAGCATTACGGCGACTCGTGCTTGGAGGCTGTCATTCTGACACAGGCTTTTAAATTAAGTTTCGCCGGCGCCACAGTGGCCACAGTCAGCCTCTCGCAGTATTATCCTCGATTAGAATAACGAGAAATTGCAGCCATATCTGCACTGCAATAAGACGACACTGCGCGTCAGCCATATAATTAACCCGACTTGCTACCTATGGAGGCATTGAAAAGCAAATGCCAAGAGAAAGCACGTGACTTTAAGAACAAAGCCTTGCTGTGTCACGGCATTGATGTGCTTGGGGAAGAGGTTGGTGATCTGACTGAAGGCGGTTTCCA
>DASVRI010000035.1:0-129456 GCA_036388675.1 Abditibacteriaceae bacterium | reverse complement strand
CCGCATAACTCTGCATCACAAAGCAGCTCTCGCTTTGCTGGAAGGTGCGGGCGAGGCTCTCCTTCCCCTGGAGAAGTCCATAGCAGCACTCATCTATGTGCGTGCTTCGGCGAACATACATCCCGAAAAATTCAGGGTGCGCGCCGCTGGCCCCGAAGCCTTTGATGCAGAAACCAGTCAATGGCAGCCTGGAACGCGTATCACGCTCAGTCGCGATCAAGCCGCCTCACACGATTTGATGCCGGGGTATGTTCTGGTCAATGAAATGATTATGTCGTTAGCCAACATCGACGAAGCGAGTACTCCGCAAGCAAGTGCTGTGCAAGCAGGTGATGCGCAACAGCGTCGGCCCGCTATCATTGAAGTTGTGGAGATCGGACGCTGGTTTGTTTCCGCGCGTGTTCTGGTCTGGCAGGACGCGCCTTAACCGGCCCTGAGCCTTGGTGTGCGCTTAGTCGATGAGACGAATTGTGCGCACTCCGGTGGTGCCGGGATCACCCAGAGTGGAATCGCTGTTCGACGAAATCGCCGGCAAAACACGCACCGTCATCTCCTCCGTCGTGCTGTTGTAGGCTTTAATGTAAACCTTCACGAAACCTTTGACTGGAGCCATGTAAGTTCCCACATTCGCCTCTGATGTGGGCGGCGTCAGAATGAGCGTGATGACCCGAGGGCTATCGCCCGGGGGGTCGCTATATTGACCGAAATCTTTCCAGGTTCCGTTCTGGGCGCGCTCAATGCGATCTTCTATTCCGCGCTCCAGAGCGTTCGTAATGCCGCCGCTGCCATTATTGGACGTCACCTTGTCGCCGAATTTTACTTCTTCGTCCCATCCAAGGGTAATCTGGTCTTGTGTTGAACGCACGCTCTTGCCATTCTTGTCGAGGTTGACAGTTATAAATTCCAGATAATCCAGTGAGCCTTTGTTTTGGCGCTGTCGTGTTATCTTGAACTCGGTGCCGGCGCGGTTGGCCATGTATGTTTCTGGAGTTATGGCAATTGGAACGAGATCGCCTTCTCCGACAGATGGCAGGCCCGCTTCAACTCTCGCTACTGCCGCGCCGATAACATTAGCGCTACGCATATTGAAGACAGCGGCAAAACCATAGCCAATAATCTCGTTCGCGGGCACACGAATGGTCGTGTTGTTGCCGTAAATGGTGATCTGCTCCCGAATCTCGGCCTCATTCGGCGCACCGTTGATTCTGGCGACTTTCGCCGCTTCGATGCGCGCGGCAGCGGGATTCTCCGGCAGCAGTTGAGCACCAGCCAATGCTCCGGCATCGCAGGCGCGCTGTAGTTTATTGCGAGTCGAGGCAGCCCGGCCCAGATCGACCGACAGAGCACAGAAGGTAAGAAAAGCGATGATGCCGCCTGCCGCAATAACGGCAATGCTGCCCTGGCGACGTACGTAGCGACGACTCGGCCCCTTCTCGCTGGTTTTGGAATCGTAACGTAAAAATCCCACCATTTTACTCGCATTCGGCTGTAGGTTAAGCCATCCATGCATTACGCCAGGTTCACGATATGTCTACTCACGGCGCATCGTCACTGTTGTTACGATATTGCGCCTATTGAGAAAAAAGAAAAAACTCGTCAGTGGCTTATGGCGAGTACTCACCATTACGCGAACCAGGCTGCCATGAGGCGCATTATTGTTGCTGCCGGATGCAGCGCTTGTATCGCCCAGAAGTTGGCTCGTTATGAATTCATCGGTTGAATACAGCATCTCGATAGTGCCGCAGCTACTCATGGCGCCATTGCAGGCAGTGCTAATGTTCATGGGAGCAATGAAGTTTTTAACACGGTCGCGGATTTGAACTGTCGTCTTTCCGGTTGCAGCAGCGCGGGCTCCTTCGCGCACGGCGTTAGCTACCAGCAGATTGTTTTTCACCAGCACGCCAAATTCCATGATCCCCATCATCATCGGAATGAACAGAAACGTACCAACCAGGGCAAACTCGACCAGCGTCGAGCCTGTGCGACGAAAGCGGCGTTTGGCGCGCTTGCGGCCATGCGCCGGAAATTGGATGCTTCGAGTACTCATCTGTTTGCCAGGATGCCGCAATTCTAACGAATCAACGCCAGCGACGGCTTAGCCTCGGTGCGCGAAACGATGTCCGGCCCGGTATAACTCATCTCCCATGCGGAAGTATCCTGAGCCGAGGCCATATAACTGGCCGTCCAGAAACCGCCGTTGTAATCAGGCGGCAGCGGTATTGTATCCGTTACCCACTCGCCGTTTCCCGAAGTTACACCGCTGAACGTCTGGGACAGGGTGCTGCACCGATAAACGATGTTGCGGCCTCCAACGTCGGTGTCGAACTTGCGAATATACACTTTATCCGCGCCTTTGGGCACCACACCCAGATCAATCAGCACCTCGCCATCGCGATTGAAGTTCATCGGCATGCGTCCCGGCGCCGACATGGGAACCATGCTGCCATAGGCCTGGCTCCACTCCATATCGGTCATCTGCGGATGCGGTGGCCCGGCGCGCAGATCGAAGCCGTTCTCGCTCGAGCCGTCAGTAGTCTGCACGTTCAAACGCAACTTTTGTCCGGCCTGTAGCTGGCTCGTTTCCACATTGAACACGCTGTTCCATTTCATGTCGGTGGTCGAATCGTTGCCGAAACTTCTGCTATCGACAAGAACATCATCAGCGGTGTTGCCCGGTGTGCCATTATCGTTATAGAGCGAGTACTTGGTTGTTGTAATCTGACTGGTGCCACCCGGGTGACCAGCGCGAATTTCGTCCACGCGCACATCCTGTAGCGCGTCTGTGCCGCCATTGTTGTAACAATCAGGATCGAAAATCTCTATTTGCAACTCGCTGCCACTGAAATGGCTCACATCCACATCGAAATCAACACCATTCGGCGTATAGGTAGGGTTCGGGCCTGTCCCGGCCTGGTTGTATAGAGGGCTATACGGATCGCCGTTGTTATACGCAGCGTACGGCCCGAACATGGACAAGTTGACCGCACTGCCGCTTTTTCCATAACGACCGTTGCCGCCCACAGGAATGGAAGATGGCGTCACCAGACCCGGCGTCCACTGTGCCGTTGCGGTAGCAGCAACCCGACTCGACGCCTGACGAGTGACGATTCCCCCAAAGAACCACGTTTCAGGGCGGCTCAAAGTCACTTTGTATCGTGTAGTATGATAAACCCCTTTTTCATCGGGCGGATTAATCTCCTCGATCAAGATGGCGCCATTGTCAGTGTCGTACCCGTTAGTGCGCGCATACCTTTTTGCTGCTGCCGTTGCATTTGCCGGCGTTGCTGCAACACCCTCGACAGCATTGGCCAGGACCGCCGCCCCTGCCATGGCTGCTGCGTCCGCCGCGTTCTGCGCTGCTGCACGTCGCACGTATAAATGACCCATATCGACTGCAAGTGCCGAGACGCCCAGCAACACCACAATTGCGCCCGCGACATAGACCATAACGACGCCGCACCGGCGCGATTTGCGGCCCGCCCGCAGGTTGCGACGAGAGATATTTCGACAACTTTGGAGTTCACGAGTACTCATGAAAGGGTCAAACTTCCTGCAAGCATTGCTTACTCCAGCATCGTAGTAGCGCTGCGCACATAAGTGGCCGGCACCGGAAGCGGCGAGAACTTTTTCTTGCTCATGTTGTAGGTTACCGTGACGGTTACCGCCTGATACTGCTGGCGCGAGGCAAAAGCCGGCGTTATCGTTACGCTGACATCGTTGGGATTCAGATTGACAACGGCTGCTTCCTGCTTGATGCGACTAATGATGTAGGCATCGGCGCATGGTGCTGTTGGACAGCCGGGAGAACCGGCGGCTGGAATCGGCGTTTCGCCCGCATTCTTCCTGGCGAAAACAGCGGCATATCGCCCACCCTGGCGAGTAATTTGCGTCACAGCATTCGCCGCGCCAAATACAATGAAATATTGAATTACGCCCACGGTCAGTGGCAGCAGCACGAAAATCAGCACCATTGCCGTTTCAATCAGCACCGAACCGCCGCGTCGCGATGGGGCACTCACTCCGCCTATGATAGCCTGATGTCTGGTAACGTGAAATAACCCGAATGTACGACGCATGTATTGATTCGCCCCTACTCCAAACGTGCGATTTATTACCATTTTACAACAAAGCTGCCACAAATAAGATGCTCGCTCGGAATTTAAATGCGCCCGCGACACGTTTCTCAACAAGGCTGAGCAAACAACCGTCCCCAGGGCTTATGCAAGAGGTCTTTAGTCGCAACGGAATGGTTGCTCGTCATCGCAACAGACAACTTCATGTTTTCTACACTACCCTTGGCATCGTTCTTCATGCTGTCACGCCAGCCACAGGCACGAGTTGCATTTCTCATTTTGTCACGGCGCCGTCGAGGACGCTGGTTGTCGATGCTCGACGAGGCGAGTTCCATCAGCAATGTCAGCACGTTATGGGCTTTGCCACGACAGGAAGTGGGAGATAGCCCGCACCTGTATCATCCGTTGTATCTGATGGCGGTTTTAAGCGCTGCACCATGCGTTCCCGACGAACTGAGGAGCCAGAAGCCAACGCTGCAGCAGTGGCCCATTCCACGCATCGAGTGGTCGAGCCACGAGGATGTGCGGCGCTCCATGACGCTGAATGGAATGCGCATGAGCACCGAGTACTGGCAGAGCGGCTCCACGCGCGTTTTGCAACTGGTGGAAAGCCGCCTGGAGGCAGGTCAGCGCGACATCGTGCACGATGTATTGGTCTATCTCATGCGCCAGGTGCTCGACATCAGAGCCGGGGCCCAGGAAGCGCGCGATCTCCGTGCGGAGTCGGTGGCGGCCTTTCTCGGACTGCAAGAGCCGCTCGTACGGGTTCTCTTTGCACAAGAGCGCTTATCGGTGCCGCGTTTGTCGTCTGCCATTGAAAGTGGGATTGCGGGCCGGGTGCGGCGCGCTATTGATGTGCCCGCCATGCTGAAAAATCAGTTACAGCAGTTGCGCCCGCAGCTTAGAGAGTACTCGCAGCGAGAAGAACGCTGGCAGTGGCTCATTGATGAAGTGGCGCAGCGCTTGTATGCCGCCGCCTCAACGTCGTCTCCCCTGCCCGCATCGTCAGACTTTTGATTGATTAAGCGTTTGCGCGTCGATTACTCCACCAGACATACGCCAGCAACAGCACACCGGCGATCGCCATCTCGTCAAAGGCCGGATGCGCGCTAACGCCGTTTGTGTTGTGTGATGCAACGTGGGAACCATCTGCGGAACCGCCCTGATTTCCCGTGCCTGCTGCCTTGGGAGTTTCGCCGCGTGCGATGCGACCGCTGACCACTTCATCTTCCAGTTGCAGCAGTTCACGATACACAACTTCCCACTGCTCAAAGGGAATTTCTTCATTGTGAAGAGCGCCTTTGAGTTCCTCGATTTTTTGCAATCGCGCCGCCATGTCGTTGCGTCCGTTGCTGGGCGATTTCTTCCACTCGCGCCACAATTCCGTGATGCGATCTTCAAACTTCTGCGACGGCTCTTCCCACGTCAGATAGGCTTCGGTAAACGGCACGCGTTGCGTAATGATGGCCCGTGCGTGCAGCGCCGTAGTCTTGGGGCCGGCCAGCACCATGTCGGTGGGATGCACCACGATGTTGAGGCCGTTATCGCCGTGCAGCATTTTTGCTTCGGGCGTAACCAAACCCTGCACAATGCTTTTGGCCAGCAGGCTCATCACCATGACCGGCGGCTTGAGGTAAATCGGCAACTCCTGCTCGCGCACATGGATACCGTTGGAATTGAGCGCCTGGCTGAGATCGTGCATCACGGTTTTGTAGCCGCCCTTTTTGATGGTTATGGGAACGTGCTCGGTTTTGAGGCGCTTCAGATACGTGATAGCCAGAGTGATAACACTGGTGACCATCATCAGCACCATGGCGATGGCAAAACCCGGTGCGATGAGCCAGCCTTTGAGCACTTGCACCGCTTTGCCACCCAGCGTCGGCGGCGGCTCGCTATCGACGAAGAGTGATGCCAGTCCGATAACAAACGGCAACACCAGCACGAAGACAATCGAGAAGTTCTGGATGATGTCCTTAACGCGCGGGTTCTCCAATCCTTTGTTCAGCAAGAACAGAAACTGAATGATTTCCGGGAAAAACATCCCCAGAACAAAGATAATCCACAGCATCGACATCAAGCCGATGCCGGCCAGCAGATACTGGCGTTTGGGCGGCATCTTGCCGAAAAAGCCAACCATCGCCCACGAAAACAGAAAGGCGGCAATGCGCCCCAGAGAATTGATTATGGCTGTAGTTGCTGCTGCGATGAGTGCGGCCATGCGAGTACTCCTTCTTCGAATCCGCGCTGCCTTTGAGCAAAGACGCCGCCAACACAGCACGAAGTCGCGCAAGCGGAGTCGCTCAAGTGGAGTTCTTGAATCAACTCGGTGTCTCGCAACACGAAAATCGGTACACTTGCGCACCACGGCACCGTGCTTTTAACTGCTGAATTCAATTGGCTCAAGGTTTCTAAGCGACTCGCTTTTATGAAGATTGCATTGATTGGCGACGGCATGACGCAGAAATGGGGCCCCACCTGTCCCGAACTTATGGCTGAGTTGAGCCGTCTGTACGCGCGCACTCCGTTCGAGATTCACAATCACGGGCTGGAAGGCACGCGCGCCGGCTACGGTTTGTGGCGCGTTTCGCACGACTACAAAGACGATAGCGGCACATATCGTCCATGCGTCAGCTATACCGACCCCGATGTTGTCATTATCGAATCGTTTGCCTACACCAACTGTGCGGACGATATGGAAAGCCTCACCGACTATCGTGATGTGTTGCGCAGCCTGTGGAACGAAGTAGAGCGCACCACAGCCGCCAGGGTTTTGTTCTACGTCACAATCCCGCCCGACCGCGACCGCTTTCTGGAAAGCCTCAACAACTACTACTTCACGCCCAAAGCGACGCGCCAGCGCCTGGCCGACCGTGCCAATCTTTATTTGCAGGAAGCGTTGCGCATCGCGCAGGACGAAGGCTGGCCCACCGCCGATGCCTACTCGGATGTGCAGAAGCGCGTTGCCGCGGGTGATAAACTACGTCGTTACATCAATCAGTCGGATAGCGTGCATCCTTCGGTTTACGGTTATGAGGCCATTGCGCGTGTCATCGTGCGTGCGATCGACGATCACCGATTGATTGTGGAGGGAAAATCCCTATGAATGTCACTCTGCGCTACGGGCGCATCGGCCTGCCGATGGAAATCGACGAAGATCTCGATGCGCAGGTGCTACGCCTCAACCCATCACCGCCGCTGGAACAGCAGTCGCGAGTACTCGAAGAATCGTTTCGCTCTCCCATCGGCAGCGCGCCGCTCGATAATCTGGCGCAAGGCCGTGAATCGGCCTGCATTGTGATCAGCGATGTAACGCGCCCGGTGCCCAACGAAATGATTCTGGAGCCGATGCTCGCCTGTCTGCACGATAGTGGTATTGCCGAAGATAAAATCACGATTCTCATCGCCACCGGCTTGCATCGCCCCAATGAAGGCGACGAACTGGAAGAGATGATCGGCACGCACATCAAGGAAAAATATCGCGTGCTGAACCATGTAGCGCGCGATACGAGTACTCAGGTGCCGCTCGGCGAAGTGCCGTTGGGCATCAACGGCGACGCGGCGCAGGTCGCCATCAACACTGCTTATCTCAATAGCGACCTTAAAATCACAACGGGCCTCATCGAGCCGCACCTGATGGCCGGCTACTCCGGCGGGCGCAAATTGGTGTGCCCCGGCATCGCGTCGGCGCAGACCATCATGCAATTCCACTCGCCGGCCATGATTGGCCATCCCAGGGCGCACGCCGGCAACATCAAGGAAAATCCGGTTCATGCCATGAGCCGCGCTGTCGCGGGCCGCGCCGGTGTGGACTTCATTTGCAACGTGACGCTGAGTGAAGAACGCGAAATCACCGGCGTCTTCAGCGGCGACCTCGACCAGGCGCACATGAGCGGCATCGCCCATGTCGATCGACAAACTAAAGTGCCGTGCAAGCTGGCCGACATCGTGATTACAACCTCCGCCGGTTACCCGCTCGATACGACGCTATATCAATCGGTGAAGGGAATGCTGGGTGCCCTACCCGCCATCAAGCAGGGCGGCACCATGATTCTGGCCTCCAGCATGAGCCAGGGTATGGGTGGCCACGAGTTCGCGGAGATGTGTCGCCATCTAAAAAGCGTTGATGACTTCATCGAGCGCATTTACAACTCGCCGGTAGTTATCGACCAGTGGCAGTTGCAGGAAATGATGCAAGTGCTGCAAAAGTGCGAAGTGATGGTCGTGACCGACGGCGTTGCGCCCGAAGTGCTGCGCGACTGCCTGCTCACGCCGATGCCAAGCGTCGAAGAGGCACTAAACGCCGCCCTGAAAAAACACGGCAACAATGCCACGCTGGTCGTCATTCCCGAAGGCCCTTATGTCACGCCGGTCGCAAACGAAAATTAACCGCAGAGTACGCCGAGGGCGCAGAGGTTTGGACAGGGATGGGCAGGATAAACAGTATATGCATGTTCTGTACTGTTCTCCGTTTCATCTCCTCGTCTTCCTGTGTGCCTCTGTGGTTCAACCTGAGTGGTTCAAACCGAAACGAATAGAATATGCAATTTGGAGATTTGGCGCCGCACTACGATGAATTGATGCAAGTCGTGCCCTACGACGATTGGGCCGAGTACGTGCTGACCCTGTTTGCCTACGCCTCGCACACGCCGCGACGAGTACTCGATTGCGCCTGTGGCACCGGAAATCTGTCGTTCGAGTTGGCGCGGCGCGGCTTCGCAGTCGTCGGCGTCGATTTGAGCACGCGCATGATTGAGGTGGCGCAGGAAAAACTGCGCACCTGGCCGCCGACACGCGAAACTGCACCGCCGCGCTTCGTGCAGGGAGACCTCAGCGACTTCAACCTGGGTGAGACATTCGATTCGGCGACGTGCCTCTACGACTCGCTCAACTACATTCTCGACCCGGAGAAGTTGCAAGCGGCCTTTGGTCGCATCGCGCACCATATGAAGCCGGGTGGCGTCTTCGTCTTCGACATGAACTCCGAATATGCGCTCACAGCCGATTTATTTTCGCAGTGCAACTTCAACCCGCGCAAACAACTGCATTACGACTGGCGCGCCCACTTCGATGCGCAAACCCGCATTTGCACAGTGAACATGCGCTTCGAGCGCCACAACGATAACGGCCAGACCGAGGTGTTCACGGAAATGCACCGCGAGCGCGCCTACTCGCGCGATGAAATCAAAGCCATGCTGACGGCGACCGGCTGGGAACTCTTGCACGAAATGGATGCCTACACCTTGAACCGCCCGCACGACCGCTCCGAGCGCTGGTATTTCGTGGCGCGCCGCCAATCCTAACGAATACGCTTAGAGCGTAGAACACAAAGGCGAGTACTCAATTGAGTACTCGCCCTTTGCTTTTGCGACTATTCTAATTTTTAGATTTTACGCATCAGTCGCGTTGGCCCATGGCGCGCAGGTATTCGCGATTCATCAGCGCGATGTGTTTGATCGAGATCTCCTTGGGACATACGGCTTCGCACTCGCCTTCGTTCGAACAGTTGCCGAAACCTTCGGCGTCCATCTGCCATACCATGCGCTGCACTCGTCGCGCACGTTCGGGCTGGCCTTGAGGCAGCAAAGCCAACTGCGTGATTTTGGCCGAAGTAAAGAGAGCGGCGCTGGCGTTTTTGCACTGCGCAACGCAAGCGCCGCAGGCGATGCAAGCCGCAGCGTCCATAGCACGATCAGCCGCTTCCTTGGGAACGGGAATCGCGTTGGCGTCCGGTGCTGCACCGGTATTTTCCGACACATAACCGCCCGCCGCGATGATGCGGTCGAAGGCGCTGCGGTCAACACTCAAATCTTTCACAACCGGAAAACCGCGCGCGCGCCACGGTTCGATCACAATGCTGTCTCCGTCTTTGAAGCGACGCATGTGCAACTGGCACACGGTTGTGCCCGCGTCGGGGCCATGCGCCAGACCATCGACCATCAGGCCGCACGAGCCGCAGATGCCTTCGCGGCAATCATGGTCGAAAACCACAGGCTCCTCGCCGCGCCGCACTAAGTCCTGGTTGAGCGTATCGAGCATCTCCAGAAACGACATTTCGGGCGAGATGCCACTCACTTTGTATTCGACCATTTTGCCCGCCGCTTTGGGGCCGGGCTGTCGCCAGATATGTAACGTCAGATTCATGCCTTCTGTCATGGCAATTCACATTTTCCTCTTCACTCAGGCTCTCCCGATTTCGCAATGCGGCACTATTGAGTACTCAGCGTCGAGTACTGTGCCGCCGGCCACGAGAATAAGGGGAGCGAGTCTCCACGTCGCAACGCATCGCTTCTCGCTGCGCTATTTGTAACTACGCTGCGTCGGATGCACTTCTTCCCATTCCAGGGTTTCCTTGTGCAGCGTTTCCGGCTTATTGTCGCCTGCATATTCCCACGCCGCGACGTAGGTATAGTTTTCGTCGTCGCGCAGCGCTTCGCCTTCGGGCGTCTGATACTCTTCGCGGAAATGACCGCCGCACGATTCGTTGCGGTGCAGCGCGTCTTGCGCCAGCAGTTCGCCGAACTCCAGGTAATCGGCGACGCGAGCGGCGTGCTCCAACTCCTGGTTCACGTTATCCGACGAACCGACCAATTTCACGTCCTGCCAGAATTCTTCGCGCAGTTGGCGAATCTCGCCGATGGCCTGATTCAATCCCGGTTCATTGCGCGCCATGCCCACTTTATCCCACAGAATGTTGCCCAGGGCGCGGTGAAAGTCGGTTACGGTGCGGTTGCCCTTGAGCGAAAGCAGGCGACTGATGCGCTGCTGCACATCGTTTTGCGACTGCTTGAACGCATCGTGATCGGTTGTTACCTTGCCCAATTTGGCACCGGCCAGGTAATCGCCGATGGTGTAAGGAATGATGAAGTAGCCATCGGCCAAACCTTGCATCAAAGCACTTGCGCCCAGTCGGTTGGCACCGTGATCGGAGAAGTTGGCTTCGCCCAGCACATAAAGGCCGGGAACGTTACTCATCAAGTTGTAATCGACCCACAGACCGCCCATCGTGTAGTGAATGGCCGGGTAGATGCGCATCGGCACCTGATACGGATTTTCGTCCGTAATCTTCTGATACATGTGGAACAGGTTGCCGTAGCGTGCGCGAATGGTATCCTCGCCCAGGCGCTGAATCGCTTCCTGGAAATCGAGGTAAACCGCCAATCCGCTGGTGCCGACACCGCGCCCTTCATCGCACACCATTTTGGCGTTGCGGCTGGCCACGTCGCGTGGCACCAGGTTGCCGAAGCTGGGATAGCGGCGCTCCAGAAAGTAGTCGCGCTCTTCTTCAGGAATCTGGCCCGGCGGGCGTTTGTCTCCTTGAGTTTTTGAGACCCACACACGGCCATCGTTGCGCAGACTTTCGCTCATCAGTGTCAGCTTTGATTGATGCGTGCCCGTGACGGGAATGCACGTTGGGTGAATTTGCGTGTAGCACGGGTTGGCGAAAAGGGCGCCTTTTTTGTGCGCGCGCCATGCCGCCGTGACGTTCGAGTTCAGCGCGTTGGTCGAAAGGTAATAAGCGTTGCCGTAACCGCCCGTACACAGCAAGACCGCATCGGCGGAGTAGGACTCGATGTCGCCCGTTAGCAGGTTGCGCACCGTAATGCCGCGCGCCTGTCCATCAACCGTTACGAGGTCGAGCATCTCACGGCGTGGGAACAGCTTCACGGCACCGGCATCCACCTGGCGCATCATCTGCTGATAAGCGCCGAGCAACAACTGTTGTCCCGTCTGGCCGCGTGCGTAAAAAGTGCGCGACACCTGCGCGCCGCCGAACGAGCGGTTGTCCAGCAGGCCACCGTATTCGCGCGCGAACGGCACACCCTGCGCCACGCACTGGTCGATGATGTCAACACTGATCTGCGCCAGACGATAAACGTTGGCTTCGCGTGCGCGATAGTCGCCGCCTTTTATCGTGTCGTAGAACAGGCGGTAAATCGAGTCGCCGTCGTTGCGGTAATTTTTGGCCGCGTTGATGCCGCCCTGCGCCGCAATCGAGTGCGCGCGGCGCGGCGAATCGTGAAACGTGAATGCGAGCACGTTGTAGCCCAGTTCGGCGAGTGACGCGGCTGCGCTGGCGCCGGCCAACCCCGTGCCTACAATAATGACGGTGAACTTGCGCTTGTTGGCGGGGTTCACCAGCTTGACTTCGAATTTGTGCTTGTCCCACTTGTCGGTGATAGGGCCGCTGGGAACTTTGGATTCCAATCTCATGGTGTTTGCGCACCTCTTACGGATGCAGTGCCTGAATCCTGGCTCGCTATGGCCGTGCCCGGAGTACTCGACACAGCCTGTGGAGGTGTCTTGAAGACCAAAAAGACATACAACGGAATCAAGATGAATCCACCGATAATGATGAAAGTGTACAAGCGCCCGACGATCAGCCACGTCCGACCATAGCCGCTCACGCCCATCGACTGAATGGCGCTCGATACGCCGTGGTTGAGGTGCATGCCCAACAGCACCAGGCCAATGATGTACAGCGCGAGAATGTAAGGCTTCTTGAACTCTTCAATGACAAGACGCGCCAGGTCGCGATTGTGTCCCTCATACTGGGCTTCGCCACTGGTTTCCGTGCGGTCGGTTTGTGCCGCAGCACGGTCAGTTACAGCCGATGCATCTTCGGGGTTACTGGCCGTCGCTGTGACGGCGGTTGGGGAATGCGGCAGATCGTAATAACGTCCGTATTTAAAATGCCACACATGCAGAATCACCAATATCAAGGTGATGGTACCGGACACCGCCATCGTGGTGGAAGTGATCCCTTTGCGGCTCTTGTGCGGCCCGGCTTCCAGCTTGCCGTCGCGTGTCCAGCGCTTGCTCTGATACTCGACGGGCCTCGCTTTTTTGTTTTCCAGGTAAACGCGCACGCCCATGTAGGCGTGAAACAGAAAGAGAGCTAAAAGGGCGAGTTCTACCAGAGGCAGTATGGGCAAACCCGTGAGGATGTTGCCGTAGGCGTTGAAAATTGAGTTGTCCCACAGCAAGAGTAGATTGCCGACCAGATGTGCAATGAGATAAAGGCACAACAAGATGCCGGTTAAGGCGCTGAGGAACTTCCTGACGACTGAGGTGTTAAGTAATCGCTTGCGTTGAGGCGAAGGCAACATGCAGAGGCTCCTGTTTCATAGAGCAAGTACAAAATCGGGTGTCACAATTCATTATATGACGGTGTGAAATATTGCACAATGTCTCTCACATCCTCTTTCTGACCGACTGAGTTTCACCACTTCAGGCAAGGGGCTATACTGCGCAATAGCAGCTCTCGATTGTCCGGTCAACGCTTGCGGCACACATCCAACGAGGAGTTGCCTCCTGAAATCATGACGAATTTAACTCACTTCTCCAGCGATGATGCTGTGCGGCAGCACGTCGAAAACAAGGCGCGGCAGGCGCGACAGGCATCGCGTGCGCTGCGCACCATTTCATCGGCAGTGAAGGACGCAGCGCTGCTGGCCATGGCCGAGGCATTGCCCGCGCGACAGGACGAACTCTTCGCCGCCAACGAGAAAGACCTGGCCGCAGGTCGCGAGCGTGGATTGAGCGATGCCATGCTGGACCGCTTGAAATTAACTCCGGCGCGCGTCGCCGCCATGGTTGAAGGCTGCCGTCAGGTGGCCGCCCTGCCCGACCCGATTGGACGCGTTCTCCAGGGCTGGAACCGCCCCAACGGTCTGCACATCGACGAAGTGCGCGTTCCACTTGGCGTGATCGGCATCATCTACGAATCGCGCCCCAATGTCACGGTTGATGCCGCGATTTTGTGCCTCAAGGCCGGCAATGCGGCATTGTTGCGCGGCGGCAGTGAAGCGGTGCATTCCAACTTGCTGTTGACGCAAATCATTGCGCAGGCCGCAACACAGGCTGGCGTTCCCGAGTACTCGATAAGCGCCATTGAAACGACGGACCGCGCCGCCACGCAGCACATGGTGACGATGAACGGCCTGATCGATCTTGTCATCCCGCGCGGCGGCGAAGGCTTAAAAAAGTCGCTGTCGGCAGTCGCCACGGTTCCTCTTATCTTCGCGGCAGGCGGCGTGTGTCACGTCTTTGTGGATGAGTCCGCCGACTTGCAAATGGCGGCTGACATCGCCTTCAACGCCAAGGTGCAGCGTCCATCCACATGCAACGCGCTGGAGACTTTGCTCGTCCATAAGAACATCGCGCACGAGTTTCTACCACTTGTAACGCAGCGCCTGTGCGAGGCCGGTGTCGAACTGCGCGGTGATGAACGCGCTCGCGAAGCCGCCACAATGAACGTAGCCAGTCAACAGGACTGGGACGAAGAGTATTTGAACCTGACGTTGGCCGTGCGCGTGGTGGATGATATTGACGCCGCAACCGAGCACATCGAGCGTCACGGTTCGGCGCACTCCGATTCCATTGTGACGCAGAACTTCGCCAATGCCGAAAAGTTCTGCGCGCAGGTCGATTCCGCCGCGGTTTATGTTAATGCGAGTACTCGGTTCACCGATGGTTTCGAGTTCGGCATGGGCGCAGAAGTCGGCATTTCGACGCAAAAGCTGCATTCACGCGGCCCGATGGGCCTGGAGGCGTTGACCTCCACCAAATACGTGGTGCGCGGCGCGGGCCAGGTGCGAGGTTGAGCGCGTAACCAGTTGTGAAAGTTGATCCTATGACCAAAAAACTTCCTGTCGTCCTTTGCAGTCTGCTCTCTTTGCTGGCCGGTTGTGCTCGCGCTGAAGAGAAGTCCGCTCCGCTGTCTTCGGCAGCGCCGCCTGCGGCAGCGCCTTCCCCGTGGGAGCGTCTCAGCGCGCCCTACGCCTACGATGCGAAGCAACCTCTGGACGCGAAAGTTGTCGGCCAGCAGGATAGCTTCGTGGCCAGCACACGCCGCCTGACGATGCGCGGCGCGCGGGGCGCAACCGTGCCGGTTTACATCCTGCTGCCGTCCATTGCCAGCGCCAATTCAAAGGTGCCCGGCGTGGTTTTGCTGCATGGCAAAGATGGCCGCGCCGAAGATATGTTGATCGGGGCTCAGTTCCTGGCGACGCGCGGCTATGCCAGTGTTATCCCGGAATATGTGGGTCACGGCACGCGTCGCGACCCTGCCAATCCGGTACAGATGTTCGGCGGCGAGCCACAGGTGTTGCGCGACAGCATCATCGAATCCATTCAGGATGTGCGCCGTGCTCTTGACCTGCTGGTGGCTCAACCGGAAGTTGATGCCACGCGCATCGGGCTTATGGGCTACAGCCTGGGCGCGATTATGGGTTCGATCACAACCGCAGTGGAGCCGCGCATCGATACCGCCGTTCTCATTGTGGGCGGTGCCGATTGGAAAACGTTGCTCACGCAGTCACAAGAACGTGATGCGGCAAAGTGGCGCGCCGGCGGTGAGTTCAAGGAAAGCGCTATTGAACTGCTGGAAGGCATTGACCCGAAGAACTTCGCGGGGCACATCGCGCCGCGTCCCGTTCTGTTCATTAACGGCACGCAGGACAAAATCATTCCCCGCGCAGCAGCGGAGGCGTTGTTCGAAGCAGCCAAAGAACCCAAAGAACAACTCTGGCTTGAATATGGCCATATGCTCCCGCCGACCGTTGTCGCAGTGCCGCTGCAAGAGTGGCTGGATGACAAATTAAAAAGCGCTTCGGCGTCGGATGCCTCGCCGTCGGATGCTCCGGCGCAAAATGCTCCGGCGCAAAATGCTCCAACATTGGGTGCCGGAGCAACCGTGCCGACCGCGATGGCCTCATGAGCACTGCGAGTACTCGCAAAGCGCCGGTTGTTTTAATCGGTTTTATGGGCAGCGGAAAAAGCAGCGTGGCGCGCGAACTGGCACAAATTCTGGGATGCGAAACGGTGGACACCGATGCCGAAATCGAGCGGCAAAGCGGACAAAGCATTCGCGAGATGTTCCAGGTTGCCGGTGAAGATGCGTTTCGCCAGTTGGAAAGCGCTGCGTTGCGTGCTGCACTGCGAGGCACAAAGACACTTGTGGTTTCTACCGGCGGCGGCATTGTAAAAAGTGCGGCCAATCGTGAGGTGTTGTACGCAGCAATGCGCGCCGGTGTAACTGTGGTTTATCTACGAGCCGGTGCGCAAACGTTGGCCCGTCGCATTCGATTGCAACCGGGAGTGCGCCCGCTGATCGACGGCGAACGAGTACTCGATGAAGCGGAAACGCAACAACGCGTCGCCGCGTTGCTGGCGGAGCGTGGTGCGTTGTATGAGGCGTGTGCAAGCTGCATCATCGACACGGATGAGCATTCCGCGCGCGAAATTGCGCAACGTATCGCAGGACAGGAAGAGGAGTAACCGTGGCACGGCGAGACTTTGAAATTCTTTTGCATGCCCTGAACCGCAACGGCTTTGAAGCGGATGCGCGCTGGCGCGATGCCTCGTGGCAGCCGCGCGTCGATGTGTATCACAACGACGACACGATTTTCGTGCAGGTGGAGGCACCGGGCCTGGACGAGAAAAACCTGCGCCTGAGCTATGATGCGCCGAGCGCTCAGCTCACAATCGAAGGTGTGCGCTCTCGCCCGTCGTGCGGCGCACCGAGCCGCTGCCTGCAAATGGAAATCGAGTATGGGCCGTTTCGTCGCTCGCTCGCGCTTCCTGCCGAAATCGACGCCGCCGGCATCGCCGCACACCTGGAAGCGGGATTTTTGCTCATTACGGTGCCACGCCGCAAACCACAGCCACCGAGTACGACACGCATCAGCATCGACTGAAAGAAACCCTTATGGCCGAAAACACCTTGCCGCCGATTCCCGAAACGTTGCCTGTTGTGGCCACGACGAATCTGGTCATCTATCCCTTCATGATGGCGCCGCTAACTGTTGGCCGTCCGGCTTCTCTGGCGGCGCTCGATGCCGCCTTGGAAGGCGACCGTCTTGCCGTGTTGACGCTGCAACGCGACGAGAACATCGAGCAACCCACGCCCGATGAACTGCACACCATTGGCTGCGCCTGCGCCATTGTGCGCATGATGCGTTCGCCCGACGGTGCGGCTCAGGTCATCGTCCAGGGCTTGTCGCGCGTGCGCATTTCCGAGTACTCGGAAGAAGGCGGCGTGCGGCGTGCGCGTGTGGAAACCCTACCCGATTCAACCGAAAAGCCCCTGGCGATTCAGGCGTTGATGAACAACCTGCTGGGCGTCTTTCGCCGCATTGTCGAGCTTAGCCCTGTCCTGCCGGACGAAATGTTCGCCGCTGCGCAAGCGCAGGATGCGCCCGGCAAGCTGGCCGATTTCGTAGCCAGCACGCTCAACATCCAGCCGGATGTGCGGCAGGAGATTCTGGCCGAACTCGATGTGCAAAGCCGCATGGAACGCGTGACGCACCTGGCCAACAACGAAGTTAACGTCTTAGAGATCTCGTCGCACATTCAAAGCGCCACTCGTCAGGAACTCGATAAAGGCCAGCGTGAATACATCCTGCGCCAGCAACTGCGCGAGATACAAAAAGAGTTGGGCGAAGGCGACGATCGCACGCAGGAAATCGAAGAGTTGCGACGCCTCATCGAAGAAGCAGGCATGACCGAAGAAGCTCACCGCGCCGCCGACCGCGAACTGGAGCGCCTGAGCCGGATGCCGCAAGCCGCCGCCGAGTACTCGGTTGTGCGCAACTATCTCGATTATCTCATCGCCATCCCGTGGAGCAAGCGCACCCACGACAACCTCGACATCACGCACGCCGAAAAGGTTCTCAACGACGAGCACTACGGTCTGCAGGATGTCAAAGAACGAGTGCTCGAATACCTGGCGGTGCGCCGCCTGAACCCGAACGGCAAAGGCCCCATTCTGTGCTTCGTCGGCCCGCCCGGTGTGGGCAAAACCAGCCTTGCGCATTCGATTGCCCACGCATTGGGGCGCAAGTTCGTGCGCATGGCTCTGGGCGGCGTGCGCGATGAGGCGGAAATTCGCGGCCATCGTCGCACCTACATCGGTGCCATGCCCGGACGCATTGCGCAGGGCCTGCGTGATGCGGGCACGAATAATCCGGTGATGATTCTGGATGAAATCGACAAACTCGGTGCCGATTATCGCGGCGACCCGACGAGTGCCCTGCTCGAAGTGCTCGACCCGCAGCAGAATAACTCCTTCAAAGACCATTACCTGGAGGTTCCGCTCGACCTGTCACAGGTAATTTTCATCACCACGGCCAACGTGCTGGAAACCATTCCCGGCCCGCTGCGCGACCGCATGGAAGTGCTGCGTATCGCCGGTTATACGGAAGAAGAAAAGGTGCATATCGCCAAGCGCCATTTGCTGCCGCGACAGATGCAGGAAAATGGCCTGAGCGGTGAAGACATCTGGGTGTCGCAGGACGCGTTGCGCAACATCGTGCGCGGCTACACGCGCGAAGCCGGTGTGCGCAACCTGGAGCGAGAGATCGCCAACGTCTGCCGCAAAGTCGCGCGTAAAGTCGCCGAAGGCGCACCCGAAGAAAACGCGCCGCTGCCCGACGTGCCCGAACCGAAGACTGAACCAAAGGCTGAATCGAGTACTCAGATGGATGCAATTTCCACGAAAACATCAGCGACTGAGGAAGATGCACCCGCAACCAGTGCCGCGACACCGCTGAAATCCGCCGCCGAACTCGCTGCCCAGAAAGCCGAACACGCACTGCACGACGGCAGTAGTGGCAGCAACGGCACGGCGCAAAACGGCGTCGAACCGGCCAGACCCGCTGCGACGAAATTCGAAATGAAGCGCTCGCGTTTTCGCGTCACGCCGTATAACATCGAGGAGTATCTTGGGCCAACCAAGTATCAGGCGGAAATGGGCAATCGGGCGGCGCAGGTCGGCGTCGCCACCGGCATGGCATGGACGCCGGTCGGCGGAGAAGTGCTGTTCATCGAAAGCGCGGCGATGCCGGGCAAGCGCGGCCTCTCACTGACCGGACAACTCGGCGAAGTGATGAAAGAATCGGCCCAGATCGCGCTGGACTATTTGCGCTCGCACACCACGACGATTGGTGTACCGCAGAACTTCGGCGAGGAGCACGATATTCACATTCATGTCCCGGCGGGCGCTATTCCCAAAGACGGCCCCAGTGCCGGTGTCGCCATGACGGTCGCGCTGGCTTCGCTCATGAGTGGACGCCCGGCGCGTCACGACATCGCCATGACGGGTGAAGTCACGCTCACCGGACGCGTGCTGCCTATCGGCGGCGTGAAAGAGAAAGTCCTGGCGGCGCGCCAGGCCGGCATCAAAACCATCATTTTGCCCGAGCGCAACCGCGCCGACGTGCGCGAAGTGCCGGAAGAAGCGCGTGTCGAACTCAAATTTGAGTTCGTGGATGATGTAAAAGACGCGGTGAACCTGGTGTTGCTTCCTGTTGCGGCCACCGACGGCAGCCAGGACTCCGACAGCGATGCGCCAGACGTAACGACACCGCTCGAACAGGATACAGCCGAGGCTCGCCTCTAGAATAGAGCGCGGCAACACGACGAATGAGTACTCATGCTGTGCGACCGACATAACCGGGTGATTTCTTATCTGCGCATCAGCGTCACCGAGCGCTGTAATTTTCGCTGCGTCTACTGCATGCCGGCGGAAGGCATCGCGCTTTCCCCGAAAGAACACCTGCTGACATTTGAAGAAATCACTCGTGTTGCCACAGCCGCGAGTACTCTGGGATTGAAAAAGATCCGTCTCACCGGCGGCGAGCCGACTGTGCGCCGCGACCTGCCGCAACTGGTGCAGATGCTGCATGACATTTCCGCCATCGAAGAAATCGCCATGACAACCAACGGCGCGCGCTTGGCGGAACTGGCGCAGCCTCTCCAAAGCGCCGGTCTTGATCGCGTCAATGTCTCGCTTGATACGCTGCAACCGGAGCGAGCCCGTGAGCTGACGCGCCGCGATACGCACGATGATGTCCTACGCGGCATTGATGCGGCGGTTAAAGCCGGACTCACGCCGCTCAAGCTGAATGCGGTCGTGATGCGCGGCGCGAACGATGATGAACTGCCCGACCTGGTGCGTTTTGCTTGTGAACGCGATGCCGAAATGCGCTTCATCGAATACATGCCGATGGGACTGGCGCGTCGCGACGAGCGCAACACGACCGTCACGGCATCAGAAATGCTGGAGCGGTTAGCGCCGCATTTCGACTTGCAACGCGAGACAACGAGTCCTCAGGTTGGTGATCCCTCGCGGGTGTGGGTATGTCGTCGCAGTGGCGCCCGCGTTGGCTTCATCACCTCCATGAGCGAGCACTTTTGCGACACCTGCAATCGCATGCGTCTTACAGCAGAAGGCGGATTACGTCCATGCCTGCACCAAGACGCCGAAGTTGATGTGCGGCGCGTTCTGCGCCACGGCGGCAGCGAGGCCGACCTTGTGGCGGCGTTGCGCCAGGCCGCCGGCTTGAAATGGGCCGGACATCACATGAACGATGTCATTCCGCTGTTTAGCACCAAAGAAATGGTCGCCATCGGCGGCTGAATGCGCTCTCCGCAGCACAGTCGAGTACTCACCAGCAGCAGGCGAGCACCAGAAAGGGAACATAGTCATGGCACAAGAAAATAGCAGCGAAGAATTCGTGACGGGCGACGAAATTGAACCGGATGAGTCGCGCACACCAGCCGAGTTCGCGCGTGAAGAGTTGCTGACACCGGAACAAATCGCGTTGCAGATGGGCGTACCCGCGACGCGCGTGCGAGAATGGATCGATTCCGGGCTGCTGACGCCAATTCGCGACGGCTCCGTTGAGCGCATTAAGCGCAGCGAATTGCACCGCGTCGGCAACCCGGACGACGAAGCATCGCGCGAATTCGAAAAAGAGCACTCATGAGCCACAACAACGCCGCCGACAACACTACACAGATGATTGACGTTGGGGGCAAGGATGAAACGCGGCGCGAGGCTGTGGCCCAGGGTCGCATTCTGATGCGGCCCGAAACCGTCGAAGCCGTGCAAACGAGTACTCTTCCCAAGGGCAACGCACTGGAAACAGCGCGAGTCGCGGCCATCATGGCGGCCAAGAACACGCCGCAAATCATTCCCCTGTGCCATCCCCTGCTCCTGACGCACGTCGGTTGTGAATTCATCTGCGACGTGGCAAACGGCTTGATTCACGTCACGACACGCGTTCGTTGCACCGGAAAAACCGGCGTGGAAATGGAAGCACTCACTGCCGTGACCGCCGCTTTGCTCACCATCTACGACATGACCAAAGGCGTGGACGAAACATTGGAAATCGAGCACGTTCGATTGCTGGAAAAGCGCGGGGGCAAAAGCGGCGTTTTTGTTCGAGAATGACGCAGATCTGTTGGTGAGGCGGCCTTATTCAACCCAACGCCAATTAGTGCCGGACTTGATTTGGTAAATTGTCGACACATTTACTTGGAACTGAGATGCTAACTCTCTTGCGCTGATATTCTTTCTTAAAGAGATCTTGATCTCAGCAACCATTTCTGGTGTCAATCTCGTTGTGGGATGTGGCACAACGTGGTAGCAGGCTAGAGCCGCTTCGATCTGCTTTTTCCGTCATATTCCCATCAACGGAAGGAGACGCTCCATCAAGAGCACTGCACGACTGCCTTTTACACAAACGGCGAACGCGGGCATCCATTGTTTCGCCAGGCATCGCCGCTTGCCTGATGGATGATATTTCACACTCCACAGCGATGCGACACGCCTGATTACATCCTCGTCTGTCATGGCCAGGGAAATGCGCGGTTGATGTGGAGCCGATGGGGGCCTTTGAGGAATGATCCCTCTGCTTCCAACAATCCAGCGAGCCAATAAAGGTCGTTCTCACGCATACAAACTGGCACATACGACAAATGCCCACACAACCGTATGTATGGGCATTTGCATTGGTGGAGGCGGGGGAAATCGAATCCCCGTCCGCAAAGTGAACGACATCAGCGTCTACAGGTATAGCTGCGTTTTGATTTAGAAGCGGGGCCGGAACACAGCAATCCAACCACACTTCGAGTTCGCATCAATGCCAGTTCCGGGAGAAGGGCGAACTAACTGATCCCGAAACATCCGTCTGAATGATGCTCCTTAAGAACCGACGGACAAACTCAAAGGGAGCATGGCTGCACTAGGCAGCCAGGGCCAGGGGTTCCTGGTTATAGTTGGCAGTTAATTTGTTTGCCCCGTTTTACGAGTCTGAGCAACTCGACCTGCAACCGATGCTTTCAGGCTCCACGTCGAAACCTGTCGCCCCCAATTGTCGCTGCAATACGTTGCATCCTTCGCAGCGCATTGATAAACGCTCCGCAGTATAGCGCGTTCCGTCGCGTCATGGCAGCGTTAAATTTATGTTATAATTTTCTTACTTGTAAGTCGGGCGGACAATACAGAACACGTCTCAGCCGCCGCCGGACGCCAACGTGAGTGAATATCCCGAGAATCCACCGTGACACTGCCAGCAGGGTCTGCCGACAGGTTTTACCAACGGGCGGATAGCAACTCGAATCTGATGAAAACTTTTCGTGGACGCTTTGTAGTTGGACTGCTGCTGGCGCTTTTTGCCTTCGGCGCCATCTTTCCGTTGTCTCAGGCCTCTGCCGGTGTTTTTTCCATCGCCGGCGGCCTGGCGGCGCTTCCACAAATTGTGGCCGAGTCGTGGCTGTTCGCGATGTGGCCGCAGCCGGCAGTTGTGCCGGCTTTCTGTGCTCTTATCCTCATCACTTCACCCCGCGCGGTCCCCTGTCGGCCAGCGCTTCTGGCGAGTGCTCTCGCGAGTACTCGCCGCGTGTCTCCCCGACTTACAACATTACCCCACCTGGCCGCACAGCGGGCAAACTCACCGCTAAAGCCGCCCGGTGGAAGAACGGGGAACGCTCATGCAGCCCAATTTACCTACCGTAATAATCTCTATTCTGCTCGCCACGGTCGTCGGCGTCGTGATTACCTATCTTGTGATTTCGGCCCAGTTCAAAGTGCGCAGCGCCGAAGCAGCGGCTGCTGTCGCAGAAGCCGAACGACGTAACCAACTTGCCGATACCAGCCTCGAATCGCGCTACAAAGAGCTTCAAGTCGAAGCGCGCGAAGAAGTGCAGCGCGAAGTACAGCGGCTGCGCGAAACCATCGAAAAAGAAACCTCCGACCGCCGCGCCGAACTCAAAGACGGCGAACGTCGCCTGCGCGACCGCGAATCGCAACTCGAACGGCGCATGAAATCGCTTGAAGCGCGCGACAAAAACCTCGATGAGCGCGAAGCCGAGATCACAACGCGCCTCAACGAAGCTGCGCAAGTCGTCCTTGAACAGAAGAAAGAACTGGAGCGCGTGGCGCAGATGCCGGTTCCCGAGGCGCGCGAGATTTTGCTCAAGCGCGTTGAGGAAGAATCACGCAACGAGATGAACCGCGTCGTAAATCGCATCGAAGAAGAGATGCGCGACGAAGCGGAAAACCGTGCGCGCAAAGTGCTCACCATGGCGATTCAGCGCTGCGCCGTGGACCAGACAGCCGAAACTGCTGTGGCGGTCGTGCCCCTTCCCAGCGATGAAATGAAAGGCCGCATCATCGGTCGTGAAGGGCGCAACATTCGCACCTTCGAGCAGCTTTCCGGCTGCGATCTCGTCATCGACGACACGCCCGAAGCCGTCGTTGTTTCGTGCTTCGAGCCGATGCGACGTGAAATCGCGCGCCTGGCGCTCTCCAACCTGGTGACGGATGGCCGCATCCATCCGGCGCGCATCGAAGAAATGCTCAATAAGGCCAAGGCCGATGTGCAAACCAAGATGCGTGAAGCGGCGGAGAAAGCTACCACCGAAGCGCATGTGCGCCTGTCGAAGCCGCTAATGGAAGTGTTCGGACGGTTGCTTTATCGCACGTCTTACGGGCAGAACATGCTCAAGCACAGCGTCGAGGTGTCGGCCATTGCGGCTACCATTGCGGCGGAGATCGGCGCGGATGTGCAGGTGTGCAAACGCGCAGGATTGTTGCATGATATCGGCAAGGCGCTCGACCACGAGTTCGAGGGCACACATATCGAACTGGGTGAGGAATTGCTACGCCGTCATCGTGAAGCCGATAATGTGATTCGCGCCGCGATGGAGCACCACAACGACATCGCCACGATGAGCAGCCTTGAATCGGTTATTATACAGGTAGCGGACGCCATTTCATCGAGTCGGCCCGGTGCGCGGCGCGAGAATGTGGAAACCTACGTCAAGCGTTTGCAAAATCTGGAGCGCATCGCCGATTCGTTCCAGGGCGTCGAAAAAGCATTCGCCATTCAGGCCGGACGCGAAGTGCGCATCATTGTGCGACCCGACCAAATCGATGATTTGTTATCCTTGCGCATGGCGCGCGATGTGGCGCAACGCATTCAGGACGAGATGACGTATCCGGGTGAGATCAAAGTAACGGTCATTCGTGAAACACGCTCGGTGGACTACGCACGTTAAACCAACGAGCACTTGAATCGAGTACTCGATTCAAGTGCTCGACAGTAACAAGCAGCACAAATTACAGCACGGCCAGCACGACTGTTGCAGCCATCATTACGCAAGGGGAAACGGAATGGAAACGTTGCGGGTGTCGTCCAAGAGCAAGCCGAACACCGTCGCCGGAGCGGTCGCCGGTGTCATTCGAGACCAGGGCCAGGTGGAACTCCAGACAGTCGGTGCCGGCGCGCTCAATCAGGCGATCAAAGCCATTGCCATCGCGCGCGGTTTCCTGGCGCCGTCCGGTATTGATCTCGTCTGCATACCATCTTTTTCCGACATCGACATCGACGGCGCAGAGCGCACCGCCATTCGCCTTTTAGTGCATCCAAAAGATCGACGCTAGGTCAATCGGCAGTGAGAGGTGGCAGGAGCACTCGGCAGGAGCAGTTTGCAGGAGCACTAGACACCAAATCCCTTCCGCTGCCTCCTTCCGCTGCCTCCTGTCAAGTGCTGCCGCCTGCCGCTGAACCAATGCGAGTACTCATCATCGCCAATCTGACGGCGGGAGTGGGCGCCGGACGCGTTAATCGCCGTCGCCTGCTTGATGTCGCGCGCCGCGACCTTGAACGCCACCTCGAAGTGCAACTTGTGAGCGCCAGTTCTTCGCAGGAAGTGATGGCCCTGGCCGAAGCGGCGGCGCACGATCCGCTGCACGCTATTATCGCTGCTGGTGGCGACGGCACCGTCAATGCCGTTGTCAACGGCATGATGCGCGCCGCCAGACGCGACTCAACCTTGTCCCTGCCCGCGTTGGGTGTGCTTCCCATGGGAACCGGGAACGTGTTCGCCTTTAACATGGGCATCGCGCGCTCCTGGCGTGAGGCGTGCCGCATCATCTGGCATGCACAGGCGCGTCCCATCGACGTCGGCCTGGCAATTTCCAACCAGGACGCGCGCTATTTTCTGCTCATGGCCGGTGTCGGCTTCGATGCCAAAGTCGTCGAAGATACCAGCCTGCGCCTCAAATACGTCTTGCGTGATTTCGCTTATGTCCTCAAAACGCTGCAAAACGTGGTGTTGCACCAGGGAACTGAGGTGACGCTGCGCTTCACGGGCGGTGAGGAACACCGTGAAGAAGCGTGGCTTGTCATGATTGGCAATGCGGCGTCCTACGCATGGGACATCAAAGTGACGCAGCACGCGCAGCTCGACGATGGCCTGCTCGACATTTGCCTGATGCCTTTTGAAAATAAGATCGTCTCCATCCAGCAGGCGCTGCAAATTTTGACCGGCCAGCACATCGAGCGCGGCATCGCGCGCTACTGGCAGGCCAGGAGTTTGCGTGTGGAAAGCGAGCCTCCGGTGCCGGTGCAACTCGATGGCGATGAATGGTCGCGCACGCCTATCGAAGTGACGGTGCTACCCAACGCACTGCGAGTACTCGCACCGCCCGCCGAGTAAAGATTGCGCCTGCCGTATGTGGGCCGGGAGCGTTTCTTGCTACACTGCTTTTATCATGTCTAATACGGAAGTTTCTTCTCTCGATGCATCATTGCAAGCCAAAGATAAGGCCTTACGCGAACTGATTCGTAGTGTGGGGCGCGTCATCGTTGCCTATTCAGGCGGTGTGGATTCGGCGTTTTTGCTTCAGGTGGCGCACCAGGAAATCGGCGCGCAGGCGCAGGCGATTATCGGCGTTTCACCCAGTCTGATGCCGGAAGAACACGAGGAAGCCGTTGCACTGGCGCAACGAATCGGCGCTCCACTGCGCACGGTGGAAACGCACGAGATGGAAGACCCCAACTATGCGTCCAACCCTAATAATCGTTGCTACTTTTGTAAGAGCCACCTCTTTGACACGCTGACACGCATCGCTCAGGACGAAGGTTTTGACGCCATCTGCGACGGCACCAACACCGATGACTTGCAGGAATGGCGGCCTGGTGCACAGGCCGGCAGCGAACGCGGTATCCGCTCGCCGCTGCGCGAAGTAGGTTTAAGCAAGAACGAGATTCGCGCCCTTTCTAAAGCGCTCGGCCTGCCGACGTGGGACAAACCGGCGATGCCGTGCTTATCGTCGCGCATTCCCTACGGACAGCCGGTGACGCGCGAAGCGCTGCGCATGATCGGCGGCGGCGAAGCGTTTCTGCGCGAACTCGGCCTGCGTGAAGTGCGCGTGCGACACTACGACGAAGGTGGCCGCTATACGGCACGCATCGAAGCCGCGCCTGCTGAAATGCCGCTGTTGTTTGAACAGCGCGAGCAAATCAACGCGCGTCTGCGCGAACTCGGTTACAGTTCGATTTTGCTCGATCTTGAAGGTTATCGGCGCGGCAAGCTCAACGCCGCAATCGAGCCGCAACTGATCCAACTCCAGTTGAATTGAAGCGGATTTTACTGGTCTTGTCGTGTCTGTAGGGGCGCATGGGGTGCGCCCTGAGATGGTTGCCGCAGAATGAATGGGCACTGCATTGTGCCCCTACGCGATACATCCAGACAGCCGCAGCGAAACGTGCTCTAAAGCAGCACCGAGCAAAGCGAAGAGGCCGTCGAGTACTCGGAATGTACTCGACGGCCTCTTTGGTGGTCCAAGCGCTAATGGACAGCGACGGCTTGTGGTGCGTTCAGGGCCAGAGTCGGCATTGAATTTTCGGCTTGTGGTGCGTTCATCGCGCGCAGAAATGCGTCCACCACGTCCGGGTCGAACTGCGTGCCGCGAGCGCACGCGATCTCATTTAGAGCCTCGTCAATTGTCAGGGCCTTGCGATAAGGGCGATCAGTGGTCATGGCCGAGAAGCAAACCGGCACAGCCAGCAGACGGCCCATTAACGGGATGTCTTCGCCGCGCAAACGATCGGGATAACCGCTGCCGTCATAAGCTTCGTGGTGCGAACGCACGCCTTCGAGTACTCGCTCGACATGGGGGACGTTGCGCACGATCATCGCCCCGAACTCGGTGTGTTGTTGCATCAGGCGCGTTTCATCCGGGCTGAGGCGGCCCGGCTTGCGCAGAATGGCATCCGGCACGGCGACTTTGCCGACATCGTGCAGCAAGCCGCAGGTTTGAACCGCTTCGCGCATCTGCGGTGATAGATCCATCTCCTGCGCGATGAGCAGCGCATACGTCATCACCTGTTCGCTGTGGCGGCGCGTGTAACGGTCGCGGTTGTTGATGGCTGTAATCAGTGTGTCGAGTACTCCAAACGACTTCCATAAATGATTCAGTGCTTCACTGCCCGAGTGAACTGCCGCAATGGCAGCATGAGCCATAGTTGTCTGAATTCCAGCGGTGTTGCCCTGGGACGCGTCATCTTTGAGCAGCGCTGTGCCCCGATGTTTGGCTTCGTAGAGGCGCGCATCGGCGGCTTCAAACAAGTCGGCAGCTGTGTGCCCATCGAGAGGAAACGAACCGATACCGCAGGCCAGCCGGATCAGAATGCCGGACAAGTCACCGGATTCGAAGGGGCGCGCTTCAAGAGATTTGATAAGGCGTTCGCACCAGGCTTGCGCACCGGCCAGGTCGGTCGAGGGCAGCAGGGCCAAAAACTCATCGCCGCCATAACGCGCCACAATGTCGCTGGTGCGGAAGTTCTCGCGCAGGCAATCGGCCACGGTGCGCAGTACATCATCGCCTACACCATGGCCGTAAGTGTCGTTGAAAATTTTGAAGTCGGTCAAGTCCATCACGATGATGGACAGCGGTTCATCCAATCCCTTGTCATGCGCTCGCTGCGCCCGCGCCACTTCCTGTGTCAGGCGCTCCTGCACGGCGCGGTGATTATACAATCCAGTCAGGCCGTCGATGTTGGCGCGCTCCGCCGCCGTTTGATAAAGCAGCGAATTCTCCAGCGATGGGCCGGACACCATGGCCATTGCATCGAGCAACACAGCATCGTCCGCGTCGAAACGGTCTCCATGACGCACCGTCATTACCACACCGATGCTCTCGTTATTCCAACGCACCGGCGCCACAATGGCTGAATCGCCTTTGTCGAGAATGGCCGCCAACGTGGGGCAGTCGGAATCGCCGCCTTGCACATGAATCAGGTGTGAATTACCGCAGCATGTGATTGCATCTAACGCGCGATGGCAGGCTTCCAGCGCAGCGCGTCCATGCGAACCATGCCAACCATCAGCCGCAGCAAGAGTCCAGTTGCGCCCACAAAGGCGAGGCAACCCATCGACGGCAGCACCCGTTTGGTCAACGGTCGCTGTGGCAACGCTGCCGCTTCGCACCGCAGCCGTGTCAAAACGTGGATTCAACCACAAAGCCGCCGCATCGGCACCGGTGGAGAGCAGCGCGTGGTCAAGAACTGTGCGCGCGACTTGCCGCACATCAAGCGTTTCATTGAGTCCTACTTCCAGGCGGTGCAGAATGTCGAGCCGCTCGTGCGCCTCCTGAACTCGCTCGGCGAGATCCTGGTTTTCTTGCAGCAGGTGGCGCTGGTGCAGCATCGCCACTGTGATAAGCAGAGCACCGACGAAAAACAATGCCGGCAACATCTCGGCATATTCCTGTGCCAGGCGCATGGCGGCAGAACCAGCCGCCGCAGTCGCCAGGGGAATGAGCAGAATCCACTGGCGCAGAAATTCCTGCCCACTACTGGCCTGCTTACGCCGGGTTCGCTGAATGGGTGCCGCAGGCGCCGACGTATTCGATGTAGTTTGAAGTTGTTTCTTAGACATAGCGCTGCCAAATTCCAATGGAGGTTATACATTCATGGAATTGGCCACCCGCGCCATGACAGGATACCTACGGTGCCCGCTGGCGGCGCTCGGCCAGTGCAACACGCAGGGCTCCGGCGGTTTGCATCATGAGCATAGTCGCTGTGAAGAGCAGCGGACTCATCGAAGCGCGCCAGTGCTTCTCGTAAAACAGCCGCAGCGAACGATGAGACTCGCGGATCATAGCCGGACGCACCTGGCGAGTACTCGCACCGCCGTGGTGCAACACCTTCGCCTGCGGCACATACCAGATCGGCCATCCGGCCTGGTGTAGACGCCATGCCAAGTCCACATCGTTGAAGAAAATGGGGAATTGTTCATCAAACAGGCCACCGGAATCGTCAATGGCCTGGCGGCGCAGCAGCAGGCTCGAAGCCATTGGTTGCTCGACCGGGCGCGTATCGGCGTAGTTCCACCAGCCCATGCGGTAGAAGCCGAAACGTCGCGAGCGGGAAAAACGCCGTGCCAACCCGAGCGCTTCGACCCACAGCGCCGCGGGAGTGGGAAAAGTACGGCACGAACGCTGTGGGCGTCCCGTGTGAACATCCACCAACATCGAAGCCACGGCACCACAGTGCGGCTTTGTTTCCAAAAAGCCTGACATGGCCTGCGGTGCGCCAGGCTGAACTTCCGTATCCGGGTTAAGGAGCCAGATCAACGCGCCACCTGCCTGTGCATACGCCTGGTTATTTCCCGCTGCGTAGCCAACGTTGTTCTGGTTGGCCAGCAGCAGCACTTCGGGGAACTCTTCGCGCACCATGGCAGCGGAACTGTCATGCGAGGCATTATCCACCACGATGATCTCATGATCCAGTTCGCGGCAAGTGTGGCGCAAAGACAACAAACACGCGCGAAGCAAATCGCGCGTGTTCCAGTTGACGATCAGTATGGAGAGCATTGCGGCTCCGAATCAGGTTTTGTTGCGACGTGCGGCGCTGTCAGCAGAAGCGTTGTTGAAGTTGAGCGTGACCTGAACCAGAGAGTCGCGCACCGGCTGAGTACTCGCTTTGCTCTGAAGCTTGCTGCTCTGAAGCTTGCTGCTCTTGAGCTTGCTGCAGCCGCCCGAATCGCAGCCGCAGCCCTTTTTGTTCTGCGCCGAGAGCCACAGGTTGCGCACGAGGTAGCCCGCCGCCAGTGCCACAATGAGATAAACAACCAGTTCCTGTGTCATGAGTACTCAACCCCAGCCCAAAAATCGACCACCCTGATACACCACAAACGCCGCGCCCCAGGCCAGTGCCGTCATGTACACCTGCATGAACAGCGGCCACTTCCACGAATTGGTTTCGCGTTTAACAACCGCCAGCGTTGAGATGCACTGCATCGCTAGCACGAAATACACCAGCAGCGACACGGCCACGAGCGGCGTCCACACTTTTTGACCGTTAGGCCAGCGGTCGCTCATCATCTGCTTTTTCAGTGATTCCGAGGTCTCGTCGGCATCGCCCACGGCATACACGTTGCCCATCGTCGAAACAAAAACCTCGCGCGCCGACATCGCACCGATAAGACCAATACCGATCTTCCAGTTAAAGCCGAGCGGCGCAATGGCCGGTTCCAGGAAATGGCCAAAGCGTCCCGCATACGAGTGCCGCGCCTGGAGCGCCGTCAGCTTCTCTTCCGTTGAGGTTTCACCATCTGTTGTCGGCTCGTTCGCGATGGGCGGTGCATTGCCGGGGCCGGGGCGAATTCCCGCCGCCGGTGACAAATCGGACGAAGGTAGCGCTCCAACCTTGACCTTGGGATAGCTGAGCAAGAACCACAGCACAATCGAAATGGCGAGAATAATCGTTCCGGCGCGTTTGAGGAACTGTGAACCGCGCTCCCACATTGTCACCACAACGTTGCGCCACGCGGGAACTTTGTAAGGCGGCAGTTCCAGCATCAAGGCCGGCGGCGGGCCTTTGAACAGAGTGCGCTTGAATAACCACGCCATCGCCATGGCGGCCACAACGCCCAGTGTGTAAAGAGAAAACAGCACCACAACCGGCAAAGTCAACCCGATGAAACCACTGCCAACCGAAAAACCCCACAGATGCTGGTTCGGAATAAAAGTGGCGATCATCAAGGTATATACAGGCAAGCGCGCCGAGCAACTCATAAGCGGCGCGATGAGAATGGTCGTCATGCGATCGCGGCGGTTCGAGATGGTGCGCGTCGCCATAATGCCGGGAATCGAGCAGGCAAAGCTGCTCATCAGCGGAATGAAAGCGCGACCGTGCAAACCGACTTTGCTCATCATGCGATCCATAATGAACGCGGCGCGCGCCATGTAGCCCGAATCTTCCAGGATGCCGATGAAGAAGAACAAGATCATGATCTGAGGCAGAAAGATCACGACGGCACCGACGCCCGCAATAATACCCTGCACAATGAGATCACGCAGCGGACCCTCGGCCATGCGAGTCGAAACCTGATCGCCGAGCCAAGTCATAGCGCCATCAATCAGTTCCATCGGATAGGACGCCCAGGAGAAAATCGCACTGAACACCAGCATCGTGATGAGCGCGAAAATCGCCATGCCATAAAACTTGTGCGTCAGAATCGCATCCGCGCGGTCTGAAAAAGTGCGCGACAACGTCTTGCCGCCGGCAGGCGCTTTGACACTGCGCGCCACCACTTCGCCGAGCATGGCATAGCGCGCCTGCGCTTCGGCGGCAGCAACTTTCAACGGAGCCAACGCGGCGTCGCTTCGTTGCTCCTGGAGCGTTTCTTCGACTAACGGCCCGAAGCCGTGACGCACTGACGGTGCCGGAACATTGCTGCTCAGCAAGCGCAACGCCACACCTTGCGACGCAGCACGCAGCCCGTTGCCTTCGATGACCTGTGCCAAACGCCCCCGCGCTTCTTCAACACTCTGCGGCAGCTTGAGAGATGGCGAAGCCGGCGCTGCAATCGAGGTGGCAAGCGCACCACGCAACGCGTCTAGGCCCTGACCGCGCACGGCTACCGTTTCCACAACGGGCGCGCCCAGTTCCTTGCTGAGTTGCCGCGCATCGACCGCTTTACCGTTGGCCAGCGCGACATCGGTCATGTTCAGCGCGATTACAGTGGGGATACCCAGTTCGAGAACCTGCGTGGCCAGGTACAGATTGCGCTCCAGATTGGACGCATCAACCACGACAATGACGGCATCGGGCACGGGCGTATCGGCGCGCAGGCCCAGCAATACATCGCGCGCAATCTCTTCATCGGGAGACTTGGGCGACAGCGAGTAGGTGCCGGGCAGGTCGAGAATAACCACTTCGGCGCCTTCGGGCAGAGTGCAACGACCTTCCTTCTTTTCAACCGTCACGCCGGGATAGTTACCGACTTTCTGACGCATACCCGTCAGAGCGTTGAAAAGTGTCGTCTTGCCGGCGTTGGGGTTGCCCGCCAAGGCGATGTGGCGCGTGGCAACCGGCGCTGGAGTTTGTGATCTGGGTGTTTGGAGTTCGGCTGCCATCGAAGTTTACTTGACGAATGAAGCGTAACGGAAGTTTCTACTGAAGACGCCACAAGTTATGAAACAGCGGTTCCCATCTCGACCAGGACACCGGCGGCTTCATGGCGGCGCAGCGTGAAATGATAACCGCGCATTACGATTTCTACGGGATCGCCCATCGGGGCGAACTTGAGTACTCGAATCGGAGTTCCGGCGATGAGTCCCATCTCCATCAGGCGCTCGACCGTTTCGGGATCGCCTTCCAGAGCTGTAACGGTCGCTTCGTCACCGGGTTTGAGTGTATCCAGAGAAGTTTGCATGGCCCGCGCTCAGTCGATGAGGTCGCACAGCACGCGCATGGCAGCTTCGCGCCCGATGCCAAAGCGCGCATCATCCACGCGCACCACAAGCGGGTCGCCATCGCGCAACACCGTTACCGTCGCGCCCTCACAAATTCCCATCTCGCGCAAGCGGGCCGCTTCGCTGCATTCGCGGGCAAAGCTCAAGACGCGCGCACTCTGACCACTACGCGCACAACACAAGGCGGAACAATGAGCTTCATGCATCTCGTGCTCAAGCTGCTTTTGACTTTTGATTTTTGCTTTGCGCACCCGATGCAGTTGCGCTTTGCGCCACGCCGAAATCATTTGAGGTTCGATTCCTTCACCCTGCCGCGCCGATTGGAAAGCGCAGTTGTCAATCCCGATTAAATTACTCGGATTTGGATACTACTATCGTAGCGCTATATGGAGTTTCCGTCAAGCACTTAAGTGACATTTCTCGGTAAACAGCATAAAACAGCGTGCAAAGTTTTATGAGCCGGGTGGCGAGTACTGAAAACAATGCCCCGCCGGGGAACCCGACAGGGCATTGCGAAAACAAATTTGGAGGAAGTTTATTGGCTGATGCGCACGTTGGCTGCGCGCAGGCCTTTGGCTTCTTTGCTGATTTCGAAATCGACTTTTGCGCCTTCCTGCAGCGAACGATAGCCGTCCGCTTCAATTGCCGAATGATGCACGAAAACGTCTTCGCCGCCACCCTCTTGCTCGATGAAGCCGAAACCCTTCGAGTCGTTGAACCACTTAACCGTACCTTTTGCCATTGTGACTGATCCTTTTGCTGTCGCGAAGGCGGCCTTATGGCCGGCAGCGCACCACACAACTCGCCGTGCTTCGACCTCACGCGCACCATACGACAACCGAAATGAATGGCTTCTCGCGAAACCTCGCCTATAATACGCTATCTTTTTTAACTTGTCAAGAATAATTTTCGATGGCGGTAAAAGCACTGATTAACCACGGTGAGTACTCAGCAAAAAGCAGCGTGAAGACGTTTGCGAGCGCACCAGTTTTTGGTTAAGCTAACAGCAGCAAACGGCGCTTGGCGAAGATGCTTGGCCAAGCAACGTAAAGGTTGAAGCCGAGCGCACTGCGATGGTTGCATGGCTTGCCTGTCACTAACGCGGAAGTAGCTCAGTTGGTAGAGCATCAGCTTCCCAAGCTCACTGTTGCTTCGCTTGGGTGAGATTTTAGCTCTCGGCTATTTACGTGACTTCCAAAGGGTGTGGGAAGAAGAACCATCACAAAGCCCCAAAGCTGTTCTTGCTTTCCCACAACATATAAGTTTGAAGATGGATAAAAATGACGCGGGACGAGATCTGGTCTTCTTGGCGGCAGGGGACAGAGACAGGTGGGCTTCGTTCATAAAAATGCCGCTAAACGCAGCATAATAGCAAACTCGGATTAGTTTTCAGCAGGGCGAACCCGACAGGAAATCCATCACTAATTGAGGCTCACAAACACACAAAACGCTTTTTATTCATGGGGATGGCTCTTTATACGAGTTAGACGACTGAACTGCGTCCTGCCATGCCTGTATGAATTCTATGAGTGAGATGTCCAATGCATCACACCATTCTTGTAGCTCTACAAGATTTATTTGTCGCTCCGCCAACTCGATCTTTGACACATATGATTGTGGCTTCTGGAGTTTTGCCGCCAATTTTTCTTGGCTCACCCCTGTCGCTTCCCTTTGTTTCCGCAACTGCTCTAGAAAGATCTTGTAGGACTGAGAGTAAATGGATTTCGGTATTTGACTTCACCCGAAACCGAGCATATAATCCTAAGAGGGCCAACCCATTTTAGGTTGGATCACAGAGTTGATAGATCCAAATATGAGCACATTACCAGGTTTGGGAAAACATATATGAACACAGCAGACTCAACGACTCATGGCCGATGCAAGGAGTGTAAAGCACTCAACTCTTATATCGCTTCCACTTGTATCAAATGTGGCCAGCCCCTCCCGTGGGCCGCGACAAGCGAAAGCCAAAATCACCGACCCCAAGCCACGATACCCTCACCTCCCCGCCGCAGCTCGTCTCCAACACCACAGCCAGCCGTCAGCGCGCACTCCACAATGGAGCCTCAACTTGACGAGGATGCCGCTGAACGACTCAAAACAAGGAGAGCGTTACGGCAAATTGTGCTGCAAAGTGTCGTTGGAGGCCTGCTACTGTTGGGAATCGGTGTCTGGGTGCACTCATCGCAAGAGCGAAACCGTGAAGCAGAGGCGCAAAGAGTACTCAATCTGAAGCAAACAACATATGCGACTTATCAGGCGGAAATAGACCAGCTATATCTGAAGGGTGTTGTGGTTTCCACCGACGGGCCTTACAAAACGGCTACGGTAGCAACGGATTATGCGACCCGTGCCACAGCCGTCGATGCTCTGAAAAGTCGCATTTTACAGGAGGCTGGTCTTAGCGGTTCCGAATCGACTGGGCAGAAAGCAGAGTTGTTACAGCGGCTTGATGGTGCGTCCCGGAATTTCCTTCAGCAGGCTCAAAATATGGCTGGCCAGATAAATGCCGACACAGAAAAGGCATTGTATATGGCGTGTCTATCTGAAGGAGAAAGTGTTCTCACTCAGGATGGCTTTATCCGCACCACGGCGGCCCTAAAAGGAATGGGGGCAATAGAGGAGTTGACCGCCGCGAGGCGAACCGGATCAGATTTTGGTGCGGCAGCGTCCAGAGTTTTTCCATTGCAGAAGTTTAATACGCAAACTGGTTCAAGGGCGGGTTGAGCCGTTGCATGGGGATCACCGACCTGATACCTCCTATCAGATATTTTAGCTCCACAAATGTCACGAGGCAGCCGGAGAATACACCTCAGATGGCCACAGACTATAGAAAGTGCCCCAAGTGCAAACATTCAAATCCTGCACATTACTCCTCATGCGGAGGTTGCGGCGGAAACCTCAACCCGTTGACAGCTTCATCGCTTGCACCTGCAGCACCACCTAAAGAAAAGTCGAGTAGCTTTCGCTACAAACGGCGGATCACAACACAGGACTTGATAATTATAGGTGCGTCTGCTCTCTTTTTTGCCGGTGCTGGTGCTATGTTGGGAGGCGGCAGGGCTGTCCGACGAGGGCTGGATTCTGGCTCCGGCCTTATTATGGGTGCTCTTGTCGGCTTCGTCATGGGAATTGTTATTGGCGTGCAGGGCGTTAGTCGTGGCCAATAACAATACGTGAGGCATTCCTATGGCGAGAATAGATCAACTAATCGAGCAGATGGTCAAGCACAACGTTAATAGTGTCCTGCTTATTGATGACCAGCCGATGCGGCTTTTTGGCCATATGACAGAATCAGACGGGCCGGTGGTTTCCAAGCAGAGTCTCGACAACATGATTCATGAAATTACACCGGCTTCCCTACAAAGACATCTGTCATACGACAACAGCTTTACATTCCCCTACCAATCCCTGAGTGGCGAGCTAAGAGTCAAAGTTGAGGTCAGTGCTTCGAACTTACGGGTGTGGGTGACGCGTGGTGCAAGAACCGATGACTTGGTTGACATTTTAGGCCATACGCCACAAGTTCCGGCGTCACGATCTAACGTGACCAAACCAGCCGATACTTCTGGGGCTTTGCCAGGTGCATTGTGCATGGGCGGAGGTGTAGGTGTTCTGTTGGTGTGGTGGGCACTACTTCAGGCAGGCTGGTCGGCTAATTCTTTGGTTGCACTTGGCACAGTGTTGATATGTATTGGGGTGCAGATGCTTTTTCACAAAGATTAACGTAGCAATACAAGGGCTATCAGGTATATGCTAAACTGAATTTGATAGTGTTCGACACCATCAGATTTGTCAGACCGTCGCCACTTCAAGAGAGTATATATTTAATTTTGCCGTTAAAATATATACAAAACGCGGAAGTAGCTCAGTTGGTAGAGCATCAGCTTCCCAAGCTGAGGGTCGCGGGTTCGAATCCCGTCTTCCGCTCCAACCTGTTTCAGTGCAGCGGATTTATGTGCAGCAGATGTCAGTGCCGCCGGAGATGTGGAACGCCGCTGTCACCTGTAAAACAGGTTTTGTCTTCTTCACCGACGCAGACTTCTCAACTGCGCCGCGTCACTGCGGATGTGCATTTCGGCACTCACTGTGCATACGTTTCGCTGCGTGGCGACATCATCGCTAACCTGGATGTCGGCCTCAACGACTGCCTGCCGGCTGTGGCTGGTGTCGTATAATCTTCTCAATAAAAGTCTTGATTATGGTGCAACGAGCTTGCCGTTTGCACGTTCAGGCAACTATACTTGTCGAGGTCGTTTCATGCGACTCATAGACGGCTTATTTCCTTATTCATAGAGGTCCGTTCAACGGTCAAGCTTGGCCGCTCGGAGATTTAACATGCGAAATAGCGCAACCCAACGTGCTTACCAGTCTGAAGAGATGTCGCTGCGGATGCGCCGTCCGCCCGAAGAGTATGTCTCGCTGCTGTCGCAGAACGAGCAGGAGTTTCGCTCTTACGTGCAGTCGTTCGAGGACAATCCGCTTTTCAACCGGCTCATCAGCGAGGGCGTGGTACATCGCGTGCGTCTGCGCGGCAAGATTCCGCGCGGCAAATATGAAGAGTTCATGGACGACCAGTTGCTCGATTTCCTTAAGGAATACAACATCGTTTCCTTCGAGGGCTGGGAACGCGATTTCCTGTCGCCTTCTGCCTTGAATCGAGTACCCGAGCTCTCTGCAAAATACAAGGTGCCGCCGGGCGTGCTGTTGCGCCATCTACGCTATCTGCGCTCATCCGAGCGGGGAAATTTGCCGCAGCGTGCGATGAGTCTCTCCAACAACGTTGCTGAAGAGTCGCGCGCCAGTGATCGCGCAGAAAACTCCGCTGCGCAGGGTGAGATGGTTGATCTCACCGACACCATAGAGCAGACACGCGAGTTCGTCGAGCGTTACAGCGTTTCCGAGCAGGAGTTTCTCGACCTCATTTTAGGCGGAGAAGCCACGCCGGATGAACTCGCCGAGCGCTTCGGTTGTTCGTTGCGTGAAGCCGAGGAAGTGCTGGAAGCGACCGACCGCGTGTACCTGGCCGAAAGATACGAAGAATCGGTGCTGCCCCAGACGCGCAAGCGTGGATCGGGCAGCGCGGGTCTCAGTGGCAGCGATGAGCCGGTGGCCTTTGTGCAGATGATCGACGGCCAACTTTCGATTCAGTTCGATCACGACTCGATTTACACACAGCGTTACCGTATTAAGCGCGACAACAAAACAGACGTTAACCTGCCCGCAGCCGCACGCGATCTGCTGACGCGGGCGCGCTTCATCAACCAGCGCTTGTCGGCCCTGTCACGCCTCATTACGACACTGTGCAGCCAGCAAACCGATTACCTGGAAACAGGTGACATGCGACGCTTGAAGCCACTGGCTCAGGCCGAACTGGCCCGCCAGTTAGGCGAGCATCCCTCGACTGTGTCACGCTTGATTCGCGGTAAGCGCATTGAAACGCCCTGGGGCAAGATGCCGCTGCTGTTCCTCTGCCAGAGCAAGACCGATGTCGTAGCGCGGCTTATTGCCGAGTTCCCCGGCTTAACCGATCAGGAAGTGGTCTCGCGCTTGCGCGAAGATTACGAGTGCTACATTGCTCGCCGTACGGTGGCCTATCACCGTGGCAAGCGTGTGCGCCGCAACAAACGTCACAAGACGGGCGCTGCCGAGAGCGACGTTCCGACAATGCCGCGCACCCCACGCGGCGCCAAAGCAAAGAATGCTGCTCTCAGCACAAGTGCGGGCAGCAACCCGGCATTGCCTGCCACTGTCAATAGTGCTGCGCGAGTGGCCGGCGGTGCAACGCAGGGCCGCAAATCCTAGCGACCTTTAGGTGTAGATTGTCTTTTCTGGTTACATCAACGCAGCACTTCTTCTCGACGCACCAATCCCGGAAAGCGGCTGGTGTACATAAATACGCAGTTCAGGCCAGACGTGCCGTATTTGCCGTCGTGGCGGCTTTGGTCGTGTTGCTGCTGTCATCCGAGTACTCAACAGCGGCAAATCTCCCGGGCGCCCTGCCTTCCCCGGCGCCAAACGCGCCCGTCAGCGGCGGTTCTTCGGCAGGCGGCGGACTCTCGCCGTCTATTGTTTCCAATGCAACGCCGACGGAATTGCGCACGGTCGATGGCTTGCTTGTCGGCTTAAGCCGTAGCCTGGCTGTGAGTGACGCAGCGGCGTTGCGCATTCTGCAACTCGACTCAGGTGAAAAAGCGCACCTTACGCTTGCCAGTATCGGCGACGCCAGCTTGTCGCCGCGCCTGCGCCTGACTCATTTAGCGGCTTCGGCGGCGGGCGCTCTGGCTCGCATTGAATATCAAATCGTTCGTTCGTCGCGCTTGAATTTTGACACTGCACCGTCGGTTGCGGCGGCTGGAACAATCGACCTGTGGTTGCAGCGCACAAGCGACGGCACGCTGGCCCTTACCGACCGGGGCTGGAAAGTTCCCGATGATGCCGCATCCGTCCTCGCAGCCAAAGCGAACGAAGATTGGCAGACGCAGCGGGCCTCAACTGACAGGAAAGCCGCTCAACCTAACGCTTACATCACCGATCTGGTGGCCGAGCGGCGCGGCGGGCGTTGGATTCCGTTGCGCGTCAGCTTTTTGTGGCAGGGCGAGTTGCTGGACGGGGGACGGCTTGCCACAACCGGCGAAAACATGAAGTCCAGCGGCGATGCCGACGCGGGACTGACGGGAACCAGAACGCCGTGGGACATCACGCCCTGGTTGCGGCGTCGCATGGCGCAGTTTGAAAAAGAGAACGACCAATCGAATCGTGCCGGCACGGCGCACTTCCTTTTGCAATTCGGCCCACAAGGTTGGGTGGCGCTCGATGCGGTGTGGGATACCAACCGCTCGATGAGCGATCCAAAAATTGCGCACGCCGATGAAATTGCACAGCGCGAACGTGTCAACATTGCGGGACAAAATTACACGCTGCCCGAAACGCATCGAAACTTCGGTGCCGCCTTGTTTCAGCTTGGTTTGTATAACGAGGCCGCCGATGCGCTGCAAAAAGCCGATGCGCTCCAGCCGGGGCTTGTCGGTGCCGACACGCTCAAGCAGGTGGAAACGTGGCGCGCGCGCGACCCGCAGCGCATCGCGTTCCAACAGGTCGATCAGGAGCGCTCGATTGGCGTTGCCGAAGAGCATCCTTCGAAGATCATTCCGTCGTTAGAGGAACAACTGCAACGACGTGCGACCCCACTCGCGGCACTGCGCCTGGGTCTTGAGTACTCGCGACTGGCTGACGACGACAATGCCATGATTTTGTGGCAACGCGCAGCCGGTATGAGTCCTGAGACCATGCAAGGCGCATCCGAGGACGATCGCGCGTGGATGAAACTGCTGTCCGACCAGTTACAGGAGCGCACTCAACTGGCGCACCGCAAGCCGCCGAGTGTTATCCGCTCGACGCTGTTTACCGTGCGTTGCTGGCCCAACGACCTGGGCGCGGCGCGACTGCTGGCCGGGCTCGAAGCGGCGCAGCACACCATTTACGCCGACTTCGGCATTCCTATGAGCAACACCGAAGTGGTCTTGTGGCGCAGTCAGAGCGAGTTCCAGAATTACACGGGGCGCATGACGGGGCGCGAAACCTCAGAGTTCGTGACCGCGCTCACCATGACTCAACTGGTCAACACCGACAAAGGCCCACACGTTCTGGGTGAAGAGATCAACTTCTTCGCCGACCCGCGCGCCAACACAATGTCGACCATTGCGCACGAGTACGGACACGTCGCGGTGCGCCAACTGAGCCAGGGGCGTCTGGTGCCGGACTGGCTGAACGAGGGCATCGCGACAGCGGTTGAAGGCGGCTACGAAGACTATTTGCAGCGCGTGCGCGATGCGGCGCGACGTGGCCGTCTGCTGTCGATGCAAGACCTGCGTGAGTGGAACGTGGATGGAGAGCGGGCGTTTCTTGCATACTCGCAGGCAAACTCTATGGTGGACTTTATCAAGGAGCGCTGGGGCGGTGATAAGCTGCTGGACATCCTGCGCATCATCGGGCGCGACACGCCGCCAGACGACGCGGTGCGCCGAGTACTCAAAGTAACGCCGCAGCAATTGTGGAACATGTGGTCGGCTGAAGGCATCAAGTAGAGAAAGGTATAATGGCAGTTCTTCCGATAAGAATCTGGGGCGATCCGATTTTGACGCGGCGCGCTATCGCCGTTGATCGCATTACCAATGTGGAACGCAAACTGATCGCCAACATGATCGAGACCATGGAATCCGTCGATGGCGCAGGTTTGGCTGCACCGCAAGTTGGTGTATCAAAACGCATCTTCGTGTTCCGGCGCGGCGATGAAGTTCATGCCATCATTAACCCGCGCATTGTGCGGCGCGCCGGTGAGCGCAAAATCGGCAGCGAAGGCTGTCTTTCCATCCCTGGTGTGCAGGCCAAAGTGCCGCGCCACGCGCGTGTGGTTGTCACCGGGCGTGACGAAAACGGCAAAGCGGTCGAGTGGGAGTGCGAAGACGGCGACGAGCAAGGCCGCGCCGCCACCTGCGTGCAGCACGAACTCGATCACCTCGATGGAGTACTCTACATCGACAAAGCCGTGCCCGAAACCATCAGTTGGCTCATCGAAGAAATCGATGAGGAAGGCGAAGAGATTGTGGCGCTACACGAAACTACGCCCGAAGAAATTAAGAACGCCTACAAATCGCGCCGTCTGCCGCCAAATCTCCATGTCCCTGAGGAATTGCGCAAGCGCATCGAAGATTAGCTCCTTTTATGAAAATTGCTTTCATGGGCACGCCGGCGCTCGCCGTGCCGTTTCTCGAAGCGCTGCATCGTGAACACGAGATTGCCCTGGTCGTAACGCAACCTGATAAACCCGCCGGGCGCGGCAAAGGGCTGGCCGCTTCTCCCGTGAAAGAATACGCAGTGCAGCACCGCCTCCCGCTGGCACAGCCGCAACGCGCGCGTGACGAAGAATTCATCAAGGTCCTGCGCGAAGTGTCAGCACAGGCCATTGCTGTTGTGGCCTTCGGTCAAATCTTGCCGCGCGCAATTCTCGACATGCCGCCCAATGGCTGTGTTAACGTGCATTTCTCGCTACTACCTCGCTGGCGCGGCGCTGCCCCGGTGCAACATGCGCTGCTGGCAGGCGACGCGGTCACCGGCGTGACGGTGCAGCACATGGCCGAAAAGCTCGATTCGGGTGACATCATCATTCAACGAGAGTGGCCCATCGAGCCGGACGACACAACAGCCGACCTGTGGCAGAAGTTGACGGCACCCGGTGTCGAGGCGCTCGTCGACGCACTACATCTTCTCCAAAACGGTAAAGGGAACGCACCGCGCACTCCACAAGATGAAAACAACATCACGCTGGCTTCGATGCTGCGCAAAGAAGACGGCCAGATAGACTGGACACAACCGGCGCAGGAGATCGTCAATCGCGTTCGTGCTACCAATCCGTGGCCGGGCGCTTACTGTTCATTTCGTGATCGCACCTTGAAAGTGTGGCGCGCCGCTGTCGCGGAAGGTAAATCTTCCTCCGCTGCGGGCCACGTTGTGCACAGCAATGAAAACGGAGTTGTCGTTGCCACTGGTCAAGGCACCGTGCGCCTCATTGAAGTGCAGGCCGAAGGGCGTCCTCGCCTGTCCGCTGCGGAGTGGGCGCGCGGCGCGCGATTAGAAGACGGCCAGCCGCTCGCCTGAATTTGTTGCCGAACGACGTGCTCAATGCACAACTCCGGTGTAGCGCCGCCACGCACACCAACTGAATCATGCATCCCAAAACCCAGGCGCGACGTGGCGCCCTCAAAGCGCTGGTCGCACTGGAGAACTCCGACGTGCCGTTGGCCTCGGCCCTGAACGATCTCCACCTGCCCGCCGAGGCGCAAGGTTTTGCACGCGAGCTGGTTGCGGGAGTTTGCCGCACACAGTCGCGCCTCGACCACACAATCGCGCCCCTGCTCAAGAAACGCTTGTCGAAACTGGATGCACCCGTGCGCGCCGCCTTGCGTCTGGCTGCTTACGAGCGCTGCGTTCTGGATACGCCCCACTCCGCTCTGGTCGATGAATACGCCGAAGCGATGCGCGCCGCACACTTGCGCTCGGCTGTTGGTTTCGTCAATGCCGTAGCGCGCCGCCTGCCTGCCGAGTTCATTCCTTCACCCGATGCCAACAAAAATGCGGTCGCTTTTCTCTCCACCGAGTACTCGCATCCAACCTGGATTGTTGAGCGGTGGCTCCGTCACCTGGGTTTTGAGGCGTGCGCTGCACTTTGCCAGAGTAACAACACGATAGCGCCACTGCATTTGCGCGTCAACACCTTGAAAACCACGCGCGAGCGGGTACTCGATTCTCTGCGCGAACGTGGGCTGGACGCTCGTGCCGGTGCCTTGTCGATTGATGCGGTTGTGGTGGAACGCGGCGAGGAATCGCTGGGATCGCCGCAGCACTGGCCCGAGTGGCAAAGCGGCTGGATTTTGGCTCAGGATGAGGCGGCGCAGTGCGTCGCACGTCTGGCACATCCGCACGAAGGCGATACCATCGTGGATGCGTGCGCCGCACCCGGCGGCAAAACTACACATTTGGCGCAAATGATGAAGGACACAGGGACGGTGTTAGCGTGTGATCTCGCGCCGGGGCGTTTGAAGCTGGTGCGGGAAAATGCGCAACATCTGGGTCTCAAGTGCATCGAAACGCGCGCGGGCGACTTCCTGGAGCTGGCGAGTAATCTACCCAAAGCCGACCTGGTTCTGTTGGATGCGCCTTGTCTGGGCACCGGCACATGGCGTCGCCGGCCTGATGCGCGCTGGCGCAAGACCAAACAGCAGCTTGGTGAACTGGTGGTGCTACAAAGAAAGTTGCTAAATGCCGCAGCACTTGTGGTGAAGCCGGGCGGCGTGCTGGTATATTCTACGTGCTCGCTGGAAAGCGAAGAAAACGAAGACCAGGCGCACTGGTTTCTGGAGCAACACGACAGTTGGAGCTTCGCTACGAGTGAGATGGAAGAACCGTTGCGAGTACTCAAGTCGTTGGATGGAGTTTTGCAGACGTGGCCACACCTGCACGACTGTGATGGCATGTTTGCCGCAAAGTTTCAACGTCAGCAGTAAGAGATGGTATTGCCGCGACTCCCATGAGCACCGTCCATAGCACCAAGAGCAGCAAATTGGTTGCGTACCTTATCGAGGGCGCGATCCTCGTTCTGGCGCTGGTGCTGGTGCTGGCGATTCGCTTTGCTGTGTATGAGCCGGCGCTCGTCATCTCGCGTTCAATGGAACCGTCGCTATTGATTGATGATCGTCTACTGATCGACCATCGCAACAGTTTGCATGGCACCTGGCGACGCGGTGATATTGTGCTGTTTGCTGCACCAAACTCGTGGAATAACGAGCCGTCTGAAGATGTGCCTGTTGAAGATCGTGACCAACTCATCAAACGCATCATTGGGTTACCGGGTGAAAAGGTGGATGTGTTTGCCGATCAGGTGTGGATTAATGGGCGATTGCTTGCCGAGAGTTACATCAAACCATCCGCGCCGCGCCCCGGAGAAGACATTCAACAACTGCGTCCCATCAGCGTAACGCTTGGCACAGGCCAATACTTTGTCATGGGCGATAACCGAGGCAATTCAGAAGACTCGCGCATACGCGGGCCAATTGGCGACCGCGACATCATAGGACGGGCCGTGCGCGTCTTCTGGCCCTGGGGACGCTCCGGCGGCCTGACTGTACCGGATTACAAACAATGACGACAGCAATGAAGAACATTGAGGAAAGTCACATGGAAAACTCGCCCGCGAGCGTGCAGAGCAAGGGTTCGATTCTGCGACATAGTGGATTGCAGCAGTTTGCCAAGTTCTGCATCGTCGGCGCGAGCAGCACGCTTATCAGCCTCAGCATCTTTTCGCTGCTGGTTTATCATTTTCACCTTGACCATGTTCTGCACACGGCATTAGCCGGCGCGCCTCGTGTTCAAAGCTTCGTCGATACATACAGACTTTATGTGCAGGTAGCGGCTTTCATCGGGTTCACCTTTGCGGTGACGAACGGCTACATCTGGAACAGCCGCTGGACGTTTCCTCGCGTTGATGCGGTGAAACGCCATCAGCAGTATGTGCGTTTCGTCCTGGTGAACGTGGTCGGTCTGGTGCTGAATCAGATTATCCTTTTCGTGGTCAACAACCTGCTGACGGCGGGACGCCCCGAAGCGGAGAAAGGCTGGGAGCCGCTGATCGCCTTTGGCATCGCGACCGGCATTGTCGTGTTCTGGAATTTCCTCGCCAACAAACACTGGACGTTCAAAACAACATAAACTGCGGCTATGCTTTCGCGCTTCCGGCAGGGTGTTCTCGCGTCGCCACACACCGTTCCCCTGCTCGTTCTGCTCGCGCTTAACCTGCTTTTCTGGATTCGAGTACTCGCAACAAGCCACATGCTGCTGCCCGGCGATTTTCTACGTGGCTTTGCACCTTTTGGCAGCGATCCGCAAGCGCCGTGGAACATTCTGCAATGGGATTCTCTGGGACAATATTACCCGTGGCGCAGCTTTGCCGCCGGGCAACTACGCAGCGGCCTCATCCCACTGTGGAACCCGTATCAATTAGCCGGCACACCATTCGTCGCCAACGGCCAGAGTGCCGTCTTTTATCCGCTGAATCTGCCGTTCTGGCTCTTCGATGTGGCGCGTGCTTTTGGCATTTCCGCCTTTTTGCACACGCTGCTGAGCGGCATTGCGACATACTTTCTGGCGCAACAATGGGGGCATTCTCGACTTGCTTCGCTCCTTGCAGCGGTCGCCTGGTGTTTTTGCGGCTATCTCTCCGCATGGGCCATGCTGCCGACGCTGTCCAACACCGCAGCCTGGTTGCCTGTTCTTATTCTCTTCTTTGAGAGGGCCGCTGCAATCAAAGGCGCACGATTGCAAAGCACCACGGCACCGTTTATTCTTGCGCTGTGTTGTGCTTTGTTGGCCGGTCACGCTCAGATTTTTCTTTATTGTTTGATGGCGCTTCTCCTGCGCGCGCTGACGATGCCGCAACGTTGGCGCGCGTTGCGAGTACTCGTCGGTGCCGGTACCTGGGCTTTCTTGCTTGGCGCGCTGCAACTGCTGCCGACACTCGAACTTTCGCGCCAAAGTCACCGTGCGGGTCAAACAGCGACTGCCGACGGCTGGCAAGCCATTGCTGAGCGAAGCCTGCAACCGGGCGAATGGATGTCGCTGTTTCTTCCGAACTGGCCTACGGCGTGGGGCTCACTCAATGAGAACTTTGGTTATGTCGGCATAGCAGCCACGTTGCTGGCACTATGTTCGCTTCTCCTTTTGCGCAATGCACATCAGCGACGGGAATGGGCCTCTCCTCTGCTCTTCGCCGGGCTGCTCACGATTTTTGGCCTGGCCTACGCGATGGCAACACTCAGTCAAGCGTTCTATTTTCTGGTGCCGGGGCTGGCGCAGTTCGCCGGCGTTGGACGAGCGTTAATCTTGTGGAGCTTTGGTGTTGCGCTTTTAGCCGCCTTCGGGTTGGATGCGCTGCGGTCTCACTGGAAAGTAAGTTTCGTAGCACCGTTGGCCGTGGCCATTGTCACCTGTGAGTTATTCGCTGCGAATTGGAACACGCAACCCACAGCGCCACGCGAAACGATTTATCCTGCCACACCGATTACACAATTTTTGCAGCAGAATACGCGCGACGGCAGCCGTGTTCTGTTCATTACGCCGCGCAGCACCTGGGCTCCCGTTGAAGGCTTGCAAAGTTTGCAGCGCAACCATCCGCGCGGTGTTCTGCCGCCCAACGGCGCCATGGTTTACAACCTGCGCGACATCAGCGGTTACGATTCGTTAGCGTTGCGCGCCTATCGTGAGGCCGTGGCGCGGGGAGAAGAGTACTCGCAATACGATCCCACTCTCTCGCCACAGTGGAACGGCAACATGGTGCTGTTGAACAACCCGCGTTCACGCCTGCTGGATGCTTTGCGCGTGCGCTATATCGCGAGCGAAGAAGAGCAACCATCCGCTGTGGGACGCGAAGTATTGCGTGACAATAACTGCATTATCTACGAGCGGCGAGTACTTGATGTGCCGCGCATTGAAGGCAGCCAATTCGCTCCGGGCTGGCGCAACGGAGCATATCAACCGGAATCGTTTCGCTTCGGCTCGTTCTTGTCGATTTGCGCACTGGCCGCACTGTTCTGTATGCTCCGCGTGTGCAGACTTAATAGAAGGAAATTCAACCCATGAAAGATGGAGTTCTGGCGTTCATAGGCGGCACCGGCGTGCAGTTGCAAGGCGACGACTCGCCGTTTCAAGACGCGCACGATGAAGTTGTAGAAACGCGTTGGGGACGCACTCAGCTCACACGCGCCACACTGGACGGGCGCGACATTGTGTTTCTTCATCGCCATTCGGCTTCGGCGCTGGATGGCGGCAAGGCTCCACTGGCTACCATCCCGCCGCATCGCATCAACTATCGCGCCAACATTGCGGCTCTTAAAAAACTCGGCGTCACCGCCATATTCGCCTCAACCGCTGTAGGTTCACTGCAACGCGATTGGATGCCGGGAACATTGGTGCTGCTGAATGATTTCCTCGATTTCACCACGTCGCGCAGCAAGACGTTTTTCGATGAGCGCGCCGTTCATATCGACGTCAGCGAACCGTATTGCCCCCGTTTGCGTTCGTTGTTGTTGATGACGGCCAACGACCTGAACCTGACGCTGCAAGATGGCGGTACGTATGCATGTGCCGAAGGGCCGCGCTTTGAAACTCCGGCGGAGATTCGCGCCTATGAGAAGTGGGGCGCTGACGTTGTCGGCATGACAGGCGTGCCGGAAGTGGTGCTGGCGCGCGAAGCCAACATTTCCTATGCGGGCGTTTCTGTTGTGACGAACTTCGCTGCCGGCATCTCACCTCAGGCGCTGACCCAGGCCGAGGTGCTGGACGCGATGCGTGTCGCGTTGCCGCAGGTCGCGCAGCTTTTCCTGACCGCCGCGCGCGATTACCACGATGATCCGAGTACTCCGTCGCGTCGCGTCACCGAGGAATTCGGCACACCAAATGTGTTGTGATTTGATAACCCCGAGCCTCGCTAAACCGGCTCCGCTGTCAGGTCAATCACGTAACGCACAATCGGCATTCCATGCACTCTGGCACGCTCCTGCAAGTGTCCGCCGTTGTGTTCGATGATGCGCGCTGACGCCACATTTCCCACTTCGCAGTGGACATGCACACACGCTAATCCCAGCGCACGTGCCTCCGGCAAGGTCAATGCGAGAAGACTTGTGCCGAAGCCGTTGCCACGCTGCGACGGTCGAATCGCGTAGCCGATGTGACCACCCAGCTTTTCCAGCGATGGCGTCAGGCGGTGGCGCAATGAACTCACACCGAGAAGCCCGCCCGTCTCTTTGTTGACCAGCCACAACGCCGTCCACGGCACGTATCCATCAGGAAGATCAGTACCTTGCGCGCCCTTGTGCAGGTAATCGATGTAAGTTGCGAAGTCGTCCATCTTCAGGTGCGGCTCGGTATCGAACCACGGATCACTCGCCGTGCGAAACTCTCGCACCATTTCCATGAACGGGGTTTCCAAATCAAGGTTTGGACGGATGAGATGAAGATTTAGCGATGTCATTGCTTTGTCAGAATCACTCGTAAGGCAGAGGTATTGTCACTCTCGACATTGCGAAGAATCTTGATCGAGTACTCAGCGTCCTCTAGTTGCGGCTCTTCACTGTGCTCAAATCAACGTAACGTCTTTATTGTCGGTGCCCTTCGCGTCCTCTGCGCTTAAATCACACAATCGAATGCAGAAGTTGGCGGCTGCGCTCATCCAGAGTACTCGTGTCGGAAATTTCGAAGCGGTTGCCGTCCACATCCAGTAACAGCAAGTGCGTATCTGAAAACCACAAGGCGTTTTCCTGCAAGTTCTGCGTCACGAAGTCCCGCGGGCCACGGTCGGTCTCGACGTGCCAGTAAGTTGCGCCGAACTCTTGGCGGGCGCTGCTAATCTTACTCACTTCTGCCGTGAGATAGCGCTGCTGCAACTCGCGCTGCACGGCCTGCCATGAGGCGTGCTCCAGAGTACTCGGATCGCTCAGCAACACGATCTCTTTGCTTTTCCCATCCAGAAGAGACAGATAAGTGTTGGGTCGCGACAAAGGCGCGGCCCACACCGGCTTGACGTTGAGGTATGAGCAGTTGCCCTGCACAGTCAGGCGCAAGCGGTCTTGCGGCTGGTGAAAAATTGTGATCTCTTCGGTTTTCATGCTTGCTCCTTTTTCCTAAACGGCGTGCTCGCCGACGATTTCGTTGATCTTACTCTGCGTTTGCACCAGGTCATAGAACGCGCCTTTCTTTTCCATGAGTTCGGCGTGTGTGCCCGTCTCGATAATCTCGCCTTTGTCCAGCACAATAAGGCGCGTCGCGTTGCGCAGTGTCGCCAAACGGTGCGCGATTGCAAACGTGGTGCGCCCCGCTGTCAGTCGCCCGAGAGCTTCCTGCATCTGGCGCTCGGTTTCTACGTCCACCGAACTCGTCGCTTCGTCCAAGATCAAGATTTTCGGGTCGTGCAGAATGGCGCGTGCAATCGAGACACGTTGACGTTCGCCGCCCGACAGCTTGGCACCGCGTTCGCCCACGAGGGTATCGTAGCCGTCAGGTTTGGCCAGAATGAAGTCGTGCGCATTGGCGGCGCGCGCCGCTTCCACGATGTCGTCAAACGATGCATTCGCTTTGCCGTAGGCGATGTTTTCCGCGATGCTGCCGTTGAACAAGAACGGTTCCTGCAAGACAAGGCCGATCTGGCGGCGCATGTCCTGCAAACTCAGCTCGCGATAGTCGATGCCATCGATCAGGATCGCGCCCGCGTCCGGCTCGTGAAAACGACACAACAGGTTGATCGTCGTCGATTTACCGGCGCCCGATTTCCCCACCAAACCAATCATTTCGCCCGGCTTGGCGCTGAAGTTCAAGTTCTTCAAAATCGGGTTCGATTTATCGTAACCAAAGCGCACATTATCGAAGGTGACTGTGCCCTGCATCGCGTGCTTGCGACCCTCGTGATTGTAATTCTCCGGCTCGGTGTCAATGGTTTCGAAGATGCGCTCGGCACCGGCCATGGCGCGCGAAAACCAGTTGTTGACCTGCGCGAACCACTGCATCGGCCCGTAGATGAGACCCAGATAAGCATGAACGCGCCAGAAGTCGCCCAACGACATCTCACCGGCATACACCATGTAACCGCCCACCGTCCAGTTGATAAGGCTGGCCAAACTGGTAAAGAATGCCATCACGCCAGCCACCACGGCCCACGTGCTGTCGGCGCGAATACCGGCGTCGCGCAATTCCAGGTTGCGGTTACGAAACTTCTCGTTCTCGTGGTCTTCTTGCGCGAACGCCTTCACGACACGAATGCCGTTCAGCGCTTCGTTGAGGTTGACATGAAAACGCGCCCATTTTTGCCCGAACAGGTTGTTCAACTGCGTGATGCGCTGCCACGAAAATCCGCTGACGGCAATGACAACTGGAATCGGCAGCATGACGCACAGCGCCAGCTTCCAGTTGACGATAAACAGAAAGACGATGATGCCGGTGAGCAGCAGAAAATTCGACACGATGAACGGCAAGCCTTCGACGAGAAAGCCCCACACACGATCTGTATCTTGCGTGACGCGGCTGGTTATGGCGCCCACCTGCTTGCGCTCGAAGTAGGTCAACTTCAAAAACTCGATGGCGCGGTAAACGCTGCCGCGAATATCGGCGGCAATATTGGACGCCAGAAAAACCGTTAGCCGCCCGGAAACGATTTGCAGACAGCTATTCATCACCAGAACGCCCAGCCATGCACCAAGCAGAAGCCACATCTTCGGCAGGTCGCGGCGCGGCGCGATCACTGTGTCAATGACCGTGCCCTGAATGTAAGGCGGCGCCAGGTTGATAAGCGTCGTTATCATCGACAACGTGGCCAGCCCCATTGCGTGCCAGCGATAAGGCCCCAGATAACCGGCAATACGCAGCATCGTTTTATTGCGATTGATGCAGGCCGGACAAATACCGTCTTTTTCCGGCAGCAGGCGACGGCAGCGTGCGCAACGCGTTTGCTCTTCTTTCAAGTTGATGAGCAGTTCTTCGCCGCGTGCCAGTTGCTCAATGCCGCGTGCCGCTTCGGAAAACTTGTGCGCTACACTTTGCGAGTACGTCACAACCGACAGCACATCGCCGCTTTTCGTGGTGATTTCCAGGCGTCCGCCACCCACTAATGGCTCGTTGCGCGCCGAGGCGATGTCTTCGACGGGAATCTGAAACGAGACCACGTCGTCCCAATCGAGTACTCGCACTATCTCGGGCGTGACTTCCATGACACGACGCCCGAAATTACCTTCCGATGTGAAGTCGGCTTCCAGTTGAATTAACGGGTTGGCGGTGGAAGTGATCGGGGCCGTCGTGGCTTCCACCCGTGGTTCGATTTGCGGCTGTTGTTGGCGTTTAAGGCGAAACTTTTTGAATCTCTGGAGTTGCTGCATAAATCTCCTCGACATTTGCGCTCGCGAGGACAAGAGCAAACGCGATCTGAGTACTCGGTGGGAAGTGCAGGTCGAAACGACAGCGGTTCGATGCGGCGAGTTGAGGGGCAAAGGCAGTGGGAGCCTCGGCAGCACGCACAAAAAAGCTACCGGCTCCTTTGCATTTGGCGTAGCCCGTAGCGCGAAGAATGGTCGTCGAAAGAAGTTAGCGTCGGCGACTATCGAGAAGCGGGCAGCGCATAACCACAGCACCGGCCAGGTTCATCATTCGCGGTGTCGGGGTGAATTGGCCAGACAGCCAGAAGTGGTTTATCATGGGGCGCATACCTCGCTTTCTCAGAAATGTGTGTTTCGCTCGCGGCCTGAACACAAATAGTCGCAACAGAATAGAAGATTGAAGACAAATTCCACTTTACCTGCGTTCGCTCCCGGCGTCAACTGTTCGGGCAAATTCCTCTGACCTTTTTGCGAGGAGCAATACACCCCACATCAGCGTATCCCAATCATCCACAACTCATTCACGGCAGCGCCTTGAGTAAGGCACTGACCCATGAGTTCAACGTTGCCGTGTTCAATCGACTCGAAGAGCAACTTGTTCCATTCCATCACTTCTCAACTTCATAACCGGCGGCTTCGATCCAGTCGCGCACGTCTTTAGCGGCCTGGCCGGGCGTGGTGAGATAACCATCGACAAACAGCGAGTTGGCGGCGCACAGCGCTTTTTCCTGCTGCCCGCGCAGGTGCGTTTCGCGTCCAGCGGCAACACGCACTTCTTTGGTCGGGTTCAGCAAGCGCATCAGACACAACACCCTGAGTCCATGATTCGCATCGATCGGCATCATGCTCTGCAGTGGCGTGCCGGGAATCGTGAGAAGGAAATTGATTGGAATACTTTCGATGTCCATGGCGCGCAGTGAAAAACCCATCTGCACGATGTCGTCGTTGGTTTCACCCATGCCGACGATACCACCGCTACACGTTTTCAAACCGGCTTCCTGCACGTTATGCAAAGTGTTCACGCGGTCGGCGTAGGTGTGCGTCGAGCAGATTTTTTCGTAGTGGCTTTCGCTGGTGTTCAGGTTATGATTGACGTAATCGACGCCGGCTTCTTTCAACGCCTGGCACTGCTGCAAATTCATCAATCCCAGGCTGGTGCAGATTTCCATGTGCTGCGTCACGGCGTCGTCTTTGATGCGACGCACCGCACCCGACAAATGATCGATGTCTTTCTGCTGCGGCCCACGCGCCGCGATGACGATGCAAAAGCGCTTGGCGCCCGTTGCCGCAGCATTGTGCGCCCGCTCGACGATTGTATCCTCGGAAAGCAGTTTATATTTATCGACTTCGGCTTTGGAAATTTTCGACTGCGAGCAATAATTGCAATCTTCAGGACATATGCCGCTTTGCGCATTGAGCAGCACGCACACTTTCACGCGTCGTCCGAAATGTGACTTGCGCACACGACTCGTGGCCGCGAGCAACGCATCCATCTCGCCCGACGGCGTATCGAGTACTCGATGCGCTTCTTCGTGCGAAAGTGCCTCGCCCCGCAGCGACTTATCGGCCAGAACTTCGAAATTAACAAGTTGAGAAACAGTTATGGGAGAATTCATCAGCTAGAGGTTTGCACATCGCGCGGCTCAGGTCAACAGCCAGGCAATTGTGAGTACCCAGTTCTTGTAGTCGTGTGCATCTTAATGTAAAGTTAGATGTGCATCTGCCAATGCAAACACAAGGGAGTCACTACCACATGGAGACCACAATTAACAAAAAGGAGTTGACCATTGTTGAAGCCCGCAACCGCTTAACGCAACTGCCGGAAGAGCTAAGGATGAAGGGGGAAGCCGGCGCAGTAACCGTGACGCGGCGCGGTAAGCCTGTTCTCACCGTCATGTCTTACGAGCTTTATGATTCCATTATGGAAACTTTGGAAATTATGAGCGATCCGGAAACAATGGCATTGTTGCGCCAAAGCATCGAAGAGGCTAAGGCAGGTCACATCATTCCATGGCAGATCGCAGACGAGCAAAACAATCCGTAACTCCCGCCCTTGAACCCCGAGTCACGGAATCACCGGCGCGCCAGTGGAAGATTGGCCTGACGCCGACGGCGCAGTCCATGTATGAATCCATTACTGATTTACGCACCCGAGAAAAACTGCGCGTTCGTATCGACGGCCTGGCAAAAGATCCGGAAAAACAGGGCAAGCCACTTCTCGGTGAACTGTCCGGTTATCGCAGCCTGCGCGCTGCGGGACAGCGCTACCGCATAGTATATAAAGTTGAAAGTGAGCAGATCATCGTTCTCATTGTCGCTGTCGGACGACGAAAAGCTGGGGACAAATCCGACATCTACTCCCTCACCCAGAAGCTGCTGAGACTTGGCCTGATCGAATAAATTCCTTGAATCTGCAAATATGACTCGCATCGCGATTTCTCCGGTAACAGCCGTCACCTGCAACGACAACTTCGACGTTATCGACAACGCCGCCATTCACATTGAAGATGGCCGCATTACCTACATTGGGCCGGCGAGTACTCGCCCCGCGTTCGTAGCCGATGAAACCATTGCCGGCGAGCATTTCGTGGCGATTCCGGGCCTCATCAACACGCACACGCACACGGCCATGACGCTGTTGCGTGGCTACGCCGATGACATGGCGCTGGAGCCGTGGCTTCAAACGCGCATCTGGCCCTTTGAGGCGCACCTCACGGGCGACGATGTGTACTGGGGCACCATGTTGGCGATTTGCGAAATGCTGCGCGGCGGCACGACGTGCTTTGCCGATATGTATTTCTTCTATCACGATGGCGTGCGTGCCATGCTTGAAAGCGGCATCCGCGCTTGTCCCGGCGGCGTGTTGCTGGGCTTTTTGCCGGAGCCTCAAAAGCGTATTGCCAATGCTATCGCTTTCGCGCGTGAGTACTCGGATGCAGGCAATGGCCTCATCAAGCCAACGCTGGCGCCGCACTCGCTGTACACCTGCAATCGCGAGCAGTGGGAAGCGATGATTAAAGGCGCGCGCGATAACGACTTGCTGCTGACGACGCACGCCTCGGAAACACGACGTGAAGTCGCCGATGTAACAGCGCAATGGGGACAAAGCCCGATTGAATCGCTGAAGCAAATTGGCGCACTGGACGGGCCGCTATTGGCGGCACATTGCGTTCACGTCGATGAGCGCGATCTGGAAATTATGCAAAGCAGCGACTTCCGTGTGGCGCACAACCCGACATCGAACATGAAACTCGCTTCCGGATTTGCACCAATCGAGAAGTTCTTGCAGGCCGGCATCACCGTTGGCTTGGGGCCGGACGGCACTGCCTCGAACAACAACCTTGACATGTGGGAAGAGATGCATCTTGCGGCGCTGCTGCACAAAGGCACAACCGGCGATCCGACAACCGTTTCCGCGCAACAAGCGCTGCTCATGGCCACACGCGAAGGCGCACGGTGCTTAAATCTGCATCACGAAGTCGGCACGCTGGAAGTCGGCAAAAAAGCCGATATCGTCTTGGTCGATTTCGAAAAGCCGCATCTCACACCACGACACAACGTCGTATCACATCTTGTTTACGCCGCCAACAGCGCCGATGTGGATACGGTTCTCGTGGATGGTCGAGTACTCGTGCGGGACGGTCAATGGACGCAACTCGATGCAAAAGCCATTGCGGCACAGGCATCGAAATGTGCGGAGCGCCTGGCAGCGCAGGCTTGACCATAAGGCGGTTGTATGATTGCACTAGCTGATGTAGAAGTACTCGTAGTCTTCACAGTGCTCGGCTTCTTAGCCGTACTCGGTCTGATTACCGGATTATTGGCGCAACGCAAGGGTTACAAATTTGCCCCTTGGTTTCTTGCAGGTGGTACCTTGGGGTTGGTTGTTCTCGCGTTTTTACCTTTTGCCAATGCACCGGAACTTTCGGCGCTTGAACAGCAGGATAAAACGGACAAAGGAAACACGATCGGTCGTAACCTCGCAATTGTGTCTCTTGTACTCGTGCTACTTCGACTGCTTGCATCCAGTTAGCACAGCTCGCACTTTGACGCTCTGAGCCATTCAGGTGATCCTCGCATCTCATCATCTGCAACTTATGCACGCAAACGCACCAGCAAGTCTTTGCTTTCCACGGTATCGCTGACGGCCACGAGGATTTCTTCAACGACGCCATCGACCGGCGAGTTGATGGTGGTGTACATCTTCATCGCTTCGAGCGTCACCAGTTTGTCGCCCTTGTTCACCTTGTGGCCGATGCTGCAATTAATGCTGGTGACCATGCCTGGGATCGGCGCGCCGATTTGCAAGGGGTCACTTGCATCGGCTTTGTCGCGTGCTTTGGTTTCGGCTTTCACCGACTTGTCAACAACGGTCGCCTGGCGGGCCATACCGTTCAATTCAAAGTTGACTGCACGCCGTCCATCTTTGTCCACCTCGCCGACGTTGATGAGCTTGATGAAAAGCGTTTTGCCTTCTTCGATGGCAACTGAAATTTCTTCGCCGGGTTGCAGACCGTAGAAGTAAGCGGGCGTCGGCAAAACGGAAACATCGCCGTAGCTATCAACAAAGCGCGAGTACTCTTCGAACACTTGCGGATACATCAACGATGAATACAGGTCGTCGTCGTTGATCTTGCGATCGAGCTTGGCCGCGAGTTCCTTACGTGTGGTTGATAGATTCAAGGGCTTCATGCCCGCGCCGGGACGACCTCGCAGTGGCTTACGGTCGCCCAGCACAACCTTCTGCAACTGCGGGGGCCAGCCGCCGACCGGTTGACCCAAGCCGCCCATCATCATGTCAATCACCGACTCGGGAAACGGTGTCGCGCCCGGTTCGAGGTTCAAAACATCTTGCGGCTGAATGCCGCGCGTGATGAGGAACATCGCCATGTCGCCGACGACTTTTGAACTGGGCGTAACTTTCACGATGTCGCCGAACAGATCGTTGACTTCGGCGTATGTGCGCGCGATTTCCGGCCAGCGATGCGACAAGCCCATACCCGCGGCCTGTTCTTTCAAGTTGGTGTATTGGCCGCCCGGCATTTCATGCAAATAAACCTCGGCGGTGCCGTTGGGCGGCGCTGTATCAAATGGCGCATAAAAGCGCTTGACGCCTTCCCAGTAATCCGAGTACTCGTCGAGCGTGCGCAGTTCGAGTTGCGTATCACGTTTTGTGTGCTGCAACGCGGCGACGACGCTGTTCAGGTTGGGCTGCGATGTCGAGCCGCTCATCGAGGCAATCGCCAGGTCGACAACATCGACTCCAGCATCGCTGGCTTGCAAAACGCTGGCGGCGTTGACGCCCGATGTATCGTGCGTGTGGAAATGAATTGGAATGCCGATTTCCTGCTTAAGTGCTTTGACCAGCTTGTGTGCCGCGTAAGGACGACACAGGCCGGCCATGTCTTTGATGGCTAGAATGTGTGCGCCCATCGCTTCCAGTTCTTTGGCGAGGTCGACATAATACTGCAACGAGTACTTGGTGCGATTCGGGTCAAGAATATCGCCGGTGTAGCAAATCGCGGCTTCGCAGATGGCACCGGTTTCCTGCACCGCATCCATCGCGACTTTGAGGTTTGGCACGTAGTTAAGCGAATCGAAGATCCTAAAAATATCGATTCCACGACTCGCCGCGTGTTTAACGAAACCCGCCACCACGTTGTCGGGATAGTTCGAGTAGCCAACCGCATTTGAGCCGCGAAACAACATCTGAAAACAGATGTTGGGGATGCGTTCGCGTAGCTCTTCCAATCGCTCCCACGGGTCTTCGCGCAGAAAACGCATCGTGGTATCGAAGGTGGCTCCACCCCACATTTCCATGCTGAATAAGTTGGGTGTGCGACGCGCCGCGACATCAGCTATCGCCAGCATGTCGTAGGAGCGCACGCGGGTGGCGAGCAGCGATTGGTGCGCATCACGAAAGGTGGTGTCGGTGACGAGAAGGCGCTTCTGCTTCTGCGTCCATTCGGCGAATTTTTGCGGCCCCAGTTCTTGCAACAACTGGCGCGTGCCGTTTGGCGGAGTACTCGGATGTTCGTAAGTTGGAACCGGTACGGCGGGCAAAACGCCCCCCGGCTTGTAGCCCTTGGCGTGCGGGTTGCCGTTGACAATCACATCGCTGAGGAAGTTGAGCAAACGTGTGGCACGGTCCTGGCGCGCTTCGAATTCGAAGAGTTGCGGCGTGGTGTCGATGAGAGTTGTCGTCGCCTGACCGGAACGAAATGTGTCGTTGGCGATGACATTTTCCAGGAACGGAATATTGGTCTTGACGCCGCGCACACGAAACTCGCGCAATGCACGATCGACACGATCCAGCGCCATGGGGAACGACTGGCCTGAAACGGTCAATTTCACCAGCAGCGAATCATAGAACGGCGTGACGACAAAGCCTGCGCCGCCCATGCCGCCATCGAGACGAATGCCGAAACCGCCCGGCGAACGGTAGGCCAGCAGCTTGCCGTAATCGGGCGTGAAGTTGTTTTCCGGGTCTTCGGTTGTGATGCGGCATTGCACCGCGTAGCCGATGCGCGGAATGTCGTTTTGCTGTGGCAGCGCCACTTCTTGCGAATGCAGTTCGTGCCCCTGTGCGACAAGAATTTGCGAACGCACCAGGTCAACGCCGGTGATGACTTCCGTTACAGTGTGCTCGACCTGAATGCGCGGGTTCATTTCAATAAAGAACCATTCGTCGCGGTCGATGTCGAGCAGAAACTCGACGGTGCCGGCATTGTCGTAGCCGATCTCGCGCGCGATGCGCACAGCCGCCTCGCACAACTCTTGGCGCACACGAGTACTCAGGCCGACGCTGGGCGCGATTTCAATCACTTTCTGGTGGCGTCGCTGCACGCTGCAATCGCGTTCGTGCAGATGCACCACGTTGCCGTGATGGTCGCCCAGAACCTGCACTTCGATGTGCTTGGCGCGCGGAATGTATTTCTCCAGGAAGACCGAATCGTCACCGAAGGCGTTGCGCGCTTCAGCCTGCGCTTCGTCCAGCAAACGATCGAGGTCGCCCTCTTGTAGCACGACTCGCATGCCGCGTCCACCGCCGCCCGCCGCCGCTTTGATGATAAGCGGAAAGCCGATCTCACGCGCGATTTCGACAGCTTTCGTGCGGTCGCTCACCGGATCATCCGTGCCGGGCAGCGTCGGAATTTGCAAGCTCTTGGTCAGGGCGCGCGCTGCGATTTTGTCGCCCATCAATTGCAGCAATTCAGCGCGCGGGCCGATAAACGTAATGCCCGCCGCGTCACAGGCATTGGCGAAGCGCGGGTTTTCGGAGAGAAAGCCGTAGCCGGGGTGAATGGCGTCGACATCTTTTTCTTTGGCAAGCGCGACAATACCTTCAATGTCGAGGTATGCGCCAACGGGGCCTCTGCCTTCGCCCACCTGGTAGGCTTCATCAGCTTTGAAGCGGTGCATCCCGAAGCGGTCTTCGGCAGCATAAATGGCGACGGTGCGCAGGCCGAGTTCGGTGGCGGCGCGCATCACGCGCACGGCGATTTCACTACGATTGGCGACAAGCAACTTTTTGAAAGACCTGGGAGTGGGAGCAGGCAAGATGAATGTTCCTTTGGCTTATGTAGGCTTTTGCTGGGTGGACATCCCAATTTTACCACGACCGCCCACGCGCACAAACACCGCCGCGTCACACCGCCGCGGCGCAGCGCGGAAGCAGTTGATGCCAATACTCAGAAGCGATGTCAATGCTTCACACAATGCGTCCGAGATCCGCGCCGTGTTCGGTCGGTTCCCGCGCGGCGACTTCAATCGCCGCGACAATCTCAATCGCACGCCAGGTCCCATCGGCCTCTCGTTCCAGCAACACCATATCGCCAGTTGAAGCTCCGACTGAATCACATGCTATGAATTTTGCATCGCCGGGCGTGCCGTCATGACGTAGCTCACGTGCACGCAGAGTCCGTTGTAGGCTAGAAATGGAAAGTACTTCGAGTACTCGTGCGAGTTGCATAACACATTAACCGGAAGCGGAAATTACTTTGAGGTCGGCGCGCGTTTTTTCGTAGGTGGTGTCGAAGGCCAGAACTTGTGGATCAGGGTCGATGCCCCAGGCGCGGCACGCATCCAGATAAATATCGGGCCACCAGTTGCGGTGTTCGGTGAAGCCTTGCGCGCGCCATTCGTTCCAGCCGACGAGCACTTTCGACCACGAAGCGTCGCCGTATCGAATCGCTTCCTGCACGTTTTTGAATTCGGACACATACCAGTCGCGCCCGATGTTGGCATGGAGCACTTCATCCGCCCAATCGTAGTCTTGGAACACTGCTGCCAGCGGATTGTGCGAGGCCACCGCGACTTCCCACTCGAAGCGCTTGCCCGAGTTTGGCATCAGGCCGCGTTCAATGAAATAGAGCACAGCGTGGCGCTCCCACGGTTGCAGTTGTGTGTTGAGGCCCAGCGACCAGGTGAAGTTGATCATCACCTTGCGCCAGTCGACACCCATGCTGACGAAACCAACTTCGCCCATCATGGCGTGGCGCGCTTCGTCCCACAACTGGCGCGTCATATCGCGATAGTAATCCCACGGTTTGCCATCGGTTTGCGTGATGATGCTGGCCATCATTTCCGGCACGTCGATTTCGCGCAGACGCTTGTAAAACAGCATCAGCGTTTTTGGCTCAGGCGGAAAATTCTCGTCGTAGATAAACGCTTCGGCATTGACGCCCATGTTATACGGGTCGCAAAAGCGCTCATCGCGCTGCGGTACGTCGTCGAATACGTAAGGCTTTGCCGAATGCTGCCGCACCAGTTCCCTTTCGACTGGAGTTTCCGCACCATCCAGGCTACCGGCGGCAGCCAGACAATCGTCCAGCAACGTGAGCCAAGCTCCTGACGCGTGGCGCGTTTCCTCCGTCACGAGTACTCGAATGGTATCGACGCCGAAACGGGTTATATCATCAAGTTCCAGCAAGGCGAAACGACAGATGCGTACTGAGGGATGATCCACCAGCAGGTTGGTATCGGAGATGTGGCGTTGCAGCGCGGTTTGCAGCGCGGGCACCGCTTTTTCATATAGTCCGAGCACGAGTTCTTCGGTTGTGGGTGCAGCAAGAACCTCGTCGAAGAAAACTTCCAGCGCGGGATGCGGCACGGCTTCAAGGCCCAATGGGGGCTCGCGCATCTCGCCGACGCGCTTGCGTAACGCCGCCACGTGCTCGCTGCACAGGTGCGCGTGCAGGCTAAAACCCATCTTCAATTCGTAGATTGGCTCGGCGGTGATGCGCGCGGTAAATATCTGGTGCAGGCGTTTAAACGCGTAGTGATAACGCTTGAGCCGCGTCACGCATTCATCGACAGTCAGGCCGGGGCGCGCCGCTTCTTCCATCGAGCACACTCCGGCCAGCATCGGCAAGCCGCGATACGATTTGTAACTGGATGCATTCATGACGAGTACTCCTTTGGCACATTGCAACCTTTGCCTGTCACACCGGCAACACGTCTACTGATTCACACGCGTTCACTGGCCGCCGACACGCGCATTGTAGCGGCTGCGTGAATCGATGAGTTGCTGCACGCGTTCGGGCGGGAATTCATTTTCATTGCCAAGCTGGCGCGCCACGAGGGAAATTTTGGCGAAGTGCTCTACCGTTTCCATGTGAAACAGCGCGCGCATCAGAGTCTCGCCCACCGTGACGACGCCGTGGTTGGCCAGCAAAAACGCGTTGTACTGATGAATGTAGTTTTTCAGGATGTCCTCGGTGAGTTCGTCGGTGCCCGGCATGCCATATTTGGTCAGCGGCACCGATCCCAGACGAATCACGACTTCAGGCAGCGTGGCTTTGTCGAGGCTCATGCCGGCAACCGCGAAACCCGTCGCCGTGACCGGATGCGCGTGACACACGCCGCGCACATCGGGACGCGCGTTATACAGCGACGTGTGCATCTTTAACTCGGAAGATGGTTTCATGTGACCGCGTAGCAGCTTGCCTTCGCGGTCGATGACGCACAGCATATCCGGCGTGAGGTGGCCTTTGGAAACATCCGTCGGCGTTGCCAGAATTTCGTTTTCCGACAGGAGCACCGAGAGATTACCATCATTACCCGCCACATACTCGCGCTGCCAGATGCGACGGCCAACCTCGCAAATCTCGTGGCGCATCAACTCTTCATCGAAAACTTGTGTCATATCTGCTCCGTCGTAAAATTGGTCTTGGCGAGTACTCGCGTGTGCTATCTCAAATGCTAAGAGGAAAGCGTCACCGGCTTGCCGCTCTTGGCCGACTGATTCGCGGCCAGCGTTACTTCCAGTGATTTGAGCGCGTCGGCATAAGTGCTGCGGATTCCGGCGCGCTTGCCGGTTTTTACCGCTTTGATTAAGGCGCGGTCTTCTTCCAGGTAAGCGTTGTTGCTGTGACCGTAAGTATGCGTTTCGCTGCCCTGCCCGCGCACTGTCAACGTGTTGCCGCGCAACTCATAGAAAGTGTTGTGCGCCATGAGATCGAGCCCGGTCTGGCCGACGCTACCCAGCAACGCCGCCGTCTGGAAGTTGCCGATAGCACCGTTCGAGTACTCGACAGTGAGCGCCGTGACATCGGGCACCGTTGAGTCTTCGTATAAATTGTGCATGGCGCGTTGCGCGGCGCGGCAGTAAACGCGTCGAATATCGCCCACCAGATAACGCGCCAGGTCAACGATGTGCGTGCATTGCTCGACCAATTGTCCACCGCTCTGGTCGAGGCGGCGCCACCACGACACGCCGGGAAAACCGCCCAGCCAGTAACCATTTGTCATGGCAACTTCGGGCGTGCCTTTCACGTTTAACATGCGGCGCAGGCGCTCCGTCGCATCGAAATAGCGAAAGTGGTAGCCCACTGAAGTGAGAATTTTTGCGTCTTGCACTGCGACGGCAATTTTCTCCGCCGTTCTCATGTTGTTGGCCAGTGGCTTCTCCACGAAAAGCGCGCAGCCTTTTTGTGCCACCAGAATCTCGGCGTTCTTGTGGGCGTGCGGCGGCAGGCAAACGTAAACGGCGTCCAGAGTTTCGGTTTCCAACATTTTGCGCACATCGGTGTAGGCTTTGCCTTCAAAGCGGCGCGCAGCGGCTTCGGCCCGCTCGGTCGCGACATCGCAAAATGCCACCAGATGTGCGTCCGAAACTTGCGACAATGTATCAAAGTGCGCTCCGGCAATGCCACCGGCGCCGATGAAACCAACACGAACTGGCACGATTGTCTCCTTGGATGGGTGCTCGCTGGCTATTTTAGCAATTTGGCGCGGCTGCCGTATGCATTACAGTGGCAAGATGCGATACAGTGGCAAGTTTGCTGTGGAGAATCTGCGCCATTCTGCATCACAGCATCTGCACCGCAGCACTGGAACACCAGTTGCTACAATTGAACATGCTCAACAACTTTGGAGTGGCGCCGAATATGCGAATAAAAATCACGCCGATTACCCCGGCATTAGCCGAATATGTGGTGCAGCGCCACAGTCACGCCGAAGACGCTGTGCTACAGGAACACCGAGCGCGTACGCAGCAACTGGGCGGCGTCAGTGAAATGCTGATTTCGCCGGAGCAAGGCACGCTCTTGAGCATTCTGGTGGCGGCGACCGGCGCGCGCAACGCCGTTGAAGTGGGCACGTTCACCGGATATAGTGCGGCTTGCATCGCGCGCGGCCTGCCTGCCGACGGCAAATTGCACTGCTTCGACCGCAGCGATGAATGGACACAAATCGCGCGCGAGTACTGGGGGCGCTACGGGCTGCAAAACAAAATCGAGTTGCACCTGGGCGATGCCGCACAGACGCTGACCGATTGGAAAAGCGACGCGCCGATCGACTTTGCTTTTATTGATGCCGATAAGTCGGGCTACGACCGCTATTACGAGTTGCTGCTACCTCTTTTGAAACCAAACGCGCTCATTCTTTTTGATAACACGCTGCGCAATGGCCGGGTAGCGGAACCAAACCTGACGCACCCGGACGACATCGCCATCGACGCACTGAATCGCAAGCTGGCTAAAGACCCGCGCGTGGAAAGTGTTCTGCTGCCCCTGGCCGATGGACTCACTGTTTGTCGCAAGATCGTTGCATAAGAGTGATTATGCATCCGTTGCCGGGTGCGCAGTGGCCTGAAACAATTTCATAAAGATCGTCTGAGTACTCGATACCCTTCTGGTGCGGCGAGCCAGGTTGTCGATGCGTTGATACGGAGAAACTCTTGTTCTCAGTGCGGTTTTTGCAACACGTTAATGATTGACTCTTCGTTGACGACTGGCCGTTCGCGCGCGCTGCTGCTCTTGCTGTTGGCAGCGGCCATTGCCGGCAACTACGTTCGCTTCCCGCTCGTCTTCGGCCTCGATTTTTTATTCGGCAGCGTTGCAGTGCTGGTCGTCGTTTACTGCTACGGCATTCGTTGGGGCGTGGCTGCAGCCGTTGTGTCCAGCCTCTACACGCTCCATCTGTGGCATCATCCCTACGCGCTGCTGATCTTTACCGTTGAGGCGCTGTTTATTGGGCTGGCGATGCGTCGCACACCAAACATGCTGCTGCTGGATGGCATGTTCTGGCTTCTCATCGGCATGCCCTTGGTGTGGATTTTCTATTTTCAGGTGCTGCATACCGAAAGCACACAAACGTGGTTGATAATGCTCAAAGATGCGGTCAACGGCATCTTCAATGCTTTAATCGCCAGCCTGATTGTTACGCACACTCCGCTGCGCACCTGGCCCGGACACACATACCGCCAACCATTGGTGCCCATCAATCAGGCCGTGTTCAATATCTGCGTTGGCTGCGTGTTGTTTCCGACTCTGCTACTGTTGTTTACCGATAGTCAGGAAACGTTGCACAGCGTAGAATGGGATATTCAGAACGACCTGATTTCCCAGTCGGAGCAAACGGACGGCATCTTCCAGGTATGGCGACGGCGGCGCTTCGACATTGTGCGCTCGATTGCAAGTCTTGCGTCGGGTGCATCCGGGGGGTCATCCGGGGGTGCAACCGGGCTGTCGCCTGATCTTGCGCGCAACACGACATTGCTGGCACGTGCATTCCCCGACTTTGCCGCCATACTCGTGCGCACCACCGACAACAAAGTGAGCACTTTTTATGTTGCCGACGGCGCGCTGAGTACTCGTTTGCGCCCCGTCTTGGAGCAGCAAGCCGCGCAATCGCTGCGCAGCACAGTGCGCGACGACATGACCGCGCATTGGGACGCGGAACAGCCACTGGCCATAATGAGTGTGCCAACCCGGTCGCGAGCCGTAATGCCGGGCAAGGCTCCAATTCGCGGCGTGGTGGTTGCGGCGCTCGATCTCAGTTACGTCAACCAGTTGATGAGCGCCGGGCTGCCCAGCGAAACCATGTCGGCCTCGGTGATCGATGCAGCAAGGCGTTTTGTTACAAGCATTGGCCCGCAGGCTATTGGCGGCCCGCAGGCAACAGAAGTCACGCTCCTTCCAAACCGGGCACCGGGCACGATTCGCCGTTTTGACAACGGCATTTACCACTGGTTGCCGCCCACTTCTCGACCGGCTGTGGAACGCTGGAAGAATTCGATCTTTGTGCGTGAGACGCCGATTCGCGGCACACCCTGGACTCTGGTGCTTCAGGCACCTTTAGCGCAACGTCATAATGCCTTGAACACGGCTTTCTACGGCAACCTGCTGCTGGTGTTGATTCTGCTCGTGGCTACGCTGCTCCTGGCCAGCATACTAAGCCGCGCGCTCACACTGCCTCTTTCGCGTCTGGCGCAGGAGACGACTGGCCTGCCTGCGCGCGTGTCCCGTGGCGAGGCGGCCCTGACCTTTCTGCAGCCGCGTAACCCGATGCTGGAAATCGAAACCCTCATCACGAACTTTCAGGTGATGGCGGGTACTCTGCAACAAAGCTTCGCCGAATTGCACAGCGCGCGCCAACAACTGGAAATTGAGCAGGAGCGCCTCACAGAGGCAAATCGCTTGAAAGACGAGTTCCTGGCCATCCTGTCACATGAAATGCGCACGCCTCTGGTTCCCATTATCGGTTATGCCGATCTCATCGCGCGTGGAGTACTCAAGGAAGAGGATCGTGTGGAAGGAGCGCGCTCGATTGAACGCAATGCGCGCGCGCAGTTGCGCCTGATTGAAGACTTACTCGATGTGTCGCGCATCATCACCGGCAAGCTGAGCCTTCAGGTCGGAAAAGTTGACCTGGCACAGACCATTCGCGACGCTATGGAAACGGTCAACCTTTCTGCCCGTGCGAAAGGTATTGAGCTGAAATACGATGAACTCGACCACATCCCACCCATTCTTGGCGACGAAGCGCGCTTGCGGCAGGTCATCTGGAACCTGCTCTCAAATGCCGTTAAGTTCACCCCGCAGGATGGCCGTGTGGTAGTCACGCTGCGGCGCATTGCCGGGGAAACGGAGATTGCCGTCGCCGATTCGGGTCAGGGCGTCACAGAAGATTTTCTGCCTCATGTGTTCGACCGCTTCCGTCAGGGCAGCGATCACCTGACTCGCTCGGCTGGCGGCCTGGGGCTCGGCCTGGCTATTGTGAAGCACCTGGTTGAGTTGCATGGAGGCACCATCACCGTGCACTCTGCGGGTGAGGATCAGGGCACGACATTCCGGTTGCGACTACCGGCGCGCGGCCACGATGACCCTTCTCAGAGCGAAGCGGCATCCGCAGATACAACACCCACTCGCAGAGCGCGGCCCGAGGTGGTGGCGAGTACTCAGAGTGCGGCGAAAACAGTCGCCAAGGGGTTTCCACAATCCGCACCGACTGCCGGGCCACCGCAAACGCTGTATATGCAGCATCGTTTACCAGGCGCCAAAGTGCTGGTCATTGATGACGAGGCGGACGGGCGCGAGATGCTCATGGCCACCCTGCGCCTCGAAGGTGCAACGGTGCTCGGGGCCGGCTCGGCGCAGGAAGCACTCGACTTAACTGAGACTGAAATCCCAGATGCCATCGTCTGCGACATCGGCATGCCCGTCATGGATGGTTACGATTTTCTAGTTAATTTGCGCCAACGTCCACAGTTCGAGCGAGTCCCAATTGTCGCCTTCACAGCCTTCGCGAGTAAGCACGACAGGGATCACGCGCTGTCCAGTGGATTCGATGCTTATCTTTCCAAACCGGCCATATCGGATGAAGTGATCGATGTGTTGGAACGCGTCGTCGAGCGGCATTGAATCGCCTTTTTTGAACGACAGTTGTAACACGTAAATGTAACAAGCGACCTCTGCTATTCACCACCGCAAGCACCAACGTGCGGGCTTACTTCTCACCCATCGCAAGCGCCGGCGCGGGCTGTATCAGCCTAAACAAGCCCACGCTGCCGCTTGCGGCTGGTTGCCGCAGCATAGAGGCGCGCTATGCGCCTCTACAAACAGGACAACGCCATTGAAACATGCTCTAACTTGAAGCGTCGGCATGAAAAAGACCAGACAGTTGCACATGCAACTGTCTGGTCTTTTTCATAGATTCGAGTACTCGGATCGAGCTCTTACAGATTAAAAGTGTGTCCCGACACGTTTCAATCTGAGGTCTGCACAAAACCGCTGCGCGCCGGGTAATAATCGCTGGCATCGGCGTAGGAAACGGTGCGGTCGAGGCGCACTCCGATTCTTTCGCCACGGTTAATGACCGCATCGGCAGTGCGATCTTTATTCTTCTGACGGTCATACAAGTAGCCGCCGGCAGCGCCCAGCACTGCGGTCACGATGGAGTTGCGCTTTATCAGCTTGCCGATCAGAAAACCGGCGGCGCCACCAATCGCGACGGCCTTGGTGCGGTCGCCGTTGTCGCTGGAGGAAGTCTTCGCCATGACGCGGCCCCGTGTCGTTGTCACGCTGTCGCTATCAAGCGAAGTCAGCGCAGCATTCACCGGGTAGCGTTCGCCTGTGGGCAGCACGACACTGCGGAAGTCCAACTCCAGAATGCCGGGGTTCTCTTCGGTGCGGGGTGAGACCTGGGTTACGACGCCGCGGATTTTGGTGCCCGGTGGAAACTCAGAATCGCCCAGATTTTCCGAAACAACTGTTGCGTTGAAGGTTTGTCCAACGCGCGCATTGGCCGAAGAAACCGTTTCGTCCATCGTGACGGGAACCACAGCTCCCTGCGGCACGCTGATGGAGCGCGCACTGGCCACCTGTGAGCCTGATTCGAAAACGCTCACCAAGCGCTGCGCCGAGTTCCAGTTCACCTGCGCGCCCAGCGCCTCCGACACAAAGCGCAGCGGCACGAGCGTGCTGCCGCGCATCACGATGGGAGATTGGTCGAGCGTCAAGCGCTGGTTGTTGATACTGGCGGCGCGGTTGCCAATCTGCAAACCAACGTTGGTGCCGTTGCGCGTGGCAATAATGCCGCGCGTGACCGGGTTCCACTGCACGGTTGCGCCAAGCGCTTCGAAAATATCGCGCATGGGCACCAGCGTGCGTCCGTTGACCTGCATCGGCGGCACCGCAGTGGACAGCGCGCGGCCATTGACTTCAACCCGAGTACTCGCATTCATCTGCGCACTTGCGCTTTGGCCATGGACGCTCGCGACTGTGCAGGCCGCAGCAACGGCGATAGCGCGGCAACCATTGATTCTGTTTTTAGAGGTAAGTTGACGTTTCATTTTGCGGCTCCTTTTCGTCTTAACATTGTTCGTCGTGTGGACGATCTCTGTCGGTAGACGAGGTGCTTTGCAAAATGTTCGCCAAACTGCATTATGCGTGGAGAGGAGCGGGCGCCTGCTTCAAAAGGCCTCTTGATGCATCCTCGCGAAAGCCTCGACCACGCGCGCATCGAATGTGAGCTTGGCGGCGCTTGAATCCTCGTTACGCTTCAGGTCGTTTGTGCCGATGCCGGCTTGTCGGCTTACGCGCGCCGCGATTTCATCTCTCCACCAGAGTGCGCAGTGTCAACAATTCGTCGCGCAGTTGGGCGGCACGCTCGAAGTCGAGCGCAGCGGCGGCGGCTTTCATCTCGGTTTCGAGATGTTCCAGCATTTTGGGCAGGTCTTCAGGCTTGGGCTTGCCCTTGGTGAGACTGCTCGGGGCCAGTTCGGCACGCGCATCGGCCAGCATCGCGGAAATCAGGTCGTCGCGAATCGCCTTTTGCACGCCCTGTGGCGTGATGCCGTTCGCCTCGTTGAACTCCATCTGCACAGTGCGCCGGCGATTCGTTTCTTCAATGGCGCGCCGCATCGAACCTGTGATGCGGTCGGCATACATGATGACCTGGCCTTCGACGTGACGCGCCGCGCGACCAATGGTCTGAATCAGCGATGTGTCGCTGCGCAGAAAGCCTTCTTTATCGGCATCGAGAATGGCGACGAGTGAAACCTCGGGCAAGTCCAAACCTTCGCGCAACAGGTTGATGCCGACGATGACATCATACTTGCCCTGTCGCAACTCCTTGAGGATGGTGCTGCGTTCGAGCGTCACCACGTCGGAGTGCAGATAGTTGACCTTGACGTTGATTTCCTTCAGGTAATCGGTCAGGTCTTCGGCCATGCGCTTGGTGAGCGTTGTTACGAGTACTCGCTGGCCCTTGGCGGTGCGTCCACGAATCTCGCCCAGCAGGTCGTCAATCTGGCCACGCGTGGGGCGCACCGAAATTTCGGGGTCGATGAGGCCGGTGGGACGAATAATCTGCTCCACGATTTGTCCCGTCACGTCCGCCGCGATCCACTTGCGCGCCGTCGGTTTGCCTTTGGCATCGGTTTCAGTCACTTCCTGTTTGTAGCCGATGTGCTCCATTTCGTAGGGGCCTGGTGTGGCGCTGGTGTAAATGCTTTGCCCGACGCGCTGCTCGAATTCTTCAAAGCGCAGCGGACGGTTATCGAACGCCGCCGGTAGGCGGAAGCCATATTCGATGAGAACTTCTTTGCGCGCGCGGTCGCCGTTATACATACCGCGAATTTGCGGCATGGTCTGGTGACTTTCATCCACGATGAGCAGGTAATCGTCAGGAAAGTAATCGAGCAGCGTGAACGGCGGGTCGCCCGGCGTGCGCCCATCGAGATAGCGCGAGTAGTTTTCGATGCCGTTGCAGTAGCCAACTTCGCGCATCATTTCCATGTCGTAGCGCACGCGCTGCTTCAAGCGTTGCGCTTCGAGCAGCTTGCCCACGCTTTCAAAATGTGCGACCTGTTCGTTGAGGTCGTGCTCCATTTGCGCCAGCGCACCGGCCATACGGTCTTCGCTGGCAATGAAGTGCGTGGCGGGAAAAATGGTGGTGAACTTGCGCTCTTCGAGCACTTCGCCCGTCACATGATTGATGATTTGAATGCTTTCGATTTCATCGCCGAAGGTGTCGATGCGCGTGATGTGTTCGCTGTCACGCGGATGGATTTCCAGCACGTCGCCGCGCACGCGAAAAGTGCCGCGCACCAGGTTTACATCGTTGCGCGCGAACTGCATGTTGACCAGCTTTTGCAAGGTGCCGCGCCGGTCGATTTCGGCCCCGACACGAAGATCGAGCACATGCTCCTGATACAGTTCCGGCGTGCCCAGGCCGTAGATGCACGACACGCTGGAGACGATGATGACATCGCGGCGGCTGGAAATGCTCTGAGTACTCGAATGGCGCAGTCGGTCGATTTCATCGTTGCGCGAGCTTTCTTTTTCGATGAACGTATCGGTGTGCGGAATGTAGGCTTCCGGCTGGTAATAGTCGTAGTAAGAAACGAAATATTCGACCGCGTTATCGGGAAAAAACTCGCGGATTTCCTGGCACAACTGCGCTGCCAGCGTCTTGTTATGCGCGATAACCAAGGTAGGCCGCTGCAAACGCGCAATGACCTGCGAAGCGGTGTAGGTTTTGCCGGTTCCTGTTGCGCCCAGCAGCACTTGATGCGCGAGACCGGCGCGTGCGCCTTCAACCAATTTTTCTATAGCCTGCGGCTGATCGCCCTTGGGTGGAAAGGGCGCTTGAAGTTTGAATTCGCCTGTTCTCTTCATGCTTCAAGTTTAACTACCCGGCCACCGTGGCGCAGAAGATTTTAGCGAGTGAGAGCGCGCTTCCCGGCGGCCCGGCGCGGCTTTGAAGATGTGGCGAATGAGCGCACCGTGAAGTGCCACAGATACTTCACCGCACTGGCGGGGCCGGGTTGCGAGGGCCGGTTCCACAGGTGCTCCATTGCCGTCACGGCCACGGGCAAGGCCACCTGCGGATTGGGATTGAAACCACCAATGCGCCACAGCCAACCCCAGCCGTTGAGCCGGTAGCCGCCGATAAAATCTTGGTTGTCACCCATTACAAGAGTAACGTGACCGGGATCGTCGCTGCCGCGCGCCAGTGAGCGATTGACGACGCTCGTTGCACTCTCAATGCGAGTACTCAACTCGTTTCCCAGCCACTCACGGCCCTCGCCAGTCACACGCAGGCTTTGCGCCGGTGCATCGACCTCGCCGCCGCCAATGGGAAGACCGAGCACAGCCATGCCCGATGGCCCGATCGCCTCATTTTGCCACACATTGCCTTCTCGCCACGTCGGCAGGTAAAAGGAGTAGCCGCCGGTTTCCCACCAGTTGCCGCCGTTTTCGACGTAGTGGCGTACGGCCTCAAGAGTCGCTTTCCACTGCCCCGCGCCGCTGGTGGGAAACTTTTCGGTATGCGCATTGATGATGGCAAAGTATTGCTGCGGTTCGCCACGCAAGGCGGCCAGAACCTCCTGCGGCGTGGTGAGGAATTTGGTTGTCAATCCCCACTCACGCACCAGGCGCGAGTTATCGAAGGCTTGTTTCCAATCTTGCGGCGTGATGCCTGTCCATGACCAGCCGACTTGCGGCCCGAAGTTTACGATGCCGATAACACTGTTCTTCAACCACTGGCGCGGCGCTTTGCCGGCGATGTGGGCAGCAGGCGAAATTTGCTGCGATTGATTTCTTTGCGGCAGGCGAACGCGCAAAACACCGTTCTCGACCGCAGTTGTCACCGGGCCGACGCGCGCGCTAGACGCGGAATTTGACGGGATTGAATCGTTGAGGTGCAGCGTTACCTTTGCATTGCGCAGTTCGGCAAGCGGCACCGCGACCGAGGCTTGCGCCGGTGCGTAAAGGTACACTTCCATCTGCCCCGCCGATTTCTTTTCCGCTACAAATGATACAGTCTGGTTTCGAGCACTCGTTGTACCGTCCGGTAGCGAGGCGGCGATGAGGCCGGGCGCCGTCGCACGAAACCCAAATTGTGGCAGCGTGTGTCCATCGACTACTCTCGTTTGCGAATCGAGGTTTGCGACGATGGAAACCGGGCCGTAAGTGGCTCGAAGGAGTTCGCCGCTTGCGTTGGCCGCATCGCCCGCGCGCCGGTGATTCCACTGTGTGATCGGTTGCCCGATGTAGCGCGCGCACACCGACTTCTGCACACGGTCGAGCCAGCGCAGCCATTCGCGCGTCGCATCGCGATTGACAGCCGCAGCGTCTGCGCGGTAGCTCAAGCCATAGCCCAGCCCGAGTGTCCAGGCGAGAACTTCATTATTGGTGACGAACTGCCCCAAATCGTGATGCACGAACATCAACTTATCGTGCGCCAGGTATTGCGCCAGTGGAAAAACTTCCCACATCTGCGGTGGAATATCTTCTTTTATCTGTCGCACCCAGGACGGCGAATCTTCAGTGGGCACCACGCCCCAACTCAGGCCACAAAACTGCGCTTCCTGGTTGATGACCTGATCCCAGCCGTTTTCGGTTGACAGCGGCTTGAAGCGCGCATCTTCCGCGGCCTGCGCCAACAGGCCCGCCGTATAAGCATTGGGCGATGGCGATGCCGGATTGGTGTCATACATCCAGCCGCGCGCGCCGACCTGATCTTGAAAGAGAATATCAACCGGATACTGTTGCGTTAATTCGCGGCGCAGGGCACGATTGGCCGCTTTGACTGCCGGGTGCCACATCGTAATAGTCCAACCGTCATTGGCGCTGTAGCGCTCATAGGACAACTGCCCGTCCAGCGTGCGCAACAACGGCGCCTCGCCCTCACGCAAAAACGTGGGTCCACGCGGATGATCGGGCCACCACGTCGGGTTGGTGTATGGCATGACCAAATGCCCCAGTGCATGGCTGCGGTCGAACAGTTCGCGCAGTTGCTGCGGCGTGCCGAAAGCCACATTCGGCGGCAGGTGGTCGGGATACTCTTTATCGAAGCCGCCTTTGAGATAATCGGCGAAGTGTAGCAGCGTGGGCTGCGGCAAGAAAGGCAGTGCGTCGATTTTCTGACGCGCCGTGCCGTTGAGATAAAGCAGCACGGCATTCTTAAATTTGTCGAGTACTGGCGGTGACATTTTGTCCGCGAGGCGGCGCGTAATCGCATTGTCTCTGGCGTAAGCCGCCAGAGCGCCGGGCGCCGACGCGCCAATAAGCAGGCGCACCGGCGGCGCTTGCCACTTTTGTCCCGCGTTTACAAACGTGACGAAATTGCGCTCGCAGTAACCGCCGCTTTCATCGCCTCCGTAGCGTAGCTGGCCCGGCACGAATAACGAGCGCGCCGGGGTATTTGGAAGCGCTTGCGGCTGCAACGCTTGCGGCTGTACGCCATACAATGAGACGATTCCCGCCCGGCTTTCGAGATGCAGAAAATCGGCAAAGGCCGGAGGATAACTCATCGAGCGTGCGAGGTAGCGCAGCCGACGCAACGCATAGTAGAAGCTGTAACCGCCCACTTCGAACCAGTGCCCGCCGCCGCGCACAAAGCGCCCAACTTCCTGTGCTGTGGCCGCCTGGTCACCACCTTGCCACACCGGCACCCATTCACCGTAGGGGTTGAGTATGGCCGCGTATTCGTCGCTGCCCAGGGCGCGGCGCAACGCCTCGGGCGAAGAAATTTCCACCACTTGCGACTGCCGCAATGTTGCGCCTGCCAGGGTGCGCAACCGCTCGCGCCACTGTGAAACGGCAACGCCGGCCCAACCACCGCTGGAAGGCCCGCGCACCAGCGAGATAAGGCCGATCTTGCGCCGGGTGCGTGCTGCACTCGGGGCTGCACCCTGGGCTGCAGCTTCGGATGCGACGCGGCGCAACGCGGCACTGACAAGGTCGGCAACGAGCGCGCTGTCTTCTTCGCGCACGCCACTGCCGATGCGCCACAAAGCGCCGTCGCGGCCGCCCAGACGCGAAGCTCCAAAGTACGGGCCGTTGGCGGAATCAACCAGCACGAGATCAACCTGAGCGCGCGCCGAAGGCCGGTTGACGGGCACACGAGTACTCGCAACACGCTGTGCCAGCGTTTCGCCCAGCCACTCATTGCCTTGCGGTGTGACACGGAGCGCCACCGGCTGGTCGTCAACCGGGCGCTGTTCAATGGTGCCGCCGGTCAAGCTGTCATGCGCCTGCGTGCTGCCGTTTTCCGGCTGCCATCCGACGGGATTTTCAACGGATTGCCGGGTGAAGAATGCGCTCTTCAAAGCCAGTCCCACCGCTTCGTGGCCCATCGCGGGGCTGATGAAGCGCACCACGTTCTCTGCTTCGAAGCGCAGTCGTGCCGGCAAAGACCAATCGAGAACTGTGCCTGCCTGTGGCGTGCCGGCCTGCGGCGTGCTGGCGTGCGGCGTGACAACGCTGCGGAACTCAACGCCATCGGCTCGCGCCTCAACTGTGGCCGTGACATCAATCTCTGCGCTGCGATAAAGCAACTGCACGCTATCGAGCAGCGGCTGCAGTTCGTAGTGAAACGCCCTCTGGGCTGAGGTGGAGGAGAAATCAGCGGCGCGCAGAACGCTGTTATCGCGTCGGCGCGCCTGCCACAGGCCGCTTTGGCCACTGCGCCAGATGCTGTTCTTTCCCGTTTTGGCCGTAACCGACACAATCGACCCGTTCTGAGTACTCAGCGCAACGGCGTAGCCCGGTCGCGACACGACAATGCTGTTGCCACGCACTGCGACCACAGCACGGCCAGCGCTTGCCCACAACGCCACGCAGCAGAGGAGGAAGAAACTTTTCATGGAGAAAGTATCATCATTGTACCCGACGATGCGGCCTCACAGACAAACACAAAGGCCACGAGCGAGAGAAACCTGTCCTCGTTCGTGGCGCTTACGGCTTGTTGCCGAGGGTTTGACAACCGAGCTTGACTTCACGGCATTCTTTGGCGCTGCGGTATGGCCTTCGAGAATGGCCGTCCCCTGGAGCAACTCTTCCTACGGCACCGGCGGCTTGCCTTCAGAGATGGCGGCGAACTCCTTGCACTCGTCATCCATGCGGGTAAACGCAAAGTAGGGGTGCAGCGTGCTGCACCCCTACTCGTTTACAACTATTTGGTGCTTATGTGTTTTAAACGTCAACGCCAAGACCCGAACGTTTAGCCCGACTTGCGCTGGAACAGAGGACGCTTGCCGCCATTCGACTGCTGTCGGCCGCCACCACCACCTTGCGACTTTTCACTGGACGCCTGCTGACCCCGCATTTTCGCCTGGCGCTCGCGCACCAGTTCGAGGGGCGTCTTTTTGCGCTCCGGTGAATCGCTTTCCTGCCCGTCCACACCGTCGTTGGTTTCTGCCGTTTCTTCAGACATCGACTGCACTCCTTTACTCTTGGGCGACCGTTGCGCCGTCCGACCGGTGCGCTCGCCGCCCACTGCGCTTGCCGCCCGGTGCGAATGGCTCAGTCGTTCGATGAAAGTGTGCCACATTTTCGCATGGCCGTAACAGCGCAGGCTGCCGTGACACTTACGGCTCTTCTCTTACGACTCGTTGGTTCCGCTGCCATACATCTGGCGCTGCGGGTGCTTGCGACGGTCGGACGGCTTGGAGCCACCCGGCACTTCGACGCCGCTCTCAACACGATTTTCTATTACCTCGCGGCTTTCATGCTGCATGGCCTGCTGTTCTTTGACCAGTTCCAGCGGCGTCTTGCGCGGCTCCGCCGGATTGAGGTTTTCGCCTTCCTGTTCGTCATGTTCCAAAACGTTGGTATCGTCAGTCATCGTCTCGACTCCTTTCGCATTTGCGACGCTTGACAGCGGCGCAAGCCGTGTGCCAGCAGGCGCATAGCGAGTACTCAGGAGCATGCAGCGGTCCATTCGCTGCGCGTGTTGCGGCTCCACTTGTTAATAAACTCGCTGATATTCATAACGCAACTATCCGAACGATTCCAACGAACCCGGAGCGTGAGCGACGGGCCTGTTTCAGTGTAAAGCCCGTCACTCACGCTCCGGGTTCGTTCCTGCTACACCATTAATTCCCACACATCAACCGATTTGATTTGCGCGCAGCCACCACTGGCGAAAAGTCCCACCAGCAAGCAGTCTTCGCGCTGCGGGTAAAAGCGCTGCGTGAGGCAGGCGCGATGATTAGCGAAGGTTTCAATCACGGAGCGGTCGATGAAGATGTGCAGCTTCAAGTCTTCATGCTCGGCCAGAGCGAGCGGCGATTCGTCGAGATGTTGTGTGCTGCGGTCGTAGGCGATTTCAACGCGCTGGCTGCCATCGGGCGCTGAGCGCACGACGGCCCCAAATCGTGCGGCCTCACCCGGCGCAAAATAAATAATCATTTCCAGTGTGTCGCCCTGCACGTCGGGTAAAAGCAGTGTTTCATCGTGCAACGAAAGTTCGCCAAAGTGGTGGTGCCGTCCACGCATTTGTTGCAGTTCCGGCAAAGGCGCGTAGTGCAGAAAGGTGCCGTCGTGCCCCAGCGAAAGCACGCGCGGCAGGCTGAAAACGCCGGCCCAGCCCGCAGTCCGTTGTTCTTGTTCCGAACGCGTTTCCCGAATCCAGCCGCACAAAATGCGGCGGCCCTGCTCATCGAGAGCCGTTTTCGCGGCGTAAAACGTGGGGCCATCGGTGGCGCCCCAGGTTTGCGCTGTAAACCGTTGTTCCGAGTACTCGCCGATGTGCCACCATGTCCTGTTGCGCGAAGAAAGCAAGATGTGCTTATCGCCCAGCGCAAAGAAGTCGGGGCACTCGAAGTCGTGGCCGGTTTTCTCACTTGCGCCGGTCGCCAGCATGTGCGAATAGTCCCAGTTGAGTAAATCGCGCGAACGGTATAGAAATGCGACGCCGCCCTTGCAGTCGAGTTGCTCGCCGCCGATAATCATCAGCCACTCGTCGCCCTCGCGCCACACCTGCGGATCGCGAAAACATTCGCCGAAGCCTTGCGGCGCCTCGCTGATTATCGGGTTGCCTTCATACTTTTGCCAGTGGTACAGGTCGTCACTCACAGCAAGGCATTGCACCTGCTTGAAAGGGCGCCAACTCGCAATTCCGGTATAGAATGCGAAAAAACTGCCGTTGTGCTCGATGACGCAGCCTGTCCAGCAGCCGTCGCGGTCGGCGTCCTGTGAGGGCACAACGGCCGAAGCGTGCTCCGTCCAATGCACAAAGTCGCGCGTGCTGCCGTGGCCCCAGTCGGATGAATGTGTCCAACTGATGTCGTGCGGATTTTTGTCATAGTAAACGTGGAATTCGCCCTTGTGGAAGAACGGAATCACGTCGTTCATCCACAGCTCAGGCGAGTAGTGATACAGCGGACGGTGACGGTCGCGGTGAGAAGGAGCTTTCACGACCACAATTATACAGCAGCGCTTTACGGGCTTGTGCCTGCCGGGTTGTTGCGGCGCAAAGCAGCTACCAGGTGGGGTCTTTGATGAGCAGGTCGGTCGCTTCGTCGGCGGGCAGCGGTTTGGCGAAGAAGTAGCCCTGTCCGGTGTGGCAGCCCAGAGCGCGCAGTTGCGTCATCTGCGCGGCGGTTTCCACACCTTCGGCGGTGACATGCACGCCCAGGCCTTGCCCCAGAGTACTCACGGCGCGCACAATGGCGGTGTTTTCGCCGCGCTCACCGATGCGGTTGACAAACGTGCGGTCGATCTTCAACGTGTTGATGGCGAAACGCTCCAGGTAGGACAGGCTGGAATAGCCGGTGCCGAAGTCGTCGATGGCCAGTTGCACACCCAGCTTCTTGAGCGCTTCCAATTGCGACATGGTCTGCACTTCGTCTTCCATCACGGTACTTTCGGTAATCTCCAGCATCAGCGTGCGCGGGTCGAGTTGCGTTTCCTTGAGTACTCGGGCCACGTCGTCCGCCAGGCCGGGCTGCTGAAACTGCTTGGCCGACAGGTTAACGCTGATCTCCAACGGTGGCGTGCGCGGCACTTCGGTTTGCCACTTGCGCGCCTGCTGACAGGCCTCGCGCAGCACCCAATGCCCCAGCGAAAATATCATGCCGGTTTCTTCGGAGATCGGTATGAATTCCACCGGCGAAATGATGCCGCGCAGTGGATGATACCAGCGCAACAGCGCTTCAAAGCCGGTGATCTGGCCGCTGCGGGCCTCGACCTGCGGCTGATAATAGACCCGCATCTGCTTGCGACGCAACGCCTGGCGCAAGTCGATTTCGAGTTGCAAACGGTCGAGCGCCTGCGAGTTCATTTTTGAATCGAAGACTTCATACTGTCCGCCGCCGCGACTCTTGGCACGATACATCGCCACATCAGCGTGACGCAGCAAAACTTCAGCACGATCTTCCGCGCCGGTGCTGATGACAATGCCGATGCTCGCGGTGGAAAAGATTTCATGTCCACCCAGAGCAAACGGCGTTTGGAGATAATCCTCAACACGTTCGGCCACGCGCGTGGCTTCGTTGACGCTGGAAATATCTTCGAGCAAAATGGTGAATTCATCGCCGCCGAAACGCGCCGCCGTGTCGCCGGGACGGATGCAGGCGCGCAGGCGTTGCGCCAGTTCTATCAACATGCGGTCGCCCTGCTCGTGACCCAGCGAATCGTTGATGACTTTGAATCGGTCGAGGTCAACAAAGAGCAGCGCCATCATGTGCTGCTTACCATAGGACGAACGCGACAAGGCGCGCTTCAAGCGATCCATGAACAGCAAACGGTTCGGCAAGTTCGTCAGGCTGTCGTGCGAGGCTTGGCGCGCTAACTCCAACTCATAGCGCTTGGCTTCGGTGATGTCGCTAAAACTCCACACCCAGCCGTAAGTTTTGCCTTCGGGCGAGAGCGCGGGCGCGGCGTGGCGCGAAAAAACACGGCCATCGTTGAGATAAATTTCGTCGTGCGTCGTGGCGTGAGGATGGTCATAGACGAAGCTCAACTTGTCGATAAACTCGTCCGGGTCTTTCAAGTTCGACAGCACGAAGGCCATCAATTGCTGCTTTTCTTGCAGGCTGTCGATCATGTCGCGCGGCACACGCCACATCTCGATAAAGCGCTGATTGAAGCTGACCACCTGTCCGTGATCGTCCACCAGGAAAATACCGTCGGCAGCCGCTTCCTGCGTCGCTTTGAGCACGGCGTTGCTTTGCAGCAGGGCCGCCTCAGAGTGCTTCTGCTCAGTGATGTCGAGCATCATGCCGTCCATGCGCGTGGCCTGCTCGTCCTGCACCTCGGCGTTAATGAGGTTTCTCAGGTGCAGCACATCGCCGCTGGCCGTCACCACCTGATACTCCAGGCAACTGTCGCCGCCCTCACATGCCAGGCGGCGCAAGGTTTCGAGTACTCGTTCGCGGTCGTCGGGATGCACCAGCACCGACCAGAAATCGTCCTCTTGCGTCCAGCGCTCGACAGGATAACCAAACCACTGCTTCGCGCGCGCATTCACAAAAGTAAAGCGCAGCGTGACCGGATCGACTTCCCAAACGATGACATCGAGATTGCTGAACAAGAGACGATACTTCTCTTCCAACTCGTGCGCCTGCCGCAAGCGCTGCGATTGCTGCATGGCCAGGGCGACATGAGCCGCGATGGCATGGGCCAACTGCTCCTGCTCGGGCGAGAACGCCGCCACACGTGACGCCACGAAATGCAACGTTCCCAATGCGTGGCCCCGCGCTTGTAACGGCACCTCCAGCGACCAGCGCACCGCTGCCTGCGGCACGTCCGACGCCGCTGCACCGGAAGCCGCTCCACCCGAAGCCGCTCCACCCGAAGCCGCTCCACCCGAAGCCCACATCGTAATCGTTGCCGAGTCATGTTCATTGCCGACTGGGGAAGACACGGCGGCGGACTCGCTCCGAGACGTCTCGTTGGTCGCGTTGTTTATGTTCTGAGTACTCGACTCGTGGGCTTGCGAGCGATTCATGTGGTGCAGCCGCCCGCCGTGGCGCAAGCGACCTCCCGCTAAGAGAGACACACCAACCGAATCAAAGGGCAGCAGCGGCTTCAGGTGCACCGACAACGCATGAACAATCGCCGCCGGGTCGCTCTGCGCGGAAATCGCCTGCACCAATGAGGCCAGTGCCGCCGGCGCTTCATGCGAGCCTTGTGCGCCCTGCGAAGCAGGTTCCGCCGTATCTTGCTCCGGCACGAATTTCATTGTGCCTGGTGCGGGCTGCGGTGCCGCGGGATGAGCCTCCATTATGAGAGGCATTGCCTCTTGTGATGCGCGCAATTCATCCACCACGTCGGCGCTCGCCACATTGGTGCCCGCCACATCTGTGCTCGTCACGTTATGCCCTTGCACGCCCTGTATGCCGGAAGCGCCGGAAGTGCCTTGTCTTGCGTTTTGCTCGGCGCTTTCTTCTGCTTCAATGGTGTTACGTTCTCGGGCAATGTTACGGCGCACTGCGGCTTCTCTCATTTCTCGCTCGACAGCCGGTGCCAGCCGCTGCAAGTCGTGGCGCGCGATGCAATCGCCGGCGCCTTGCCGCATCAGGCCGACCGCCGTTTCAACATCAATTTCTTCTGCGACCACAATGCACGGAATGTCTATGCCGCTCGCGCGCAACGTTTGTAGCGCCTCATCCGGGCTCAACGCGCTTTGCATGGCTTCGAATAGAACAATATCAAACTGTCCCTCGACCAGAGCGCTGTTCAAAAGCTCAATTGAGTTGACGTAGTGCGGTGTGACATCATACTTGGCGCGATGCAACTCACGGAGTATCGGATCGGCCTGCGGCGTGGGGGCGCCGATTATTAACACTTCAAGAGCCTGATTTCGTGACTGGTTTTTAGTGCTCTTGTTGTTCATTGTGGCCACGTTCAGCACTGGCTCCCGGCACAAGTCGGTTGCGGACGCAGCACGAACTGCTGGTGCTGCGCCAGTGTGGCAACGGCGTCAACCAAATACACAACTAAAGATAATGACGGATGGGCCTGTCCTGCGACGACATTGGTATGCCGCGTGTGGCGCAGCGAGCGCATGAAATGTGTAACGTCCGCAACAGCCGCCGGGAACGGCTTGCAACTTCGGTGCAACTTGCAACTTCGGTGCAAATTGTAAAACATAATATAGCCTTTGTCACCCTTGAACCTGCGCCTGCACGAATACTGCGGTCACGCACCCGAAGCGATTATCCTTCTACACGTTGCCGCCAGGCGAAAAGCAGAACCGCGCCGGCAGCCGCCACATTGAGCGATTCAGCCCGGCCATAGTTGGGAATCGTCACACGATGCGCCGCCGCATCATCCAACATGGCCGAAACACCACGCGTTTCGTGCCCCAGAACGAGACAGCAACGTCGTGGCCACTTAAAGCCGAAGCAATTCTCGCCACCATGCGCCACAGCCGTTACCAGGGGCAAATCCGCCATGTGCAATTCCTGCAACATGGCCTGCTGAGTACTCGATGTCACTTGAAGATGAAAAATGCTGCCCGCTGATGCGCGCACCGCTTTTGGGCCGTAAGCGTCCGCACTTTCAGGGCTGAGAACGCATTGCGTCACGCCGGCGACATCGGCGGTGCGCAAAAGTGTCCCCACATTACCGGGATCGCCCACGCCATCCAGCGCCAGCACAAGATGAGCACGGTCGCGATGAGCGCGGTCGCGCGGAGAGGCTGCTGCATCGAAATTGGTCTGCGGCAGTGCCGCTAATGCGAGCACATCGGTCGGTGTTTGCGCCTCGCTCATATATTCCATGAGATGTGCCGTCACGGTTTGAACTGGAATCTGCGCGGCGTGTGCCTTGTGACTCCATTGCGCACCGGCGGCATCATCCGCCACAAGTACTCGTTGCAGCGGCCACTGCGCGCGCAAAGCCGCACCCACGGAATTGGCGCCTTCGATGAGGAACAATCCCTGCTCGCGCCGTCCTTTGGCCGAGTGCAACGAGCGCACCAGCCTGCACAATGAATGTTGCCGCGATGAAATGATGGCCGATGCAGGTTCGTGTTGAGTGTTATGACGCTTCATAAACCACCTGTTGTAAACCACGCACATAGGACAAAAAAGCCGCCGTGTTTTCAAAACACGGCGGCTTTTTTGTCTTGGGTGTTGCCCGGCTCGCTTATGCGGCGGTCGTTGTGGCAGCGTGGGTTGCTCCGGCGTCAGTTGCTCCGGCGTCGGCCTGAGCCGCTCTTGCAACATCGACGATCTTGCCGAAGGCAACCGCATCGTTGACAGCCAGTTCGGAAAGTACCTTACGGTCGATTTCCACACCGGCGCGCAACAGGCCGTTGATGAATGTCGAATAGGACATGCCATTGACGCGGGCCGCGGCATTGATACGTGCGATCCACAAACGGCGCAGGTCGCGGCGCTTGTTGCGACGGTCGCGATACGCATATTGACCGGCGTGCATGACCGCTTCGTTCGCGGTGCGGAACCAGCGATGCTTGGCTCCGTAGTAGCCCTTGGCTAAATCCTTAATCTTCTTGTGCTTGGCCGAAGCCGTAGTGCCGCGTTTTACGCGTGCCATTTTAGTCTCCCTCTCTTGCCGGTCAGGTGGGCCACACGCCTCTTAAACCTGCCGGGCATCCGTGGCATAACGAGTGGACATCGAGTACTCGTTGCGCCTTGTTTTCTGCGCCAACGCTGCGCAACTGAGCCTTTACTGGCCCAGCATGCGACGCGCCGACTTATAGTCGCTTTTGGAGACGCTCTGTGCCGCGTCGTTGTTACGCGTTTGCGTGCGGCTGCTGCGCTTGGTCTGCAAGTGCGTGAGGCCGGCCCGGCGACGCTTGATTTTGCCGCTACCGGTAAGGGTCATGCGCTTGGCTGCCGCCTTGCGTGTTTTCATCTTGCTCATCGAAATGTCTCCGTATTTCTGCTCGTGAAGTTTAGCCTTCACGAGACGAACGCAACCTCAGGTCGCGTTTTTGAAGCCGCGACAGTATAACGTACCCGGTAGCCACTGCCAAGCACCAATGCCAGGTCGTCGCTGCCAGGCGCCGGTGCCAGGCCTGTGGAGTGCCGGTACTGTAGGACTGACTGGTTGCGGCCTGTCGAGTGTTACGAGTTCGGCACGCTCTGGGCTTCCGGCTCGCTTGCATCGCTGTGAACGCCGTTGCTCGCGCCATGTGCGTCGACTTCGTCGGCCTGGTCAGCATCGTTGGCAATGTCGCCGGACGCATCCAGCACATCGTCGGCGTCCGCTTCACCGTGCTCATCCTCAACCATGCGCTGCTGCAGGGCCTCGAACTCGGCGTCTTCGTCGTGTTCTTCCGGTGCGCCCTTGGCCTGCTTGCCGTCATCCTTGACAGGTTTCGGCAGCGGCTTGAGACCTGGTTTAGGCGCCAGGTTCATATTCATGTCACGCCCCACTTTGATGATGGGGCCTTCAATAGTCGCCACATCAACCAGAGAGGTGCTTACTTTTTCCAGTTGTTCCCGACCAATTTCCGGGTGTGCGTTCTGGCGTCCCTGAAAACGGCAGATAACACGAACCTTGTGGCCAAGCCGCAAAAAACGCTCGCAGTGGCGGATGAGAACGTCACGGTCATGCTCGCTGGTCACAGGCTTGAGCCGCACCATCTTCATTTCGGTGGACGCGCTCTTCTTGTGAGCTTCTTTCTCGCGCTTGCTCTTTTCATACTTGAATTTGCCGTAGTCCATAATGCGGCAGACCGGCGGCTGAGCCTGCGGCGCTACGACAATCAAGTCCAGGTCGCGGTCACGCGCTATATCGAGTGCGTCACGGGTATTCAAAACACCAAGCTGCGCATTCTGATCGTCAATGACACGCACCTGCGGAAAGCGGATGCGTTCGTTAATCATTGTCTGGTCGCGGCGCGGGTCGCGAAACGGCTGCCTATTTTTCGGCCGAAGTCCTATACAAATCACCTCTACGAAATATCAACGGACGCTGTAATTTACGAGTACTCGAAAAGCACTCAGCGCCCAAACAGTTACATTATGCCTTAATCAGACCAAATTTACATGGTTGTTGTCAACCTTTTTCGCCGCCACCGGCTTCGTCGCGCAACATTTCCAACAGTGCCGCGCGCGACATTGTGCCCACATCGCGGCGACCACGCGCGCGCAATGATACTCCACTCGCTTCGGCTTCGCGGTCGCCGACAACGGCCATATAAGGAATCTTCTGCGTTTCAGCCACGGCGATCTTGGCACCAACTTTCTCGTTGTTGGTATTCACTTCCACACGGAAACCCGCGTCGCGCAGCTCTTGTGCGACAGTCTGCGAGTACTCGTTGTGCCGGTCGGCAATCGGCAGAACCATGACCTGCACCGGAGCCAGCCACAATGGAAAAGCGCCATTGTAGTGTTCAATCAGCAAGCCGACGAAACGCTCCATGCTGCCAAACGGCGCGCGGTGAATCATCACCGGACGATGCGGCTTGCCATCGGCTCCGGTGTATTCCAGTTCGAAGCGCTCGGGCAGATTATAATCGACCTGCACCGTGCCCAACTGCCACTGGCGGCCCAGCACGTCGCGGAAGAGGAAATCCAGCTTCGGCCCGTAGAACGCTGCCTCGCCTTGTTCGATGGTGTGCTTGAGACCCAGTTCGCGCGCTGCCGTGATGATGGCGTTTTCGGCTTTTTCCCATACGTCAAGCTCACCGATGAACTTATCCGGGTCGCGCAGCCCGACACGAGCCGAGTAGTCGCGCAACTCCAGCTTGTCGAAGACAAAGAGAATCAGTTCCACGACTTTGCGAAACTCTTCATCCAACTGCTCGGGCGTGACGAAAAGATGGGAGTCATCGACCGTAAACGAACGCACGCGCGTCAGGCCATTCAACTCGCCGCTTTGCTCGTAGCGATAAACGCTACCGAACTCCGCCAGGCGCATCGGCAGATCGCGATAAGAGCGCATGTCGTTCTTATACACCTGGATGTGATGTGGGCAGTTCATCGGCTTCAAGACAAACTGTTCGCCTTCGTCCTCACCCTGCATCAGAGGAAACATCGAATCTTTGTAGGTCGCCCAGTGGCCGCTCGTTTCATACAGTTTCTTGCGCCCGATGTGCGGCGTTACAATCGGCAAATAGCCACGCTTTTGCTGCTCGCGTTTGAGGAATGTTTCCAGTGTATCGCGCAAGATGGCGCCGTTGGGCAGCCACAACGGCAGGCCCGGCCCGACATCGTTGGAGAACATGAACAGTCCCAACTCGCGGCCCAGCTTGCGATGGTCGCGCGCTTTGGCTTCTTCGAGGCGCTGCAAAAACTCGTCGAGTTCCTTTTGCGATGGGAAACTCGTGCCGTAAAGACGCTGCAACTGCTTGTTGTCGGCATCGCCGCGCCAGTAGGCACCGGCCACGGAAAGAATTTTGAAGGCCTTAAGAGCGCCGGTCGTCGGCACGTGCGGGCCACGGCACAAATCGACAAAATCGCCCTGACGATACAACGTTACTTTTTCATCAGCCGGAATCTCTTGCAGGATCTCCAGTTTGTACGGCTCGCCCATGCTTTCGAAAAGTTGGTGCGCTTCTTCGCGCGACACTTCTTCGCGAACGATGTCTAAGTTGGCGGACGACAGTTCCTGCATCTTCGCTTCGATGCGCGCGAAATCTTCCTCACGAATTGGAGGCATGTCGATGTCATAGTAAAAGCGGTCGGCCAGCGGCGGGCCAACAGTGAGCTTGGCTTCGGGCCACAGCGCCTGCACGGCCTGGGCCATAAGATGAGTACTCGAATGGCGATACACTTCGCGACCTTCGGGGTCGTTCCACGTCAGAATTTTCAGGGTGCAATCGCCGGGCAATGGGCGCTTCAAGTCCCACGGTTGGCCGTCGACTTGCGCAGCCAGGGCAGCTTGGGCGAGACGCGCGCCGATGCGCCGCGCAACTTCCTGCGGAGCGATGCCGTCTTCATACTCTTTGACGGAGCCATCGGGAAACGTGACGTGTATCATGGGGTACCAATTGAGATTTCTTTGCAGACGGCGATTAACTTGCAAGAGGCAAATCAATCGTTGTCTTAAACATTTTCAGATATGCGAAAGCCCGGCCATCTGTGACAAGAAACGCGCATTCCAGACGTAGGAATTTATCAAAATAAACGTCTTGGCGCAAGCGCAGCGATTCGTTTCTCGTTCGTGTTTCATCCGGTTCGCAGCATAGTTCGTTATGATTCCGAGTACTCAGAACACGTCTTCCAATCCACCTTCCAGCGCACCGGCTGCGGCAGCGACTATAAAGGAAGCCGCCAGTGGTGTCGGTCACAATGGCCCCGGCTCCGGCAGCACGGCGCTTTTGCTCGACACTTTTCAGTTGTTCGACATCGCCGAGCGCGCGGCCCAGGTCGAGGCCGCCGAATGGGACGAAGAGCCGGGAATGAACCTGTTCCTGGAAGACTCGATTATCCTGGTGCGCCGCGAGTTGGAAGTCATGCCGCACGTCAGCAGCCTGCGCGAGGCACCCGACACAGTAAGCGCCAACGCGAGCGCGGACAACGCCGACGCGAGTGCGGACAACGCATCCGAGTACTCGAAGCGTGCCCGCATCTTCGTCATGGAAGGCTTTTTCTCCGCCGCGCTGAAAGACATCGAGCATTACAAGAATCTGGCGAAACAGGCCGACATCTGGATTTTCGGCGTGCAGGATGAGCTGTTTCCCGCGACCGAAGGCATAACCGCGGTTCCTCTCACGCCCGGCACCACATTGACGCGCGAACGCACCCTCGTGGTGGATAGCCCTTATTTCAAAGCGGCACTATTTGCCATTGAAGCCGGACATCTCGAAGAATCGGACGCGTCCAGCCGCTACTACGAAGGTTACCTCACCGCACGTCCGCATGTGTTGGAAGACACATTGCGTCGTCTGGGTGCTTTGCTGGGCATCAAGCCGCTCGAAGATCGCCGCAGCAGCGTGCGCCGCGCCGCCGATGATCTTACTCTGTCGTGGCACTCGCGCTTGAACACGCGTTTTCTGGAAAGCCTTGAAGGGCAAAAACTCGCCTTGCGCGCGCGCTCACGCGAACTGGAAAACCTGCTGGACGACCGGCGCCGTCTGGGGCAACTCACGACTCTGGCGCGCGGCTACCTGGGCGACCGCACCTGGCACGAGTTCGAAGTCACCATTGAAAAAGGCGGCACCGTCGTGGCCGACCGCCGCGAAGAGTTGACGATCTGTTTTTGCGATCTGGTCGGTTTCACACGCCTGAGCGAACGTCTCCATCCCTCGGAAGTCGCGACGTTTCTCAACGACCATTTTGCGCGCCTGCACGATATTGTGCGCTCGCACGGCGGCTGGGTCGATAAGTTTATCGGCGACGCCATGCTGGCCATTTTCGAAAACCCGGTCGAGGCGATGACGGCCTCGCAGAAGATGGTGCGCGAAACACGCGCGGTGCGCGTCAACGAGTACATGGAGCAATCGGTGCAGGTGCGCGTCGGGCTGAATACGGGCATTGTGGCTGTGGCCAACCTGGGTGTGCCGGAACGTCGCGAACGCACCGTGCTGGGCGATGCCGTCAACCTGGCGCAGCGTCTGCAAGCCGCCGCCGAGCCGCGCACCGTCATGATTTCGGAGCGCACCTTTTCGCGTTTGCCTTTTGCCATCGCACGCACGCTGGAATCGATGGAATTGCAGGTCAAAGGCAAAGCCGATATTGTCGCGGCCTATCAGTGGAGCGTGCATAGCGAACGTCGCGCACCCGACGAAGGCATGGCTTTGCGCGGCAGTCTGGTCAACGCGGCACGGCGCGCACCCCTGGCGGAGAGACTTGGCGATAATCGCGGCTCATCGCGCGCCGCACCAAGCGAGCCAGCACCCGACTGGAACGCCATCCACGAACCAGGCTATGACGAAAATAATGCCCGCTGAATGTTGTAGTTGTCTTGCTGCATGCAGCGTGGTGGCATGCCGTAAGCGCATCAGTCAAAGTGAAAGATATGTGGCAAAGCACCGGGATAATCATTCCTGCAATTCAGTCCGAGCTAAAGCCATGTGAAAAACTCTTATGGAGTGGAAAGCCTCAGAGTGGCATCAGATTTCGTTCATCAGATGCATTTCTTATCCCTTTCAGCTTGATGTGGGGTGGGTTCGCAATTTTCTGGGAGGTCGGCGTCCTTTCAACGGGTGCGCCTGTTTTCTTCAAATTGTGGGGCATTCCTTTTGTTTTGGTGGGATTATATATCATCTTTGGTCGCTTCATTGTTGATGCGAAGAGTCGAGATAAAACTGCATACGCTGTCACGAACCAACGAATCATTATCGTTTCTGAGTTGTTCGGTCGTAAAATTCAATCTATAAACTTGCGCACTCTGACCGAATTGACACTCAATGAGAAGTCGGATGGAAGTGGCACCATTACTTTAGGTTCTTCAAGTGCTTCCAGTGCCTGGGGCAATTCATCCTGGCCCGGTGCAGGGCAAGGGCAAGTCCCGAGTTTAGAGATGATGGACAATGTGCGGCATGTTTACAATTCCATTCAGGAGGCGCAGCAAGGGCAATAACTGCCGCTTCACTCACCAAGTGCCAGCTATAGCTCCAGTCGCAAGGAACTTGCACTTCCAGAATTTACTGAGACATTGCCCCTCTTGCTCGCCTACCGTTAGAATAGATTACGCCACATCCGGTGTATTGCATTGCCTATGATGCGTGGCCTACGTTGTTCTGTCATCTGTTTTCGCCTGCAATTTACAAGTTACTGAGTACTCACTATGCGCATTGATGAGCTGTTCGCCAGCAAGCGTCCGTTGATTTCATTCGAGTTTTTCCCGCCCAGAGATGAGGCCGGAGAAAAACAGCTCATGGGCGCGGTTGATGAACTACGCCCTCTGAAGCCCGATTTTGTTTCGATCACGCGCACCGGTGGCGGCACACAGCCCACTCTCGACCTCACAGCGCGCGTGCAAAACGAACTTGGTTTTCCCGCTATGGCGCACCTCACCTGTGTTGGCCACACGGCAGACCAGATGAGCGAGAACCTGAACTGCCTGTGGGATAAAGGCATTCGCAACGTGCTCGCGCTGCGCGGCGATCCACCGCCGGGTCAGGCTTCTTATCAGGCTCCCGATGGTGGCTTCGGTTACGGCAGCGACCTGGTGCGCTTCGTGCGCGGCCATCACGACTTTTGCGTGGGAGTGGCCGGTTATCCCGAAGGTCATCCGCAGGCGCTCAACAAAACGCGTGACCTTGAATACCTGAAACTCAAGGTCGATAATGGCGGTCAGTTCGTTATCACGCAGTTGTTCTTTGATAATGATGACTTTTATCGCTGGCGCGATGAAGCGCACAGGATGGGCATACAAGTGCCGCTCGTCGCCGGTATTATGCCGATTCTCAGCGTGGCACAAATCAAACGTTTCGTTATGATGTGCGGAGCTAAGATTCCGCATCCGCTACTACTTAAGCTGGAGAGTCTCGAATCCGACCCGATGGCTGTTCACGCCGCCGGCGTTGAACACGCCCGCATGCAGTGCGAAGACCTCATCAAAAACGGTGTGGCCGGCCTACACTTTTACACGCTCAATCGCAGCAAGGCCACGGTGCTGATTTCGCAGCAACTGCGTGAGAGTGGTGCGTTACCGGCTTAGTAATTCCTTAAGTTTGTGTAATTTTACGTTCGATTTTGTTTCATGACCGATTCGTCGAGTACTCCACCCCGCCATTCACTACCTTCGACAGACGAGATCGCGCACGCTGAATTCTCGGACGCGCCTGATGACGAACGGCCAACCGGCGCTTCAGCCGATGTCGCCGATGTAACGCATCAAATCGACACCTCCGATTCAGATGTGAGCGCGCGTTCGCATGATCCTTATGCTGCGCTGCGCATTCGCGACTATCGCTTTTATGCCATAGGATCGTTTATCGCTGCAATGACGGCTCAGATGCTGGACGTAGCTGTGGCATGGGAGATTAGCGAACGTGTGGGACAGGTGCGCGGCTCGCGTGATGCCGCACTGGCTCTTGGCTATGTGGGTCTTGTGCTGGCATTGCCGGTCATCTTCTTTGCGCTGCCCGCCGGTCACGTGGCCGATCGCTTCGACCGCCGTCGCGTTGTCCTTTTGACACTGGCTATCAGTGCGGTGGGTTCAATTGCACTGGCCGGCATTTCGTACACGCACGCTCCTATTTCGTGGGTTTATGCGTGCCTTTTTGCGCTCGGCGTGGCCAATTCTTTTCGCGGCCCGGCGTTGGGTGCGATGCTGCCGCAACTGGTGCCCGATGACTTGCTGGCTAATGCCGTGACCTGGAATTCGAGCCGCTGGCAAACCGCTTCTATGATGGGACCGGCACTCGGTGGAATGCTCATCGCAGCCACACACAGTTATGTAACGATTTACCTTCTGCAAGCTCTTGGCACCCTGCTCTTTATTGGATTCCTGCTTCCGGTGCGCCCGCGCGAAATCGTGCGCAACGAAGAAGGATTGTCGTGGGAAAGCCTTATCGCGGGGCTGCGTTTTGTGCGCAGTTCCAACTTGATATTGGCGACGCTGACGCTTGATATGTTTGCGGTTCTGCTGGGCGGCGCCGTCATGCTGCTGCCGATTTACGCGCGTGACATTTTGCATGTCGGAGCCGCCGAACTCGGATGGCTGCGCGCCGCTCCGGCTGTGGGTGCGCTGCTCATGGGATTAACGCTGGCGCACCTGCCACCGATGCGTCGCGCCGGGCGGGCGCTGCTGTGGGCTGTTGCCGGCTTTGGCCTCGCGACGATTGCCTTTGGGCTGTCGCGCAACTTCTGGTTTTCTCTGGCGATGCTGTTTCTGACCGGCATGTTTGACAACATCAGCGTCGTGGTGCGCCACACTCTGGTTCAAGTTCTCACGCCCGACAACATGCGAGGCCGCGTCGCCGCTGTGAACAGCGTATTCATCGGCAGCTCCAACGAGTTGGGCGGCTTTGAATCGGGTGTCGCGGCCAAGTTCCTGGGGCCGGTTATGTCGGTGGTTGGTGGCGGCATCGGCACCTTGATTGTGGTGGGAGCCACCGCGTTGAAATGGCCCGAAGTGCGCCGCCTGCGTCGCCTCGATAGCGCCCGCGCGTGACTTCCCATTTAGCTGCAATCTGAAACTAAACGCCTGCTGACACATACGCGCCCAGCATTCTATACTCAAAACTTGAATTCGCTTCCGAGTACTCACCATGCCTCTTCGTCCAACAAAAACCATCGAAACCTTTCCTAACCCGCACCCGAACAACGACTACACCATTCGTTTCGAGACGCGTGAATTCACAACCAATTGCCCCATGACGGGACAGCCCGACTTTGCGCGTATTGCGGTTGAGTACTCGCCGGCGCAGTTGTGCCTGGAGTCGAAGTCCCTGAAGCAGTATCTGTGGAGCTTTCGCGACGAAGGGCATTTTCATGAAGATGTGACCAACATCATCATGAACGACATGGTCGCGGCGTGCCAACCGAAATGGCTCACCGTCACGGGACACTTCAATATTCGCGGCGGCATCGACTTTGTCATCACGGCCCGCTTTCAGAATGAGAGTGCGTCCAAAGAGCGCTAAGGTCTCGTCGCGGCCGGGCTATCCTGTCATAATTAGCCGCGATGAATGATAACTCCCCTGTTGCAAAGCCCGGTTTCCGGCTGCGCCCCTCGCTCGATTGGCTGCTGATTTTCGTTCCCATTTCCATCGCGTTGCGCTTTGTGCCGGGCCTGCGCAACGACACGGCACTGTTCATTACATCGTGCCTCGCCATCATTCCCCTTGCCGGCTGGATGGGGCGCGCCACGGAACACCTGGCAGACCAGGTCGGCCAGGGCATCGGCGGATTGCTCAACGCGACCTTTGGCAACGCCGCCGAATTGATCATCGCGCTGATGGCCCTCTCCAAAGGCCTCACCGGCGTGGTGAAAGCGTCCATCACCGGCTCCATCATCGGCAATGTGTTGTTGGTGTTAGGGCTGTCGTTCGTGGCAGGCGGTTCGAAGTATCGCGAACAGACGTTCAATCGCACGGCGGCCAGTGTATCCACCACCGCTCTGGCGCTGGCCGCTGTAGCGCTCGTCATTCCCACCATTTTTCACATCGTCGCAGCCCCAACTGATGCTCGCTGGCAAGCCAAAGAACAGGACATGTCGGTGGCGATTGCGGTTGTGCTCTTTCTAACTTACGGTGCCTCGCTCTATTTCTCGTTGAAAACGCATAAAGAGCTGTTTATTGGTGGCTGTGAAGGCGTGGCCGATGAGGCCGACGCCGCACATCACGAACAATGGTCACGCCGCAAGTCGGTTGCTGTTCTGCTGGTAGCCACCATGTTTGTGGCGCTTATCTCCGAGTTTTTAGTGGGCGCAGTGGAGAATGCGCGAGCCAGCCTGGGACTGACCGAAGTTTTTGTCGGTGTCATTGTTGTCGCAATCATCGGCAATGCGGCGGAGCACTCTTCCGCCGTTTTAATGGCGATGCGCAACAAAATGGATCTGGCGCTAGGCATTGCAGTCGGCTCCAGCTTGCAAATTGCGCTCTTCGTCGCGCCGGTGCTCATTTTCGCGTCTTACCTGTTCGGGCGACCTATGAATCTCGAATTCACCATTCCCGAGGTCGTGGCGGTCGTCGGCGCGGTTTTCATTGTGGGACAAATCAGCCAGGACGGAGAAAGCAACTGGCTTGAAGGCGTGCAGTTGCTTTGTCTGTACGCGATTCTCGGAATTCTCTTTTACTTCCTGCCCGAAGCGCATCATGCCGCCGATGCCGCGCCTGCCGTCGGTGCAGTACCCGGAGTCGGTGCAGCACATGGCGTCGGTGCAGCACCTGGCGTTGGCGGCGCAACAGCGGGAACAGCGCTCGCACCAGCACATTGAGTACTCAGACCGGCGTGACCTTGCCGTTTTCTCCGCTACCGCGCAGCTTCTATATCGAACCCACGACGCAAGTCGCTCAAGGGCTGCTTGGCCACTACCTGGTTCGCAAAACGGAGCGCGGTTTGTGCGCCGGTATCATCGTTGAAACCGAAGCGTATCTCAGCGACGACCCGGCGTGTCACGCCTACCTGCGAGAAACACCGCGAAATCGCTCGATGTGGGGCGAGCCGGGCATGGCTTACGTTTATCGCATTTACGGCAGCTACATGTGCTTCAACGCGGTGTGCCGGCAGAAGGGCGTTGCCGAAGCCGTCCTGGTGCGCGCCATCGAGCCCACGCTGGGACTCGACGTGATGCGCCACTACCGCAACACCCAACGCGACATCAATCTCACGAGCGGCCCGTCGAAACTGTGTGTCGCGATGAGCATTGACCTGACACTGGATGGCGTCGATATTTGCGATGTGGCCTCACCGTTGTTCATCGGGTGCAATCCCGATATTGAAGAAACGCATCGAGTACTCGCACCGGCTGTAACGACAACGCGCATCGGCATCACGCGCGCCGCGGATTGGCCGTTACGTTTTTACCTGGACGGCAGCCGCTATGTTTCAAAACGCATCGCACGCCGGGCAAAGTTGGCTTCGGAATGAACCCGGTGCTAAACTGCCACGCGCTCCGCAGTTAATGACCTGACAAAAATCACATACCGTTATGGAAGAGCAAATACGCCAACTGGAAGAGCGCGCCACGACACAAATTAACTCTGCGTCGTCGCTGGCACAGATTGAAGAAGCTCGCATTGCGCTGCTGGGTAAAAAGGGCGAACTGACCGGCCTGCTGCGCGGCATGGGTTCGGTCACGCCCGAAGAGCGGCCCCGCGTCGGACAACTGGTCAACGAAGCGCGCACGCGTCTTGAAACTCTACTGGACGAACGCAAAAGCGCACTGGCGCAAGCCGCACGCGACGCTGCACTCGCTGCTGAAACCATTGACGTGACGCTGCCCGCTCCGCCGTTGGCCTTTGGAAAGCGGCATCCGCTGACGCAAACGATGGATGACATCGTGCGCATCTTTTCGCAGTTGGGCTACGGAGTCGTGGAAGGGCCCGAAGTCGAAACAGCCTACTACAATTTTGATGCGCTCAACATCGGGCCGGATCATCCGGCGCGCGAGCGCACCATCTTCATATCGGACGATGTGGTTTTGCGCACGGAGACTTCCGCCGTGCAGATTCGCACTATGGAATCGCGCCAGCCGCCGATTAAAATCATCGCACCGGGCCGCGTTTATCGCCGCGAAGCGACCGACCGCACGCACCTGGCCATGTTCCATCAGGTCGAGGGTTTGCTGATCGACCGCGACATCACCTTTGGCGATTTGAAAGGCACGCTGACCACGTTTTTGCAACAGTTGTTCGACGCGGTGCCCGGTGGCGGCGGGTTGAGTACTCGCTTTCGACCGCACTACTTTCCATTCACTGAACCTTCGGCGGAGTTCGACATCAGTTGCATTTTCTGCAACGGCAGCGGATGCGCGACTTGCAAACGCACCGGCTGGATCGAGTTGGGCGGCTGTGGCATGGTGCATCCCGGAGTGCTGGAAAACGTGGGCTACGACGCGGAACGATACACTGGCTTCGCTTTTGGTTTCGGCATCGAACGCCTCGCCATGATTAAGTTCGATTTGGACGACTTGCGCGTCCTATACGAAAACGACGTGCGCTTCCTTCAACAGTTTTAAAGTGCAAGTTTTGAATTCTGAATTGACTCTCAACTCGAAATTTAAAGCTCACAATTTCCATCATGCGTATCTCTCAGGATTGGCTCAACGAATTTGTCACCACGCCCGCGACCGATGAACTGGCGCACGCTTTTGAAATGGCCGGCATCGGTGTCGAAAGCAGTGAAGGCGGCATCTTCGAACTGGAAGTCACCAACAATCGCGGCGACTGGTTATCGGCTACCGGCCTGGCGCGCGAAATCGCCGCCCTGACCGACAAGCGACTGCGCCTCCCGGCAACAGACGTGGCAGAAACCTCATCGAGCGCCACACTTTCAGTGGACATCCAAAGCAGCAACGATTGTCCACGTTATTTTGCACGCCTGATTGAGAACTTGAAGGTCGGCCCGTCGCCCGATTGGATGCAGCACCGTCTCATCGAATGCGGTATGCGCCCGGTCAATAATATTGTCGATGTGACCAACTACGTCATGCTCGAAACCGGGCAGCCGCTCCATGCCTTCGATGCCGACAAAGTCGCGGGCAACATCGTAGTGCGCCGGGCTTTTGAGAACGAAACGCTGCACACTCTGGACGACGTCGAGCGAGTACTCACGCCGGAAGTTCTGCTCATCGCCGACACGGAAAAACCGATCGGCATCGCCGGTGTGATGGGCGGATTGCACAGCGAAGTCACGTCATCAACGACACGCGTGCTGCTGGAATCGGCGCACTTCGATGGGTTGCGCGTGCGTCGTGGCGCGCGTGCTCTGGGGCTTTCCACCGAGGCCAGTCGCCGCTTCGAGCGTTGGGTCGATCCCAACGGTGTGCGCCGCGCCGCCGACCGCGCCGCACGCCTGCTGCAAGAACATGCCGGCGGCACGGTGACTTCGGTCTTCGCCGACCGCTACGTGCAGCCCATCACAGCGGTGACGGTGCGCCTGCGCAGTGCGCGCTGCAATGCCGTGCTGGGTTTGCGCCTGAAAACGGAGTCCATCAGTAAGTCTTTGGAGCGCCTTGGGCTAAGTGTGATGACTGTGGAAGAAGGAGTACTCGATGTCACAGTCCCGACCTTCCGCCGCGACATCGCGCGCGAAATCGACTTGATCGAAGAAGTGGCGCGCGTGTACGGCTACGAGCAAATACCGACAACACTACCGAAAACGGTCAACGCCATGGCGGGACGCTCGTTGTCGCAGCGGCTTGAAGAGCGCGCCAAAAGCGCCCTGCTGCGTTGCGGCCTGACCGAAGTCATCACGTTTTCGATGCAAAACGCCGCTGATGTCGAGCGCTCCGGCATCGCTGCGGCGCAAGTCGTCAAGTTCGCCAATCCAATTTCGGAAGACTACACACAGATGCGCACTTCGCTGATTCCGTCATTGCTTGGCGTGTTAGCCAAGAACGCGCGCAGCGGCGCACGCGTTTTCGAACTGGGCAAAGTGTATCAACCGCATGAAGGAGACCAGTTGCCCAGAGAATGCCGTCACCTGGGAATGGCTTTGCTGCAACCGGCTACACAGCAGGCACACTGGCAGAAAAATGCGGTGGCACCGCCCGCTGACTTCTTCTCGTTGAAAGCCGTCGTGGAAGCGACTCTTTCTGAACTGGGCGTGCCGCCGTTGCAGTGGCGCGCGGCAACTGCAGCGCCTTACCATCCCGGACGCTGCGCGCGGCTCTCGATTGACAGCCAGGACGTGGGAGTACTCGGTGAAGTGCATCCCGATGTCGCGCAGCGCTATGACTTGGCCGGGCGTGCCGTTATTGGCATTATCGACTTCGATCCTCTGGTGCGGCACATTGCGCTGTTGAAACAGTATCAACCGCTGGGACGCTTTCCGGCCATTGAGCGCGATGTGGCGCTGGTGCTGCGCGCCGAACAGACCGCTGCGACGGTCGAAGGCGTGTTGCGTGAAGCGGGTGGCGAGCTTCTGCGCAGCGTGCGCACCTTCGATGTTTACACCGGCTCGCCAGTTCCCGAAGGTTTCAAGAGCATGGCGCTGTCGTTGCTTTTCCGCGCTGATGATCGCACCCTGACCGACACCGAAATCGAAGCGCTCATGTCACAAATCCGGGCCGCCGCCGAACAGCAACTTGGTGCAACACTGCGCTAAGCTCGTCGCGAACAGTCACTTCACACAGCAAAGATCACTCTCTCATAAAAGTAGGACTTACACATGAGCATCGCAATGGTTTGCAGGGGCGCGGTCTTCGCGCCCTGGGCGAGGCAACCTCGCCCCCACCAATCAGGTAGTTTGCGTAAGTCCTAAAAAGAACACTGAAAGTCACATTCCGGGTTGACGTCTCGTCGCAGCGTGGTAACATGCCATGTGACGCAGAAAATTACCTGAAGCGGAAGAATCGACGTGGGCCGGCGAGTCTCGCTGTCCCGGAGACACTTCCGCTTTTGTGCTGTGTGCCTCGCCCACCGTCGCGTCGAGAATGGCACTTTGGGTGCAACGTAGGTACTACGGTCTCATACTACGCCCGCGCACCTCTCATCATTTAAGAAAGACAACGATCCTCATGTGCCGCTCCCCGATGCAAGAACAAGCCCGTCCAATCGCTAATACAACTGCCGGAGATGCCACGTCGCAGCGCCACGCAGCGGGCAGTGTCACCACTCTTTTGCCCGATCGTTTGCCGGCTGAGCAAGTGCGTATTTCGATGAATCGCGTCATTGGGGCATGGGCTTTTGGTGCGGCTTTTTTTAACGTGAGTGCGGGCGCAGTTTACGTCGCGTTCGCGCGTAAGATCGGTGCCAACGACCAGGTCTTCGGCATTCTCGCGGCGGCTCTGCCCTTGATGAGTTTCCTTCAAGTCATTTCGGCGCGCCTCGTGGAACGCTCCGGGCAACGCAAGCGCCAGATGCTGACATCAGGCATCATCGGTCGCTCGCTGTGGATTCCGGCAGCGCTGACTCCAATCATCGCGCAGAATATGGACGGGCCCCTTAGCTTCTGGCTGAGGCAACCTGGCTTCTTCGGCAGCACACGAGTACTCGATGTGGTTGTGGCGTGTGTGCTTGTCTCCAGCGCTTTTCAAGCCTTTACATCGCCGCCGTTTTTCTCGTGGATGGCCGACCTCATTCCAAATCGTGTACGTCCGACATTCATGGCGCGGCGGATGCAAGTCGGAACGTTTGTGGCGTTGTTCTGCATTCTGGGCAGCGGCTGGATTGCCGACAACTACCCGACCGTCACGGTTTACGGCGTGCTGCTGGCGCTGGCCGCGGTGTGTGGTGTGATGGATGTGGCGCTTTTCTTCGGCGTTAAAGAGCCACCCTGTGAAGCGCAGTTGCGCAAAAAGTAATGCCCGACGAGGTCGCGCCGTTGCCGCCGTTTTGGGCCAGCCTGCGCGAACCGCTACATGAACCGGTGATGCGCAACTTCCTGCTTTATGTGGCGCTGCTCTTTTTTACCTACGGCACCTTTGCCCCGTTCGCCTGGCTGCACATGCGCGAAGTTCTCACCTACGACAACATCACCATGGGCGTCGTGTTGAACGTCGCGCCGATGATCGGCATTTTGATGACATCGCGTTTCTGGGGCAACGTCATCAAGAAATATGGCAACCGACCGGTAATTCGCATGGGCTCATTTGCCATCATTTTCATCCCGATGATATGGATGACAGCCGGAGCGAATTCAACCGCCGTGCTGTTCCTGTTCCTGTTTTTCTCAGGCGTGTTTTTCTGCGCGATGGAACTGACCAATCAGAATCTGATGGTCGGATTAGCGCGTCACATTCCGCGTTCGACAATCACCGCCCTGTTCGCAATTTGTGCGGGCACGAGCTTCGCCCTGGCATCGTGCCTGGGAGGGCGCATCGCACTCTATCTCGAAGGCTTCCGCTACGAAGTTCTCGGCCTCACCATCGTGAAATATCATGTGGTATTTTTGCTGTCGCTGCTGGTGCGCATCATCAATGCAGCGTTCGTGGCGCCCCGCATGGAAGAGCCGGAATCGGTGAGTACTCGCGCCACCGTGTTAGAGATCGGCTACGAACTGAAGGAGAAAAGTCAGGACATCGTGCAGTTCGTGCCCGAGATGGCGCAGTCGGTCGCCGCGCGCATCACGCGCCCATTCGGTATTCGCGACGATTGACGAGATTTATTGTTAATGCTTGTGGGGCCGCATGACATGCGCCAACATGAACAACGGCAGCCGAGGCCTTACTGGCGCTGTGCCCATTCGCGCGCGTGATAAGTAATGATGAGATCCGCACCGGCGCGCTTGATGCTGGTCAGAGTTTCGTCAACAAGTTGCTCTTCGTTGATCCAGCCGTTTTGCCCCGCCGCTTTAATCATGGCATATTCGCTGCTGACATTGTAAGCGCAAATCGGCAGGTCGCACGCTTCCCTGGCGTCGCGAATTAAGTCGAGGCAAAAGAGAGCCGGTTTCACCATGATGATGTCGGCGCCTTCATCCACGTCGCTTAACACTTCGCGCCGTGCTTCACGACGATTGGCGATGTCCATCTGATAGCTGCGCCGGTCGCCGAACGACGGCGCACTGCCCGCAGCATCGCGAAACGGCCCGTAGAACGCACCGGCAAATTTGGCGGCATAGCTCATAATGGGCAGGTGCGAGTACTCGTTGCCATCGAGCGTCTGGCGAATCGCACCGACGCGTCCGTCCATCATGTCCGAAGGAGCCACGATGTCGGCTCCGGCCTGTGCGTAGCAAAGAGCGGCCCGCGCCAACAGCTTCAACGTCGCGTCGTTACTCACCGTGTCGCCGTGCAAAATACCGCAATGGCCGTGGTCAGTGTATTCGCAGGCGCATACATCCGCGATGACGCACATCTCCGGCACAGCATCTTTGATGCGGCGAATGGTTTGCGCCACCGGCCCCTGCGCGTCATAGGCCGCTGCGCCATCGGCAGTTTTCTCTTCGTCGCGCGGGATGCCAAACAAAATGATGGCTGGAATACCGAGTTGCCACAATTCCTGCGCTTCCTGCGCTGCGGTATCCGGCGAAAAGCGGTGCTGCCCCGGCAGCGAGGCGATTGCCGTGCGCACGCCTTCACCACGTTGCACAAACAGCGGCGCGATCAGGTCTGTCGGTGCGACATGTGTTTCGCGCACCATGCGGCGCAGCGTCGGGTTGGCGCGCAGACGCCGCAAACGTTGTACAGGAAATGTCGCCATTTAGATCTCGCGTTTCTCCACTCTGGTGAGCTGGCCCATGACAAGGTGCAACAAGACCGCATCGCCTGCCTGCGGATTTTCATACACCGACTCGGTTCCAATGCGCGACGTGCGCGCCTGTTGCGGAGGGCTATCGAGTGCAAAGGTGATGTCGTAAAACAACGCGCCGTGAATATCAACGGCCTGCACTGCGACGATCTGTCCCGCTTGTCGACCAAACATTTGAAGCCTCACCTATTCGAACGGTCACGATAAAACGGTCACGACAGCGCCGGGTTGAAGCGCACCACCCTGCAACACACGCGCATATAATCGGCTTTCGCCGGGAAACTTTTTCTGGTGAATGCGGTTGAAGTATCCATCTGTGAACGAAGCCGCAATGTTGCTGCACGGCGTGGTATAAGACGTGATTTCAACCATTACTTCATCGCCCAGGCGCAGGCGGACTCCAGGAATGAGCTCATTCCATTGCAGTCCAGAGATCACAACGTTTTCACCGATGCTGCCCGGCACGATGGGATGACCTTCGGCGCGCAGACGCTCGATGCACTCGTGCGAATACAAGCAAACCGCGCGCTCCGGGCCACCGTGATAGCGCAAATCCCGCTGCCGGTCGCCTTCGATGCCCAGCGACCCGACACGGGCGTTGATAATTTCATGCTTTGGAACGCCGCCCTGTGAAACATAGAGACCGGCTACATGGGGCTTAGTCATTTTCATTGCGCTACACTCCTCATGCTCGCTACCAGGGATTCGACGGTCGCGTCCTGCGCCACAACGTCCGGGGCAAGCGCATAGTCACGCGCCGTTTGTTCCGTGACGGGGCCGATACACGCCACGCGAAACTGTTCACGAGTACTCGCAACAAAGTCGGCACCGATGGCCTGCACAAAATTCTTCACCGTAGATGACGAAGTGAATGTGACCCAATCAACTTCGCCCGCTTGCAGCATATCACGTGCGGCAGCGACATTCGAATCGTCTGCCACAGTGCGATAACACGGCGCAACGACAACTTCCGCTCCGTTCTCGCGCAACTTCGTTTGGAGGACATCGCGGCCTTCCAGCGCGCGCGCGATGAGGACGCGTTGGCCAGTGACGCCCATCTGCAACAAGCCATCCGCTACCTGTTCAGAGATAGATGACGGCGGCACGTAGTCCGCGAGGATCCCTCGCTCTTGCAGCGCCTGCGCCGTGGCCGGGCCAATGGCTGCTATCTTTGCATTGGCCAGCGCACGCGCATCCAGAGAACGTGCCCGCAAACGCTGCCAGAAATGTTCAACGCCGTTGGCCGAAGTAAAAACGATCCACCCAAATGAGGGCAACTCGTCTAACGCAGCGTCCAGTTGCGAGTACTCGTCGAGACTTTGGATGCGGATCGTCGGGCACTGAACGACGCGGGCGCCGAGATTGTGCAACTGCTCGACAAGGCTTGAAGCCTGCTCGCGGGCGCGCGTGACAAGAATGGTTTTGCCCCAGAGTGGACGCGTTTGCGGGTCATCGAACCAGCCCAACTGCGCACGCAAACGCACAACTTCGCCCACCACAATGAGCGCCGGTGGCTTCAAACCGGCGCGCGCCACGTCGTCCTCGATTGTTTCCAGCGTTCCGCTCACAACCTGTTGCTGCGTTGTCGTGCCCCAGCGCACCAATGCCACCGGTGTGGACGGCGCATCACCGCGCGCGCGCAGTTGCGCCACGATGCGACCGAGCGCACGCACGCCCATCAAGAACACCAGCGTATCGGCCACAGGTAACTTCTCAGGCGGCGCTTCCTCGTCTTTGGTATGACCGGTAACGACCGCGAAACTGGAAGCGACCTCGCGCTGTGTCACGGGAATGCCCGCATAAGCCGGCGCCGCGATGCTGGATGTCACACCCGGCACAATCTCGAAGGGAACGCCGTGTGCCCGGCAAAACAAGGCTTCTTCACCACCGCGCCCGAATACAAAGGGGTCGCCGCCCTTCAAGCGACAAACGACTTTGCCGCTTTGACCACGAGCCACAAGTAGCGCGTTGATCTCGTCCTGCGTCATGGCGTGGCGGGCCGCTTCTTTGCCCACGTAAATTTTTTCCGCGTCGGCGCGGCAGTAATCGAGCAGTTCGCTCGCGATGAGGCGATCATAGACTACGACATCGGCGCGCTGCACAATTTGTAGTCCGCGCACGGTAATCAGCCCGGCATCGCCCGGCCCGGCGCCGACAAGGTAAACCATTCCACTTGTCATTGAGTACTCAACACCGCATTTGCCCCGCGCTGCAACAGTTCAGCAGCGGCCTTGGTGCCCAATTCTTCCGCTTGGCTCAACTGGCCAGTCATGGCAACGAAGAAGCGCTCCTCGCCATTGGGCGTGAGAACAACAGCACGCAACGAAATCGACCCGTCGTGTATATCGACTGTGGCGCGCGCTCCCAACGGCGTACTGCATCCGGCATTAAGAGCCTGCATCACAGCGCGTTCCGCTTCGACTTCAATGCGTGTGGCACGGTGCTCCAGTGCGCCGAGCATTTCGAGAACAGCCTCATCACCGCTGCGCGCTTCAATAGCAAGGGCGCCCTGTCCTGGAGCGGCAATGAAGGCATCGGAATCCAGATCGAACAACGGCGAGTACTCGCCGGATGCATTGAGTTCCAAGCGTTCCAGTCCCGCCGCAGCCAGAACGATGGCGTCGTAAGCATCGCTTTCCAGCTTGCGCAGGCGCGTGTCGATGTTGCCCCGGATGTCCTGCACGTTCAGGTCACGACGCAGATGCAGCAGTTGCGCGCGCCGCCTCAAACTGGAAGTGCCGACGCGTGCGCCGTGCGGCAGAAAAGGCCAAGATTGACTGCTGTCCTGAGCACCATCACCGGCTACTGAATGACGCAGCGACGGATGCAGCACACACACGTCGTGCGCTGAAGCGCGCTGCGGAATGGCGCCAATGCACAATCTGTCCGGTAGTTGCGGCGGCAGATCTTTCAGCGAGTGAACGGCAAAGTCGATCTCTCGACTTAACAGCGCGGCTTCGATTTCGAGTGTGAACACGCCTTTGCCACCAATCACGGGAAGCGGCTGGCCTTGCTGCTTATCGCCCGTTGTGCGAATGATGCGCTCTTCGACCTGCAAACCATTGTGTGACGTTTCAAGGGCACGCGCCACTTGTCGCGATTGCGCCAGCGCCAGCGGGCTACCGCGCGTGCCCATCACCAGGGTGCGAGTACTCGTGTGGTTCATCGCGCCACACCCGTGAGAACATGTGGCGCACCAAAGAACGAAATCACCAGCAGCACGAAGCCGTAAACCACGACAAGATTGGTGCGACGACCGCGCCATCCCAGCCACCAGCGTGAAACAAGATACAGCGCAAACGGCACCCACGTCAGGATGGAGAACAACGCTTTGGGGTCGTGCAACGGCGCATACTGCGGGTGGTAGCGTTGCTGCCACACCACGCCAATAAACAGGCCGATCGTCAACATTCCCAGGCCGAATGTCGTGGTGCGGCATATAAGCTCATCAGCCACCTGCAACGACGGCAGGCGCTGCCACAAACCACCCAGACTCTTGCGCTTGAGCAAGCCCTCTTGCAGCAAATAAGTAAGCGAAGCAGCAAAGGCAAACGCCAGCGATACATATCCCAGAAGAATCAGGGCCACATGGAAGAACTGCCACTGCGTTTCCAGAGCCTCGGGCCGAACTTGCGGATGCAGGTCGCGCGCGGTCAGCGAATAAAGCGAGGCCAGCAACACAATCGGAGTGACGAAAGCGCCCAGTGTGTTGCGGCCCAGCCGCCGGCCAAACAGAGTGTAGGCCGTGGCCAGCACCCAGCCGAAAAGTCCGGCCACACCAACGCGAATGCCGAAGAGAGCGCTGCCCTGCCCGACCAGCGAAAGCCCATGCAAGACAACACCAGCAGCTAACAGCCAGGTGCCTATTTTTCCCGCGGTTGTGTGCAAGCGCTCCATGTGCGGCGTTGAATCGTCTGCGTGAAAGAACAATTGCCCCCACAGGCAGAGCAACGACAGCAGGTAGCAAACTACAGCAGACAGCAAGAGGCTATTTTCAAGGGGCTTCAAAGCGAGGTGCAGATTCATACCTCACTCTCCTCCGGCGCTACGTTGCGCCCGGACGCTAAGTTGCGCCCCGGCGTGTGCTCCGACGCATTGGCTGATGCGACCTCTGCGCCATTGTTGTGAGTACTCGATGCCTGATCGCTCAAGGCAAAAGCACGGCGTAGCGCTTCGACATCGGGAGAGCCGGAGGCACCGGCTTCACGCAAATAGCGCAGCGGAGCGTGCATCAACTTGCCGGAAATGCTGCGGCCCAGAGCGCGCACCACATCGCGTTCGCGCTCCGACAAGTGCGATAGTTGGGACAACGCCTGCTCCACTTCGCGATCACGCACGGTTTCAGCGTGACGCGCCAGAGCGGCCATCAGCGGCTGCGCTTCGCGTCCGCGATACCAGCCTTCCCACGCCGCAACTTCATCTTCCACGATGGCTTCCACGCGCGCCAACTCGTTGCCACGTTGCGCGCGGTTCAGTTGCACCACGCCCTGCAAATCGTCGATGTCATACAGAAAAACGTTATCCAGACGATGAGCTTCGGGGTCGATGTCGCGCGGCACGGCGATGTCAATGAGCAGCAGCGGCCCCGATTTCTTGCGCGAGGCGCGCGTTCGCATTGCTTCATTGACCTGCTCGGCGGTTAGCACCAGGTGCGGAGCGCGTGTCGAAGATATGACAATATCGGCTTCGGCTAAATGTTGCGGAAAGTCGTCCCAGCGCACGGCACGGGCCAGGGAGTTTTCCGGTGCGCAGTGGCGCTCGCCGAAAAGTGTAGCGATTTCGCAGGCGCGCTCATAAGTGCGATTGGCCACGATGACACTTCGTGCGCCTGATGCCACCAGATGTTGCGCCGTTAACTCCGACATCTTGCCTGCGCCCAGGATCAGCACGGTGCGACCTTGCAGCGGACCAAAAATCTGTCGTGCGAGTTCAACGGCGGCTGAGCCGACGCTTAAAGCGCCGCGTCCGATTTCGGTCTCGGCCCGTGCGCGCTTGCCGCAGGAAATGGCGCGGCGAAATAGCTCGTCGAGTACTCCACCGAGCGCTCCGTTGCTGCGCGCGGCCTCGAGCGCGGTTTTGACCTGGCCCAGAATCTGGCTTTCGCCTAAGACTAGCGAATCGACGCCGCTCGCCACGCGAAACAAGTGACGCGCCGAATCGGCATTGCCCTTGCGATAGAGATGGCGACCAAGCGCGGGTTGCGCGACGTGGTGGAACTCCGACAGGAAACGCTCCAGGCGTGGTGCGGAGTCATCTTCGCCAACGGCGTAAACCTCGGCGCGGTTGCAAGTCGAAAGAATGGCGACCTCGCGCGCACCGGCCTGCTCGCGCAAGCCGCGTAAAGCGCCCGGCAAGTGCAACGGCGACAAAGCCAGTTGCTCCCGCACTTCGACCGGCGCCGTTTTGTGATTGAGTCCCAACAAGAAAAGCTGCATAAAACTGCCACCGACGGGTTAAGTAATGGGACAAAAGTTTTTCGGCATCTTGTAGGGGCGGGGTTTTCCCGCCCTTGAATGTCATGCCTAAGCGGGCGAGACGACCTCGCCCCTACCAATTACCTGTTTTATTTTGTTCGATCACTTAACAACTCATACGACGAATCTCACAAACATCGTGGCGCAAAGGGTTATTTTAGCAAATCCGCCACAAGCTTTTTCGCCTCGTCGGTTTGACCGGCGCGCAGCAAGCGTAATGCGTCGCTCGCCAAAATGGTGCGCCACACATCGCCGCGTCCGCTGCTCTCATGAGGAGATGACGCTTCGCGACCATCCCGCGCTGCACCAACAATTTGCAGCAACTGCGCGTATTCCTCGCCGATGGTTGTCGCGATTTCCTCTTTCACGTGCCGCGCCAGCACAGGGCTTGCCGCGCCGGTTGAAATGCCGATGCACACGTCGCCACGGCGCACAGCGGCCACGGTGTGCAGGTCGCTGCGCTGCGGGTCGTCGGCGATGTTGCACCAAATGCGACTGGTGCGAGCTTCGTCCGCCACGGCGGCATTAATTTCCTTGCGGTTGGTGCAGGCGAAAACGAGCTCAAAACCGTGGCAGTCTCCGCTTTGAAAGGTGCGTTGCGAGTACTCGATTTGGGCGCGCAAAGGCGCGAAGCAAGCGCAGAGTTCGGGTGAGATGACATAAACCTGTGCGTCACATTCCAACAGCGACCGCGCTTTGCGCTCTGCAACCCGCCCGCCGCCCACCAACAGACACCGCTTTCCCACTACATTCAACGCCACAGGTAACAGCTTCACGAAGGTTCCTCGCGCCGCATAAGCGCCTCAGCAACTCAGACGAGTTCCTTTTCGCGCGGGGCCGTTTCGAGCGGCGCTGTGTCGGTCTTTGTGGGCGACGTCGCAACGGCGCTCTGTTGCTCGATGCGGCGCACATCCGCTTCGACGCTGCGCGCCAGCTTTTCCAAACGCAGCATATAAAAGAAAACGCCGCCCCACGTCAGCAAAGCGACGACTAAGACATAGCCCATGACAACTCCTTCAAACGCTCACGCGCCGTTTCAAAGCGGGCGCGCAGACCCGCAACGCGCACCAACAACATGATGTAGCCGAACACATTGAACCACAGCGTGAGGCGATAACCCGGCGCGCTTTTTGTCAGCGTATCGTTGGGATGTAGTGACGGCACCAGGCGGCGAAACACATAGGTCAGGAAAATCGCGGCGATGACGCCGAAGATAGCATAGACCGCCCACAGATCGCGCTTTTTATCGTCATCATCCACGGCACTGCGCAAGGCGAAAAGCGCTCCGTATGTGAGCAATGTCCCCACGATGCCAATCTGCTGCGCGTCCCAGTTCCAGTAGCTTTGCCAGTTCGCGCCGGCCCAGATTGAACCAGTCATCGTCGCGATGATGCCGAAAAACGCACCGACTTCCGCATAGGCCAGCGAAGCGGCGTCGTGGCGTGGATCGCGCGTGCGCAACCACTGAATGCCGCGCCAGGCCGCGATGAGAAAAGCGGTCAACATTGCGATCGCCATCGGCACGTGAAAATACATCACCGTCGAATGCACCAGGCCAATGGCAGGCGGCATCATAAATCCAATAACGATGCCCGCTGTTATCCAGATTCCAAGAACGACATTGAACAACACGAGTACTCCTTACCTGCTTCAACCAAAGTTTCGTGGTGGCCAATCACGTTGACCACACAAAGTCGAACAGCATCCAAGCCGCCGCGATCATAACAACATCGTAAACCGCGACGATTTGCAGCGCAGGCCACGCTTCGCCCGGTGCTCCCAGTGCAACCGCTGTCGCCGCCGATGAGGCCACCAACAACGGCAGCAACACCGGAACTGCAATGGCCGAAAACAAAGCGCCCCGGGCGCGCGCCTGCGCCGCCATCGCACCAAGCACCGTCGCGGCGATTGCCAGACCAATGTCACCTAACAACAAAATGAGCAGCAGCACAAACGGCTGCGTCACCCTAGCATTGAGCAGCAGTATAAAAATGGGCACCGCGGCCAACTGCGTCATGCACAGCAACGCCAGGTTGAAAGCGGCTTTGCCCCACAGCACCGCTTCGGGCGCACACGCCAGTCGCAACTGCGCCGCCGTGCCGCTTTCTTCTTCGCGCACAAAAACGCGCGGCAGGCCGACCAGTGCCGCGAACAACAACACGCTCCACAGGCAACCGGCCAACACTTCAGGAGCCAGCACTTGCCGCGCCACATTGAACGACAGCGCAATCGGAGCGGCTACCGAAAATAATACAATCGCGTTGAGTGCGGCCCGTGTGCGCCATTCGCTGCGCCAGTCTTTTTGAAAAACGGCATGAACCGCCGCAAAGGAAGCCGACCGATGAGCGCCCACGGTAGGCGGAGTGCGCATCACGCCAGCGGCTTCACGCACAGCGCTGCGAGTACTCGCTGGTGATTGCCACTCGCTGCCCGGCTGCATTCCTGTGTCGGTTCTCAAAGTTCTGTTCTCTTCGTCGCTTTAAACCGTGATGCGCTCGTCGTAAGTCGCGGCTTCACGTGCATCGTTTGTCGCCACCAGAGCAATGCCGCTCACTCGTTGCGCATCGAGTACTCGCTGCAAAATATCACGTCCTGCTTCGTCCAGATTAGCCGCCGGTTCATCGAGTAGCAACACCGGCGGCGTGTGCAGCGTGGCAACAGCCAGCCCAAGTCGCGCCCGCAGCCCGCTGGACAAGTCTCCGGCCAGGTCGTCTGCACGTGACTTTAACCCAAACTGCGCCAGATGATCGCCTAAGCGGCTGCCGTCGAAAGCCAGGCCGCGCGCTCGGGCAAAGAACTCCAGATTTTCAAAGGCCGTCAACTCGCGGTACAGTGGTGCGTCCGGTGCCGCCAAACCGCAAATTTCGCTTAAAGCGGCTGGTCCGGCGCTGGTGCCACTCTCATCGTGCCATTGCACCTGGCCCAGTGTGGGCCGCACCAACCCGCCGATGATGCGCAGCAGCGTGCTTTTTCCCGATCCGTTGGCGCCCACAACCGCTGCAACGGTGCCGCTGCCCACTTCAAAGTTCAGGCCGCGAAAAACAGCGCGCGTGCCGTAGCGCTTCCCCAAACCTGTGCCGCAAAGCCTGGCCATCTACTTGTCGCGGCTCAGCGTGTAGTCGGCGATGTCATACATCATGGCGCGCGCCGCACTATTGCCAAAGTCGTCCAACTGCGCCTTGGCCGACTGCACGAAACCGGCGGCCACGCTCATTGAGTACTCAACTGCATCGCAGCCGCGCAAAATCTGGATAGCCGTTGCAACCTCTTCATCGCTGATCGGATCTTTGCCCACGACGGCGCGCAGCATTTCTTTGTCGCGCTCAGAGCAAACCTGCATGGCGCGCAGCATGGGCAGCGTAATGTCGCCTTCGCGAATATCGTTGCCCACCGGCTTGCCGACGCGGCCCTCCGTTGAAATCACGTCGAAGCAGTCATCCACAATCTGGAAGGCCATGCCGATTTCACGCCCGAACCGCGCCAATCGTTCAGTCCGCTCAGGTGCCGCAAAGACGGCCAAACCACCAAGGCGACAGGCGCACTCGGTAAGCGCCGCCGTCTTGAGCGCGATGATGTCACAGTATTGCTCTTCCGGCATGGAAAGCATGCCGCGTGTTTGCGTTTCCAACAGTTCGCCGGCGCAAAGCTGCGAAGTGGCCTGCGCCATCGCGGGCAGCAAATCGACGAACTCTGGCTGCGCCACCGTGACAAACACCTGCGCGAAAAGATAATCGCCGACTAGAACGCTGGTTTCGTTGCCCCAGATTAAATTCGCCGCCGGCTTGCCGCGACGCACCGCCGCCGAATCCACCACGTCATCATGGATGAGCGCCGTCGTGTGCATCAGTTCGACGGCAGCGGCGCACAGCAGGGTGCGCTGTGCCGGGACCTTCGTGTCTTCTCCACAAAGCTGCGCCGCTAAAATCGTCAGGGCCGGGCGCAGTCGCTTGCCGCCCGCGCTCATAGTGTGCGCCGCCATGTCGCCGACTACTTTAACCGGCGTCGTGATGAGTTGCTCGATCTGTTCTTCAACCGCCTCCATCGGAACGCGGATAGCGCCAAGCGACTTCATGATGTCAACCTGGCGCATGGAGCCGTTGCAATCATAAAACGCTTCGTGCGCGGCGGTTTGAATGTCACTGCCAGCGGCAATGCCAGCGGCACTTGCCTGTCTAAGAGCGGTGCTCAGCGGCATCTTGCGTAGCAAAGCAGTCTGTGTGGCGGCCAAGACGGTTTCTTGCACATCCGGCATCGCCGTGCCATTGCGAGTACTCAATGTTCCGTTGGACGAGGAGCCATTCGCTCCGTTGCCGTTGGAGGCGGTGCCGTTGGAGCCGTGGCACTGCGGCGCACCGCCGTTTACACCGTTGATGTGAGGTGCGTGTCTGGCTCCATTTCCGTTGTGCCGCTCGGCGTCGTGAACACGACCTTCGTCGGTGGCAAGGACGGCTTTGTTCTTTTTCTCACAAACTTCGCGCATAATTCACCGTGCTTGGGTCGCGTTTGTCCGGCTCTGCTTGTGCCGCTATTTGGAACGCAGATAATACGAGAGAACTTCCATCTCCGAGGTCAAGTCGACGTTGCGCACGGCAATGCCGGGACGCACCAATATTGAGGTCGGCGCGAAGTTCAGAATCGCCTGCACTCCGGCGGCCACCAACTTATCGACCACTTCCTGAGCCGACGCTCGTGGCACGGCCACCACACCGACTTGAGCCTGCAATTCAGCGTTGATGCCGGCCAGCTCGTTGATATGATAAACCGGACGCCCCGCCAGTTTGGTGCCGATCTTGGAAATGTCGCTATCGAAAATGGCTACCACGCGAAAACCACGTTCCGTAAATCCCATGTAACTCGACAGGGCCGCACCCAGGTTACCTGCACCAACCAGCAGCACGTCGCGCGGCGTGTCCAGGCCCATGATGCGCGCCAGGTGCGCTTCCAGTTCGGTCACATCGTAGCCCAGGCCCGGCGTCCCGAACTCGCCGAAGTAGGATAGATCTTTGCGAAACTGCGCGGCATTGATGCCGGTGCGCTCGGCGATTTCGGTTGACGAGGCCGTCGTGATGCCGTCCGCGAACATGGCCCGCACGCACTGAAGATAGGCGCTCATGCGCTCAATAGTGGGTTGCGGAACCTTGATTGTGTGTTCAGTCTCCGCCTGATTGTTCTTCGATTTCGATGCTGCCATGGTGCTGAGAAACGCCGCTTTGGGTGCCGCGTATGACACGAATTCACTTTCAATCATACCACACGAATAAAGCGATTACAGGTTCTTATAACATAGTTTGAGAAATATTTCACAGAGTATAGCACAGTGTCATTGCTGTGCTAACAAGCGGGCGCAAAAGCAGGGCAATCGCATTATAGATCGGATAGGGAATTCACCTTCCCCGCAAGGAGCAGTTTGATGCAGAAAAAGCCCTCTGAACGGCGCTGCTGTTGGCGTAGAACAGGGTTCAGGCCGGAGTTCAGGTTGCTTTAGCGGTCTTCTGCATCAGTCTGCTTCTTGCGGGGAAGGTTGTTTAACCAAAATTGCTAATGCGTTGCCCTGGGCGCAAACAGCACACTCGGGCCACAGCAGCTAATACATTGAAACAATGTGGTGGGAGCGAAGTCTAAAGCTAGGCTAATCTCAGCACGGAGCTTTATTTGAATTCGACTCAGCACAATGTCGTTGAAACCTGAACTCGCCAGATGAACTCACGGCACCGACGCCTCACAATAGACCAGTCACACACGAGGCTTCGCCTACACGAGCGCGTCGCGAGGAGAAATTATGAAGCCACGCTACCAGCTTCGCCATCACCGGGTCTTGCCCCTATTTCTTACTCTTGCCACCAGTGCTCAGTGCTGTTTTGCGGCGCCGGCGCAGACCACGACTAAGACAGCTACCACCACGACGCCGGCTGCCCGGTCAGCAGTTTCTAAGCCCCAAGCCGCAACCGCATCCGGCAGGGCGCCATCCGGCAGGGATCCATCCGGCAGCGCGCCGGCCTTGCCTGCACGAGTACTTACTGAAGATCAAAGAATCTTACACGCGTTGAATCGCCTTGCATTCGGGGCGCGGCCCGGCGACGTGGAGCACGTTCGGCGCATCGGGTTGCAGCGGTGGATCGCGCAACAAATACAGCCAGTCGGCATTGACGACGCTGCCGTTGAACAGAAATTGTCACGTTTGCGCACGCTGCAATACTCATCGCAGCAGTTGGGCCTGGCCTATGCCGCAGATACCTTGTTTCGCCGGCAAATGGCCGTAGAGCGGCGTGAGCGCCAGTTACAGCGCGGTGCAATGAACGATGCCGCTGCACCCTTGGCTGCACCCATGCAAGAAGCAATGCCTCTATCTGGCGCAGCGCCGCTGCCCGGCAAGCGCGACACGACACCGCCAGGGATGCTCCCCCAAGGGATGCTCCCCCAAGGGATGACACCGCAGCAGCAACGCGTGATGGAAGAGGCGCGCCGCGAGGGCATGAGCCAGGGCATTGCGGCGCAAGTTGTCGGCGAACTGGTGACGGCCAAGCTGGTGCGCGCTGTGGAATCGAAGCGGCAGTTGCACGAGGTGATGGTCGATTTCTGGAGCAATCACTTCAATCTGGATGTGAAGAAGGGGCCGGTGCGCACCTACAAAGTAGCCGATGAGCGCGAGGTTATTCGACCTCACATCTGGGGCAAGTTCCGCGACCTGCTGGGTGCTTCGGCCAAGAGCCCGGCCATGTTGTTCTATCTCGATAACGTGCGCTCCACGCGTCCCATGGAAACCCGGCCCCTGGTGAGCGGCGGTGCTCGCAGAGCGTTGCGGGCGCGCCAAAACCAGAGCGCTCTGTCGCAGAGCGCTCTGTCGCAGAATGCTATGCCGCAGAATGCTGCAACGGGGGACGCGATGATGCCCGCGATGCTGGAGGCCGAAGCCGACATCGCACCGGCCATGCGAGGCGGTATCAATGAGAACTACGCGCGCGAGTTGATGGAGTTGCACACCATGGGAGTCGCGGGCGGCTACACGCAAAAGGACGTGCAGGAAGTGGCGCGCTGCTTCACCGGATGGAGCATCAGCCGCCAGACCGGCGAGTTTCAGTTCAGGCGATTCGCCCACGACAACGGCGAAAAAGTGGTGCTCGGCCAGCGCATCGCGCCGGGCGGTTTCATGCAAGACGGTGAGCGAGTACTCGATATTCTGGCGACGCACTCTTCAACGGCGCGTTTTCTGGCCACCAAGGTCAGCACACGCCTCGTGTCCGATCAGCCACCGGCGGCTCTGGTCGAGCGCGCGGCGCAGGCGTTTCTCAAGAGCGACGGCGACTTGCGCGTTCTCGTAGAAACAGTTGTGCAATCTCCGGAATTCTGGAGCGCAGATTCTTATCGTGCCAAAATCAAATCGCCGTTTGAATATGCCGTTTCTGCGGTGCGCGCCCTGGGCGGCACGGTCTTAGTACCCGACGCGACGCGACCGGCGGGACGCAGCACGCTGATCGCAGTCGGCACAACGTCCATCAATCCAAACGCCGGTGCACAACGTAATGCTCGCGCTGCTCGCTCGCTGGCACACGAGATTGCTGCGATGGGCCAGCCGCTGTATTCGTTTCAAGCGCCCACAGGCTACCCGGAAAAATCGCAGTCCTGGGTTTCGGCGGGAGCCCTGGTGTCACGTCTCAATTTCGCTCTGAGCCTGACCAGTGGGCGTGTCTATAACGCACGCCTGACGCCGCAAACGCTGGTCGCCGGACTCAGCGGCGATGATCGCCAGGCCACGCTGGATCGTCTGCTGGGGCAACTGGTCGGCAGCGATGTTTCAACCGCCACACGCCAGACACTGCAAAAAGCCGTCGCTCCCAACGCGCCAATCGATGTTGCCCGTTGGAGCGCGTTGATACTCGGTTCACCGGAGTTTCAGCGGCGATAAATTCGGTTGCATTCTCACGAACGCTCCGTCGCCCGAAATGATGAGAAGTCGCAAACGGTAAGGCCGCAGACGGCAAGGCGCCGCAAAGGAAAAATGATGCACACCTCACGACGAATGTTTCTCAAAAGCGGCGCCATGGCGCTTGTTTCGGTTGGCCTGGCGCCGACTTATGGGCCGGAGTTTCTGCGTAAGACCGTTTTCGCCGATGAGCCGTTGCGCGCGCGCCAAGGCAGCGGCGGACGCAAAACCCTGATCTGCATTTTCCAGCGCGGCGCCGTGGATGGCCTGTCGATGGTGGTGCCGCATGGCGATCCCGATTACTATCGCTTGCGCGCCGTCGGGGCCGGAGGCATCGCGTTGCCGCGCACCGGCGCCGAGCGAGTACTCGATCTGGACGGCACCTTCAGTCTGCATCCGGTTTTAACCCCACTTAAAGAAATATACGACAGCGGACACCTGGCGCCGATTCATGCGGTCGGCTCGCCTTCCACGACGCGCTCGCACTTCGATGCGCAGGATTTCATGGAATGCGGCAGCGCCGACCGCACCCTGCCGGAAGGATGGTTATCACGCGCGCTGCTCAACTGCCCGGAAGATCAGGCGCGCCTGCGTTCCACATTGCGCGGCGTTTCCCTCACGGCGCAGTTGCCGCGCTCGCTGCAAGGTGATGCCCAGGCGCTGGCCATTCCCGACCTGCGCACGTTTGGCGTTGCGGACGCTGGCGCTGGGGGCGCTGGCGTCGGAGCGATGGGCGGCATGACACGACCCGGCAACAGCAGCGGCAATGTCGCGGGCGGCTTTGAAGCGCTCTATGATGGCGCAGTGGGTGATGTGTTGCACGGCACCGGCAAAGAATCGTTTGAAGCGATGAAGATGCTGAAAAACATCACGGCGCGGCCCTACACTCCGGCCAACGGCGCGCAGTACCCACGAGGACGCTTCGGGGATGCGCTGCGTCAAATCGCGCAGCTCATCAAAGCCGATGTCGGTGTGGAAATCGCCTTTGCCGAATCGGGAGGTTGGGACACGCACGTCGGGCAAGGCGGCGCGCAGGGTCAACTCGCGCAACGCCTGCGTGAGTTCGGTCAAGGGCTGGCCGCTCTTTACCGCGACCTGGGCGACCGCATGGACGATACCGTTATTTTGACCATGAGCGAATTTGGTCGCACCGCACGCCAGAACGGCAACGGCGGCACCGACCACGGACATGCCACCTGTTTTCTGGCTCTAGGCGGCAGCGTGCGTGGCGGACGAGTACTCGGACAGTGGCCCGGCCTCGCCCCCGAGAATCTGTACGAAGGCCGCGACCTGGCGCACACCACCGACTTCCGCGACGTTTTTGGTGAAGTGGCGCAGCGGCATCTGGGCGTTCAAGATCTCGGCGTCGTATTTCCCGGTCGCACAATCAAGCCGGCTTCCTTCCGCAACGTTCTGCGCGCCGCCTGAGCGGCAGTGGGCAGAGGCAGTGGGCAGCAAAAGCCACAAGGCTCACGTTCGATCCGCGCTAGAGCGGCACCTGCGCCAGGGCGGCACCTGCACTACGGCGACGCCTGCGCAAGCGGTGAATGGAAGACGCCCGGCAAATTCCGCATCTCTGCCTTATGTTTCTCCCACGATGAGCCGCCTCAACATGCTCAATGGTTATAAAGTTGCAATAATCCTGGTCTGTTACGCTAAACAGATCACGCCTCAGGAGGAGCCGGTATGACGAAGCCCGCCATGCCCGACCCGAAAGCCACCCTTATGTCTCAAGAGAATGCCGCTTACGACTCAGTCGAATCTATTGTATACGCCTTGAGCAGTGCCATCGAAGCGAAAGATTTTCGTATTCGACGCCATTCGGAGCGTGTTGCTAAATATACATCTCAACTCAGTGAGAAGCTGGCCCTGGGGCCGGAGGATTCCGCTGTTCTGCGCTATGGAGCCCTGTTGCACGACATCGGCAACATCGGCATCGCCGACTCGATTCTGCTCAAGCCGGGCGGGCTTTCCGACTGGGAATTTGAAGAAGTGCGCATGCACCCCATTATCGGCGAGCAGATTTGCAAGCCGCTACAGACCCTGAGGCCCATTCTGCCGCTGATTCGCTCGCACCATGAAAAACTGAACGGTTCGGGCTACCCGGACGGACTTCGGGGCGATGAAATTCCTCTGTTGGTTCGCGTTCTTGCCATCGCCGATGTCTATGATACGCTGCGCAGCGACCGCGCCTATCGCGGCGCGTTTGGCCATGAGCAGGCTATCGACATCTTGCAGGAAGAAGTTGCGCGTGGCTGGTGGCAGCAGGATCTTGTCGATTTCATGGCCGATGTCAGCGCTCCGCAGGGCGACTTTGCGCCCGTTTAACCTCGCTGTTGGGCTTGGTATATTTTCCGCAGCAAAACGCCCGATATGAACTTCGACCTATCGCGCGAATGGCTCGTCACCAATGGCATTGGCGGTTTCGCCTCCTCAACGGTTATCGGCTGCAACACGCGCCGCTACCACGCTTTGCTGTGTGCCGCCACACGTCCGCCGCTGGGGCGCATGGTGCTGGTCAACAAAGCCGATGAAACCCTGACTGTGGGTGCCCGCTCCTTCGATCTGGGCTCCAATCAGTATCCGGGCACAATTCATCCCACCGGTTTTCAGTATCTGAGCGAGTTTCACCTCGACCCGCTGCCGCGCTGGATTTATGAGGTTCCGGGTGCCACTCTGGAGCGCACGCTGTGGATGCCGCACGGCCAGAATCGCACCGTTGTACGCTATCGCTTGCTCAAGGGCAACGCTGTTCTGGCGGTGCGACCTTTTGTTACGGGTCGCGATTACCACGGCATCCATCGCTATAACGAAAGCTTCAACACCGCTTTCGAGCGCCACCAGGACAGCGGCACGCACATCTCACTGCGCCCTTACGAGGGTTGTCCGCCCATCGTGTGGAGCCACGACGGCGAATGGTATGAAGGCGGTACCTGGTATCACTCCTTCGAGTACTCGATTGAGCAGGAGCGCGGCCTCGATTTTAAAGAAGACGCCTGGTGCCCCGGTGCCTGGGTGTGGCGTCTCAATGAAGCCAATCCCAACGCCACCTGGGTCATTGCGACGGAGCCTTCCAGCCTGAATGAAAGTGCGGCTTCACACGATTCGGAAGTAAGCCGCCTTCTGTCGCTGCAATCGAGTACTCGCAAGCCGGAGGACCCGTTTGCCGGGCGTCTGGCTTTGGCTGCCGATCAATTCGTGGTGCGGCGCGAAGACGGATTGCACACGGTTCTGGCGGGCTATCCGTGGTTTTCCGATTGGGGCCGCGACACCATGATCGCGTTGCCCGGCCTCTGCATCTCGACGGGGCGCTTCGACATCGCGCGCTCGATTCTTCAGGCTTTTGCAGCAGCGTCTTCCGAGGGCATGATTCCCAATCGCTTTCCCGATGCCGGCGACACGCCCGACTACAACACGGTCGATGCTACGCTGTGGTTCTTTCACGCCGTCGCGCGCTACATTGAAGCCAGCGGCGACGCGGAGTTTCTACGCGAGATTTATCCCGTCCTGCGCGACGCGCTCGAATGGCACTGGCGCGGCACACGCTACGGCATTGCCGCCGATGCCAGTGACGGCACGCTGCGCTGCGGCGATGCGAGTACTCAACTGACCTGGATGGACGCCAAAGTGGGCGGCTGGGTTGTCACGCCGCGCTACGGCAAGCCCGTTGAAATTCAGGCGCTCTGGTTCAACGCGCTGCGCACCATGATGAGCTTTGCCGACACGCTGGACGATGTGCCAATCAAGAAACAGTGCGGCGACTGGAGCCGCACGGTAAAGGCAAACTTTACGTCACTCTTCTGGAATGAAGCGGCGAGTTGTCTGTATGATTGCATCAGCGATGGCGGCAAGGACGGCGCGGTGCGTCCAAACCAGATATTCGTGGTATCGCTGCCGCATCGTCTGCTCACCAGCGAGTTGGAAAAGCGTGTTGTCGCAACGGTGCAGCGTGAGTTACTCACACCTTTTGGTTTGCGCTCTCTCAGCCCGCACGATGCGCAATATCGGGGCATTTACATCGGCGACCAGTGGCAGCGCGATGGTTCCTATCATCAGGGCACGGTGTGGGGCTGGTTGATCGGGCCATTCCTTTCGGCTTATTTGAAGGTCAACCGCAACAGCGCCCGCGCCAAAACGCAGGTGCGCGCCTGGATAGAACCGTTGCAAGGCCATCTCGATACGGCGGGACTTGGCTCAGTTAGCGAGATTTTCGATGGCGATGCCCCGCACACACCGCGCGGCTGCTTTGCCCAGGCATGGAGCGTGGCCGAGCCGTTGCGCGTCTTGCTTGATGAGCTTTGAGTACTCGTGCGAGGTGCTCAACGTCGTTCACAAGCACCATGTCCCGCCAGCCATTTCCCGGAACCATCACCGCCGTCGTGGCGCAAGAACGCACGCGTCGCCACCTGGGCACGCGCGTCAATGTATTCATCAACGACAGTTTTTCGTTCGCGCTCGACCTCACCCTGGCCGAGCGGCACGGGCTTCGTCCCGGTCTGGCGATCGACCGCGCCCTGCTCGATGAATTGCTGCGTGAAGACGGCGATGCACGAGCTTATGCGCGGGCGCTGCACTTCCTGAGCTACCGCTTGCGCACGCGACGGGAAATTGAGCAACGTTTGCAGCGCGATGAATGGCCGCCCCAGGTCGTAGAACGAGTACTCGCTCGTTTGCAGCGCGAAGGCCAGGTCAACGACGAGAACTTCGCCACGGCCTGGGTCGAAAGCCGCTCGCTATCACGACCGCGCGGCGCACGCGCCCTCCAATTTGAGCTGCGACAAAAAGGTGTGGCGCGCGAGTCTATCCAGGAGGCCCTGCCCGATTCCGAACAGGAAATCGCTAACGCCGCTGAAGCGCTGCGTCGCAAAGAGCGCGAGTATGCACGTTTCGACGAGCGCACGCGCCGCGACAAGATGCTGGCTTTTCTACAACGTCGAGGCTTCAATTACTCGACGGCGCGTGCAGCATTAAAGCAGTTGGAAGAAGATTGACATAACCACAGCAAACAAGGGCGAGTACTCGGTTTCGAGTACTCGCCCTTGTTTGCTAGTCGTGTAGATGGAAAGCAGGTGAAATTAAAGCGTGCGTCCGCCAGTTTTGTCATCGGTGTGATCGCCGGTGATGGCGTCGGCTGCTTTTTCCGTAACGCCGCGCGTGTCGGGCCCGGCTGTTGTGTAGCCGCCGGTTTGCACGCCCGAAACCTTGTAAGTTGCCGGTGCTAGACACGGTGATAAACTCACGCCGTTTCTCACATATCTCGGAGGGCACAATGAAAAAGCTTCGCGTTGGATTCATCGGTTCGGGCGGCATGGCCGATGCTCATTTGAAGGGTCTCAGCGATGCCGAACGATTTCCCGATGTGCAGATCGCCGCATTCTGTGACGTGGTTTTGGAGCGCGCGCAAAGTCAGTGTGAGAAATATGCGGCACACGAGCCTCAGGCTTTCAACTCACCATCGCAGATGCTGGCCGAAGCCGGACTCGACGCCTGTTACGTCCTTCTGCCGCCCTTTGCGCATGGCGATGCCGAACGTGCCTGCATCGAACACAACGTGCCGTTCCTGGTGGAAAAACCCATTGGCAACGATTTGGGTGTGCTGCGTGAATTGCGCGATGAGGTGCAACGCAAGAACCTGATAACGGCTGTTGGCTACATGAATCGCTACCAGCCGAGTGTGGAACGCGCCAGGCAAACTTTCTCCAACGACCAGCCGATCATCGCCTACGGCGGCTGGCTGGGCGGCCCGCCGCTGACGACCGCGCCGAATTTCGGAAAGTCGCTCATCGGGCAGTGGTGGGTCATCAAGGAAAAGAGTGGCGGACAGTTCGTCGAACAGGTCACGCACACGGTTGACCTGGTGCGCTATTTTTTGGGTGACGCGGTCGAAGTCTTCGCGCATGGCACAACCGAGTTCAACAAGAAACTGGCGGCCATCGCGCCCAACTACTCCATTGAAGATGCCATGGTGGTTTCGATTAAATTCGCCGGCGGCGCCATCGCCAACATCATGTCGAGTTGCGCGACCCCGGTGGGCGGCAGCGTTTCCCTCCACATTCTGGGTGGCCAAACTTCAGCGCAGTTCTCCGGTTGGGCCCACGATGTCAAGCTCGCTTACAAAGACAGCGACGGCACGACGCATGAAGAAGCGGTTTCCGGCGTCAGCGACATCTTCCCCATTGAAGACCGCGCTTTCCTCGACGCCGTACACAGCGGCGATCACAACAAGATTCGCAGCAATTACGCCGATGGCTTTAAAACCTCGCAGATCACTCTCGGCGCCAACCAGAGCCTGCTGACCGGCCAGCCTGTCCCAATCGATTAAGGCACTTCAACAATTCTCAGCAGCGCCCGCGCAAGTATGCGAGTACTCGGAATCGAGTACCCGGCTCTTGTGCGGGCGTTGCTTTTTGAAGCAACCGAGGCGCCTGCTTATGCGCCGGCTGTCCATTTACTTGGGTCACAGGGCTTGCTTGATTTGTTGAGCCGTTGTATCTAATTCTGACCGTTCGGGTTTCTCCGTGTAGCCTGAAGGGAAAGTGAAGCCGAAACCATCGCCCTGGAAGCGAGGAATCACATGAAGGTGAACATGAAAAACTTCTTGATTGGCGGCCTTGCCATCGGCCAGGAGAAAGTTGACGCCCTCACACTTGATACCGCTATTCCGAAGTGCTGCTGCTATTTGTTGCGCAACGCGAAACATTTGAGCGCCGGTTTCTGCGTCCAGATCAGCCAGATATGTGGCGTGGCGATTGGGGACGATCAGAACATGACCTGCATTGACAGGCTGAATGTCCATAAACGCGGTGCAATGTTCGTCTCGATAAACGACGCTGGCAGGTGACTTACCCAGCACTATGTTGCAGAAGATACAGTCGCTCATGTTCTCTCAATTCTAACTCACGCTGGAAGCCGCACGCCGATGCGCAACGACAGCTTGCCCGATACACCTCAGCGCCACTTCAACGCCGATATGAAACTTGTTGAAGAGAATAGACCTCTTGCATAAGTGCGCTTCCGTGCAACCGCGACGGTGAGGAAGCGGGCTTGCTGAAGCGAATCAGCCCGCTTCCTCACGGTCGCGGTTGGAAAAACAGCCGTCGCCAAGACTTATGCAAGGTCTCAAGACTCCCTGGTTGCTGCAATCGACTGTATTTTCTCCGCAAGCTCCAGGCTAAAGTTCGAACCGGGTCGTAAATATGGGTTCGTTATCCGTTTCTACATGCTACGCGGTTCCAGCACCAGTTAAATTGACTTAAACCTGACAACGATTGAATGTTGGCGCGCCACCGGCCATAATCTATGCCATGAGAAAGAACAGCTATCAATTTCCTGCGGAGTTTGTCTGGGGTGTTGCAGCGGCCTCGGCACAGATTGAAGGTGCCGCTTTTGAAGGCGGTAAGGGCCAGTCGATCTGGGACACCTTTCCGCACAAACCCGGAGCCGTTGTAAATGGCGATGCGCCAACCGTTGCCTGCGACCATTATCATCGGTACGAAGATGACGCGCGCATGATTCGTCACGACCTAGGCATCACCAACTATCGCTTGTCCGTCGCCTGGCCGCGCATTATTCCCGAGGGCACCGGCGCAGTCAACGAACAGGGACTCGATTTCTACGACCGGCTTATTGATACGCTGCTGCGCGAAGGTGTTACGCCCTGGGTTACATTGTTTCACTGGGATCTGCCGCAACGTCTTGAAGACGATAATGGCTGGCTGAACCGCCGCACGGTGGACGCGTTTCGCGTGTACGCCGAAACTGTCGTGAAGCGTTTGAGCGACCGCGTAAACCACTGGTTCACATTGAACGAGATGCCTTGCTTCATTGGCCTGGGTTATGAAACCGGCATCCATGCGCCGGGGCGCCATGAAAGCGCCAGGCTTGTGAATCAGGGCTATCACCACGCGCTGCTGGCGCACGGTCATGCCGTAGCCGCCGTGCGCGAATTCGGCGGGCCTAACGCGCAGGTCGGCCTGGTACATAATCCGCCGACTCCGCTGCCCCTGACCGAAACCGAAGCCGACATCGCGGCGGCGCGCCTCGATTATAAACTGGTGAACGATCAACTGATGTCGCCCATCTTCCAGGGCGAGTACTCGAAAGAGTTCCTGCAACGCGCCGGTGCCGACGCGCCTCAAATTGAGGAGGGCGATTTCGAACTCATCGCGCAGCCGACCGACTTTCTGGGCCTCAATCTGTATGCCGGCTACTTCGTGCGCGCCTCGGACAACGAACAAGGATACGAAAAGATACCGTTTCCCGATCAGTTCCCGCAAGGCGATCTGCCGTGGATCAACATCACACCGCAAACTTTGTATTGGGCCATTCGCCAGGCGCATGACGTTTACGGTGTGCAGAGCTTTTACATCACGGAGAACGGCTCGGCCTTCGATGATAAACTCAACAGCAATGGCGAAGTGCTCGACCTCGACCGTCGCGAGTACCTGCGCAACTACCTCACTTCCCTGCATCGCGCTGTGGACGAAGGCTTCGATGTGCGCGGCTATTTTCTGTGGTCGCTGATGGATAACTACGAGTGGGCCGAAGGCTATGTCAAACGCTTCGGCATCGTCTATGTCGATTACGAAACGCAGCAGCGAACGCCCAAGCTCAGTGCGAAGTGGTACCGCAAAGTTGTTGAAGAAAACCGCATTGTCTAGCCAGGGGACAACAAAGCGCAAGGCCGTGCAGCACAAGGCGGTTGTCGTGCAGGCTGTGTTGTGGCTGCTGGTGGGCTGCCTCGTGTTGCACGGTAACCGTCTGCTGGCCACCGCGCCCGGCGCATTTGAAGGCGACAGCGACGGCCTGATTGTGCGTATCAGTGGAGCACGCTGGATTCCCATCAGCGAGTACTCGCCCGAAAGCAACATCGAGGGTGACAAGCGTGCGCGCGTACTGGCGATCAATTATGAGGTGGAGGCGGCACGCGATGAGTGGCTGCCAAAGACCGGCTATGCTCTGAGCCAGGCGGTGAGCATTCTCGACGCGCAGGGCCAGGTGCCCACGGGCGTGACGAGCGGCGGCTCGTGGAGCGGCACCAAAGGGCGACAGTGGTGGAGCGGTCTTGATCCGCGTCTGAAAAAGGCAACATTCAACTTCGAAATTTTACACCCCAACGCGCCGCCGGGTGCCACAGGGGAAACCGAAGAAAACCTCGACTTCCGCACCATTCCCCTGCCCGCATCGCCAGGTAGCCCGCTTCCGATCAACCGCGCCGTACGTAGCACGCGCGGCACCGAAGTTGTGCTGCGTTCAATTGAGCGTGTTGCACCCGGCAAGAGCCCGTATAAAGCCGAATCACTGGCACTTACCGTCTCGTTTACACCACCCGCTCAGGTGCCCGACATGAGCAGTTCGGCCACCATTCCCGGCGGCGCGGCACGCGACAGCAGCGGCGGCGATCTCACGCAGGCGAGAACCATTGGCGGCACTTTCGATTACCAGAAACGCGCCCTCACCAGTGTTTTCTACTTGCCGAAGGCTCCGTCTCCGGGTGCCAAAACCCTGGACTTGCAAATGCGACTGCGCGAGATTGCACCCAGCCAAAAGCAGGAAAAGTGGTTTCACCGCGTTAAGATTGAATTCGACCCCAGTGCTTTGCCGTGGACGCCGGAAGCGGCACCGCCTCAGCCGCTGGCGCAGGCCAAAGGCACAGTAACCCAACTCACCTTGCAGTCGTTGCAAAGCGAAGAACCGTCGCAATGGCTGCGTGCTGCGGTGCGCCTGAACCACTTGCAAGCCGAACGAAAGCACCTTGGCGCGACATGGAATTTCTTAGGATGGAAGGTGCGCGCGGCCAACGGGCAGGAAACGGAGCAGGAAAACCCGAGTGGTTCTTCGTGGCGCACGTTTTTCTGGAGACCGGACGGCAGCCCGCTGCAAGCCGGAGAAGAAGGACGCATCCTGACTCTGGCCAACCCGGCAGGTAGCGTTACGCCCAGGGTGGTTTCGCTGCAAGTCCAGGTGCAGGCGGTGCGCAAGGCGCGTCACGTCTTCGACTTTCGCAAAATTCCCTTTCCTGCCAAAGCCGGAGAGATGACCGTCGTCAAACAGATTCAGCGCACGTCAGCCGGAGATCAAATTATTCTGTGGAAGGTCGGGCGCTTCGACACACGCCACCCTATTCCCGCCAATGCGCCGTTCGGGGCCTCGGGCAAACCGCTGAATTGGACCGGCCTGGTGCTGGTGTGGGAATTTCGTCCTGCCGGAGTCGATGCCGATGACCCCTCATTGACTGATTTGCAGGTGCACTTTCGTGACCTGGCAACAACCGACGACCGGGGACGAGCCGTAAAAAGCGCACGCCTGGGCGACACTTCGTTTGCCAGCCACGATGGTGATGTGTGGCGCCAGTACAAAGAACTCCCGGACGGCACGCGCGAAGGTTTTGGCGCGACGCAGCGACGATGGTTTTCGCTTTTCCGCGATTTGCCAGACCCCGGCGCGAAATCGCTGAATGTCACGCTGCAAGTGGAAGCGAGTACTCCACTGGCGCCTCCTGAGACCGTAACATTCGATAATGTTCCCGTGACCGATCCCGTGCGTTAGCTGCATGAAACTCAGTGCGCCACTGTGCCATGACATGGTAGATGATAATCATCTTATTGCCCTGGTCTTGATGTGTCACTGTGCGACGCAGACAGGCAGACAGAATGAAGAATGGAGTTGTTACTGTGCAGGGGATGCGCTCGAACAAGCCGTCATGCCGTTGACGCCGGCGCGGAGTTTTTCGGAGACGAAGCGGTCGCGTTGGCTGCACCGTCCGCGTTATGGCTCTCCACGAACAGATCACGGATCACAGTCTCCACGCCTATTTCCTCAACGGCCAGATCCTCAACGGGCAACGCGCTGAGAAGTGCGCTGACGTGCTCCGGCACACGGTCGCGCGGCACGGCGACTGTCACCTGATAACCCTCGGTTTGTAACTCGACGTCCATCGCTCTCAGCCTGGCCATTTCCTCAACTGTGGCTTCGCGCGTCAGGGTCAGGCGGATCGCACGTCGATTGGCCACCGCGTTGACCAGGTCGCGCAGTTCGCCATCAAAAACGGCTCGTCCCTGGTTGATCACCAAAACTCGCTTGCAAAGAGCCTCTATGTCCCCCATGTAATGGGAAGTCAGTAGGACGGTGATGCCGGTGCGCTCGTTGTAATCGCGCAGGAACTCACGGATGCGCACCTGCGAAATAACATCTAAACCGATGGTCGGTTCGTCCAGAAACAACACTTCGGGCGAATGCAGCAGGCTTGCGACCACTTCGCATTTCATGCGTTCGCCCAGAGAGAGCTTGCGCACGGGCACACGCAGTAATTCCTTTATCTGCAACAACTCGCTGAGTTCTTCGACTTTGGCGTCGAATACTCGGGGCTCAATGCCGTAAATTTCGCGGTTGAGCAGAAACGAGTCGTAGGCCGGCAAGTCCCACCACAACTGGTTTTTCTGACCCAGCACAAGAGAAAAGCGGCGCTGCAAAGCGGGTTCGCGCTTCCAGGGCGCATGTCCCAACACGCTCGCCTCGCCCGAGGTAGGGTGCAGTACTCCCGAAAGCATTTTCAGCGTCGTCGTTTTGCCCGCGCCGTTGGGGCCCAGGAAGCCCACGAACTCGCCGGATTCAATGGAGAACGATATGTCGTCAACGGCGGTTTTGGTGATGTATTCACGGCGGAACAGACCGCGCAGCGCGCCGCTAAAGCCGGGTTGCTTGACGTGAGTTGTAAAACGGCGTGTCAAATGGGAAACGGAGATCGCTGGCATCGGAGCATAGTTTACAAACCTAGCAGAAGACAACGTTAAAGTGGGCACCCGCACTGACCGACAAACGCCCTAAGGTGATTGCCGCAGACCAAGGACACACGGCATGCGTCCCTACCGATACCATAACCGCACCCAACCGTGCGTCAACCTCCATAAACAGTAAAAGACCTCTTCAACTGAAGAGGTCTTTTACTTGGTTGACTTATGAACATCGGTTATCGAGTAACTGTGCGTCCGCCACCCGTGATCGCCTTGTAGATGCCGATGACGATGCAGGCACCGATAACACCGAAGATAAGCGACATGATATTGAAGTTGGCGCCGAAGCGTCCCATGCCCAGTAACTGCGAGATGTAGCCGCCTACAAAGGCTCCGAGAATTCCGCAAATAATATTTGCGATGGCGCCCATTTGTGCATTGGTCTTCATGATCATCGAAGCAATCCATCCGATGAGCGCGCCTGCCAGAATCGTGATTATCAATCCCATTTTAAACGACCCCCTTAGAGTGGAAGCGCCCGTAGTATTCGTGCACTCCGTTGTGTTGATACCGTATCGCAACTTGCGTGCCACGTTTGGCCGTTGAACACGGGTGCGCATTCCGTGGCACGCAAAATGACCATTGTCAGCGATGTGGTACATTCACCGTAGTCAGGTGAGAAGTATTAGAAGAGAAGCAAAAGGAGTACTCGTCATGGCTCAATCCGGTTCCGGCTCCAGCCGCACGCCCTTTGACACTGATCTCGTTAACGATCCGCAGGCACCGCGCGACACGCAGCCGCTCACGCCGCGCGCCGCAACACCCACAGGCGCGACCCCGACAAGCGCGACACCCGCCGGTGCGACACCCGCTGGTGCGGGGCTGCCACACACAGCGCCTCCTGTCGCGAGCCCACCATACAGTGCCGCTCGCAATCTGCCGCCACAGGTTGTGACACGCGGCAACAACGATGATGACACAGTGCCCCACGTTGCGCCCGTGAACCGCCCGACAAAGCGCTTGCCAACGGGCACTCTGGTGGGCTTCGCTCTGGCCGGTGGCGCTCTGGGTATGGTTATTCTGTCAATGATCGTGCGTAGTGCCTTGCCGCGTCCTACCGAGCAAATTGTTTATACGCCCGAAGGCGCACCCCCTTCGCCACCGCGCGTTGTCGTGCAACCTCCCGCCGCGAAAAGTGGCGCGCAGATGCCGCAGAGCGATGACCTGGCGGCCCGCTCAATCGGAGAAGATGCAGCCTCGGCAGACATCACAATCGATAGCCCGCCGGCCACACGTCGCAACCGCTCGGCAGCAGCCAACAATGATTCTGGACTCAATTCACCCGCCGGTGTTGATGCTGGAAACGAAAACGATGATGCGGACAACGATGATGCCGGTGAAGCGGCGACCTTAAACGATGGCTCGTCATCCGATCGTTTTGCACGACAGAGCCGTTCATCAGCAACACGCAATAACAGCAGCGACAGCGATTTTTCGGGCTCCTCATCTGCCAGCACGGAAGAACGTGTTCGTGACAGCGATGCAGTTAATGCACCGAGTACTCGCAGCGTGGATACAAGAGGAACCGTTGCGAGCGGCACCACTTTGAGCGGCAGCGCTTCGAGCGGCGGGCGTTTTGCATCGCGCCGTGGCTATGCCATCACGCCACCAGCGGGTTATCGGTTACAGCGCACGGGCCGTCGCACGGTATGGCGCGGCCCCAACGGTGAACAGATTTTGGTCGAGACCGGCAGCAGCAACGGCACACCGCGCGAAGGCTGGGAGCGTCTCGATAAGGCTCTCGCCAGGAAATACGGCAACAAATATCGCAACCGTGGCATACGGGAAACAACTCTGGGCGGCAAGTCCGCCGCGGTGTGGGAATTTGAAATTGATACACCCAGCGGCACGCAGCGCAAGATCGACATTGCGGTGCATCATCAGGGGCGCGGTTACGCTGTGTTGGGACAGGCGCCCGCCGCGCGTTTTGAGGAAGCGCGCCCGCGCATCGAAGCCGCGATTCGCTCTTTTGAACTGCAAAGACAGCGCGACGTGGCTTCGAGTACTCGCTCATCCTCACGACGCGACAATGATAATATCACCTCTACGCGTGCGCGACGAACCAGCCCTGCGCCACGCAGCGGCGCGCAGAATAATCGTGAGGATTTCGGCAGCGAAAGCCGACGCGACGCCGCTTCAAACGATGGCGTTGACGAGACTCCGCCGGTGCGCAGCGAAGGCTATTGAGCGACGTTCCCATTTCCCCGCGTTGCGCGCGTGCGGTGAATGAAGTAAACATGTTGCGCACTCAAGGAGAGGAATTCCCGCATGGCGTATCGCATTGGTGTTATTGAAGGCGACGGTGTCGGGCCGGAAGTTGTCAGTTGGGGCGTTTCCATCTTGGAAGCGGCTTCGCGTCTTTCGGGTGATGGCGCCAATCACCTGGAATTTGAATTTGTAAAAGCGCCCGTCGGCGGCACGACCTACCTCGAAACCGGCAAAGTTCTGCCGGACGATTCGTTGCAATCCTTGCGCAGTTGCGATGCCATTTTGAAAGGCCCGATGGGACGCCCCGACATCGAGGCCGGCGTCGTGGAGCGCGACGGCATTCTCGCGCTGCGCCAGATCTTTGAGCAATACGTCAACTTGCGCCCGGTCAAGCTGTATCGTGGCATCGAAGCGGCCTCGCCGCTCAAGGAATCGCTGTTGCGCAAGGGTGTCGATTTCGTCATTGTGCGCGAGAACTCCGAAGGTTTGTACTCGCGAATGGGCGGCATGACCGAATCCGCCGCGACCGACATCAACCTGTTCACCGAGCGCGGCGTGCGACGCATTCTCGAATTCGCCTTTCAACTGGCGCAAACGCGTCGTAAAGAACTGGTCAGCGTAGATAAAGCTAACGTGCTGTCCGCCTCACTGTATTGGCGGCGCAAGTTCGAAGCGATGGCCAAGACGCAGCCGCAAATCAAGTCTTCTTCGCAACTTGTCGATTCGTTCTGTTTGCTGGTTTTGCAAGACCCGTCGCCACAGCGCTGGGATGTCATCGTGACCGATAATATGTTCGGCGACATCATCGCCGATGAAGCCGCTGCTATCGTGGGAAGTCTTGGGATGAGCCCGAGCGCCAACCTCAATCCAGGTGGCATCGGCATGGTTGAGCCTGTGCATGGTTCCGCGCCCGACCTGGCAGGACAGGGCGTGGTAAACCCATTAGCGACGATTCTTTCATGCGCCTTGCTGTTGCGTCACTGTGCCGAGCGCCCCGACCTGGCGCAACGTGTTGAAGACGCTGTGCAAGCCGCGCTTGATGAGGGTTTCCGAACGCGCGACATTGCGGCGGGCGAGCCCTCCTGCACCACAGAAGAAATGGGCGCGGCTGTGTTGCGTCATTTGCAGTAAGCGTTCATTCATGGCCAACCATTATCGTGCCGTCGGATTTGAAGTTTCAAACGAACAGAAGTTTGAAGAACTGCTCGACCGCGTTGTTGAACAAGGTGATGAGTTCGCGGTTGACGGCGGGCACATGTTCTGCTGGTCGCCTATCGACGGCGCACAAGTATGGCTGCTGGTGGACGACGAATGGAACTTTCGCGGTTGCAGTCCGCATTTTTCGGGCAGCAGCCGTGTGCCGCTGGCCATAACCGACATGAGATCGCATCTTGAGTTTTGGGAAGGCTCGGCTCATGCATGGGTCAATCCGCAGAGCAACGATGCCGATAGTGGCGAGTACCCATTCTTGTTCCAAATTCCCGATTTCTACCCGTTGAACCTGTCGTTGCAAGTGCCGGCGCGCGTCAATGCACAAATTGCGGCCTTCGCTCATGAGTTGGATTTCTTTGCTGACGCCGCCGAGTTTGCCGCTTCACAAACCGGCGAAACGAAGTTTGCGTCGCAGTTCTTCATTCCCAGTGGCTTGTTCGCAGGCGAAAATGAGCCGCAGCCATACGCGCTGTTTGCCGGAGTTATTCGTAGTTATCAGAGACTTGTGAATCCGGCTTACAGCATCGCGTTTCACCACTTTGAGGTCGAGACACTGGGCGCCACGCTCGATGTGGTGGCTGAGGATGAACTCGTTTCTGCAGCACCCGTAATCGGCAGCATTTTGAACGGCTCATTCTGGATGAGCGGTCGCGTTGTACAACCTTCATATCTATGAGTTTTTCCAGCGAGGAAATCGCACAACTTCTCACCATTGGCGTGCCCGCCGACGGCGACCTGAGCGCCATCGAAGAATTGCAACCGGGCGGCGTCATTTTGTTCGAGCGCAATGCCGGCCCGCGTGCAGAAGTGCGCCGCCTCACGCGCAAAATCGAAGCGGTGTGTAAAGTGGCGCCCCTGATCAGCATCGATCAGGAGGGCGGGCGCGTGCAGCGCCTGAAAGACGGATTCACTCGAATTCCACCGATGCGAGAACTGGCAGCGCGCGGTGCCAACGAAGTCTCGCTGGCCGCGATGAATGTCGCCGCTGAATTGCGGGCGGTCGGCATCCACTGCAACTTGGCGCCCGTGTGCGATGTGCCGACGCATCGCGATGACTCCATCATTGGAGATCGCGCTTTCAGCAGCGACCCGATTGAAGCATCGCTCTTCGCTGCGGAGTATATTCGCGGCGCTCAGCCGAGCGTGCTCTGTGTGGCGAAGCATTTTCCCGGACATGGCGCCGTTGGTATCGATTCACATCTGGCGCTGCCGACCTACACGAGTACTCGTGCGGAACTGGAAGAAGTACATCTGGCTCCATTTCGCGCGGCCATCGGCGCCGGAGTCGGCGGCATTATGATGGGCCATATCGCAATGCCGGACATTGATGCCAGTGGCACACCGGCTTCGCTCTCCTACCCTGTCGTGACCGGCATCTTGCGCGAGCAACTGGGTTTTCGCGGCCTCGTCTTCACCGATGACCTGGAAATGAAGGCACTGCCCCAAGACGACATCGGCAACGTGGCGGTGCAGGCTGTGGCAGCGGGCTGCGATGTGTTGTTGATTTGTCACACGCCGGAGAAAGCCCGTGCCGCACGCGACGCCATTTTGAACGCGGCCAACAGCGGCGCCCTTGACCAAACACGTGTGCGCGACAGCTTAAATCGCGTGACATGGGCGAAGCGCAAGTTCGGCGTGTTGACCTAGTGCTCTAACCGGGTAGTAAGTATGGATAGAGCCGTTTCAGTTTGGTGCGTGCATCCCGTGTGGTGAATTGCCAGTCTACACACGTTGCCGTTCGGTTTCGCCTCTCCTGCCAAGCCTGTACTTGGTGAACTAAG
>DASVRI010000034.1:0-6904 GCA_036388675.1 Abditibacteriaceae bacterium | reverse complement strand
CTCCTCTGCGTACCTCCGCGCCCTCTGCGGTTTAAATTTGTTTAGCGAGTACTCGGTTCGAGTTGGCGTTTGGCTTCCCACTCTTCGAGCGCGCTCATCGGCTCGCCTTTGAAGCGGGGTTCGTCTTCTTCGACGCCGAAGTTGATCTTTTCGAGTTCGGCAATGCGCTCCAAATCTTCTGCCGTTAAGTCAGGCAGGTCGGGTGCAGCGGCGAATTCGCGCAACTGCTCGTCGTCGTAGATGTTGGGCAGCACGCTGGTGACGTTACCTTCGCTGAGAATGTACTTGATCGCGGCCTGTCCCAGCGTTTGCTCACGGCCTTCGGTGAGGAACGTCAACGTTTCGAGCTTCTTGATGCCGTTAATCAGCCACGACTTGGGGCGGTGGCGGCGATGATCGTTGGCGGCAAAAACCGTGTCAACGGTGTATTTGCCTTCCAACATGCCCGACGAATGCGGCACGCGCACCAGAAGACCTACATTATTGGCGCGTGCATCCGGGAAGAAGTCGCTGCCGGGGTGCTGTTCCAGCATGTTGTGAATCACTTGCAGCGAAGCGATGTCGCGGTGGCGCATGGCGGCGATGCCTTCCGTCAGCCAACCATTGGCCGGGCCGACGGCCACGCCGTAATGCAGCACTTTGCCTTCCTGCTTCAGCGCTTCAAGCGTGCTCCACAACTCATCGTTTTGCACATGATGCATGTGCGCATTGTGAATTTGCCACAAAGGAATCGCGTCCACACCCAGCCGTTGCAGGCTTTGCTCGCAGGCAAAGCGAATGAACTGCGGATCGGAGTTGTGTGGAATTTCCTGCTGGCCGCGCCGCGCATCGGCGTGAGCGTAGAAGTCGTAGCCGAATTTGGTGGCGTACACCACGCCTTCCGGATTGGGGCCAAAAGCGTCTCTTAGCAGCGTTTCGCCGCGACCGTTACCGTATGTGTCGGCGGTATCGAAGAAATTAATGCCCAGTTCGCGCGCCTGGCGCAGCATGGCAACGCCTTCTTCGTCGGTCTTTTCGCCCCACCAGCCGGTCGCCAGCGTCCACACGCCGAAACCGACTTCACTCACGCGCAGATTTGTCTTGGGAAAGATACGATACTTCATTGGATCAGTAATGAGAAAGCGATGAGCAATGAGTACTCGTCACTCATTACTCATCGCCTGTTACTTCGTTATTTAGCCGCGCCGATTTTAAAAATCTTCGTGCCGCACACCGGGCAGGTTCCCTGCTGAGCCGGCTTGCCGTTTTTCATTGTGACCTGCTGAGCGTCTTTAATTTCTCTCTTTTCCTTGCACTTCACACAGTAGCCTTCCATGATACTTTCTCCTCGGGTTGTTTTAGTGTGCCTTCGGCCCACTTAACTGCGTCTCCGGCTCTACAATACTAAAGCGCATCGCTCTGGAAAAATTCGCAGATCTCTCCGCCCGGCCCTTTGACAAAAGCAATACGCGCCGTGATACCCTGCTCCAGAAACGGCTGCGGCTCTTTCGGCTCCACCGTCACCTGGGCACCGGCAGCACGCGCCCGCTCGACAGCGGCGTCGCAATCGTCGGTGCGTAAGGCAAAATGCATAATGGGTGCTTCGGCCTCGACGTTCGCCAACGGTTCGCGCTCGAACAGTTCGAGATAGTTGCCGTCGCCGGTATCCAGCAAACAGGCGCGTTGCGGCGCTGCGCCCCATTGCAGGGCAAGATGAAAGCCCAAGCCTTCTGTCCAGAAACGCAGGCTGCCGTCCCAGTCGGGCGTGCGCACCGCGACATGATGGAATCCGCAGCCTTTGATTGTCGTGTTCTGCTGTGTTGTGCGTGCCATACGAGTACTCGTTTTTCGCTTTGTAGGGGCGCATGGCGTGCGCCCTTGCTCTCAGCGATGCGGGCGCACGCCATGCGCCCCTACAATCGAACCCTCAATCGTGGTGTGCAACGCCTTGCGCCACGGTTTCGGCACCGATAGTTTCACCCTGGCCGCCGTTGCTCTGGCGCGTCTGCAAACCTTTTTCGTGCTCGGCATATACGGCTTCAGCAGCATCGCGCGCTTCGCCGTTTTCCAACTTGTGGCCCAAATCTTCCAGAATGTCTTCCAGTGCCGACAGCAGGTTCAGAATATTGAACTCCTGCGCCGAATAGCCCATGGTGCCGATGCGCCAGATTTTGCCCTTGTAGTCGCCCAGGCCGCCGCCGATTTCGATGTTGTATTTGCGCAGCAACTGTGTGCGCACTTCCAGGTCATTGATGCCTTCAGGCACCCACACGGCATTGAGCTGCCACAAGCGATGACCTTCCTGCGCGAACGGCTTCAAGCCCAGTTGGTTTAAGCCGGCCATGAGCGCGCGTGAGTGCAGCTCGTGGCGCGCCCAGCGGTTTTCCAGGCCTTCGACCAGTGTCATGCGCAGCGCTTCATACAAACCGAACAGCGCATTGGACGGCGCGGTATGGTGATAGGCGCGGCCGCCGGCACCGCTATCGCCCCAGTAGTTTTCCACCAGCGACATATCGAAGTACCACGACTGCACCGGCGTTTTGCGGTTGCGCACCACGTTCATGGCGCGCTCGCTAAAAGTGATGGGCGCCAGTCCCGGAGGAGCGCCGATGCACTTTTGCGTGCCCGAGAAACACACGTCCAGGTCCCACTCGTCTACCAGAACCGGGCATCCGCCCAGACTCGTCACGGCATCGGCTACGACAAGGGCGCCGTGAGAATGCGCGACCTTGATGATTTCTTCCAGAGGCTGCAGAGCGCCGGTTGAGGTTTCGGCGTGCACCATCGCCACCAGCCTGGGCGAGTTCATCTTCGAGAGAGCGGCTTCCACTTCATCCGCTGTAAAAACGGTGCCCCATTCGCGGTTAAGGACGGTCACTTTAGCGCCCATGCGACCGGCCATCTGCTCCATGCGGCCCGAAAAGTAGCCCGCGACGCAGACCAGCACTTCGTCGCCCGGTTCGATGAGGTTGCACAGCGAGGCTTCCATGCCGGCAGTGCCGGTAGCCGAAATCGCGCCGGTGATTTGATTCTTGGTACGGAACACGCTGCGCAGCATCTTCCCGACATTGTTCATGATTTCCACGAACTCAGGGTCGAGATGGCCCAGCGTGTTGGCGCCCATAGCGCGCAATGCCTCGGGGTAAGATGCCGAGGGGCCGGCGCCCATCAACACGCGCGGCGGGATCGTGATCGCGGGAATCGCTTCAATATCGAAGTCGTGGTTTTTGTGCGACGCGCTTCCGTTTAGTGAATTCACGGACGCATCGTTTCTCTCTGTAGACAACGCAAACGCCTCCTTCTGGACACGGACAGTATAGCAGGGCACGCACGATTTGGCTCCCGAGTACTCGGGAATAGCGAATTCGAGTGGCATTGCACTTGCAATCGCTCGATGAGACTTAACATCTGAACTTGAGCAGGAGGAGTTGAAATGGGTAGCGTAACAAAATCGGTCGTGGTGAATGCGCCGGTCTCGCAGGTGTTCAATTTCTGGCGCAACTTCGAGAACTTCCCGCGCTTCATGGAAAACATCGAAAGCATCCAGAGCACGGGCGAAGACTTGTCGCATTGGAAATCGAAAGGGCCGCTCGGCACAACCGTGGAGTGGGATGCCAAAACCACCAGCGTACAGGAAAACAAAAAAATCGCCTGGCAGAGCACCGAAGGCACCATCGAAACGCACGGCGCCGTCACCTTTGAAGAAGTGGGCGCCGACCAGACCAAAGTCACTGTCGGCCTGGAATACAAGCCGCCGGCGGGCGTTCTGGGCGAAGCCGTCGCCAAACTGTTCTCCGACCCGGAAGACCAACTCGAAGAAGACCTTAACCGCTTCAAGAAAGTCGCCGAGGGCAGCGATTTCGCAACGCTTTCCGGCAGCTCACCGGCAGTGGGCAGCGGTTCCTACACCAACAGCGTCGATAGCCCACAGCGCAAGGATGTCGATGGCGCTGTCAGCGGCAGTGGTTCCGGCGCCGACGAAAAGAGCGAAACGCGCAGCACGGCAGTGTAATACTCAGGACTTACGCAAATTAATGCTTTGACGAACCCGGAACGTAATGCGTAAGTCCTGATACTGACACGATGCCGCACTAAAAACAAAGCAGCAGGCTAATTAACCTGCTGCTTTTTGCTGGCCGCTGCCTCCGCATCTTTGGCGGCGTTCCACAATTCGTCCCACTCTTGGGACGACAATGCATCGAGTACTCGGCCCTGCTCGCGCGCCACGGCTTCCATCTGTTCGAAACGCGTGGTGAAGCGTGATACCGTATCGCGCAACGCCAACTCCGGATCAATTTTCTGCCAGCGCGCCACATTCACGACCGTGAAGAGCAAATCACCCAGTTCTTCGCTTACGCGCTGTTTGTCGGCGCCGCTTTCCAGTTCGCTTTGCACTTCTTGGGTTTCTTCACGCAGCTTGTCCATCACGGCCAGAACATTTGGCCATTCGAAACCAGCTTTGGCCGCCTTCTTCGAGATTTCCATAGCCAGCGCCAGCGACGGCAGTGCGCGAGGCACGCCACTTAATATCGAACTTTCGTCCGTTGTGGTGGAGTCGCTTTTGGCGGCTTTTTCCTGCTGCTTGATGGCATCCCAGTTTTTGAGAACCGTGGCGGAATCGTCCGCTGTCACATCGCCGAAAACGTGCGGGTGGCGCCGCACCAACTTGTCGCTGATCTCTTCGAGCACATCAACAATATCGAAGCGGTTTTCTTCGGCTGCGATTTGCGCGTGCAGAACCGGCTGCATCAGCAAGTCGCCCAGTTCTTCGCGCAGATGGTCGCTATCTTCGTGCTCGATGGCGTCGATCACTTCGTAAGATTCTTCAATCAAATGCTTGCGCAGCGTGAGGTGCGTTTGTTCTCTGTCCCACGGGCAGCCATCGGGCGCGCGCAAGCGGGCAATTATCTCGGCTAAGCGGGCAAAAGCGGCGTCAGGTGTCGGGCGGTTAGGCATGGTTTCGAGTACTCAATAGTGACAGGACTTACGCAGAAGCCGTTATTCGTAGGGGCATAGCGTGCTACGCCCCTACATAGCCCTGCCTGGGCAAGCCCGCTACGTAAGTCTTAAGTGATTCAATGCTTCAACACATAAACAGAAGAAGGATGGGAAACGTTTCCCATCCTTCTTCTTGAACGTCTGCACGATTGTTACTGCGGTGCAGCGCCTCCAGCCGGTGGGGCTGCGGGAGCGCCACCCTGCGGGGCAGCACCTTGTGGCGCGACACCCTGCGGAGCACCGCCCGGAGCACCGCCCGGAGCACCAGCACCAGGCGCGCCGGGAGCACCGGCAGCCGGTTGCGGCTTGAAGAATTCGGCGACGCGGGCATAGCTGGCGTCGGCAATTTCCACTTTAGCGCCCTGCTGTAGATTCGTCATCACTCTCTGCCTGGAGCCTTGCACCATAAAGTTCAACAGGTCGCGATAGCTTGGGCGCTGCATGGCTGCGCCCGGATTCCGCTGAGCGTTCTCCTGAACAATCATGCCTTCGACCTGCTTGAGCATCTGATCCATGGTAGCGCCCGGCGGCAGGTCTTTTTTCGCGACCTGTTCGAGTTTGTAATCTTGCTCGGCGGTCTCGCGCATAGAAGCGAAGTCGGGTTGCTTGGCTTCCTGGCGTGCGGCCAGGCGTACAATGCCATAAATCTTTTGACCGACACCCGGTGTCAGCAACATGGCGCCAGTGTTCTGGTTCGGCTTCAAGTTCTTAATCTGCGCTGCAACAGCCGGGCTGAACTGCGACAGGCTTTCCATCGCCATGAATTCGGGCATTTCGGCCATGCTTTGTTGCGCAACCTGATCCTGGGCTTTCTTCTGCTCTTGCACGAGCTGCGTGAAGGTCTTGGTGCCGCCCTTCAACTGCGCCGCCATGGTGTCAGCGCGCACTTTCGTCGAAGTCAACAACATTCCGAGTTTCACCTGAGCCGGCGTGCCGTAACGCGACTTATTCTTCTCAAACCATGTTTTGAGCTGGGCCTCGTCCACTTTCACATCTTTGGTGATGAGGCGATTGAGCGCGATGTCTGTGCGCACAAAGTTCCGGTAATATTCCTGGCGCGGCCCCGGCGTCGAGATAGCGCGTTGCAGTTCTTCAGGGTTAGGCCCGCCCTGCCTGGCGGCAAGTTCTTTCAAGCCGTTTTGCACTTCCTCATCGGTGACGGTGAGTCCTTGCTTTTGCAGCTCCTGCATGACAAGCTGGCGCAGCACCAGTTCACGCACGGCCGCTTCGCCGCCGGTCGCTTCGAGCAGCGAGTGCAACTCGTTGCGGCCAACGGCGGTGCCGTTAACCGTCGCAATCGTATCGCCGCCAGTGTTGGTGCCGCCAGTGCTCGTGCCACCTCGGTTACATCCGCTGAGGGCACCGGCAAAAATAGCCAGTCCCACGCCCGCCGGTAACATCATCGAGCGATGCCATGTGGAGCGGCTCCGCATAGCGGGCTTGCGCACGATGTGGCGGCTTTGCTTCTCTTCCATTGTGTTGTGTTCCTTTTTCACGATGTGAAATTTCACGGTGTAAATTTTTGATTGTTTAACGTTCAGCTTCTTCAAGGATAGCTTCGGCAATATCAAAGTTAGCGGCGACTTTTTGAACGTCGTCGTGATCTTCCAGAACATCCATCAGCTTCAACATGCGGCGGGCGCTGTCGCCCTCCAGCTCGATGGTTGTCTGCGGCACAAGATCGACCTGCGCCGAGGAAATGCCGATGCCCGCCGCTTCCAACTCGCCACGCACCCGCGCCAGATCTTCGTAAGTGGTCACGATTTCGAAAGAATCGCCGTCGCGCTGCACATCTTCGGCACCGGCTTCGAGCGCGGCTTCCATCACGGCATCTTCCGAGTACTCGCCAGCCGCAACGAGAATGAGGCCCTTGCGTTCGAACTGCCAGGCGACCGAGTTGCTTTCCCCGAGATTGCCGCCATGCTTT
>DASVRI010000033.1:0-362305 GCA_036388675.1 Abditibacteriaceae bacterium | reverse complement strand
AACACTCGCAAGAGTGCCTCAACCAGCCGAACAGACACTACTCAAACACTTCGCTCTCGCATCACACACCCGTAAGGGTTTTGACTTCCTCTGCCCGACCAGCAGAAACTCGTAAGCGCTACTCAGTCCTCAGCGCCACATGCTGCACCAACTGCAAAAGCCTCTTCCGAGTACTCGGAAGAGGCTTTTGTGCTTTTTAGTCACAACTCGCGTTTCTGCTAAGCAAGTTACTTCTTCACATCAGGCTTTGAGTACTCGACAGAGGCTGGTATACCGCGGTGTCTTTGTCATGGGACATAATGCCAAACCCTACGATAGGGAACTGCCCAAGCATTCCATGCAAAAGCGATGACAAGCCCTTTCTTTTCAGTGCTATAATTGAGAACCAGTAAAGTGACGGAGGAGCACCTCATGACCCAGGAACATCGTGGCCAGTGCGCCTATTGTGGCGAACCGAATCCTTATACCTCCCTGACGTGTAACCACTGTTACACCCGACTGCCGTGGGCCGATGCGCTGACCCAAAGCGCCATGCAAAACAGCACGACGGCACTGGCCTCTCAGCCGACAGCGCAGTGGGCCGCTCCTTCGGTGCCGCATGCTACGCCCGATCCCAGTGTGCAGCCATCATTAGCGCGACAGACAAGATTTTGTGCGAGTTGCGGTTCACAGCATGCGCATGGTGCGGCATTTTGCGCCAGTTGCGGCACTCCGGTGCATGGCATTCCGATTCAGGCTGCTCCCTCTCAATGCGTCGTGCCACATGCGCAGCCGATAGCGGCACACGTCACGAAGAAGCGCGGCCTGGCATGGCTGTTGGGCGGTGGCAGTGACCCGGCGCATCTGCCGCAAAACGCTGCACCTCAAGTCGCCGGTGCGCAGATGATGGTGCCGCAAGCCATGACACCTCAGGGCATGGCGCCACAGGGGATGGCGTGGTATGGCGCGCCGCAGCAGAATGTGAGCGTTAATGTCGTGACGGCGCAAAAAGGCGGCGGGCACGGTTGGTGGGCGCGACTGTGGCTCTTTATGTTCAAAGTAGCACTTGTGCTGGCTTTTCTTGGCGGTGTGCTGGCTGCCATTGCCGGACGTTAGGTTGCGAGAGTTACAACAAAACTAACGGAGCCGAACTGTGTTTCAGTTCGGCTCCGTTCTATTTATTCGCTGGTTGGGATTCGCTGCGGTCGGTCGCGGGTGGGGGAGTGGGCGAAAGCGACGAAATTTCCTCGCGCCATTGGGGTGTCATTGGCAGGTCCACGGCCTGAAGCGATGGTTCGAGTTGTTCTACGTTACGCGCACCGATGATCGGCGCCGTTATAGTCGGATGCGACATGACCCAGGCCACGGCTAACGATGCAGGATGGACTTTATGCTCGCGCGAGTACTCGGTGAATCGTTCCGCCAGGTCATAATAGGATGTGTCGCCATAACGTCGCGCATACATGGCGTTGTCACGCAGGCGTCCACTGCCTGCTTCCTTGCTGTATTTGCCGGACAGCAAGCCACCGCCGAGCGGGCTATAGGGAATAACACCCAGGTTCTCCGACTGCGCCAGCGGCAAAATTTCCACTTCTGCCTGGCGCTTGGCCAGGCTATACATGGGTTGAATGCAGGCGAAGCGTGCCCAGCGTTTCAGTTCGCATTTGCCCAATGCCAGCGCAATCTGCCACGCGGCCCAGTTGCTGACTGCCGGATGCACGATCTTGCCGGCGCTCACCAGGTCATCAAGCGCGCGCAGCGTTTCTTCCATCGGCGTGTTGGCGTCGAACTGATGCACAAAATAGAAATCGAGGCGGTCGGTGTTCAGGCGTTTTAGACTGGCCTCAACCGCGCGCGTGATGTGGCGCCGCGACAGGCCGCGCTGATTGCGGTCGTCGCTCATCGCGCCGAAAACTTTTGAGGTGAGGACGATTTCGTCGCGGCAGCCTTGCAGCAGGCGACCGAGAATTTCTTCGGCCTTGCCTTGCGAATAGACATCGGCGCAATCGAAGAAGTTGATGCCGGCTTCGCGGCAGCGACCGAACAAGGCGCCGGAAGTGGCTTCATCGGCGTCACCGCCAAAGGACATTGTGCCGAAGCAAAGCCGCGAAACCTGAACGCCCGTATTGCCCAGATAGGTGTATTCCATAGGATTGAGTACTCAACAGCCGGAGTGAACTGCGTTCATTTAGTATAGCCAATGAAGAATCGGATACAGGCCCGGTTCTGACGCCGCATTCTAGCAACGTTAATCCCACCACAACCAGAGGCGCTTTTCGCGACTGAGGAATTCGGCCAGGTCGGCAGGAGTCTGCGAGTCGATGGCATCGCCGATTTGCTCGACCATTTGCAGCATTTCTTCCTGCGACATTTCGCTCATCTCGCGGCCATTCGTCGGGTCAGGGCCGACGTAACCCTGATCAAGTGTGTCGGGGCAGAAATCGTATATCTCTTCCGCAAAGGCTTGCAGGTTGTCCGGCAGTGTATCAAATTGCAAATCGACCCAATCGAATCCGGCGCCCACAATATGCAGGCTGCAAAGCTGTTCCCAATTCGCGAGCTTGCGGATGATACTTTCCGTATCGAGGTCGAAGTTGGCTCCGTTGGTGTTTTGCAGGCGCAGAAAGTCGCAAACTTCGGTGCCTTTGAGTACTCCGATGGCACACTGGCCCGCATATTTCTCCTCTGCTTCCTCGATACTCTCGCGTGTCAGGTTGCGGATGTCAGAGTCACTTCCCACCAAAGCAATGATATAACCCGCTTCCTGTAACTGCGGTCGCAATTGCAGAACCATGTCACGAGCATTGCCGTGTGCGATGAGTGTGAAAACTCCATCGGCCTGCAAGCGGCGCACTGGGAAACCTGCACCTTCGATCATTTCCGGCTCGCCCAGGCGCACCGCAACCGAATAGGAAGGCAAAACCTCATCGGCGGCGCGATAGGCGTCAATGCTCCAGTGAAGCAGTTCTGTTTGAAACGTTTCTTTCAAAAGTGACAAAACATCTTGCGTGAAGTCGGAGCGTGCGGCGAGTTCCTGCTCGGCGGAGCTTAACTGAGTACTCATGCAAAGGGCCTTTTCTGCAAAGCTTGAATGGTGAGGGAACGTCGTGATTGTAACAGAACAGTGCAAAACGGTTCTTAATCTAAATTTAAGACTCTGTCAGCTACAATAATTGTGATGAACACCAAAGTCCTCATTGTCGATGACGAGCGAATGCTGGTCGAAACCATTGATTACAACCTGAGTAAATCGGGCTTCGACACCTTTTCAGCCTTCGACGGCGAAAGTGCGTTAAGCCAGGTGCGCGAGCACAAGCCCGATCTCATCATTCTCGATGTGATGTTACCGAAAATCTCCGGTTGGGAAGTGTGCCGCGCCCTGCGCCAGGACCCGGAATACAGCACGCAGGCGCCCATTCTGATGTTGACGGCGCGCGGCGAAGAATCGGACAAAGTGATCGGCCTTGAACTTGGCGCGGACGATTACCTGGTGAAACCGTTCAGCATGCGCGAGCTTGTGGCGCGCGTGCGGGCTTTGCTGCGCCGCTCGGTCGTGACGCCTGAAGCCAGCGGTGAGTTGCCCACCTTGCGCGCCGGAAACATTCAAATGGATGTTGCGCGCCACGAAGTGCGCCTGCAAAACGGCGATTTAGCACCGCGTGAAGTGAAGCTATCGCTCAAAGAATTTGAGCTGTTGCGCGTGCTCTTGAGCGAAGCCGGCAAAACCGTGCCGCGCGAAACTTTGCTCGAACGCGTGTGGGGCGACGACTTTTACGGTGACGAACGCACTCTTGACGTTCACATTCGCTGGCTGCGCGAAAAGTTGGAACACACTCCGTCGCAGCCTGAGCATATTCTGACGGTGCGCGGCGTCGGCTATAAATTCAAAGCCTAATCTTGTAGAGCGTCTTTCAGGGAAGTTGTTGATCGTAGGGGCGCAGTAAGGCACTTCTATCGCGGCATGGCGAATTAGCACCAGAAGCACGGGGGATCAGCCATACAGTAAATACGCCGCGCGTTCTTCCCGGAACTGTTGCGCGCCGGTTTGGCTCACTTCCATGGCTTCCTGCAAATTGCCGGTACGCAACGCATCGAGTACTCGGCGCGAGCCGATGAGCGGGAGTGCGGCGTTTAGCTTTTGGTCGTTCAATTCATCAGAGTGCGTGCGGTAGATCGCTTCGAGTAAAGCCAATCCCAGTGTAGTTAAGGGCACTTGCTCCACATTCGCGGAGCGCAGCCGAATTCCGTGGCACGGCTCACTTTCAAATATCGCGCGTGTCGGCGTGAAGTCCATTGTTTCCAGAGATACGGACTTGCGCACGTCATTCGGCCAGGAGCATGTTGCATCGAGTACTCGTTGCGCATCCAGCCACGGCGCGCCGACGATTTGGAACGGCGCCTGTGTGCCGCGCCCGACGCTGACGCCGGAAAATTCCAATAAGCACGTCGCCGGATACCACGCCGCCGATGCATAATCGGGCAGGTTGGGCGAGGGCGCAATCCACTCTAAATCCGTAGTGGCCCACGTCATGCTTCGCTTCCAGCCACCAACGGGTACAATGTGCAAGTCGAGGTCGAGCGCCAATTGCGCGCGGTGCCACTGCGCGATTTCGCCCAACGTCAGGCCGTGAACGACCGGCAATCGCACATGACCGATAAACGAGCGGCAATCGCCTTCGAGCAACGGCCCCTCCACTTTTTCACCACCTAACGGATTTGGGCGGTCCAGTACCAGTAGGGGAATGTTGCGCGCGGCACATTCTTCCATGCAGTAGGCCAACGTTGTGGAATAGGTGTAAAAGCGCGCGCCGACATCCTGAATGTCGAACATCAGAGCTTCGATGCCTTGCAACATCGCTTCGGTGGGGCGGCGAGTCGCGCCGTAAAGTGAGTGAATCGGCAAGCCTTCGCCTGTGCTGCCCGATTCGATGTCGCCTTCCTGTGTTCCTTGCGGGCCGTGTTCGGGTGAAAACAGCGCCACAACGGGGATGCCGAGTACTCGCAGTGCTTGCAGCAGCGGCGTGCCGTCGATGAGCCGTCCGGTATGGTTTGTGACCAGGCCAACGCGTCGCGCGCGCAGCCACGGCAAGAGATCGACTTGATGCCCGGAGCAAAGCACATCGGCGCCGGGAAGTGTTTTTTCCATGAAGCCCATTCTATCATTTTGCTGCTGATGCATCGTGCCGCAAGAGCCCTGTATCAAGCGAGCAATCATACGACGTGACAACCCCCTTATTTGGCAATAACATTTCCAGCAGAGCAGGTGCGTCCATATGGCGGTTATACTGGATGCCACTTCATTCTCATTATCAGAGAGAGCCCACCATGCCTGAATTATTCGAGCCAAGTGAGAACCCTACTCCGGCGGACGATTCACAACGCAACGAAGCCGCATCGACCCCGGTCACATCTCCCCAAGGCGCCAGTCCGGAAGGCGCCAGTCTCGAAGGTGTGGCCGCCCGCCGCGAGGACGTGCGTGCGCGTCATGTCGGGCGCGACGTACACGGCCAGGAAATTGTGCGGCGTCCCGTATCCCGCACGCAGCGCCAGGTTGTGGCCCTCGCCTGGGCGGCCATCTTCTTCATGCTGCTGTATCCGCTATTCATTTTGTTGTCGTCATTTACGCCCGGCTATTCGTTTCGCGACCGCATCGCGAACATATTCCTTGTGCTGGGCACGCTGTTCATCTTCATCCACGGGTTAGGTTATGCCAACTCGCTGATTAAAGCCTCCTGGGCCTACGATGAAGTGAAACGGCGCGTCTTTTCGCCGCAGCGCGAACCCAAAGTTGTTTGTCTTATCGCCTGCTTCAACGAGCCGCTGCCGGTTGTCGAAGAGACTGTTGCCGCCATGATGAACATGGATTACGGCAACAAAGAGGTCGTGGTTCTCGATGACTCGACCAAGGAAGAAACACGCCAGGGCGTGCGCGAAATCGCCCATCGTTATGGTGCGGCGGTGCGACAGCGCACTAACCGGCGCGGCTATAAAGCCGGTGCCATCAACGATTTCCTGCGCACGACTGATGCGCCCTATGTCGCCATTTTCGATGCCGACGGCTTGCCTGCCCACAACCTGCTGCGCGACTTGATGCCTATCGTCGAAGAGAATCCGCGCCTCGCCTTCGTTCAAACCCCGCAATTTTACGCAAATACCGATGTCTCGAACGTGGCGCTGGCGGCGGGTCGGCAGCAGTCGGTGTTCTACGAATATATCAGTGAAGGCAAAAGCTACTCGCGCTCGGCGTTTTGTTGCGGTACCAACTGCATCTTCCGTCGTGATGCGCTGCTGGCGGTCGGCGGTTTCGATGAAACCAGTGTGACGGAAGACTTTACGACTTCGCTGGGCCTGCACCTTAAAGGCTACGACAGCACCTATTACAACCAGGTGTACGCTTACGGCATGGCGCCCGAAACACTGGGCGCCTACTTCACGCAGCAGAGCCGCTGGGCTTTTGGTTCGGTTGGTGGCTTTCGTCGAGTACTCAAAGCGCTCTTCACCAGGCCCGGCGCATTGAGCGTGGGGCAATGGTGGGAATATTTCCTGTCGAGCACTTACTATTGGATCGGCTGGGTCAACTTCATTTTCATGGTGTTGCCCCTGCTGTATATCTTTTTCGGTGTTAAGCCGCTGCGCGCCGACGTGTTCACCTACATGGCGATCTTCGTTCCGTATCTCATCTTCTCGATGAACATGTTCTATACGGGAATGGAGCAGCGCGGTTACCGTGTAGGCGAAATGGTGCTGGGACAGTCGATTGGCTTTCTCTCCTTCCCGGTGCACATGACGGCGGCGATTTCCGGAATCCTCGGTTTGAAGAGGCCCTTTTCCGTAACGCCGAAAGACTCGGCAGGACAGATGAGTTGGCTGTCGCTGTGGCCGCAGTTGCTGATGTTTGTTCTATCGGTCGTTGCCGTGGTGTGGGGCCTTTATCAATATTTTATGGGCTACCGGCGGCAGGACAGCGCCATCGTCGTGAACGTGTTCTGGGCGTTTTATCAGGCGCTTCTGCTGTCCGGTCTCTTCTTTCTTAACCGAGGTGTGCGTGAGGCGCGTCCCAAGCGCTATTTCTCGGACAATCAGGGGCGACTTGATACCGATGATGAAGGGCTGCGCCACGACGGCGACGTTGCTACTGGCGCCGCAACAAGCGGGCGCATCTCACGTCCGCCCATTGCCACACCGTTGCGCCCGCAGAGTCGCGGTGTTGGCGGACATGTCGCGCTGCTGCTGGGCGTGCTGTCGCTGCTGCTGATGGTGGCGGTTGGTTGGACGATGGTGCGTTGGGCCATGATGCCGACAACGCCGGTCAACGTGTATGTTCTCGACCGCACGGCAGGGCGCGATTATCAGGAACATCGCATGTTGACGTGGACGCTGAATTTCCTCAAAGTCAAGAAAGACGCCAGCTTGAACCCTTCCGGCACGAGCAACCCGCGCACCGATTACAACTGGGCCGAAGATTATTACGGCTTTGTGCCGGCTGTGGCACCGAACGCACAACCTCAGGTTGGCAGGACTCCCGCCGACATCATCGGCGGAGGCTTGAACCGTGTGTTGCCGGCGGATTTATCCACGCCGGGTGTGCTCTATTTAGCCGATACTTACGGCGAGTTTGTGGAGTGGGACGCCAGCCGCAACGGCTATGTGTATTACCGCAGCAGCCCGCGCGGTGTGACTCCGGAAGATGTGGACAAAATTCAGGATTTCTACAAACGCAACGGCCTGGTAATGGGCGAGTGGAACACACTCGGCTATCCAACGCTGCCGGCTGATGCGGCGGAGTACACCGCCATGGAAAGCGAACTGCGTCAGGGCATCGCGCGCGCACGCACCGGATTGACATTCCTGCAAACTCAGGAGCTGACGCAACGCGAGCGTCAGTTGCAGCAGGCGCGCGCTTCGGGCAACCCGGAGTGGCAGGCCACAATGGAACAACAAGTACTCGAAACACGCGATAAGATCGAGAATCAGCGCCGCGACATGGCGCGTTTGCAGGAACAGGTCGAGCAGCGTGCTTCTGTGCAGGAACAGTTGGCGGCGCAGCAGCAGCTTGAGCAAATTTTGCACGTCGATTATCAGGGTTGGTATGGCCGCTACATCGACCGCTTCGAAGATCAGGAAGAGTTCGACTGGCGCTTGTATAAGAATGTGAACAACGCTCTGGACAAGCGGCGTTACCCGAACGGCCCCACCGGCCCCGGCTTTGTGTTCTATAAGGATGGGCCGAGTCGCGTTCTCAACGAGCAAACGCAGAAATATGAAGAGAACCCTTTCTCCGAACCCGTAATCATCACGCAGGAGGATCTGCGTCCGGGCCCGGTCAACCTGGCATCGGGCATCTACACGGCAGGGCGCAACGCGCAGGGCGAGGATCTCAGCAAAGACCCGTTGTTGAAAGGCGTGTCAACTGCCATCCCGTCGCATTATTGGTTTGAAGTGGTAAGGCCGATGCCGGGCAGCACGGTGCTGTCCTATTACAAGCTGATGGTGACACAGCGCGCTCTTGACCGTCTGCGCCGCGCCGGTTTCCCGGCAGCGTATCTCAACGCCGGGGCCGAAGGCGGGCCGCAGGTTGTGTTCCCGGCGGCTGTAGCCTACCGCGAAAATGGGCGTTTGCGTTCGTTCTACATGGCGGGCGACGCCGCGGATTATTCTCTGGTGTCGCGCATCGCGGAAATGTTTCCCTCCACCGGCGGCGTGATGAGCTTCTTCGGTGGGCGCTACGGGTCGTTCTCAGCGCAGTATTACTGGAACTACTATTACCCGATGATGAAAAACGTGCTGACCGAAAACGATGCGATTCGCTCCACCGGAAGCCGAACAGCCGGCGCAAAGACGGCACCGGCTGGCTGATGCACTCAGGCTGCATGTCGCGCCCGGTCTGAGGCCGCTGCTTGGCCAAACGGCATTTCAATCGGTTAAGCTAAGGAAATCGATACTATGGCGTGCGCTGTCACTTTTTCTGAATGCAACCCCTTGCGGCAGATGCCTGGAGGTCGGCGCAACTCCAGATCGCACTCGATGTTGCACTTGATGTCTGCCAACGGCAAGAATGTCGCGTGTTTGTTGTGATCGTGATGTAAGCCGCATTCAAACCGCTCTTTTATAACCGGATCGGAACGGTGGATTCGTAGCGAGTACTCGTTCCGGCATGGCGCCGTGCTGCATGGCGCCGCTTTTCATACATATTTCTGAGGTGGCGACTATCCAGACTTCACGCTCTTCTCACCGTTTCATAGATCAATTCTCCAAAGCGTCCTTGTTGTGCGGCGGCGCGCTGATGCTGGCAGCACCCGCAGGTGCCGAAAAAATGAGGACACCGGGTCGAACTGTCCCGGTGCGGTTGAAGCCGGCGCCGGTCGTGCCGGGTGAGTCGCGTATTTCGCTGGAGCGCGCGCGCCAATTAGAGCAGGCGGGCGTTTATGTTCTCGCCGAACGCCAGTTGTTGCATGCGGTTTCGCTCGCACCACGCTGGGCCGAGGCACAACGCGAACTGGCACGTTTCTACACACGGCGCGCCCGTTGGAAAGAGGCTTCTGCCTCCTGGCGCAACGTGCTCTTTCTTAATCGCACCGATGCCGAAGCACGGGCGCAATTCTCCCGCGCCAGCCGCATGGTTTCCGCACAAATGCCTATTCCGAGTTTTGCGCGCAACATTGTTGAATTGGGCCAGAATTCAGAGAGCAGGCTCAGTAGCACCGGCAGTTTTTACACCCGTGACGCCGCACGCGCAACACCGCCCAGAGAGTTGCCGCGTCTGGCACAAAACGATGTCGCATCGAGCACACCCAATTCCATGACGGGCGGCAACTCGACAACGACACCCGGCGCTTCATCCGGGACGCCGAACAGGGCGGCGCCGAGCGGAGCTACGCCGAGCGGAGCTGCGGCAGATAACGCGGGCAGCACTCAAAACGCCCATGCAACCGCTGCCGCGAGTGAAGCACCCTTGCCGCCTCCCAACATCTCGCTGGGCACTGCCACCAGTGTAGGACGTCGTCCGGTTCCGCTAAGCCCGGAGACGAGTACTCAACGAGCTTCTGCAACAAGAGCCGCGACCACAAGAGCTGCAGCCACACGCGCAGCGACCACGCGCGCAGCAACGCCACGGAAAGCCGCGCGGCAAACATCAACCACAAGGCGTAATGTTGGTACTCTCAGCACGGTCGCAAGAAGTGCGGCCTCTGGAGCGCAGGCGTTTGGAGCGCAAGCATTTACGGCTCGCGTGTCCCCACGCCGGCAGGCTGCGGCTTGGCCATTTGTGGAGCGCGCCACGCGAGCCTTGCAGGCACGCAGCTATGGAGCTGCGCTCGCCTTTTATCAGCAGGCAGCCACTCTGGACCCGAACAATGTTTACGCACGTTATGGCGTGCCGGACACGTTGTCCCTTCTCAAGCGCTATGCCGATGCCGAGCGCGCTTACCGGCGTTTGCTCCAAACGGCGCCCAACGATGTGCGCGCGCTACGCGGCCTGGCCGATGTGCTGGCCTATCAATCGAAGTATCCGCAGGCCATCGCTGCGTACCAGCGCGTGCGCACGCAGCGGCCCAACGATTTCGAGATTAACTTTCAGTTGGCGCAAATCCTAACCTGGAGCAAGCGCTACGACGAGTCCTACAACTACTATCGCTCGGCGCTGGCTGCCCGACCACAGGATGCCGGCGCCTGGACGGCCTGGGGCGAGGCGCTCTTGTATGGCGGTCGCACTGCCGAATCGCGCAGCACTTTCGAGCGCGCTTTGCGCATCCGCCCACAAGACGTGCGTGCTCTGGTGGGGCTGGGCAACCTCTTCAACTGGAACGCAGATTACCCGAATGCGATTACCCGTTATCGCGATGTTTTGCGGTTGCAGCCGCGCAACATGACTGCCCTGGTTGGCCTGGGTGACGCGCTCACCTATTCGCGCCAGTATGGCAACGCGGTGAGTATTTACCGCACGGCCCTGGGCATCGACCAAAACTCCCTGGACGCACGGCTCGGCTTGGGACGCGCGCTGATTTACTCCGCTCAGGATCAAGCCGGTCTCGCTGAAGTGCGCCGCGTGTTGGCGCGCGAGCCGCGCAACGTGCAGGCATTGCAGCTTCTGGCGCAAGTGCAGGGGCAGCCCACTTCCGGCAATGCGGCACGCGCTGAGGCCATTGCCACACTGCGCAGATTGCTGGCGCTGCAAACCAATGTCGATGAGCAGGTCAATACGCTGCTGCAAATTGCCACCATTCAAGGTGGCGGCGGTCAGCAAGACGAAGCCCGCGCCACTTATGTCGAAGCGCTGCGGCGCGCGCCCGGCAGCGCCCGCGCCGCGACATCCTACGCACAGTTCCTCATCGGCGAAAATCAGCTCGACCAGGCCGAAGCGGTTCTGAACCAGGTCACGGCGCGCGAGCCGGATAACGTGCGCGCCCTGATCTTGCAAAGTGCCATCGCCAGCCGTCAGGGCAACAGAGCGCGAGTGAATGCTCTCACGGCACGCCTCGAAACGCTGCCGCCCGGCACAACCGAAGACACGCTGCAACTGGCGTATGCCTTGCGCAACGCCGGCAACGACCAGAGCGCGCGCCGCATCATTCAGCAATTGCTCGATCGCAGCCCCAACGACCAGAACTTGCTGCTGCAAGTCGCCAACTTCGAGCGCGATACACGCGGCTGGGACGCGTCTGTTGTGCTGTATCGGCAAGTTTTGCAACTGAACCCGAACAACCTGGATGCGCGCCTCAGCCTGGCCGAGATATTGACCTGGCAACGGCAGTTCGATGCGGCGCAGCAGGAACTCGATCTGGTTCTCAAGCAAGATCCGCGCAACGTCACGGCGCAGATTCTGGCTGCCACTATCCAGGTGCGCCGCCAGACGCCGGAAAGCCTTTCCGCCGCGCAGCAGGCCCTGCAAGGCTTGCTGGCCACCGATCCAAATAACGCGCGGGCCGGCAACGTTCTGGGCCAGCTTATGACGGCGCGCAAACAGTATGAACCGGCTATCCAGCAGTTCCGCCGAGTACTCGCGGCCAATCCGAACAACCTGGAAGCGCGGCTCGGCCTGGCTCGCAACCTCTATTATTCGCGACAGGTGGAAGAGGCCATTCGCGAGTATCAGAACCTGATTCGCGAAGTGCCCGGCGATGCGGCCATTAAGCTGGAGCTGGCACAACTGTACCTCGACCGTAATCGCCTCAGCGACGCCGAACTGCTGTATAATCAGGTGCTCGCAGCGGGACGCACCATTTTGCCGGATGACACGGGCACCGCAAATTTAGGAGCGGCCCTCGACACGCAGACGCGTGCCAATGCCCGTATCAGCCCTTCGATGCTCTTGCCGATGAGTGGCGAACGCACGCCCGGTCAGGAGTTAAAAACCGGCACACGTGAGGCAAGCGCGAATAAGCGCAGCCCGATTCGTCTGGCGCAGGCCGATGTCGCCAGTTCGCAGCCGAACACAATTACAGGAGCGTCGCCTGCGCCGTCGTCACCCACCGGTGGCCCGGCGAGTGGCGGCTTATCGACTTCTTCCAGTGGAGCGACCACCTCGGGTGGAGCGACTACGTCCGGCTCACAAACCGTGGGCGGTGGCGCTGGAAACAACACTGGTGCTGTCGGGAACAATGGCAGCGGCCTGACACGAGACTCGGGAAACAGAATAAACGTCAATGGAACTGCTGGCGGCGCAAACGCTGGCGTGCCCGCAACCGGCATCGCTGCGAGTTTGCCGCCGATTGTCGGCCCATCGGCTATGCCGCTTATTGTGCCCGATCCGACTGCCGTTGGGCAAACGGTGCCGATTGAAGATCAGGCTGCCGCTTTGCGCGGCCTGGGTGAAGTGCGGCGCCGCCAGTTGCGCTACCGCGAATCGGCTGATTATTTCCGGCGTGCGCTGGAGATCGACTCGACTGATACGGCAGCGCGTTTGGGCCTGGCGCAGGCGTTACGCGGGCTGGACAATTACTCGCAGGCCCTCGCGGAAGTGCAGCGAGTACTCGATACGGATGCCGCCAATCTCAACGCCCGCGTACTCCGCGCTCAACTGCTGGGTGACACCGGCCAGACGGCTGAGGCGCAACGCGAACTGGATGCGCTGATTGCTTCCCTGCCGCCCAACCCGCCGCTCGAAAACTGGCTGGTCCTGGCAACTGCGTTCACCGAATTGCGTAACTACGAAAACGCACTGGAATTGCTGCAAACCGCGCAGCGCCAGTATCCCGCTGAAGCGACGGTGCCGCGTCGCATTGCCGAGACCTTGACAGCAGCGCGTCGCTGGGATGAAGCGGTCGCGCAATATAACACGCTGCTGGCCGCCGACCCGCGCGACGCGGACGCTGTGCTGGGCCAGGCGCGGGTTTACAATTACTCAAATCGTCTGCAACAGTCGGAAGCGTTATATCGCCGCTCGCTGCAACTGGAGCCGGATAATTATCAGGCATTAGTCGAACTGGCCGAAGTGCTGTCGCGGCGCGACAACTGGCCCGAGGCGATTACCTTGTATCGTCAGGCCATCGACCGCAATCCATCTGACTTGCGGCCTCGTCTCGAACTGGCGCGCACGCTGCGCTACAACCGTGGTTACACTGATGCCGAGGCGATTCTGACACAGATTATCGCTTTCGATCCGAACTACGCTCCGGCCTACGTCGAGCGCGGCATTCTGTATGGACAGCAGACCAACTACGCACCGGCCATTGCCGACCTGCGTCGCGCATTGCAAATCACACCGGAAGACCTGACGGCACAGCTAGGCCTGGCTGAAGTGCTCGGCTACTCCGGCGATTACCAGGAGTCGATCCGGCTTTATCGGGCCGCGTTGCAACGTGATCCACAGAACGAAAAGGCACGCGTCGAACTCGCATCGGTGCTGTCTTATGCCCGCAACTATCGTGAGGCGCTGGCTGAAGCCAATACGGTGCTGCAAGCGAACCCGCAGAATATCGGCGCTCAGGTCGCTCGCGCCGACATTCTGGCGCGCTCCGGTGATTATCCGGCTTCGATTGCGGCTTACCAGACTGTGCTGCGCAATGAGCCGCAGAACCGCCGTGCCCGGCTTGGTTTGGCCGAAGCTTACACTTACAGCCGTCAATACAACAACGCGATTGATCTCTACAATCAGCTCATCGCCGCCGAGCCGAACAACGTGTCCTATCGCGTGGCGCGCGGTCGCACACTGGGCTACGCACAACGCTACTCGGATGCGGTGAGCGCGTTGCAGTCTGTGGTGCAGGCCGACCCCGGCAACACCGCAGCGCGCCTTGCTCTGGCCGAAGTGCAAACCAACTCCGGCAATCGTGCGCTGCGTGCGTCGGCCATTGCGCACTATCAGACAGTTCTGCGCGAGGAGCCATCCAACATCCAGGCGCGGCTGGGACTTGGTCGCACCTATTCATACCAGGGCAACTATTCGCAGGCTCGTGCGCAGTTCAACCAACTGCTACAGGCGCAACCCAACAATGAAGAGGCGCTGCTTGGCCTCGCCGATACGGAGCGCTTTGCCGGACAGCCATTCGAGGCGCGCAATCTGTATCGCCGAGTACTCGATGGCAACTCGACCAACCAGCGTGCAGAGGAAGGCTTGCGCGGTGTGCGTCGCGAAACCTCGCCCTCACTAACGGCGGCTTATCGCAACTACAGCGATACCAACGATGTGCGCATTCGTTCCTTTCTCTTTGGCCCGACGCTGCGTTTCTCGGCGGGAACCATCGGCATTACAGGTGAAACGGGCACTTATGAAGACGATGGCGTCGAGTTCCGTCGCCGCGCGCTGAACGTGCTGCTGGCGCGTAACTTCGGCGGCTTGCAGGCGCGCTTGCTGCTCAATCGCATCACCTATGGAGGCGCGCCATCGCGCACGCTGTATGACGTGTTGTTGCAAAGAACGCCCGAGCCACGGCGGCGCTATTATCTCAATGTGGGTCGCCGTGAAATTGTTGAATCGCTGGGTGCGTTGCAGAATCGCATCCTGGCGCGTGAAATTCGGGCCGGCTTCACGCACCCGCTGGCGACGCGTTTCGATCTCGAAGGCGAAGTCTCGCACTTGAACTACACGGACGGCAATCGTCGCACGGCCTTTGGTGCCAACCTGATGTATCGAGTACTCACGACACAGCCGGTGCTGCGCGTTGGCCTGAGCTATCGTCGTGATGATACGCGTTTCGAGTCGCCGCTGTATTATACGCCGCAAGACTTCAACGCGTTGTCGGTTCTGGCCGATTATGCGTTTAATCGTGGCCGCCTGCGCTACGGCGTGACAGCCGGTTATCCGATTACGGGCCGGGGCGACGATGGTGAAAATCGTCCGGCCAAAACGCTGTTCGGCTACGTTGATTACGAGGCCAGTGACATTGTCACGCTGTTCCTCAATGGCGGCGTGGTCGATGCGCCGAATTTCGAGTCGAGGGATGTTACACTGGGTGGCACGTTGTTCTTCTAACGAGACAGCGTTGGCTTAGTGAAACACGGCACAAAGAGCACGAGCATCAATCGACACGAGCATCAATCGAGCGGTTGATGCTCGTGCTTCGCTTCATAACGCACAACGAACCCGGAGCAGGAGCAACGGGCTGGGGTCGTGGCCCGTTGCTCCTGCTCCGGGTTCGTAACCTGTGCCCAGGGTTCAAGCATCAGGGTTGCGTCCGGCTCTAATTGAATGAGCTTAACTTGAAAGTGAGTACCCAATGAAAGCGCTGATCGTTGTCGATGTGCAAAACGATTTTTGTCCGGGCGGTGCTCTTGCGGTGCGTCATGGCGACCATGTTGTTCCGGTCATCAATGATTTGCAGCCGCGTTTCGACCTCGTTGTTGCGACGCAGGATTGGCACCCGGCTAATCACAAAAGCTTCGCTTCCAATCACGAGGACAGGCAGCCCGGCCAGGTCATTGAACTCAACGGCCTGCCTCAGGTTCTCTGGCCCGATCACTGCGTGCAAAATACGCCGGGCGCCGAATTCGTATCTGCATTGAGCACTCAAGATGTGGCGCGCGTCTTCCAGAAAGGCACCGATCCCGAAGTCGATAGTTACAGCGGTTTTTTCGATAACGGCCATCGCCACTCGACGGGGCTGAGCGATTACCTTCATGAGCAGGGTGTACACGATGTGTATGTAGTGGGCCTGGCGACTGATTATTGTGTGAAGTTCACGGCTTTGGATGCGCGTGAGTTGGGCTTCAATACCTTTGTGGTGGAAGACGCCTGTCGCGGCGTGGAATTGCAGGAAGGTGATGTGCGTCGCGCGCTGGATGATATGCGCGCGGCGGGCGTCACTGTTCTGTCGAGCAACGACATCAAAGAAAACTAATATGCTGAGTACTCAATCGCTGGCCTTGCTGACGGATTTGTATCAGTTGACCATGGCCTATGGCTATTGGAAAGGCCGTGTTGGCGACACGGAAAGCGTCTTTCACCTCACGTTTCGCAAGAACCCGTTCAGCAGTGGCTTCAGCATCGCCTGCGGCTTGCAAGATGCCATTACATATCTCGAGAACTTCCGCTTCGAAAGCGACGACATCGAATATTTGAGCACTCTGCGCGGCAACGATGAAAAGCCACTGTTTGAAAAAGGTTTTCTCGATTATCTCGGGGAACTGCGCCTCCAATGTGACATTGATGCGATTCCCGAAGGCACTGCCGTTTTTCCACACGAGCCGCTAATGCGCGTGCAGGGGCCGATGCTGCAATGCCAACTCGTAGAAACCGCGCTGCTCAACATCATCAATTTTCAAACGCTGATTGCCACCAAAGCTGCGCGCGTTTGTTTCGCGGCGCGCGGCGATCAGGTGCTGGAGTTCGGCGCACGGCGCGCACAAGGTGCCGATGGTGCGCTCAGTGCCTCGCGCGCGGCTTACATCGGCGGCTGCGGAGCAACTTCCAATGTCCTGGCGGGCAAGCACTTTGGCATTCCGGTTAAGGGCACGCACGCGCACAGTTGGGTCATGCTTTATGGCGACGAATTGGAAGCGTTCAAAGCCTACGCCAAGGCGATGCCGAATAACTGCGTATTTCTCGTTGACACTTACAACACCCTGGATGGAGTGCGCAATGCGGCCAAAGTGGGTACGTGGCTGCGCACGCTGGGACACAAACTGGCCGGCATCCGCCTCGATTCGGGCGACCTGGCTTATCTTTCGATTGAGGCGCGCAAAATTCTCGATGAAGCCGGTCTGCATCAAACGCCGATAGTTGCCAGCAACGATCTGGACGAAACGGTTATTAGCAGTTTGAAAGAGCAGGGCGCAACCATTACAGTGTGGGGCGTCGGCACGCGCCTGGTAACGGGCGACGAGCAGCCCGCGCTGGGTGGCGTTTACAAGCTGTCGGCGGTGCGCAACGGCAAGGACGACGCATGGCAATCGCGCATCAAGATCTCGGAGCAGGCGATCAAGACTTCGAACCCCGGCATTCAGCAGGTGCGCCGCTACATCGTCAACGATGAATACGCCGCTGATGCCATTTACGATACATCCACCGACTTGCAAGACGGTTGCACCATCGTTGACCCATTCGATGCCACCCGGCGCAAACACATGGATGCGAGTACTCGTTACCAAGATCTGCTGGTACCGATTTTTCGTGGTGGCCAGTGCGTGTACAAGGCGCCGTCAATTCATCAGATGCGCGACCACGCTCGCCAGAGCCTCGACGGTTTTTACAGCGGCATCAAACGCTTCGTTAATCCGCACATTTACCCTGTGGGTCTCGAAAAGTCTCTGCACGACCAGAAAATGGATTTAATCGCTGAGGCGCGCGGTTTGAAGAATGGGTGATAGGTCAGAGCACTTTGTAGTTGCAGGGTGTGGGACACGCGTGCTTCAACCGAGCAACTGCACGCTGTATTGCTGAAAAATGGCGTCCACGCTCAGCAGGCCAAGCGATTCTGCATTGCTTTGAGCGATCAGTAGCCGGTCGAAGGGATCTTTGTGATGCGGAGGTAAATTTGTCAGAGCGAGAACATGGGCGAGATGCACCGGAAGAATCTCGATGCCGTTGGTTTTTTGCTGGTCGGCGATCAAATCGGCCAACGGCAAGCGCAGGCTCAGCTTGCCGAGTTGCTGTTTGATTTGCATTTCCCACACGCTGGCCACACTCAAGACCAGGGTGTTTCCTTAATCCTCACATAGAGCCTTGGCGTTTTCCGGCAGTTGGTGCGGTTCGCTGTCCCACCAGATGAAAATGTGGGTGTCGAGCAGGATTCTCATGTAGTGCCAAGCCAGAACTCATCTGACAGCGGTTGGTCGAAATCTTCGCTGACCCGAATGGCTCCCGCATGAAGGCCGGCAACACGACGCCTGCGCGCGGAAGCAACGGGCGCGATAGCGGTCAGTCGCGCAACCGGAGTGTTGCCCTGCGAAATAACGACTTCATTTCCCGCTTTGGCCAGGTCGAGCAACTCGGGCCACTGCTGTTGTGCTTCATCGGCATCAATCGTCCTTGCCATTTTAAAAACCTCCGGCTACAAAAAGATTTTACGACAAAGAGGCTCGACAGCGCACGTTCGATGGCGTAAAAATTATTGCACAAACAGAAGCGGAACCCGCAGCGCAAAACCGTGCGGCCTATTACGCTTTGCGGAAGACCTGCAAGCAGTGTGGGCAGATAAGTGATTTCGGAAACTGCGGCAAGATTTCCGTGCGCAGTTTCTTAACTTGCTTGCGTCGCTTCCAGGTACCCAGCCCGTTCCACATTCCGGCCAGCAGGTCGTGAGCGATGGCCCACCAGCCCCAGAACGAGTAATCGTGACTGTCCTTGCTGTTGAAACCCTGCGCATCGCGGCTGGAGACGCCTTCGAAACCGCTTAACTTCAGCATCGGGTACTGGCAGTGAGGACAAAGTGTGGCGTTGTCATTGAGCATTGCACTAAATATATCATAGCGTGCCAATGCAGTGAGTGCTCGTGAAGTCGCTCCCTCATTGTGTGGACGGCGTAATCACACCGCGATTGAGTTCGCTTTCAATGCGCGCGGCACAGGCTTTGATTTCGGGCAGGTGCGGCTTGATGTCGCCGTGTACTTCAGCGTATTTATCAAGCGCCTCGGGCCAGCCCATCGCTTCGGTGAGGTCGCTGCGCCGTGCGCGCTCTTCAAGTTGGCGCGGCGCGCGGGCGATGCTGTCCACGAGAAATGCTTCACTAAGCGCACGCTGCACTTCTTTGAAGTTGATGTCGATTTCGCCTTCGTCGCTGCAATCATAAACGACGCGCACCACGGCGTCTTTGATGTGAGTACTCTTCTTGTCAATGGCCTGCAAGACAGCCAGCGTCGGCTCTTCGCCCGCATCAATGTCGCAGCGAATGGTTACAAAAGGCCGCGTCGGCGTGGGGATGAATTCGTAAGACGCGTGGCCTTTCTGCAAAATATCAACGATACAGAAGCCTTTTACATCTTTCTCTTCGCCGAAGTTGATTCTATCCATCGAACCCGAATACACAACCGGCGGCTGCTGGCCCTTATTCAAGTCCTGGAATTTATGCACATGGCCCAGCGCCACATAATCGAACTTGTCCTGCGCCAGCGTGCCGACGTGCAGGCGCGGGTCGCGCATGATGGCCGCGTAATATTCGCTGCCGGAAGTCTCGGCTTTATCCGCCATGACGTGCGCCACCAGAATGGCCGGAATGGAGGAATCGACATCAACGGCCAGCGCTTCGATGCCGTCGGCGGAACGCTTCTCAATTTCGCGCACCAGTTCTTCTTCGCTGACGCCGCGAAACTCGTCCTGCGCCATGAGGTTGCTGCGCACCGGCCAAGGAAAGGGCGCGATTTGCAGCGGCCCACTGCGAGTACTCACTGTTTCAATGCGACGACGCGCGAACACGAAAACGCAGTCGGTGCCCAGTGCGCCAAAAATGTCGATGGCCGACTTGCGTCCGTAGGAAACCGGCATGTCGTGGTTGCCGGGAACCATGACGAGTGGAATGCCCGCATCACGCAAGCGTCGCATCTGTTGGGCGAAGCCGTGCTGGTGCGTCGGGTTGGGGTCGCAGTTGCGATAAGCATCGCCGGCGAAAATGGCGGCATCGACTTCGCGCTCAATGGCCGTATCAATGATAAACGACAGGCACTTCAAGCCGTCTTCAAAGCGCGAGTGCAAGCCCGTGGCGGGATTCACGCGCCCGTAATTCTCCATCCCTAGATGTGTATCGGCAAAGTGCAGCAGCTTCATGGTAAAACGGTATATCAAAAAAGCGGTGCCCCTGCCGATTTCAGCAGGGGCACCGCAAGACGGTTGACTACTCGAGCTCAGGCAGCGGCTTGCTGCTGTTCCTGGATGAGCACTTCTTCTTTGTATCCGCCGCGCGATTTGTCATACAGATAAATCGCCGTGAAGATGACCGTGAGAATAATCGGCAGATACAGCATCGTCTGCATCGCGACTTGCCCGCCCTCAGCCAAAGCCGCCGAAAGCTGAGACTTGACTGAAGCAGCGGCTCCCGGTTGCGCTGCGGCAGCTTGCAATGCGGCGAACTTATCGGCGCCGCCAGCAGCCCCGGCTGTCGCGGCGTCATAGCGATGACCCACGATCGGCAGGAAGACGGCGGTCGAAAGCATACCAGCGCCGCCCGTAATTGACATCCCCAGGGCACCCGATTTGGGGAAACGCTCGGAAACCACGCCCAGCATCGTTGGCCAGAAGAAGCAGACACCGACCGCAAAAACCACGGCGGCCACGATGCCGCTGGTCAGGTCATTGGCGCGGCTCAACAGGAACAAGCCGATGCCGGAAAAGATTGCCGAACCAATTAACACTCCAACCGGCGAAAGTCGATGTGCCAGCGGCCCACCGAACGAGCGACCAACAGCCATCAGGCCGTTGATGATAACCAGGTAGAGAATTCCCGAAATGCCGGTGGTCACGGTGAGAATGTCGGGCATCCACTGGCCGGTTACGAGTTCTGTCGCGGCTGTGAGCAACATGCAGAAAACGAAGAGCAAGAAGAACGGGCGCAGACACTCGCGAAACATCTGCGCACTGGAGATGTTAGACGCGGCACGCTCGGTCTGGGGGAACTTTTTGCCCAGAAACATTGCGCCGTAAATCGCCAGCGGAATGAGCATGGAGGCCATCTGAAGCTTCCAACCGTTATCTTCGCCGCCGATGCCCATATTCTGAATGGCAAACGCCGTCAGGCCGCCGATAACAATGCCGCCGGGGAACCAGGCGTGAAACAGGCTCAGGCGCTTGATTTTCTGATCGGGATACAGTGTGGCAATCAGAGGGTTGCAGGCGGCTTCAACGATGCCGTTGGCCAGGCCGAAAAACAGCGTGGAGATAAACAAGGTCCAGAAACCGCTGGCCAGAATCGTCAGCACGATGCCGAGCAGATGGCCGATGAATGCCAATGTCAGCAAACGTCCCATGCCCAGAACGTCGCATAGTGAGCCACCGATAACCGTCGCCAGGGCAAAGCCCCAGAACGCCGTACCGACAATGTAGCCCATCTGTTCTTTGCTGAGATTGAACTGCTCGCCCAGCGGCGCGATCAGTGCGCCGCGAATGGCGAACGACATCGCCGTGACAATAAGGGCAATACAGCTTGCGAGAAAGAGCTTGTCGCGATGTTGCAGCCAGTAGTTGCTGTTGAGACGTTCGGCGTCCATGGCGCCGGTTTCACGGCTGCTGTGTGGTGTATCCAATGGCTTTCTCCCTTCGATTTCACCTGCCGGACGCGAGAAGACAAGTTCAGTATAGTGGCCGGTGGAAATCGTGTAGTGGTGTGGTGATGCTGATATTGTAATCGGCGGCGCGGCAAAGAGCAAACCGCAGCCGCGTGACGATGCTAAGACAAGAAAGGATGCCCGTAGTTTCTGGTGTGTAGCAACCGGGTCACAAAAACTTGGTCGGCTGCGCTGTTCAGCCGCTGGGGTTGGGGATGGGCGCTTGTGGTTGCGTGGATACTTCTCTCTTTACCTCTATGACAACTGTACCTGCCATGAAGTCGTGTAGTGCTCGTTTCTTCTTGTTGAACAAAACCACCAGCACTTCGCTCCAGCTCCAAATGCTCGAAGCTGTCGAAACGGTATGGCCCCAAGAAGGAAAGAAATCTGCAAGTTTAGTCTGCCGTTGCCACCATCCCAAAGCGTTGTATTGCGCATAAGGAAAGTGGAGGTAAGCGATGAGCGAAGCCGCCATCGTCAGCAATGAGAACACAATGCTGACCGAGCTGCGCACCAGGGCTTGGTTCCACGATATGGGAGTTCCTTCCTGTGTTACGACCCGAATTCCGACCGCTCGTTTCCCAAGCGTCTGTCCAAATCGTCCGTGGAAATAGACTTCATAAGCTACATAGAAAATGCTTGTGGGCACAACGAAGAGTATTGCCAGAGTCTTGGAAAGCGAGCCCAGCCACAGGTTCGCAATTAGAAATGGCAGGAACACCAGAAAATCTATAAAACCGGCACAAAACCGGGGCCAGAAACCAGCATAGACCATAGCGTTCAACCTTGATAATCGAAATAACCGGCGACGAATAGTTATGGAGACGACTTTGATTTTTTGGCGCGAGGCTTGGCGGAAGCGGCACTGCCGTTGCCACTGCCGTTTGAAGCCGCGCCGTTGCCCGCACTGCCGTTTCGAGTACTCGCGCTGCCGTTGGCATTGTTCAGCAACTCGCGTGCGTGTTGCAGCGTGGTTTCGCTTTCGCGGCCCATCATGCGCGCCAGTTCGCGCACGCGTTCTTCACCTTCAAGGCGTGTCACGGAAACGCGCGTCTGGGCTTCATCGCTTTCCTTGAGTACTCGATAGTGGCTGTCGGCGCGGCGCGCGATCTGTGGCAGGTGCGTTACGCAAAACACTTGAAATCCACGCGCCAGTTCACGCATCTTCTCGCCGACGGCTTCGGCTGTAACGCCACCTATGCCGGTATCGACTTCGTCGAAAACCAGCACAGGAATAACGCCAGCCGCCGGGTCGTCGCCCGTAGGCGCGAACAAAGCCGAGCGCAACGCCAGCATGACACGCGAGATTTCTCCGCCCGAAGCAATGCGTGCCAGGGGCCGCAGCGGCTGTCCCGGATTGGCGCAAAACAAAAACTCCACGCGATCAATACCTTCGGCAGAACCGGTCTCATCGCTTTGGAAGCCGACTTCGAGGCGCGCCCGCTCCATCGCCAGAGTTTGCAGATGACTCACGACCTGGGCTTCAAACCGTTGCGCCAGGGCGCGCCGCGCCTGTGACAACTTCCCTGCCGCTTCAAGAAACTTCTTGCGCTGTGCTTCGGTCACGGCGCGCAACCCAGCCAGTTCTTCTTCCGAGACATTGAGGCGCGCCAGTTCCTCTTCAATTTCCGCACGATAGGCGAGCACTTGTTCAATGCTGTCGCCGTATTTGCGCTTTAATCGCGTGAGGCGATGGAGACGTGTTTCGATTTCTTCCAAACGCAGAGGGTCGGCGTCCAGCGAATCGGCATAGCGACGCGCTTCAGCAGCGGCATCTTCAATTTCATAAATGGCGCTTTGCAGTTCCTGCACCCACTCGGCAACGCTGCCGTCCACCGCTTCGATTTCGCGCGCGGCACGCAACGCCTGCGATAATAGAGTACTCGCGCCGGCTTCATCCGCGCCCAGCAGAGCGTCGCGGCACAGCGCGGCGGCGGCACGAAGTTTCTCACTGTTCATCAGGCGCGCGCGCTCATCCACCAGTTGCGCGTCCTCGCCGGCTTCGGGTGCCACGGCATCAATTTCCTGCGCCTGAAACTGCAACATGTCCAGGCGCTGCGCGCGCTGCTGCTCGTTGGCCGTGAGGTCATCGAAACGACGCTGCGCGGCGCGCCATTCCGCATAAGCGTTGCGCGTGGCTTCCTGCAACTGGGCGTGCGCTGCGCCGCCGAACTCGTCCAAAAACTGCATGTGTGTGTCGGCGCGCAACAGAAGCTGGTGCTCGTGTTGGCCGTGCAAATCGACCAGCAGGTTGCCCAGTTCGCGCAGTGTCGTGGCCGTTGCCATCTGGCCGTTGATGCGCACGCGGCTGCGCCCGTCGGACGTGACTTCGCGCATCACCAGCAACTGATTGTCTTCAACAGGAAAGTCTTGTTCCTTCAAGTATTCGAGAGCACGCGGTGCATGTGATAAATCGAAGGCGCCCTCGACGCGCGCCCGCGCCGTGCCATCCTCAGCACCCATTTTTCCGACCTGATCGGCGGTGGCGCGCTCTCCGACCAAGAGACCCAGCGCGTGGATAAGAATCGACTTTCCGGCGCCCGTTTCGCCCGTCAAAATGTTGAAGCCGGGGCCGCACACAATTTCGGCGCGTTCAATCAAAGCCAGGTTAAAAATGCGTAGCTCAAGCAACATAGGAAAAGGGCGTGGAAGAATGTTCAGCAGACTAATCGAGTACTCAGTATATCAAGTGCCGCTGCCGGTTAGACTTCCAAGCAGAGCCATACTATTTACGGAGGCGTTGCCGATGAATACGCAGCACACGAGCGGCACCATTGTCATTCCCGGCGGCGCCGGTTATCTGGGGCGCGTGCTGAGTTCGCATTTCACGCAGCGCAATTATGCTGTTGTGATTTTGGCGCGCCAGCCGCACCAAGACGAATCAGGAGTGCGTTATTGTCAGTGGGACGGAGCAACAATCGGCGATTGGGCCGAGGGTTTCGAAAGCGCTACGGCTGTTATCAACCTTGCGGGTCGTAGCGTCAACTGCCGTTACAACGAAAAGAATAAAGCGGAGATTTACGATTCGCGCTTGCGCTCAACGCGCGTCATTGGCGAGGCGATTGCCGCCTGTGCCAGGCCGCCGGCGGTGTGGATCAACTCCAGTTCGGCCACGATTTACCGGCACGCTCTCGACCGCGACATGGACGAAGCCAGCGGCGAAATTGGCAGCGGCTTTTCGGTTGATGTGTGCCGGCAGTGGGAACGAGTACTCGATGAAGCGGCGGCACCGCACACGCGCAAAGTGGCTCTGCGCTCGGCCATGGTATTCGGTCGTCACAAGGGTGGCGTGATGGATGCGTTTCGCACTCTGGCAACCAGAGGTTTAGGCGGCACAACCGGCAAGGGCAATCAGTATGTAAGCTGGATTCACGAAGAAGATTTCGCCCGCGCCGTCGAATGGATTTTAAGGTGTGAGGCGCTCAGCGGCCCGGTGAATTGCGCCGCGCCTCACCCTCTGCCCAATGCGGAATTTATGCGCCTGTTACGTCGGGCATTCCGCCGCCCGATAGGACTTCCGGCTGCGAAGTGGATGCTGGAAATTGGTGCCGCTGTGCTGGGAACCGAAACCGAGCTATTGCTCAAGAGCCGTCGCGTGGTGCCGCGCAAGCTGCTGCAATCGGGATTTGTCTTTCGTTATCCGCACTGGAGTGAAGCGGTGCAGCAGATAGCAGGCGGCTAGGGCGCTACTTCACTTGCCCCTGATGGCGATTTGCTCGCGCACGGCGTCCACGATTTGCTGTGGCGTGACCGGCTTGCGCAGGAACACGGCGGCGCCGCCTTCGAGGGCACGCTTCTCGATAGCCGGATCGTCCAGGGCCGTTACCGTGATGACCGGCACATCGGCGCCGTTACGCATGATCTTAAAAGTGTCGAGAGCCGAAACGCCATCGACGCGGGGCATCGACAGGTCGAGCACGATGGCATCGAAAATATCGAGTTGCAGGGCCGCAATAGCTTCCAGGCCGTCCGTCGCTTCCTGCACCGAAAAACCGGCCTCGCGGAACGCCAGCCCAAAAAGAACTCGTATATCCGCGTCATCTTCCACCAACAGCACCCGTGGCTTCATGCTATTTCCTTCTCAATATCAATCGTGCCCGTCACTAAGGTTTCTACTTCAGGGCCGCTTTTGTGGCAACTGCGATGCCAGTGGTGCTGGAGACCGGCACTTCCCTGCCTGTGAGTGCTCGTTTCCGGTTAACACGTTTCCGGTTAACACGTTTCCGGTCAAAAGCCCCAGCGCATTTTTTCGCGCAGGCGCGCGTAGAAGCTATCACCGGGTAAACGGAGCAGTTTTGTTTTCAACTCGGCGCGACCGACACGAATGCGATCTCCGCTTTGCAGGCTCACGCCCACCTGGCCGTCGATAGTGAGCATCGCTTCAAGTTCGGAAGAAGAGACTTCTTCGCCTTCCCATTCGGTGAGCACTTCCACGATTTCGTCGGGATCGGCCACGAGTGGGCGCTGTGTTAGCGAATGCGCGCAGATCGGGCACATCAGCAGCAAAGGCACCGCCGGATTGACAATCGGGCCGCCTGCCGACAGGGCGTAAGCGGTGGAGCCGGTCGGCGTTGAAATCACTAAGCCATCAGCGCGCACAGCGGCGACCAGTTCGCCATCGACAAAAATCGACAGGCGCAGAATGCGCGCGAGTTGGCTCTTGGCAACAACGGCATCGTTGAGGCCGATGCTGCCGCCCACATCAAGCGGCGGCGTGTCGGCAGGCGCCGTCTTGTCGCGGCGCAGCACGCGCGCGTCCAGCATCATGCGCTCTTCGACTTCGAACTCGTCGCGTAGCAGCATCGCAAAGGCGCGGTCGAGTTCGGACGGGCGCACACTCGACAAAAACCCGAGTCTGCCTAAGTCGACAGCCAGCAACGGCGTGCCGTAGGGAGCCGCAGCGCGCGCCGCACCGAGTACTCCACCATCGCCACTAAAAGTGACCACAACATCGGCGGCAGCAAGTTGATCGTCGGCGCAGATGAGATCGGGACGTTGCAACGCGCCCGCCGCCGATTCCTGCAAGCGCACTGCGACGCCCTCGGTTTCCGCCATGCGCAGCAGATGCCCGGCCAGTTCGATGGCTTGCGGTTTATACGGCGCGGCGAAGATGCCGATGCTCTTCATGATAGTTTTTGAGTTTTGAGTTTTAGTTTTGAGTGTGGGCCTTCAACTCAAAACTAAAAACCTCAAACCTGAGAACTTAGCTAACGGTTGTTCCGGCCAGCAGGCGGTCGCGGTTGGCCTTGGCTTCGGCGTAATCGGGTTGCAGTTCGATGGCTTTTTTGTAAGCGTCGAGTGCAGCCGTGCGGTTATTGAGCGCTTCCAGCACCACGCCGCGATTGTTGTGCGCAATGGCGTTTTTTGGTTGGCGGCTGATGATGGCGTCATACACTTTCAACGCTTCGGTATATTCTTTGGTGTTATACAGCGCCAGTCCGCGATTGCTCATGGCCGCCACATTGTTGGGCGCCAGAACCAACAGATTTTTGTATTCCAGCGCTGCATCGGCATACATTCTGGTTTGCAGATAATTTTCGGCCAGTGCGGCACGCGCCGCGATGACGCGGGTGAAAATTTCATTGCGGCGACGGCGGTCGCGCGGCTTTTCGTCGGGAGTGCCGGGCTTGGGCATGGCTTTGAGCAAGCGATTGGCACTGGCTATGAGTTCCTTCCACTGCGCCGTGGCGGCGGCTGCGTCACCTTTTTCGGTGAGCGCCAGCCCCAGGTTGTTGTGTGCATCAATGAAGTCCGGGTCGATCTTCAAGGCTTCGCGGAACTGGGCAATCGCCTCGTCCGTTCTCTTGCGCTTGAGGTAGATGCGGCCCACATTGTTGTGCGTCGGGGCATCGTTTGGCTGCAATCGGGCGGCGGTTTCGTAGACGCGCAGCGCATCGTCGAACTTGGCATCATAGTCATAAGCCAGCCCCAGGTTGAACTGCCCCACGAAATCATCCGGGCGTAGCGCGACATACTGACGCAACACGTTTTGCGCTTCGGGCCAGCGCTTCTTCTCGATAAAAGTTAAACCGAGATGGAGATAAGCCAGGGCGGATTCAGGATTGAGGCGCACCGCTTCGCGCAGATAACCTACAGCGCTCTCGCGGCGTCCGGCGACGGCACCATCCGGGTCGGAGCGCAAAATCGCCAGGCCCAGGTTGAGCGGGTATGACGAATCTTTCGGGTCCAGCGCAATCGCCTTGCGGTAGGCGGCGAAGGCATTGCCCCATTGACCGAGGTTTTCGTAGGCCTGTCCCAGGCCATCGTGCAACAACGGGTCGCGCGGGTTGTTCTTAATCAGCACGTCGAAGTGCGGCACCGCATCTTTAGCACGGCCCTGCGTCAGTAGCGCAAACGCCAGGTTATATCGCGCGTCGGCGTAGTTGGTATCAAGTTTCAGAGCGCGTTCGTAGGCGGGCAGGGCGAGCAGGAACTGTTTGTTGTTCCAGTAGGCCATGCCAATGTTGTTCTGAATAATGGCGCGCGTTTTAGCATCCAGGCTGGCGCCGGAAAGCGCGGCCTGCTGCAAAGCCGTCAGCGCCTCTTCATATTTTTCCTGCTTCAAGCGCACATAGCCCAACAGCATGCGTGCCATGGCATCATCGGGCGCGATGGCCAGCGTTTTCTGAAAGTGGTCCGCAGCGCTTTCGAGATTGTTGCTCTTTAGCGCAGCAAGACCATTGTTGTAGTGTTCGGTCTGTTGTTGCAAGCGCGATTCTTCAGACAGCGGCGCCGGAGCCGGAGCAACTACCGTTGGAACCGCTGTGGCGGGTGCAGTCGTTGTAGGTGCGGGCGTTGTGGCTGTGGCATCAGGTGCGGGAACCGTCGGTGCCGCAGTGGTTGGTGCCGCAGTGGTTGTCGATGATCCGCTTGCTGCCGTTGCAGTGTTTTGCGGCGTGGCGGCTTCCTGCGCTTCGGCACGCAGCGCTTGCAGGCCAAACGAGCACGTGATGGCAGCGAGAACGGCCAGGCCCAACTTTGAGTTGGGCATCTGGCCCGAATACGCTATGGAGTTACGAGCTACGACATCTCTGTTCATGGGTGTGACCTTACGCATGACTTCGGGAAATTCTGGTTTCATCAACTCAAACTTGCAAACATTATATTCGAAACGGACGAGTACTCGGGAAAGCCGTAGCTCGGACGAGTACTCAGGAAGCGGCTTCCTGCTGCGCCGTCGTCTTTTTCTGGCGCGCCGGCAGAGCACGGCGGAAGGTGTACAGCAAACCGTCTTTATCGAGCCCCAATTCGCGGCGCTGGATTTTCTGCGCCGCGTGATGAATAAATTCATCCGGCACTCCGACCACTGTGACCGGCACGTCGTGCAAGCCTTCGCGTTGCAGCGTTTCGAGCACAGCCGAGCCGAAGCCGCCCTGCACTACGTTTTCTTCGACTGTCACCAGGCGCTTGGCGCGGCGCGCGATGTCGCAGATGAGTGCAACATCCAGCGGCTTGACGAAGCGTGCGTTCACAACCGCCACGCGACGGCCTTCTTCAATTAACACATCCGCCGCCTGCATCGCCGGTTGCACCACCTGGCCGATGCAGATGACGCCAAGTTCCAGCGTCTTTTGTCCCGTATCGCGCACCACTTCGCCTTTGCCGACCGGCAGCGGTTCGAGCGGCGCGTCCATCGGCACGCCTTCGCCGTTGCCGCGTGGGTAACGCACCGCAGCCGGGCCGTTGAGAGCCACGCATGTTGCCAGCATGAGGCGCAATTCGGCTTCGTCTTTGGGCGCCATCACGGTCATGTGCGGAATCGAGCGCAGGTAACTCAGGTCGAAAACGCCCTGGTGCGTCGCGCCGTCTTCACCAACCAGCCCGCCACGATCAAGCGCGAATGTCACCGGCAAACCGTGACGCACCTGACACACGTCGTGCATGATCTGGTCGTAAGCGCGCTGCATGAAGGTGGAGTAAATCGCCACAACGGGCCGCATACCGCCCAGCGCCAGGCCGGAAGCAAACGTCACGGCGTGTTCTTCGGTCATGCCGACATCGAAGCCGCGCTCGGGGAACTTTTCGATGAACTTGTCGATGCCGGTGCCGCCGGGCATGGCGGCTGTGATGCCAATAACGCGCTCGTCACGCTCGGCCAGTTCAATCAGAGTACTGGCGAAGACATTGGTGTAGCTCGGCGGCGGAGTCGGCGCGGCGACTTCAGCCTCGGCTTTGGGCACCAGCTTGAAATCGGCCGGCGTGGCGGCGTGCCACTTGATCTGGCCCGAAGCGGCTTCGGCTTTTTCGTAGCCTTTGCCTTTTGTCGTGACGCAGTGAATCAGCACCGCGCCACCCAGCGAACGTGCTGTTTTTAGTGCTGCCGTCATTTCGGGCAGCGAGTGGCCGTTCACGGGGCCAAGATAGTGGTAGCCCAATTCTTCGAACCACATGCCGGGCACCACCATGTGCTTGACGCTGGCGCGGAGTTTGTGTCCGGCTTCGATGACCAACTCGCCGCCGGGCAGACGCTTGAATACGTCTTCAAGGTGTTGGCGCGTGTGGCGATAAACCGGGTCGGTGCGCACGCGGCGCAGGTAGCGCGCCAGGCTCGAATAGTTGTGCGAGATGCCCATCTCGTTGTCGTTGAGCAACACGATGAGATCGCTGCCGGTGTGCCCGCCCTGGTGCAAGCCTTCCAGTGCCAGTCCACCCACGAGCGAGCCATCACCGATTACGGCGACCACAGTTTCGTCGGTGCCTTTGAGGCCGCGCATGTCGCGTGCTACGGCGTAACCCAGCGCGGCACTAATTGAAGTGGAGCCGTGACCGGGATTAGTGGTGTCGTGCTCGCTTTCTTCAACGCGCGGAAAGGGCGCGATGCCGTTCTGCTGGCGCAGGGTGTGGAACTGGTCACGCCGCCCGGTGAGAATCTTGTGCGCGTAGGCCTGGTAGCCGACGTCCCACACGATTTTGTCTTTGGGCGAATCGAGCACATAGTGCAGCGCGACGCAGATTTCCACGGCACCCAGCGGCCCGCCGAAGTGTCCGCCGTTGCACGCGATAGTGTCGATTATGAAATGACGGAGTTCGGCTGCCACTTCGGGCAACTGGCTCATGTTGAGCCTCTTCAAATCCGCCGGTGAATTGATATGTTGGAGAAGCGCCATAGTTTCCTGTAAGCGAGTACTCGTGAGAGCTTCGGAGCTCTTGTGAGCCTCGGAGCTCTTGTGAGCCTCTAAGACGACAAACGTTTTCCCATGCCGATGACGTCATTCACCTCGTAGCCGATGCTCCGGTAAAAGGTGATGACCTCTTTGTTGGACGTGCGAATCTGCAAATTGATCTTGGGACAGCCCAACTGCTGCAAGCGCGTCTCGACTTCTTCCATCAGCAGTTGCCCCAGCCCCTGCCGCTGCATGATTGGCGCGACGGCCAGATAGTTAATCCAGCCGCGATGCCCTTCGTAACCGGCCATCACCGTCGCGACTACACCACCATCAACGGTTGCGACGAGAAACAGTTCCGGCTGCCATGCCATCTTGGTCGCGATGTCACGGCGCGGATCGTTCCACGGCACGACCAACTTGCAATCGTGCCACAGCGCGACAACCTCTTCTTCGTCCTGCGCTTGATACGGCCTGATTTCACCATCCATTTTACCGATTGTGCCTGCCGCACACATTTCACTACTTCTTGCGCGCGATCACAAAACGTGCCAGTTGACGCAACGCTGTTGCCTCATCACCAAACATTTGCAGCGCACCAATGGCCGATTCGCCCGCTTCGTGCGCCAATTGAAGCGAGCGCTCCACGCCGAAAATCGCCGGCGCCGTTGTCTTGTTGTTGGCCGCATCGCTGGCCGCTTTGCCGGTGTGGGCCGGGTCGCCCGAAATATCCAACAAGTCGTCGGTAATCTGAAAAGCGCGGCCCAGGTGAACGCCATACTCGCGCAAGGCCGCCGTCTGCTCTGCTGTGCCGCCTCCGAGTACTCCACCGGCTTCGCAGGCGGCGCGAATGAGGGCGCCCGTCTTCATCGAGTGCATTTGCATGAGAGCGTCGCCGCTGATGTTTGTGTTATCATGCGCCGACCACGCGATGTCAACAGCCTGCCCGCCGACCATGCCGCTTTCGCCTGCCGCACGCGCGATGATCTGCGTGGCGCGCAGCAGTTGCGCAGGCTGTGCGTACTCGTTATCCTGCGCCAGCACTTCAAAGGCCATCGTCAACAACGCATCACCGGCCAGAATGGCGACCGCTTCGCCGAACTTGCGATGGCAACTTGGCTGCCCGCGCCGTAAATCGGCGTTGTCCATTGCGGGCAAGTCGTCGTGCACCAGCGAATAGGCGTGAATCAATTCAATGGCGCAAGCCGCCGGCAGCGCCGACTCCACCCGGAAATTTTCGCCCGCTACAACCGATGCAGCTTCGAGCGCCAGTTGCGAGCGCAGTCGCTTGCCGCCGCTTAAGACGGCATAGCGCATTGCTTCGTGCAAGGGCGCACGCTCATCTTGGCCGGGTTGCGGCAGCAGGGCATCGAGCGCTCCATCAACCACTGCGTGCGAACAGCGCCACGCGATTTCACTCATGCGCTGTCGTCATCCTCGGCGTCCTCGTCATCGTCGTCCCATTCGATGCGTTGCGTGGTCAGTTCGCCGCCGGATGTGGCGACTAGCTGTTCGAGCGTCGCCTCGGCTTTGGCGAGCGTGGCGTCGCACGAATCGGCCAGAGTTATGCCACGCTGTAATAGGCGCAACGATTCTTCCAATGAGATGTGTCCCGCTTCGAGAGCGGCCACGACTTCGTCCAGTTCGCGGAGAGCCGCTTCAAACGATAAGTCGGCAGATTGAGCTTGGGTTTTACTTGGCATCTATGACAATGAATTTCTATTTAATCGTTGCGAGTACTCGCACTGTCGTCACTGACGCGAGCCGCCAGCGAGCCATCGCGTAACGCGATTTTGAGACTCTGGTCTGCACGCGCGTCTTGCACCGATGAAATCAATGCGCCCGTCGTGGTATCGCTCACCAGAGCATAGCCACGTTCGAGTACTCGCAATGGATCGAGCGCCTGCAACTGCGCGCGCCTTGTGGCGATAACTTGCCTTTCTATTTTAACACGGCGCGAAAATGCGTCGCGCACCCGGGTGCGCTGTGATTGTAGCGCTTCGCGCACCGGCCGCAAGCGCTCCTGTGGGTGCGTCAGCACGCGCCGTGAACGCAGACTGTCCAAACGCGTGCGCGCCAGCTCCACATCACCCGCCACGGCATTGTAGAGGCGGTGGCGCAACGAGCCGACAAAAGCCTGCACATCGCGCACATCGGGCGTGACGAGTTCGGCGGCGGCGCTGGGCGTTGGCGCGCGTAAATCGGCCACGAAATCCATGATGGTGAAGTCGGTTTCGTGACCGACTGCTGAAACGACCGGCTTAGGAAACTCGGCGGTCATGCGCGCCAAGTCTTCATCGTTGAAAGCCCACAAATCCTCTGCCGAGCCGCCACCTCGCCCGATGATGAGCACATCGAGTTCATCGACCGCAGCGGCCCACGACATGGCGCGCATCAAATCTTCGGCGGCATCGAATCCCTGCACCGCAGCCGGAATAAAGAGTACTCGCGCGAGGGGCCAACGACGGCGCAGAATCGAAATCACGTCATGCGCCGCAGCGCCCGCAGGCGACGTAATGAGGCCGATGCAGCGCGGCATGTCCGGTAGGGGACGCTTGCGCTCCGTATCGAATAAACCTTCCGACGCCAGTTCCTGCTTGAGGCGTTCAAAGGCTTCGGCCAACGCGCCCTGTCCGGCAAAGCGCATGTTGTCCACAATGAACGAAACTTCGCCACGCGCGCCGTAAAACTCGACGTGTCCCGTGGCAACAACGCGGTCGCCGTTCGAGGGACGAAAGGCCAGATTCGCCACGCTCTTGCGCCACATAATGCCGCGCACCTGCGCTTCATCATCTTTGAGCGTAAAGTAAAGATGGCCCGACGGATAGGCTTTGAAGTTGGAGATTTCACCTGTGACGGCGATGTCGGACAGAATGGGGTCGGCTTCGAGTACTCGTTTAATTTGAAAAGCCAACTGGCCGATCGTCAGCGCGTCTTCTTGCGGCTCAGTGGCGGAGAAAAGATTCATAAAAGCAATCTGATTTTGACATAAACGCGGTTTTTCTGCTGCGCCTGGGAAGGCAGAACGAAGTCGAAAAATCCCTCAAACAGAAAATGGTTTCACTATTGACGGTGAAACCATTTGCGTTTATAATAGGGTCATCTTTCGCGCCTTGAAGCGAGTTCCGGCAATTTGTCTCCGGCGTTTCGCCGCAGCCGTCGTATTGCCAGTTTCTCATCACGGGCTACCGGTGTAATTTCACCCGTATGCGGTAGGTAGTCGTATTCCAATTCCGCTGAGTCAGCGCGCTCAGATCCTGAATACGACTACCTACCGCATACGGGTTACAGTGACCGGCACCCGTCTCCAGTTGTTTAGCGGAGCCGCTTCAAGGGCGCGAATTTCTTCTTTGTGAGCTGCTCTTTTCATTTCTCCGAGCGGCTCTCTGCGAGGGCTTATGTCATTGTCGGGCATTGCCGCACTCGTTGAAAAGTTTCCTTCTCTTTCACCGCGCGAGCACGAGCAGTTGCTCCAATGGGTGCGCACTACGCCATTGGTGTACGGCGCGTGGCGACCGTTCAAACGGCTCTTCAAAAAAGTTGAGACCGCAACGCTGGAAGGCTCCGTCGATGCAGCGCTGCTCGGCGCATTCCTATTGCGCATGGATAGCGCCTCGGCCACGCAAGCGAGTACTCGCTGGAAACCTACACAAGAAACGACTTTCACGGGCAAAACGCTTTCGACTACTGGTGGCGGGTTCACCTACACGGTCGGCCCACGGCAACAGTGGGATGGTCGTGGCTGGCGCCTGGTGGTGACGCCGCAAAAAGGTGCGCCTGGGCAAGCATTTGACTTTGAACTGCGCGAGTATGTTTATCACGAGGTCAAGAAGGTCGAACTCAAAGATGGCTTGTTGCAGGTTACGTGTGGCCCGGCCTACGCCTATAATCACCGGCCCAACACCGTTTATCAGGTGGATGTCTCCGATCCTACGTTTATTCATTTGCCCGATCATGGGCCAAAGAATGCGACGCTAGGGTACATGAAGCGCCGTGCGCGTCGCCTGCTGCGCCACTTGAGTACTCACAAGGGTGAGCTTTATCTTCAAATTGTGCTGCAACTGTTGCGACGCGAAGATGTTGGTGCGAGTGCGGCTCCTGTCTCCTCCGTTACGCAGGCTGCGCCGGAGCAAACCGAGCAAAGCGCGCCGTCCAGGAATCCCTTCCACCAGTTGACGCAGGCGCTGCTTGGTGGTGGTGCGGGAGCGGCTGACAACCCGCAGCAAGGCACGCAAAACCCGATTCAGAGCTTGATACAGGCACTTGGCAACCTGAACATATCGGTCATGGCGCACGACCTTCCCACCAGTACCACAAGCGAGCCTGCCGCGACTTCAGCAAATGTGGCAAGTAACGAAGTGGCCGGCAAAACACAGAACAACATTGACCCCAAAATTCACTGGATCACGATGGATGTTCTCTTTGGCGCCGGCCCGCGCTGGGAGCAAAAGTCGCACGGACGTGGCTCTTACGCGCGCAAACCCGCTTTTGTGTTGAAGCGTCGCGAAGAACGCGCGCCGCATGTGTGGGATGCCCATCTCGATGTCGTGCGCCAGTTGTTTGCCAGCCGCGACGTTGCGCTTGAGGCCAACGAAATGGCGCTGCGAATTCTGCGCGCACACGGCGAAACGATCGAGGCAGTCAATGCGGAGCAGGCACAACGTTTCTGGCGCAGCGAATTGCCACTCTTGCAGAGTTTGGCCGCGCGTGATCTTACTACGCGCTGGGAAAATGGCGAATCATTGGACGGCGCGACGTGGGCGCAGTTAGTGACGAGGGGCAATGCGCGCGTACGTCGTGCATTGAATACGCCGCAAGGCATGTCTACTGCCGCTGAATGGCGTGGAGCAGCGGTTAAGGAACTCGAAGCATCACTGAATACGGGGCGCGGCACAAAGGTGCGTCGTGCCGCCGAAGCGCTGTTGCGGCACTTCCAGGAGCGTATTGGCAGGAACACCATCACTCAGCATCTCGCGACCTTCCTAACTCTGAACGAGTACTCGAAGAGTTGGGTTCTACAGCGGCTGCGCGAGTGGACACACGATGACCTTGGCGGCACGCTGTTCACGCTTGTGTCGCTTACGCCGCAGCTTCGTGCTGAAGTATTAAGTGCGTTGCGTGAGGAAATGGCGTCGCGCACCTTCTCGGTGGAGACGGCGCTGCCTCTAGTGGCCGGAAGTGAGGCGGCAAGAAATGCCCTCGGTTGGGAAGTGCTGGCTGCCAGTGCCATCAGCCGCGAAGTGGCGCGCGATTTATGGCGCCGCGTATGGGCAACGAACTCGTGGTTCGCAGCAGATGTTTTGAAGACCGCAGCCGGCAGCGAGGCAGCACATGCCGTGTTTGTGCGTGCCGACATCAGCGGCGAAGAAATCGAAACGCAGTTGGAGAAAACCCCCGCGTTCTTTGCAGCTTTAATTCCCGCGTTCCTTGTAGATGTATTTCGCGTGCTCTCGCCTGCGACACAAGTGGAACGTGCTCTGCTGGCCGATGATGAGCAGTGGAACGCCGCACGCAATGTATTGTTGCAAACGTTGCGCGAAGCACGCGCGCTGGGCGCCTTTTGGAACCAGGTGCTGCAACGTGTGGGTGACGGCGGCGATGAAGCGTTGCAGCGTCGCATTTTGGACGATGACGAAATTAGTGCCACGTTGACGCAGATGCCTGCCGAATCGATCACGCCCTTGCTGGAGCGCGCTGATGTGGCGCAGGAAAGTTTCGTGCTGCGCTGGTTGGACGCCAATCTGTCGCAGTTGCAAAAAGGTGACACGGCCATTCTCGCGGCGGCGACACATTCTTCCCTTGCGATTCGCGAGCGCGGCTTGCTGCGGTTAAGCCAAACCGGAATTGACTTGCCTCTCGCGTTGCGCTTGATGGAAAGCGCCCTGCCGCAGCCTTTCGAAACGGGTCGCGCCTGGTTCGAAATGAATACACAGCATGATGTGGCTGACTTGGCGCTTGCGCTATGTGACAGCCCCGAAGCCATAGTGCGCGCTTATGGGCGCGAGTTTTTACAGACGCGCGGCGAGCAGGTACTCAACGCCGACATTTTGCAGAAGCTCGGAGAAAACTCCGACCCGGCGATGCAGGCGTGGCTGGCGGAACGCCTGCTGCGCGACGGACAGGATGTGGACACAGCCGCTTTCGACCGCGCCGTTTTAAGAACACGTGGTCGCGCGCGTCGCGCCAAGGAAGCCGTAAAAACGCGTCGCGATGTCGCGCACCGGGAAGCCGGTAGCACGAGCGAGTACTCGGATGAAGATGTGAAGGCGCTGCTGGAAGTTGCGCGCGGTCGTACGGCGCGCGACCGCGAGTGGGCCTTGCAGCAATTGGCGCAACTCGCGCTGGGCGGGCGGAAAATTGAAGGTGTAACGACCAATGCCGCAATCGTTAATGCCGTCAAAGGCAATACCGCAAACGGCTTGGGCGGAGGCGAATGATGGAAATCACACAATCGTATGCGCGTCCCAGCACGGCGACGCTGCGCAACGATGGACTCGGTTTTGAAATGGCGGTGGAAGCCAGCCGCCCTAATGTCGCGTTGCAGGCGGTTATTCGCCATAGCCTGAGTTATGCGCGCACCATGCTGGCCTTGTATGAAGTGGTTTCGAGCAACGCCAAATTCGAGCGCAAAGACACCAGCGCCTATCAGGCGTGGGTGCAGCAACGTTATCTCGAAGAACTGGAATCCACGCGCGGTGAAACCCTGCGCCGCGCCGCTGGCAACGCCATCGAATTGCAATCGTTGCGCGAGCAAATCAAGCCGATGGAGAAGCGTCGTTATGAATTGATGCAGACCCTGAACTCCGGCGAGTTGTGGCACGCCAAAAGCCGCTACTGGCGCTGGCTGCGTGAGCACAACATGGCCTTGTGGTTCATTCTTGATCCGGTCGTTTCGGTGCATCCTGACGGAGTAATTTTTGAAGTCTTTTCACGCGATGAATCGAGCTATGGCCGCGTCACGGTTCCGTCGGAGAATCTGCAAACGTTAGGCGAAACGGTTTACGGCACCACGAACGTGGATTACTCGAAGAGACTGTCCGATGAGATGCGCCGCGTGCGTGATTACCGTCCGGCGTTTTTAGGTGTTGGGGGCGAAGGCGTTTCGCTCACTACGTCAGCGGGCGCGCAAGTCGAAAAGAAGATCGACCTGCCGCCAAGTTGGGTGCGCGGCTTTTTGCAAGTGCAATCGGCTTCATCGCTGCCCAATACGAATTTAAAATTGTCGGCTACAACTGTTGCGGAAATTCTGCTGGCGTTGCAACAGCAAAAAGAAAACAAAGGCCCGCGTTCGCTGCGTTTCCGCCTCGTGCCCGGCGAAAAGCCGGTGATCGTGATTGAGCCGTGGAACATCGAAATTCGCGAAAACGAGTACTCGTATGCGGGCGAAGCGCAGGAGATTCGCATCTGGGGGCGACGCCGTTTGTTCGCGCTGGAAGAGTTGTTGCCGCACGCGCAAAGTGTGCAAGTGCGCTTGTTGGGCAGCGGCATGCCGTCGTATTGGAGCGTAACTTTGCAGGGTCATCGCTTCGATATAGGGCTGTCGGGCTGGACGGAAAACGATTGGTCGAGTGCTGCCCGCTTCGATTTGCTGGCATCAACCGGCAACGTCTCGCAGGGTGATATTGAGCAGGCCGCATCACAACTGGAAAACGCGCTGGCGCTCACGCCCGATGAATTAGCCTCACGAAGTGACCTGTCACGACCGGCGGCGACCAGTGCGTTGCAGCAGTTGTGTCGCGAAGGCCGCGCCATGTTCGATTTGCAAAACGAGAAATATCGTTGGCGGCAATTGCTGCCGTTTCCCGCGCCGCAGGGCGAAGACGACAAAAAGCTGGCGAGCGCGCGCCGCTGGGTTGGCGAAGGCCAGGTCAAGTGCAAAGAGATCACGCACGATGAAGAGCTGTCGGAATTTGAACAGCGCTTTGTCGAAAAAGGCTTGCGGCTTTTTAACGCCAAAGTGCGCACGCCGGGCGGCCAGTTCGAGCCGACGATTGGCCTGGATGCCGATGGTCGCGCCGCGTTTGCGCAATGCACCTGCGGCGAGTTCCGGCAGAACAAGCTGCGCAAAGGCCCGTGCGCGCACATTCTGGCAGCGAGTGTGGTGGCCGCGACATCGGGCGGCGCCAACGTTTCGAAAGAACGCTTCAAAGACCAGACCTGGGTCTTTACCGGCGCGCTGAGTTTGTTCACGCGCGAGGCCGCCGAAGCGCTCATCACGCAGGGTGGCGGTCATGCGGCGGGCAGCGTCAGCAAAAACACCGACTTTCTGGTGGCCGGTGAACGCGCCGGATCGAAGCTCGCCAAAGCGCAGCAGTTGGGTGTTCCGGTATTAAGCGAGCAGGAATTCAAAGCCATCCTGGATGGTGCCACTCCGCCGGCGAGTACGCGCAAAGGAGGCGCGGCATGAGCGAAGAAAAGCCGCTGCCCGGTCGCGACGAAAACCTGTCGCAAAAACCGAACTGGCGCGATTTGCTGGGCCTGCTGGGGCGCGAAGAATTTCAGTTGCGCGAGATGGAACGCCTGGGCTTCTGGCCGCCCGACCCGCAGACTGCCGCTAAAACCGAAGCCGCGCGTGCCGAACTGAAAGTGCTGGGCGACGAGATTTCGCCGCTGCGCAAACGTGAGCGTGAACTGCAAAAGGAAATCTCCGAAGCCGGCAACGTGCAGGCGATGCTGGCCGAAATTCGCACCAAGCGCATCGAACGTGTGAAGCGCGAACGTGAAGAACGCAAAGCGCGACAGGCGCAGGAGAAAACCGAGCGCGCCGAGAAAAGCAAGCAGTGGCGCGCGCAAACCGTGCCGCACCTGGGCCGCGAGGTCTCTAAGGGCTTGCGCTATGAAGGCGGCGATGACGAGAAGTTGCAAGCTCTTGGTTTGCCCCTGTTGCACACCGCCGAAGAAATCGCCGGGGCGATGGAGATTTCAACCGCGCAACTGGCGTGGCTGGCCTATCATCGCGCCGCCGCGCCGCTCGACCACTATTGCCACTTTTCCATTCCCAAAAAGAGCGGTGGCCAGCGCTCGATTTCCGCGCCGAAGTCGAAGCTGCGCGCGGCGCAAAGCTGGTTGCTGCAAAACGTGTTGACGCCGGTTCCGTTGCATGAAGCGGCGGTTGCTTTTCGGCCTCAAATCAACATCACCGATAACGCGCGGCGCCATGCCGGTGCAAATGTCATCGTGCGCATCGACCTGAAAGATTTCTTTCCCTCCATTACTTTCCGTCGCGTGAAGCGCCTCTTCGAGAGCCTGGGCTACAACGAAGGCGTTGCTACCATTTTCGCGCTGGTTGCAACCGAAGCGCCGCGCGTTGAGCTTTCCCTTGATGGTAAAAAGCATTTCGTAGCCGTAACAGAGCGCTTCTTGCCGCAGGGCGCGTGCACCAGCCCGGCGATCACCAACATCATGTGCCGCCGCCTTGATGCGCGATTGCAGGGCGCGGCACGCAAGCTGGGTTTCGAGTACTCGCGCTATGCCGACGACTTGTTGTTTTCGAGCAAAGCCGAAAAACCCTACGCCGTTGCGATGCGCGACCTTGCGACACGCATCATTGGCGATGAAAAGCTGGTGGTTAACGAAGACAAGACCGCCATCATGCACCAGCGTGGTCGCCAGACCGTGACCGGCCTTGTAGTGAACGCGCGCAACAGCCGCGACGGGCAGGGCGCACCGCGCGTTTCGCGCCGCGACATACGGCGTTTTCGCGCGTTCCTACACCAATATGAGACGTTGGGCCGCGAAGCCATGACCGAAAAAATGGGCCAGGATTCTCTCGCCTATGCGCGCGGCTACCTCTCATTCATTCACATGGTATCGCCCGAACAGGAACAAAAACTGCGCGCCGCGCATTCGTGGTTGGAACGTTTTTAACGTGTAAAGACGATGGGCAGCAACGAAGCAAAGGCATGTCGAGTGAAGCTGCGAGGATGAAGATGCAGCGCCTTGATTGGATTACGGTCGCGGATTAATTACGCGCCAAGCGTCGGACTGCAATAAACTTGAGTTGTGAAAGTTAAAGATGTGATCGACCTGATTGAGAACGACGGCTGGTATCTGGTCAGAACCAAAGGCAGCCATCGGCAGTTTCATCATCCCCTCAAATCGGGGACAGTTACTGTCTCTGGTAAACTCAGCCTCGATATGCCAGTCGGGACATTCAACAGCGTTCTCAAGCAGGCAGGCTTGAAATAGGAGTGCGGCACATGCAGTACACGGTCATCATTGAAAAGGGAGACAACAGTTTCGGTGCTTATGTGCCGGATTTGCCTGGGTGCGTGGCTGTTGGGGAAACAAAAGAAGAAGCCTTGCAATTGATTCAAGAGGCTATCGAATTTCATCTTGAAGGCATGAAAGAAGAAGGGCAGGCTATCCCGGAACCCATTTCTGTGAGCGAGTTAGTCACTGTTGCGGCTTGAAAGCCACCTCGCCATCTTCAAGAAGCATTTCCATTACTGCCTGTAAGTTCTGGTGCAGCTCATTGAACGTTTCGCCCTGTGAATGAGCGCCGACGGAACCCGGCACATGACCGACAAACAGCCCCGTTCGAGGGTCTCTCTACAATAGCTGGTATGTTTTCACGCTTGCGATTTTATCGTATACGACAAAGCGGCGCGTGACGAAGAACATTCCTGATAGACTGCGCCGCGATGAATAATCCCCTGCGCATGTCGGGCAATCCGGTTTTCCCAGGCTGGTATGCCGACCCCGAGTTGCACTTCTTTGAAGGCCGCTACTACATCTATCCCACGACCTCGCGCCCGTTCTGGGAGCAGACTTCGTTCGAGTGCTGGTCATCGGATGATCTCACGAACTGGCGCAACGAAGGCGTCATTCTCGATTTTGCTGACGTGCGCTGGAGCACCAATTTCGCGGCGTGGGCGCCCTCCTGCGCGCAGTCGCCGCACACCGGCAAATATCACTTCTACTTTTCGGCGGGCGATGGAGCCGGCATTGGCGTGGTGGTATCCGATTCACCAGCGGGGCCGTTCCGCGACGCCATCGGTATTCCGCTTGTGCAGGGTTATCCGTTCGGCGCGCAGGCAATTGATGCCCACTGCTTTGTGGACGATGATGGCAAGTCCTACCTTTATTTCGGCGGGCATCGCAAGTGCGTCGTGGGTCAACTGACGCCCACCATGTGCGCCTTCAATCGCGCCTTCCGCGACATTACGCCCGGCCCCGGCTATGTCGAAGGTCCGTTCATGGTGAAGCGAAACGGCCTCTATTACCTGATGTGGAGCGAGGGCGATTGGGGTAACGACACCTACATCGCAGCTTACGGCGTGGCTGATAACCCTTACGGCCCGTTCGAATATGGCGGCAAGATTCTAGAGAACAATCCCGAAGTCGGCAAGGCGGCGGGCCATCACTCCGTCCTGCAACTGCCGGGCACGCAAGACGACTGGGTGATCTGCTACCATCGCCGTCCGCTGGAAGAAACTAATCACAATCACCGCGTGGTGTGCCTGGACAAACTGGAATTCCGCACCGACGGCACCATTGCCCCAGTCACGCTGACGCATGAAGGTGTGCCTGCGCATCCGGTAAGGTGATTATTGAGCTTGAGAGGTGGAGTGGCATCATGCAAGCCGGTATGGTGAAAGAAGCTTTGCAGCAGATCAGGTTGCTGCTTGAATTCTCTGCTCAATAGGATGAGCGTTACAGCATGATCTTCAAGTCGTGGCGCAGCAACTGGTCCCGTCTGATGCCGGTGTTTGGTTATCCAGCAGAGATACGGCGTGCCATCTACACTACCAAGGCTATCGAGTCGCTCAACATGAGTTTGCGTAAGATCATCAAGACTCGAGCCAGCTTTCCTTCTCAGGAAGCCGCCTATAAACTGCTGTATCTGGCGCTACAAAACATGCAGCAGAAGTGGGCCATGCCGATCCCCAACTGGGGCCAAGCTCTGAGCACTTTTGCCATTGTGTTTGAAGATCGCTTGCCCATGAACTGACTCAGTTCATTTACACACTCCTTATGACACTCCCGATACTTTGCCGAATTCACGTTTCTCTCGTTTTTGTTAATCATGTAGTGCATAATCTAGAGATTGCTCCACAGTAAGCGCACGTCCTTCATCCCATGCGGATGTAAATTCCTGCTCGTCCAATCCGTTGCGTGCCATGGCGATGAAAGGATCCCAGAGGTCAGTATCCGGAGCTTGCAGGGGGACCTTCATGGACTCGCGGAGAGCTTGGCTTGCTCCAAAAAGGCGTGTTGCACGCAGCAGTTGCTGCTGAACTGCCGCAAGAGCGGCAAAGCCTTCGAATAGTGCAGGGAGGGACTTCTTGTTGTCAATTTCCTGTATTGCTAGCGTACTGTCCTCAAATAACGTATATGCCGTTACGAAGTTATTCTGTAGCAGGGCTACTACACCAAGTTCATACAACAAACGTCCCCGGATATCATCTTCAGGTGATTCCTGGCGTATTGCCAGACCCTGCTCCAAAACCACCTGAGCAGCCTTATAGTCGCCTTGAGCGCGCATAATGCGTCCTAATAAGTGTAGAACGTGGCCGATAGAACCCTCTAGCCATTTCTGAGCTAGAGGTAAGCTCTGTTCAGCCTTTGAGCGTGCTGATATCAAGTCTCCCTGTTCTAAATACAATCTTCCAATGCACAGTAGAGTGGCTGGGATCAATCTCTCCGCTCCTACCTCCTGCTGGAGTGCCAAGCTTTGCTCGTACAACCCGAGTGCTGCTTCGTTATCCCCTAGGTCGTGAAGCACTACCGCTAGATCCAGTAAGGAGATTGGGAGCAATTTTTTATGTCCTAGCTCCTGCACGAGTGCCAATCGTTGCTCGTATAATCCACGCGCTGCTTCAATATCCCCCAGGTATTTAACGACTCTCGCCATATCTGTTAGTGCCCCGGCAATTTGCTCTTTTATACCCATCCTCACTGTCAGTTCTAGGCGTTTTTCATAGAAAGAACGTGCAGATGCAAGATCTCCCTCTGCTTCTGCAATCCTTCCTAAGCCCGCCAGAGCAGTTTGCAGAGCGTAACCTCCCTGATCCTCAGCTTCTGTCAAGCATTGCGTAAAGAGCGTGCGTGCGGTCCCGTAATCTTGTTGAGTTAGTGCTGTATCTGCCAAATTTTCCTGGCAATTTAATGTTATCGCTCGATCATTGAGAGATTGAGCAAGGGCTAGTGCCTCCTCATGCAAGGCGCGTTCTTTCGCAGAGTTTCCATTGAGATTAGCCACCCATGCCAAATGAGTAAGGATTGTGACCTCGCCTCTCGTATCTCCAATGGCTTGAGCTAGCACCCGGCCTTGCTTATAGAGCCGACGTGCTTCTTCATAATCTGCTTGCTGTCTGGCCATCCAAGCTGCCTGGGTTAGAGTTCGCACCCGGACTGATGTAGGTGTTCCCAGCTCTTGCATTGCTAGAATACCGGCATAGTACCTGCGTGCCTCAGTCCAGTGGCCTCGGATGTCCCAGAACATCCTCAAGAAGTTCACTAAACGTAGGCCAGCTTCTACTCTGTCAGGCATCTCCTTGCACCATGCCAGAACTGCTCGCAGATTGTCATGATCTTGGTCCAAATGCTCCAGCCATTGTGCTTGGTCAGGTCCGTAGCCGGTCTCGTCGAACTCCTCTGCTAAAGCAATGTAGAACTCAGCATGGCATCGCCGCGTTGCTTCTCGCTCACTCTCTACCAAATGCTCACCAGCGAACTCGCGCACCGTCTCCAGCATGTTGTAGCGTGCTTCTCCGTCAACTTCATGTGCTGAGATCAAGGAGCAGGCACGCAACTGTTCCAGGTAGTGAACGGCATGTGGCTGTTGCGTTACGGCTTGTGCTGCCGCGGCTGTCCATCCGCCACGAAACACCCATAGCTGTGCCAGGAAGCGCTGCAAGTCAGGCCAGAGGAGGCCATAGCTCCATTCCAATGCAGCTCGTAAGCCGGTGTGCTGATAACCTGATGTCGACGCTCGCTCGGATAAGAAAGTGAGTCGCTGCTCAAGATGCCTCAAGATGGCCAATATGCTGAGATTCTTGGCACGAGCGGCTGTGAGTTCCAGAGCCAGAGGCAAGCCTTCAAGCCTACAGCAGATATCTGCTAATCTCCCCATATTCTGCTTTGTGACGCTAAACCGAGGACGGACACTACGCACCCGATCAAGGAGCATTTGGATACTGGCACATTGCAGAACTTCCTCTGATCCTCCTTCAGGTATCGGGAGGGGTGGCAAAGGAAACAAGTACTCGCTGGCCACTTGCAGCTCCTGACGTGATGTAACCAAAATCGTCAATAGGGGCACACGCGTAAGGAGTGTCTGGATAAAGACTGTCCCTCCTGGTAGCAGGTGTTCAAAATTGTCCAGAATCAGCAAGGATGAATGAGGCTGCAATGCCTCTATGACTTGTTCCTCTGGCGTGGTGGTTGCTTCCCGTGCTATCTGTAGCTGCCCCAAAACCTCTCCCGCAATGGATGTGGAGTCTGCGATGTTGGCCAAGGGAACAAACCATATCGCGTCTTTCCAATGTGCACCGATGTACCGTGCAACTTCAATCGCCAGGCGCGTCTTGCCGCTGCCGCCAACCCCTGTGAGAACTACCAGGCGACGCTTACCGGATACGAGCACCTCTTGGAGTTGCTGTAGTTCCACCTCTCTCCCAAAGAATTGTGTCCATTGCAGCGGTAGGTGGGGGTCGTAAGCTGACTCAGTAACCTCTGGCTCGACAGATACCACTTCGCTTTCATAGGTAACCGCCTCAGGCGCAATAGGATCACTGGAAGAAAACCTTGCCCCGATGCCAGGAACAGGCGCAACTGCAGCTGCAGTTGCGTCTGTTCCTTTCTTGAGGCTGTCCTTAATCTGTTGAAAAAGTTGGACCGTGACTTCGCTGGGTGCCACAGACAAATGGCGGCGTAGTGCCCGTCCGAGTTCTCGGTATTGCCGCAGTGCCGCAGTGGCCTGGCCCGAAGAAGCATACAGCTGCATGAGGTCGCGATGGATCTCCTCGCGCAATGGATCAACGCTGACGCCGCGCAACGCGCATTCGATGGCACCGGGTATGTTTCCTATCTGCTGAAAGTGATGAATGATCTCGCGTAGTGCGTGGAGGAATCCTTCTTCCAGGCGATGCCCCTCAATGGCCACCCAGTCCTCATACATGCCGGGCAGCAGTGGCCCCGTATAGAGCTCGATCGCTTGGCTCAGATGCTGAATGCGTTCCGCACCAGAGGCAACGGCGGCTAAGCGCAGCCCAGCCTCGAATTCGACAACATCGGTCGGAGGTATGAGCGGGTTGATCGCAACTGTAAGACGGTCCGTGATGAGGATGGGCTGGTCAGGTTTCTGAAAGGTCCCCAGTGCTGCCCTCACCTCGGACAAGACCACGCGCAGCCGATTACGCCCGGCTTCAATCTCGCAGCCCGGCCAGAGAACTTCAAGCAGTCCCTCTCTGGTGTGAGTCCGGTTGCGATAGTAGCTCAAGTACGCAAACAGGGAGGCGGCTTTCTGGGTGCGGAAGCGCGGCACGATAGTGCTCCCATTCTGGATGCGCAGCCCACCAAAGAGATGTATTCGCCACTGGTCATGGTCATTCATGTAAGGGGCCTTGGATGCAATTCACGCTCGAAACACGGTTACTGACGCCGAGAATTCTTACTCATCATTGTTACACAGGCTACTTCAGTAGATACCATATGCTGTAGGTTGCTCCGCTTCATCATGGCACATGGCCATTAGGGCAGGTGTCGCTTGATAACAGCTTCGATCTTGTCCAGAATACTCCCTTTGTCAAGGGAATCGACACAGCCCAGACGGAGAGCTTGGTCTGTCGCAGCGGCATTCCAGTAGCGGTCAGATATGGTCACAATCGGGACATGGGCTATGGCAGGACACGCTTTGATCTTCCGGATGACATCGAAGTCATTGCGGTGAGCCACACACAAGTCCATAAGGATCAAATCCGGCGTTTCGCGCGTGGCTATGGGAATGCTGGTCAACCCGTCAGTTGCTGCCAACACGCGATAGTTACCCATACCCCCTAGCCAGAGAACCACAACTTCACGCACCTCCTCATGGTCGATGATCACAAGGATGACCTTCTTTCGATGGGCCATTGTTGTGGGATGGGAATCCTTCGTGGATGGGGTCGATGACGCGTCGGCAGATATCTTCATCAAAAGAACCTCACGAAACTCGGGCGAAACCAATGGTCCACTTAAGTGGTAAAGCCGCATTCCACTTAGAGATCGCTTGCCAATCTATTCAAAAGGGACGATTGGCTGCCTCGGCTGGCCAAGAGTAGGCGTCGGGGGTGGGGTGCCCCAACGCTTACTCTTGGTCAAGTATTTAGACAGCGCACGAGGAACTCAATCAGTCATCATCTTCCGGCACCAGCTTAGCACTCCATGTTCCACGCAAGCGGTTGCTGGTGTACCAGCGGCCGTTTCGCGTGTTGATCTTGGTGCTCCTGGGCGTGATTTTGAGTGAGCTGTACAATGTCGCTGTCTGAGGATTGCCGTCTTTGTCCTCGACTTCAGCACTCAAGTTGAGAACACCGCGATCACTGACGGTGCCTGACAAGTCGTAAGCAAGATCGTTTTCTTCGCCATTTTTGATCGAATCGCGCTTGCCAACCACCACGGTTAACGTGCCCGCCACATCACCGAAGTCATCAACAAAGAAGTCGAGATGGCCACGGGTGTCGCCGCTGAAGCTACCCTGGTAGTCGCCGAGATAGTCTTCAACAGCGGCCTGACCGGGTGTAGCGAGTGACAACACTCCGCACATGAGACCCGCGAGTGCCATGGGCACTCCTGAACGCTTCTGTAACATAGCTTTTCTCCTGTAGGCTATTCGTTCATGTAGTCAACAGCTTATGCTGTGTGCTCATGACGAATGCCTTGTCTGCCACCTATTGTAAGAAGCGACCATTAGCCCACCATTAGCAGAAAGTAGGTTTCTTGCATGGATTTCATGTCGCGAGGAAAACCCCGGGGACAGGCAAAAAACCGGGTAGTTCGCTATTGCAGCGGACTGCCCCGTGATCGAACGTGAAGGAGAGATTCGGATTACTGCTGTAACATAAGTGCGACTGGAATGCAAAAGGCGCCCACTCTAGAGAATGAGCGCCTACAGGCAATTTGGCACAGCCCGCTGTCCGACCATTGCCAAACACTTTTACGACCATGATTCTGTGGCTGTCAGACCTATTTTCTGCTCTCGCCTACCAGCATCCCGAATTGCGGCAGCCGCTTGGGTTATTCAGAAATTCCACTTGAACGTCTGAAACTGTTGCCATTGATTTTATCAACTATTCTGCTTCGACATCGCAATCATCAGAGCACCAAAGGCCATGAGCACGCCACCGGCGATGATTTGTGGCGTGAGTTTTTCTTTGAGAAACATGGCGGCGAAGACGATGGCGAAAATTAGTGACAGGCGGTCGAGCGGCGCCACTTGCGAGGCGTTGCCCATCTTCAGCGCGCCGAAGTAGAACAGATAAGCGAAGGTCGTGATGACGCCGGTGATGGCGAGGAACAGCCAGCTTTTGCCATCAATTGTCACCAGATCACCGGCTTTGCCCTGCACCGCAATGACAGTCCAGGTGCAAATCAAAATGACGATGGCTTGGACGCCAAAGCCCAGTGTTGAATCGACTTCTTTGGAAACGCCTTTAACAACCGTGGCAGTGATGCCGGCGAACAGGGCGGAAAGCAGCGAGAGAATTATCCACATAAGGTCACGGTTTGGTGCGACAGTTTCATTTCAATATAGAATCGAGGGCAGAAAGGCGCCCGCAGGTTGGTTATACAGGCCACGGCTCATCAAAGTCAGCGGCTGCACGATGCGCAGGCCGTGTTGCAGGCACCAGCGCAGCAGATCGGCATTGCGGGTCGGAAGCAAGAATCCCGGCCCCATGAACGATTCGGCAGCGCCCAGCAGCGCCTTGATGTCCTCGTTGCTTTCGCCGACCGTGTGGCCGAAATAGCCGGTCGCCGTCGAGTATCCGGTGATGCGATTGTCATGCTCCACCACGGTCGCGCTGCCTTGCTCGATGGCAGCCTGCAACTCAGGGCCGCGGTGGAAACCATGCACCCGTTCGCACACACGATTGCACGCCTCCACCTCGGAGTATTGCGCCGCGCGGACCGCGTAGCCGGGAATGCTAATCTTCAACGGTGGGCCGTTCAAGTTGGATAACGGTTCCTGCGCATCGAATCCCAGTTTGGTGTACAGCGCCAGCGAGCGATTATGATATGCCGACTGCACCAGGCGCACGCTGGCACAGCCTTGCTGCTGCGCGCGTTCCAACACGTTCTCCATCAGGCGACGGCCAAGCGTGCTGTTCTGGATGCCGCAATCAACCGTTATCGGCCCCACGCCGGAAACTGGGCCGCCTTCCCACAGGAAGTTGCTGCCCACGATTCGGCCCTCTTGTTCCGCCACAACCGAATACACACCGGGGTGCGAGAGCACCATCTGCAACATGCTGATAGCGACTTCGGGAGCGGGAAAATCCGGCGGAAAGTTGTGCTGCTGGCTGATGTTGGTAAACGCTTCGTAGCAGATAAGGCCGCATTCCTGTGCGTCATCGGGCGTGCCGGGTCGCAGGGTGAAGTCCATGGATAATTCGCCTCTTCGAGTACTCGATAGGGGGTCGGTGTCGTTCTTAGCGCAAAGCGGCGGCGCGGCGCTCGGCGGCCTGCACCGTATTCTTTAACAACATGGCAACCGTCATCGGCCCGACGCCGCCGACGCGCGGTGTGATCCATCCGGCGACTTCGGCCACACTTTCATCCACGTCGCTCACAATGCGCTTGCCGTCGCGCGTGATGCCCGCGCCCACAACCGCAGCGCCGGGTTTCACCATGTCGGGCTTGATGAGATTGGGCGCACCAGCCGCCGCGACGAGAATATCGGCCTGACGTGTGTAATCGGCCATGTTTTTTACGCCGGTATGCACCACCGTCACTGCCGCGTTGCAGTGCGGTCGCTTGAGAGCCAGCAGCAATGAAAGCGGGCGTCCTACGGTAAGGCCGCGCCCCACAATCACGACGTGGCGGCCTTCGATGGGAACATCGTGCTCGACCAGCAGTTCCACGATACCGGCGGGCGTGCAGGGGATGGGGCCAGGCGCGCCCATCACCAGCTTGCCCAGGTTCACCGGATGCAAACCGTCGGCGTCTTTTCGCGGGTCAACGGCCAGCAGTGCCGCTTCTTCATCCAGGCCTTTGGGCAGCGGCAACTGCACGATATAGGCGTCCACCTGCGCGTTGTCGTTGAATTCAGCGATAGCCATCATGACTTCGGCCTGTGTCGCGGTGGCGGGCAGATGACGATGAATAGAGGCTACACCGGCTTCTTCGCAGGCCTTGTGCTTGGCGCCGATATACGTCGCGCTGGCCGGATCATCACCCACCAGAATGGTGCCCAAACCGGGCGTGATACCCTGCGCTTGCAGGTGCGCGGCCTCTTGCGCCACCTGAGTGCGAATTTTCAGCGCTGTCGCTTTGCCGTCGAGTAGTTGCATACAGCTAATTCTAACGGAATGGCTCTTGTGCGTGGCGGCTGCTTTTGTTAGTTTACGGTTCAACTTCCATCGAAAAGTGAGTACTCATGCAGCGAGCGCGCGTCGTTCTCGACTCTAACAATCGCATTGGCGATATCGACCCCAGACTTTACGGTTCTTTCCTGGAACATCTGGGCCGTGCCGTGTATGACGGCATCTACGAACCCGATCACCCCACCGCCGATGAAGACGGTTTTCGCCAGGACGTTATCGACATCGTGCGCGAACTGCGCGTGCCGATTATCCGTTATCCCGGCGGCAATTTTGTCTCGGGCTACAACTGGGAGGACGGCATCGGTCCGCGCCATGAACGACCGCGCCGCCTCGAACTCGCCTGGCACTCGATTGAAACCAACGAAATCGGCACCGATGAGTTTATGAAGTGGTGTCGCAAAGCCAACACCGAGCCGATGATGGCCGTGAACCTGGGCACGCGCGGCGCCGATGCCGCGCGCAACCTGGTGGAATATTGCAACTTTTCGCACGGCACCTACTGGAGCGATTTGCGCATCAAAAACGGTGCGCGCGATCCCTATCGCATCAAGACGTGGTGCCTGGGCAACGAAATGGATGGGCCGTGGCAAATCGAATCGAAGACTGCCGATGAATATGGTCGCATCGCTCGCGAAAGCGCCAAGGTCATGAAGTGGGTCGATCCCTCGATTGAACTGGTGGCGTGCGGCTCATCGCACAGCGACATGCCGACGTTTTTTACCTGGGAATCAACCGTTCTCGAACACACTTATCCGCACGTTGATTACATCGCGCTGCACACTTATTTCTCGAATGCCAAAGGCGATTTGGGGAACTTTCTCGCCAAGTCGGTCGGTATGGATTCGTTCATCGAAGCCGTTGTCTCGACCTGCGATTACGTGCAGGCCAAAAAGAAGGGCAAGAAGAAAATCAACCTGTCGTTTGATGAATGGAACGTGTGGTATCATTCGCACGAACAAAGGCAGAACACCGAGCCGTGGCAAATTGCGCCGCCGCTTTGCGAGGAAGCCTATAACTTCGCCGACGCGCTGGCCGTTGGCTGCATGATGATCTCGCTCTTAAAGCACGCCGACCGCGTCAAGATGGGCTGCCTGGCCCAACTCATCAATGTTATCGCGCCGATCTCGACGGTGAAAGGCGGCCCGGCGTGGCGTCACACCACCTACTATCCATATCTGCACGGCTCGCTGTACGGACGCGGCGTGGCGCTGCAAATGCAAATCGAATCGCCGGTCTACGATGCGACGGATTATCATGCCGTGCCGCTGCTAGAATCTGTTGCGACCATGGACGAAGTTGAAGAAACGGTGACCATTTTCGCCGTCAACCGCAGCCAGCAGGATGCGCTGCAACTCGAAGGCGATCTGCGCGCTGTGGGCAACTTCCGAGTACTCGAACACCTCGTTCTGGAACATGAAGACTTCAACGCCGGCAACACAGCACAGAACCCAGACAACGTTGTGCCCCACGCGCGCGGCGATGCGGAATTGGCCGATGGCAACCTGCGCGCGACGCTGCCAAAACTGTCGTGGAACGTGATTCGGTTGGCGAAGAACCATGCCTGAAAGCACATCAAACACAGGTTGCTGCGCAAGGTGTGGCGCGCTGCCTTACCTTTAGCAGACCAAAGAGCGCCATCGGAACAAACTGATGGCGCTCTTTGGTCTTAGGGAACTGTCATTACTCAGCCTGGCCTTTGGTTTTTTCGCGTGCAAACGAGCCGAGAATGCCGTTGATGAACTTGGCCGATTCCTGCGTCGAGTAGCGCTTGGCCAGTTCGACGGCTTCGTTGATGCTGACGCTTTGTGGAATGTCGTCGCGGTGCAGAATTTCATACAGCGCGAGGCGCAGCAGGTTGCGGTCGGCGTTGGCCATGCGCTCCAGCGTCCAACCGGCGGCATAGCGTGTGATATAGCCGTCGAGTTCGGCGTGCGCGCTCCAGGCGCCGCGCGCCAACTCTTCGGCGAACTGCCATACATCTTCGGTGGCGTCACTTTCCTGGCGACCGACTTCGATTACTTCGTCCAGCGGTTGCCCGCCGACATCGCATTGAAACAGCAGGCGAAATGCGAGTTCGCGTCCACTACGTCGTTTGCCCATAACGCCCATACGTCTTTCTGAGTACAGCGAGTACTCGATAATTGTTATTTGCCGTTGGTCATGCGTCGCTGCAAGAAATCGGTGGCGATTTCGCCGCGACGAAAATACGCATTGCGCAGAATCTTCAAGTGGAAAGGCTGCGTTGTCGCCACACCTTCCAATCGCGTTTCCTGCAAAGCGCGCTCCATACGTGCAATGGCTTCGTCGCGCGTGGGGGCATAAACCAAAATTTTTGCCAGCAGCGAATCGTAGTAGGGCGGCACGGTGTAGCCGGCGCGCACGTGCGAATCGACGCGCACGCCAAAACCACCCGGCGGATCGAAAAATATGATCTTGCCTGAACTGGGTGCGAAATTGCGCTCCGGGTCTTCAGCGGTGAGTCGCACTTCAATGGCGTGTCCCGTCAGATGAACATCTTTTTGCTTCATGCCCAGTCTCTCGCCGAAGGCAATGCGCAACTGTTCTTTGATGAGGTCAACGCCGCTCACCAGTTCCGTGACGGGATGCTCCACCTGAATGCGCGTGTTCATCTCCATGAAGTAGAACTCGCCGGTTGAGGCGACGAGAAACTCGATGGTGCCCGCGTTCTGATAACCGACTGCCTTAGCGCCGCGCACAGCCGCTTCGCCCAGGGCTTTGCGCGTTTTCTCCGGAATGAAAATGCAGGGCGATTCTTCCAGCATCTTCTGGTGACGCGCGGTTTGCACGCTGCAATCGCGCTCACCCAGATGTATGACTTCGCCGTGCTCATCGGCCAGGATTTGCACCTCGACGTGACGCGGCTCCGTCAGGTATTTCTCAATGTAAACCTCGGCGTCTCCAAAGGCAGCTTCGGCTTCGGCTTTAGCTGTGGACAGGGCGCTGAGCAGTTCGTCTTCGTTCTGCACAACGCGCATTCCTTTGCCGCCGCCGCCGGCGCTCGCTTTGATGATGAGCGGATAACCAATCTCTTTAGCGGCGTCCTGCGCTTCGCGTTCATCGCGTATGGCGCTTGTGCCGGGAATGATGGGCACGTTGGCCGCACGCATCATATCGCGCGCACTGGCCTTGTTGCCCATCGCGTCGATAACCGAAGGCGGCGGGCCGATGAACTTGATCTTGACCTGCTCGCACACTTCGGCGAACGAAGAATTCTCGGCCAGAAAACCGTAGCCGGGATGAATCGCTTCCGCGCCGGTTATGGCTGCCGCCGACACGATGTTGGCGATGTTGAGATACGATTCCTTGGCCGGGCCAGGTCCGATGCAGACGGCTTCATCGGCTAGAAGAACATGCAGCGATTCGGCATCGGCCTGCGAGTACACGGCAACGGTTTTGATGCCCATCTCGTGACAGGCGCGAATGATGCGAACAGCGATCTCGCCACGATTGGCGATGAGAACTTTAGAAAACATAGAGGATCATTCGGGAGCGGATGCGTCATCCGCTGGAGTCTGCGGCTGCATGTTGGGTATGTTGATGCCACCCGGAGCGCCAGGTGCAGGAGCGCCGGGCACTAAGGGCGAATTGCGTGGTGCGTTGGCCGGCGTTTCCGGTGAGAGTTCGGCGGGGCGCGGTGGCGCTGAAATCGTGCCGGTTGCCGGGTCGTAGATCAGCGGTTGCTTGGTCAGCGGGTCAACCCACATTTCGGCGGGGTAATCTTTGGCGTAGCGGCGCAGTTCTTCCAGCGAAGCTGGCGGCTTGCCGTCATTGTCGTTGCGATACATCGTGATGACCTGCTGAATCTGTGAGATGTTGGAGTTCATTCCCACATCTTCGGCCCGGTTCATGCTTTGCTTGTAAACCCCGGGGCGCTTCACGCCGTCGCTGCCCATGCGTGGCCCCAGCATCGCCACAGCCAGAACCATGATAATGGCAATTACAACTAACATACCGATGAGCGACTGGCCGCTGTATTGCCCAGCGGATGCTAACTGCTGTTTGGTAAGTTTCATGGCGATGCTCCTTTCCGGCTTGTCTTCCCAGAGTGTTTTATGCACTGGCGTCGGGCATGATCGTCAGCAACGTTTGGCCGTATTCGATGCCCTGGCCGTCTTCCACCAGTATGTTCTCCACGCGCCCGGATAACGGTGCTGTGATTTCGTTTGGAATCTTCAACGATTCCACGATGGCCACAACCTGCGCCTGCTGCACCGTGTCGCCGACCTGAAGCGGCGGTGAAGCCTGGCGGAACAACCCGACCGCCGTGGACGTAACAGCCACAGCGGTCGGACTCGGCTCTTCTGCGATTGCCGCAGTCGCTGGAGGCTGGCTGGTGCCGGCGTCACCATCAAGGCGAGCGGTTGCCGCCGGGTCCTGAGTACTCGTCGCGCGAATGGTGCGCTGCTGCGATGACGCAGCCAGTGCCGGAGCCTGCGTGCTTCGTTTCAACGCCACGCGAAACGGTTCTCCTGTTTCTGCATCAACATCTTCAACGGTGATTTCAGAAAGTTCCGTCTCGCGCAGCAGGCGCGCCACATCGCGCACAGCTTGAAGTGAGAATTGCATTGCACGCGCAGTATAACACGCCCTTTGTGCTCTTTGCCGCAGTTAAGCACGCTCGCAAGGGCAACGCTGCGGCGTCCTGACGCCTCCAAAAGCAACAATCTTATGCTCCTTCACCGCCATTGTCACGTCCGTGGCGGTTTGTGGTATCCAAACCCGCCGATTATACTGCCATGCATGGACGAGCGCGTACCCAACCCCCAATCGGAAACTGAGCCGCAACCCGGCAACCAACCTGTCTCCTTGCTGCACGAGGACGACAATCCTCCCTGTCGCGAGGATTCCTCGAGTGACGGCACCGTCGCCCCGGCTTCTTCTGTGTCTTCTACCAACGTACCCACGGCGACCGCACCGAGTGCCGACCGGGCTCAGAGTGTGGCGTCGCAGTCGAGCGCCGCAGGGATTGACGAGTCGAGTCTGAACGCGGCGCCGGTGGAAGTGCCTGCGGCTCCATTTCCTGCGGCTCCATTTGTTGCCGCTGCGCCACCTCCGGTGACGTTTCAAGCGGTGCGTGTCACTCCGCCGGCGAACGCGGCATTTCTCACAGCGTCGCCCGAAGCCGTGCCACCTGCTACTCAAAGCAGTGGGCCGTCGTTTGAGGCGCCTGGGCAATCGGCTGTTGAAGGGACTCTTGGCGCAGCACAGCCCCCTGTGGCGGCGCTGCATACGCGGACGGTGACACTTAGCCCGGTGTTATCGATGTTGCTGGGAGGTGTGCTGGCCTGTGTGCTCGTCGCGCTGGGCATGACGCTTGGCGCGCGGCGCAGTGGCAATGCAGGGGGCGACCCAATTGCTTTCACGAGTACTCAGCCCCTTTCGGGTGCCACCGGCAGCAATGACATTGTGCGCGCGGTTCAAATTGTTGGCCCCGCGGTTATGAACGTCGATACACAGTTCGGCACGAGCAAGGATCCCGACTTTCTGCCGAGCCCCGGCATGGGCGACCAGCCGACGCAGGGCAAGGGCACAGGCGTCATTATTCGTTCGAGCCGTGGCCCGGTGATGCTGACTAACGCGCACGTAGTGGCAGGCGCCAAGCGCATCCAGGTCACGACGCGCGACGGCAAGAAATACACCGGCAAGATTATCGGCAGCGATCGTCAGACCGACATCGCCGTGGTTGAGATTTCCAACAAGAAGTTGCCGCAGGCGCGCCTGGCGACCTTGAAAAGCACCAGGGATCTGGCTGTCGGCGATTGGGTGATTGCAATCGGCAACCCCTATGCTCAGGCGAATACCGTGACTGTCGGCGTTCTATCCGCTATCGGGCGCAGGCTGGCCGGGCCGGGCCGCGACGGCAACATGATCGAACTGACCGACATGATTCAAACCGATGCCGCCATCAACCCCGGCAACAGCGGCGGCCCACTATGCAACCTGCGCGGCGAAGTTATCGGCATCAACACGGCAATTATTCCTTTTGCCACCGGCCTGGGCTTCTCGATTCCGATCAACAAGGCCAAATCAATTGCCGATCAGCTCATTGCGCAGGGCCGTGTGCGCCATCCGTATATGGGCGTTGATGTGGGGCCTGTGACCGATGAACTTAAGGCCAGTTTCGGTTTGAAGGATAAGCTTGGAGGATTGATAAAAACGGTGACGAAAAACTCGCCGGCGTCGCGTGCCGGTCTACAGGAAGGTGATGTCGTGCGCCGCATCAACGGCACCACCATCAAATCCTTTAAAGAAGTGCCGCGCCTCATCAGAAATAAAAAAGTTGGCGAAACTGTGACCCTGGAGATACTGCGCAACAGCACAGTCACCAAAACGCTGAAGCTGAAAATCGGCGAAAGGCCCGATGAAGAGTAACTTGCTGTTGAAGCGAGTACTCAAAGCCCTGCGATGCTGAAAACACAGGCGTTCCCGACTCCCGGCAGCCGGCCTCGTGGGCGTGCGCTGCACGCTTCGGGTTCAGCGCTGCGCCGCGTGCAGCGTTTGCACGGCGCTGCCTTCGCGCGCTGCATTCTCGGCGTCGATCCCGGACTTCATACGACAGGCTACGGCGTCATCGAAGTGGCGAAGCCGTCCGACAGAGCGCAAAGCTCTCGCGGCCCTGTGCGTTGTGCCACCACGTCCGCCTTGCGCTTGCTCGAAGGCGGCGTGCTCAAAGCCAAAGCCGCCGACTCACTGCCGTTACGACTGCAAACGCTGCACGATGCCTTGGCGGATGTGCTGCGCGAATACAAGCCCGATGTCGTGGTGGTGGAGGAGTTGTTTTCGACTTATGCCCATCCGCGTAGCGCACTGCTGTTGGCGCAGGCGCGTGGAGTACTCGTGCTGGCGGCGCAACAATCCGGGGCAGCGGTTCACTCCTTCACGCCCAACGAGGTCAAGCAAGTGGTAGCCGGCAACGGTCACGCCACCAAATCGGCGATGCAGCAGGCCGTGCGTACTCGCCTCAAGCTGGCCACGGCTCCGAATCCGCCCGACGTGGCCGACGCACTGGGTCTTGCTCTGTGCTACGCCGCGCGCCAGGACTTAGGTGAAATGCTGGACTAAACGCAAACGGCATCCACAACAATAAAGTAAACCCAGGTTGCTACCAACCGTGCGCCGCCCGTGAACGTTGGGCGCCCGTGAGGGAAGCGCATTGGCGCTTCACGTTGGGCTGAGCGGGCTGTGATGAGAACAAGACCGCTGAAGCCGTCCACTTCCTCACGCTTGCGGTTGGGGAAAACAGCCGTCGCCAAGACTTATGCAAGAGGTCTACAGAACCCCAAGCGTGAGCGCGGGGCTGAACTCCGTAGTGCCTTAGCCCCGCTCTCACACTTGGGGTTCCGGGGCGATCATGTGCAGCCTTCAAGTCGTTAACTGCCAGACCTTTCTGCTTTTTGCGCCTTTTCGTGGCCAGCATAGTGCGACCAGCGACTTATTCAAGAGTCATGCAACATGCCAGGTGCTGAATTCTCTCTAATGGGTGTGGTGAGCGGACTGCGCATCCGCAGCCTGCTCATGAGCGCTTTTCAGATCGTTCAAGATGAGGTCTGCCAGGCGAGGCAGGGCAGCCAAGCCTTCGGTCGCGTGGCGAGAGCGCAAGCGGCAGACGGGGACTTTGTGGGCCAGGTCGGCGCACTGTGAAAAATGCGAGGTCGCCATTCCATTGCCGCCGGGGCCGCCTACCAAAGGCGTGCAGTAGGTATGTTTCACGAGTTCGATACACGCGTCGCGCGGTCGCAACAGCGTGATGCCCGGCTCGAAAGATTGAGAGCTTGCTGCAACAGCGTTGTCATCGAAGCTGCCGTGCAGCACGTAAATACGCCGCAGTGGCAGTGGCGATGACTCGAAATTATTGGCCGCACGCCAGGCGCGCTTGTCCATCTCGGGGTGCAGCCGCGGCAGGTCATCAACCGAGTCGCGCAGCGCCAGGGCGGAATCGGGCCATAGCTTGATTTGAGGAAACGCCGGCAGCACCACTGCGCGGTTATTGCCGGTTCGCTCCGCACCGGAATTGTCTTTGTCGTGCAGGGCGATGGCCACATTGTCATCCGCGACAAGGCTGTGTCCCAGCGCATGGAGAGACGCCGCCGTAGTCGATTTGCCCCAGCCCGACGCACCCAGGAACGCGACAGCGCCGCCTCCCACAGAGACTGCACTGGCATGTAGAACTAATAAACCGCGTTGCTGTAGCAGAATCGAGAATACCGGCCCCAGCACGAACAAGCGCAGCAGGCGCTCCTCGGCACCGGGCGCTATGTCCACCACGATCTCTTTGCCATCCCGAACTTCAACCTGTCCCGCTCCCGGCCAGAACAAACGCGCCCTGCTACGACTGAGCCAAACCCAATCCTCCGGGTTTGGCTCGCTTGAGACACTCCAGTCTAAACGCTCACATCGCAGCACGACATCTGTCCCGGTTTGAGCTGCCGTCAATTCGGGCAGAGCTATCTCGGAACAAACGCCGAGGCCGTATGCGATGTAGGAAAACACACTCAATACTTTCGCTGCAAGAACGACTTAAAGGGCTTGTGTCAGGAATGTGACGCTTAAACTTGTTCCTGGCAGCCCAGAGCATAGCTCAGGTTGTGGTGCTTATATTGGTGGTTGTAGCCGCCATGGCAAGAGCCGGGCGTGCCGGGATCGCCGATGTGATTGCCGGTTCCGTTGCCGTTTCGGTTGGCATCCTGCGTCATCTGTTTCATGCTACCGTACACCGTGAGATCGGGTGCAGAGTAGGTCTTCTTCGATGCTGTTGTTGACATAGAATTCATCTCCCTCTTTAAGAATTACGTCTGTATGAAATCGTTAGCGCAGTGTGAAAACCGCTCTTCGCTGCCTTGCGCTACTAGCAGCAAGAACATTGTAGCACAGAATTTGTTTCCAACATGTTACATATGGAAAGAAGGTTGAAGAGGGCGTTTTGACGTTTTGAGAGCGCCTTCGCAGCAACCAAACCGGGTGGGATGGGCAGAGCAATCGCATGAGAAATCGGACATGGAATTCACCCGCCCCGCAAGGAGCGGGCTGATGCCGAAAAAGCCCCTGAACGGGGCTGCTGTTGGCGCACAAGGGGGCTGCGGCTCGGGGTTGAGGCCGCTTCAGCGATCTTCTGCCTTCAGCCCGCTCCTTGCGGGGCGGGGTTGTTTAACCAAAATGCCTAATGCAATTGCCATGGTGAGACGGGCCAGATTTTCCTAACAGTTTTTCTGTTTTGTTAAAATCTTCCTAATGCCGAAAGTTTCGCCGTTACACGCCTTTGGAACAGGGCACCGAGTTCGTCACCCTTTCGAGGGCAAAACCGACACGCGTCGCCGTCGCAAGCTCAAGGATGTGGCGCGCACCCTGCCTCGCACGCCCGGCGTTTATTTCTTTTACGGCTTTGACGACCGCTTGCTTTATATCGGCAAGGCCAAGTGCCTGCGCGAACGTGTGCGCTCTTACTTTGCCGAAACGAGTACTCGACGCCCGCCCAAGCTGCGACGCTTGCTGGCCGAAATCAAGCGCATGGAATGGCAGGAGTGCGGCTCGGAACTCGAAGCCCTGCTGGTGGAACGACGCCTTATCGCCGAGCGCCTGCCCATCCTCAACCGCCAGCACAAGCGCTTTGTTGTCTATCCGTATTTGCTGCTGTCGGATGAGGCATTTCCACGCCTGACTCTTACACGCGCCGAACCTTTGGAAGATGGCAGCGTCGAAGGCGCGACAAACAAGCAACGCGCGCCGGTTGTGCCGATGCAGTCTTTCGATCACTTGCCCATCGAACGCGCGCCTCATGTGGGGGAGTTGACCGGACTTTATCTGGGGCCGTTCACGTCGCCGCGCGTTGCTTCCTGGACGTTTGAAGCCGTGCGATCATTGTTTCCGTTGCGTTCGTGTGAAGGCACCATTCGTCCCGACCCCAATGGCCGCGCCTGCTTCTATCATGAAATCGGGCGTTGCTGTGGGCCGTGTGTGGGCACGACGCCACAAGACGAGTACTCGAAGCTGTGCAACGACCTGCTGTTGTTGTTGCAAACCGGACAGGCACCGCAGTTGGATGCTTTGCGCGCTCGTATGCAGCGCCTGTCGGACGAGTGGCGCTTTGAAGAAGCGGTACAGTTGCGCGAGCAGTTGGCCGCGATTGAAGCCGTTGCGACGCGTTTACAGCGTTTACAGCGCATGCGCCGCGAACATAATGTGGTGATCGCGCAACCGGCGGCGGATAAAGCGGTCAGCATACTTCTGGTGCATAGCGGCGTAGTGCGTCGCAACCTTCTTGTGCGCGATTGGGCTGCCGATGAAGCCTTGCTTAAACGCACAACACTGGAAGTATATTCCGCGCCTGCGCAAGCGCCTGCGCAACAGGAATGGCCGTTCACGGCAAAAACCGAGCTGGACGAGATGATGATTCTCGATCGCTGGCTGCGTGTGCATCGCGAGGAGCCATGCTGCATCTGGGTGAATGACACGGTTAAAACATCGCGCCAGTGGGCCAGCAACGTGGTGCGTCAGGTCAAGAAGTGGCATGCTGCCTCAATGCAGATGGAATAAGGACGATTTCGAGTCTTTGCGGGCAACAGGACAACAATGGAACATACGTTGGAATGGGCTAAGGACAGTGCGCTCTATTGGACGGAGCGTTATGGCTACGGCGCTGTTGTGCCGGCCTTGCTGCTCGATCCCGGCGGCGTGCCGTGGCCGTGGATATTCCTGATGCTGCTGGCCGGAAAAGCGGGGCTTAACGTTCCACTGCTGATGATGTGTGGTTTTGTGTTGCTCTCGGCTGTGGATCACGCGTTGTACTGGGTGGCAGCCGTCGGCCGTCGCCCCTTAATGAACAAAATTAAGAGACATTTCCCTAAGCTCGCCGAATGCATGGAAAAGGCGGAAACGGAAGTTCGCCGGCGCGGCATCCTGGCCATTACGCTCGGTCGCTTTTTACCGATTGTCGGGCGCTGGGTCGGTGTCGGCGCCGGTCTGGCCGATGTACCGTGGATAACGTTTGCTGTGCTGAATGCTGCGGGTGTGGCTGTTACCGTCCTTGGCTTTGGCCTGGCCGCACACCTGGTCGGACGCAAGACCATCGATTCGCCCTGGTTTCAAGAAATGATTGGTGGTGCGTTTATTCTGGGAACAGTGTGTACGGTCGCCTTTATTGCCTGGAATGTGTATCGCGCGCGGCGCGCCAAAGCCCTGATTACCGATGCAACGAGTACTCAACCCGCGTTGGCAGAAACAAAGAACACCACTGCCACCGGCACAGCACCCGCAGATTAAACCTCCGCAGCCGTTAGCGCAACACCTTCTGCAGCAGCCAGCGCGCCGTCGGCGATTGCAGCGCTTCTTTGTAATATTCGTTGCCGGCGCGGTGTCCGATTTCGGAAAGCGTGGGATAAACGAAAATTGATTCGGCGAACTCCTGAATCAGCGCACCGTCGCGCAACGCCGGCACAAAGCTGTGAATGGTTTCTCCCGCTGATGCTCCAATGATGTGAACCCCGACAATGCGTCCGCTGCCGGTCGTCACGACTTTAATGAAACCGCTCGTTTCGCCTTCGATGATGGCGCGGTCGAGTTCCTTGAAATGCGCGCGATAGACTTTGATGTTGCCATGCTTGTGTCGCGCTTCGTCTTCGGTTAGCCCCAGATGAGAGATCTCCGGATCGGTAAACGTCGTCCACGGAACAACGCGATAGTCGGCTCTGGCCTTCAACGGTAGTAGCGCGTTTTGCGCTGCGATTTTAGCCTGATACTCCGCTACGTGCGTGAATAAATACTGGCCCGTTACATCGCCGCACGCCCAGACGTTGCGCGCCGTGGTGCGCAGATACTTATCCACGACAATGCCCCTGTCGTTCCATTCAATGCCCGCAGCGTCCGGGTTCAACTCCGCCAGTTCTACGGTTTTGCCCGTCGCGACAAGCAGGCGGCTGGAGGTCGTCTTTTGCGGCGAACCGGCGGCATCACGCCAATCGACATATTGCTTATCGTCCTCGCCCATACCGACGCGCTGCACCTCAGCCCCGAGGTGAATCGACACTCCTTCCTGTTCGAGTACTCGTTGTGCTGTAACAGAGATTTCGGAATCTTCTTTGGTCAGCAGGCGATGCGCTTTTTGCAGCACCGTGACTTTGCTACCGAAGCGCGCGAAAGCCTGCGCCATCTCGCACGCGATAGGGCCGCCGCCAATTATGGTCATTGAGCGGGGCAGCGACGGCAGGTCGAAAACATTTTCGTGCGAGAGATAATCGACGCTCGCTAATCCTTCGATGTCGGGAAGGCGCGCCTTTGTGCCGCAGGCCATGATGAACTTACGCGCCGTGACGGTTTGTTCACCGCTGCGGGTTTGCACCAGCAATGTTTCCGTGTTTTGGAAGCGTGCTGTGCCATGGATAATTTCGAGGCCGCTGCGGTCGAGTTCACGACGTTCAAGCGCTTTGATTTCGTCGCGCACATCGGCGATGCGCAGTTTAACGGCGCTCCAAATCAGGCGCGGCTTCTCGACATGAACACCAAACTCTTGGGCACGCTTCACCGTGTCGAAAACGCGCGCCGACTTGATAAGCGCTTTGGACGGCACGCAGCCCGTCCACAGGCACTCGCCGCCAATGCGGGCTTTTTCGATCAGCACAGTTTTTGCGCCAAGACTCTTTGCCAAAACGCCCGACACCAGGCCCGCCGTCCCGCCGCCGATCACGGCGACATCGTAAATTTCACTCATGAGGATATGTTTATCAGAGCCGCTCTAAACGCGGTCTTTGGTGCCGCTTAAAAAGTTTTGCTGAAGGGCTTGTCGTAGCCGGTGAGTTCAACGTAGCCCTGACCTCTAATTGGCTTGTCTCGTTGCGTTCCGAGTACTCGCACGCTGCCTTCCCAGTAGGAAATGCCAATTGATTGGCGCGCCACGAACTCCTGATTGGGTAGCGTCGCTTCGACTTCGAGGCTGATATTTTCACGCGGCAGCGAAAGTCGCCAGCTCGTGGGGTAGGTCGCCTTTGTATCCGCGCTGCGCCATGTTGCCAGCGGCTCGATGCGGTAATCGTTGACTTTGAGATGGCGCGAACTCCCATTTTTCTCAACTATGGTGCCGGACGAATATGGATCGGTGCAGCCGTTACGCAAGCGCATTCGATAGAGCATCAATTCGCGACCGTCATCCAGTTGCAGCGAGAACCAATCCCATCCGACTTGACCCGGCGCGAGCTGATTCGAACCGAATTCGTGATCGAACCAGCTTTGCCCCACGACATCGAAGCGTTCGTCGCCGAGCCGAAGTGTGCCGCGAGTACTCAACCTCGTAAACGAATAATAGTGCGAAGCCTGCCCGCGCCCCGCCGCTTTTTGCGACACGCCGTTGATGCCGTGAATGACGGGCGGCTTCTGTGTTGTTTGTGTGAGTTCAATACCCAGGTGCGTGCCGTCTTTGCTCCTTGCTGCGGCGCGCAGTGTTTGTGTCTTGCCGCGAAATTGCACATCCCAGTCGCCGATCCAGACCTGCGGTTTTTGCGTTTGCGCTCCGGCTACACCGGCTGCGGCGCGCGCGATGCGGTCGGTTGGAAAGAAGCGCTGGCCGCTTTCATCGGTGATGGCAAAGTGCGCGAAGATGATGTCGCGTGTTGCCCATCTCGAGGCGCGCTGCATGATTTGCGGCGTGAGCGCCTGGCGAAAGAACGTCAGTTCATAACCAAAGCGACGCCCGCTGCGCGCCTGTAAATGCCCGGTGTAATACCACCACTCGGTCGAGTACTCGGGATGTGCAGCGTGGTCGCGCGGGAACACGAATTTGTATGCGGGCAGTGCCAGGCGAAACGACGCCGACTTAGCGGGCGCGCTCATCTGAGGCGCTTTGAAAGACGATGCGGCGGCATAGACTCGCCACGAGCCGTATGCCGCCGCAACCATCAAGACCAAAGGGACAAGGAGTTTCTTATTGCTGTTCAAGTCTGCTTTCCATCAACTCAGGTTCTTCGTTGTCGTTGTGTTGGTCATTAACATATACATGCGCATCGTCATTGGTGGTGTGGCGCCTTTGCCGCGAAAGGTCATCTTGCCGCCGAGTCGTTGCGTAATCTGCGACGAACGAACAAAGCCGGTTGCTTCATCTAAAATCGTGGTGCCGGTGTAGTTTCCCGACACATTCGTTTGCATCGAAGTGTCGCCGATGCTCACGGGCTTTGAGGCGTTGCCAAACGAAAGGGCACCGTTCTCGGCGATTGTGAGCGCTCCGCTGCGGCGCGACTGCAAGGTGCGCCGTAAGTTGGCCACAATGGGCATTGGTCCAGTCAGGCTTAGACGATGTGTCCACGATCCTCCAATACGCACCGGCGCTTGCGGCAAGGACATGCCCGATTGCTCCATTACACTCGCGAAGAACTTTTCACCGAAGGTGTTCTTCATGAACTTTTCCATTTCGCGTTGCTGTGCCGGTGTCATCTCCGTTGATGCACTGGGAAATGATGCCTTCCAGATTTTTTCCATGCCGCGCACGTTGGAGACCTGGCCGGTCGGCGAGACTTGCATCTCGATGACTTTGCCTTTGAGCGCTTGCATCACACTATTGGTGTCAGCCTGCGCAACCGGAGTGCGCTTGCCGTCTGTTGTGACAGTGGATCGAACGTTTATCGCGCCATAGGTCAGGCGCACCTGCGCCGTTCCATCGCGGTTGATGTACAGCACGTTGTAGTCGATATCTGATGTGCTATCGCTGCTCGTGTCGGTTTTCTGATCGGGCTTGCCCGGCTCGACCGGCGCCACCATGGTGATCTTCATCTGAGTTGTCTGTGTCATGCGGTACTTCTGTCCGGGCCGCAGGTTCAGGCGCAACGTCACCATGTCACTTGTTGGCGCGACTCCAGCGGATTGCGTGCTATCAGCAGTTTGCGCGATGGCTGTTGCGCACAGTGGCAGACACGCGCTCCATGCCACAGCGCTTTTTAAATAAACATTCATATTCATAGCTCTCCCTTTTCGACCATACGAGGACTCAAGTATGACTGCTTTGCCTTGTGAACGGCGGCTGCGCTCGCTTGAATGACCATTACTCCAGCTGCAGTGCTTCGGCAATGTTGCGGCGTGCGGCGGCGCGTGCCGGTAAAATTCCCGCGCCGATGGCAGCCAACAGCGCCAGCACCAGTGCCTGCGCGAAAACCTGTGGCGGCAACGTCATCTGAATGGTCCAGCCGAAGAACTGGCGGTTGATAACCGTGATGAGTTGCCACGCCAGGCAAATTCCCGCCACGCTGCCGATGAACCAGGCGAAGATGCCAATCAGGCCGAACTCGATAAAGGTCATCTTCTGAATCTGAGTACTCGATGCGCCAACAGCGCGCAGTGTCGCCAGCTCGCGACCGCGCTCCAGCAGCAGCGCGATGAGGGTGTCGAAGATGCCGATGGCCGCTACAATCACAGCAATGAGTTGCAATGCGTAGGTTACGGCAAAGGTCTGGTCGAAGGTGTTGAAAACCGAGTCGCGAATCTCGCGGTTCGGCAACAACGTGAGTTGATAGCGTGCGGCAAAACGTTTCTCGAAACCGGCCTTGATTTCTTCGGTAGAAACACTGGACGGCAAATACAAAGCGATGCCGTCGATGGCGTTGTCCCGCCAGTATTGCTGATAAACCGGACGCGGCACATAAACCAGACACTCATTCGGTGTGTAATCGTAGAACACGCCCACTATGGGCAGGCGCAATGTCCCACGCGGCGAGGGTAAGGAGAGCGTATCACCCGCGCCCGGCCCGATCAGGTTTTTGAAACGCTCGCTCACCAGCACGCCACGATTCTGCGTGAAGGCGCGGATTGCATTCTCGACGCTGCCGCTTGTTTCGACAAAGCGCATGTGACGCTCGCCCGAAAGCAGCGACGGTAATTCGTTGGCCGCAATAAGAACCGGCTGCTTGCCGATCTGTGTCTTGATGTTGCGAATCGTATCAATGCTGCGCAAGCCGGGCAGAGCACGCGCGTATTGCACCACATCAGCGGGCAGGCCGGGGCCGAGGTCGCCGGAGAAGCCCGTTGCCGGCGCGATATAAAGATCGGCGCTGATTGTAGTATCAACCCAGTCGGCCACGGTGTGGCGAAACGACAGCACCATGAGCGACATCCCGATGGCCATCGCCAGTGAAACCATGAGCGCTGCGATCACGAGGCTGCTGCGATTCAGTGCGCGCTGCAAATACGATCCGGCCATGGTACCTGTAATGCCGACAAGCGTTCCACCAGCGTGTTGTGCAAAGGCACCGCCCCATAAAGTGAGAATCGGTGTCAGCAGTGCGAAACCGCCCAGCGTGAAAAAAGAGGCTACGAAACCGGCGAATACGGTGCGGCTGCTAATGCTGGGATGGCACAGCACAAACGCGATGAGCAGTGTAAACAGGCCTGCTCCGGCCAGTGGCCAGGCAAAACGCGTCGTGGTGTGATGCAGTGTGGCGCGTTGCATGGCCGCGCGCGGCGAAGTATTCGCCGCTTCCCACGCGGCGGGCAGGGAGGCGAATACCGCCAGCAATGTGCCGCCCAATGGTGCGCCCCACCACAACCAGATTGGAACGAAAATTTCGCGGGCACGAACCGCCAGATACAGGCTGGAAACGGTTGTGCTTACAGCGCCCAATGTCCACTTGGCGAGCAGCAGTCCAAGACCAAACCCCAACAGCGAACCAACGGCACCGATGACAGCGGCTTCCAACAGGAACAGGCGCATAATCTGGCTGCGTGAAGCACCCACGGCGCGCAAGGTGCCGACTTCGCTGCGCCGCCGCACGACGGCGATTGCAATGGCGTTGTAGATGAGAAAGGCGCCGACAAAAAGTGCAATGCTCGATAGCGCCGACAGGTTCAACTGAAACGCCGATAACAAATCGGCGACCTGTGCGCCGCGCTGCATCGGTCGTTGCACCGTAGCGTCGCGTGGCAGCAAAGTGCGAATGCGTGCTGCAACATCATCTATGGCCGTTTCATCAACGATGAGGTCGATCTGCGAAATGCGTCCGAGTTGAGCGAACTTTTCCTGCGCCGTTGCGATGTCAACGAGCGCGAAGTCGCCGCCAAAGGCACGCCCCGCCGCTTCGCTATTGAGCACAGTCGTGACACGAAAACGACGACGTTCCGCACCAACAAACAAGACGATTGGGTCGCCGATTTTGAGATTGTGTCGCCGCGCCAGCGAGTCGCTGAGTGCAATCGCTGTTGGGTCAAGAACAAAGCGCGCGAAAGACTCGGCTCCGGTGCCACTCAACTGCGACGGCCCCAAATGGTAATCGCGAAAGGGCGCCTCGGAAAACAAGTCAACACCCATCACCAGCAAAGCGCTCTTGAGAGTGGGCGAATACAGCGTGCGGCTGATTAATGGCGCGGCGCCCTGCACATGATCGCGGATTGTGGCATCGCGAGTACTCATCAGGCGCGCGAAAACGGTGTCCGGCAATCCGGCCTGCCCGCCAACGATTTGCAGGTTCGCTTTGCCGGTCACGGCATCGAGCGAAGCGGCGAACGAGGCGAGAACAGAATGATTGGCAACCTGAATCGAAACGAATACGGCCAGCCCCAACGTCACGCCCAATGTGGACAGAAAAAAGGCGCCGCGATGCCGCAGCCAGTAGCGCAGCGCCAGAAAACGCGCAAGATAAATCATCTGCAACTAAGCTTAGCGTAATGACTTGCTGCTTGCGTGCGGCTCCCTCGCGCGCAGTACAATAAAATCTTGGAGCTAACTGTTCTCGTTGAGAACCAATGTTCAACAGAAAAGATTACCGATAATTACTGGCCAGTAATTAAGGGGGCCATCGCTGTGTATCAGGCGACTTTTGGCACTTCTGTTCTCAACATCAGATTATTGGGCTCTGTGGTACGTGGTGAGGCTGGCCCTCATTCGGATATTGATTTCATTGCTCTGCTGCGAATCATGCCAAGTGAAGAGCAGATGCGCTATCTTGAGGATCAAGAGAAAGCATTGAGTCAAATACATCCGTCCAGTGGCAGAGTCGATCTTGAGGCCGTTCCCGTCCATGGCTTGGCCAACTTTCGCCAGTTTGTCTTTGCAACAGATTCCGTGAGCTTGTTCGGCTCTGACATCTACACCTCGCAGTGCCAAACATGGAACAGACAGAAACTCGCCGACCTCGTGACGCCGGACGTGGAGGATATTTTGACGAGCTATCGCAATGCTCTGAAGAGGGCAAATGGAGATGATCGTAAATTGCTGTGTTTCTACAGCCGGTTGATTGGGAAAGACATTCTCAAATGCTTCCGGCGCATTGTCCTGCTGCGAGGCGGTCAATTCGAAAGGAACATAAGCAAAATCTACGACCAGACTTTGCAATATGTGCCTGAATGGAAACAAGTTCTTCAGGAGTTGCACGAACTGTATGTTCATCCATCTGATGATAGGCAAAGGCTTCTCAAAGCATTGCGTAATGTTGAGTCAATCGGCCTGGCAAGCGTCCGTATGTGACTGCCAACGGCCTTGAGCATCATGCTTGGCTTGTGCCCAACCATAGGTAGATAGTGTGAAGGTTCCGTTCGCGACATCCGCTGCGCCGCGTGACTGGTTGGGTTAAAATGCCCGTCGTGCAACCTGAAGCTTTTATCCTGCCGTTCGACAATACGCAAGCCGTGCAAGTTATCCGCGAAGCCGCTGCGATGTCGCTCTCGATGCGCGCATCCGCTGTGGCTGTTGTGAAGCCCGACCAGACCTTGGTGACTCAGGCCGACCGCCAGCTCGAAGAGTTTTTGCGCCAGCGCCTGAGCGACCTTGCACCCGAGTTCTCGTTTCTGGGTGAAGAAGGCGGGCTGACCGGCGACCCGTCTGCGCCGTGCTGGATCATTGACCCCATAGACGGCACGACCAACTTTGTGCGCGGCGTTCCGCTGTGGTGCATCTCAGTGGGTGTGGTGTGGCAGGGGCAAGCCGTGTGGGGCTGTATCGCCGTGCCGCCGCAAGACGAACTATTGTGGGGCGCGCCGGGGCAGGGCGCGTGGCTGGCACATTTGTCGCGGCCCGACGAAGAGCCACAGCGCCTGCAAACTTTCGACAGCGATACGCTGATGCAGGAGGACCTCATCGCGTGCAATACCATGGCGGAAGCCGCCGTCGATTTTACGCGTGTGCCGTGCCGCCTGCGCAACTTCGGCAGCCTGGCCTATCACCTGGTGGCGCTGTCGCGCGGTGCGCTGTGCTGTGCCTTGTCGCGGCAGCACAAGCTATATGACATCGCGGCGGGCATTGCCATTTGCCACGAGGCGGGTTGTGTCTCGCGTTATCTCAACGGCGAGCCGTGGCTGGCCGAAGTCGTAGCACCTAAAGAACCAATGCCGCTCTTAGTGGCGCCGCCGCAAACAATGGAAATTCTGCTGCAAAAACTTCGTCTGGACTAAGGAAAGGCAACGAAATGGTCGAGCACCTGGTGTGGTTCAAACTTAAAGAAGGCGTGACCGGGGAACAAAAATCCGCCATGATGCAAACTCTGCGCGACCTGCGCGGGCAAATTGATGGCATCGAGCATGTGGCATGCGGCGAAGATTTCAGCGGGCGCTCCAACGGTTATCAAATTGGCCTTGTCATACGTTTTACTTCGCGCGAGGCGCTGGACATTTACCAGCCGCACCCGATTCATCAGGCCTTTGTGACCGAGTTCCGCGATTTATGGGATGATGTAAAAGCGCTTGACTTTGAAACCGATTGAGTAATCAATGAGAACAACTTGGCCGTGACACAGCCCCTGTGTCGCGCCCAGCGAGTTGGGCCACTAAGGCAATCAGGCGTGCTGGTTCGATGGGCTTCACGGCGTATTCCTGAAATCCGGCAGCCATTGCTTTCTGGCGGTCTTCGGCGCGCGCGTAGGCCGTGAGTGCCATCGCGGGGACGGTGCGCCCGCTGCCCGCTTCGCGCCGGCGCAAGTTTTGAATCAAGGTGTAGCCATCTTCGCCGGGCATGCCAATATCGGAGACCAGCACGTGCGGATCGAACGCGTCGAGTGTATTGAGTGCTTCACGCACCGAAGCGGCTGAAACGACTTCGGCACCGCAACGCTCCAGGACGGCTGTGACCAGACGCCGCGCGTCGGGCTGATCGTCCACGATGAGTACTCGCACTTCGCTCAAATCGGCCCGATAGCGGAAACCGGTGTTCGTTTCGGCTGCGTTTTCGCTGCCGTCTTCTGCGTCGCTTTCTGTAGGTTGCACAGCCATGAGCGGGAGTCGCATGATGAAGGTCGCACCGTGGCCTTCTCCGGCGCTTTCGGCGTGCATCGTGCCGCCGTGCAACTCCACAATGTGGCGCACAATTGCCAGACCCAGCCCGAGACCGCCGTAGCGCCGCGTGCTGCTTGCATCGGCCTGGCGAAAACGCTCGAAAACGTGCGGCAAGAAATCGGTTGAAATGCCCTGGCCGGAATCGATGACCTTGACTTGAGCATACGAGCCGGAGCGTTCGAGGCGAATCGTGACATTGCCGCCCCTGGGCGTGAACTTGATGGCATTGGAGAGTAGGTTCCAAATCACCTGCTGCAAGCGGTGCGCGTCACCCGATATAAGCCCCGCTCCGGTCTCATGCGAGTACTCGATGCTGATGCTTTTGGCTTCGGCTGTTGGATGCACCGTATCAAGCGCTGCTCTAATCACCATCGACAACTCGACAGGCCCCATCGTCAGCCGCAAGTTGCCGGTGATGATGCGCGACACTTCGAGCAAATCCTCGATGAGTTGCGCCTGCGACCTGGTGTTGCGCTCGATGATTTCCAGGGCTTGCACGGCGGTTGCTTCATCCAGTTCTCCTGTGCGCAGCAGTTGTGTCCAGCCCAGCATGGCATTGAGCGGTGTGCGCAACTCGTGCGACAGCGTGGCCAGGAACTCGTCGCGGGCGCGCACCGCATCGCGCGTTTCGCGATAAAGGCGCGCATTATCCACAGCCATGGCGATGCGGCGCGCCAGGTCTTCGGCCACGGCCTGGTCGGCATTGGTGTAGGCGCGGCGCGGCGGGTGCCTCACAAACGAAATTACGCCCAGAGTGCGTTCGTGGGTCACCAACGGCGCGATAATGTAGGAGCCGATGTCCAGTTGGCGCAGGGCCTCTTCGTGCTGCGGGTCGCGGGCAACCTCCTGCAACCACTCTGGTGAAACCTGGGTGACAATTTCCACCTGCTGAGTGCGCAGCACGCGCGCTGTGCTGTGTTCTGATGTCGGGTCGAAAGGATAGCGGCGACGCAGGGCGCGAATCTCCTCTTCGCGTTTGGGATCGACGTGAGCCACCGCCACCTGACGAAGATGCTCTTCGCTGTCGAGAACGTCAATGATGCAAAAGTCGCCCAGTCGCGGGACAGTCAGGCGCGCCACGCTTGCCAGCGTCGTGTTGTAATCGAGCGATGACGCCAGCACCGCACTGGCTTCGGCCAGAAAACGCAGGGCCTCTTCGGCACGTTTGCGTTCGACGCGTTCAGCGGCTTCGCGCATGGCGCGGTGAATGGATGGCACCAGGCGCTCGCGGCGATCTTTCAAAACATAATCGGTGGCGCCGCTTTTCAGGGTCTCAATCGCCAGTTCTTCGCCCAGAGCGCCCGATAGAAAAATAAAGGGAGTGTCCGGGCGCACCGAACGCGCCAGTTGCAAGGCGGAAATGCCGTCGAAGGAGGGCAGCGAATAGTCGGCCAGGATGAGATCGAAGGTCTCGTTTTGCAACTGGCGCAAGAAATCGTCACGCTTTTCCACGCGAACCATTTTGCATGGCAAACCTCCTTCCAGGAGTTGCGCTTCGGTTAATTCAGCGTCCAGGAGGCTGTCTTCCAGTAGCAAAATATGCAAAAAACTCATGATAACAACCAGGACTTACGCAGGATGTCTCATTTGCAGGGGCGCGGTCTTCGCGCCCTGGGCGAGGAAACCGCGCCCCTACGAACCATTGCGATGCTTCTGCGTAAGTCCTGAACAACATTACGTCGCCGTACACGGACGAAATATTGCCAACGTCCACCAGCGACAGGGCAAAACCGCCGGAATGGAAAGCGGCTTACAGGCCACAAAGTTTAGCTTCGCCGGACGGCACTACCCGCTGCGAGTACTCGCAAAGAGGGCCGCGCGTCTGCGGAACTGCATATAAACGCATAGCAATCAGCGCACCGTTTTTCGCTTTTAGCGCACCGGCGCGATGCTGCCCGGCGGCGGCTCGTTGATAACGGCCCAGAAAAGGCCGATTTCGCGCAATGCCGAGACAAAGTGCTGAAAGTCGACCGGCTTCACAACGTAAGCGTTGACGCCCAGATTATAGGAGCGCAACAGATCTTGTTCTTCACGGGAAGAGGTCAGCATCACAACAGGAACGGTGTGCAGGTTTTTATCCGACTTCAGCGTTTCGAGCACCTCGAGGCCGTCCACTTTGGGCAACTTGAGATCGAGCAACACAACCGCGGGATTACCTTCCGCGCGCAGCTTGAAAATGCCGCGCCGATACAGGAAATCGAGCGCTTCCTCGCCATCGCGCGCCACAACGACCTCGTTCGCCAGATGGTTTTCCGCCAGTGCGGACAGCATAAGCTCCACGTCGTTCTGGCTATCTTCCACCAGCAGTATGCGTTTGAGTTCGGCCATGATTACAATCCGCTTCCTTGCCGCCCGAGCGTCTGGAATCGAGTACTCAAGCGTGTGGTCGTGTCATTTTTAAGGCTTACGCAAAATATCCGATTGATAGAGGCGCGGTTGGCTAAGTCCTAATTTTAAGTGATGTCGTCGCGCGTGGCCTGGTCATAGTCCGGCGCCGGCGGCTCTTTGGGTAGCGAAAAACTAAACGTCGCGCCGCGATCCAATTCGCTGTGCGCCCATGTCCTACCGCCGTGCCGGCTGATAATGCGACGCACGTTCGCCAGACCAATTCCCGTGCCCTCGAACTCTTCGTTGCTGTGCAGGCGCTGAAACACACCGAAAAGCTTTCCAACGTAGCGCATGTCGAAGCCAACGCCATTATCGTGCACCCAGAAAATAATCTCGCTTTCGTCCTCGCGCGAACCGACTTCGATGTGCGCCTCTTCTCGTGCGCGTGTGTACTTAACCGCATTCGACAGCAGGTTGCGCACCACCAGCCGCAGCATTTCCGGATCGCCATGAACAGGCGGCAGGGCTTGAATATCCCAGTGCACGGTGCGCTCGCCGATTTCATCGGACAGTTCCGGCACCGTATCGCGTATCAGGCGGTTCATATCAACCAGGCTCTGCCGCAACTGATTGCGTCCCATTTGCGAAAACGACAGCAGATTATCCACCAGTGTGCCGGCATACTTGGCCGAGTTGCGCATGGTGTGCAAGTAACGCAGGCTGGTTTCATCCAATGTGCTGCCGACGCGCTTTTCCAGCAGGTCGGCAAAGCCGGTGATGTGGCGAAACGGCGCGCGCAGGTCGTGCGATACCGAGTAGGAAAACGAAGCCAGTTCGCTGTTGGTCTGTTGCAGCTTTTCGCTTATTTGCGCCAGTTTTTCGGCGCGCCGCAGCACAATGCTGATGATGGCGCTCCGCAAGTCGGCAGCCACTTCGATTTCGCTGCTCTGCCACGGCAGCGAGCGGCCACGCACAGTTTCCATCCACATTGCAAACGACTTGCGCGGATGCAGGCGCAATGTGCCGTCGCTTTGGGGCTGCACCGCTTTTTCCGGGTTGCCGCTCCATTTCACGGTCTGCACCACTTCGGGGCGAAACCACAAAATCGCACTGCGCCGCACTTCCGAAATCTCGATGGCCAGCAGCCCGCTCGCCGACCCCGAATACATCTCAGCGCCCGGCATCTCACGGGATAGGCTATCGGTGTAATAAACCGCATCGCGTGTGCTCTTATTGCCATCCGTCCACTTGTCATGCAACCAGGCCGCGATTTCCTGCACATGAGGCTCGGGCGGTGTCTGGCCCATCAAGACACATGTGTCGTTGTTGCACAGGGCGACACCCTGCGCGCCGGCAAATTCCAGCAATTCGGGTTCGCTTTCACGCAGCCCATCCACCCAGTTGTCGTGACCGGCCATCGCACTCAGCAACTGCGATTGAATGTTTTTCAGGCGCAGTGTGTGCCCGTAATGGTCGTCCTGCTCGCGCGTGATGAGCTGCAAGGCGAATACCTGCCCCAGGAATTCGCAGGCGGTGCGCACATCGTATGGCAGGCGCAGAGCCGTGCTGTGGTGGCAGGCGATGAGACCCCACAATTTTTTGTCGCGAATGACTGAAATCGACATTGAAGCGCCCACGCCCATATTCTTCAAATACTCGATGTGGATGGGCGATACGCTGCGCAGCGTGGAAAAGGTGAGATCGAGCGGCGCATTGCTTGGCGGGTGCAGAACAGGCAAGACAGGCACCGGCGAGTACTCGACATCGGCGATGAGGCGCAAGCGGTTCAATAAATATAGCTCTCGTGCCTGGCGCGGAATATCCGAGGCGGGAAACTTGAGATCAAGGTAGTCATCCATCTCGTCGATCTTGTTCTGCGCCAGCACGGTGCCGTTCCATTCTTCATCGAAGCGGTAAATCATCACCTTGTCGAAGCCGGTGAGGTGGCGCACCTGGGCCGCGCAGACATCACACAACTCCTGGAAGGTTGTGGCGGCCTGCAACTCCGCTATCGAGTCGCGCACGACCGGATACAGATTGGAAAACGATATGGCCTCGCTGTCAGAGGCCGCTTCCAGTTCGAGAATGAACACACCGTTGCGCCGATGTACAATCGCGTGATAAGCCGCGCCATAGATTTCCACAGTGAGGGCATACAGGGGATTGTCATCCAGCGCCTGGCCGCTCAGTGAGTTCGCAAGTCGCACGCGCTGCTCTTCTCCCAGCAGCACATCCAGGCTTTGCCCCAGCAACTCGTCGTGTGCTACGCCCAAAAGCTTGCCGACATTGGTGCTGGCCTGCACGGCTTTCCAGTCCGGCTCGGTCACAACGAGCAAAGCGCCGTGCGGCTGAATCGCGGCGGGAATGTGGATCGGTTCGCGGTCGCAGTTGGTAATATCGACCGGCGCGGCGACCTTTGCGTTATCTGCTGCCGCACTGTTGTGAACGTTGTCGTTCTGGTGAACGTTGCTCATCGACGTTCAATGCTCCTCTGTATAAGTGCTGTGCCTGGGGTAGGACACAGCCACGTTTCCAGTGCTTCAAACGTGCTGCGTGCCGCACCAATCATCTGTTCTTCGATGGCCGGTGATGTAGCCTGCGCAGTCAGCATTTGCCCGAACGAACGCCACATCGTCCCGACGTGCTCTCCATAGGAACAAAAGAAAGCGGCGCCGCTTTGCGCATCAATGTCGAGTACTCGTGCGAAGTGCCGCGCCAGAATTTGTCCGCCCAGTGTCGAGCCTTCCAGCACGTAAAGGCATCCTAACGCCTGCGCAAACGAATTCACATCGGGCAGGGCAGAGCACGGGGGAATTGTCTCTATTTGGGCGCGAGAAAAGCCCCGGCATAGCAAGTCGCACTGCAAAAGCGACACTTTGCGTCGCGGCTCCACATCGAAGTCGAGCGTACGCCACTCCGGACGATGCAGCAGCCGATTTTCAAGCGGTGCGTAAAAGCCGTAGAAGCCTCGTAGCAGCGCATCATAACGCTCGTTCGAGATAGTGTCATCGAGCAAGTCGAGTTGATGTTCCAGGCGCTCGTGTTCGGCGCGCGTTTCGCATTTGAGTCGCTGCAGAATCATGTGTGACTTCAGGGGAACAGAGTACTCACGTTGCCCAGCACGCGATGCGCTGCGCTTTGCACCAGCGGCCACAAATTGATGCCCGCGAAAGCGGCGCCGGTGATGCCGCACGCCACGGCGCAACCGGCCAGGCCCTGCCATATCGAGTGACGCCCTCGTGTGGCGCGCGCCCACATCAGCGCCGGAATCATCCACACCAGGCTCCACACGTTGACACCCTTCACCAAAACCAGCACCGACAGCACCGAGGCCGAAAGCACCGCAACGTGCATCGAGATTTTCCAGAAAGTGGTGATCCACGACAGAATAATGCCGTTCAGCATCAACACCAGTCCGATGCCCCACACCACAGCGGGCGCACCCAGGTGGCGTAAGATCAGCGCGCCCATGGCCGAGGACGCGACCGCCACAAAAAAGGGGCCGCCGCGCTGCTCGCGTTCCATGACGTGCACATCGGTAATCTTGCCGCGCAGTATCTGAATTACGACGTAGAACGCCGGAATCGCGGTGGAAAACAAAATGCTGAGACCTGTCCATAGAAGGAACTGTCGGCGCCCGGACGACTGAGACGCCACAATGACAACCGTGCCCACCGGAATGACGAGATAAGGCGACAGCAGCGCTGAAAAAGCAAACGCCAGGCTGCTGTAGAACTGCATCCACACGGGTTGCGGCAAAGGAACCGCCGCCGGTGAAACACTCTCCGGTGAAACGGTTTCACCGGAGAGTGTTTCCGGTTCGCCCCGCACTACCATCCCGGGCGTCGGTGGTAGGTGCGGTGACGTGCTTGCTCCCGGCTCCTGGTTGGATGGCGTCACCTGTGATGTCGAATGTGTTGGGGCCACTGGAGCCGCCTGATGATCTGTCTGGTCGCCGTTCATAAGAGCGCAAAGTTCCTGTTGGAGAGCGGGTGCTGTTGGGCGGGTGCTGTTTCATGCGGCAAACGGCTTCTTACCGGCCAAGAGCAGCACCAGTGTACGCTGGCGTCATCGCAAGTGTAATGGTGCGGCCCGGGGGTGTCAAAACTTGTGCCGCCAGCTATAATGCGAGTACTCAAGACATACACGTCCTGTCAACCTTCAGTGGCGACATCAGTGCAAGTTCGTAATGTGTGTTGCAGGACGTGCTGACACCGAGTCTTGACACGCAGTGTTGAAACTTGTCGAGGACACTGATGACAATGCAGAACATGCAAAAAACGCGTATTCAGCGATCACGTTTTGCCGGCTTTACCCTGATTCAAATTCTGGTGGTGCTGGGCATCGTTGCGGTGCTGGCCGCAATGCTCGTGGGCAACTTTTCGCGCGGGCGTGAAGGCGCGCGTCGTGCGCAGTGCGATGTTCATCTCAAGGCCGTTGTCCTGGCGCTGGATGCCTATCGTCAGGAAAATGGGCGCTTTCCATCCGAGCTGGCGAGTTTGCGTCAGGCCCATTATCTGGAGGATGACGATGCGCTTCATTGCCCCTCCGACCCGAAGACTGCCCGCGACAGCTACGCCGAGTTCTATGCCATTCGTGCACCGCGCGACAACAGCGAGTTACCGATTGTGGTTTGCCCGTTCCACGAAGAAGCGGGTAGGCATGGGGTGCAGGCATTTAAAGGTCGTTACACGGCGCAGTTCGCCACTTCTCCCGCAACTCTGGAAGCGGCTAACGCCGCAACAGTGCAGCATCCCAAAGAAGATAGTGCGATTTCCGCCACGGCGGGCATGACGCTGCGCGGCGGAGATCGCATTCGCACGACGGGCGGCGGCGGAGCCAAAATCCGCTTTGCCGACGGCACCACGGCCACGCTGCGCGGCGGCAGCGATGTCACGGTGCTGCAATCGTTTGTGCAGGGCCGTATGCAGGCACCACTTTATACCCTGGTGCGCCAGAGCATCGGCGATGTCGTTTATGAAATCAATCACGGATCGAAGTTCGATGTCGTAACTCCAACGGCTACCGCCGGAGCGCACGGCACGGCATTTCGCATCGTTGTGTCAAGTGACGGCACAACCAGGCTGTGGGTAAACGAAGGGAAAGTCAGCCTTACCACGACCAGGAAAACCGGCATGGCGCCTTCGCCATCTAAAGAGTGGCTGACCGTCACCCCGGTGGGCGATGTTATCGGTGATTTACTCAATGATGTGCTCGGTGGCCTGCTTTAACTTCACAAGCAGTCTCATAAATAGCAGCGAAGCCGTGGTCACGAACCCGGAGCGTGAGCGACGGGCTTGTGTGGCCTGAAACAGGCTCGTCGCTCACAGCCCCCATCAGATAAGTCGTTGTCTGCTTCTGGGGCAACCAACACTCCGGGTTCGTGCAGATGTTTGTGAAACTGCTTCTGGTTTCGGCTGCCACATGTCCCCGGTTGTCGTTGAGTACTCAACACGAGTACTCGTGTTGAGTACACGCGTTGCGTCCGCCGCATCGCGCCTTTGACGTAATCACTTCCATGCGCATTCCGCGACTATTTGGTCCCACGCTTCGTTCGATGCCTCGTGCCTTGCAGGGCGTTCTGTTCGGTTTGTGCTGCGCGGCTGTTGCTGCGGCGCTTAGCGTGGTTGGTTGGCTGCGCGGCGTCGAGCGCGGCACCATGGATGCTCTTTTCCGTACCCGTGGTTTTCGCTATCCGTCACCGCACATCATTGTGTTGGTGGCCGACGACGCTACCGTGGCGCGTGCCGAACGCTGGCCTCTGCGATGGAGTGCGCACGCTGAAGTTGTGCGGCGCTTGTATCGCGCCGGCGCAAAGACCATTGCCTTTGACCTGCTGTTTTCCACGCCATCGTCTTCTGCCCGCGACGACGCCGATTTCATAAGAGCCTGTCGTGAAGCGGGCAATGTCGTGCAGGCTGCGGCCTTTCATGTGCCGTCGGAAGTGAGCCCGTCGCTGCCGGTGAGTTGGCCCGGCAACCGCACAGTGCTGCCGCCGCGATTTGCCGTCAGCAATCGGGGTGCGCAACTGCGCTCGGCAGCGTGGGTGACTTCGGCTTTGCCCGCGCTGCAATCGCAGGCTCCCGCCGTCGGGCACATCAACATCTATCCTGAAGCCGATGGCGCTTTGCGGCGCATTCCACACCTCATCCGCTATCGCGACGCGCTTTATCCCTCGCTGGCGCTGGCTGCTGCGGCACACTTTCTAGGTTTAGAGCCGGCACAAATTATCGCCGGGGCGGGCGAAATCGTCTTGGACTCCACAACGTCTGCGAGTACTCGCACCTCGATTCCGTTCGACTCCCACGGCGAAACCTGGGTCAACTGGGCCGGAGGCAACCAAACGTTCGCCACCTACTCGTATAACGAGCTGTTCGATGGTTTGGTCAAGCCGGAAGTATTCAAAGATCGCATCGTTCTCATCGGCACCACAGCGGCGGGAACTTTTGAACACCGCCCGACGCCGTTTTCTCCGGTGCAACCGGCGATTGAACTGCAAGCCAATGCGGTCGATGACATTCTCTCGAATCGTCCGCTGCGTTCGCTTGGTGTATGGCTACAGGCGGCTCTGCTGCTGGGCTTTTCTGCGCTGTGCGGCGTGTTGACGGCACCGCGTCGTGCGCTGGGCGGCACCTTATGGATTGTGGGCCTGGGCGCCGTGTTGTGGCAGGGCGCAGCGCTCGCCATGAGCCTGGCCAACATTTACATTCCGCTTGCAGTGCCTTTGTGTGGCGGGCTTTTGACCTATGCTCTAACAACAGCGCTCAACTACCGCTGGGAATGGGAAGCCAACTGGCGCGCCGACGAAGCCGCAGCGGCCCTGGCGCGTGGTAGCGACTTGATGGCTTCGGTGCGCGACCGTCCACGATTGCTGTCTGTTATCGACACCACGGCGCGCCAGGCACTGGGCGCCGAACACGTGTTCCTGGTGCTGAACGGTGAGACTAAGAATGAGGCTTTGCAGAGAATTGCGTATCGGGTGGGGCACAGCCGGCGAGTACTCGTGTGGCCCGCAGTCGATGGTTCGCAAAAAATGACGCACGAGGTGAGACTCAATCCATTTCATGTTGAGACGCAGCATGACGAAATAGCCCGCACCGAATCACCATTACTCGAAGTTCTTTCTGATCAACAGTTGCGTGACCTGTGTGCTTTCTTTGAAGGCGGTCATAATCGGCATTGCACAATTGTCGCCGCGCCATTGCCCGACATGAAGCCGCTGGATGCCGCTCCCCACGCAGAATCGCGTGCCTCGGGCGGCGCTCTCATTGCTATCGGGCGGCGCGACAAACGACTCTTCACGGAGCGTGACGCAACGTTTTTGGAAACTCTGGCGCGGCAGTCGGCGCTGGCTTTGGAGCATCTGCAATATTACGAAATGCTGCGCGGCAAAGTTGAGTTGGCCAATCGCGACCTGCGCGAGGCTTACGACCTACTCCTCGAACAAAGCGTCAAATTAACGGCGGCTGTGGAAAGCATCGACAATGCCCTGATTGTCGCTGATGAAAACGGGCACGTCGTCTTTGTCAACGCCGCGAGCGAGCGCATTCTGGGACGCGCTTCGCCCACCCTGGGGCAATCCATTACGGGCGCTCTGCGGGCCGGGGGGCAGCATCAACTGGCCACGCTAATTTGCGAACTGGATGGCAGCGGCACAGCAGGTGAAGCGGATGACGCGCCGCTCTCGCGGGAGATCGTGTGTGACGACACGCCTGAGACAGGCAACCGCGGCGAGTATGCGGAAACCGAGCGCAGCGACACGGCTCGCCGCGTGCTGTCGGCCAATGTGACACGACTGCTTGGTGCCGAGCGACCTTTGGGCCAGATGCTGGTGGTGGCCGATGTAACGGCGCAGCGCGAACTCGACAACCTCAAGAGCGACTTTGTCTCGTATGTGGCACATGAACTACGCACGCCGCTCACCACAATCCTGGGTTATGCATCGCTCTTGAACGAGGACACGGGCGATTACACCGTTTCCATGCGCGGTGAGATGGCGAACGCCATTGTGCGCCACTGTCGCCGCCTCAATCGCATGATTTCCGAACTGCTGGATGTTTCCCGCATGGAGGCCGGACGCGAACTTTCCCTGCGTCTCGAAGCTGTGGACGTGGTCACGCTATGCGAAGGAGTACTCGACGGCGCGCGCGCCACCATCGGCGACTACCAGAACTTGCATCTGGTCTTCGCGTGTGAACAAAGCCCGATTTTCGCCTGTGCCGACGAAGATCGCGTGGAACAGATTGTTACCAACTTGGTATCGAACGCCGTCAAGTACTCGCCCGACGGTGGTACCATAACGCTACGCTTGAAAGAGACAATGAAGTTCGTCGAAATATCGGTGCAGGACACCGGCATGGGGATGTCTGCCGAACAGCAGTCGCAACTGTTTCAGAAATACTATCGCACGCCGGATGCGCAAGCCCGTGGCATCAGGGGCACGGGACTGGGGCTTTACCTGGTCAAACAACTGGTGGAGGCTCAGGCGGGTGACATTGTGGTGCAAAGCAAGCAAGGTGTCGGCACCACATTTATTGTCACACTGCCCAAGCCTCCCGCAGCGATGTCTGCTCCGTCCCATTAAACGAACCAGGTGTTGGCGTGCAGCCGCTACTGCGCTTGCAGCCGCTACTGCGCTTGCTGCGGCTCGAAGTTCCACGCCTGGCTGTCGGTGCTGATTGGCAAAGTCATTCTTGGCGCCGCCTGGCGCGCGGATTTGTTCATGACGAGCCACCATGCAGGGCGCATTGCGATGCGAAAAGTGCCGTCGTCGTGTGGGGTCACAATCCATTCCTGATTGTTGCTGCCCGACCAAAGTTGTGTTTGCACGCGGCCCGGTGCCCAGGTTTTTCCGAATGGGAACAACGCCTGTTGTGGTGCGACGACCGGGGAAATGCGATAGGTGCCGTCGTTTTGCCAGGTCAACTGCCACAGTTGGCGATTGTAGCGATTCGCTGCGTCCCGAGCTTTCCCTGCTGCCGATGTTCCCGCGTAGAAGGCGACTCGTCCGCTGTTCTTCGTCAAATCGGCGATGCCCAGAAACAGATGAGGATCTGACTGCGCGGAGAGGCGGTACACGCCATCCGGCAGATTGCGACCGAGTTCTTCCTGCATTTGCCAGTAGGCCGGTTTCGGTTCGTAGGCCGCGGTGAAGATCGTTGCGGCGCCGGCGCCGGCAAAGGTCGAGGGTATCCAACTGTGAGCGTCCGTAAAGCCCCAGATGTTGAGAGCGTGACAATTGGGCATGGTCAAGCTCATGTGCAGAGCGGCGCGAAAGATGTTTGCCTGCTTGTCCAGGTCGGCAGGGTTTACCGGCTCCAGGCCAAAGCGCGGGTCGCTTGGCGCATAGGCTTTAACCGGCATACGAACGTCCAGTTCGGTAATCATGAACTGGAAGTTTTCGTCTCGCAGACGCTGCACATTCTGATAGTGCCCGTCGCCCGGCGTGATGGTGTCCACAACGCGCAGGTGATACTGCAATCCCATGCCGGTCACCTCAACGCCCTGCTGACGCACCCATTTAATCAGTTCCAGCGCCGAATCGAATTTCCGACCAGGCGTTTCGATGTTGTAATCGTTGTAATACAGTTCGGCAGTGGGATCGGCTTCATGAGCCCACTGGAAGGCGAACTTGATGAAATCTGTGCCCAACTTGCGATACCAGAAGCTGTCGCGCAGGTTGAAAGGCCGGTTATTCGGCACATCGGCAATCGCTTCGTTGAGAACGTCCCACATCGCGATTTTGCCTTTGTATCGGCCAGCCACGTCGAAGATGTAATCGTGCAAAAGCTGCTTGGCACGACCATAGTCGATGTTGGCTTCCTGTTGGAGCAGCCAGTTAGGAATGGTGTAGCCATCATCTCGTGCGTAAACGAGAACGTGGCCGCGCACGGCAATGCCGTTGCTCTGTGCCCAGCCGATTTGCCCCGGCGCGCCAAGCAGCCAGTCGGTGCGATCGAAGTTGTAATTGTTTTCTCCCAGCCAGAGTGCCGGCGGTTTGAAGTCGTTTTCCGGCTCGATCATGTTGAACTCGGCGGCGGCAACCGTGGGAAAATTGCCGTTGTCGGCGTTGTTTCTTAAGAGGTCTATCGGTGCTGCGGTTCCCAGAAGGAAGCTGCGTGCACTGGCTAAATTCCGTAATCCGATCCGGTCCTGTGCCGACACGGCACTCACAGATGAGAACCAGCATACAAGGGCAACGACAGTGAACAGCCTGCGTAACTGCATGGTGCTTCCTCCGCAGAGGGCCTTCCTGGCATCAGCCGCTCTGCTGTTTAAGATTGAAACACCATTGTAACTGCTGCAAAGCAAAAATTACCTGCTCTTTTCCCACTGTGCGGTTTTCGCTAAGATGAGAGCCGCGAAACACTCCAGGTCAGGAAGATAAACGTGCATAAAGGTTTTACCCTGTGGTTCACCGGGCTGTCAGGCTCGGGAAAGAGTACTCTGACCGATTTGCTGCATGAGGAATTTCAGCGTCGCGGCTACAAAGTCGAAGTGCTCGACGGCGACATTGTGCGCACTCATCTCAGCCGTGGCCTCAGCTTCAACAAAGAAGACCGCGACATCAACGTGCGCCGCATCGGTTTCGTATGCGACCTGCTCAGCCGCAACGGCGTTATCGCGATTTCCGCCGCGATTTCACCCTATCGTTCGGTGCGCGCCGAGTGCCGCGAATTGGTCGAATCGCACGGCACGGCCTTTGTCGAGGTGTACACAAAATGCTCGCTCGATGAACTGGTGCGCCGCGATGTCAAAGGTCTTTACAAGAAAGCGCTGGCCGGCGAAATTGAAAACTTCACCGGCGTATCCGACCCTTATGAAGAGCCGGAGAACCCCGAAGTTGTGGTCGAAAGTGAACATGAACCGGTCGAGGCATCGGTGCAGAAGATTTTGCGCTTCCTCGCAAACAAAGAACTCATCGACAAGTCGTAAGCTCAAACGAGTTGTCAGTTCAGACCTGATACGAAAAACGCACTCGAAAAGGAAGCTATGCCCGTTGATTTGCACGCCCACACAACCGCCTCCGATGGCTCGTTGACGCCCACCGAACTTGTCGCACTGGCGCGCCAACAAAAGCTGGATGCACTTGGCATTACCGATCACGACAACATCTTCGGCTGGGATGAAGCCTTTGCCGCCGGTGCCGAGCAGGGCATCGAAATTGTGCCCGGCGTGGAGTTGTCCACTTCGTATGAAGGCGGGCGTTTTCACCTGCTGGGCTATTTCATCGACCCGCAATCGGAACTCAACGCCACCCTGATTTCCATTCAGCGTGCGCGCGCAAATCGCAACAACATTATCTTCGACAATTTGCGCGCGCTGGGCGTGCCGCTTGAAGAAGACGAAGTGCGCGCCTACGCCGGTGCCGGCGGGCAGTTGGGCCGACCTCACTTTGCGCGTGCTATGGTGGCGCGCGGTTATGTATCGAGTACTCAGGAAGCGTTTGATTTGTATCTTGCCGATGGCAAACCGGCTTACGCCACCAAAGAAGTGCTGACGCCGCAGGAAGCGATTGAAGGCATTCACCAGGCGGGCGGCATTGCGGTGTGGGCGCATCCGCCGTTGAACCGCAACTTTACACTGGATGAGCTTTCACCCAAAGTTGCCGAATGGCGCGCCTGGGGCCTGGACGGACTGGAAATTTATTACGCGACTTACACGCCGGAAGAAACAGCATGGGCGCGTGCCATGTGCCAGGCGCACGACTTGCTTCCGGGCGGCGGCAGCGATTTTCATGGTGCGAGCAAACCGCACATTCAACTCGGCATCACCAACACAGGCGGCCCGGTTCCCGACGAGATTCTGGAAGGTTATAAAGCGCGCCGCGACCAGATTCGTGCCTCCATGTCGGCAGGAAATCATTCATGAAAAGCTCTCTTGTCACGGTGCGGCCCGGCACCAAAATTCGCCTGCGCGACATCGACCCCGACGCGACCGGCGGCTACTCATCCAAAGACGAAACTTTGGAACGTTTGGGCGCTTTGCGCGAACGGTTGAGTGCATTGCAGGAAGCGCTCTATGCTGAAGACAAGCGCAGTTTGCTCATTGTACTGCAAGCGATGGACACCGGCGGCAAAGACGGCGCGCTGAAAAGCATCATGACCGGCGTCAACCCGGCGGGCGTGCAGGTCACCAGTTTCAAAGCGCCCTCGACGGATGAACTGAGCCACGACTTTTTGTGGCGCGTGCATAAGGCCGTTCCGCCCAAAGGCATCATCGGCGTGTGGAACCGCTCACATTACGAAGATGTGCTGATCGTGCGCGTTCATAAAATGGTGGAAAAGAAAGTGTGGCAGGCGCGCTACGACGACATCAACAACTTCGAGCAAATGCTGACGCGCAACGGCGTCACGATTTTGAAGTTCTTCCTGCACATCTCCAAAGACGAGCAAAAAGAGCGCTTGCAGGCGCGCCTCGACAACCCGGAAAAGAACTGGAAGTTCAACCCCGGCGACTTGAAAGAGCGTGCTTTGTGGGACGATTACCAGGATGCTTTGGACGACGCTCTTAACAAGTGCTCTACAGAGCACGCACCGTGGACTGTTGTACCGGCCAACAAGAAATGGGCACGCAACATCAATTTAGCCGAAGCCGTTGTTGAAGCGCTGGAAAAGATGAAACCGCAGTATCCCAAAGCCGATTTCGACCCCAAAAGCATCGTTATCGACTGACGACGAGTACTCACTTTACATCCACCAGCGGGCGCAACGTTTCCATTTTCTTCGGGCCGATGCCGGGAACTTCATCCAGTTCATCGACCGACTTAAAGCCGCCGTTTTGCTTGCGCGCATCCAGTATTTGCTGCGCCATGGCCGGCCCAACACCCGGCAACGCTTCGAGTTGCGCCGCATTGGCTGTGTTTAAGTTGAGCGGGTGCTTTTCAAGGAATTCGGGCGAAGCATTGTCCGACGGCTTGCCCGCGGCTGTCAGGGCACGCGGCATTCCCGCGATGGTAGACGGTTTGGTGGCTTTGGCTTTCTTCGCCTTTTGCACCTGTGCCGTGCGACGGCTCGGCACACGACGCGGCGCAGTGCGAGTACTCACTGTTGTGGCGGAAGAAGGCACTGCGCGTTCCGCGATTGCCGCAGTCGGTTCCTCGTTATCGCCAGCAGGTGCGGCCTCCTCTTCGTCTTCCACAGATTCGTCAAACACCGGTTCTGCGGCGAAGCGTGCAGGCGATGGTGCTGTAGCCGGTTTCGGCCTGGCGGGCACTTCGATGCGTGTTCCGTCTTCAGCCCACGAAGCAAGGTTGATGGCATTTACGTCGGCATCGGGCAACGGCCCGCCAGCGCGTTGCACCGCATCTTGCACGCGCGCATCGGTGCCCAACGTATAAACACCGGGATGCCGCACGCGACCTGTCACATGCACCACAACCTTTGGCGCGCGTGTTGTTGCGCTCTGCGCCGAAATCGGCCCGACCAACGGTGGCTTGCTGCTACGTGTCTGCGCCCATGAACCGAGCCAGAAAATAGCATATGCTCCGAGTAGCACCGCTACGAATCGCAGCCACCGGCCACGGCCCGTTGGTGGCGCGGCGTTTTCCTCGTCGATATGATCTCCAGCCCGTGTATCTTCCTCAGCGTCTTCGAATTCTTGCTGTATGTGGTTGGACAAGTTCACGCAGTTCCGGTGCAGCAAACTGTTTGCCAGATTCCGGCGCGTAGCGTGAAAAAATTTGTCTATTAGGACTTTCTCACGAGCATCGCAATGGTTCGTAGGGGCGCGGTCTTCGCGCCTTAGACGAGGTCATCTTGCACGCGGTAGCCTGGGCGAGGTTGCCTCGCCCCTACCAATCAGATATTTTGCGTCAGCCCTATCTGGGCAGAGCTGCGGCACGACAGTTATATTGAATGGTATTCAAAAATGGGTCTATCAACGGTCAATTTATAATCGCAGGCATGGAGAAATTATGAAGAGATTATTTCTAACGCAGGTCGTGGCCGGTGCCGTAGCCGGTACTTGTTTATTGGCGGCTGTGGTGAGCGCGGAACCGGCCTTAACGATTTACAACCAGAACTTCGCTGTGGTGCGCGACACCATTTCTTTGGACTTGCAACGTGGCGTGAATCAGGTTCGCGTCAGCGACGTGACTTCCGGGTTGGAACCCGACTCGGTGGTCTTGCGCGACCCCAGCGGCAAGCGCGCACTACAAATTCTCGAACAGAACTATCGCGCCGATCCGATAACGGTGCAGCGTTTGCTGGCTTTAAACGAAGGCAAAACGATTGACTTTCTGGTGCGAAGCGAGGGCAAATCCGAAATCGTTCGCGGCAAACTGATACGCAGCGGCAACGTTGTGCCAGTACTCAACCCGCCATATTTCTTTAGCAATGATAACACCTCACAGCCGTTAGTGGAAGTCGATGGTAAATTGCGTTTTCAGCTACCAGGCATACCTTTGTTTCCTGACTTAAGCAGTGAAGCAAAAGTTTTCCGGCGTTTTGTAGGGGCGAGGTCTCCTCGCCGTATGTAGTGCATTGGCAAACGGGCGGGGAACCCCGCCCTACGAACACCTGTTTTCTTTTGCACGACTATTTAGGTGACGACACCATTCTTAAACCGATGTTGCAGTGGACATTGCAGAGCGATCAGCCCGGCCCGCTGCAAGCCGAGTTGGCTTACATCACACGCGGCATGTCATGGGAAGCCGATTACAACATCGTGGCGCCGGAAAACGGCGATCTTCTTGATATTGTTGCGTGGGTAACGCTCAGCAACCGTAGTGGCAAGACGTTCAACGATGCCCGGATCAAATTAATGGCTGGCGATGTGAACAAGGTTCAGCCTGCCGGTCTTTATGCGTCTCGCGGTGGTGGCGGGGGTGGAAACGGCGGCGGCGGTTCTTCTGGTGGGCCACCCGTCACTGAAAGAACTTTCGACGAGTATCATCTCTATACATTGGCTCGACCGAGTACTCTGCGCGATGCAGAAACCAAGCAGGTCGAGTTCGCGCGTGCTCAGCGGGTGAAGTCGCAGCGCCTGTATATCTATGATGGCGCACGCCTCAACACAGAGGGCTATCCATCGCTTCCTTCTTTTGGCCGTCGAGTTTTTCAATCGCGTCAAGAGATAGAATACGGCACTGAGTCGAACAGCAAAGTGTCGGTCATGCGAGAATTTGTCAACAGCGCTGTCAATGGATTGGGAATCCCGCTGCCCAAGGGACGCCTGCGGTTCTACCGTCGTGACACGGATGGTCAATTAGAATTCACAGGCGAGAGCATAATCGACCACACGCCGCAGGGCGAAACAGTACGTGTTTACACCGGCAATGCGTTTGACATTGTTGGCGAGCGTAAACGAACACAATTTAACTCAGGAACCCGAATCAACGATGAAACCTTTGAGATCAAGCTACGCAACCGCAAGAAAGAAGAGGTCGAGGTTCGCGTGGTTGAGCACTTGTACCGTGGCATGAACTGGGAGATCACCGCAAAATCGCAGGACTTCATCAAAACGGATGCACAGACTATCGAATTCCTCGTGCCCATTAAACCGGGTGAAGAAAAGGTGCTCACTTACACCGTGCATTACACATGGGATTAACGTTTATGAGTCTTAACCAAATCAACCCATCAGGCGTCGGTTACACCGACCGCGCTTTAAGTGAAGCCGAAGCACGGCAAGTGACCGCCGAATTGTTGTGCCCGCTGGATCTTGACGGCAAACGAGTACTCGTTATCGTGCCGGATGCGACGCGTACTGCGCCGGTCGGGATGATGTTTCGCCTGATTCACGAACTGGTCGGCGTGCGTGTCGCCAAGATGGATGTGATGATCGCGTTAGGCACGCACCAGCCGATGAGCGACGAAGCCATCAACGCGCGGCTTGAGATTTCCGCGCAGGAGCGCAGCACCCGTTACGCGGCGGTCGATGTTTATAACCATGCGTGGGACGACGCCGCACAGTTGCGCCACATCGGCGATATTGCGCGACAGGAAATCCGCGAACTGTCTGGCGGCTTGTTCGAAATGGATGTTCCGGTTGCGATTAATCGGCGCGTTTTCGATTATGACTTGCTGCTTATCCTGGGGCCGGTTTTTCCGCATGAAGTGGTGGGTTTTTCGGGCGGTAACAAGTATCTATTTCCCGGCATCAGCGGCCCGGATATTCTCAACTTCTTTCACTGGCTGGGCGCGGTTATCGCCAATCCCAAAATCATCGGCAACGCTTACACGCCGGTGCGCGCTGTGGTCGACCGCGCGGCGCAGATGGTTCAAATTCCCAAAGCGTGCCTGTGCATGGTAGTCGGCAAAGATGGCTTGAACGGCCTGTATGGCGGCACGCCCGAAGCGGCCTGGGATAAGGCCTCCCAATTGAGCGACAAACTGCATATCGAATATCGAGAGCGTCCGTTCCACACCGTGCTGAGTTGCGCGCCCACCATGTATGACGACCTGTGGACGGGCGGCAAGTGCATGTATAAGTTGGAGCCGGTCGTAGCTGATGGCGGAGAGCTGATTATTTACGCGCCGCATATCACGGAAATTTCGGTGACGCATGGCGCGCTCATCGAGCAAATCGGCTATCACACGCGCGATTATTTTCTGAAGCAGTGGGACAAGTTCAAAGACCTGCCGTGGGGCGTGCTGGCGCATTCCACGCATGTGCGCGGCATCGGCGAGTACTCGGAGGGCGTGGAAAAGCCGCGCGTGCAGGTGACGCTGGCCACGCAAATACCTGAAGAGATTTGCCGCAAGATCAACCTGGGTTATCGCGACCCGGCCACTATCGAAGTGGAATCGTTTGCCAATTGCGAAGATGAGGGCGTGCTGCTGGTGCGCAAAGCCGGTGAAATGTTGTATCGTTTGAAAGAGCCGCCCGCTTGGGCAAAGGCTTAAGAACATTGAACCGCAGAGGACGCGGAGGAACGAGAGAATAAACCTCTTGCAAAAGTCATTTCTACATTGAAAGGCGGGGCACAAATTGTAGGGGCGAGGTTTTCTCGCCCGCATCGTGCACATCCCAAAGGGCGAGAAAACCTCGCCCCTACAATTTCAATGATCCCGTTCGTGACTTATGCAAGAGGTCTAATGAACCCTGGTTCTCACTCGGTGGCCTCTGCGCCCTCTGCGGTTGGCACTTTTGAAAAGGATGTCGAGAATGGCTTCGTGTAACATTGGTTTAATCGGGCTGGCCGTGATGGGCGAAAACCTCGTGCTCAACATGGAAAGCAAAGGCTTTTCGGTGGCGGTTTTTAATCGTACCACGAGCGTGACGCAGAAACTGGCGGAAGGCCGCGCCAGGGGCAAGAACGTCACGCCGGCCTACACACTGGAAGAGTTTGTGCACTCTTTGGAAAGCCCGCGCAAGATGATGATTATGGTCAAAGCCGGTGCGCCGGTCGATGCCGTCATCAATCAACTGGTGCCGCTGCTGGACAAGGGCGACCTCATCATCGACGGCGGCAACTCGCTTTATAGCGACACCATCCGGCGCGAGAAAGAGCTGGCGGAAAAGGGCCTGTTTTTCATCGGTGCCGGTATCTCCGGTGGTGAAGAGGGCGCGCTGCTCGGCCCGTCCATCATGCCCGGCGGCAACCCAGCCGCTTATGCGCTGGTGGAACCAATCTTCACGAAAATCTCGGCGCAGGTACACGACGAACGCACCGGCACCATGCAGCCGTGCTGCACGTATATCGGCCCCAACGGCGCCGGCCACTACGTGAAGATGGTGCACAACGGCATTGAATACGGCGACATGCAGCTTATCTGCGAAGCCTATGCGCTGCTCAAGTTTGTGCTCGGTATGGAAGCGCCTGAACTGCACGAAGTGTTTTCGCGCTGGAACCAGGGCGAACTCGACTCGTTCCTCATCGAGATTACCGCCGACATCTTTTCGCGCACCGACCCGAAAACCGGAAAGCCCCTGGTCGATATGATTCTCGACAAAGCCGGACAGAAGGGCACCGGAAAATGGACAATCCAGAGCGCCATCGACCTGGGCATTCCTCTCTCAACGATTTACTCGGCTGTGGAAGGCCGTATCTTGTCGTCCATGAAAGATGAGCGCATCGCCGCCTCCAGGGTTTTGCCCGCGCCGCCCAACGAACCTTTTAGCGGCGACCGCCAGCAGTTCATCGACGCGGTGCAAAACGCGCTCTACGCTTCGAAAATTGTTTCCTACGCGCAGGGTCTCGACCTGCTGCGTGCCGCCAGCGACGAGAACGATTGGGATCTGGGCCTGGGCGCCATCGCCGCCATCTGGCGCGGCGGTTGTATTATTCGCGCCAAGTTCCTGGATCGCATCACCGAAGCCTACGGTCGCGACTCGAAGCTGAACAACCTGATGCTCGACCCATTCTTCACCGAAGCCTTAACGCGTTGCGCACCCGACTGGCGTCGTGTTGTGGCGGAAGCCGCCACACGCGGTTTGGTGACGCCGGCCTTCAGCGCCAGCCTGGCCTATTTCGATTCCTATCGCACCGAGCGATTGCAGCACAACCTGTTGCAGGCACAGCGCGATTACTTCGGCGCTCACACCTACGAGCGCATCGACGAACCCGGTTCGTTCCATACCGACTGGATCGAGTCGGCTACCGGCAACATCGACACGGGGCAAGAGCAGCCCGCAGCGATTGCCAACAAGAAACCAACTGCCTCACCCGGCGACTGAATTCGTATTGCCGCAAACAGGAGCGGGATGCCGAGTACTCGGCATCCCGCTCCTGGCTTCTCTTGACCAGCCCTCTTGCATAAGTCTTGGCGACGGCTGTTTTTCCCAACCGCGACTTTTCCCAACCTCGCCCGTGAGGCAGCGGGCTGATTCGCTTCAGCAAGCCCGCTGCCTCACCGTCGCGGTTGCACAGAAGCGCACTTATGCAAGAGGGCTACTTGCTTACGACAATGTGTCGAGGTAGCGTTGCGCCGCCGCCACATCGTTCTCGCTGGCCTGGCTTTCTTTGACGACCGCGTTGATTTGCTGCGTGACGCGTTCGGCCTCAGCGGTGCGTGTTGACGCGCTCAGGTGCGCCTGCCAGTCGCCCAGTGCGGCCAGACGTGTTACAAGCGGCCACTGAGTACTCGTCAAGCCTGTCCAGATAGCAGTTGCGCGGGTCTCCTGTCCGGTTTCGAAGAGCGCTCGGGCCACTATCAAAGCAAGTTCTTCGGTGCTGCCGACTCCGACGCTGTTTGTGGATTGTGCAACGTTGAGGGCTTGCGCCGCAAATCGCGCGGCTTCTTCGTTCTTTCCGGCCTCCCGGGAAATTGTGGAAGCACGGCGCAGCACTTCCGTGGAGCGCGGCAGGCCACGCAGCAGATCTTCGCGCACGGCGAGTGCCTTATCGGTTTGCTTGGTCGCGTTGAGGGCGCGCGCCAGACCGGCTCGCATATCGAGGCTGCCCGGTTCGCCGGCTACGGCACGTTGCAGCCACTGCGCCGCTTCGTTCCATTGGCCGCGCGCGGCATGACGCTCGCCCAGCAGGGCCGCAGCGCGCGGGGCGAGAACGTGGTCGTCACTGGCGGTAATGGGTTGAAGCGCTTCATCGGAAGCCGTGCCCAGAGCAATGCTTTCGCGCGCCAGACGCTCGGCAGTGGGCGGAGCATTGGGCACGGTCAGCACCTCGCGAGCACCGCGTTCCAGTGCATAGTGCAAGTGCGCGGCAGCCAGCGCAGCAGCGGGAGTGTTGGCGGCTCGCAAAGCGGCGCTGACCTGCAACGCCAATGAACTATCGAGTGCATTCAGTTGCACACCGCGCGTTACGAGTACTCGTGAGAAGCCTGTGAGCGCGCCTTGAAGGGAATCTAACGGCCACGGTTCGCGCGCCATGCTGGTCATCAGTCGCGCCACCACGGGCACCGCAGCCTTAGGCTCTACTGCACGGCTTTGCAACAATGGAAGGTATTGTGCGGCGACACTGGCCTGTTCGCCCGCATCACGCGATGAGAGAAACAAGAGGTCATACTGCCGTGCCGCTTCATCGGGCCGGCCCAGTTTGGTTAGCATTGCGGCCAGGGCCTGTCGTGCGAAAAAGACGGTGGTGTGCCGATCTCCGCTGGCGGTTTCACGCTCGGGAGTTCCCTGGCGCATGCCGTTTTGCAAAGCGGTCGCCAGAGCCATGTCGCCTTTGATGTTGAGCGCGCTGCGTCCGGCGGCAACCGCAATCGAAACATCGGGATCGTTAGGCCAGCGTTGCGCCAGCTTATCGAGAGCGTCGCGCGCCTTCTGCTCGTCTTCCAGCGACTGCGTGGCATTGATGACCCCGGTTTTGCGCCGCGCATACTGGGTGAGAATCAGCGCGTTTTGCATCGGGTAGAAAGGCTGCGCCGTATCAATTTTAGCCGCTCTGTCGATTTCGACGAGCGCTTCACGGGTCATGTTGGAGCGTGCTTGATCCTGTGTTGCCAGTAGAGATGATGCCTGGTCGGCCAGGTATTCGCCCAGCCTTGAGTGCCACACCGCCGAACGAGGGAATTTTGAAACGCCGGAGCGCACCACAACGCCAATTCCTTCCGCCGTGCCGAAGGTTTCCTGCCACGCCAGCCACACGCTGACATCATCTTCCGAAGCTTTGAGCGACTGCGCGCGGCGTTCGAGCACGGGGCGCAGTTCGTCGCCACGCAGGGCTTTTTTCCAGGCTGCCAGGAGCATATCCTGAATGCGGCGGCGCGCACTTTCGTCCGGTGCCACAGCGATCAAGTCCCGGTAGCGGTCCAGGGATGGCGTGACTTCGCCACGCACCGCGTGCAAATGCACCAGATGGATGCGCGCCAGCAGCCCCAAAGCGACGCGGTCGCCCGCCAGAGTACTCGATGCAACAATTGCGTAGGGAGCGCCAGGAATGAGGGGCACGCCCGCAATGACTTTCTGCCATGTGGCGATAGCAGCTTCGGTTTGCCCCAGACGCTCCTGGCCCTGTGCAAAAGAACTCAGAGCTACCACGTTGTCGAGGTTGATGTCATCGGCGCTACGCCCCAGCAACAGCAGAATGTGAGCGCGCGCAAGCCGCTGCCAAACTGTTTCTCGCGGTAGGGTGCGCAAAAAGTCATCAGCGTCGGGCGTGTTCGTGCCGCTGCCGGCGATCATGGCCGCCAAGGCTTCGGCTGCCGTGGCCTGAATTTGAGGCTGCGGCGCTGTGCTGCCGACTATCTCCAGCAGCAAGCCGCGGGCACGCGCATAGTCGCCACGCGCGCGAGCCATGTTGGCGCCGCTGAGTCTCAGGTCGAGGTTGTTCGGTTGAGCGCGCGTGGCGGTTTCGATGACAGAAGCCGCAGCGTCCCAGTTGCGGCGGCGCAACTCAAGATTAAGACGCCGCGTGAGAACAGCCGCATCATTGGCCCCGCGCAATGTAGCGAGGCGGCTAAGCGCTTGCTCGGCCAGAGATAAATCGCGCGCACGCAGCGCAGCGTCGAAAATGGCAAAGTGCGGTGCAACCGCTTTGGGCTTGCTGCGGGCGGCCTCGCCCCAGGCGGCTAATGCAGCACTTATGTCTTCGGTGTGTCGCAGCAGCGCCACTCCGAGGCTGAATTGCGCGTCCGCATCGGTGCTTTGTTGATATTCGGCGATGGGGCGCAATTCGGCATCTTCGATAATCTGGTCGCTGGCCGCCGCTCCCAACTGGAAAGTCTCAGTTGAAAAGGGAATCGTGCGCGCCGCGAGATCATACTTCCAGGTTTCAATCAGGCGACCACGTCCATCGCGCGTTGTGGCTTCCAGGGGCAGGCGCGTCTCGGCGCTCCACTTGAATTCGGTGCGTGTGAGAATGCGGTTATTCTCATCGCGATCTTCGCGTGACAGAAGCGCGCCTGCCGGTGAGAACTGCAACGTGATGCGCGCCGGACGGTCGAAAACAGGCCGCTTGTACACCGCATAGAACGCACCCGCCCCGCTGTTGCCCGCACGCAGGAAGTCGTGTACCAGGCGTTTGCCGACCGTTTCGCGCGCCACCAATACGGAAACGATGTTGTCGTCGGCAGTGGTTGTGGCAGCCATCGTTGCGGCAGCCGCCGTTGCGGCATTCTGAGTACTCGCAGCGCGGCGCGTTGTCGAAACGGCGTAGGCGCGCTCTATATTCTCCGGCCAGCCGAACAGGGCGATGTTGGCCGGGCCGCCGTCCACCAGAAATGCACTGCGCCACGGTTGAGAAATGCTGCTGTAGTTCCAGCGGCGCACGCGTCCGGTGAGGCTATGCAGGCTTTGCGTGCGGTCGCCCTGCGCTACGTAGGTTTGCGCCGGTGTCTGTGCCGCGTCGTTGGCTTCGATTTCGGCGCGCAAGCCATCCGGCGCCTGAAACATGAAGCGCGCGCGTGTGGTCACTCCACCGGACGTGACGGCGATGGTGCCCTCAAAGCGCTGTGCGCGCGGCAACAGTTCCGCGAGAGATATTGAAGGCGCGTTCGCACCTGTCGTTGTAGTGCCCTGAGCCTGAGAATGCTGAACAAAAACAAGGCACAGCACGCTGCAAAGCAAAGCAGAAAAAAGGTGGAGGGGAGATCGTTTCACAACCATTTATGATAGCAGCCGCTTGACAAAGTTGCAGTTGCAGGGTGGTATAGCAGTTAACGGACACAAGGCTACCCCGAACTCCAAGCGTGAGCGCGGGGCTAAACGTACTGGTGCGTTAGCCCCGCGCTCACGCTTGGAGTTCGGGGCGACCGCGTAGAGCCATCAAGCCGTTAACTGCCATATCCCGCCCGCGAAAGAACGAAAGTCTTCAACGCCACGAAGCAAAACCGTTCGGCAGCGCAAGGCTATCGAACGGTTTTGCTTCGTGGCACAGCAGGCAGACGATCAACGGCTCTTATCAACGGCGTTTGGCGGCAGGGCGCTTGGCTGTGGGTTTCTCGGCGTATTTAGCGGTGCCGTTTTCGGACGCACTGGTTTGTCGGTCGAGCAGGGCTTGCAGTTCGTCAAGGTCAATGTCCAGCAGTGCGGCGGCGGCGGTTTCATTGCCGTCTGTGCGTGCCAGTGCCTGCCGCACGAGTACTCGCATCGCCTCGTGCATGGTGGGTAACGGCTCATTTGAAGTGTGCTCGGAGGCGTCCGTCGCGGCATGGCCATTGTCGGCACGACCATTCCCGGCACTGCCGTTGCTTCCGAGTGATGCGCCGCCCAGCGTGACGGCGCGCGTCTGAGCCGCTTGCACCGTTGATCCGCCGGGGGCGAGCAGCAGGTGGCGTGCTTCGATGGTGTCGTCTTCAGCCAGAATGACGGCGCGTTCGATGCAGTTTTCCAGTTCACGGATGTTGCCGCGCCACTCGTTGGCCTGCAAGGTGCGTGTCGCGTCTTCAGCGACTTTCATGTCTTCGCGGCCCGTTTCATCACAGTACTTGTGCACGAAGTGCTGCACCAGGCGCGGAATATCTTCGGGACGCTCGCGCAGCGGCGGCAACTCGATAGGCACGACATTCAAGCGGTAGAACAGGTCTTCGCGGAAAGTGCCGTCTTCGATGGCTTTTTGCAGGTCGCGGTTGGTCGCGGCGATGATACGCACATCGACTTTGATGGTTTTCGAAGAGCCGATGCGCTCGAACTCGCGTTCTTGCAGCACACGCAGCAGCTTGACCTGCACGGCTAGGGGAACTTCGCCGATTTCGTCCAGGAACAGCGTGCCGGTGTGCGCCCATTCGAAACGTCCGATGCGCTGCGTGTGCGCGTCGGTGAAGGCGCCTTTTTCGTGGCCGAAGAGTTCGTCTTCCAACAAGTGCTCGGGCAGGGCAGCGCAATTGACTTTCACAAACGGCTTGTCGGCGCGATTGCTTTGATAGTGAATGGTGCGCGCCAGCATTTCCTTGCCGGTGCCGCTTTCGCCCGTGATGAGAACTGTTGCGTTTTGCGCGGCGACTTTGGCGGCCAGCACGTAAGCCGCCTGAATCTTCTCCGAGGAGCCGACGATGTTGTGGAAGTTGTAGCGCGCGCGCAACTCTTCGCGCAGATAGGCGTTCTCATCAATGAGCCGGTTGCGCTCCAGGGCGCGTTGCGTGATGAGGCTGACATCAGCAATGTTGAACGGCTTGGCCAGGTAATCGTAAGCGCCCAGGCGCATCGCTTCAACAGCCGATTCCTTGGAAGCGAAGCCCGTCATCATCACCACCGGCGTACCGGGACGGCGGCGTTTGATTTCTCGCAGCACGTCGGTGCCCGACATGTCGGGCAGCATCATGTCGAGGAAAACCAGACCGAATTCGACCGGCGCGTCATTGAGGATTGCCAGTCCATCAGTTCCGGTGTACGCGGTTTGCACGCGGTGTGCATCGCGCGACAAAATTTCGGTAAAAAGGTCGCAGAGGTGCTTCTCGTCATCAATAACTAAGACATTTTGTTCGGCCATAACGCTTTTCATTTGCCTTCAAACCTTTTAAAATCTGCCGGTAGTGTAGCGGGTTTGACGGCTACAACCCGGCGTGCAATTCTCGTGCTCATGCTCTAAGTCTCTGCCACACCATTTTGTCCATTTGCCATGTTTTATCTTTCGACTTCTCTGGTGCCGTCGCTTCTTGTGCCGTCGCTTGAAAAGACCGGCTCCAACTTCGCCGGTGACAACTCTCCGTTTGACGGGAGCGGTGCCTCATCGGGCTGAAGTTTGCCGGACGAACGCCCTCGCGTGCTTTGTCTCCGCTGACCCAGGCCGGTTGGCTCCATACGGCGCGTGTTACTTCGGCGCGGGCTTTGGCGTTTCGCATCGCGCTGCTCGCCCTTTTGCTGCTGCCGGTCGTGGCATCGCTGCGCCTGGCGATCGGCAACACGACGCGCTTCGAGTACTCGCTACAATTTTTCACTCAGGCGCCGCTGCCCAACTTTGCGCCGCGCGGTGCCAATACCCGCCTTTGGGTTGTCGAAACCGGCTGGTGGGAAACTGTGGCTGCTTTGCCGATTTTTGCCGGCGAACTGACACAGGCGTTGACCGGACGAGGTTTGCTCTGGATCGTGTTGCTGGCGCTGCTCGGCGCGACGCTGTGGTATATCGTTGCGCACTGGGGCCATTGGCGCAAACCCTCGATTCCGCTTGTGCTGTTGCTGGCGCTGCAACTGTGTGGTGCCGCCTATTACAGTTCAAGTTTTCGGTCTCCGGTGCGGCGCTTGAGTACTCCCTTCAGTGCCTTCGATTTTCATACGCACACCACATACTCTTCGGGCTTGCTGACGCCGCAACAGCAAATCGACTGGCACCGCCAACGTGGCTTCAAGGGTCTTGCCTTTACGGATACGAATCAGATGATTCCACCGGCTGAGTTTGCATCTCTGCAACGCGCGAACCCCGACATGTTGTTGCTCAACGGCAGCGAATATCAAAGCGGCAGCGCGCACTTGCTCTTTCTAGGATTGCGCAAGGCGATTGATGGGCGCGTCGTGCCCGATGCCAGACAGGCTGTGCGTGCGGCAAAAGCGCAGGGTGCTCTGGTCATCGTGGCGCATCCGTGGTCGCCGGGAAAGTATAAGCCGGACGAGTTTGTGCGCATGGGCGTGCAGGGCTTCGAAGGCTGGAATGGTGTGGTGTGGGATCGGGACGTGGCGCTGCTCAATAAACGTCGCGGCCTCATCAGCGTGGGCAGCACGGATGATTTATCGAAGAGTGGCGCACGCTGTTATGTGTGGACTTTGTTGCCGCGCGGCCTGGACGATCCGGGCGATGTGCTGCGCGCCTTGCGTCTGCGCAAAACCTCAGTTGTGTTCGCGCTGAGTGACGGCAACACGCCCGAAGCCTACAACGCCAACCGCCGTGCCTCGCGCCGACCGTCGGCATTGCTGGGTGCCGCGAGCACGGCATGGAACAGCCTGACCAACGCCCAAAAAGTCGCGGCCTCTCTGAGCCTGATCGCGTGTATAGCGGCACTTTGGGCCTGGGGAGCGGCACCGGCGCGCTCCGCGACTGTGCTGGCCGGGCCGCAGCGGGCCGTCGGCTTCTTGAAGCGTCGTCGATTTACGTTGCGTGGCATTGCGGCTGTCATTGTTTTACTGGCATTTGCCGGTTCACTCGCCGCTGCCTACTTCGCAATGGCTGAAGGCGCGTCGTTGTCGTTTGTGCATTTCACGCCGCTGCACGCCGTGGGTGTGTGGGTGGCACTCGATGCGCTGTTGCTATATGGGCTAGCCTTGTGGAACCGCGCCGCCTGATCGTATAACTCGCATAGCGCGACTTCGCATAGCGATACTCGGCACCGCGCGACTCGGCACCGCGGGACTCGGCACGGAACGTAGAAGCCGGTGGAAGCGTATGGGTAGGTGCTACTCAGGTGAAGCTGCTAAACTCGGTTGTCGAACGGCAACGAGTGGCGACGCCAAACTTTGGCACAGGAATTTCTCTTCGCCAGGTTTACCGCAGCGAGTACTCGTGTGAACGTTGTCGTTCTGCGAGTGAATGGCGCAGGCCCGCCGTGCTCAATTTGCCGCCTTGTAACTCGCGCTCGGACAGCGCGTAAGCCCAAACAGAGCTTGTGCGGGCGCTGTCGCCATGTGCGCTATCGCTCTGTGCGCCGCCGCCATATGCGCTGTTTTCATGTTCGCCGTGTTCGAGATTTCTTAACCCCATATGCCTGCAATCCTTTCCACTCGCAAAGCCAATACACCTTCGGTTGACAGCAACGACACAGCGCTTGTCTTGCCGGACGAGGTGCGCCAGAAACTCGATGAACTTGGTATCAACGGCGATGTGCAGGTTCAAGCACAGGCCGATCTCGACACGGAGGGCCACTGGGGACATCGCTTTCTGGTCGCGACGCCGCAGCGCTTGGTTGTCCTTTCCGCTCCCGATTTGCCTCAAGACGGCATTGGAAATGTGCTCACAACGAGCAGTGGTGTCAAAGCAGGCATTCTGGCCAGAGATCGCAGCGCGACAACAGTTACTGTTGATCTCGATGTTCCCATGAGCGACATTATCAGCACCGAAGCCAAGACGCTGGTCGGTGCGGCTTCGCTTGAAGCGCGCATGCGCAACTCCGTCGAAGCTCTGCCGCTTCCGACATCAGCCAATGGCAATGGCACATCAGCGAACGGCTCCAGGTTTGACGGTGTTGCGACCAATGGCGCTGCAACTAATGGCGCTCTAGCCAATGGAACTTTGCCGAACGGCACCGCAGCGAGTACTCGCAATGGGAATGGGGCATCGGTTTCGACGGGTGCCTCCACCGAAGGTGTCTCGACCGAACGTGCCTCCACCGAACGTGCCTCCACCGAACGTGTTGTGGAACTGCTGCGCGCTTCCAATGCGCACTCGCGCGGCTTGACCAACGCAGCGCGCCAACTGAAGCAGTTGCGCGAAGAAGGCGAAGTTAAGACCGATGTGCAGGAAGATGCCAAATGGCAACGGAAGACGTGTTCCAATTGCGGGCGCGCGTTGCCGCACGATTCGCAAGTCTGCCCGTTTTGTGTCAACAAGATTCAAGCGCTCAAACGCTTATTTTCCTACCTTGCGCCTTACAAGTGGCTGGCTATCGGCAACGGCCTGTTGAGCGTTCTGGGCATCGCGCTGCAATTTGTGCCGATCTTGATGGTGCAGCCTCTTATCGACCGCGTGTTCCACGTTTCGCCACAGGTGACCGATTCGGGAGTGTCCATCACCGCGACTGCTCCGGGCGCTCGCGAATACGGGCTGTTGACGCTGCTGGTCGGCGCCATTCTGTTTTCCTCTGCGCTGGGTGCTGTTGTGAACATCATGCGTGGTCGCAGCGTGGCTTACCTGGGGGCGCGTGTCATTCACGACATTCGTTCGCAAGTCTATGAACAGTTGCAGCGATTGTCTGTCGCCTACTACGACAAACGTGAAGTGGGCGCGGTCATGAGCCGTGTGCAAAATGATGTCGGCATGTTGCAGAACTTTCTGCTCGATGCGGCTGAAAACGTGATTCTTTCGAGCCTCACCATTCTCGGCGTCGTGTTGATTATGCTGTCCAAAAGCTGGACGCTGGCGCTTGCCGTTCTTCTTCCCGTGCCGTTTGTGATTATTGCAACAAACCGCTACTGGCGTGGCCTGATGAAGTTGTGGCGCCGTGTGTGGCATCAGAACTCGTCGCTGGGTGCGCGTCTGGCCGACACCCTGAATGGAGTGCGCGTGGTGCGTGCTTTTGCTCAGGAAGAGCGCGAAGTAAACAACTTCAAAACCAAGAGTGGGCAGTTGCGCGACGCCACCATGAACGTCGAACAAAAAGCGGCGATTTTTCATCCGACTCTGGGATTTATCATGGGATTAGGCTTGCCCATCACCTGGTATTTCGGCGGACATCAAGTACTCCACAACACATTGCAACTGGGTGCTCTCCTTGTTTTTACGGCCTTGTTGCAGCGCTTGTATGAACCGGTTCAAAGCCTGACGCGTTTGGTGAACTTTACGACACGCGCCATGACCGCCGCCGAGCGCGTCTTTGAAATTCTCGATACCACGCCGGAAATTCGCCAGAGTGACAGTGCTCTGTCGATGCCGCGCGTTGAAGGTCATGTCGAGTTTCGCGGCGTCGTATTCGGCTATGACAAACATCGCCCGGTTTTGCACGAGGTCGATTTAACTGTTGAGCCGGGCGAAATGATCGGTCTGGTGGGCCACAGCGGAGCCGGCAAGAGTACTTTGATTAACCTGCTGATGCGCTTCTACGACGTGGATGAGGGCGGCATTCTGGTGGATGGCGTTGACCTGCGCAACATCGACCGCAACGACCTGCGTAGCCAGATCGGCGTCGTCTTGCAGGAACCGTATTTGTTCCACGGCACCGTTTTCGACAATATCACTTACGGCAAACCGGACGCCACTCCTGCCGAAGTTATGTCGGCCTCCAAAGCGGCTTTTGCGCACGACTTCATCGTGAGTTTTCCCGATGGCTACGACACAATTGTGGGTGAACGCGGCACGCGCCTCAGTGGCGGCGAGCGTCAGCGCATCTCGATTGCGCGCGCCATTTTGCACGACCCACGCATCCTCATCCTCGACGAGGCGACGGCTTCAGTCGATACGCAAACCGAGCAACAAATCCAGCAGGCGCTACAAAACCTTATCAAGGGCCGCACCACGTTTGCAATTGCGCACCGCCTGAGTACTCTGCGCAACGCCAGCCGTCTGATTGTGCTCGATAACGGGCGCATTGCCGAGCAAGGCACACACGACGAACTGATCAGCCAGCGCGGTGTGTTTTACAAGCTGGTGAACGCGCAGAAAGCCCTGAACGAAATCACGGCCATCGGCGGCTAGGCTGCGGCCAGGCTGCGGCTAAGCGAACATAGGCTGTGCAAATTCCCTGTGGCATGGAACAAAGTAGCGCGTAAATTGGTCGAAGGCGAAAAACCTGAGGAGAATTTCGGTATGAAACGCCTTCGCCACAAAAGTTCTTTGCCGGCTTGTGTTGCTGTAAGCACTGGTCTTGTTGTCAGTGGTATTACGACGTCACAGTCGCAATTCGTTGGCACGGTTGCAGCGCAGACACTCCCTCGCCGCCTCTCCCAGCCCGAAGCCGCCGATTTCGTGTCCGGGCCAACCGCAGCTTCTCCGCCCACAGAGTTCCAGGTGGCGGCAGGGCCAACGGTGGGGCAAACGGCAACGCGACAGCTTGCGGTAGGTCCACCGTTGCCGTTACGCACGGTCGTATTATTTTCCAGTGGCGTCGGTTACTACGAACGCGCCGGGCGCGTGAACGGCGCCGGTGCTTTTGAAATCGGCTTTCGCCCAACGCAGATCAATGATGTCTTGAAATCACTGGTGCTCTTCGATCCGGCAGGCGAAGTGCGTCCGGTCGCATACAGCATCGAAGATTTTGTAGCGCGTCGTCCGCGCTCGACCGATCTCGCGGTGAACTCCGGCTATTCTCTCGGCGGCCTGCTGCGCCAGTTTCAAGGTGTGCCGGTGCGCTTCGAAACAAACGCCGGTGTTGTGGAAGGCCGCATTGTCAGCGTCGGCAGCCGGCAAATCATCTCCGGCACCAAAGAAGGAGTACTCAGTTTGGAAGCGGCGACGGTTTTGACCGCAACCGGATTGCGCGTCGTCTCATTGGACGAGGTGACACAGGTCAAGCTGCTGGATGAGCGCCTCGACCGCAAACTGCGCGAAAGTCTCGAAAAGCTCGCCGGTGGCCTGGCCGCCGATCTGGATGACGGACAGCGCGCGGTGCAACTGCATTTTGCCGGTCGCGGCGAGCGTGAAGTGCGCGCGGGCTACTTGCAGGAAGCGCCCGTGTGGAAAACCAGTTATCGCCTGGTGCTCGACCCCAACGGCAAGCCCTATTTGCAAGGTTGGGCACAGGCCGAAAACACCACCGATGAAGATTGGAACGGCGTGCATCTCAGCCTCATCTCAGGACGTCCCGTTTCGTTTATTCAGAACCTGTATCAGCCGCTGTATATTTCCCGTCCCACAGTCGAGCCGCAGATTCTCGGCTCGCCGCTGCCACAAACCTACGGCGAAACATTGGAGGGGCGTGTTACCAGCCTTGAGGCACGTCCTGCCGGCGGCTTTGCAGGCGGGAGAGGCGGCGGAGGTGGAGGCGCAGGCGCAGCACCCGGTGGCTTTCCGGGTGCTTCTTCCAACGCCGCACCAATGACGCCGGGGTTGGCCAATCGCGCGGGCCGGCCATTCATGAACAGTGGAAACTTTGAGGTTGATGAAGAATCACGTCGCAAAGATATTGCTGCTTCAGCCGATCAACTGGCCCGCAGTGTGGCGGCGCAGGCGCAGGGCGCCGAACGTGGCGAGCTATTCGAGTACTCGATCAAGCAGCCGGTGACTCTGCGGCGCGGGCAGGCCGCCATGGTGCCGATTGTCAGCGAAACTATTGAGGGACAGAAGCTCTCTATCTTCGATGCAGGCGACAACGTGCTGCGCGCCGTTTATGGTTTCCGCTTGCGCAATACAACAGGGCTGCACCTTTCCGGCGGGCCGATCACGGTCTTTCAAGATGGCATCTACGCCGGCGACGGGCAAATCAACAACGTCAGCCCCGGCGAGAGTCGCCTCATCTCCTATGCCGTGGATCTCGACCTGGTCGTTGGACGCGAGAACCCACGCTTTGCACAGAACCTGGTTTCCGTGTCTGCTCAAAGTGGCGTGTTGCAGATCACGCATCGGCGACGGCGCGAGCAGATTTACACGTTTCGCAACAAGTCGGGCACGAGCAAAACCGTTGTTGTGCAGCAGCCCATCGAAACCGAAGCGGGCTGGAAGTTGATTTCGCCGGACAAGCCGGCGGAGAAATCGCCGACACACTATCGCTTTGAGGTTCAGGTTGCACCCAACAAGACAGCGGAACTGCATGTGGTGAGCGAACAGCCTGTGTCACAGCAGGTGGCTCTGGTAGAAGCCGACTTTGATGCATTCATCGAGTACGCGCGCAATACGCAGGTTTCGGCTCCATTGCGTGCGGCTTTGCAGGAATTGGTGGCGCGGCGTCGCAAAGTATCGGAGTTGGCGGCGCAAAGGCGTGCTCTGGAAGAGGAACTCAAAGCCATTGATGCCGAACAGGGACGCATTCGCTCCAACATGGGGCAACTCGACCGCAACAGTGCTCTGTACACTCAATATGTGACAAAGCTGACGGCGCAGGAAGAACGTATTGAGAAGCTGCGTGGGGAAATCGCGCGCTTGAGCACAGCCGAGACAGCGGCACAAAAGAGCGTGCGCGATTTCGTGGATAATATCACTCTGGACTAGATGCGAGGCAGACCGGGCCGGGAACCGTATGATTTCTGCTGTTCCCGGCCATCGGTTCACTTCGTGAAGGCGTCAAACGGCTGCTAAGATACACAGCCAGACAACTGGAATTTACAAGCATGGAATTTTCGTTTCTCGACCCGGCCACTCTCATCCTGGAAACGTCACCCGACGGCACGTTGCGCGCTGTGGTGCCCAACGACCGTTGCGGCTTGCAGGTGGAAGCGTTGCGCGCGTTTCCGCTCAAATATCCCGATGAATATATTGTGCTGCGCGACGGCGCCGGTAAAGAACTGGGCGTTCTGCGCGATTTGAAGTCGCTGCCGGCCCCTGCGAGTACTCAACTGCGCGAGCAGTTGCGCCGCCGTTACTTTCTGCCGCGAATCACGGCTATTGTCGCCGTGACGGAGCGTTTCGGCTCATCGATCTGGGAGTTGCAAACCGATCGCGGGCCGCGCTCCATCACCACGCGGCAGATGAACGAAGCCGTAACCGAAGCCGAGCCGGGCCGCTATATCATCACCGATGTAGAAAACAACCGTTACGAAATCAAGGACTTAAACGCACTCGACCCCGACAGCCGCGCCCGTTTCTACGGCAAATAACGGGTGTCGCCACGTCATAATCGCCATTCATGGTCACTAAAGTCGCGGCCTACATCTTTCGCAGGCAGCCTCAACGCAACGAGTTGCTGGTTTTTGCACATCGCGATCATCCCGAGGTGCCCATTCAAGTTCCAGGCGGAACGGTGGACGACGGTGAAGAACTCGTTACCGCGTTGCTGCGCGAGGTGGAGGAAGAATCGGGTTTAACCGCTCTCAAGTTAGTGCGCAAACTGGGAACGTGCCGCTTCTACCGGCCCGAAATAAACGGCGAAGTTGAGCGGCATTTCTACTTGCTCGAAGCTCCCTCCGGCACTCCCGATGCGTGGCAACATCTTGTTTTTGGGACCGGAATTGACTGCGGCCTGGTGTTTTCTTATTATTGGGTCCACGTCAATGACAGCGTGAAACTGACTGGCGATCAGGGAAGATTTCTCCATCCTGAGGCTGTGTCCGAGCTGTATGCCTGAATGGATGACAATGTCGTTTGGTAGCAAAATCGCACTGCGCGCGGGTAGCCGCTTATCGGCTTGAGGTGTGAAATGTTGATTGCTTATGAACCAATGTCCGATGTGTTGACCATTACGATGCAGGCGGCGCCCGTCGCTTCGACACAGGTGCAGGGAACCGTATCGGTGGGCTTTGATGCGGCTGGAACCGTCACTTCGATCTCCATTCCCGATGCGAGTAGCGTGCTGTGGGAAAACGGCGGCCAGGTAAACGTCATGCTGCCGACCCAGGTTGCTGTCCCGAACACCACCGTCGTCGAACGCACGATTGTGGAACAACGCTCGACATTGCCCTGAATAGCTCTGAACAGCGCGGCGATAAAATGCAACTGCACCCTGCGTGTTGCGTCTTTTGCACGGCCCCGATTTGCACGGTGCTGATTTGCACGGCGGCGAACACGAGGTGGCGCCCTGCGGTATAATGAAAACCGTTTCCGCAGTTGCAAATTGCGGGATGTAAGTTGTGCGGACGCAAAGCGTGATGAGTACTCAGAACAACAACGGGAGCAGGCCGAGATGGTCGCTGGGCGCGGGCGCGTGGTTCGCCACAGCGCTGCTTTTGCTGTCGCTCTCATCTGGCGGCGCGGCCTTTGGCGGAGGAGCGGCCTTTGCCGCCTCGACTGCGCTGGCGACCTCATCGACGCCCAACTGCCATGCCGTGTTGTGGCTGCTGCACGAAATGCAGACCGCGGCACCAGGCGCCGTGCAGCCTCTGGCATCGCGTGCTGTTTCGCAGGCCGAATTCGTCTCGCTGTTGCAAGAACTCAAAGACGAGCCGCTTGCCAACACCAATCGCATTGTTTGCTACTCCGACAAGAGTAAAGTTGCCGCTGCCGCACAGAGTCAAGATTCGCCGCTTGCTACCGTCGCGCTCGACGCGCTTCGCGGATTGACTGCTGTCTATCGTTCTGACGTCCAGCCCATTCGCATCGAGTACTCGCTGGAGGCGCACGAAGCCGCCTTCCTTTCGGGTACGCGCACCAACAGCTATTTAGAATAGAAAGTTCTTCGGGATAGACAGGATGAACGGGATGGCGCACGCTATCCTGTCCATCCTGTCTATCCCTGTTTGTTTTTATGCCCGTGTTTGAGCTTTGTGGAGAAATTACATGTTGAACCTGAGAAACCTGTTTGGAAAGAAAACCGAAGACGAAAAGAATGTCGCGACGATTCAAGCGCCGCCCGGAGCACAGTCGCCCGGCATTGCCGGCGCAGTCGCCAAGTTGTTCGATAAAAATGAAAAAGAAGTCGCTAAGCTACGCCCGATGGTCGATCGTGTTAATCAGCTTGGCCCCGCTCTCAAGGCGATGTCCGACGAAGAATTGAAAGCCGCATCGATGGAGTTGCGCCGGCGCTTTCGTGATGAAGTGACGGCGCGCCTGCAACGCCAAAAAGACCCCGCAGGCAACGCTTACGAATGGCAGGAACTCGAAACCGAACTTGACTGGAGCGACGATTACCATCGCGTGCGCCGCGCCGCCGAGAAAGAAGTGCTCGACGAACTGTTGCCCGAAGCGTTTGCCCTGGTGCGCGAAGCCGGCGACCGCACCATCGGCCTGCGCCACTTCGATGTGCAGCTCATTGGCGGCGCGGTGTTGCACAGTGGACGCATTGCCGAAATGCGCACCGGCGAAGGTAAAACCCTCGTTGCCACGCTGCCAACCTATCTTAATTCGCTCAGCGGGCGCGGCGTGCACGTCATCACGGTTAACGATTACCTGGCCGAGCGCGACGCCAACTGGATGCGACCCATTTACGAATTCCTTGGTCTTTCGGTCGCGTTCTTGACCAACGACATGAACAACGAGCAACGCAAGCCGGCTTACGAGTGCGATGTGCTCTATGCGACCAACAGCGAAGTCGGTTTCGATTACCTGCGCGACAACATGGCCCGTAGCCCGGAAGACATGGTGCAGCGCCCGCTCAACTTCGCCATTGTGGACGAAGTCGATAACATCCTCATCGACGAAGCGCGCACGCCGCTCATCATTTCGGCGCAGGTGGCCAAGACCGACCGTGCCCTGCGCCGCCAGCAGATGGCCAAAACTTGCGACGGCCTGGCGCGCAAACTGATGCCGGCTGTTACCGACCGCGAAATCGAACTGCTGCAGGATTCCCTCACGCACAACAACCGCATCGATATTGACGCCTTGATGGACGACATTGTCAAGCGCGGCGCCTTCACACAGGCCATCGAGTACCTGGTGGATGCTTATCTGGTAGCCGAAAAAAGCGCGCGCGTCGATAACGCGGCGCACCTTCTGGATGTCGCTGATGAAATGACCGAAAACGGCCTGCTTTCGCCACAGGGCCGCGCGCAGTTACAGGGCATCGCGCTGAATGCCGTTCACCCCAGCGGCTTGCGCATGGCGTGGCAGAAAGAAATCGCGCGCCTGACAGAGCCGTTCGCGGTCGCTTACAGCAACGCGCTGGTTTCCAACTTCGACGCCACACAACTGGCCTACGACCTGGCGCTCTCGGAAGATGCCGCCGCCGACTTGAGCAGCCGTGTCGAAGGCGTCAGCGAGAACGTGCTGTCGCGCGCCGCTGTAGCGCAGATCATCGCCGATGAAATGGCGCGTCGCGGACTCATCGAAGAAAGCGCCGTCGAGATGGTTATCGTGGCGCTGGAGAGTGCAAGCGGTGCAGAAGCGGCTCCTGAAAGCGAAAAGGCGCGCTTGCAGTTGCTCGAAGCGGTGCACATGGCGTTGCAGGAAACGGCGTTGCACGCGCCGGGCGGCCTCAGCGAAACGGACGCCGTTCTGGCCGAAGCGGCAGGCGACGAAGCCTCTGTTCAATCGGTTGAAGGCGCGCGCCGTGTGGTGGATGCACTGGAGCAAATTTCGCTGCGTGGCCTGCTGCCGTTCGAATCAATGGAGAAGTTGTGGGATGCCGTGCGCCTCACACAGGGTCGTGAGGTCATGCGCCGTGAAATCGCTTCGGCTATCGAAAAGCATCCCGGCGAGACAGCACAGAAAATCGCACACCTGGTTGACGAGTACTCGACCGAGCGCACTTCCTGGCTCAAAGGACAAAGCGAAACGCTGCGCGGCCAGTTGGGCGCTCACGAGGCGCTGGCCAACAGGGCTGCGGGCGGCGAGAACGCGCAGGAGCTGCGTCGTGCGCTGCAAAACGAGTTGACCAAGAGCGGCGCTTTCGCCGACGCAATGAAAGCCGCCAAGAAGTTTGTCGCCGAGCAAGCACGCGAGTACGACAACGTTGCGGGTTCGCTGGTCGACGAAATGGCGCAATGGGTTGAAGTGCCGCGCGATGCGCGCCGCGTCATCGCCAACTTGCTGAGCGAAGGCGGCAACGCTGAGGAATCGCGCGAGCGCATTCTTTTAGCCGTGCGCGACTTGCCCGGCGAAAACACCGAGTTGCCTGCCCTTGTCGGCGAAGCGACGCGCCAGTTGCAAACATGGCGCAGTGAAAACGCTCAGGCTTTGCTGGCGCAAATCACTGCTAACGTGGCGCTGCCCGCAGAAGCTACAAACGCTATCACAACCGCTATTGAAGACGGCGAGTACTCGACCGGATTCGACAACTTCGTCGGCGAGCAATTGTTGCTGTCGCCCGACATCGCGCCGCAAACGCAGGCGATTGATGAATTCGGCGCGCGTTGGGACGAGTTCCGCGCCGCGCAAAACGAGCGTTTGCTGGGCAAGGTCAACGAGTCGCTGATGCTGTCGGCGGATGTGCAGGAATCTATCGCCGAACTGTTGAATACACCGTCTCGAGTCGCATTGGCCAACGCAATTTTCGACCTGCTGGCCGACGACGCTGTGAGCCGTCACCTGGAGCCGTTGCTCACTGAAGAGAACGCGGTTGCCTTTGCCGAAGAAGTGGTGCGCCGTGTGCCACTCGCCAAGGAAGTGCAAAAGCGTGTCAAGCCGCAAGACTTCGCCGACCGCTCCGCCGAGCAGTTGCAGCGCGCCATCGTGCGTTTGGTGCAGACCAGTTTTCAGGTCATGCCCGTTGAAGACTTCAAGCGTGTGGTGCGCAACCTGGGCTGGTTCTCCGAAAAAGATGAAAAGCGCCGCCAGGCCGCCCTCACCGACATGGGAACGCTCATCGCCGAGCGCGAAGCTGGAACGCCCGCTTTCACCGACCCGGAAGGCTTCCTCGACACGCTGGTTTCGACCGAAATCCTGACCGACGAAGAAGCCTCTGTCGTGCGTCGCGCGCAGGGTGAAACACCGGATGAATCGCTTTCTGCGGTCATTGATCGAGTACTCAGGTTGCCCGCTGAGCGCCGTCGTCGCCTGGCTGAAGCGAAGTTGCAGGAAGTGCAGCCGATTCTCGACCAGTCGGTCAAGGCGCACGCCCTGTTTAATCGCGAAGTGAACTATGTTATCGACGGGCGTGAGATCGTTATCGTCGATGAATTTACCGGACGCAAGATGCCGGGCCGCCGCTACAGCGAAGGCTTGCACGAAGCGCTCGAAGCCAAGCACGGTTTGGAAGTGCAGCTCGAATCGCAGACCGTTGCGACGATCACGATTCAGAACTACTTCCGCCTTTACAACAAGCTGGGCGGCATGACGGGTACGGCTAAAACCGAAGAAGCCGAATTCGCCAAGACTTACGGCATCGAAGTCGTGTCGATTCCCACCAACCGCCACATTCAGCGCCGCGACTATCCCGACGTGGTTTACAAAACCAGCGAGGCCAAATTCCGCGCCATCACTTTTGAGATTCTCGAACACCACTGCGCCGGTCAGCCGGTTCTGGTCGGTACGCGCAGCGTCGAAGTTTCGGAGCAGATGGCCGGTCGCTTGAAAGCGCAGCCGCTGCAAGCGCTTGTTTTGTCGCACCTCATCAAGACGCATTTGTGGGAAGACAAGAACATGGCGCAGGAAGAAAAAGCACAAATCTTTGAGGCGCTGCGTGTGCCGATTTATCAGGTCAACCTGATGCAGGTGAAGGCGCTGGCCAAGCAACTCGGTTTGCAGCCCGACCCGACGCACGACCAAAACATCGATGCGATGCTCGGCCTGTTCACGATTCCCAACGTGTCGCGTGAGCGTTTGTCCACAGCGCTGCGCGTCGGCCTGCCGCACAACGTCTTGAACGCCAAGAACCACCGCAACGAGGCACGCATTATCGCCGAGGCGGCGCGTCCCGGCTCGGTGACGATTGCCACCAACATGGCCGGTCGCGGCGTGGACATCGTGTTGGGCGGCACGCTGGATGTTGAATCGCGCTGGCGCGTCATGACGATGCAAACGCTGGCCCGAGTACTCGAAGGCAAAGCGATTCAGGTGCGTTCGCGCAACGAAGAGACAACGCAAAAATTTGTTGACCGCCTCTCTCCGCAGCATCTGCAAGACCTGGCATGGACGGTTTTGATGACGCAGCGCCTCAACGAACTGGAAGCCAGCAAAGCCGTTGAAGGACAGATCGCCAAAGAACTGCGCGACACGGTGGGGCAGGACATCGCTACGCCCGACTTGAAGAACAAAGTGCGTTCGCGCGCACGACGCTTGAACCTGTTGGAGCAACTGCCCATTGACGCCGATCCGCTGACGGACAACGCGGTGCTGGACGCTCTCAACAGCGAATTGCAGCGCCTGATGGGCCGCACATTCGACAACGCGGCGTTGCGTCGAGTACTCGAAGAAGGCATCGCGGCGCAGGCACATGGCCGCGATCCAGGCGAAGTCGCTTTGCTGGCGGCGCTGTCGCGTCCTTTGAGCATCGCCTACGAAGCTGGCGAAACCTTGTTGCAGGTGCTCGCCAACGCCGAAGACCTCGATGTGAAACTGCTGGATGCCGTTGCTGCTGTGGCTGATAGCAGCACGGGCGAAGTCGATCTTGAAGATCTGATGCAGCACGTCGGGCCGGTCACACCGGATTGGGTGCAGTCGCGCTTTCAGGAACTGGGCGTGCAGGATTTGTCGGCGGCTACCAGCAAGCGCCAGGCACTTTCCGGCGCGGAAGTCGAAGTGAGCGAAGCGCAACTTGCGCTGGCCCTGGGCGAAGCGAATCTGGGCACGCAATGGCTGCGCGAGCGCCTGCGCGAATGGAACCTGGTCAAAGACGAGCGCGCTTTCCAGGCAACTGAAGAAATCGCCATGATGCTGGGCGACCATGCGGTGGTGCATTATCGCTTGGACAAGCCGATGGCCGCGCGTCTGCTGGAAGAATGGCAGCGCAACGCGTCGCATCGTCGCGCGATGGTCACGGTCGAAGCGCCTAACCTCATTCTGTTAGGTGACGTGGCTGAAGTGGCCGGTCACCAGGCGCCGTTCCTGCATCCCGAATGGATGCACGCCGCGATGGCCGGTCTGGGCATCATCACGCCGGAAGATGTGTTTCAGGCGCAGATGGTTGGTCAGGCTGAAGACGAGCAGGGTAATGTGCAGGAAGTGCCGATTGATGTGCTGGTTTATCGCATACGCCTCAACCGAGTACTCGAAGCGCTCGATCCGCAGGTGCGCGAAGCTGTGGCCAAGGTCGGCGACAGGCCGGGCGAAGTGCTCACGGAATTGCTGCATCACACGCCGTGGGCCGAGCCGTTCATCGACGCCGAGTGGGTGGCTGACCGGCTGGGCAAAATCGGTGACGTGGCCAAGGTGGAAAACCCCGGCGTCTTCATCGAAACCGGCGTGGCCGGACAAAGCGCCGATATCGTTTTGGAGAGCGAAGCGCGTCCCGAGGACATCGCGCATACGTCCGAGCAGGAAGAAGTCAAGCACCTGGGCGGTCTGCACATCATTGGCACGGAGCGTCACGAAAGCCGCCGCATCGACAACCAGTTGCGCGGTCGCGCCGGACGCCAGGGCGATCCTGGTTCGAGCCGCTTCTACGTGTCGCTGGAAGATGAACTGTGGCGTTTGTTCGGTGTGCGCGGTCAGTGGCTGCTCAACAAGTGGGAAGAAGACGAAGCCGTCGAAGCGGGCATGATCTCGAAGAGTATCGAGCGCGCGCAGAAGAAGGTCGAGTTGAACCACTTCGAGGGCCGCAAGCACGTCTTGCAGTATGACGATGTGATGAACGTGCAGCGCGAAGTCATTTATCGCGAGCGCCGTCGTGCTCTCCTTGGCGGCGACTTGCGCGATACGGTGATCGACATGACGCAGCAGGCGGCTTTGGGCGAAGCCGACAAGCATTGCCCGCGTGATGTGCGCGTCGAAGAGTGGGACACGCACAAGCTGCATGTCGGGTTGGGACGTTTGTTCGGCGCCGTTCTGTTGAACAAGCACCTCAAAGCCGACGAGTTAGCCGAGATGCGCAGCCGCGATGAAATTGATGATCGCCTGCGCGAAGTCGCGGCAGCGTGCTATACCGAGCGTGAAAGTAAAATCGGGGCCGAGCACCTGCGCGAAGTTGAGCGCTGGCAGCTCACACGCACCATCGACGAGTACTGGATGGAGCACCTGGCCGAAATGGATTACCTGCGCGACGCCATCTGGCAGGAAGGCTATGCGCAGAAAGAGCCCATTGGTGTTTATCGTCAGGAAGGCTTTGCACTGTTCCAGAAAATGCTGAGCGAAATCCGGCGCAGTGTTACGGAGAACATCTTCTCTTACGATGTAGAGCCTCAGGCCGTTTACGGTGGCCCGCAGATGATGGGTATGCAGGAAGCGCGTCTGCTGGCCCCGCTGCCGATGGATGAAGACGGTGCCGATGACAGCGTGCAGTTGTTCAAAGACGCTGACGGCAACGACGACGAAGACCCGGTGATGGCGCACGCCGCGAGCAGCTTCGGCAATGCTGCCGGGGCCGCAACGCAAACCGCACCGGCACGTCCGGCGGCAACGCGCAGCAGTAACGGCAACGGTTCAAACGGTGCCGCCAATGGTGCCAATGGTTCGCCTGCACCGGCATCGAGTACTCAGAATACGGGCAAGCCGGGACGTAATCACCCGTGTTCGTGCGGCAGCGGCAAGAAGTATAAGAACTGCTGCGGCAAGGGTAGTTAAGAAGTGTTGCAAGATGTTGATGGCACAAAACTAGGTCTGTGAGTACTCAACAGCGGGAGATGCGAAACATTTGCATCTCCCGCTTTTTGAGGTGAGATCATGGGCAGTAAATTAAAAACGGCAGCGGCTCTGGCGACGGTTGGTGTCGTCGCGGCACGCATTGTGGCGCAACAGAATCGTGCCTACGACTTGCGTGGCAAGGTCGTGTTTATAACCGGAGCCTCGCGTGGCTTAGGTCTGGTCTTGGCGCGACAACTTCTTCGTGAAGGCGTCACCAAACTCGCCATCTGCGCGCGTGATGCCGTGGAGTTGGAGCACGCCCGTCAAGAGCTTGAGCAGCGCGGTGCCAAAGTTCTGGCCTTGCTGTGTGATGTCACAGACAGAGACCAGGTTAACCGAACAGTGCGGCAAATCATTGCCCACTATGGCACGATTGACGTGCTGATTAACAATGCGGGCATCATCCAGATCGCTCCGTCAGAAGTCATGACGCAGGAATGGGACGAAGCAATGCGCACGCACTACTGGGCGCCATTATATGCCATCCGTGCGGTGCTGCCGGAGATGAAACGCAAGAATGATGGACGCATCGTCAACATCGCGTCCATTGGCGGCAAGATCAGCACACCACACATGGTGCCCTATTGCTCCAGCAAGTTCGCGCTGGTCGGCCTTTCACATGGCCTGCGCGCCGAACTGGCTGAAGATGGCGTGGTCGTCATTACAGTGTGTCCGCCGCTGGTGCGCACCGGCGGTTTTTACCGCTCAGTATTCAAAGGGCGGCACCGCCTGGAGTTCACCATCGGCAACATCGCCAATGCGAATCCGCTTTTTTCCATCAGTTCGGAGCAGGCAGCACAACGCATCATCAAATCTTTGAAGCGCGGTGATGCGGAAACCGTGCTGTCCAAGCGCGCGCAAGTGCTCACGACTATTGTGGCTTTGTTTCCCGGTCTCACCAGCGACGTGCTGGCTCTGGCCAACCGCCTGTTGCCGCAACCTGATGGGCCGGACAGCATCGGCACACGACGCGCCTCGGGAATCGAGAGCACAACCCCAACTTCGGAATCGGCGCTCACCACACTGAACCAGATCGCCTACGACGAGAACAATCAACAACAGCACGAAGGAGCCGTCGCGCCGCCACACAGGACTGCGCCGTGAACGCCGTACAGGGTGGCACCGTGAGCACCGCTTTGCCGCGCCGCCGTTTTCATCGAGTGGTGTTTGCGACGGCGGGCGTGTACAACATTGCGTGGGGACTTTATGCGGCCTTTGACCCGCAGTGGCTGTTTCGCTTTGCCGGTATGCCGCTGCAAAACCACCCGCAGATTTTTGCCTGCCTGGGCATGGTGGTCGGATTGTATGGCATTCTCTACCTGGGAGTGGCGCGCGTGCCGGAACGCGGCTGGCTCATCGCTGCTGTAGGGCTGACAGGGAAAATACTGGGGCCGCTTGGGCTTGCGCAGCTTCTATGGAGCGGTCAGTGGCCGCTGAAAACGCTGATACTATGTCTGACCAACGACTTCATGTGGTGGATTCCCTTCGCGCTCTACCTGCGCGACGCGTGGCCCTGTTTTCGGCGAGATTGGCAACAGAGCAACCTCTGAGTACTTGTTACTGCTATGGTATAAACAGGCGGTAGTTCACACATATGAGGAATCGTATCGGCTCACTTTTTGCTTGCTCCTACGGCATATTTGAGCACGAGGTGACTCCAATCAGGTACCACCATGTGAGTCGTATATATACGACTCACATGCGGTAAGTATCCTTTGGACGAAGTTGTTGTGAGTACTCAAACAATGGCGGGGTGGTTCCTTACGAGTTGCCCCGCTTTTTGCGGCATCCAAGTTTATTTTCCAAGGATCAGTGTTTTGTTGGGGTTTGCGGTTACAATAGAGCCACCAGGCGCGCGCTATCTCCCCCTCCCTGTATACATCCTCCCCGTATACATCTTTCCGGAAAGGCACCAAACCCGGAATTCCCGTTTCGAAGGAAAGCTTTTACGATGCTCCTCTCTTTCCGTACTGCGGCACGCGCCGCCCTCCTGACAGTCGCACTAGGTCTGACAGCTATGACCGCGACCACGATCCAGGCCGCCCCCAAAGCCGCGCCCAAGACCCAGACTCAGTTGACCTTGCTGCCCAATGCGCCGGGCGCAGTCGAAACATCTCCACTTGGCATCAATAACCAGGGACAGATCGTCGGCATCTACTTCGATGCCGAATTCGTTGCTCACTTCTATCTATACGACAAGGGCGTGTACACCCCGTTGGACGTCGCTGGCGTTTTCTATACAGCGGTTGCCGCCATTAATGATCGGGGCCAGATTGCCGGCACCTCCTTCGATGCCGATTCCAACGCCACTCCATTCCTCTACGACAAAGGCGTCTACACCACATTACCAGCTCCCTTCGGCGCGGCGTCTTTCGCCCTGACTGGTCTTAACAATCGGGGACAGGTCGTGGGAAACTACTTCGGTGCCAATTTCGACTCCACTGGATTCTTGTATAACAACGGGCAATACACATCCCTGGACGTGCCAGGCGCGACTTCAACGTACGTCAGAGGCATCAATGAACGGGGCCAGATCGTCGGCATCTACTACGATGCTGCTTCCAACCCTCACGGATATCTGTACGACAAAGGCGTGTACACCCCTCTCGATGCTCCCGGTGCGGTGTTTGGCACGTTCGCTTTGGGAATCAACAATCGGGGCGAGGTGCTTGGCTACTACTTGGATGAAAGTTTCAACTACCGTGGATTTGTGTATCAGAACGGCATGTACACGCCTCTGCCTGCCCCTGCCGGTGCGCCGTACTACGTCTTCTATGCCCTGAACGACCGGGGCCAGATTAGCGGAACATACTACGACAACGATTTCAATGCCTTCAGCTTCATACTGACCCGCTAAGAAAGTCAGCAACTGTCAGGGAAACACATTGGATGTGGACAGGCGGGTGCAGTTGACGCGATAAACGAGTACTCAGACAGACAGCGGAGCGGGTAGCCTACGGGTTGCCCGCTCTTTCGCGTTGATTCAGGACTTGTGTAACATGCCAGAGGGTATTCATCTTGAACTTCACACCAAGCATGAGCTTTATGCACAAGGCAAGATGGTGGATGCAGTACTCGTTGAACGGCAGGGCATTTACGAAGAGAACACCCTCGGCCTCTCAACATTTGGTTGGACAGGCGATCACTACCAAATGCCATCTCTACAAACACAAGAGTGGTGGGACACGCTCAAACAATGGATAGAAAGTGAAGCAAAACCCCTGGCAACATTCCCTGAGGAGATGGACGACGGACGGGTTCATGAGACAGGTGGATTCTACGCGTTCCCCTCCGCTTATGAAGCGCTGAAAAACGGGATGAATTACTATGCCTACGGGTGGGATGTATCAGACGGATTGCGCTGAGTCTGCTAACTGCCAAAGCAGGCACAATCACCACCGCCCAAGATTGCCTGCCAGTCGATCTGAAGTCCCCATTACGAACCAGCACCAACATTAGTCTTCAAATGACTTCGTGCACGCCGTAGGCATCGAGCAGGCTTTCGAAAAGGTCGGCATCCATCCAGGCGCCGCTTTGGAGATCGTGTACGATGCCGCCGCCAATCTTCGATAGGGCGTATGCAGCGCGAACCACGGCACGCTCCTGGTCGGGGCGACCATTCTGGCGCACGCTGAGCGTATAGTGCCAGCCGCTTTGCTCCAACAGTTGTCGCAAGTGGTTCGTGTACTCTTCGTCGAGTTCGCCGTCTTCCTCATCCGATGCCTGAATCTCCTCGCCCAAAATGGTGAGTAGCTGTGGATCGGCATCGCGTTCAGTATCGAAACGGATCGCCTCAATACGCGCCACGATGTGCTGCCCGTCTTCCGACAGTGCGAGGTCGCTCCACAAGCCGGTCGGTGGGGCGTCAGACGGCATGTTCTGCAGGGGAGTTGAGAAAATCACTTGCAGCACCGGCGGCAACTCAGCGAGATGCTGCTCCAGTTCGGCGATGCTCAGAGGTTCGCGACGGGGCGAAAAAACTTCAAGGCTCCAACTCATGGGGTCGAACTCCGCATAAATAATCGGGGACGCCTGCAAGTAGACGTGGGAGCGGAGGGAGAGGGATTCGAACCCCCGGAGACTTGCGCCTCAACGGTTTTCAAGACCGCCGCATTCAACCGCTCTGCCATCCCTCCATGGCTCTCACATTGCAACAAAATCGGGGCAGCCATTGGATGACGGCTACACCCTGCGACCCCTACTGTATAACTCATTCACGGCCTGTATGTCCAAAACCGCCCGCGCCGCGCTCTGTTTCTTCCAGCAAATCGACTTCCTGCACGGAGGCACGTTCGACTTTAGCGATGACCATCTGAGCAATGCGGTCGCCGCGTTGCACCGCAAACGGCTCGCTGCCGAAGTTGGACAGAATCACTTTGACTTCGCCACGGTAATCTGCATCAATCGTGCCGGGAGTGTTGAGTAGCGTGATGCCGTGCTTGATAGCCAGGCCGGAACGAGGTCGCATCTGCGCTTCGTAGCCGGACGGCACCGCCATGGAAAAACCCGTAGCCACAAGGGCCGTTTCGCCCGGATTGAGTACTCGTTCTTCGTTGGCACGCACATCCATGCCGGCTGCGCCCGCCGTCTTGTAGCTCGGCAACTCGACATCTTCACCACCGGCCACCCTTTTAAAACGAACAACGACTTCGCCCGTTGAGGATGCAGCTTCCGTTTCAACTTCAGGCACGGTTAAGCAGTCCTTTCTCACGGCGTCCGGTGCGTCGCTCAGGTGCTCGCTCGGTTGCCGTGGAACCAACGCCGCCATTGAGCGCGATGTGCAGAGCCGATGCTTCCTCGTCGGAAAGCGTTTGCTCGGTATGGCCGCCGATGATCGACTTACCGTAGCAGCGTCCGTCGTTACGTCCGAGCAAACCGGAAATGATGACACCGTTATGGTGATTATCCAGCAGCGCCACGGAAAACGACTGCGAACCGCTCACATCGCCATAAGCATCGTAGCGCACGATGCCGACATTTTGCACGCAGCCGCGCATCGATTCGGCGAGTTCTTTCAGGCGCTCATCCAGGTCGTCGCTATATTGCAGCGAGCGCTTGCTTTCGGCCAGGCAGCGGTTCAGCATCGCTTCGAGGTCTTCGCCGGTTGGCCCCGTCAGCAGTTGACGCACCAGTTTATTCAACCGATTTATGCGCCCCTGAGTACTCAGAAGCAGAGCGAATTGCAGCAGCGCAAGAACCGCAAGGCCAATCAGAATGGGCGATTGGTAGTTGTCGATGAAATCCATAAGGAGAAGCGCAACACAGTGCTACGCAATGTGCTAACGCTACAGTTAAGCCTTAGAAACGACGCTTGGCGCGCGATTTACGCATCGGCGCCGGTCGGGATGGGCCGCCGCGTTCAGTGGATGATTGCAGCGTGGCCGCATCTGCATCGGAGGCATCGGCCCCGTAAGCGCCGCCATTCAGGCCGCTGTCTGATGCGCCATCGCCAACGTCGGTACTTACTGTTGCGCGTGCCGGCTCCGTTTGTGGAACTACTTCGATGGGTGGGCCAGTCACAGAACCGGTATCAGTCAAAGGTTGCGTCACCGCCGAATGCGTCACCGCCGGAGTTGCTGGCGCCGTTGAAGGTGCCGCTGCCGAAGCTGTCGCTGCCGAAGCTGTCGGCGTAACTGTCGAAGCCGTTGGTTGTGCTGTCGAGGCAAAGGTCGTGCGGCGCGGTGGTGTACTCAGAGCTGTGCCCGCAGACGATGTCGCGCCACGAGTACTCGCCGTGGCCGTTACGGTGCGCGCTGGTGTGGCCGTTCCGCGAACAGAGCGTGCCTGGCGTTGCTTTTTCTCGTCCCAGCGGTTCCACGCGACCAACACCATTGAAGCGTTGAAGATTGAGGAATACAAGCCGGACGCGATACCAATCAGCATCGCCAGCACAAAATTGTAAATGCTCTCGCCGCCAAAGAACAGCAGCACAAACAGCATGATGATAACGGTGAGGCCGGTGTTGATGGAGCGGCTCATCGTTTCCAGCAGCGAGTCGTTGACGACTTTGTCAAACGGCTCTTTACGACGATTACGCAGGTTTTCGCGCAAGCGGTCGAAGATGACAACGCTGTCGTTGATGGAGTAACCGACAACCGTCAACAAGGCCGCGATAAAGGAACCGTCGATTTCGATGCGTTCATCGAAGTGACCGATCAGCGCGAAGATGCCGACCAGCACCAGCACGTCATGCACCAGAGCCACGATGCCCGCTACAGCATAGCGAGCACCACCGCCCGCGAAGTTATAGCGAATGTAAATCCACAACGCGATGAGAAGGACACCGACGATAACGCCGGTAAGCGCGGCCCGTTTCAGCTCACGCCCGATGACCGGGCCAACGAACTCCTGGCTCAAACCGAGCAATTCCTGCGGACGATTATTGGCATCCTGGCCTGTGAAGCGTGGCCCCAGGGCTTCGAGAATGCGGCGCTGCTGTCCGGCCAACTCGCTCTGGTCGGTCGCTTGCGTGTTGATGACCAGCGTATTGCCGCCGGCGATTTGCGGCTTCGGGTTGGAAAAGCCTTTTTGCTCCAGCAAACGGCGCGCTTCGTCCAGCAAGCGCACGTCTTCGCCGGCTTTGGGGCGTTGGCTGTAGGGAATGCGGTACTGGAACTGGCCGCCGCCTTTAAAGTCGATGCCCAGGTTGAGGCCGAACGCCAGCCACGAGAACATGCCGACGACAATGAGCGCGAGCGAGATGCCAAACCACAGGTTCAGCTTCCCGACCAAATCGATGTGTTTGCCTCTAAAATCCATAATACTGCTTTCAATTATGAGCGACTAGCGCCCTTAGCGGTTAGCGCTCTTAGCAAGCGCTCTGAGCAAACGCTTTTAGCCACGACAGCTTTAGCGGCTGGCTGCCACAGCAGTGCTTGCACCGTCAGCGCGTTGCACAGGCGTTCCAAACAGCGAGCGGTTACGCTCTCCAGCGCCTGCCACACTCCACATGAACAATCGCGTAACACTGATCGCCGAAAAGAGCGATAAGAGTACTCCCACGGCCAGAGTGAGCGCAAAGCCTTTCACCGGCCCTGTGCCGAAGAAGAACAACACCACAGCCGCGATCAAAGTTGTGACGTGCGAGTCGAGAATGGCCGTCCAGGCGCGTGAGAACGCAGCGCGCAGTGCAGCGGCAAAAGTCGGCTGAATCGCCATCTCTTCCTTGAGCCGTTCGAACACCAAAATGTTCGTATCGAGCGACATGGCGATGGCGAGCAGGAACCCGGCGATACCCGGCAAGGTTAATGTGCCGCCCAGCAAAATGAACACTGCCAGGTTGAGTACACAATAAACCACCAGAGCGACATTGGCCAGCATTCCCGGCAGACGATAGAACACGATCATGAAGACCGCCACCGCAGCCAGGCCGATAAGACCGGCGTTCAAGCTCTTGAGCAGCGAGTCTTTGCCCAGTGTTGCCGAAATGGTGCGATTCTCCACCACGTCGATGGGAGCGGGTAGCGCGCCGGAATTCAGCAGCAATGCCAGGTCGCGCGCTTCCTGAATGTTTTTGAAGCCGCCCGAAATCTGGCCGCTGCCGCCGGTGATGGGGCTTTCAACCGTGGGCGCTGAAATGCAGCGCTGGTCGAGGAAAATGGGAATGTGGCGGCCCTTACCGGCAACCTGGCGCGTCACATCGGCGAAGCGCTGCGAACCCCGGCCCTGCAATTCAAAGAACACCGCCGGAGCGCCGCCTTCGGTAAATCCCGTCGTTGTATTGGGTTTCACGTCAGTGCCGCGCACGATGATCTCGGAGCGGCGCAAAACTTCCTCGCCGGAAACGACGTTGCCGCGCCCACTCTGGTCGCGGAACAACGTGTTGTTCGGGTCGGCGGGGTCTTGAACCGGCACCATGTCTTGCGGCAAAAGGCAAATTTGCATCTGCGCCGTTGTGCCGATGGTGCGGATAGCACTTTCCGGGTCGCGAATGCCGGGCAATTGCACGATGATGCGATCCGGCGGCTGCGCCTGAATCAGCGGCTCGCTGACACCGAGGCTGTCCACACGAGCGCGCACAATTTCCACCGTCTGGTTCAGCATGGCCGGTGAAGTGTTGCTCGCGCCCGTCTGCTGGCCGTTCTGGTCTTCGGCCTGGTAGAACTGCGTGCGCGACTCGGTGAACTTCACGCCGGCAATCCCATTCAGCACCTGAACAATGGCGCGCTTCTGCGCTTCAAACTGCTCGCGGTCACGGGCCTGCGTGCGCACTTCCACGATGTTGCTGCTGGCTCCCGGCGCGAGGTTCACATCGGCTTCATCGAGGCCGCTGCCCCCGGCGCGCAAAGCGGCGCGCACCTGCGCGGCAAAGGCATCGCGTGCATCAGCGTCGTTGCCCAGTTTTTTGTCGAAGGTGTAAGCAAAGAGCGCGCGGCGCACCTGAAGCACGAGGTTGACGCCACCCTGCAAATCGAGCCCGAGCTTGATTGCGGTGTCGCGCTTGGGCGGATACACGGCTGAATTCCCCAGTGCGAACAGCGGTTTGACCGGCAAATCGGCGATGGCCTGCTGCGTTTCAGCCGTGGTTTTGGTTCCTGGAAACAACTTGCCCAGCGTATTGCTGATGAGCTGAACGCGCGATTGCGCTTCCTGCCGGTTAGCCGCACGATCCACCAGAGTTGCGGTGCGGCCATCGGGCAAAACCGTCAGAGGCTGCGGCGGAACTCTTACATCCGTGGGAAACCCGGTGGCAAATGCTGCGTCGGCGATATCGCTCACGCTTTTGCCGGCGTTCTTTTTGTCGGCGCGCGCCATCTCTTCAAAAGGTCGGGGAGCCGTGAAGCGCAACGTATATTCCTGCGCCTCGGGCCGGGGGCCGATTGGATAAAAAATAACGGCCAGGCTGGCGAGCACCAGCAAAACCAATCCTAAATACTGAACAGCACGACTGCGAAACATATGGATCCTTTGCTTGAGACCGTCTGGAAATTATAACTTTCCACGCGTGAGGGGTCAACGCAGCGGGATGAGACCCGGTTGTGTGCAAGACGTTGGCGCGCCTCGATGGTGCCCATTAAATGGTGCTGTCAACGCTCAAAATCAACGCTGCCACACGATGATAAGCGTTCCGGCAGTAATCAACAAAGCCCCGGTCACCACCTGCCAGGTGAGTGTTTCTTGCAGAAAAATCGCCGCCAGCACAATCGTCATCACGAGGCTGGACTTATCGACCGGCGATACCAGCGATGCTTTGCCCAACTGCAACGCCTTGAAGTAGAAAATCCACGACAGGCCGGTGGCAATGCCGGACAGCACCAGAAAAATCAGCGTTCGGCTCGGCAGGCGCGCCGGATTCGAGTACTCGCCACGCGCCAGCACAATGCCCCACGCCATGAGCAGAATGACAACAGTGCGAATCGCTGTGGCCAGGTTCGAGTTGATGTCGCGCACACCAATCTTGGCCAGAATCGCCGTCACAGCCGCAAAGAACGCCGACAGAAGTGCATAAACCCACCACATGAAATTTGCTCCTCGTTGACTATGGTTCGGGAATCGGCGGACGAGATGAGTTGTATGGAGTGGCAGGCTGCACAGGTTTAAAATATTCTTTCACCGGCTTGGTGTTGAGCCAGTACAGTAGGAACACGCCGATAAGCGTCCAGCCAACTGTGGTTACTTGCTCCCCCAGTGTGTATTCGTTCCAGAAGAGAACTCCTGACAACGACAGGAACGAAAGCACCAACTCAATAACGCGAGCCCAGTTGCGACCTTTCCATAGAAACCATAGAACAATGAGATGAAGTGGCGTAAAGATGTAAGTGACCGCTCTATCCAGTTGATATTCTGGATCAGCCGGATTCATGGTAAAAAGGCTCGCAAAGTTAAGCACGCACGAGAGCAAAACAACTGGCAAAAGTCCGCGGGGTTTCTCTTGAGGTTTCATTTAAGGTGGTTCTCCATCAGAGCATTTGTAGATAAGTGACACTCTTTCGCGTATTATTAGGAATTTGCTTTACGCGTCGGCGTCGAGTACTCGCAAGCGGCTTTGCCATCTCTGAAGTTTATTCTCTCCACGGCAGCCACTCCGGCCATCTATACGAAGTTGGAGCCAGCCCGGCGCCAAAGCCGGCACCGATTATCAGACAAAGCAGCGCGCCGGACAGCAGGTAAATGCGCGAAGGCGCCGCGCGCAATGCCATCCAGTAGGGCACGACGACAATTTTATGCGAGCGTGAACCGACGCAATCCCAGAAGAGATGGCTGCCGATGCCGACAGAAAGCCCAGCAGCGAACCATGAGAACGGCAATGCGCTGCTCATCAGAATGGGATAGTGCCACGCCAGGGCAACCAGCGTGAGCGGCAGAACGGGCGAATGCGTCAGCCAGTGACGGTGCGAAGCAGGCCCAAGCAACAGCACGTCCCAATCGGGCAGGGGGTAATGCAAAAACTTCATCAGCCCTTTCTTGGCAAACCCTTCGGGAATGAAGAAAAGAGCTGATGAAGCAATTAGCAGCGGAATTGTAAATTCGGCGCGGCGCAGCCACAACGTCGGGTCGCCACCGGCCAGGACACCCAGTGCGACGGCAAAAGCCATCGCACTGGCGAAGTGCCACAGGCCGGGCACAAAGTAAGACATGCTGCGCAGCATCGGTGGCACATTCGAGTACTCGAAAGAGCAACGGCAGTGAGTGGATTAACGACGCGCTCTGCTGCGACGCGACTTCTGAGAGCGACGGCTGCGGTAGCCACGCGGCTTGGAGGCGTGACGTGAGGAAAGCTGGTCGGAAGCACCACGGCTGATGACTTCGTAACTGACTGGCCCGACACCGCGCCCCGTGCCGCCATATAATTTGCTGAAGGCTCCGGTCGAAAGGTCGAGAATGCGATTGCCGTTGTACGGTCCACGCCCGGCGACTCGCACCACGACGGAGTTCCCGTTCTGCGGATTGGTAACGCGCAGAACCGAGCCCACCGGCTCATAACGCGCGGCGGTAATCATCTCGGAACTGTGGTAATGATAGGCGGCTTGTCCACTGCGCGCCCATGCGGAAACGCTGCTCGCCACCAGGGCGGCAACGACGATCATGACACTGAATACTCTTTGCAACATGTAAACACTCCCAATTGAAACGGCCTCGTTACTTTACCACATCCCGCGCAAAAGCTAAAATGTGCCGCATAGAAGGAGAACCACATGGCGGCAGTTGTCTCTCTGGGTGAGTTGTTGGTGGATATGGTCAGCGAAGCGGCTGATGCTTCGTTACAGGAAGCGCCTCGTTTTCTGAAGGCGCCCGGTGGCGCACCGGCCAATGTTGCGGTCGGTTTGGCCCGCCTGGGCGCAACGGCGAGCTTTGTCGGCCAGGTGGGCGACGACCCGTTTGGCGAGTGGCTGCGCCACACCATCGCTGCCGAAGGCGTGGATGTGTCTTACCTTTTTCGCAGTCAGGTGGCGCGTACCACCATCGCATTTGTGGCCACGCGCAGCGACGGGCGCAAAGACATCTGCTTTTATCGCAACCCCGGAGCCGACGCGCTGCTGAACGCGGTCGAACTGCGCCCGGCTATGTTTGATGGTGCGAAGATTTTTCACTGTGGCAGCGTTACGCTGTCGCAAAGCCCGGCGCGCGAAGCCCAACTGCGGGCCGCGAAAATGGCGATTGAACGCGACGTGCTGGTTTCGTTCGACCCGAACTGGCGCCCGTCCATCTGGTTGGACACGGCTGAGGCACGCGCTTTAATCTGGGAGATGATCAGCCTTTCCGACATCGTGAAAGTGGCCGATGAAGAATGGGAATTCATCACCGGCACGAGCGACTTCGAAGAGGGCGCCGCCAAAATTCGCGCTCAGGGACCGCGCCTGGTCGTGATTACACGCGGCGCGGACGGCGCTTATTTCAACTGTGCCTCGGGCAGCCACACCATTGCAGGTGAAGTGCCCGGCTTCCCTGTGCAGGCCGTTGACACATTGGGTGCCGGTGACGCCTTCGTGGCCGGTTTGCTGTCGCAGGTGCTGCAACATCGCATTCTCAACGGTTTGCTCAACGAACCGGCGTTGCACCAGGTCGTGCGCTTCGCCAATGCCTGCGGCGCGATCGCCACGCAAACAGCAGGCGCCATTCCCGCGCTGCCAACTCAATCCGCCGTTCAACAGTTCTTGCAAGCGCACCCCGAGTAAAAACATATCAGCGAGTACTCAAACACTTCCAGCTGCGTTAAACTGAACGTATGAACAAACGTTCAGTTGATAAATGACGAAGAAATCATCAATTTGTGCCGTGTGTGCCATGGACGAGGAAGCGGTGTTGCAGGCGAGGCATCGTCTTGAAGCACGCCTGCCGCAAGAGCGCCTGCAAAGTGTCACCGAAATGTTTGCCGCTTTTGGCGACCCGACGCGACTCAAGTTGCTTCTGGCGCTTTCGGGCGGCGAGCTGTGCGTGTGGGATTTGTCGGTGCTGCTGGGTGTCTCGGCCTCGGCGGTGTCTCATCAGTTGCGTGGCTTGCGTGCGCTGCGGCTAGTGAAGGGTCGTCGCGACGGCAAAATGACCTTCTACTCGCTGGATGACGAGCATGTGCTCGCCTTGCTGGAAGTGGGCCTGGAGCACGCCCGTGAGCCGCAGCAAAGCCGCGCGTAGGCTACGACAGCACAACACGCGGCGACAGCGTACCTGATTTGTAAGAGAGGACAGCAAACGTGTCGAATATCCCCCTCGAGCTTCGAGAAAAAGAAGCGCCGCCAGCAGAAGCCGCGACTTTTGTAGAGTCGTGTGCCACCGGAGGTTGCTGCAGCGGTTGCGCGCCTGCTGCGCCGCACGGTTTGCACACGCACGACGACAGCGATGCCGATACAGAGCGCTGGCAGAGAATCGGCGCGCTGGCGTGTGGCGGTCTGGCGGCTGCGGCCTGGATAACCACGCGCTTCAATGTCGTGGCATTGTGGTCCATCGCTTTGTATGCGCTCTCGGTAGCCACCGGAGCCTGGCCTTTGTTGCGTGGCGCGTGGCGGGCGCTGACAGCGCGTTCGCTCGACATGAACGTGCTGATGAGCATTGCGGTTGTGGGTGCCTGCGTTCTGAGCGACTGGGGCGAAGCGGCGGCGCTGGTATTTTTGTATGCCGTTTCCGAATGGCTCGAAGAAGCGAGTGTGCACCGCTCGCGCCATGCCATTACAGGCCTGATGAAGCTCGCGCCGCCGCGCGCTCTGGTGCGACGCGACAGCCTTGCTGCGAGTACTCAGAGCGCGGTGGCACTTGATGGACTCGTCGAAAACGACTTGGTGGAAATTGACGCTGCCGAAGTTCAAGTTGGTCAGGTGTTCGTGGTGCGTTCCGGTGAGCGTATCGCGCTTGATGGCGTGGTTGTGGCGGGACATTCTGATGTCGATCAGGCGCCGGTGACCGGCGAGAGCCTGCCCGTAGAAAAATGTGCCGGTGACGAAGTGTTCGCCGGCACATTGAACGGCACCGGAGTACTCGATGTGCGCGCATTGCGTCCGGCGCATGAAGGTACGACGGCGCGCATCGCCCGCCTGGTGATTGAAGCGCAGGGGCAAAAGTCGAAGCGGCAGCGCACTCTCGAAAAGTTCGCCTTGCGCTACACGCCCTGCGTTTTGGCCGTGGCGACGCTGGTGGCGCTGGTGCCGCCGCTTGCATTCCACGCACCGTGGCACGATTCCATTTTGCGCGCGCTGGCGTTGCTTGTTGCGGCGTGTCCCTGCGCTTTTGTGCTCAGCGGGCCGGTCGCTTCGATTTGCGCTTTGTCGCACGCGGCACGACAGGGCATTCTGGTGCGCGGCGGCGCGGCTCTGGAGTCGCTTGCTCAGGTGCGCGCCATCGCTTTCGATAAAACCGGAACGCTGACGCAAGGCTCGCCCGTAGTGCGCGACTTCATTACCTTAAATGGTGTCGAGCCACAGCAGGCGTTGGCCATTGCCGCGTCGCTGGAGGCACAAAGCGAGCATCCTCTGGCGCGCGCCGTGGTAGCCTACGCGCGAAAGCAGAAGGCAGAACATCTCTCGGTAAGCGAAGCGCAGGAGTTGGGTGGTCGCGGCTTGAGCGGCATTGTGCGTGGGCGGCGCTATCAAATCGGGAGAGCCGAGCTTTTCGAAAGCAGCGGCTCGCCCGTGGACAGCGCACTTTCATCTTTGCGCAACAGCGGGCGCAGCATCGCGCTGCTGGGCGATGAACACGGGCCGACAGCGGCCTTTGGCTTTTGCGACAGCATCCGCCCCGAAGCCCGGCGAGTACTCGAACAGTTGAAAGAGCAGGGTCTTGAAACGCGTGTCATTCTTTCGGGCGACAACGAAGCGGCGGTGCGTGATGTCGCAAGCGAAGTCGGGGCCGATGAGTGGCGCGCTGCACTTTTGCCAAAAGACAAGCTCGATGCGGTGCGCGCGCTATCATTGCAATACGACCGCGTCGCGATGGTGGGCGATGGCATCAACGATGCGCCCGCGCTCGCTGTGGCCGACATCGGCGTTGCAATGGGTGTTGCCGGAACCGACGCAGCCATCGAAGCCGCCGACGTGGCCCTGATGAGCGACGACTTGCAGAAGCTGCCGCAGGCGATCACAATTGCGCGTCACGCCCGCGCCGTCATTATTCAAAATGTGGGCATTGCGTTGGTCATGAAAGCGATCTTTGTGGCGGGCCTGTTTCTCAACCTGTGGGGCGAATACCAACTCATCGGCGGCGTCATCGCCGATACGGGCGCAACGCTGCTCGTCACAGCAAATGCGCTACGTTTGTTGCGTGGTTAGGATAACCGTGTAATCTGCGTATCAGTGGAGCCGTTATGAAGTGGTACCAACGCCTGCTTGGTCATCATCAGCCGTTTAAAGTGACTGGTACCAATTTAGAACAAGTGCGGGCACATTATCCCGGCCTCCTTTTACTCGTAAGGAAAAAGCGCCCTGTGTGCCAGTCATACTTGGTTGCGCAATGTAAAGAGATCGTTCGCTTTACAGATAATGGCAATCGCGAAACCAAACCGGCTCCACGCAATTATGGAAGTCCTGCCGCTAAGTTGGAATACACTGTCCTCCCTGCCAGAGAAAGACAGTTAATGACCCTTGGACTCCAGATAACGATAATTCAACGTTGAATGCCGTCTTAGATGAAGAAGGATGGCTACGTTGTCCTCACTGCTATGTGCGCTTTACCATTCGTAGTGACAGACATTGGATGGGGGAGAGGCACGCGACTTGTAGACAACTTATTCGCATCATTCAGCGAGAGTAAGCTCGACTATATTGGTTAACGCTTAATGGCTACACGTGGTCGCCCGGAACCCCAAGCGTGAGCGCGGGGCTAAACGTACTGGTGCGTTAGCCCCGCGCTCACGCTTGGGGTTCCGGGGTAGCCTTGTGTCCCTTAACTGCTATAGCTTCAAAAAACAAGACGGCTACACCAATTTGGTGCAGCCGTCTTGAACACGCGGTTCATCCCGCCATCGTGTTAAAAGTAATGGTGCGACTTGGGTAAAGCCTTAGCCATCAGGCCTTAACTGCGTGACGCCGAGCCGTTGCGATTTTCTGCATACTCGCGAACATTGGCGTTGCCATTGCGCTCGTCGCGTCCACTCTGGGGCTGTTCGGGCAGCATCGCACGCAGTCGGTCGATCAGTGAAGACGCTTCACTCTTGGTCAACTGCGAGATCGGCTTATCGACCAGTTTAGCCATCTCTTCCTTGGTCGTGCGCCCGAAAACCTTGTTAGCGATGGCAAGTATGGCGCCTCGTTGCGCTTCCGTCAAGACGTTGCTGTTGCCACCCGCTTCGCGGTTGACACCATTGCCACCATTTGCTGCACCGTTGGCCTCATCCGCAGCCACGCCGTTGCCGTTCGAGTACTCGCCGCGATTGCTGCGCGCCGGCGTAAAACCGCTGCTTGCACCATGGCTGGAACCATTGCCGTTGCTCTCATTACGAGACGGCACCTGCACGTAATCGTAACGCTGCGTGGCATCGCGATCCAGGTCCATGTCTTCCAGGTCTTGCGTAAACAAGCCGGAAGCGCGCGTGGCTGACAGCGTTGCGTCAATCAGCGCACGCTTCTTGGCCATCTTCAAGATGGTGTTGGCAATGTTGGCCGCGTCCTGGTTCTTGTATTTGCGCTCGCGCGAGTTGCATGCGCCCACGCCTTCGGCCTCGACATTGGTCGTGCGCTTGTTCAAAAGCGTCACTTTCACTTCGTAGGCCACAAAGCCGGCGTCCCAATCTTCCATGCGGTTGGTAATCTCAACAATGGGCGCCAGCCCGAAGATGGCGTTCAATTTCTCGGCGCCGGGCTTGAGCAGCGTCGGCTTGGAGCCGGTGCCCGGAATCACGCCGTAATCTTCGCCGTCCACCATCTGGTCGCGCACGAACTCTTGCAACATCTTGATGCGGCGTCGCGCCTCATCGAGGGTAATTGCAAAGTCGGGGAACACGTCCATCTGGGCCAGGGCGGAGTCGCTTTGAGGGTTCGTCGTCACTAAATCCTGGGTCATGGTTCTAACTCCTTTTGTCCCGTTGTGTTGTCCGTTCAAGGTTGTTTCACGCATGAAATATAAACGTTTCGCACCCTGAAAAGTTCCATTTCACTGGAATTAATGAAACCATTTAAGAGGATAACACAGGTGAAAAAGAGGTGCAAGAGCCGGGGAAATACAGGATGTGAGTACTCGAAAAAAGGACCACAAAAAGAACAACCTCCACCCGGAGAATCTCAGGAAAACTCCGGGTGGAGGTTGGGGACGACCGTGTTACGGCAAGCCGAGGACGGCCATCGTAGCGAGGGAGGGATTCGAACCCCCGACACGCGGATTATGATTCCGCTGCTCTAACCAACTGAGCTACCCCGCCAAAGACAATTTTGAGTTGTAAGGTTTGAATTCGTAGTGTCGCCAACTCAAAATTTACAACTCAAAACTCAGAACTTACGAGTTGTCTTGCTGCAGGCGGCGCTTGCGCTTTTTCTTTTTCTGTTTCTTTTGCTTGCGCTCTTCGATTTTGCGGCGGCGCTCACTGTGCTCAAAGCGGATCGCATCACCGAACTGGTGGTCGAGCTGTTGCAACGGCGCCATATCGAGAGCTTGCAGACGTGGTAAATCAATAGCTGGCATATTTCTTCCTTCTCCTGAACCCGACACATTATAGCGGTCTATGCGGTCGCTGTCAACGCTCCACGAGTACTCGACCGGGCACGTTCATGCTGCTTGCGCCGCGTACTCAGCAGCAGCCGGCGGGGCCACAGCCGCAGGCCGCGAGCGGAATCGCGACGAGCGGAATCGCTGCGCCGGGAGCGATACACAACTCTGGTGCCAGGCACGCGGTGTGCTTTGTCGCTAGTTGCAGAGTTACCGCATCGTCGGTGACAAGGGCTTCGGCCACCGCATACTGCGAGATGTTGACGTTTTCGTATTCGATTTCCACCGGCAGATCGTCGCCCGGCAAAAAGCTGGACGCCTTGTTCAGAATGTCGGCCATTTTGCCGGAAGCGATGCGGTGGTCTTCGTCCGGGCCGACCCACGCCTGAAGCTGGCAGGTCTGCTGCTCGCGCATGGTGCCGCCGCAATCGATGAACTTCTTTTGCACGTGCGCCACTTCGGTGATGTGAAACGAAACCGGTACGGCAGTTTGGTCGGGGAGCTGCAAGCGAAAATCTCTTTCGCGGTTCGCTTCGAGGAGCGACTTAAATTCGTTCAGTATCATGGCAAAATTCCTTTGATGTGCGTGTTATTATCGTTAAATTGCGATGGATCAGGGCAAAAAATTTAGAGCGTGTCGAGCAGCGAGCGAAACCGCTTGAAGGTGTCGGGATCGAGGCAGTAGCAGACACGCGGCCCATCCACTTCGCCTTGTATCCAGCCCGCTTCCTTGAGGACTTTCAGGTGCTGCGAAACCGTGCTTTGAGCCAGCGGCAGCACTTCGACGATTTCGCCGCAAATGCAGGTTTTTCGCTCTTTGAGTAAACGGATAATCGCGATGCGCGCCGGATGGCCCAACGCCTGCGCCAATTGTGCAAAACGCTCGTCACCGTTTAACGAGCGAGTTTTGGGTGAGGGAGCCGGGCAACAAACGTCATCGCAATTACTGTTTTTCATTCTTATCGTCAACTTACGATAAACGTAGTCGAGAGTCAAGCAGCTATTGCGACTTTAGCCGAATGAGGCGCAGCATCCGTCGATTGGTGGATAAGCAGGCGGCGGCGCATTTGCTAAAATACGCGAGGAAACGAACCTGACGTAATTCAAGGAGCCGCTATGAGCGAACCAATTCACGTAGCCATTACAGGCGCTGCCGGACAAATCGGTTATGCGCTGGCCTTTCGCGTCGCATCGGGACAGATGTTCGGGTCGGACACGCCGGTCGTTTTGCACCTTATTGAAATTCCGCCCGGCATGGACGCTTTGCAGGGTGTCGTGATGGAACTGGAAGATTGCGCCTTTCCGCTGTTGAAGGGCATCGTGCCGACCAGCGATCTCAACGAAGGTTTCAAAGGCGTTAACTGGGCGCTCCTGATCGGCAGCGTGCCGCGCAAGCAGGGAATGGAGCGCAAAGATTTGCTGGGCATCAACGGCAACATCTTCACGGGACAGGGCAAAGCGATTCAGGCCAACGCGGCCAGCGATGTGCGAGTACTCGTGGTGGGTAATCCGTGCAACACCAACTGCCTGATCGCGATGAACAACGCGCCCGACGTGCCGCGCGACCGTTGGTATGCCATGACGCGCCTGGACGAAAACCGCGCTAAGACACAGTTAGCACAAAAAGCCGGTGTGGATGTCACGGCGGTTGAGCGTGTCACGATTTGGGGCAACCACTCGGCGACGCAGTATCCCGATTACACCAACGCGCGCATCAACGGCAAGCCGGCCACTGAAACCATTAGTGATACGGCGTGGCTGCAAGGCGAATTCATTTTCACTGTGCAGCAGCGTGGCGCAGCCATCATCAAAGCGCGCGGCGCATCTTCGGCGGGTTCGGCGGCCAATGCGATTATCGGCAGTGTTGTGGGCGCGACCACAGCGACACCGGGCGCTGATTGGCACAGCCTGGCCGTTGTCTCCGATGGCAGCTACGGTGTGCCGGAAGGTTTGATTTGCTCATTTCCGACGCGCTTCAACGGCACGAACGTCGAAATTGTGCAGGATGTTCCGCTCGACGAATTCAGCCGCCAGAAGGTTGATGCTTCGGTGGCCGAGTTGCAGGAAGAAAAGGCGATGGTGCAGGAACTGTTGCCGTCCTAGAGAATGTTGACAGCAAACAAGAAAGCCTTCCGAGTACTCGGAAGGCTTTCTTGTTTGCTGCACCGGACGATTAGTCGGTTTCGGTCGTGGTGGTGGTTCCGTTAGCCGAGTTGGTGGTGGTTTCTTCTGCGTCGCCACCGCCGCAGCCCATGATGAGGGCGCTACCCAGAACGGCACCCAGAACGGCCAACACTGCAAAACGATTGGTCTTTTTCATTGTTTTTCTCCTTGTACAAATGTCTGCTTAAATGTATAACAGTCTGCTTGTTTTAGCAAACCGTCGCCTGACAACTTTAGCCGATCACACGGCAAATTTACAGCCGCCGCGGCAAGTAAAAGCCTCGCGCGCAGTCGATCTGACGTACTCGCGAGGCTTTGTTATGGTTCAGCGTGGAGGCCGGTTACGGAGTGTCTTCGCCGGCACCGCCAGCAGCGCCGGCTGTGTTATTCGCAGCCGTATCGGTACCGGCATCGTCACCGCCACCGCCGCAGCCCATGATGAGCGCGCTGCCCAACACAGCACCCAGAATAGCCAGCAGTGCAAAACGATTGGTCTTTTTCATTGTTTCCCCTCCTTTGCTTTTGTTTGCCTAAATGTATAACAGTCTGCCTGTTTCCGCAAACCGGCAAAGAATTCCAGGCGGATACTCACAGGCCCTTAGTCAGGAAACGGCTTTAAGAACGGCAACTCCACGTCCGCCACAGGGCTTCGCTACTTCGCAGCGGACGATGATCCGCCTGAGCTTGAGCCGCCTGGGCTTTCACTCTTGGTGCCGGCGGCTTTGCTTTCACCGGATGGAGCATCCGTGGTTTTCGAACCTTCGGGCGTTGCGCCACCCGTTTTTTCGTCGGAAGCACCGGCGGACTTGCCTTCCGACGAACCGTTGCCACCTTTTTCCGCGCGCAGGTCGGTGACGTAGAAGCCACTGCCTTTGAAAATCACGCGTGGTACGTGAAACACTTTTTTGACTTCGCTCTTGCATTCGGGGCAGGGCGGCGCATCTTCTCCGACGCTCTGCCACACTTCAAAGCGATGCGCGCACTGCGTGCATTCGTATTCGTAATTGGGCACGACTTGTTCCTCCTCAGCCGGAGGAAAATTATACTCATTCCCAGCCTGACTTTCTACCTGAAAGAGTACTCGTTCTCGATTATGGAATTAAGAATGTGACATTGGAGTGTTTCTTGAATCGCTTTTCAAAGTTCCGCGCCGCTCAGGGCAAAGCACGGGCCACCGGCGCTTCAAACCGGCGCTGTAGCTTCAACTGCCTGCACCAGCACTGAAATTCTATCGCTCACATCGCCAGCTTGCCCCGCGCCGTCCCGCCCTGCGCCATCCTGCCCCGCGGCACCCTGCCATGCAGCACCCAGAACGGCAACGCCATACGCTCCGGCTTTGCGACACGGCTTAATGCGCGAGGCATCGATGCCGCCAATCGCATAAACCGGAAGTTTTGTCGCAGCAGTGACTTCGCGCAGCGCCTCTAACTCCTGTGCAGCGCCGCCGGGGTGCGAAGCAGTTGGAAAAACCGAGCCGAATACCAGGTAATCGGCGCCTTCACGCGTGGCACGCTCGGCGGCCCTCACGCTATGCACCGATTGTCCCACCAGCGCTCCCGCTTGCAACGCGAGGCGTGCCTCGTACGGCGCGATACCGGTTTCTGGTAGATGCACGCCTACAGCGTGTGCGCCCGCAGCGTGTGCGGCTCGCGCCACATCGGCCCGCGAGTTGATGCTGAGCATCGCCCCGTAGCGTGTGCAAAGTTGCTGCGCTTGCAACGCCAGTTCCATCAAGTTTTGGGGTTCTAGCTCTTTTTCACGCAGTTGAATCCAGCGCGCGCCGCCACGCAGGGCCGCCTCCAGCGCAGCCTCAAACGATGGCTGCATGATGCGGCGATTTGTGACCAACATGAGACGAGGCAGCGTTTTCACGAGTACTCAGTTGTGCCGCGTATCAAGTGCCGACAACGCCTTGGAGCGGACTGCTGGCCGTTGCATACAGCTTGCGCGGTATTCGGCCCGCTTCATAGGCCAAGCGTCCGGCTTCGATGGCGTGGCGCATGGCGTGCGCCATTTTAACCGGCTCACGAGCTCCGTAAATAGCGCTTTGCAGCAGCACGGCATCGGCGCCCAATTCCATGGCGATGGCGGCGTCGCTGGCCGTTCCCACACCGGCGTCCACGATCACCGGCACGTTGGCGCGCTCGATGATAATCTGCAAATTAGTGGCGTTGCGAATGCCCAGGCCGGAACCGATCGGCGCCGCCAACGGCATCACGGCGGCGCAACCGGCGTCTTCCAGTTTGCGGCAGATGATGGGGTCGTCGATGCAGTAGGGTAGAACCGTGAAGCCGTCTTTAACGAGCACTCGCGCCGCTTCCAGCAAGCCTTCGTTGTCGGGGAACAGCGTCTTTTCGTCACCGATGACTTCCAGTTTCACCAGGTCGGTTTCGAGCGCCTCACGCGCCAGTTGTGCGGTGAGAATGGCGTCTTTGGCGTTGTAACACAGCGCGGTGTTGGGCAAAAGTGTCAGGCCCTTGAGGTAATCGACCAACATTTCGCCGGGTTTTTCATCGGTGGGAATACGACGGATTGCAACCGTCACGATTTCTGCGCCGCTGGCATCAAGGCATTCGCGCATCAGAGGATAGGCGACGCCTTTTCCCGTGCCGACCCACAACCGCGACGAATACTCGCGTCCTGCTATTTTTAAAGAATTGCTCATGATTTTTAGATTATCAGGGATGGACAGGATAAACAGGGTGCCACGACAATTGTGTTATCCACCCTGCACGGCGCGGATCAGTTCGATCTCGTCGTTTTCGTTTAGCACTGCCGTATCGTGCTCCGCTTTGCGCACCACTTGTCCGTTCAATGCCACGGCCACACCGACCGAAGGTGTCTCCAACTCGCGCAGCAGATGAGCAATGGTGCCCGCTGCCGTTTCCGAGTACTCGCCGTTTAATTTGATGCGCATAGTGGCTCGCTTTCTGCCGCATGTTGTGCAAAACGCTCAGCACGAAACTCGCGCGGCGGCTCGACGCCGTTCAAGATGTAGTCGGCCATCAGTTGCCCGGTTATCGGCGCCAGCAAAATTCCGTTGCGGAAATGTCCCGTTGCGACATAGAGATTATCAAGACCAGGTGCTTTACCAAGAATCGGCAAACCATCCGGCGTTGCAGGGCGCAGGCCGGCCCACGAATCCTCTAATGCATACTGCTCCAGTTCGGGCACCAGAGCGCACGCCGCGCTCAGTAGCTTATTGACTCCGCCAACCCTGACACGTTTTTCAAACCGGGCCTGACGCATTGTGGCACCGACCACAACGAGGCCGTTGCGGCGCGGCACCAGATACACGTTCGTGCTGTAAACGACATGCTGGATGATGCGCCGGGTGGACTTTTCATGCCCGCGCAGGCCCAGCATCTCTCCTGCGACTGGTGCCACCGGTATCCTGCACTCCGGCGGAAGATTACCTATCTCCGCGCTCCACGCGCCGGCACACACCAGAACGATGTCGCACTGCGTTTCGAGGCCAGTGTCAGTATTTACGCGATTGTTACTCCACTGAGTGTCGAACAATTGTGACACGTGTTGGGGGTTGCTTTGCCTGATCGTGACACCGGAAGCTTGTGCTGCAGCGCGCAGGGCCTTGACCAGCAGCCGGTTGTTTACCTGTCCTTCGTGCGGCAGCCATACAGCCGGATAACGGCCAGAGCTGAATGGGAGTGTGTCATAAACCGCCAGCTTCTGCTTTCGCTGCGCGAGGAGATTCTCCAGGGATGAATCTTGCTCCTCTGTTGCGACATACATGATGCCCGGCGTGCGCCAGTCGCCGCGCTGGTGAGTACTCAGAGATAACTCAACATCAATTCCCGTGAGATCAAACAATTCATCGGCGAAGGCAGCATAGAGGGCGCGGCTTTGCAGGCACAAATCGAACATGGCGCGCCGGGCCGGTGTGTCGCTGTCTTCGGGCGGGTGATGCGCCATTTCACATTGGGGCGCTAACATTCCTGCGGCGGCCCAACTTGCTTCTCGCCCGACTCTGCCTCGCTCGAAAACGGCAACGCGTGCGCCTACCTGTGCCAGGCGCCAGGCGCACGCCAGCCCGATGACACCGCCGCCAATTATGCCAACATCGTAATGCATCGCCATGCAAGTATAGTTGCTTCGCCCCAACCGCTATTTGTCGTTAGGAGCCAGCTCTATCTGAACCTGCCCCTGGGCATTAATGACAGCCTGGTACTCCGTGATCTGTCGCACCGCATCTCCTGCAATACCCCGGTATAAATCAGCTCGCACCTGCGAATCAGGCAGAAGAACTAATTTGATTTCCCGCGGTGTCGTCATGGCGAAGTCAGGGGCTTCGCCGACTACGACGGACTCAGGCCACAGTAAACCACCTTGAGCATCAATTCTTTGCGCCCGAAAGGCACTTTTGGTGGGTGGTTTGTTCATGAAACCATGTTCATACCACAGCACGAGAATACTGTTGGGCGAATCTTGAATCAAAGAGATTGGATTGTCATCATTGGGTTTGGAGACAAGATTCACGCCTTCTTTCCATCGCTTTTGACCTTGAGCATCCAGAAGCTGAACAACTGCACGATGAAACGTGGAGTAAGCCACTACCCAACCACGCCTGGGCCAGAACAACAGGTTGATCCGCTGGAGTTCATCCCGTTCTTGAACCTCGTCACTCCAGGGTAAGGCGGCAACTTGCTCTGTCCACACGACCTTTCCCTGGCTATCGAACAATCGTGTATGAAGCCCTCGTGGTGTGGTGTCATACCAGGCGAGCAAAATGTGGCCGCTGTCATCCGTGGCCAGTCTGGCGAGATCGGAGTGGTTTCCCGGCAAGGGGTCATAATTGCGCCACAGAATTGTACTATCGGGAGCAATGCCAAACAAAGCGGGACGTGGCCCACCGCTGGGGAAAAGACAAAGATGGTCGAAGCTCCACTCCTTTGCCGAGCCATTTGGAATCTTGGTGCCGGTGAATAGTTTTGAAAGCGCTCTGTGAGAGTGGCATGCTCGGGTGCAAGCAGATCCCAAGCCGCAGCTCCTTTAGCGAACTTCTCACCGGGTTGAGCAATCGATGCTGAACTAACAAGACACAGTGTAAGGACAATACTGATAATATTGAGCAGCGTGCGGCTTGTTCGTCTGAATCGTTGTTTGGAGATCATAAACTGATTTTAACACGCACAAGAGTAGGCTCAATTTAAGGACTTACGGAAGGACTTGTGCAGGATCAGGAAAACGGTAGCGTGTGGAAAGTGGTATTACTGTGGCGGTTTACAGGGGCACTGTTTACAGGGCACTGTGCCTGACGCAACTGAACCTGTATTGCTGAGTCGGTGGCGCCCTGGTATAGTACTCAACGCGCGTTTGATTCCATGGTCCCGTGGCCGAGAGGTTAGGCAGCGGTCTGCAAAACCGTTTACATCGGTTCGATTCCGGTCGGGACCTTCCCTGGTGGTCGGTAGCTCTTTGTGGCGCAGACAGGTCTTGACCTTACGTCACAAAGAGTTATACTTTGACACCGAATTGGTTAGTTGATTTTGGGGAATGGCCAAATGGTAAGGCACCTGATTCTGGATCAGGCAATTCTAGGTTCGAGTCCTAGTTCCCCAGCCAAAATGGAGAGTGAAAAACGGAGCCTGCACGGACAGTGCGAAATCCTTTCAGGAATTGCCGATTTTTATGTCTCGCGCTCATCTTTTCTTAGTTGGCCCGTTCGTCTAGAGGCCTAGGACATCAGATTCTCATTCTGAAGATCAGGGGTTCGAATCCCCTACGGGCTATCATACCTCGCCGGTCGATGTATCAATTACATGGTTATTGTGCTGCTTTAGGGCTAAGGCTGGCGATTATCCAATCGCTGATATCACAGCGCGCAGTTCCGGCGAGTAGATAATCGCCGCTGGCATAGAGCCGAGGCGACCTCCGCCCTCGTCGTGCGCTTAACAATTTTTTGACAGCACATCCTTGGGCGCATCGACCTCCAGACAGTGCTCGGCCAAAAGCCGCTTGAGTTGTGCATTCTCTCTTTCCTGATTCTTGAGCCGCTTGACCTCCGGCAAGTGCATGCTGCCATCGTAGTGCGGCCAGCGGTCACAGGCACTTTCTGAAACTCTGTGCGCCCGGCACACTTCACGAATGGAGCGGTCGCCGGTTTCGCTTTCACGCAAGATTTGACGCAATCTGCTCTTCCATAAATTGCTTCTGCATCGCTCTTCTCCTTGAACTCTGATGCCGCGATTCTACCAACTTCCTCGGCCCTCAAGACTGAGTGCATTCCAGTATTTAATCCTTTTTACGGTTTTTGGTACTGAATCTGGAGAGGACATGTTATAGTGATCTCACAAATCCATCCCCTGTAGTGAGTTGGGGTATTCCCTTCTTGATATGGCCGATGCCTTTGCATCTGTATCCAGGAGGTTGCCATGCCGCATTTACTGGTGGAAATCGCTCGCGGTGTGCTCGAGCGCCAGCTTCTTGCAATGCCGATCGAAGTGGACGCAGCCGGAACCCCGACCGACATCCTCGCGCCGCCCGTGGCGATCCAGGAGTCGCTGAATACCCCGTTTGGCACCGTGCGCGTGCAACTTATCCTGCGCACCGTGACGCTCCAGCCGGTCGTTGGCTCGGCACAGGCTGCGATCGCGATGACCTTCGACGAGAGCTCGATCGAAGTCCTGTCTCTTAACAAAAGTGCCGGGCTGCTCGGCGGGCAGGGGAGCGCAACGGCGACGCTCGTCGTTCAGCCGGGTACGGTGCTCGACAAACAGGGCGTCGCCCGCAGTGTCGCCGAGTTTGGCGTTGACCTCTCGGCGTCGACTGTGACGTTCACCTTCGATGCCGCGTCACGCGGTCGGCTCGCCGCGGAGATCGGCGGCTCGCTCGTGCCGCTGATCGAGGGCGCCATCCAGACGGCGCTCACGGCGCGGTTCCGCAGCGTCGGCTACCGCTCTGCGGGTCTGGTCCTCGGCCTGACGCCGGGGGTGCCGAGCGAAGAGCTGCTGACCGTCGAGGCGCTGCCGGGCGTCGTGTGGGTGGACGCGCAGACGCTTGCTCTCGCGTTGCGCTACGCGGGCGAGGACTCGCCGCCACCGTTCCAACCCGTCCCCTTCCTGCCCGGCTCACCATCGGCGTTCGGCCTGCGGCTCAGCAACGACGGATTCCAGCGCACGGTGCGTAACCCCGCGGTGCGCAAGCTCGCACGCGACATGATCACTGAGCGGCGCATTGACACCTTCGTGCAAGATGCGTTTGTCGCGCGCGGCGGCACCGGCGACATCACCAACGGCGACCGTGCCGAAGGTGCCACGAAGCTCGACGATTATTTCAAGACACCTGCGGGGCAGGCCGAGATCACCAACGAAACGCCGTCGCCCGTCGGCGGGGGCGCGCTGCATAAGCGCATCCGGAACGTGCCGGACCCGTTCTCCGACTTCGATGTCCAGGTCCCGCACCTCGACTTGTGGCTAGGTGAGGGGCGCGTCGAGGGGCACGCCGTCGCCCACGGGGAGGTGAACGGGTTCGGCTTCACCGCGGACGTCCGCTTCCGCGCCACGCCCGTGCTCGTTCAAGGGGCCACCCCGACCATCGAGCTCCACGACCTTGAGATTGACGACCCCGACATCGACATTTCGCTCCCGATCTGGCTCGAATTGGCATCAGCGGTGCTGGTCGGCGTCATCGCCGGCCCGCTTGCGGGTGCGCTGGTCGGGTTCCTGCTCTCGGCCGTCATCTCCGCGCTCGCCGAGGCCTTCATCCCGTCAGACCTCGGGAGCAAGGTTCCGGTGCCTAAGGGGAAGGCGCTGGGTTCGCTCCCGCCAGGCGTCACGATCGAGCGGATCGAGGTCGCGCCGCAGTTCCTCGCCTTCATCGGCCGCTGGTCCGTCTTCATCGACGACCCGCGCCCGTTCTACCCCCGCGCGACGCTCGTCGATAGTCTAGACCGCGTGCCGGTGGGACGGCCGAGCACGGGGCACGCAGAGTTCATCTGCCTCAACATATTCGGTGTGCCTATGCCGGCGCGCGAGGGCACCGGCACGACGTTCGCCTACACCAGACAGCAATGGCGCACGACGGCGACCGTGAAGCTACAGACTACGGCGATCCCGTTGCCGCTGACGCGCTTCCCGTGGGCCCTGGCTGTCGGGCACCGCTCGAAGGAAGGGTACCCCGTGATGCCGGACCCGCCCGTGGCGCTGACACCTGGCGCTCTCCCGGTGACAGCGGAGGTCTGGCTCCCGGAGCCGCCGTTCCTCGGACAGAACGAGCGCCGCTCGTTCACCATCAACGTAAACGCGGTGGGCGACGACGGCTTCTCGTTCGAGGTGCCGGTGGAGGCCGGCTGTATCACGCTCGAGCTCCACGCCCGCGTCATCGACGCGGCGGGCGTCGCCTGGGAGGACCTCCACTACGTGGACGTGCCCAACGCCACCGTCGCCTTCGGCACCGCCTTCCAGGATTTCGTCACCGAGTGCGCAAAGCACCGGCGTGAAATTCTCGTGGGGAGCGTACCGTCTCTGCTCGACCAGCTCTGGAATCCGCCCAACGTGCTTGTCGAGCAGGTGCAAGAGGCGATCCGCACTGAGCAACCCGCTGTCGCAAGGGAGATCGATAAGGTGTTCGCATCACACGGCGTTAATGGGCTGCAACAACTGCTGGCGCCGTCATTGGCGGGAAAGGCGCCCGGGCATGGCTGATAGTTCCGGATCCTACAGCGTGTCATGCCCGCACCGCATTATCTCCGCCTGGGTAGACAAAAGAAAGACTTTGCCTACCCGCAATTGCCTGATCATTGCATCAACTCAGACTGTCAACTACGCTGCACTGGATTGAAAGCCGGTTATGCAAGTCGTTGGAGTGCCAAGGCCACATCCCACCGTTGGAGGCGCTACGTCTGAGGACAATAAAACTCATATCAGAGTGTTTATTGCCAAAGTGTTCACAGCCCTGAGTTCACCGGCGCGCGAATCGAGTGATGTGATAACGAATCGAGTTGTACCTTGTCCGCTGCAATGGCTTGATGTGCTGCCCTCTGCGGTGTAGCGACGAGTTGCTGGCGTTGCAACGAGTTTCAGATCCCGAAAATATCGTATCGAGTACTCGGTTCGCGCAGCTTGCTCTCGCACAATGCATTGGTAGCACAACGGGCGTGATTGATGCAGTCAGGAACTACTTCCACTGATGGCCTCCAAGAGACCTTGACCTACATTCGATGTGCCTTTCCCGATTGGGGATGGAGCGTCGAGGAACAATGCTAGAGGACAACAAAGTTCTTACCGGCTTCATCTGATTCTGCACGCATTGGGGCGAGTTCTTTAGACCCGCCTACAAAGGAGTAACACATGTATTCGAACCTTGACGAGATTAGCGCTGCTGAACAGGACGGAATGCTGAAGCTGCTTCGCAAACATCGAAAGGGCTTGCTCAAGTATCCGAACGTTCATAGCGTGGATGTCGGTTACGAGTTCTCCGACGGCCAGCCGACTGGCCGCCTATCCATCCGCGTCCACGTGCGCGAGAAAAAAGCAGACGAAGTGCTTGCTCCGCAGGACCGCCTGCCCACCGAAATTGACGAAATTCCGGTGGACGTGATCGAGTCGAATCCCAAGCTCGAGCTCGTGAATCGCAGTACCCACCTTGATCCACTCGTTGGTGGGCTGAATATCGGGAATACGCGAGCTGGAGGTTCTGGCACACTCGGGGCAATTGTGCTCGATCAAAGCACGCTCGCACCACTGGCTCTCTCGAACTATCATGTCATGATCGTCGAGCCGGCGCGGGTTAGCGACGTGATCGCTCAACCGATGACGGCGAAACCCGCTGACGTGATTGGCAGGCTCTCGCGCTGGGACAAGGGCCTCGACTGCGCCGTGTGCCAGGTGACAAACCGCACGTGGGAGACCGGCCTGGCCGACCTGCCGAACGGGCCGATTGGACAGGCGTTCGTGCGCATTGGCATGCGCGTCATGAAGTCGGGCGGGACGAGCGGCGTAACGCGCGGGATTGTCGATGGTACCGAGGCCGGGGGGTTCACGATCATCCCGGATGCGATGAACCCAAACCCAGGCGGCGAGGTCAGTTCCCCGGGCGATTCCGGGTCGGTGTGGATCGACAGCGCTACGTCCGCGGCCGTCGGGTTGCATTACGCGGGCGAAAGTGACCCTGCGCCAGATAAGGAGCGGGCCTGGGCCAAGTCAATGACACAGGTCACGGCGAAGTTGGGCGTGATTGTGTTCGACGGCGCTGCGATCTCAACGTGCAGCGTGGGCGGGTCTGCGACCGTGAAGGCTCGGACGCGTCCCGGAGCGCCGTGCTCGTTGAGTGTGGTCTACCCAAGCGGACGGCGGAGCAGGGCGAAAGGTCTGGGTAACGCCATGGCAGACGCGAAAGGATGGGTTCAATGGTCCTGGCGAGTTGGCACGAGCACAAGACGGCATAACGCCGGCACCGGCCATGAAAAAGGTGACCCTGTACGTGCGTTCGTAACGCTCGATGGCGTCATGAGAGAAGTCGATCACACGCTGGATGGTAATCCAACGACCGACATCTAAAGGTTTTTCTGCGACCACTCGAGTACTCGTGTGACACCAGGCTGCCAACATCAGAGCGCGACGTTTAGAGCGCACAGATGTGCGCCCCTACGAGAAGCGTCGTGACAACTGCATTGAATTATGCTCTAAGCGCGACTGCTAAGGAGTGGTCTATTGAAGTATTATCAGCCCGCTCTTTGGCAGTCGCGCTTGGTTGAAGATCACTTGTGCAAGAGGTCTTCTCTATGAATTCACGGCCTCGACGATACCCAGATCGATATACTGGCCGCCGCCGGTCTGGTGACAATGCACAGCAATGAGGTTGCGCCCCGGCTTGAGCGCAGCGCGACCGGCAGCGTTTAACTCCACTCCCTGATAGCCGCTCGTATAACCAGTTACCTTCGCTGCCAGCACGCCGTTGATATAGATTTCTGCATCCTCGTCGTGATGGAGCATCAAGAGCGGATCGCCGGTCAAAGCGGGAAGCGTTACTTCGCGGCGCAGCCAAATGTCGGAACTGTTCCACACCGTGCGAACCACGCTGCCGGGAGTTCCCTGTGTTCCAAATCCTGCCTCGCCGGTTCTCCAGCTTGCATCATCGAACTCGGGAGCAATCCAGTTTTCGCCCGGCTTATCGAAAGTGTAGCGCCACTGCAGTGGCTGAGTTTGTGATGTGGGAATGAGTACTCGATCTGCCGGCAAACGCGAGAAATCACCGCGATTCGCTGCTGCAATAGACGCGATGTCCGGCTTGATTACAGCGCGGTCGTAGGTCAAAAGCCCGTTGGCCTCTCCTTCCACATCGGTCAGTTGGGTGTAAACGGCGGCACTTAAGCCCGGACTGGTTTTCAAGCCATGAACCTGCCGCATGAACTCAACGTAGGTGCGCGTGAGTTGCCGTGGCAACGTATACAAGCCCTGGTAGCCCCATGCCTCCTTCTGCCACATATGACCTTCGATTGTCAGGCCCAATCCGCCATATTCTCCCAGCACCGCAGCGCGTGTGGCCTCTGGTGCGGGCGACGCGGGAGCCGGGTAGCGGTGCCAATCGATGACATCTCCAACGCTTCGATCGGTCCAGCCACTGGCGTTATTAACAAGACGACTGGGGTCATAGTTCTTCGTCCAGGAGACGATACGCGGTGTGTCGAACTGCCCCCAACCTTCATTGAAGACCACCCACATGATGATCGATGGGTGATTGCGCAGCCCATCCATCATCGACTTCAATTCCTGTTCAAACTGGCGCGCCGACTCCGGTGAGCGTTGCAAGTCGGGGGCGTTGCCGCTGATGCTGCGACCGCCGCTGGGCATGTCTTGCCATACCAAAAGACCCAGTTTGTCCGCCCAGTAATACCAGCGATCCGGCTCGACTTTCACATGCTTGCGCGTCATGTTGAAGCCGAGGCGCTTCGTTGCCTCGATGTCATAACGCAGCGCCTCATCGGACGGAGCCGTATAGATGCCGTCCGGCCAGAAACCCTGATCAAGCGGCCCCACTTGAAACACGAATTGATTGTTCAGCAGCAGACGCGTGATACCTTGCGCATCTTTGCCCAGTGCAATTTTTCGCATGGCAAAGTAGGAATCAACCTGGTCGACCAACTTACCACGGTGATGCAGATCAACACGCAGCCGGTACAGAAACGGTTTAGACGGTGACCAGAGCTTTGCCTTTGAAATGGGCATCCGCAGTTCGGTGCCGGCCTCGCCTCGAATAGCGGAGACGCGGCGAGTGCCGTCGAAGGCCGTCGCACTCACTTGCAGGTTGTCGCCCGCTCCGGCTGCGCGCACCGTTAGACGTAGCGCATTTAGATTTGTATCCGGGGTAGTCACCAGGTTAGTGATACGGCTCACGGACGGCACCGGCTCCAGCCACACGGTTTGCCAGATGCCTGTTACAGGCGTGTAGTAGATGCCGGAGGGATTGCTGACCTGCTTACCACGGGGCTGCTCCGCCTTATCGGTCGGATCGAAAACGCTAACGACCAGTTCCTGAGGCCCGCGCGGTTTCAAGGCGTTCGTGATGTCAAAACTGAATCGGTCGTATCCGCCCTGGTGCTCGCCAACCATCCTGCCATTAACGAAGACACGACTGTGCCAGTCAACCGCACCAAAGTGCAGGATCGTGCGTTGACCATTCCATGCGGCGGGAACCTCAAAGCGTCGGCGATACCACAATTGCTGCTCGTTGCTGACGCGCTTCTTCACTCCGGAAAGCGCCGACTCAACAGGAAACGGCACCAGAATCTTGCCTTCGTAAGCTGCCGGTTCCTGAGCGTCCTTAGCCTGAATCGAGTACTCCCACAAGCCGTTCAGGTTGCTCCAGGCCCGGCGCTTCATTTGCGGACGAGGGTATTCAGAATGGGTGTTTTGCGGTGAGACATCGCGCGCCCAGCGCGTCATCAATCCACCGGCGACTGGCTGCCACTGCGTCTGAGATTGAGCGCTCGTGGGAAGGATGCTACACCCCAGAAGCATTACTACGCCGCAAGCTGTGGACAGAAGACGGCTTAACCTTATCGACATTTAAACTCCCATCAATAGGGAAATTACGATCTGCTCTGCGCAGCCGAATTTTTACGGCTTCATCATTGAGGATACAGGCGCCACTTGCGCAACAGGCGCGCCTCAGGTGGTGGAAACTTTGGCCGGCCGGTTTTTGAGAAGTTGGTCGGCTAATACGCCCAGCAGAATAACAGCGCCCATGACGGCGAAATTGAGCGAGGAAGGAATGCCGAGGAGATTCACCAGATTTTGCAATACTTGCAGCAACGCTGTGCCGAGCAGAATGCCAAGAATCGAACCTTCGCCGCCACGCAGGCTGCAACCGCCCAAAACCGCCGCCGCGATGCCATACAGCTCATAAAAATTGCCGTGTGAAGATGGCGAAATGGAGTTGGTGTAAAAGGCGATCAGAATGCCGGCCAGCGCGGCCAAACCACCGGAAAGAATGTAAGCGCCCGCCTCGACGCGCTGCGTATTGATGCCCGAATAACGGGCCGTATCGGCATTGCGCCCGATGGCATAGAGATAACGTCCATAAACCGAGCGATGCAGGAGCAACGCCATTGCAGCGGAGACGACGAGAAGCAACAAAAAAGAAGTGGGGACGCCCAGGATGTCGCCCGTCATGAAATTCTTCAGCCCCTCAAAACCGCTGGCTTCCCCGAACCCTTTCGTCTCGTCATTGGAAATGAAGCGCGCGGCGCCACGATAAAATAACAGGCCGCAGAGCGTGACCACAAAGGGCTGCAACTTCACGCGTGTAATGAGCACGCCATGCAGCAGTCCCAGTCCCAATCCCAGTGCAAGTATGGCGAGTACGGCAACCGGCCAGGAAACCCTGGCACTCAGCATCATCGCCAGCAAGACGCCTTGCAAAGCGAACATGGAGCCGACAGAAAGGTCGATGCCGCCAGTGATGATGACGAGGCCCAGGCCAATGCTGAAGATGCCATACATCCCGATCAGCAAAGCCATGTTATGCAGGTTGGTCGGGCTGAGAAAGCGAGGGTTCAATATTGAAACGACAATGCACAACGAGACCAGCAAAACAAAGACGCCAATTTCTTTTTTCATGATGCGCTTTCAGAGAATAACGAGTACTCGTTCTTGCCAGGAAACGTCCTCACTGCTCTGCGTGTGCCGAATGTTACGCGACCGCCTGCACATGGTCTGTCGCCTGTGCCACGGCTAATTGCATGATGGATTCTTCGGTTGCTTCTTCACGGCTCAAGTAACCCGTCAGGGCGCCTTCACACATGACGGCGATGCGGTCGCTGACATTGAGCACTTCTTCCATGTCGCTCGAAATCATCATCACCGCCACGCCCTTATCGGCCAGATTTCTCATCAGACGGTAAATCTCGGCCTTGGCGCCTACGTCGATGCCGCGCGTCGGTTCATCCAGAATAATCAACTTTGGTTCGAGTGATAACCATTTGGCGAGCACAACCTTCTGCTGATTGCCGCCACTGAGATTACCGGCGCGTGTGAGGACGGATGGCGTTTTGATGCCTAACGACTCTTTTTCGCTTTCTGCAATCTCTTGCTCGCGGCTGCGGTTGACCAGTTGAAAGAGCCCGGCTGTCGCATAGCGCTTTAAGGCCGGCAAAGAGATATTCTCGCGAATCGGCCAGTCCAACAACAAACCGGTTTTGCGTCGATCTTCCGGCACGAGATAAATGCCGCGCTGAATCGCTCCCTGCGCATTACGCGGCAGGAACGGCGCCTCATCGCCGATGGAAACAGCGCCTTCATGCGCCGGCTCCACGCCAAAAAGAGCTTGAGCCACTTCACTGCGTCCGGCTCCAACGAGACCGGCAAAGCCCAGAATTTCGCCCTGGCCGATGTCAAAGCTGACACTCTTGCCGGGATAGCGCTGCGTGCGCAGGTTCTTGACCTGCACGTAACCCGGTGCCGTCGGCGTTGCTGCCGGAAGATAGAAGCGTTGCAGATCGCGGCCCACCATCAAACTCACCATGCGGTCGTGGCTAATCTCAGCGCGTGCAAGCTCGCCCGCGTTGCGACCATCGCGCAACACGACCACGCGGTCGGCAATAGACGTAATCTCCGACAAACGGTGTGAGATATAGACAATGCTGACGCCTTTTTCCCGCAGATCGCGCACCACTTGCAGCAGCCGGTCGGTTTCTTTGAGAGTTAAGCTGGAGGTCGGCTCGTCCATGATCACGATTCGCGCATTGAGCGACAGCGTTTTCGCGATTTCCACCATTTGCTGCTCGGCCAGCGAGAGGCGAGAGAGCGCTGTTTCCGGAGAGAACTGTAGCCCCAACTGGTCGAGATATTGCTGCGTGTTGCGGTGCAGGGTGGCACGGTCGATAAGCTGAAGCGGGCCGCCTTGCTTCGGCTCCCGCCCCAGGTAAACATTGGCCGCTACATCCAGGTTATCCAGAACGTTTAACTCTTGATGAATAAAGCCAATGCCATACTTAATGGCGTCGTTAACGCTTGCTATTCGAACTGCGTTGCCATCAATGGAGATCTGGCCGCTGTCCGGTTGATAAACACCGGCCAAGATCTTCATCAGAGTGCTTTTTCCCGCTCCGTTCTCACCGATGAGGGCGACGATCTCGCCCGGCTGAACCTGGAGCGAAACATTGTCGAGCGCAACAACGCCTGGAAAGCGCTTGCCGACGCCCTGCATCTGCAAAATCGGTGTGTTCATGCTGTTGGCTGAGTACTCGTAAAAGCGGCTTAAGCGCGTCCGCGCAGTTTGTTGAGGTCGGCCTGGAACTTGTCAACAGTCGTTTTGGTGACGGCGATGGTCGGCACGAAGATTTGCTGCTTTGCCGGCACAACCGTTTTGTCACCGTCAAGATACTTCGCCATGTTGCGGATCGAGTCATAACCAAAGCGGTATGGCTGCTGCACCACTGTGGCGTCGATGGCACCACTTTTCACACCGGCCAGCGTGTCGTCTTCTTCGTCGAAGCAGATGATCTTTACCTGGCCCACTTTCTTGGCGTCTTTAACCGCGCTGAGAATTGCGGGGCCGTTGTAACTCCACAAGCCAACCAATCCGGCGATGTCGGGGTATTTTACCAGCGTGTCGGACACGTTTGATTTGGCTTTGGCGCGGTCGGTGTCATCAGTGCGCACATCAACAATTTGCACCTTCGAGCCTTTGAGCGCTTGTTGAATTCCCTGGTAGCGCTCCTTGGCGTTTTGAGCGTCAATCTTGCCCACAAAGACCATGATTTTGCCGCCCTGAGGCAGTGCCTTCTTCACCAATTCACCAGCCTGCCGCCCCGCTGCAACGTTATCGGTGCCGATGTAGCAAGTGCGCTTGCTGCGGGGAGCATCACTGTCCTGGGTAAAGACGAGTACCTGTCCGGCAGCTTTGTCGAGGATGTTCGTCTGATTGGCCGGGTCAACCGGGCTGATAGCCATGCCATCAATGCCTTTGGCCAACAGGTCGTCCACCAGGCGAGTTTGCTCGGCAGCAGTTCCTTCGCCGGGAATTTTGAACTCCACCTGCACGTTGTCCAATTCGGCGTCGGCTTTTTCGACGCCTTTGCGCGCTACCGTCCAAAAGTCGGAAGCATTGTTGGTGACAAACGCCAACTGCAAAGTTTTGCCGCTGCCTGTAGTCGGCGCAGCGGTGCCGCCGCCTGATGTTGGTGCCTGAGCTGTTTGTGTGTTTGAGCCGCAACTGGCCAGAGCAACAACCGCACAGGATGCCACAACGTAAAAGTGCCTCTTCATAAATAATCCTTTGATAAACGGAATTTTGATCGACTCGCACAGAGCAGCGTGACCGGCACTCTGGCCCCAGTTTAGAATTGCTCCTCGCGACTAATGTAATGTTCGGTGCAGTTCTCTGCTCAACATTTTAAGGAATATGGCCCTGGCCTTCCCGCAATCCACAATGGAAGGAATGTTACTTCGCAGCTTTCGTGTATGACCTTTGTGACGTAATGGTGGTCGCACCAGCTACTAAACCTGCGGACTCGGCACGCAGCGTGATTTTTCCACTCTGGCCCTTCCTCGCACGAACAATGACTAATGCCAGGCCATTGTAAGCGTTGCGCTGCGGGGAACTGAACGTTGTCAGGTCAATGGCGTTGCCGTTGTCCGTGGCGACGATTTCACCCGGACCCGACAGGGAAAAGCGAAGGCTGTTTTTCGCTCTTGGCACCATGGCGCCGTTGCGATCAACCACCTTGACGGTCACAAACGATAAATCTCGGCCATCGGCTGTGATGCGCTTGCGGTCGGGCGCAAGCGTAAGAGCCGCAGCCGCGCCGGTCGTTCTCACCGTTTCCTGAGCCCACTCACGGCCTTCTTTATAGGCCACTACGTGCAACTCACCCGGCTGGTACACCACATCGTTCCAGCGCAGGCGGTATTCGTTGGCGCCTTTCTTCTTGCGTCCCAGCGATTGGCCGTTCAAAAACAGTTCGGCCTCGTCGCCGGACGTATAAACGTGAACCGGCGTCACCTGTCCGACTCGCTCCGGCCAGTTCCAATGCGGCAGAATGTGCGCCATCGGCAGATTGGGACGCCAGCGGGATTGATACAAATAGAAGCGATCTTTAGGAAAACCGGCGAGGTCAACAATGCCGAAATAGGACGAACGCGACGGCACTGCAATTCTTCCCAGCACCCTCAATTCCTCTTCGGCCCTGGCGCGCGCCACGGGGTCGGAGTAGTTCAAGAGGTTGGTCGAATCCGCGTTATAAGGCGTCGGCTCGCCCAGGTAATCAAAGCCCGTCCACACGAATTCGCCCGCGACAAACGGGTTTTTGTCCTGGCCTTCAAACTCCGCATCCGGTGTGGTGGCCCATCCGGGCGCGTAGAGATCATAAGAACTCACCTGCAAGTCGGATTTGCCCTGGTCTTTTCGCTCGGTGACAGGAAAAAAGTATTCGCCGCGCGAGGAAATCGTGGACGCTGTCTCACTGCCGAAAATTGGTATGGCGGGGTTGGACGTGCTAAATTTTGCGTATTCCCACGGTTTGTAGTTGTAACCGAAAACGTCAGTTGTCTTTTGAAAGCCGTTGTAACCCGCAGCCGTATTGTTGTTGCCGCTGGTGACAGGCCGTGTCAAGTCTTCGGAATGGACGATGTTGGCCAGAAAACGTGCGATACCCTGGCCCTCCACAGTCCATTGCTCACCGACTTCATTGCCGATGCTCCAGGCGATAACGCTTGGATGGTTGCGGTCGCGGCGCAGCATGGCACGCAGGTCTTTCTCCGCCCATGTGTCGAACAAACGCGCGTAGCCATTTGGTTTTTTGGCCGACTTCCAGGTGTCGGAAAACTCATCGAGCACGAGAAAACCCATGCGGTCGCAGAGGTCGAGGAAGCCCGGCGCAGGCGGGTTGTGCGAGGTGCGAATCGCGTTGACTCCCATGCGCTGCAAGATTTGCAGTTGCCGCTCTGCCGCGCGCGGGTTCCAGGCCGCGCCCAGCGCACCCAGGTCGTGATGTAAACACACGCCATTGAGCGGCACGCGTTCGCCATTGAGAAGAAACCCATTTTGCGCATCCCATTTCGTGGTGCGGATGCCAAACGGCGTTTTATACTCATCGAGTACTCGAGAACCGCTCACGACCCGCGAAACCAGGGTGTAGAGATTGCGGTTCTTCAGCGACCAGAGCTGTGCTCTGGTAACAGCCAATTGCGCATTGACGGTTTGCGACGCGCCCGCCGCTACAGTGGCGCGCGTTTCGTGGCGGGCGACAGGTTTTGCTTTGGCATCGAGAACGGTTGAAATCAGGCGCATCGTGCGCGGTGTGGTGCCGTCGTTTTGCAACGTGGTTCTGGCGTTGACCTGTGTTGCCGCTCCCACCGTCTGCGTGGTGACCTGGGTTCCCCAGTGCGCCACATGAACCGGCGCGGTTTTGGAAAGCCACACGTCGCGGTAAATGCCGCCACCGGGGTACCAGCGTGACGAATCCGGCCAGTTATCGAGACGAATCGCCAGCACATTCTCTTTTCCGAAACGAATAAATGGTGTCAGATCGAGTGACCACGAAGAGTAGCCGTAGGCCCACTCACCGGCCACTTTGCCGTTTAACCAGACTTTGGCGTTTGACATGGCGCCATCCATTTCGAGTACAATGCGGCGTCCTCTGTCGCTTGATGGAAGCGTGAAATGCTTGCGATACCAGCCGATGCCATCCCATGGCAATTTTCCGGTTTCACCCGGCAGTTCCATCTTGAATGGCCCTTCGATACCCCAGTCGTGTGGCAAATCGAGCCTGCGCCATGTGGCATCGTTAAAGCTCGCGCGTGTTGCAGCGGGTGCTTCGGGAGGGCCAATCTGCAACCCGACTTGCCCGATACCGCCCTGTCCCGCCGTGTTCTCCACTAACACTGCCAGTTCATTGGAGGCACCCGGCTTCCATGCAGCCGTGAGTGGCACGGCGAACGCTTCATTCCAGCCCTGATGAGAAAAAAGCTGTTGACCATTAAGGTAAACCGTGGCGTTGTCATCTACACCCGTAAAGTGCAGCACGAGTGGTGAAGCAACACCCGTGGAGCGGGCCGTGAGCGTAGTCCGAAACCAGGCAAAGCCTGTTCTGCCTTTGAAAACGTCGTCGCCGGGCGTGCTGTCCTGCCAATCGACGCCGCTCGTGTCAGCAGAGAGAGACGCGGTGTCACGGCCACTTTGCCAGCGCCATTTCGGGATCATGTAACCGGAACCCAGGGCCGTGGTGTCTCCGGGAACGCCTTTTTGAAAACGCCAATCGGTGTTGAACGCAATGCGTTGGCGCGGCGAGTTCACTTGCGCACGAGCTTGAGCTTGCGCACGAGCCGGCACGACAGTCGGCAAAGCAACCATGAGTAATATCACACCAAGGTTGTAAAAAGGATGAAGTGACGGAAAGGTTCGATTTGTCATAGCTGGTACTAAAAATCCACTCACGTTAATGGTTTATGTGCTACCCGTGTTACCCACCGTCTGACGGGAGGTGCGAAGCTGGTGCACTTTACTTTATTGTCACAAGGCCACATGCACAAGAGCATACAAGCAGTCTCATAAATAGCAGTGAAGCTGTTGTCACGAACCCGGAGCGTGAGCGATGGGCTTGTTTCTGGCCATGCAGGCCCGTGGCTCACAGCCGCCCAGCAGACAAGTCGTTGTCTGCTTCTGAGGCAACCAACACTCCGGGTTAGTGCAGATGGTTATGAGACGGCTTCTAGAGTTGTGATGCACCCTTCAAATATAACTTCTCCATTGGCCCAGTCAGGTGGACTAAATCCATTATCTCTATTGTGCCACAGAGATAATGTTCGTTATCAATTCACCATTGCAATGCTTTAATGCTTTCAGGAAATCGTTCGCGCGCGGTTTTATCGCTCCGATTAGCGCCACGAGGTGCTTGTCTTGCGACATCTTTTATGAGGTTGGATGATGTTGCTATCATTCTACCCTCATCTGCCCTGTGGGAGAGCAGCGTCCTCCGGCTCCGGCTGAAAGAACTTCATTTCGCGGATACCGGCCTCTGCACGCTCCGGCAATCCTGTAATGGAAACGCGTACTGCGCGGATACCTGTGGCGGAAAAAGAGAGCTTATGACGCGCACCGGCCAAAGCATTGTCTCGTTGATCGCTGAGCACTTGCCAGGTCGTCCCGTCCGTTGAACCCTGCACCAGGTATTTGTAGCCAGACCGTTCCCCGCTCCACAGAATTTCACCGTCACGCAAATTTTGCGGCTCGTCAAAGGTGAACTGCCACCACTGCTCGCCGGATGCTTGACGCTCGGCGCGCCATTCGGTGTAGTCGTTGCCATCCGTTGCCTGCTCCGGCCCTTGTGCCTGCCAGCCTCTGGCTCGCGATGAGGCCGTCGCCTTGCCCTTCATGGGGATTACAAGAAGCAACAACTCCTGCACTTGATCCATCGTGGCTTCAGTCTGCGGATTGAACTGATTGGAGCCCGCATATTGCAGCAGGCCGGCCAGCAGTTGGCGAGCTTCGGGTTTGTCTTGCTGGGCCAGCAGATCGGTAGCACAAACCAATAAGCGGCCTGGCCCCACTTTCAATTCAAAGATAAGGCCGAGACGGTGAACGCGTTCGTTGTTGTCAATGACCTGCACTAGCGGGCGATAACCTTTTGGCAAGGCGTCAAGAATCAGAGGCTGGCTATTCATGACCAGGTTGAACCACTGCCAGTTCGAATGGAACTCCGTGGGGAATTGGCCGAGCGCCGGATGAGTGGGATTGCTCAAAAGCCCCATGGTGCCGGGATTGTTGTGGAACATCGGGAAGTTCCAGAAGTCGGTGGCAAAGCCTCCGCCCACGGTTCGCGCCAGTGGCTTTGTGCCGCTGGTCACTAACACAACACGCTCGCCCCTGGACAGTCTTTCACGAGTACTCGCATCCAGTGTTTGCGCTATTGTCACACCGGCTGGAGCGCGCGTAGAAACCTGCGCCGGATAAACCCACAGTGGGTAGCTCGTTTTGATTGTTGAGCCGCGAAGCTGAATCTCAAGATTCAATCGCATTGGTCTGACAACCGCTAACGGCACGGACAATGGCTCCAACGTCGACAGTGTGCCCTGCCGGATATTCGCGGCCCGAAGTCTCCCGGATGCGAGTGGTTTGCTGGCGGGCTTTGCGCCGGCTTCACGAAGCGTCCAGGTCAAAACTGAACGAGGCAGATCATTTTCGCCATAATGTGCGACCTGAATATTGGCATTGAAGCGCTCGCCGGATGTCCAAGTGTATTTTGGGAAGCGCGCCAGAATCACCGTCGAATTGCAGAATTGTCGCCACTCTTCCGGTGTAATAAGACCTTTGGAATCCATGAAGGCATCGAGCATACCCACCAGAGCGGTGCCCTGTCCGGGAAAGTCTTGCAAATCTAACAAGTGAAAGCCGCCAAAGCCGGGCGTGCGCAACGCGGTTTCAATCTCTTCGCGATAGCACAGCGCAGACAACTCGCCGGAAGCGCGAAAGAACTCATCCGCCTGATCGAGCATTCCGGCGTCCGCCAATTTCTTCTGGAAATACTCGAAGTTGTGGGCGCGCATGACGCCGGTATATTTGGAAATTTCGCGGAAGTTCGGATACACCGTGTACTGACCGACCTCATGACCTATAACAGGACGCGGTATGCCGGAGATCGCTTCGGCGTAATCTTTCATTGTGTTTGGCGGCCCGGCTTGCACATGACCATCGGCGTGGTCAGCACCCGCGTGCGAACCGCGCACGTTGCGCGAAGGAGTTTGCGGGCTGTTCTTAACTCGCGCTGACGTTAAGTAATCATCGCCGGGCTGCAGTTGAGGATCCCACGCAAAAGCGTTTGACCCTTGCGTGTATAAGTGCCGATTATCAAGCGCGCGCAACTCACTTACCACCGAGGCCATAATGTCACGGCTGAAGCGGTTTTCGTTGCCCAGGGCAAACATCACAAAAGAAGGATGGTTGCCGAAACGTCGCATGATATTGTGCCCTTCAGGCTTAAGCGCGGCTTTCACTTGCTCGTTGAAGTCGCCCCAGAAAGGCAGCTCGGGTTGCAGGTAAACACCGATCTGGTCGGCGGCGGAAAAAGCTGCTTCCGGTGGCGTCCACGAGTGAAAACGCACATGGTTGAGACCATAACTGCGAACAATGCGAAAATAGCGGAGCCAGCCTTCCACTTCCATCGGCACATGCCCGGTGAGGGGAAAGACGGCGGCATCGTGCCGACCACGCAAGAACGTCGTGCGGCCATTGATCGCGAATTGTGAACCTTTCGTAGCAAAGTTGCGCAGGCCAAAGGTCACGCTGCGTTCATCACTGCTGGCAGAACTGCTGCCGGCAGATTGCAGCTTGATTGTCAGCACATGAAGAGACGGATTGAACTCGTCCCATAAAGCAGCATTTCGACCCAGCGGCACCGCAATTTCAGCGGCTCCTCCACCACTAGACCATGTAACTGGCACTTTTAGCGGTTGGGTCGAAACGCCTTTGCCCTTCACGGCAACGGTCACAAAACCGTTGCCGGATTGAGTGCTGCTGTTACCGATTACGGCCTTGACGGTTACGACGCGCTTCGCCACATCGGGATAAGTTTGCACGTCGTCCAGCCACACCGCGTCTGTGGCGCGTAGTTCCATGCGTCCAAGAATGCCGTTCCAGTTGCCCTGCGTGTTGTTCGAGGTTTGGTGGTTGTCGCCAGGAGCCGGAGCCCGCGTGTTGTCCACAGCAATCGTCAGGCGATGCGTGCCGGGCTGTAGCGTGCCCAGCACGTATTCGTGCGGAGCGGTAATGAGAGAGTTTTCGCCAAGCGCTTTGTCATCGAGCCACACCTGCGTGTACTTGGTGAGTTCGAGAAAGAGTGTCACTCGCTTGGTGCGCCAGTGTGCCGGAACGGTAATCTCGCGCTGATACCAGGCAGGCCCTTCAAAGCGATAAACACGCGTCAGGGCACCGCTCCAACCTGAACCCTGCACCGATCCCTTGCGGCGCGTTTCCGTGGTGCCGGGCAAGGCGATAGTATCGTTGAACGGCAGATCGGGCAGGGCGCCTTGCTGAACTCCCGGTTTAGGGCCATTCATCAGGAAGCGCCACTGGCCCGATAGCGAACTGATTTCACTTTGGGCATCGGCTTTGGGTGCGAGCAAAGCGCTCGAGAGCAGGGCTGCAAACAACACAATAAACCGAAGAGTCGTGTATGAGATTGTAGTCATGGTATCACAGGAAGCAGAGTGCGCCTGCGCATCAGGCGACATTGTCATGGCGAGAATAAAATCGGCACACTGAATTCCCATCAAAGGTTCTTTCCCAGCAGGCACAATCACGAAGCATCACGAAGAAGTTCACGAGATTCGTTGCCGAAGTTCGTGTTTATTGCGGTGCGTCCAAAGTTGATTGAAGCGGCGTGCCAATAGGTGCTTGAACCGATTATGGGAGTACTCGATTGATCTTACCAAGAATTGGAAGCGGCGGAGAGGCTTTTCTCTCCTCGTAGATGCTTTATTTCCGCACGACAATGCACACAAGCACAACAAAGCTCGCTCTGCGGTGTCTCACTACGAGGCCCGTGCGGTCTGCCCATGGCTTGCAGAATGGGCGCCGCGAACGGGTATACTTGTAGTGTTTCAGTGTTCTATAATTCAAGGCAATTCTACCTGTGCGTAATTCTTCTGCCGGTGTTAATCGTCGTACTAAGTTTCAGAATCTGTGCGCTCAGTTGAGTGAGCTTGTGCATGAGTATGGGCCGGGCGCCAAGCTGCCGACCGTCCTGCACATGTGCGATATGACGGGCGTCAGTGTTGCCACACTTAACAGCGCGCTTAGCGAACTCGAGTCGCAAAAGCTCATTGTGCGCAAGCACGGTGTTGGCGTCTATGTCTCGCGCACTCTACACCAGAAATCGGTATGCCTCATTTGCGACCCGTCATTTTTCGGTATCACGGGTGTATCACCGTTCTGGGATTTGCTGGTTGAACAAATGCGGCAGCGCGCCGAAGTAGGCGCTGAAGCGTTCAGTTTTCATCTTTCGATGCCGACCACATCCGACAAGCGCGAGGTGGCCCTGCACGATGGACTCATTCAGGAGATTAAGTCTGGATGCGTACAAGGCATTATCTCGGTCGGCCTGGATAAAGAAATTGCCAACTGGATTGAAGCTCAAGGCGTTTCCAACGTCGCTTTCGCCGGTCCGGCGCGCTATTTAGTTGCTATTGATTCTGAGAATGTAGCACGCCAGGGTGCCGTCCAGCTTATTCAACAAGGCTGTCACAATCTCGCGTTCTGGCAGTCGGCGGCGCCGCGACGTCCACTCGCCAACCCCGCTGGCCCGACCTCGGAAAGTGATGCGTTTGCCGACACTCTGCAAACGCATGGACTGGCATTCGACCGAAAATTGGTGCGCTATGGTGCCGACCACTTGGGTGACACGGACGCCGTTACCACTGAATCTGTTCAGGAGCAGGGCTACCGCATCGCTACCGAAGTTTTCAGTTCCCCACGTAAAGCGCTCCCGGACGGTATTGTCATCAATGATGACCTCATGACGCGCGGCGCATTGATCGCGCTGGCAAAACTGGGGGTCAAGGCGGGTCGGGATGTAAAGATTGCCACGCACGCCAACTGCGGCTCGACTGTGTTGATGGGCCATGAAGAGGAATTGACACTCGTGGAGATTGATCCGTCCCAGGTCGTGCAGGCCATCTTCGCTATGCTTGAGACGTTGATGAACGGCGAAGTGCCGCCGCAGAACTACGTCCCCATTGTTGCGAAAGTGCGCTCGTAGTTTTGTTTTTGTGGCGGGCCGTCGAGGCTTGCCTGTAAGGCTTGCTTTGTTCGGTGCCGTTCTGAAAACCTGTTAACACAATGACTTCCCAAACCATTTTGCTGTGGCTGCATGGTGCTCCCGGTACTGTCGGCGACCAGGAGCAGGATAAGCCGACAATTACCTCCTATCTTCCGGCGAGCCATAAGGCAGATGGCGCGGCTGTGGTCATTTGTCCCGGCGGCGGATACGGTTTTCTCGCGGTTGACCACGAAGGAGAACAAGTAGCCCGCTGGCTCAACGAACGGGGCATTGCCGCCTTCGTACTGCGCTATCGCATTGCGCCGCGCTATGGCCAGCCCGCGCCATTGCAGGATGCCGCGCGGGCCCTGCGCACAGTTCGTGCAGGTGCCGCATCGTGGAACATCGACGCGCAACGCATCGGCATCTGGGGCTTTTCGGCAGGCGGGCACCTGGCGGCAAATCTGAGTACTCGCTTCGACAACGGAGATGCTGCGTCCCCGGATGCAATTGAACGCGTCTCCTCACGACCAGACTTTGCGATTCTGGGTTATCCCGTCATTACTTTCCAGGGGCCTCATGCACACACCGGTTCGCGTGACAACTTGCTAGGGCCCAATGCACCGCAAGTTTTGGTCAACGAGTACTCGAACGAGGCGCACGTGACGCCGCAAACGCCACCGACTTTCTTGTTCCATACCGATGCCGACCTGGCAGTGCCGTCTGAAAACAGCGTGCTCTTTTATCTGGCGTTGCGTGCGGCAGGTGTTCCGGCGGAAATGCATATCTACGCGCCGGGAGCCCACGGACTCGGCCTGGCGCAAGAGGACGCAGCACTTTCAACGTGGCCCTTATTGCTGGAAAACTGGATGCGAGGGCGCGACATTCTACGCCGGAAAGATCTGGCATAACATATCGAGACCGCGTTCTGCATTCTAGCCGAGAGCAGCAAAGAGAAGCTGCCTCGCGATGCGTCCGATCTGTGGCACAGTGGCTGAGTACTCGTTTGTCGCACGATTGGAAAGGAGTGGGCGTAATGCATAGAGAAGTCGTGACCCTTCACACCTTGCTCGCACAGGCGTTGGTGCTGGCAATGGCAGCATTGGCCGGAGGATGCAATGCGAACGCGCAAAACGCACGACCATCGACCGCGAAGCCAAGCGTCGTGAAGCCAGGTGCCGCGAAGCCTGACAGTCATAAACCCGCAGCCGTTTCTACGCGAATCGTTGCGCCAATAGCAACATCGCCCGTACCATCCCCCGACCCGGCGCTGCCCCGCGCGGGTATCAACCTCAACGGCCCTGCCGATTGGAATAGCGAACTGCCTTTCGTGGATGTGTTTCGCTTGTCGCGTGAATGGATCAGCCAGAAAAAAGGCGAGGCCTGGGGTAAAGGCCCACAGCTTAAACTTGATGAGCGCGGCTGGGTCCAAAAGTTGGAGCCTGATACGTGGGCCGAAACGCCGATGAACACGGTGAAACATGCGCCGGCGGGTCGTTACACCGTGTTCTACAAGGGCAAGGGCCAACTCGATGTCGGTGGGGATGGCCGCAAAATTGAGGAAGCAGCGGGCAAAATGGTTTTTGAAGCGCAGGGAAGCGGCAGCATTTTTCTGCGCCTGGTTGCAACGGACCCCACCGATTACGTGCGCGACATTCGTGTCGTCATGCCGGGCTTTGAGCAGTCGTATGAGAAGCAGGTGTTTCACCCCATCTTCCTTCAACGTTGGCGTGGCATGACGGTGCTGCGTTTCATGGACTGGATGAACACCAACAATTCGAAGCAGCAGAAGTGGGCCGACCGGCCAAAGGTTGAAAACGCGACGTGGACACGCGACGGCGGCATTCCTCTTGAAGTGATGATTGACTTGAGCAACCGCCTGGGTGCCGATCCGTGGTTTTGCATGCCGCACCTGGCCGATGATGACTACGTGCGCAACTTTGCCACCCTGGTGAAAAACAGGCTGCATCCGGCGCGGCGTGTTTATATCGAGTACTCGAATGAGCTGTGGAACGGCCAGTTCGAGCAATCGCGCTGGGCCGGGCAAAAAGGCATGGAACTTAAGCTCGGTGACAAGCCGTGGGAAGCCGGTTGGCACTACACGGCGCGCCGCTCAGTGCAAATTTTCAAAATATGGGATGGGGCATTTGGCGGACGTGAAGCCGCTTCCAAACGCCTGGTGCGCGTGCTCGGTTCGCAGTCGGCCAACGTTTATGTTTCGGAGCAGATTCTTCAATTCGAAGATGCCTATAAAAGCGCCGACGCACTTGCGATTGCGCCCTACCTGAGCTTTAACGTTCCCCAGCAGGGCGATGGTCTCACCGCCGCCACAGTTTCGACGTGGAGTGTCAATCAGGTGCTCGATCATCTGGAGCAAAAAGCGCTGCCCGAAACCGTGAAATGGATCGTCGACAACAAGAAGGTGGCCGATAAATATGGCGTGAAGATGATTGCTTACGAAGCCGGTCAGCACGCTGTAGGAATTCAGGGCGGTGAAAACAACGAGGCGCTGACGCAGCTATTCCATGAGGCCAATCGCAGCGCGCGCATGGGCGAGCTATACACGAAGTATCTTAACGCATGGAAAGACAACGGTGGTGGCTTGATTTGCATGTTCGCTTCGGTGGGCGAGTGGTCGAAGTGGGGCAGTTGGGGTTTGATGCAAAGCTACCACGATAAGCCGGCAGATTACCCCAAATTTGCTGCGACCCTGAACTGGGCCAAAGCGCAGAGTCAGCCGGTCAGCCTTAAATGAGCCTGGCCAAAATGGGCCTGGTGCATTTTGCGCCAAGCGCACGGCCTTCCTGTAGGACAACAACGGTCGTTGGCCTGCGCAATACGGCTTCTCTCTAATCATTGCAACAATCGAGCTACGCGGCATCACTGGAACTTGTATCTGTAAGAAGAACGCTATGAATACGCGCATTCAACTGGTCACACGCGGCGATGATGCCGGCTCCTGCTCCAGCGCCAACAGCGCCGTTGCGCAAGCGTGCGATAGCGGCACCTTGCGCAACGTTTCGGTCATGGCACCGGGGCCGGCCTTCGAAAGTGCTGTGAAACTGTTCGCGGGGCGCGATGACGTTTGTTTTGGTTTGCACATCACCTTGAATGCGGAATGGGATGAGGTGAAATGGGGGCCGGTTCTGCCCCCCGAACAGGTGCCGTCGTTAGTGGATGAAAATGGTTACTTCTGGCCATCGCCACAGGTGTTACATCAGCGCGGCTTCAGCGCCGACGAAGCAATGGCCGAAATTGAAGCGCAGTTGCGCCGTGCCCGCGCAGCCGATCTGCAAGTTTCCTACATCGACGAGCACATGGGCGTGAGTTGGATCGGCGGGCTGCGCGAGCGCATCCGAGTATTCGCGCAACGCGAGGGGTTGGTCGATGCGGTTTCGGTTCAGGGCTTACCGCCGGTGCAAACTGCCAGCACAAATCTTGTTGAACGTTGGCAGGCACAATTGCAAAACGTGGAGCCGGGTGCCTATGTGCTGGTAACACATCCGGGACGAGATGAAGCCGACATGCGGCAGATGTTTATGCAAGGTGTGCCGCCCGGTGCCATAGCCCGCGAGCGCGATGCAGAACGACAGGCGTTGTGCGATCCGGCGTTCAAGCAAATCTGCCGCGACAATGCTGTGCAACTGGTGCGCTATACGGATGTCGTTCCGGCGTCGTGATACGTGCAGACTGGCGGAGAGGTAAAGCAATGATTCGAAGAATTACTTTTTTTGGGGCGCGGACTCAACGAGTGGCGATGCTGTTGGCGCTTGGTCTGGGCTTCCGTGTGTTACCCGGTTGTGCGCAAGGCCGCCCCGCACACACGACACCAGAACAGGTTACGTCCACTCCAGTAGGCAGGTCTCAAATCTCGTCTCAAACCTCTCGGACGCAAGACTACGTATGGTGGGAAGCCGAAACCCCGAAGGCCACCAACTTCCCGGCCACAAGTGAGTTTGCGCCGGCCAACGCACAGGAAGCTGCCATTCTGTCGCAGGGCCGGTGGATTGGTGCCGGCGGCGAGCGCAACGAGACACTGTTTCTTGAATATGATGTCGCGGTGCCCAGCGCCGGCAAATACTCGTTTTACGCGCGTAAGTTCTGGCAGCACGGGCCGTTTCGCTGGCGCCTCGATAATGGCGCCTGGACCGAAGTGCGCAACACGGCATTGCTCGATGACGCACCGATTCGCCAGTTCGTTGTGGCTAACTGGATTGCCGCCGGCACAGCGGATTTGACGCAAGGGCAACACACGTTGCGCATCGAGTTGCTGCAAAACACCGGCGCGGCAGCTTTCGATGCCTTCATCCTCACGACGCAGCCGTTCACGGCGCGTGGCAAATTGAAGCCCGGTGAAAAATACAACCGCGCCCCGCAGGGCTGGTTTCCGTTTGAGCCCGACCCGGATACCTTTAGGCCCAGCGCTATCGACTTACGAGTACTCAACGAAAAGTTTGCCGGTGAACACGGCTTTATCCAGGCGCGTGGCGATAAGTTTGTGCACGGCAACAACCATCAGACTGTGCGCTTCTGGGCTGTAAATGCGGGCGGAGGTTTGGTCAACCTCGACAAGGCTTCCGTCGATTATCTGGCGCGCTATCTCGCCAAGCGCGGCGTCAACATGGTGCGCATTCATGGTGGCATCTGGGGCGACGATTTTCGTCAGGTCAATACCGAATACCTCGACAAGTATTTCTACTTTGTCTCGGCCATGAAGCGCCAGGGCATCTACACCACGCTTTCGATTTACTTTCCGCTGTGGATTCAAATGCGCGAGAATAGCGGTTTCCCCGGCTATCCTGCGCCGGGAACGGCTAATCCGTTCGCGCTGTTGTTCTTCAACCAGGATTTTCAGCAGATTTATCGCAACTGGTGGAGGGCGCTACTTACGACTAAAAACCCTTACACCGGAATCGCACTCCGCGATGACCCTGCTGTTGCCGCAGCGGAACTCGTCAATGAAGACTCGTATCTCTTCTGGACATTCACTCCCAACAACATTCCCGCGCCGCAAATGGCGATTCTGGAAAAGCAGTTTGGCGATTGGCTCATCGGCAAGTATGGCTCGGCTCAGGCAGCGCTGACGCAGTGGAACAGCCCCGACGAACACGACAATGTCGCGCAAGGTCGCGTCGGACTCATCCCGCTGTGGGCTATCAAAGATCAGAAAACTTTGCGCGGGCAAGATACGGCGACCTTCTTGATGGAAAGCCAGAAGAAGTTTTTTGAAGACACCATCACTTACCTGCGCAAAGATCTGGGTTATAAGGCGCTAATCTACGGCTCCAACTGGATCACAGCCGATGCACGAGTACTCGGGCCGCTGGATAAGTATTCCAACACGGTGGCCGACTTCATGGATCGACATGGTTACTACGGCGGCGTCCACGAAGGTGAGCGTGCCGGTTACTCGCTGAGCAAAGGCGATAAGTATGATGACCGCGCAGCGGTGTCTTTTGATCCGGAAAAAGCCGGCGGCGCGCTCGATTTTAGTTTGCCCCTGATGGACATTCAGTATAACGGCAAGCCTTCCACAATCACCGAAATCAACTGGTTGCCACCGAATCGCTTTCGTGCGGATATGCCGCTGCTCAGTGCAGCTTACGGCGCGTTGCAGGGCACCGATGGCTTCTATTTTTTTGCCTTGAGCGGCCCATCGTGGCAGGAAGTCCTCGGCAAGTTTTCTATTCAAACGCCGGTTGGTTTGGGCCAGTTCCCCGCAGCCGCGCTGCTTTATCGTAAGGGATTGGTGCGCGAAGCCGGCAAAGTGGTGGACGCGCAACTTAAACTGAGCGATTTGCTGGCACTCAAAGGCACTCCAGTTTCCGCGCCGGTGAACCTCGATGAGTTCCGCGCCCGAGATATTCCGGCGGGTGCAACGGCGCCAGTGACCGAGGTGACAAGCATCGATCCACTGGCGCCTTTAGTTGGCAAAGTCGGCATGACGATTTCCGAACAAGGCGGCCAATCTCAAGTCGCCGATCTGCCCAAATACATCGACCGCAAAGCGCAAGTGGTGAAGAGCCAGACCGGCCAGTTGACCTGGGAGTATGGCAACGGCAAAGTGCTGGTGAATGCGCCACAAGCGCAAGCCGTCACCGGTTTTCTGCGCGGCGCCGGGGCCATCCAACTCAAAGACGTGACCTTCAATTCTCCAATGGAATTCGGCACCATCATGCTGGTATCGCTGGATGGAAGGCCACTGGCCACTTCGCGCCGTATGCTGCTGCAAGTGATGTCGGAGGAGAATAACTACGGTTGGGAAACCAACACTGCTCAGGGCTTGCGCGAAATTACAAATCTTGGTGCTGCGCCTCTGGTCGTGCGCAACTTGCAAGGCACCGTCAGCTTGATGCGAGCCGATGCCGCACAATTGAAAGTTACGGCACTCGACTTCAACGGCTATCCCCGGCAGCAGTTGGCAAAGAACAAAGTCATTTCGCTGACCCCGAGTACTCTGTATTACCTCATCGAAGAGTAGCACCTGCGGCCCCGGTAGCAATTGGCTATCGGGGTCACGCTTTTTTCACAAATTTTCTCGCTGTGCAACCTGTTTAACCCGTCTGCACGATGGGTATAATAGAAGTGTCCTGTTTTTTTGAGACACTCCACAGATGCAGCGTGATTCCTCCTGGCGTTTAACCAAGTCGCAGGAAGCCTACACGCGACTGAGCGAATTGGCACATCGCCTCGGCCCGGAATCGAAGCTGCCGACGGTGCTTGAGCTATGCGATAGCTTCGGTGTGAGCAAGGCCACGCTAGACGGTGCGCTGCGTGAACTGGAAGGCCGCAACGTGGTCTATCGACGGCATGGTGTCGGCATTTTTGTGTCTCCTTTGATGCGCCGCACCATCGTGGTCATTTGCCCGCCGGACTTTGCTTTGCGGCCTGGTATTCGCGATTTTTGGAACTTGTTGGTGCAGCGTGCACAAGAACGTGCTGCGGCCAGGCAAGAGCTCCTCAGTTTTCATTTTTCTACGCCCACTGAAGGTAGCACTGTCAGCCTGCACGACGGCTTGATGGCGGATGTTCGCAGCGGCAAAATTCACGGCATCCTGACGATGGGGCTGGATCGCGGCACCACACAATGGCTGGTGCAACAAGGTGTGCCGCTGGTCGCTTTTGCCGCTTATGCTCCCGATAGCCCGTGCACAGTCAATTTCGATGGGCGCGACGTTGTGCGTATGGGTGTCGAGGCGCTGCTCAGGCAGGGATGCCGCCGCCTTGAACTGTGGAAGACGCTTTCGAGTACTCGTGAATGGGAAGAGTTTCAAAGCGGCAACAAAATCGATGTTGACCTGGAAGAACTGCCGGCAATTTCCAAGACGCAGAAGTCGAACCGGGCTTCTGTGGTGGTGCGTTATGGCAGACCGGGCGCCGACGGCTCCTCTGTACAAGTCAGTGAAACCTTCCAGGGCATTCAGGTGGCTCAGGATGTATTTGCCGGGCGCGGTGCCGGGCGCGGTGCCGGGCGCGGTGCCAGGCCCGATGGAATCGTGATTACAAACGACTTAATGGCTCAGGGCGTTTTGATGACCTTGCCCAGACTCCAAATCGCTGTGAACAAGGATGTCTTCGTGGCGACACACGCCAATCGTGGTTCGGCTGTGCTGCACGGCTATGCAGATGAAATCATCCGCATGGAATACGATCCAGCCGAGGTCGTTCAGGTGCTTTTTAAGCAGTTAGAAACGCAGATGACCGGGGACTTCGCTGCTGCGAAATTCGCCGCTGCGAAAGAAGTCGTCATCCGGCCAAAATTGAAACTCCCGCAAATGCTGAACCTAAAGACGCCGGGGCTTAAGGAAGGAACTCAGGTATGAGACAACAGAATCACATCTATCGTGGTATATTGACTGCCCAACAATGGCTGCTGCCGCTTTATGGCCTGCTGCTGACGGTGTGCGGTGTGGCAAACGCTCAAGCACCGAGCACCAATTTCGTGTGGATCGAAAGCGAGAACACGTCCTCTGCCAACATCACACCCAAAGCCGAAGGCACGGGGCGTGCCGAGCTTGTTTCCGATGGTAAATGGCTGCACGTTAACATCGGCAACGACAAAGTGGAAAAGGATGCACCCGAAGGTGGCGTGTTGCTTTCTTACAATTTTAATGCCGCGCGCGCCGCAGAGCACGAGATATGGAATCGCATCGGTTTTGAGGCATCGCGCACGAGCTTCGACTGGCGCCTCGACGGCGGCGAATGGACAACCGTCGCGCCCGACGTGCCGACGCTCGATTTAACCGAGTTGGCGTTGTGGACTGATATTGGCTGGCTGAAACTGGGACAAAAGCAACTGGCAGCCGGCGCACACACGCTGGAAATACGTCTACCGAAAACGAAAAACGAAAAGAACGAGTGGCGCAACATCAGTTATGCGTCCGACGCGCTTCTCATCACGCCAGGGACGTTTCATCCCAATGGCAAATACAAACCGGGTGAGAATTATCGCACTGCGCAAGATGAGCAGGCGACCAACCATGTGTTTCAATTACCGGCGCCCACGAGTGCCGGTGCGCGCGCTGCGGTGCCGCTTCACGGCATGTGGGAAGTGGCGCGCCACGATGACAACACGCCCGGCGAAGTCGCCGCCCCAATTCGAGACTTTCCCGCCGAGCCGCACTGGAAAGCAATCCCGGTTCCGGGCGATAAGAACAAGGCGCGCCCGGATCTCATCTTCGCGCATCGCTTGTGGTATCGCACGCGAATCAACGTGCCGCCAAACCAGATTGGGCGCTCGTTCAATGTCTATTTCCCACTGAATAACCTTAACACCACGATATATGTCAATGGTGTCTATTGTGGCTTTAACAAGAATCCGTTTGCTGCCTTCAGCATCGATGTAACACCCGGCATCAAGGCCGGTGTGAATGAAATTTGGGTCGGCATACGGGATGCTTACTATGGTTTTGCAGCCGACCCGGCCAGGCCGCAGAAACTGCGCGCCAACTTTAAGTATCCGCTGGAGTGGAGCAACAAAGGCTTCATGGACCTGGATTATCCTGTGTGGAACTCTTTCCAGTCGGGCATTCTCAACACGCCCGTTTTTGAAGTCGGTGGGCCAACCTATGTCTCCGATATTTTTGTGAAGCCATCGGTAGCGCGCAAAGAACTGGCAGCCGAAGTAACGCTCAAAAACCCGACGGCAACGGCCATGTCGGGCGAGTTGCAGTGGCAGGCGGTGAACGTAAAGACCGGCACCATCGAGAAAACCTTTCAGCCGCAGCCATTTAGTGTTGCGGCGGGCACCACGAGTACTCTGAACATCGCCGACAAGTGGGACAACCCGCAGTTGTGGTGGCCGAGCACGCCCCACATGTACAACCTGCGCACCATCGTCAGCATTAACGGACAGCCGGTCGATGTGAACGATACGCGCTTCGGTTTCCGTGAGTGGGGCCTCAGCGCCGACAAAACCAAGTACACGCTGAACGGCGTTGTGTGGCACTTGTGGGCTGAGATCGGCATTCGTGGCGGAACGCCGGAGGCGTGGCTGGCCGATTATCGCCGCAAGAATCAGCGCACTTCACGCTATAGCACAGCGGGGCAGGCCAGCGACACGGCTCATGTTTGGAACGGATTGGAAAACCAGCGGGCGCTGGACTTCTTCGATGCCGGTGGCGTGGTGATACGACGCAACACATCGCCGCTGGACGGTGAAGTTATCGGCTACAAGTTCATTGAGGACGATCTGGAAGCGCGTAAACGCAATGGCGGCTCTGAACTCAAGATGGACTTGATGCGCAACTGGCGCGATCAATGTGTGGCGCAGGTGCGCGGCGAGCGTAATCATGCCTCAATTCAGATTTGGAGCATCGAAAATGAATTCGCTTACATCAACCTCATCAACCTGTTGGGCAACAGCCCGAACATGGATGCTTATGAGCGTGAAATTGCTAAAACCTCTGATGCCGTGATGTCTGCCGACCCGACGCGCAGCGTGATGACTGACGGCGGCGGCGCGTTGAAAGAGAACACGCTGCCGACACATGGCGATCACTACGTGTTCAATCAGAACGACACGCGCTACCCGGATCTCGCTTACGAGGCCTATCCCGAAGGTGGCGGGCGTGGCCGCTGGCGCTGGGATCAAAAACGTCCGCGCTTTATCGGTGAAGATTACTTTGCGACAGGCATTAACCCCGCCGATTACGCCATGTGGGGCGGCGAAGGCACCTTCTTGGGCAAAGAGCAGGCAAGGCCCGCCGCCGGTATGATTTACCGCATGCTTCAAGAGGGCTACCGCTGGGGTGGACACTACGCGGCCTGGCACTTCTGGATTGGTGAAGAGAATGCCCGAAATCAATATGGCGCCAATGCGTGGCGCGCTGTGTTTGTGCGGCAGTATGATTGGACATTCGGCTCCGGCCAAAAGGTGAAGCGCACATTCGGTATCTTCAACGACACACAGCACGCCGATGCCATCACCTTTACACGCACACTCACTGTGGGCGGCAAGCGTGTGTCTTCCAAAACAACCGCGCACAACGTGGCGCCCGGCACCAACAGCAAGTTCGATGAAACCTTGATCATGCCCGTTGTTGCAACGCGTCAGGAAGGCCAACTGGTGCTGACACTCTCGGCGGGCGGCAGAGAAATCTTTCGTGATGTCAAACAGGTTTCCGTATTGCCTCAAGTGTCGCTGAACGGCCTGGCGAGTACTCGTGCTGCGACGCCGGCGTCGAGACTTTCTCCAGCAGCTACAAGCGGCAGCCGCAAGCCCGCCGCTACAAGCGGCAAGATGACTTTGCAAATTGAAACACGCTCTCATGCGCAGAAGCGCCCCGTTACACAGAGAAGTGTTGTTGCATTAAAGAATCCGGCAACGCAATCGGCTCCTGTTGCTGCTCTGAATGCGCGCACTTTGGTGGTTTACGATCCCAGGGGCAACGTGGCGAACTATCTGCGTAGCAACAAAGTCGGCTTCACAACAGCCAACAGTCTGGAAAACCTTCCTCCCGCGGGACGAGTACTCATCGTGGGGCCGGACGCGCTGAGCACGACACAAAGCACCTCCAGTGCGTTGGCGGCTTATGCCTCGATTGGCCGCACCGTGATTGTGCTGGAACAGAACAATCCGTTGAAATATCAGGCCACACCGGCTGAGATGGAGCCGGGCACGATCTCGGGCAGCACGGCTTTCATCGAAGACGCGACTCATCCGGCCTTTGTGTCCTTGCAGCAAAAAGACTTCTTCACCTGGGCGCCAAGCGGCAGCGTGTATCGCAATGCTTATGTAAAACCAACGCGCGGTGCCAAGTCGTTGTTGCAGGTTGGCCCGCGCCTGCAAAACACAGCTTTGGTAGAAGTTCCCACCGGCAAGGGATTGCTGCTGCTCAGCCAGGTAGAAGTGGGCGCACGCCTGGCCAGCAATCCTGTTGCACAGCAATTACTGATGAACCTTGTTCGCTACGGCAATGCCTACAAGTTGGAGTTTCGCCAGGTCGCGACGGCGGTGAACAATCCTCAACTGTTACAGGTGCTGGACGCGGGTGGTTTGCAGTACTCAACGGCGGGTGACGCATTACAGGCGATCAGCAGGCCCGATGTGCAACTGGCTGTCGTCGAGGCGACACCGGCCAACATGAAGTTGCTGGCGGATAACATGACAAAAGTCAATGCCTTCATGCGACGCGGCGGCTACATCGTGTTCAACGGGCTAACACCCCAGGGGCTGGAGTCTTACAACAAGATTGTGGGATTCGAACACATGATTCGCCCGTTCCGCCGTGAACGCGTGACGTTTCCCACACCCCGGAACCCGCTGACTTCCGGGTTGACTTCAGGGGATATTGTGATGCTGTCGGGAGAACGCATCAACGGCTGGACGGCGGACGAATACCTCGCATCCGATGCCTACTCCTACATCGTTGACTACGAAGACGTGGCACCGTTTGGTGCGTCCGACAACTTCTTGTTTCCAAATGCCGTTAACAACTTCTTTCAAGCCGATGCCTGGCAATTGATTAACAACTTCGAGGCGCCCAAAGACGGCAGCCCGGCTGAAATCCCGTTTACATTGCCCAGGCCGCAGACCATCACCGAGTTAACCTGGGTCGGCAATACGCTGTATAATCCGCAAACCAGAGTGGGTTTGGTCTTTGATGGAAAGCAAAAAGTCGCTTTCGATGTGGAGCCCAACGCGGAACCGCAGACCTTTGCCGTCAATCCGCCACGAACCGGCAAAGACATCACACTGCAAATTCTGGCGTGGCAGAATTTACCGGATAAACGTGGCCTTATCGGCATCGATAACTTTTATCTCAAGGCGCAACGTTCGGCGGATTTTTACCGAAAGGTCAAGCCGATGCTCAACATCGGCGGCATGATGCAGTATCCACGCGGCAATGGCGGCATTGTGCTGGCGAACCTGCTGTTCAAGGAAACTGAAGCCGTGCCGCTTAACGCCGCCAAGAAGCGCACCATTTTTTCAACCGTGCTGCGCAACCTGAAAGCTCCTTTTGCCAGCGGCAAAACAGTGATTGCCGGTGCGAATCTGCGTTACACGCCGATTGATATTGGAAAGCAGGCAACGCAATATCGCAATGAACGCGGCTGGTTTGGCGACGCGAGTTTCACATTTGCAGGTTTGCCCACAGGCCGTCAAACGTTTGCCGGCGTGGCCTACCAGATTTATGATTTCCCGACTTCGCCGGTGCCGACCGCTATTATGCTGGGCGGCAACGGTGTGCCCAACAACTTGCCGCAGGAAGTGAAGGGCATTCCGGTGAACACCAAAGCCGACGCGCTCTTCTTTCTGCACACGGCGCGCATCGACAATCGTCGCAGCGATCAGGAACGCCGCGAAAACAAAAAGTTGGAGATGGCGCGTTACATCGTGAACTATGCCGACGGCCAGCAGGTCACGGTTCCGGTGTACGCTGAAATCGACATAGACGACTTCCGTCAGAAGACACCAACGGCCATTCCGGGCGCGCAAATCGCGTGGACAAAGCCTTACACAGGAACCGAGTACTCGGCGGTTGCCTATTCGATGCAGTGGAATAATCCACGTCCCGGTGTCGCGATTAAGAGCATTGACGTGACATACGGAGCGGAGCGTCGTGGTGTTCCGGTTCTGTTGGCAGTCACGGCGGCCAGCGCGCAGTGAGAAGATGGCACGGTGTCGACGTGCATTCACATATGCGCATTCACATACGTGCATTCGCATATTGGTGTCTGTGTCGTCTTTTGCGTTTGATGAAACAATGTGTCTAAGATCTGTCTGATGAAAGCCGCAAGTTGAAAAGCACGAATCGAGTACTCAAACGAGTGGCAGCGGTCGGCGTGACATTGATGCCATCGGTGCAAACGCCGGTCAACGTTGGCCGCAGAAAAAGTCGTAATGGGCAGCAAAAGGAATGTGACCCGTGAGCAATATTCGGTGGGGCTTTGCCGGCCCCTGGTATGGCCAATTGATGACTCTGGACAAGGATGCGTTTCAGGCGCGCCTTAAGTTTCTGCAGAAATATGATCTCAAAGTTGTCGGTGTGGGTCTGCGCCACATCGAGCAAATGGAAGTTGCGCAACGCGAAAGCCTGGCGCAGTTTCTTTCCGACAACGATATGGAAATAGTGCCACACGTCGGTTTCGATTATCTCAAGGCCAGCGCCGATGAAATTGCGCGCGAGGCGCAGGCGCTCGCGACAGCATTGAGTACTCATTTGCCGTGGATGAAAAGCACCATTGCCGTTACGACTCCACGCGCCGGGCACCGCTTCGACCGCACCATGCCACTCAGTGAGAAAATGGAGCGGCTCTCCAAAGCGCTCGCGCCGCTCGCGGGCGTGTGTCATGAAGCCGGCATCTCACTCGGCATCGAAAACCACGGCGACTACTACTGTTCTGATCTGGCCCAACTGTGCCACAACACGCCGCATCTCTACATTTTTCTGGATACCGGCAATACCTACCTGGTCGGCGAGCGGCCTTTGCAGGCCTTTGAAGTTGCGGCGCCATTTACAGTTGGAACGCACTTCAAAGATCATCGCGTGGCACCGTGTCCCGAGGCGCGCCCGCTGCATTTCGAAGTCGCGGGTTCAGTGCTCGGAGAAGGCGATGTGCCGCTGCGCGAGTGCTATCAACTGCTGCTGGAAAAAGCTCCGTTCCCGGACAATCTCATCATGGAAATGGAAGTGGTTAGCCCTGATGACGTTGATCCGCTGCATTGCTTTGAGCGTTCACTTGCTTTTGTGCGTAGCCTTTAACGAGTACTCACCATCATGTCACAAACATCTTTAAGAACTGCTCTTGTCGGCTGTCGCGGCATGGGCGCCTATCACGCGCGGAGTGCGGCAGCATTGCCACAGTTTGAGATTGTGGCGGGCTGTGATTTAGATGCGGCACTCGCTGCACAATTCGCGCAACAGCACGACGGTGCGCAGGCTTACACCGATTACAACCGGATGTTGCGCGAAGCCCGACCTGATGTGGTCATTGTTGCCACGACAACTGCTGCGCACGCGCCGCTGACGATTCAAGCCGCCGAGTCTGGTGCGCGCGGCGTTTTTTGCGAAAAGCCGATGGCGACCAGCATGGCGGAAGGCCGCGCCATGGTTGAAACCTGCCGGCGTCACAACACGGCGCTGGCGGTTAATCATCAGCGACGCACCTCAGCGGTTTTTCAGGAGATGCGCCGCCTCCTGGAAAGCGGCGCTATTGGCGGCGTGCAACTGATTCGCGGCAGTTGCCAGGGCGACATTCTCAGTGACGGAACGCACCTTATTGACAGCATTCGCTATCTTGTGGGCGATGTCGATGCGAAGTGGGTCTTTGGCCAGATTTACCGCCGCCCCGACGATTCCGATGAATCGGGTAAGGCGGGGTTTCGCTACGGCCATGCAGTGGAGTCGGGCGCGTATGGCCTTATCGAGTTTGAGAACGGAGTGCGTGCTGAAATTCATACCGGCAAGGTGGCGGTCAAAGGCCGCAATTACCAGGATTATGAAATCTTTGGCACGCAGGGACGGATGTGGCGCGCCGGCGACCGTAGCGACCCGCCGCTGCAAATTCAAGATGCACAGGCCGGCGGCTGGCGTGCGCTTGCGATTGAAGAAGATTCTGCGGAGTGGCAGAACAACTACGAGCAGTTCGCGCGCATGATCTGTGAAGGCGCCGACCACCCGCTGGCGGGCAATTCGGCGCTTAAAGATCTTGAACTTGTGATGGCCATTTATGAAGCGGCGCGGCTGCACGACAAGATCGAATTACCCTTGCAGCAAGAAAAATTCCCGCTGCAAATCATGATCGACGAAGGACAACTCTAAAGGAGTACTCATGAGCATCGCTTGCTCAACTTCCATTGCCTGCGGCAGCTCGCTGGATGTCGCTCTGCAGCGCATCGCCGGTCTGGGCTTTCGCAACGTCGATATCCTCACGATTGATGGCTGGGTGCATGTCAACACGCGCGACCTGGCTGATAATTTTGATTCCACCATTGCGAATGTTGACGGTTTGTTACAACAGCACAACCTCAAACCGATTGCAACCAACAGCGGTGTCAGCGCCCAATTGCATCATCGTGGCCGTGAGGTCAATGCACAGCGCCTGCATGAGATCGATGGCTTGCTGCGCTTTGCCCAACATCTCGGAATTTCGGTGGCGGCGATTCAACCACGCAATGCGGACAATGAGCGTCTGTGGGACGATGTGCTGGCCGACAGCATCATGACTCTGCTGGAGCAAAAAGCTGCCGGTGATGCAGTTGGTGTCACGTTCGCGCTGGAACTTCATGTGCATAGCCCATTCGAAACTCTGGAACAGGCGCGCCGCTTCTGTGAGGCCATGCCCGAAATGGCGCTTGTTTACGACCCCACGCACTTTGTCATGCAGGGCGTAGACATTCGCGAAACCGGTTGGCTGATGGACCGCGCCTCGCATGTTCACCTGCGCGATGCAGCCTCGGGCAAGATTCAAGCGCCCTTTGGAAAAGGTGATGTCGACTTCGATTGGGTATTCGGCGCACTCAAAGACCGTGGCTACCAGGGGCACTTTTCGATTGAGTATCTGGAAAGTGAAGACTTCGATGTTTTGCAAGAAGTGCCTAAATTACGCGATGCCATCGCTCAACATTTCGAGGCGTAGGCCGGCTGACAAACAGCAAGAGGAGTTTTATGATTCATCCCTTTGAGCGTGCTCTCAAGCACATCCTGTTTTCTTGTCTGACGGTTGCACTTCCCCTGTTCACTGCCTCGTGTCGGGCGCAGGGAGAGGTCAGGCCGCCGGGCGCAACACAAGCTGCAATCGGCACGTCCGCAATCGGCACCTGGACGTTTGCCCCCAGGGCGGATACTTTCAGCAACGAGGCGCTGCTTGATTTGCGCTACCTTAATGAAAAAGAGGCGGGGCAATCGGGCTTCCTGAAACTTTCAGCGGATGGCAACGACTTCGCGCTGGGCAGTGGCGCGCCGGTACGGTTCTGGGCTGTCAACACAACAGTGTACCGGCAGTCGAATGAAAATTTGGAGCGGCACGCGCGTTGGCTGGCCAAGATGGGCGTCAACATGGTGCGCTTTCATGGCTCGATGTCGCCCAAAGCCGAAGGTGCCAACATTAATGATGTGGACGAAGAGGAAATCGACCGTTGCTGGCGCATGGTGGCGGCCATGAAAAAGCAAGGCATCTACAGCACGATCTCACCCTACTGGGCCAATGGCGGTCACGCCGGTGTGAAAGCGTCCTGGGGCATCGAAGGCTATGGGGCTGAGGACTTATGGGGCTTGATGTTCTTCAACGATGACCTGCGCAATGCCTACAAAACATGGGTTAAAGCGCTGTATACGCGCAAGAATCCGTATACCGGCATTGCGCTCAAAGACGACCCGGCTGTGGGCATCATTCAGGTTCAAAACGAAGATTCTTTGTTCTTCTGGACATCAATGGTCATCAAGCCGCCGCAGATGAACTTGCTGCGCCGCAAGTATGCACAGTGGTTGGAAAAGCGTTACGGCTCGCTGGATGATGCAAAGACAGCCTGGGAAGGCTTCGCGGTTGAAGGTGATGATTTCGCCAGTGGTCGCGCCGGCATCATGAACGTGTATCAAATGACGCAGCCGCAGCAGGGCGGAGCCGCCAGGCGCATGCGCGACGAAATTTTGTTTTTCGCCCAAACACAGCGCGACTTCTACGCTGACATTGCAAATTACTACCGCAAGGAACTCGGTTGCAAACAGCTTATCAACGCCTCGAACTGGATCACAGCCGACACCGAGAAGTTAAACGATCTGGAGCGTTGGACATACACTCCGACGGAAGTTGTCGCGGTCAATAAATATTACAATGGCGGAGAGCACATCGGGCCGAACACGGGTTGGCGCATCGAACCTGGCGACTCCTTTGAAAACGTATCCGCCTTGAAGAGCCCCGGCGCAATCCCGACCAACCTCAAGCAAGTGGTGGGTCATCCCATGATGGTTACGGAAAGCTCGTGGGTGCCGCCGCTGGGTTATCAGAGTGAAGGGCCGTTTCTAACGGCGGTTTATCAGTCGCTCACGGGTGTCGATACCTACTACTGGTTTTCTGCGGATGACCCCGGCTACAATTCCGATCCCTACTTTCAGTTTTACACGTTCCCCGACGGGCAAAAGGGCGTTTTTAAATGGTCGCTGCATCCCGCGATTTCAGCTAACTTTCCCGCTGCCGCTTTGCTTTACCGCCAGAGTTACGTCAAGCGCGGCGACGTGGTGGTGCATGAAGAACGCTCGCTGCAGAACATGATTAACCGCACCACGCCGATCATTTCCGAGGGTGCCAGCTTCGACCCCAATCGCCAGACGCAGTTTGCAGAAGGCTCATCTGTGAAAAGTGTGGCCGATCCGCTGGCGTTTCTCGCCGGACGCGTCGAGGTCAAGTATGGCGGCGATCCGGCCAGGAGCAAAGTTGCCGATCTGTCGAAATTCATCGACGCGCAGAAACGAACTGTCACCAGCACGACCGGCGAAGTGAAGCTCGATTATGGCGCTGGTGTTTGCACCGTCAACGCGCCGAAAGCCCAGGGTGTATCGGGGTTTCTGCAACCATTGGGATTGATTAAGTTGCGCGACATCACGATTCAATCGCGCAACGAATATGCAACCGTGCTCGCTGTGCCGATGGACAATCAGCCCCTCAATACTTCAAAGCGAGTACTCGTTCAGGTCGGCACAATCATACGTCCCACCGGCTGGACAACCGAGCAATCGGAATTCAAAAGCGGCGACGGCAAAGCGACTTTGCGGGGTGAAAAGATTATCAACACCGGCACCATGCCATGGCAAGTTGTGGGCACAGATGTCACCATCACGCTGCGTAATCCCAACATCAAGACTGCGACGTTGCTCGACGAAAACGGCATGGCCATTGAAAAACTGAGCGGCAAAAGCAGCAGCGGTTCGTTTAACTTGACACTGCCGCGCAACGCCATGCACCTCGTTTTACAATGAGTCTGTTCAAGCCCGCTGTAAAGTGCCAAGAGAGACAGCTTGCTATAATGGATTGTAGCCAAAACGAAACGATTAACCGGGTGGAATGGAAACGACATGAATCGTGATTTCAAGTTCGTCAACTACTTGTGGAACGACGAAAAGGCAAATTCTCTGGACGCAGTCGAGCGGCTCATTTACCGTTCCAACATCCTTGGCAGCGACCAACGCATCACTAATACGGGCGGTGGCAACACCAGCGCCAAGCTGCTGGAAACTGATCCTCTCACCGGCGAAGAGGTGGAAGTGTTGTGGGTCAAAGGCTCCGGCGGCGACCTGCGCACCAGCAAGAAGGAGAACTTCTCTTCGTTGTATCAGCAAAAGTTACTCGACTTGCAGAACGTCTATGGGCGCGCCCAGGAGCGCGGCCCCAAAACACCCGCCGAAGACAAAATGGTCGGCATGTATTCGCACTGCACCTTCAATCTGAACCCACGCCCCAGTTCCATCGACACGCCGCTGCATTCGTTTGTAAACATCAAGCATGTCGATCACACCCATCCCAACGCGGCCATTTCCGTAGCTGCTGCTAAGAACTCGGAGAAGTTGACCAGAGAGATCTACGGCGATGATGTCATCTGGACGCCGTGGTTGCGTCCGGGCTTTGAGCTGGGGCTAATTCTGCAAGACATTCATCAGAAGCATCCCCATGCCAAGGGTGTCATTCTCGGTCAGCACGGCCTCATTAACTGGGACAATGATGACAAAGCCTGCTACGAACTTTCTCTTGAACTCATTGAAAAAGCCGCACGATTCATCGCGGCACACGACAAGGGCGAGCAAACCTTCGGCGGACAAAAGTATCAAACGCTCGATGAAACCGAGCGCCAGCGAGTACTCGCACAGATTCTACCCTGGTTGCGCGGACAGGTGTCGCAGCAGCGTCGCTTCATCGGCACGGTTCAGGATGACGACGTTATCTTGCGCTTCGTCAACTCGCACGATGCCAAGCGCCTTGCCGAACTGGGCACTTCTTGTCCCGACCACTTCCTGCGCACCAAGATCAAGCCGCTGTACGTTGAGTGGAATCCACAAAGCGAAGACCTTGCAATGCTCAAACAGAAGCTGAGCGACGGCATTGTGCAATATCGTGAAGACTACGCTGACTATTACAACCGCAACAAGCGCGACAACTCGCCGGCCATGCGCGACCCGAACCCAACTGTGATTCTCGTTCCCGGTCTGGGTATGATCGCGTGGGGCAAAGACAAGTCGGAAAGCCGCGTCACGGCTGAGTTCTACAACTGCGCGGTTGAAGTGATGCGCGGCACCGAAGCGATTGATGAATACATCGCGCTGCCACAGCAGGAAGCGTTCGACATCGAGTACTGGCTGCTCGAAGAAGCCAAGCTCAAGCGCATGCCGCCCGAAAAAGAGCTGGCACGCCAAATTGTGGTTGTCTTAGGTGCGGGTTCGGGCATCGGGCGCGAAGTGGCGCACCGCATCGTTAAAGACGGCGCGCATGTCGTGTGCGTTGATCTCAACGACGAAGGGGCAAAAGCGACGGCGCAACAAATTATCGACCAGGTCGGGCTTGGCATTGGTGTGGCCGGTAGCGGCATTTCCGGCTGTGGTCAGGCGGTTGGTCTCTCGGCCAACATCACCGACCGCGCCAGCATCCGCGCCATGCTCGACCAGGTGGCGCTGGCTTATGGCGGTTTCGATTCAATCGTTGTCACAGCCGGTTACTTTGCGCCGCCCGATACGAGCGGACACATCCCGGATGAGAAGTGGGCCACAACTTTCGCCATCAACGTCACGGGTGGCTACCTGGTGGCCGATGAAGCGCTACCGACATGGAAAGAGCAGGGACTCAGCGGCAACCTGGTGCTGACCACCAGCGCCAACGCGGTTGTTGCCAAGAAGGGCAGCGTGGCTTACGACACGAGCAAAGCAGCGGCGAATCATCTGGTGCGTGAGCTGGCTATCGAGTTGTCTCCACTGGTGCGCGTCAACGGCGTTGCGCCCGCAACGGTGGTGCAGGGCAGTGCCATGTTCCCGCGCGACCGTGTCATTTCAAGTCTGGCCAAGTATGACATCGAGTACTCGGAAAGCGAATCGGATGATGAACTGCGCTCCAAGTTGGCGCACTTCTATGCGCAGCGCACGCTGACAAAAACGCCGATTACACCAGCCGATCAGGCCGAAGCATTTTACTTGCTGCTGACCAACCGCCTGAGCAAAACAACGGGTCAGATCATTCCGGTTGATGGCGGCTTACACGAAGCTTTTCTGCGCTGACTTCTGAGCCACACAAGAATATCATGACACGCATTGGAATTATTGGAGCCGGGCCTAACGCGGTCAGTCATGCGCGCTACTTCGCGCAATCAGATAGAGCCGAACTGGTAGCGGTTGCCGATGTGGCGCTGGATGTCGCGCAGAAGCTGGCCGCAGAACTTAACACCGAGGCCGTCGCGGATTACACCGAGTTTCTGGACGGCGTTGATGCCGTTGTGGTGTCGTCTCCCAACTTTCTGCACCATGAACAGGCCATCGCCTGTGCCAGGGCCGGCAAACACGTTTATTGCGAAAAGCCGATGGGGCTCAATTTGGAACAGGCGCGTGACATCGCGACTGCGGTTAAGGATGCCGGTGTAAAGTCGGTGGTCGGGTTTGCCACGCGTTTCGGCAGCGACGTGCAGACCATGCAGCGCCTAAATCGCGAAGGTGAATTCGGTGACTTGATCTCAGTGTGTTCGCGTCGACTTGGATTTATGGATCCGGCGAATGCATCCAGGTGGCGACTTGATCCCAATTTGTCCGGCGGTCTGCTCTACGAGGTTAACATTCACGAAATCGACTGGATGATGTGCCTTGGCGGTGAGGTGCAGTCGGTTTATGCGCGCACCTGGGCAGCCAATCGCGACAACGAACGCAGCAACGACCACATCTTCGTCACACTGGCCTTTGCCAATGGTGCCAACGGGATGCACGAGGGTAGCTGGCTCTCTTCCAATCCGCAGTATTTTCGCAGTGTGGAAGGCACGCGCGCCGGTGCCGCCACCAATGAATGGGGCACCAAGCTCTACTTCGCCGAGCGTGGTAAAGGCCGCAACGACATCGAGACCGACCCCGCCTTCGATTTGCGCGGTCACTTTCTCGAGTGCATCCAAACTGATGCGACTCCCGTAGCCAACGTCGATTGGGCGCTCAAAGTCATGACGGTAGCTGAAGCGATTTTGCTGTCTGCAACTCAGAACCGCGTCGTCGCAATGCAAGAACTCTCGTAAAACCAAAATTCTCATGCGAGTACTCATCAACGGCGATCCGTATCAAGATGTCGAGAACGCTCCACCTCCGGGCGACAAGAATCGTGAGCGCGCCGGAAAATGGCCCTGCAAGTGGGTGTGTTTGCCCGATGCCGGTGAGCCGCCTTTTGTGACGGCGTATCGTTGCCGCTTCCGTGTGGACACAGCGACCACGGTGCGCATGCACGTCAGTGCGGATGAGCGGTATGAGCTTTTTGTGAATGGCCTTCGCATCGGGCGTGGCTCCGAGCGCGGCGATGCCGACAACTGGTTCTTTGAAACCTATGATGTGCCGTTCGAAGCCGGCTCGCATGTCCTTGTGGCGCGCGTTTGGTCTCATGGGTTGGCTGAAAATGCGGGTGCTCCTTACGCGCAGATGACCGTTTATCCCGGATTTATTCTTTCGCCGCAGGAGCCGGAGCACGTCGCGCTGATGGGCACTGGCGTCGCACCGTGGGAAGCCCGGAAACTGGGCGGATACGAATTTTGCAGCCCGATTGTTGCGTGGGGAACAGGGTTCAACTTAATCGTTCATGGCGATGCATTTGACTGGGACTTCGAGCGTGGCGACGGCGAAGGTTGGCAGGCGGTTGAAGAACGCGACTTTGGCAACGACCCGCAGTTGCTTAACGACTTCTCGCCGCTGCACCTGATGAAGCCGGGGACATTGCCCCTCATGCTGGATGAAGCACGGCACGTCGGGAAAGTTCGTCTGGTCGCTGAAATTCCGGCGGACGCGCCGCGCCTGTTCAGCGAATTTCCGGACGCCACAACCTGCAAAATTCCGGTGCGTGCCGCTGACAATATCGCGCCCGAAAGCACAGCGTGGCAGGCTTTAGTTGGCGGGCAGGGAAGTGTCACGATTCCGGCAAACACGCGCCGCCGAGTACTCATTGACTTGGAAGATTATTACTGCGCTTACCCGCAATTGGAGACTTCGGGCGGGACGGGCAGTGTGGTGCGCGTCAACTGGCAGGAATCCCTTTTCGATGAGCCGAACCAGATGCCCAAAGGCAATCGTGATGAAGTCGAGGGCAAATACTTCACCATGATCTGGTGGTATAAAGATGGCGTCGGCGATACCTTTTTGCCGGACGGCGGCCAGAACCGCTGCTTCGAAACCTTGTGGTGGCAGTGTGGGCGCTTTGTAGAAGTCGTGGTGGAAACCAAAGATGAAGCCCTCGCGTTGCACCGCTTCGGCATCCGCGAAACACGTTATCCGCTGGAGCCGCAAAGCCGCTTCGGGGCGAGCGACCAACGCTTGTTGGATGTTGCGCCATTGATGGTGCGCGTGTTGCAGATGTGCGCCCACGAGACGTACATGGACTGCCCCTATTACGAGCAGTTGCAATACGTCGGCGATACGCGTCTGCAAGTTCTGGCGACTTTTGCTCTCACACATGACGACCGCCTGGCACGCAAGGCGTTACAAATGTTCGATGCGTCGCGCATGAACAGCGGCCTGACGCAGTCGCGCTATCCATCGCGTGTGCGGCAAACGACGCGCGGCTTCGCTTTGTGGTGGGTGGCAATGGTGCACGACTTCGCGCTGTGGCGCGATGACATGAGCTTCGTCGCAGAGCGCATGAACGGCGTGCGCGCCGTGCTTGACGGCTATCGCCAGTTCGTGAACGCAGACGGCATGGTGCAGATTCCGTTTGGCCCGAATTTCAACTTTATGGACTGGGTGCCCGGTTGGAAAGGTGGCGCCGCGCCCGATGGCGGCACTGGAGTAAACGGCCCGCACAACTGGCAACGAGTACTCGTGTTACGCCAGGCCGCACAACTCGAAGATTGGATAGGCGAAACGGAAATGGCCGCGCGCTGGCGTCGTTATGCCAACGAGGCCGAACAAGTTATAACCACCACGTTCTGGGACGAAGGGCGAGGCCTCTTCGCGGACGATATTGCACACGAGCATTACAGCGAACACTCGCAGTGCCTCGCTATTTTAGCGTATGAACTGGGCGGAAGTTTGACGGATGCGCAGCGCCAACGCATCGCGCACGGCCTGCGAAACGACACCGACCTGGCGCGCACCACGATTTATTTCACACATTACCTGTTTGAAACCTATCGTGTGCTCGGTGCGATGGAACACTTCTTCACGCGAATGCAGGGCTGGTTCGAATTGAAGGCGCAGGGCCTGAAAACGACTATTGAGATGCCGGAGCCAACGCGCTCCGATTGCCACGCCTGGGGCGCGCACCCGTTGTTCCACTACTTCGCCACAGTGCTGGGCATTCGTCCGGCGGAACCCGGTTTCAAAAGCGTGCGAATTGCACCACAACTCGGTTCGCTCACCAGTGCGCGCGGCACGATGGTGCATCCGTTGGGCGAAATCGAAGTTAACTTGCAGCGTGAAGCGAGTACTCTGCGCGGCCACGTTACGCTTCCAAAGGGCGCAAGTGGAAACTTTGTTTACGGCGATGTGAGTCAGCCTCTGAGAACGGGCCACCAGCAGATCGAAGTTGCAGCAAATTAACGGTAGAAGTTGACTGCCGTTACGAACCTGGAGCGTGAGTGACGGGCCAGTATTCAGGCCCTGCTTACGCTTCGGGTTCGTTGGGTGATTACAAGCCTTATGGCTTTACCAGAACCGGCGTGCCCATTTTCGTAGCGGCATAAATTTCGCGGATCTCCGCATTGGTGAGCGCGATGCAACCGGCTGTCCAATCGCTGCTGCCGCGTTCGCGCGCGGTGCGTTGTGCGAAGCTCGCATCACTTCCGCCGTGGATGCCGACCCAGCCGCCCAGCCGCGTGCGCCACAGCGGTGCATTGCGCGAGGCCAGACGCTGTCGAATGGCCTGATACTCGCGCCATGTAATTGCCTTGTTGTTAATGGCCCGCGTAGCATCGGGTAGCGCCGGATAACTCAGACCGAGAAAGATGTGAAACGCCGATGTTCGAGCATTGCGCGTGCAGATAAAGTATTGCCCTTCGGGTGTGCGGCCATCGCCCTGTTGCTGCTTGTGCCCCGTCGGCTGCGAGCCTAGCGCCACGCGATAGGTTTTTACGAGTTGGTTGCCGTCGAATAAATCCAGGCGGCGCTGCGACTTCCACACCACGATGCGTGCCTTCTTCAGCGGCAGCGCCAGGTTCTTGCGTCGTGCGATGTCGCGCAATGGTTCATGCGTCGTGCGCGCCGGAACTGCGACTGACCCGGGTGCCGGCACAACTTCAGAGGCAGGAACTGCTGGAACTGGTTTCAGCACCGGCGGGGTCACAGCTGTTTGCCGCACGCCGACGGGCGACGTTTCGAGCGCCCGCTCGATAAAACCTTGCCAGCGCTCGCTCGGTTTTTGCGCTGAACCATTGGCCCAGGCATCTTGCTGCGGTGCAGGCGGCAATAAAGTAACGGGATCCAGCAATGCCGACGTTTGAGCCTGGACAGGCGAAGTTGCTACGGCGAAATGAGTACTCAGAAGGACGAGGACGACAATGATTTTGAAAGGCTTTTGCAACATGAGAAGGTTGAATCTGGGGCGGTTGTGATGCTGACTATTTATGCGATGTCCGGCGTTTTTGCAAAGTGTGTAAAAAGGCACGGCGCAGACGCTCTTCCGTGATGCGCAGGGCGACACGATGGCTGCCATTGATGAAGATAACGGGAATGTGGCAGCGCCACTTTTCTTTGAGGACAGGATCTTCGTCGATATTGGCTGTGTGCAGTTCGTGCGGAAATTCGTGCTGCAACGATTGCAGAAGTTCAGCGGCCCGGTCGCACAGGCAGCAACCGGGCCGGCTATAAAGAACAACGTGAAACGGCGTCATTACATCTTTTGAGAGTGCTACTTCACCAGAGTTGCGCTTTGCAACTTGTCTCCGGCGCGCAGTTTGGAAACGACATCGCTGCCGCTGACCACTTTGCCGAACACCGTATAGCCGTTTGGATCAACGGAAGTGGGTGTATCTTTGTCCAGCGATGGCTGCGCCTCCAGGGTAATGTAGAACTGGCTGCCTGCCGAATCAGGATCTCTGCCACGTGCCGCTGCAAGCACAAACTTCTCATGTGTCAAGTTACTGTACTCACGTGGAATCTGGTAGCCGGGGCCACCTGTCCCGTGAAACCCGGAAGGCTGTCCGGTCATGGACGCATAAGGCGCACCAAACTTGGGATTTTTAGTGAGCGGGTCACCTCCCTGAATCACAAAGCCGGGCACATAGCGGTGGAACACAGTGCCATCGAAGAATTTACGTCCCGCGAGATAAGCAAAGCTCTTCGCATGAAGCGGCGCTGCCTGAGGATTGAGTTCTACTACAATGGTTCCTTTCGAGGTTATAAGTCGCACACGCTGTCTATCGGCCACTTTCAGCGTAGCGGGTGGGGGAGGAACCTTAGCTTTTTTGAGAGCTGCAACGATCTCAGCAGGCATGTCCGGCGATGCTTCGTCAATCACTTTGTAGGTCTTGGCGCCGGCTCCCGTGCCGGATGCACCGCTGCCCGAATTGCCAGCACCCGAAGTCTGCGCGTTGGCAGTCGTTGCTACACCCGTGGGCGCAGCAGTTGTCGAAGCATTGTTGGCACTCGAGGTGGCGTTGGCATTGAGAAAATTGTCGGGATTGTTGTCTTCCGTGGCGGGGGCGCTGCAACTGGTGAGCACCAGGGCCACAGGCAGGGAGAGGAAAAAAGATTTCATGTTCATATACATCTCAGGCTACAACGCAATGTTGCAACACAGCCAAAGCCGCTGATGCGCTGGCTGACCTGCGTTGCTCCATTGCTTTAGCAACAGATTTGATTCAGCAACACATTTAATTCATCAGCACAAGGCGAGTACTCACGAAGCCGCAGCGGCTGCGCTGACCTCTTCATCCGTCATTGGAACTTCGATTGGCTTTTCGGCGGGCGCAATGTTGCTGGGCGCGGTGCGGCGGTAGCGGTCGAGGCCGTAGCAATCGCGGCACATGATGTTGTTCAACGAGAACGGAACATAACGCAACTCTTTGCCGCACTGCCCGCACTTGGCGCGCGTTACCTGGAAAGGGGCTTTGACTTCGGTTTTTTCTACGGATTTGGCCATGAAATTTTCTCCTGCCCTGTGGCGTGGTTGATGTCCCGGCGTTTCATAGCGGTAAACGCTGTGTCATCAGTTGCTTGGAACGGCTTCGGGAACGATTTTATTATAACAGCCGTGACACGCGACAACCCACCGTGATGCGAGTACTCATCCGGCGTCGGAACTTAGAAAAATCGTTCTGCGGCGCGGCGCGATTCAAGATCCATCGTCTCGCAGTTGAGGATTTCATAACGATTGCGGTCGGTATCCACGATGTAAATGTGCGGGTAGCGCGCGGTTTGCACATCCTCTTGACCGTTGATGAGAAACTCGCGCTCTTCGGTTGCGACATCAGGCTCGCCGTCAACGCGGTCGCGGTTCAAACGCAGCCGCAAGCGATTTAAAATTTTCGAGTCGTCGCGTGCGTTGTCCGCACTGCCATCGGAACTGTTATTCGTTAAGCCGTTAACGGTCGCGCCGTTAGAAGTAGCACCGTTGGAGGTAGCGCCGTTTGCCGTCGAGCCATTCACTGAATTAGAGCCGCTCGACATCGAACCGTTTCCATCGGCAGCGGGAGCCCCGTCGCGCAGTGGTGAAGGCTCCATCTGGTCGAGCGCGGTGAAAATTACATCCTGCTGCGGGGCGTCGTCTTCCTCGCGTGCCAGTTCGACGCGCCAGCGTGTCTGCCCGGTGAGAGCTTCTTTTTCGACTTCGAGTACTCGCACAATGCGCTCGATGACGTAAACTTTTTTCAGAGCATCGCCCAACACCTGCCGCGACTCTTCATCCAACTCGGCCAGGTCGCGCAGCACGCCCATTTCCTCTTCACTCTCGTTGTACAACAAAATGTATTTGTCGGGTTCGGAAAGCGGACGCGCGCGACGCGGCGCCTTGAGCCGCGTCGTCTGCCCATCGAGACAAAGCATGAGCGCGCCGTCCGAATCGCGGCGAATCTGGGTGTGTGGTGGAAAAATATGTCCTCTCATGAGTAGTTAAATGGGGTGAAATTACTCGCCGATTGTCGCGCCGAGCCGGCTCTGCATATCGACCAGGCGGCGATACAGGCCGTCTTCCTTTTGTATCAATTCGTCGTGCGAGCCTTCTTCAACGATGCGTCCCGCTTCCATGACGACTAATTTGGTGGCGTTTTTGACCGTGCTCAAGCGGTGCGCGATAGCCAGCGTGGTGCGACCTTCCATCAGGTTGTCGAGCGCCTGCTGAATCTGCACTTCGCTTTCCGTATCAACAGCCGAAGTCGCTTCATCCAGAATGAGAATCTTGGGGTCGTCCAGAATGGCACGCGCAATCGAGATGCGTTGGCGTTCGCCGCCCGACAGCTTGGTGCCGCGCTCTCCGACGTGCGTATCGTAGCCATCCGGCAGTTTCATGACGAAGTCGTGCGCATTGGCGGCACGAGCAGCTTCCATCACTTCATCGAAGGTGGCGTCGGGACGGCCATAAGAAATGTTCTCGCGAATCGTGCCGTGGAAAAGATACGGCTCCTGCAACACGGCGCTGACGCTGCGCCGCAAATCCTGCAAGTTCACGTCGCGCACATCAATGCCATCGACTTTTACGCTGCCCTCGCTGGGGTCATAAAAGCGTGAAATAAGCGACACCAGAGTACTCTTGCCGGAGCCTGATGGCCCCACCAAACCGATCGTTTCGCCGGGCTGCACCCTGAGGTTGATATCCTGCAATGTCGGCTCGGATGAATCGTAGCCAAAGGTGACGTTTTCAAAAACCACCTGGCCGGCGACGCTGGGCAGCGGCGCCGCATGATCTTCGCTGCGAATTTCGGGCTGCATGTCGAGGATCTCATACACACGCTCGCCGCTGGCCGATGTGTTCGCAAACAGGTTGCTCATCTGTGATAGCGACTGCACCGGCGCATAGAACTGCGCCACCAAACCCGAAAACATCACCAGGTGACCGAGTGAAAGGTTGCCGCGAATCACTTCGCGTCCACCCAGCATCCACACCAGCACCTGGCCAATGCCAAACGCCAGGTTGACGCTGGGAAAAAAGATAGCCTGCAAGCGGTTGGTCAGCAGACCGGCCTGCTGGAAGTCGAGCGACTTGGCGCGGAACTTAATCGCTTCGGTTTCTTCCTGTCCGAAAACCTGCACCACGCGAATGCCGCCGATGGTATCCGAAAGAATCGAGTTCATGTCGGCCATGCGGCGGCGCATGGTGCGGTATCCGGCGCGCACGCGTTTGCTGAACTCCTTGGTGCCCCACGCCAATGGCACAGTAGGCAGCAAAGTGATGAGAGCCAACTGCCAGTTGGTACTAAGGAGAATGGCCGCGATGAAGACCAACTTCACCAGGTTGACCACGCCGTCGCGAATGACTTCGACCACGAACTGCTCGATGACGTTCACGTCGCTGGTGACGCGGCTCATAATCTGGCCGGTGCGCTTGTTCTGGTAGAACGACATGGACAGCTTCTGCAAGTGCTCATAGAGCCGCGTGCGCAACTGGTATAAAACCATCTGTGCCAACTTGCCGAGGAACATCATACGCGCGGAGTGGGAAACCGTGCGCGCCAGCAACAGCGCGAACAACGCGCCTGCCAGCACATAAAGCAAGCTCAAATTCTTCTTGCCCAGGGCATCGTCAACCAGCCACTGCGTCAGCACGGACGGCATTAGCTCAAAGAGAGCCATCGCGATGCTGAATCCCAGCCCGGCGAACGCGATTTTCCAGTGAGGGCGAACTTCTTCGAGAAGACGGCTATAAACATTCATAACACTAAACAGAGACTAAAAACCAAACAAGACGCAGCAGCCAGGTGCAAGACAAAAGCCAAAAGCCACTGGCACATCGCGAAAGAGTACTCGGGTACTCGTGCGGGGTGCGCAGTGGCTGTGAAAGCCAATGGCGAAACTGTTCCTTCGTTGCGGAAGGTGTTTACCGGACGTTGCCGGCGTAAATGCGAAATTTCATCAGTGAGCTGCTGCTCCCTGTGCCATTATACCGCTGATGAAAATCTCGACCAACCCTTTGGTGCTGAAATTCCGCTAAAGTTCTAGAATTCCTTGCCACCGAGCCGCTGTGAGGCAGCTAGACTTTCTCGTTCGCCGGTGTCTTTGTTGTGTAACGTTTTCTGATGATTTCAAGATGAGGACTTACGCAGGAAGCCAGTCCTTGTAGGGGCGTAGCGTGCTACGCCCGGAGCGCTAGGCCCTGATATTCCCCTGCATTAGCAAGCCTGCTCCATAAGCCTTGAAGATTACGTTTGCTGACGCCACAAGACCGGGCAGAAATCGGGATCGAAATAGTCGGGGTGACCATCGAATTGGCGCACCAGGTTGTCATTGGCGTGAGTGGCAAGGCGGCCCTGCTTCATGCGGAACTCCTGCCAGTGATTGTCTTTGTCCTGCAAATGCACCGCGATAGAACGTCGTGGTGCATTGCTGCGATTGGGGCCGCTGCCGTGTATTGTCAGGCTGTGGTGGAAACTGACCTGACCTTTTTGCAGGTTTACCGGCACTTTGAGTACTCGTCTGCCGCCGGTCACAAACTCTTTTTCCAGGCCATCGAGATCGTTGGAGAAGAAGTCGAGCTTATTTGTGTTATCGGGCCAATGCAAGCTGCCGTCGATCATGGTGATGGTACCCATTTCTTCGGTGCAATCGTGAAAGGGAATCCATGCCGTCACCATGTTGTGCGAAGAGCAAGTTTTCCAGTATCCACGATCGGTGTGCCAGCCGACGTTCGCTTTTTTGTCGGGGCTATCTGTGGGTTTATAAAGCAGTTGGTCGTGCCACAGACGCACTTCGGGCGAACCCGTGAGGCGTGCTGCGATGCCACCGAGCAGCGCATGCCGCACTAAGTGTCCCAACTCACGACGCCAGAACGATGAGTAGTCGTGTTTGCGCAATCCCGAGTATTCGCCTTTGGGACGCGACCAGCCCAGCGCATCCAGTTTCTCCAGGATGTGCGGCTCGGGTTCGTGCAGTTCGCAGTTGTAGAAAGCCTCACTGCCGCTAAGAGCCGCATCAATCTCCTCGTCGGAGAAAATCTTTTTCGACACGTAGTAGCCATGCTCGCGATAAAAAGCGACATCTTCATTGGTGGGCAGCAGGCCCAGTTGCTCGTCGGTTAGTTGCGGTGGAGAAAGCAGATTTTGCATGACCATAGTCTGCATGGCTGCTGGCCGCATCACTTTCATCAAGTGGCGGAGAAATGTATATAATCTTCGGCAGGGATACGTAATTCTTCATGACCGACTCTTCACCTTACCGGCGGCCCAACGGATTGTTGGCCGGCTTTCATGCCGACGTGCCCGACGAGGGCGTGCCCGAATTGGTACACATTGGTGAGCAGTGGGCACCCGGCTCATTTCTTATTGGCGATCACACGCACGCCGTATGGGAGTTTTACCTGCAAATCGATGGTGTTTCGCAATGGGATGCGCCCGGTGCAAGCGGCGAGCAGACATACACACTGCGCGACGGCAGCTTCTTCGCCGTCGCGCCAAACGTGCTGCATCGCATGCACGAGTACTCGAAAGCCAGGCACCACTTCTTTTTCGCGGCGGTCGATTTGAACGCTGTGTGGCGACGCTATCCGCTTCTTGCGCCGCTTTGGGAAAATCGCATGGTCGTGTTCTTTGAGGCGGCGCAGGATTTGATGTCGCCCTTCCGGCGCTTGATTCGAGAAGTTTCCATTCATTTACCGCAGCGCACCACGGGCATTTGCCTCGCGCTCGATTATCTTGTGCTCGAAGCGTCGCGGCTGCTGCAACACAGTCCGTCGCCATCTCTGGTGGCGGGACACGCTGCGGTGGCACGCGCTCGCGAACTGCTCGACCATCAGCCAACTCGGCCCTGGACACTGGCCGGTTTAGCGCGTATGGCGGGGCTTTCGCCGTCCCATCTGGCCGAGTGCTTTACGCGCGAAGTGGGTGTGCCGCCGCATCATTATCTGCTGCAGAACCGTATTGAGCACGCGCGCCAATTGCTACAGTGCAGTGATGTGCCGATTACGCAGCTCGCTCTGGAACTGGGATTTTCTTCCAGCCAACATTTTGCGGGGGCATTCAAAAAAGTCACCGGCACAACCGCCAGAGATTACCGCGCGAATTCACGTCGCGGCGGCAACAGTTGAGTACTCGCTGTTGGATAGTCGCGGCGGCATTTGAGAAATATGCTCATGCCGCTTACACTTAAGGAGCAAAACGGCAGTTTTATCGCCACGATCTGCCGCCACAGTTTTCAACTATATACGTCGAACCATCGCAGATTTCTGGAGTTAATATGACCGAGCAGCAGTTAGCGCGTAATTTGGTGCAGGCCGGATTGGTTACACCGCAGCAAGTGCGAGAAGCCGCCGCGCGTCGCGCGCCCGGTGTCGGTATCGCACAGGCACTGGTTGACATGGGCGCCGTCATGGCCATGGAAATTCTTGAAGTTGCGCCGGAAGCCTTTTCTATCGTGTCTCAGGGCAACGCTCAAAGCGGCGCGTTGGCCACAGCCGAAACCGGCGCTATGACCAACGGCGCCGTCAATGGAACGTCGAGTGCCGCAACGATGGCGCTGGCCAGGGAAGCGATTGCGGATCTGGGGCCATCACCGCATCAAAACATCGGACTGGGTGCGGATGCGGCTCCGATACTGGATGATTCCGGTGTCATCTTCGAAGGTGAGCGTTCCAACCAGACTGAAGATCCGGTCATGGGAACCATCGTGACGTACTGTAACGAGTTGTTGAAAATCGCCGTTGCGATGCGTTCGTCGGATATGCACCTGGAGCCGCGTGAAGACGGCCTGCTGCCGCGCTATCGTGTTGATGGACAGTTGCGCGCCGGTGGCATTATTCCCAAAGAATTACAGCCGCCCATCATTTCTCGCTTTAAAGTGCTGGCCAACCTGGACATCACGGAAAACCGTATGCCGCAGGACGGTCGCTTTCGCGCCACCATCGGTGGGCGCGTTTTCGACTTTCGCGTGTCGAGCCTGCCCAGCATTCACGGTGAAAAAGTTGTCATGCGCTTGCTCGATCGCAGCAGTCTCGTGACCGACCTGACGCAGCTTGGCTTTACCGCCGAATCACATGTGCTCTTCAAAGAAATGCTGGGGCGTTCTTACGGCATGATTCTCGTGACCGGCCCAACCGGTTCGGGCAAAACGACTACGCTGTATGCGGCTCTGGCGGCCACGCGCGACGAAACCAAGAACGTCATCACAGTCGAAGACCCGGTCGAATATGAATTGCCCGGCGTAACGCAAACCAACGTTCAAGCTGAAATCGACCTTACGTTCGCCACGCAGTTGCGCGCGATTTTGCGCCAGGACCCGGACGTTATCCTCGTGGGTGAAATTCGCGACACCGAAACGGCGGAAGTCGCCATTCGCGCCGCACTAACGGGGCACCTTGTATTGAGTACTCTGCACACCAACTCGGCGGTCGGCGCCGTGACGCGCTTGCAGGATATGGGCGTGGCGCCGTTCCTCATCGCATCGAGTCTGGCAGGTTGTCTCGCACAGCGCCTGGTGCGTCTTATCTGCCGCCACTGCCGCGCGGAAGTGCCGTTCAACAGCACGGAATACCAGGAAGCCGCCATCCGCTTCAAGCTCGCGGAGGGCACCAAAATTTATTACGGCACTGGTTGCGAAGAGTGCGGGCACACCGGTTATCGCGGGCGCATGGCGGTCATTGAACTGTTGACTGTTGACAGCGACATTCGCCGTGCCATCATGGAAAAGACGGACGCCGATTCGTTGCGTCGTCTGGCGCAGCAAAACGGACTGCGCACGCTGTGGGACGACGGCATGGACAAGCTGACGCGCGGCCTCACAACAGCCGATGAACTATCGCGCGTGCTGCTGGGCGCGCAGGACGAGTAGGCGCTCGGTCTCAGGCGACTTCATGAGTACTCACGAAACGGAGCAGGACACCGAAAGCAGCAGTGGGCAACCGCCTCGGCTTGAGCCATCTCGGCTTGAGCACGCGGCATCCAATCCGTCCACGACGGAATCGGAAACACTACCTTTACCTGTGCGCTCGTCAGATGCCTATCGCGCCGTCTATCCCTGGGCGCGAGTGCTATTGCGGGTTATTATGCGCGTTCTCGCGCCCCGACTGCGCGTAACGGGGCGCCATAACGTGCCGCGTCGTGGCCCCTTCATTCTGGCACCAAATCATATATCCGATTCGGATCCGCCTTTTGTCCTGAACGGATCGCCGCGTCCGCTGTGGTTCATGGCCAAACGTGAACTGTTTGAAATGGGCGTTCTGGGGCCGGCCATCCGTTTTTGCCAGGCGTTTCCTGTTGAACCAGGGGAAGCAGACCGCGCCGCGTTGCGCTTCACGGAGGAACTGCTGCGCAGTGGGCAGGCTGTTGTGGTCTTTCCTGAAGGCCGCATCGCAGCCGATGGCGTGATGCAGGAACTATCCGCCGGAGTTGTGCTGTTGGCGCTACGCTCGGGAGTGCCGATTGTGCCGGTCGGCCTGCGGGGAACGCAGCATGTAGTGCCCTACGGGACGACCATTCCGCGCCCCACATTGGCCCGCGTGCGAGTGCATTACGGCAAGTCTCTCCGCTTCGATGACATTCGCGACTTGCCGCGCCGCCAACAGCGCGAAACCGCCGCGACTCGATTGGAAGAAGCTCTGCGCGCCGCACGAGAAATTGCCATCAACGCCTAGCATTTCAACCTCGTAGAATGAGCAGATCGCCGGAACAGGTAGGCACGCTAAACTTGTCAGGACTTAGGCAAAAGCATCTCAATGTTTCGTAGGGGCGCGGTCTTCGCGCCCAGGGCGAGGCAACCTCGCCTCTACAGATAAAACATCCTGCGTAGTCCTGATTGTAACGTAAGTGCGCCGGCGCTCGCTTTGTCTAATGCCGTTTGCTGGTGCCGTCCGCTACGAGTACTCGCCGGCGAGTACTCGTAGCGGAAGCAGATTATCTAACAGTGCCGCTCCATGAACCATCAGGCAGTGGATTGTTGGTTTTGTCGAGCAGGCCTTGCCAGGTTGCGACGACTGTCTCGCCGCGCTTCAAAATGCGACTGGAGGTGAGAGTCACGACGCCGCTTCGCGCGTTGCCGCTGTAGGCCACTTTGGAAATCGTCAATGCGGCACCACTGACGGTGACGCTATAACGAATTTTATCTCTGACGACCGTTGCGTTGAGCGGCGCGTTGAACTTCAATTTGATAGCCTTGCTACCTGCTGCCGCCACACCGCCGTTGAAGGTATCCTGGCCGGGCGGCGCGGGGTCTGTGACAATGGTGTAAGTGGCGCTTTTAACGGCGCTGGGAGCGTATCCATACAAGTAGGCGCGCGCCTTCAAGGTGCATGTTCCCGAGATCGGCACTATCTCTCCAGACGGGATGGCGGGATCATTTTCCGTTGGGTCGCTGCCGTCTGTGGTGTAGTGAATCGTGGCGCCGGGTGTGGCACATATTATCTGAACGGTGCCCGACCCTGAATACGTGCCGCCATCGGGAGAAAAGACCGGCGTGGCAACGACGACAGGTGCTCCAGTCGTTGGATACAGTTGGCTTTGTGGAATGAATTGCTTTGATGTATAAGGCCCGTTCCAACTCAGAAATACCTGGGCCATCCCGGTGACATCATAGTACTCGAGACGGATGTTGTATTTGACTCCGGCGATCAGGTTGATGGTTCCAGATCCTGATACGAGTCCGGGGTCTCGCCAGTTGTCGATAAGAAGTTGGTCGTTGACCCACAGCCGCGCGCCATCATCGCTTTCCAGGTGAAACGTATAAGGTTGTGTGTACTGTGCCTGCACCTGTCCTGTCCAGCGCACGCTGAAAGAGTCGTATGGAATGCCGGAGCCGGGTGAGTAATTGTCCCAGTCGAAGACGATTTGGGGATCGACGCGTTTGGCGACCGAAGTTTTCAAGGTTGTGTCACGGTAATAAATTCCCGTGAGGCCACTACCGCTTCCGACAACCGGGCTGCCTGCATCGCTGCTACCGTTGGAACCACCTGTACCGCCGCCTGTGCCGCCAGGCCCAATAACCTGGATGGGATCCGCCAGCGAGCGCACACGGACATAGTCAACGTCGAAGTAGTAGCGGGTGTTTTGCACCGGATTGCTGACGGGAACGAGTGTGGCTTTGTCGTCGGCATGGGGCCAGCCATCAGAGGCCCAGAAGTTCAAATGCACCTGCATCGGGTCGTCGGGAACGAGCGTTGTGTTCGTCTTTATCAGGAGACCATTAACATACCACTCCACACGGTCTGGATACCACCGCGCTGTGTAAACCGACCACTCATTGCGGTTGTAGTTCGGAACCGGAAGCGAATCCTCTGCCGACTGGCCGTCGTTGAATATGTTGAACCAGATGCGATCCGGCTCAAAGTTGCCCAGCATCTCGAAGTCGATTTCGTCATTGAGGTGGCCGGGGCCAGGGTCTTTGTCGCCGTACGGAAAAAAAGCGAAGACGCTGCCGCGCGGAACATTGGTGCCGCGAATGCGCGCTTCAAATTCCACGCCGCCGCCGCGCCCGAACCAAAGATACGAGTTTAAACCGGTGCCCCGCACATACTTCCCACGCCAGGTTGGATCGGGCGTGTAGGTGTCCATGTAAAAGCGAGCAAAACCAGACCCGGCCTCACTCTGCATTGTAGGAGTGGTTCCATACTGCGTGCGGTGCATCAATTCATAAATTGAATAGACCTCCCATGAATTCGTATCGAGTGTGTTCTGATTGAATTCGTCCTGGAAGATCATGCTCTGTGCGCTCGCCGCAAGCGACGTGATGTGCAGCACGACAAGAATGCACACCGCTGTGACCAAGCTCGTTGCGACTCGCTGAAAGAAATGAAAATTCATCTATGTGCACCTGAATAAACTACAGACCTTGCCTAAGTGTTGGCGAGGGCTTTTTTCTCAACCGCGCCCGTAGGAGGGAGGCTGATTCGCTTCAGCAAGCCCGCTGCCTCACGGGCGCGGTTGCACAGAAGCGCACTTATGCAAAAGGTCTTATGTAGCAATGGCAGGCATTGCAATATCTTGGCCCTATTCATATCATGCATGATAACAGATATAGCAGTTAACGAATACAAGGCCACCCGGAACCCCAAGCGTGAGCGCGGGGCTAACGCACCAATACGTTTAGCCCCGCGCTCACGCTTGGGGTTCCGGGCGACCACATGTAGCCATCAAGCCGTTGGCCGCTATAGTGTGTCGACTTGCTGCCAATTGTGGCCGGTGCTCGGCTTGCTTTTATAGCCGCCTGAAGATTGGAAACATGAGCGTCTGCGACGTTGCGCAGCTTTGCTGTGTCGAGTTAGCCTGGGTGAGATAGCTCGAGTTGTGCGTTACTTGACGAGCTTCGCCACGCCATGCGATGATGACATGCCACGCGACGACGCGACGAAATGAATGCCATTGGAGTGCAATTTATGAAAGCCATATTTCCTGTAACGCTGTGTGCCGTGTTGGGTTGTGGCCTGATGGGCGGGCTGTTCTTTGCTTTTTCGGTGTGTGTGATGAAAGCCCTCGGCCAACTCTCACCGGATAAGGGAATTGCCTCCATGCAATCCATCAATGTCGCCATTCTAAATCCGTTGTTCTTCGCCGTCTTCTTCGGCACGGCTGCTGCGTGTGCATATGCGCTGCTTGCTTCCCTGTTGCAGTGGAATGCTCCCGGCGCTCGTTACCTGCTCGCCGGAAGCGTGCTTTATTTAGTAGGTGTCCTGCTGGTCACAGTGGTGTTTAATGTTCCAATGAACCAGGCATTGGAGGCGGCTAATCCCGCTAAGCACGACGGCGCCCGCTTATGGGCCAGCTATCTCACCACCTGGACGGCATGGAACCATGTTCGAACCGTTTCCGCGAGCGCCGCGACAGCTTCTTTCGCTTTGGCGTTTTATCATCTGGCGCGACCGTGACAGGGTGCATTGGCGATCATAGCCTGTGCCCTACTTTGCTCGTGCTTTTCGTGGTGTTGCTTTCCGGCTCGGCTTGGTGGACGCCGCCTGTGCCTTCTTCGTTTGAGGTGCCCTTGCGGTGTGGGATGCGCCGTTGTTCGAGGCTCTGACTGCACCCGGCGGTATGCCGGCGGAAGGCGAAACGAAGCCCGTGCCGCTACGAGTGTTTTCTACCGGGTGACGCACCTGGCGTGTGCGCTCAAATATCCAGCGCACCGCTTCGTCCGCGTCGTCGGTGACCAGGAGCAGATCGGCTTCTTGCGGAAAGATGGTGCCGTTTTCAACCATGGTGGTGCGTATCCAGTCGAGTAGGCCGCCCCAGTACTCGCTGCCCATCAAGACGATGGGGAAATTCTGAATTTTGTGAGTTTGCACAAGTGTCAGCGCCTCGAACAGTTCGTCCATCGTGCCGAAGCCGCCCGGCAAAATGACAAAGCCCGACGAATACTTGACGAAGTTTGTCTTGCGGCAGAAAAAGTAGCGGAAGTTGATAGCCAGGTCGACGTAGGGATTGCTGCCTTGCTCGAAGGGCAACTCGATGTTTAAACCGACAGACAAGCGTCCGGCTGCACCGGGGCTTGCGGGCGTGCTGCCTCCGTTGAGTACTTGTTCGCCCTCCCGCGCGCCGCGATTGGCCGCTTCCATGATACCGGGGCCGCCGCCGGTAATGATGGCCCAACCGGCGCGCGACAAACCTTCGCTCACTTTACGCGCCAATTCGTAGTAGCGACTACCCGGAGCCAGACGCGCCGAACCAAAAATAGCAATGGCCGGCCCAACTTTGCTCATTACCTCGAACGAATGCACGAACTCCGACAAGATGCGCAGCACGCGCCAGGTATCGCTTTGTGTGAAATTTTGCTGAATCCACTCCGGGCCAGCCGGGTTGAGCAACGCGAAGTCATCGGTGTGTCGTGCTGCGTCGTCCACCGATGGCTGCGGCGCTGCCCTGACGGCATCCGCAGGAACACCCCCCAGTGCGCCTGTACCGGCCACCATGCCGGGTTCATCGAGTACTCGGGATGCCTGCGCAGCGGCTTGCTGTTCTTTGCCAGTGGCTCGACCAGGGGTTCGCTGCGTTTTGGGGACTGTCGGCGAAGCGCCCGGTTTGCGGGCACGGGAGTTGGTTTCGCCACGTTGTTTCGCGTTGCGGTGCGGCTTCGCTTCGGCGTTCGAAACGTTTTTCGCACGTGACATAGGGTTCTTCCTTTTTGAAATGTGTGCTTGTTACGAAGCAATAAACGCGCCATGCCCATAACGTTGTTGCGTCTCCTGAAAAGACGATTTCTGCGCACACCGCTATACTATGGCACGGTTTCCCTTTCCGTGTGAGGAGTCTTTGCTCTCTGATGCCACAGCCTACTCAGCTTCCGCTACAGCTTCCGCTACAGCTTCCGCTACAGCTTTTGCAACAATTGAACCGACAGGTTCGGCTCCGCCGCACACAGCCGACGGCTCGCTTGTATCGCTTGCTCTTCTGTGCGTGTTTTGCAACGCTTTTTTTCATGGGTGCCGGGCGCGTTCAGGCCGCATCGAGCACCGTTGTTATTGATGACTTTGAATCGGGTGTCGAGAGATGGACGCGCAATGACAAAGTTAAAACCGACAATCCGGCGGCTGGTGTGATGCTGGTCGATGTCGTTTCGATACGCACATCCGAAGGTGGCCCGCCCGCATCAAGCGGCGCCGGAATGTTCTCCTTCAAAACAGCGACCAACTCCTGGGCCTCAGCCTCGACACGCGTCAGCGGCGCTGCATGGGCCAGGGCCGGAGCACAACGCCTCACGTTCTGGCTGAACGCCGATGGCGAAGAGCAGGGAACAGAACTTGTGTTACGTGCCAACTATCGCCAGAGCGACGGCACTACACGTGAGGAATCGTTTACCGTGCCGGTGCGACTGCGCAACACCAGTTGGCGCCGTGTCGTGATCCCTCTCTCCGACATTAGAAACGAAAACGGGGCGCTGCTGCCGCGACTCTCGGGCGTGTATTTGTTGCAGTTTGTGCAACGCGGCACCTGGAATTCTCGTTTCTTCACTATTGATCAACTGCAAATTGAAGGTAACGGTGTGCCGCTAACCGTTGCCGCGCAGACCGGGAATTCTCCTGACACAACGGGCAGTGGCGCTCTGGGCGGTTCATCCACGGCCAATCCCGCTGCACCGGCTGCCACTGCTGGTGCAACACAAGTCAGCGTGGACTTTTTGCGCCGCCAGGGTGTCATTCGCACGTCGGCGAATGTCGCCATCGGTGCCGCTTTGCCGGGCGTTAGTGGAGCGGCTGCCTATCCTTTGCAGGGCAGCGCCGCTTTTCGCCGTGCCATTGCCACCCTCAAGCCTCGTGTGGTGCGACTCGATGCCGCGGCGCTCACGGAACTGATCGACTCGGCGCGCCCGGCCTTTAACTTCTCGCGCCTGGCCGCCTCGGCACGACAGGTGCGGGCTTTGGGCGCGGAGCCGTTGTTAGCCATCACCGTTGACCCGTCGTGGGGCCTCGATATGCGCAGCTACACCATCTTCGCTGTGGGAGCCGTGCGCGCCGTCAACACAGGGAACCCGCGCCCGGCTCGCCTTTTTGAACTCGCTACCGGAACCGGCAGCCTCAGCAACGCGAATGCCCTTGCCTGGTTCAACAGTGCACGCCGGGCGATCAAGGCGCTTTCTCCTTATTATCGCGTGGGCGGCATCACAACATCCTCCGGCAATGTGGCGACATTAAGAGCATTGCTCGGCGGCGCACAGGGAGTCGATTTCGTTTCCGTTTCCTATTACGGCGGCAGTGGAATCCAGCCCGCTGAAGCGGCACTGTTTTCTGCGGCGCGCGGCATCAACAATCTGCGCGCCACGACGGCGGCGCTGGATCGCTCGAAGTTTCGTAACGTGCCGCTCTATGTCACGCAGGCCAATCTTAATGGCACGCGCGACGCCAATACCTTTCTACCCGCCGATGTGCGTACAGCGCAAATGGTGGCGGGCGCGTGGTGGGCGACGTTCATGAGCAGTTCATCGCGCCTGGCCGATCAGGTTTTTCACAACGACGCCACCAACCCCGAGTGGGGCCTGCTCGATCAGCGCGCCTGGGCCTACCCTCCCTATTACGTGCTCTGGATGTGGAACAAGTTCTTGCCGCCCGGCAGCACACGAGTACTCGCTACGGCACGACGCGGAAACGCAGCTACCAACGATGTCGTCGTCGTTGCGGCTAATACCGCGGCGTCGCACAATGTCTTTCTGGCCAACACACGCGACCGCAACACGACTGTCACACTTTCCATACGCGGTTTTCCGATTCTGCGTGCAGCAACGCTGCACATCCTGGATGAACCGCGTGTCATTCGTCAGTCGGTGGCACTGCCCAAAAGCCCGGTGCAAACGCTTGTGCTGCGCCCTTATGCCGTTGCGGTCGTGCAGTTCACCGAGCCGCCAAGGCGCTGATGGCTGGCCCCTGCCATGAACAAGAAATTTGCGCTGCGAATGGTGTTACGGCGTCGTTTCAGGAAGACCGACTCGTCGGCAAATCGCGGGGCGGAAGCACGCGCCGCCGCGAAGCCAGTCGCAACTTGCGCCGCCTGCTGCCTTGAAGAGAACAGCATCTTACGTGGTGTAGTCAGGCAGCAATACGGAAACAATCGTGCCGCGACCGACTTTGCTTTCGATGTGCAGAGTGCCACCGTGTGCCAGCGCGATGCGACGACAAATTGCCAGCCCCAGCCCACTTCCGGTGGACGTGCTCGCGGTGCGTTCGCGCCCTTCTTCAACGCGGTAAAAGCGCTGCCCCAGCTTTGGCAAATGTTCGGGAGCGATGCCGCAACCTTCATCGACTACTCGCAGCAGCGCGTTGTGGCCTTCTCGTGTCGCCTGAAGCGTCGTGGTTGAGCCGGACGGCGAATGGCGGGCCGCGTTAGCCAGCAGGTTGATGAGCAGTTGTTCAATCAAGTCGCCGTCGCCGCGCAGTTCTTTCAGGGTGCATTCAAACTTGGTGTGAACGCCGCGTTCCTCGAACAGCGGTCGCACGGCGCTAAGAGCGCGCTCGCACACGCTTGCGGCATCGATGTGAGTACTCGCAACCGCTTTGCTGTCGCGCAATTGGTTTTCCAAGCGTGCCAACTTGAGCAAGTCGCCCACAAGGCGAATTAAGCGGTCGCTTTGCTCGACGATTGTGCCCGCAAACTTCGGCGCCATTTTCGGGTTTTGCCAGGCGCCGTCGCGTAACGTTTCCGCACTGCCTTTGATGGCGCACAAAGGTGTGCGCAGCTCATGCGACACATCGGCCAAAAAAGCGCGACGTTCTTCATCAATTGCTTCGAGACGCTCGGCCATGGCGTTGAACTCGCGCGTCAGTCTATCCATTTCGTCGCCGCGCCCAATGAAGCGCTTGTGCATGAGTACTCGTGCCGAAAGATCGCCTGCTGCCAACTGCCGTGTGGCTTCTTCCAGTCGCCGTGCCGGAAGCGATAGGCGCTGTGCCAGCACACCGGACAACGTGATGGTGAGAACGAGAATGCCGCCCATCACAACCGCCAGGTTGCTGACGAAGTTTTTGACGGCAGGTGTTAAGAGCAAAACAGGAGCAGTCGCCAGAACGCAGCCGACAACCACGCCGTCGCGCTTGGCCGGCATCGCCAGATACATGGTGGACGACTGGTCGCGCAGGTTGCCGCGAATAATGGAGTTGGTTTCACCACCGAGGGCGGCACGCACTTCTTTCTGGTTGAACAGAACTTCGGCATCATGAGTAGTCGCATCGTCTTCATCCGGCGCCGTATCGAGCAAGACTTGTGTGTCAAGACTCACCACGCGCAAACGAATGCCGTTGCGGCTGGCGTATTCCTTGAGGTCGCGCTGCAATTCGCCCCGGCCTTCACGCGTGAGCCACGGTTCGAATCCGTCTTCGTGCATCAGCGGCGCGACAGTGCGCCGCACGTAGGCCGCCTGCGTAATGAGGCGGTCGCGCAGTTGCTCGGCAAAGTAGCGCGTCACCAACCCGCGCAGCGTGATCGCCAGCAGCACCAGCGCCAGCGCCACCAGGCCGATGTGCGATAAAAAGAGTGTGCGTCGAAAACCGCGCATAGCGAGTACTCGGAACGTGTTATTTGATGTGCCAGAGTTTGACAGTGCCGTCATAGCTGCCACTGGCGAGAGTGCTGCCATCGGGCGAAAATGCCAACCGACTGACTTCCGAGTTGTGCCCCTTCAAAACGTGCAGGAGTTTGCGACGCTTTAAGTCCCAGATACGCACAAGGTGATCTTTATGACCCGTTGCCAATAAGTTACCTTGTGGTGGAGTTGCCAGCGCATAGACTGGGCTGATTGAATTGCATTTCCAAAGCAGCATTCCAGAACTGACGTCTCGCAACTCGAAATTCCATGCAAGTATGTAGGTCCAGGCGATCGCTTTGCCGCCCAGCGTAAATGTAATGAAAGGTGTATTGATGCTGCGCTCTGGAACTGTCTGCCTTACATGATATTGCATGCGCGATGTGTGCATATTCCACACCTGCAAATCGCCGCCATTGCTTGTTGCCACGAACTGTGCATTTGGTGACACGTCAACAGCGTAGGCTGCAATGTCGAACCGGATAGATTTGAGCTGCTTCCCTGTTTTCGTTGAATGAAGACGTAAGATATTGCTTGGACCGTACGTGTAAGGTTTATAAGGCTCATCGGTTCCCATCCACAGCTCTTCACCTGATGCAAATGCCAGGCGAAAGCGGCCATCTGCGAAGACACGTCCAAAGCGCTGCTGTTTTATGTTCCATAGACGAATGTCCCCATTCGCTTCGCTGAGTCTTCTTCCTTCTTCGACGGCTTTGCTTGCTGTTCGAGCTGCTTCCTCCGACATGGTAACTGCGTCGTCATGCGAAACAGGAGCAGGACTCTGTTCAGCAAGCGAAGCAACCGCTAAATTTTCTCCTGTGGAGTCGAAGGCGAGATCACTGAAACGAGCATGAGGAATGGAGAATTCCCCGACAAATTGTTGTTTGGATACGCTCCACAACTGAATCTTCTGGTTGGGCCATTTCTCGGAATCAGGGTTTCGTGGCCCGGCCCGCCAGACTATGGCCAGAGTCTGCCCGTTCGGTGAAAATTCAAGTTTAAGTACCTGCTCTTGGCCTTTGGCCAGCGTATGATCTTCAAGTTTCTTTAGCGCACGCGGCTGCCGCACATCATGCCCGAAAGCGGCCAAATACAAGCCCAGAGACAGCATCACTCCCAGTGCGGCCACGATTAGGCGGCGTTGCGCACGAGGTACTTTCATGTGTTCCTCCAGCCCGATGTGCGATAAAGAAGTATACGTTGAAAACCGCGCATAACGAGTACTCAGAATGTGCTACTTAATGCGCCATGTATAGAGGCTGTATGTGTTTTGGCTCGATTTGCCGCAGCAGGGATTGTAGTTGCTCGGAAGCGATGCCCACGCCAGAACATTTTGTGTTGGGTGCCACGAGAGATTGTCAATGCTGAAAGCAGTGAATTTCTCGGGCACACAGCCCCACGTCTTGCCGTCGCGGCTCGCAATGGAAACTCTGTCCTTGCTGTCTTTGTCGCCGGAGTAATGAAATCCGATCCAGGCTCCGTCAGGCGAAATGGCGGCTTTCGATCCGCCCCATCCCGTGGGAAGAATTTGTTTGTGCCGACCTGTGACGACGTTAATTTTCTCGACTCCAAACTCTCGGTCGCCAAACACGATTGTTTTGCCGTCTTTACTCCACGATGGTTCGACATTTTGCACCGGATAATCCCACAACCCCGCGCCGACCTGGCCACGATGCAAAAGCGTCAGTCTTCCTGTTTTGATGTCAAGCAACCAGATTTCTCCCGCGCCTTCCGCTTCGTGGCCGATCCAGCCGGTAACGGTAATCGCTATGTCGGAAGCATCCGGGTTGAATGTGAAATTCAGTTTACGCGACGAGCCTTCTTCCTGAGGTTTGAACTGTGTTTTATGAATGACACGACCGTTACGCCAAACTTCGATATGCCGCTTCGTATCAAACCAGTAACGATTGCCTTCCTGCTGCATGACTTCGTCCTGGAATGAAAGAAGAACCGTCTGTCGCACTGCATCTTTTACCACGACGCTTTCGTCGAGGCCGTTACCCCCTTTTACTTTTGCGAGGGCACGTTGCGGCAGTTTTGCCGAGACATGAACCTTATTTTTGAATGGGCTTGCATAAACATTCCAGCCATCGCCCGATTCCATCCAGAGACGATTATCAACAGTCCAGTTGAAAGCGTGCGTGGCGTCTGCCGGAACTCTGATGCGAGCTACGATGCGCCGCAACTTAACCGATACAACAACGATTTCATGAATGCTCTTGTCATAATTTATGCAGCCGCCCATCGCGATAAACGCGCCATTAGGCGACCATCGCATCGCTTCGACACTATCCGCAAAAGGAAGTGATGCAAGCAAAACTTTGGGACTTCCGAAATAAACGCGTTTAGGCGCATGCGGCGTTTTAACGAACTTGTTCAATGACCATACGGCAAATAATGCTACCGGCACAAGCAAGCTACATCTGTAAATGTGTTTTTGTTTCATTGCGAGTACTCATTCTTAACAGCGCACGCGATAGCCGAATCCGCGTGCTGTTTCGATGATGCCTTCGCCGAGTTTCTCGCGCAGACGATAAATGTAAACGTCGAGTTGGCGCGCATCACCGTAGAAGTCGCCGGCCCATACCACGTCCAGAATTCTCTCCCGCGAGAGGGCCGCGCCGCGCGCTTTCATCAGCAGTTCGAGGATGGCGAACTCCTTTGGGTTGACGGGCAACTCCTCATCTCCTTTGGTAACAACGCGGCGCGCCACATCCAGCGTGATGTCGCCGCAATGGAAAAGGCCGCTTTGAGTACTCGCTTCGCCACCTGGTGCATCGTTGCGGCGGCGCAGCACGGCCCCGATGCGCGCCACGAGTTCGCGCGGCGAAAACGGCTTGGTCACGTAATCGTCGGCGCCTATTTCGAGGCCCACAACTTTATCGACTTCATCGTCGCGTGCCGTCAGCATGATGATGGGCACGCGTGAAGTCGCTTCCCGTGCCCGCAACGCTTTACACACCTCAAAGCCGTTGATGTCGGGCAGCATCAGGTCGAGCACAACCAGGTCGGGGACTTCTTTCTGAGTACTCGCAAGTGCCCCTTTTCCGGTGCTTTCGACATTCGCTCGAAAACCGGCCTGCTCCAGGTTGTAAGCCACGAAATCGGTGATGCCGGCTTCATCATCTACGACTAAGATCAACTCGTTCGCCATACTGGGCTCCTTTTACGAACAGGGATGGACGGGATAAACAGGATGAGTGGACAGTGTGCGGCGCTCGATGCCGGTAGGCGAATGAGACTGAATTGCGTTCGAAATCCACGATCGCGAATCCAAAATTGGGGCGCCCATCCTGTTTATCCCGTCCATCCCTGTTAACTATGTTGAGAACGTCTGAAAAGTATATGGAATCGGTCTCGCGCACGCGCGCGTATCTATATTATACGTTGACTCATACGGTCAAATTCGGTATAATTTAGTTGTGCAAAAGCAATATTCCTCCGTCGTTTTCCTCTGCTTTGGCATTTCCACCCATTTGCGCGCAGGGCGCACTGTGTCTCTTAGCGAGAAGGAGCTTTCCGAATCATGGCCGACGATATCCAGAAACTGAAAAACAGCGTTAACAAAGGTAACTATTCCGCCGAAAACATCACCTGGCTCGAAGGCCTGGAAGCGGTGCGGCATCGCCCCGGCATGTATATCGGCGATGTGGGTCGCACCGGCCTGTTCGTGCTGTGCCGCGAAGTGCTCGACAACTCCACCGATGAAGCGATGGGCGGCCATGCCGACGACATCGTGGTGCGCCTGCTGCCCGATAACGTGGTGTCCATTTCCGACAACGGACGCGGCATTCCGGTTGATATTCACCCCAAGACAGGTCGCAGCGCGCTCGAACTGGTAATGACCGAGCTGCACGCCGGCGGCAAATTCGACGAAGGCAACTACAAAGTCGCAGCGGGTTTGCACGGTGTCGGCGTGTCGGTTGTGAACGCGCTCTCTACATGGGTGGAAGTCGAAGTTAAGCGTGACGGAAAACTGCACAAGCAGCGCTATGAAAAAGGTATTCCCTCTTACGAGACCAAAGTCATTGGCACTGCTGAGGGCACCGGCACCACCGTCACATATCAGGCCGACACTTCAATCTTCACCACCGACGAACTGGACATCGACCTTATCACCAAGCGTTTGCGCGAGTTGAGCTACCTGATTCCCAGTTGCAAATACACTTTTGAAAATCATCGCGTGGAGCCGCCGCTGGTCGAGGTGTATCAGAACAAAGGTGGGCTGGCCGCGTTCTGCGAGCACCTCAACAAAAACAAGACGCCGCTGCATCGCCACGCCATTCACTTTCGCCGCCAGAACGATAAGGTCGAAGTGGAAGTGGCCATTCAATATAACGAAGGCTACCACGACACGATTGTGGCGTTTGGCAACACGATTCACAACATTCATGGCGGCTTGCACGAAAGCGGCTTTAAGACCGGCCTGACGCGCGCTATCAATGCCTACGGGCGCAAGAAGGCCATCCTTAAAGAGAAGGAAGCCAACCTCACCGGCGAAGACGTGCGCGAAGGACTGAGCGCCGTGATTTCGGTTAAGGTGCCGAACGCGATGTTTTCCAGCCAGGCCAAAGAGCGCCTGACCGGGCCGCAGTTCGTGGATGGCGCCGTCAACTCGATTGTGGGCGAAGGTCTGGCCGAGTGGCTGGACGAAAACCCGAACACCGGTGTGCGTATCGTGCAGAAGTGCATCACGGCGGCGCAGGCGCGCGAGGCGGCCAAGAAAGCGGCTGACCTGGTCAAACGCAAGAACGCGCTGGAAAGCGACAGCCTGCCCGGCAAACTGGCCGACTGCTCGGAAAAAGACCCGCGTGAGTGCGAGATTTTCCTGGTCGAGGGCGACAGCGCAGGTGGCTCCGCCAAGCAGGGGCGCGACCGCCGCTTTCAAGCAATTCTGCCATTGCGCGGTAAGATCATCAACGTCGAGAAGAATCGTCTCGACAAGATTCTGGGCAACGAAGAAATTCGCGCTATGATTACGGCTTTCGGCACCGGCATCGCCGAGCGCGTCGATTACGATGATCTGGCCGCCGACATCGAAGCGATGGAGCAGGGCACGCTGGAAATGGAAGCCGATGAGGACGAACTGAGTACTGAGAACGGCACCAACGGTCATGCCAATGGAAATGGAAGCAACGGCACGGCGACCTTAAAGCGCGCGCGCGGCGGCAAGGTGAACGCGGCGTTCGACATCACGCGTCTGCGCTACGACCGCATCATTCTGATGGCCGACGCCGATGTGGACGGCAGCCACATTCGCACGCTGCTCCTGACGTTTTTGTTCCGCTACATGCGACCGCTGGTAGAAGCCGGTCACATCTACATCGCCAAGCCGCCGCTTTATTCGGTGCGCAAGGGCAAGCAGGTTCTGTACGCCTACAGCGACCGCGAGCGCGACAAGATTTTGCAGACATCGCGCGGCGAAGTGGGTCGCTACAAGGGTCTGGGCGAAATGAACCCGGAAGAGTTGTGGAGCACCACGATGGAGCCGGAAAAGCGCCTCTTGATGCAAGTCACGATGGAAGACGCCGCCGCCGCCGACCAGATCTTCTCGATTCTGATGGGCGATGCCGTTGAGCCACGCAAAGAGTTCATCGAGAAGAACGCCAAATTAATTGATGCGATGACGGATCTGGACATTTAAGTTCACCGCAAAGGGCGCGAAGAACGCAAAGTTGGAATGAAGAAACGGGTTGGTCGCACGGCGTTATCTCCACTTTCTTTTCTTCCCTGGCGCCCTTCGCGTCCTTTGCGGTGAGTGAACGGAAACTAAAAGGAGTACTCGTCATGTGGGTGAAGGCCGAAAACGGCAAGTTGCTGAACCTTTCTCATGCACAAGTCGTGGAAGTGTATCCGGTGAAAGAGGGCGAGTTCTCCATCATCGCGCGCTTTCTTGGGACGGGTGTAAAAGACAGTTACAACCAGCCGACGAGCAGCGATGTTCTCGTGGTGGAATTGACAACGCCCAAGTCGCAAAAAGACGCTGATAAGTGTCTGGAGCATATCGGCCAGTCACTGGAAATGAAGCAAGCCTTCATCGACCTGACGCGGCCCAACAGCTAACTGTGGCGAGTACTCGATGCCGAACCTTATCGCAGGAAGTGGCAAAGACGAAGACTCAACAATCCTCGAAGCGGCAAAGTGGGAAGCCCTCAACACAACAGGTTGAAAGCAAAGACGAAATGACACGGTGCATGTTGGAAGGTGCGCGTGGCTGTCGAAAGCGTTTTGAATCAGCCGAAAATTGAAGCAGTAAGCGGTGCAGACAAGCCGCTGAACACGAGCCATTCTTGAGTGGGGAGTTGCTATGCGTTTCTTTACTTACCTACGGACGGGAGAAGAGTTCAAGGGACGTAAAAAGAATTACCCTGACTTACTGTTGAACTTCGCAGCAGGCAATCAATTTTCGCAACGTGGCATTGAGCAGGACGATTTGGTTTACATCTGGTCATTTATTAAGGGACATCTCTATCTTTTGGGACGAATGCAGGTGGAGGACATCTATACAGAGTTAGACGTAAAGCGTCTTCATCCACAAATTGCTAACAACTACACGTTTTGGGCTTCTGAGCACATTGTAGCTGTTGCGGGGAGTGCGACAACCCCGCACTTCGATCTTGAAGTGCCTGCCGATGTCATCAATCAACTGCGTTTTGCCGGCAACAAAGCGCCTAAGCGGAAAAACACACCTTTGTCGAATGATTTCGATCCGCAAACTTTTCGTGGTGTAAGAGAGTTAATGCCAAGTTCAGCCTCTTTGTTGGACAAGATTTTGAAAGCACATTGCGCATGAGCAGTGAGGCAGACGACGTTCTTACGCATATTAAGTATTGTGTGGTGGCGAAGCAGTATCGTGTTCGCAGCCATGCCATGCGGCACATGATTGAAGAAGGCTTTGATGAAAATCATCTGCTGGAGACATTGACAGGGAAGTTGCAGTTGCTGGAAGAGTATGAAGATGAAAATCGTTGTTTGGTCCTGGGGCGGTTTCATTTTTCATCGAGCGCGCGTTCGCCGTTACATGTGGTCTGCGACATATCGCACCCGGAAGTAGTTGACATTGTGACAGCTTACATTCCACAGCGTCCGTGGTGGATTTCACCGACGCGACGAGGAAAATTATGACCAAACCAACAGTCGATTTAACCAAAATTCCGTGTTCCGAGTGTGGCGGCGAAGTAAAGCCGCAACTTATTTCTCAGGAGTTTGAACGCGAAGGTTTGTGCGTTGAAGTTTCCGGTGTGCGCGCTCTGGTTTGCGTGCGGTGCGGCGAGGTGTATTTTGAACCGGGCGGCGCACAAGCCTTAACCGAGTCGGTGAATAGCTTATTTGCCTTAGCGCGTCGTAATGGCCAACACAAAGGGACGATCCGTGCCAAGACCCAAGCCAAACACCGCACGAGTAAGCGTAAGATTGTTGCCTGAACCCGTAGCGAGTACTCGATAGTTGAAGATAGGAGAAACAATGCTGACAATTGCCCGTGAGATTTTGCCGATGCGCATCGAAGACGAGATGCGTCTCAGCTATACGCGTTACGCGATGAGCGTTATTGTGGGGCGTGCGCTGCCCGATGCGCGCGATGGCTTAAAGCCGGTGCATCGCCGCATTCTGTATGCGATGTTCGATCAGGGAATGCTGCCCGACCGTCGCCGTGAAAAGTGCGCTTCGGCGGTGGGCGAAGTGCTGAAAAAGTATCACCCGCACGGCGACCTCAGCGTGTATGATGCGCTGGTGCGCATGGCGCAGGACTTCTCGTTGCGCTATCCACTAATAGACGGGCAGGGCAACTTCGGTAGCGTTGATGGCGATTCGGCTGCGGCCTATCGTTATACGGAAGCGCGTCTTTCACCCATCGCGATGGAGTTGCTGCGCGACATCGAAATGGACACTGTCGATTTCGTGCCGAACTTCAGCGAATCGACGACCGAGCCGCACGTGCTGCCCAGCGTATATCCGAACATGCTCGTCAATGGTAGCGCCGGCATCGCCGTTGGCATGGCGACCAACATTCCGCCGCATAACCTGGGCGAAGTTTGTGACGCTGTGGCGATGCTGGTGGAAAAACCGGATGCCACGGTCGATGATCTCATGACGGTTTGTCCAGGCCCCGATTTCCCGACTGGTGGCCTTATCCTGGGGCGCAAAGGGTTGACGGCGGCTTACCGCACGGGACGTGGCAGCGTTATCATGCAGGCGCGTGCGACTATTGAGCCGATTGATAACGGACGTCAGGCAATTCTTGTCACCGAGTTGCCTTATCAGGTCAACAAAGCGACGTTGATCGAAAACATCGCGGCGCTGCACCGCGACAAGAAAGTGGAAGGCATTTCGGAACTGCGCGACGAAAGCGACCGCAGCGGTATGCGCATCGTGATCGAACTCAAACGCGAATCCAATCCGAACGTGGTGCTGAATTATCTGTATAAGCACACGGCGCTGCGCACCAGCTTCGGTGTCATCAACCTGTCGGTTATCGATGGTCAGCCCAAAGTGCTGAACCTGAAAGAGTGCCTCGAAATTTTCATCGGGCACCGCCAGAATGTCATCACGCGGCGCAGCGCTTTTCAGTTGAAGAAGGCCGAGGCACGCGCGCACATCCTGGAAGGCTTCCGCGCCATCCTCGCTTCGATTGATGATGTTATCGCACTCATTCGTGGCAGCGCTTCGCGTGAAGACGCGCGCAACAAGCTGATGAACGTCGGTGTGCCCAACGCCGATCGTCGCAGTGAAATGATTACGCTGAGTGAGATTCAGGCCAACGCCGTTCTCGACATGCGACTGGGCCAGCTCACCCAACTCGACCGCATGAAGATCGACGATGAATACGCCGACCTCATCAAAGAGATCGAGCGTTTGCGTGGCATTCTCGAAGACGTGCGCAAAGTGCGCGCGATCATCAAGCAGGACATGGTGCGCATCAAGAAAGAGTACTCGGATGCGCGGCGCACGCAGATTCTGGACAAAGAAGCGCAAGACATCAAAATTGAAGACCTTATTGCCGAAGAAGATGTCATCGTGACGGTGACACGCGACGGCTATATCAAAAAGCTGCCAATTGATACTTATCGCACGCAGGGTCGCGGTGGCAAGGGCATCATCGCGCTGACCAAAAAAGAAGAGGATCTAGTCGAGCATCTCTTCATTTGCACGACGCATCACATCCTGTTGTTCTTCACCAACAGGGGACGCGTTTATCAATTGAAAGCCTATGAAGTTCCAAGCGCATCGCGCACAAGTCGCGGCACGCCCATTGTAAACCTGTTGCAAGTTGAGCGCGGCGAGCAGGTTACGGCGGCACTCAATATCGACGACTTTGGCGAGAATCGTTTCTTGTTCATGGTGACCAAAGAAGGCACGGTCAAGAAAACCGCGCTGGCCGATTACGCAACGCGCCGTCAGGGCGGCATCATCGCGATCAACCTGGATGGAAAGGACGAGTTGCGCTACGTCTTCGAGACCGATGGCAACAAGGAAATCCTGATGGCCTCGCGCGGCGGCATGAGCATTCGTTTCCACGAAACTGATGTGCGCGCCACCGGACGTAACTCGATGGGCGTGACCGGAATGCGCTTCAAATCTAAGGGCGATTACATTGTGGGCGCGGCGGTGGCGGATAAAACCGACCATGTGCTTGTCGTCAGCGAAAGCGGTTTCGGCAAAAGGAGCGAGGTGGAAGAGTATCGCCACCAGAGTCGCGGCGGAACTGGTGTGATCACGCTTAAAGTTACCGATAAAACCGGCGAGTTGGTCAGCCTGCAAGTGGTAAAGCCCGGCGAAGAGTTGCTGGTGATTACCAAGAACGGTGTCATCATCCGACAGCGCACCGATGACATCCGCGAAACGGGACGCGTCGCACAGGGCGTGAAGTTAATTCGCCTGGGAGATACCGACCGCGTTGCCGCCGTCGCCAAAATCCTGCAAGAACCGGATGGCGACGACAGCAGCGGCGAGTGAATTAAAAGTGAGTACTCAAAAGGGAGCAGACATCGAATGTCTGCTCCCTTTTGGATTCCGGCTCATCAACTCTTTGATCTTGCGATTCGTTCCACCGTCTATTGAACAAAAGCCGACTTGCGTTGCTGGAAGAAAACGTCGATGTGTCGCAAAACTTGCGTGTGAGCACTGTGTCTTAATGCTGTTCAGCCTGCTGCCTGCAATTGTCAACTCACCATGTATTGCTAAAATCATAAGTGAGCCGGACGGCGCTAGGTGAAGGGTTTGACCGTTTTGATCTCGCTGTGTCACAATGAGAAATGCTAAAGCGACTCAAAGCAGTTATTAGTCTGTGTCCGCACGGGAAATGCGCCGCCGATTTGCGGGGTCAATGACAACAGGAGAAATACATATGACTCATTTAATGCACAAAATTTCAGCCGGAAGTTGCCTGTCTCTCAGCATTGCCGGACTCTGTGGGATGCTCGCTGCACCGGTATCGAGTACTCAGGCGCAGGCTGCCGAACTCGCTTCAGTCGCTTATGCCAACTCGAATAATGCACCGGCCAAGGAAAAGATTGATCCGGCGGCTCGTGCCATTCTGGACAAAATGGTCGCGACTTACAAGAGCGCAACGTCCTACTCCGGCCAGTTCGACATTCAGAGAACGGGCCTGCCTGATTCGCCGAGTTCAACTGGTGAAATCGCCTGGCAAAAACCAAACAAATTTAAACTGACTGGAAAAGTTAAGGGTATCACGAACACGTATGTTTATGACGGCTCACGGTTTTCCTACTCTTCGTCACGTTTTCCCGGTGAGTATGTGCAGGTCACTCCTCGTCCAGATCGTGATGTGTTGACAGAAGCCATAACGGAAACAGCAACAGATGGCATGGCGATAATAATGTTGATGTCGGGCCAGGATCCAACCAAAGGGCTGACCAATTTCCTGCAAACGCTGAGCGTTGTTGCTCCCGAGACAGTGGCCGGAGCCGGCAAAGATACGGATGTGGTGGTTGCAACATTTGCTCGCACATGGAGTACGGGGACTGTAACTTACGTCATCGGGAAGAATGATCATTTGTTGCGGCAGGTCTCATTGTCCCAGACGACCAAAGGCAAGCTCGCTACAGTTATCGAAACTCACAGCGACGTGCAAGCCAATGCGGCAACGTCTTCGACATTCCGTTTTGTCCCTGCGCCGGCGGCTGTTCGTGTTGATGAGCCTGAGCCGGTCGAGGTACCTGGCGAAGGAAACATGAGCGGGCCGCCACAATAGAAGATTCAGGAATTGCTCCAAAGAGATTTCTTTGCACTACTCAGCATAGAAGCAAGGCTCGCTACATACTATGTAGCGAGCCTTGCGTTTTTCGGGCAGTGCATAATGTTCAAGGTGCTGTGCTCCTGGTGATATGCCGTGGGTAGTCGTCGTCGCATCGGTGTGAGACAATAGAGAAGAATACAGCGAGAAGGAACTGGAAATTATGGCACGTCCCAAAATTGGGTTACAGTTGTACACGTTGCGTGATCTCACCGGTAGCGACATGGCCGGAGTTCTCAAGCAAGTCGCAGACATGGGTTACGAAGGCGTTGAACCCGCCGGTTACGGCAACATGGATGCGCTGACCATCAAGCGAGTACTCGATGACTGTGGCTTGAAAGTGGTCGGCAACCATATGGGCTTTAGTGCGCTCAACGACAACTTGCAGGGCGTCATCGACGACAACCTGCTGTTGGACAACCGATATATTGTCTGTCCATCCATTCCGCGCGACCAACGCACCAGTGCCGAGGGTTACAAGAAGTTCGCGGAAACACTGAACGAAATCGGTGCGCGCCTCAACAGCAACGACATGATATTGTGCTATCACAACCACGCCTTTGAATTCGAAGATCGCTTCGATGGTCAATACGGCCTCGATATTCTGTATGAGAACAGCGAGCCGCAGTTCTTGCAGGCCGAAATTGATACCTACTGGGTGCAAAAAGGTCGTGTTGATCCCGCTTCGTATATTCGTAAGTACGCCGGACGCGCGCCGCTGATTCACATCAAGGATATGGCGAACGACGAAAAGGAATCGTTCGCCGAAATCGGAACGGGCAAGCTGAATTGGCCGGATATTTTCGCCGCAGCAGAAGAAGGCGGCGCCACGGCACTTATCGTGGAACAGGACGTTTGCCCCGGCGACCCAATCGACAGCGTGCGCCTCAGCATTGAGAACCTGAAGAAGATGGGCAAGTTGGATTGAGTTGCTAACCGCTTGACGAGTACTGGTTAAAGCAAAAGAGCACCGAGAATTCTCGGTGCTCTTTTGCTTGTCTTGGTTCAGAAACGAAACTCAAGCGCTAAATGCTTAAATCGCTGCCGGTTCCGGCTTGCCGTTACGGGCAACGCGCTCTTCAGCAATCGGAGTTGTGTTCAAGTCCAATTCGCCGTCCGGCGACCCGGCTGACGACTTTAAATTAAACGCAGCACGAATTTGCTGTTCCAGTTCGTCGGCCACATCGGGGTTCTCTTCCAGATAAGCGCGCACGTTATCACGCCCCTGAAAGCGCTCTTCGCCCACGGTGAACCAGGCGCCGCCTTTTTGAATCAGGCCCTTTTGCACTGCAAGATCGAGAATGTCGCCATACTTCGAGATACCCTTGCCGTAGATGAGGTCGAATTCGGCTTCGCGAAACGGCGGCGCGATCTTGTTCTTATCAACGCGAACTTTGGTGCGGTTGCCAATAGGAACAGTGCCGTCCTTAATCTGCTCACCGCGTGAAACGCGCATACGCACGCTGGCGAAGAATTTCAGAGCGCGTCCACCGGGTGTCGTTTCGGGTGAGCCATACATCACGCCGATCTTCTCGCGAATCTGGTTGATGAAGATGACGGTCGTGTTGGAGCGACCGGCGCTGCCGGCCAACTTGCGGCAACCGTGGCTCATCATGCGCGCCATGGCGCCGACCTGCAATTCACCCATTTCGCCTTCGATTTCGGCACGCGGCGTGAGAGCCGCAACCGAGTCGATGACAACGCAGTCAATCGCACCGGAGCGAATCAGCGTGTCGGCGATTTCCAACGCCTGCTCGCCGTTATCCGGCTGCGATACATACAAGTTGTCAATGTCCACACCCAACGCCGCTGCATAAGCCGGGTCGAGTGCGTGCTCCGCGTCGATAAAGGCGCAGGTGCCGCCGGCCTTTTGCGCTTCAGCCAAAACGTGCAGCGTGAGCGTGGTTTTACCGCCGCCTTCCGCTCCGAAAATTTCCACCAGGCGGCCACGCGGCAAACCGCCGCCCAAGGCCACATCGAGCGACAACGAACCGGTCGGTGTCGTGTCGACTTCCATGTGCGTCTTATCTCCCAAACGCATGACGGCGCCCTTGCCGAAGTTCTTTTCCATGCGCGACATCGCTTCGTCCAGCGCTTTGCGCTTGTCGCTATCGGTTGCCTCCGGGTCGTGATGCACCACTTTGCTGGGGCCTGTATCCTTCGCCATTATCCTGTCTCCTGTGTGGGAAAATCCCGTTTATCGCGTACTCAAATCGTGACTTCTAACCGACGTTCGAAGCGGCTTTTCGTTGCCTTTGGATGAGCAAATAATCAGCCTTTTCTAAACTTTGTAAAAGATTTCATTCGTTTCAATGACAACGTCATTATAGCTGTTGGGAGGCTGCACCGCAAGCTCTATTTTTACGATATTTTCGTTCCCCTGAGCACCCTTCGAAGTGCGGCGCGTGCTGTCTCCTTCAGAGGCGTCAGGGCATTTCCTGCAAATGTCGCCGCAAAATGTCGAGGGCGCTCATGGCGGCGCGCAGGCGGTTGGTATCACGGTCGCTCATGAATGAGCGTTCGAAAGTGTCTGTCATGCTCTTGTGCGACAGGCCGATGAAAACAGTGCCGACCGGCGCACCGGAAGCCGATTGCGGCCCGGCTTCGCCGGTCGTGGAGAGGCCGATGTCGGCACCGGAAATGTCGAGTACTCCTTCGGCCATCGCAGCAGCGGTGGCCGCGCTCACGACGCCATCCTGATCAATAACGTGTTGGGGTACGTTGAGAATCTCATTCTTGGCAGCGGCAGAGTAGGCGACAACGCCCGACAGCAGCGTGGCGCTCGAACCGGGCACATCAGTCAGCATGGTGTTGATGAGGCCGCCGGTCAGCGACTCGGCGACAGCCAGTGTGAGTCCACGCTCTTGCATCATGCGCAGCACCACAGCGGCCAGGGTTTCTTCGTCCACGCCGAAAATGTGTGCGCCGACGCGAGTGCGCAGGCGCGCTTCCATTTCGTCGAGCAACTGTGTCGCTTCGTCGGCACTCGGCGATTTGGCCGTGAGGCGCAGATGGACTTCTGCGGTCTTGCCGAACAACAGCGGCGCGACAGTCGGGTTGGTGGACGAGGTTAGAATATCTTCGATGGGTTCGGCCAGTGCGCTTTCGCCAATGCCGAACGAACGCAGCGTGCGCGACACGATGACCTGACGTTCGCCTTCGAGCCGCTCCAGGAGGGCCGGAATGACCGACAGTTCGATCATGGCGCGCATTTCGCGTGGCACGCCGGGCACAGCGAAAACGAGTTTGCCTTCGGCGTTTTGTGCGAGTACTCCGGGAGCTGTCCCGTTGGAGTTCGGCAAAGCCTGCGCGCCCTGCGGCAAATAGGCCTGGCGCATGATAGTGGCGCCCGGTGTGTAGTTGCGTCGCGCGAAGAAGTCGCGTAGTTCTTGTTCGAGTTCGGGTTTGTGCTCCAACGGCACGCCGAGCGCTGTAGCGATGCCTTCGCGCGTCATGTCGTCGGTTGTGGGGCCGAGGCCGCCCGTAATCACAAGTGCATCGGCACGCGACAGCGCGCCGCGAATGCAATCGACGATGCGCTCCAGATTATCACCCACGGTTTGTTTGCGGTGCAGGTCGATGCCGGCGCGTGACAACTGCGTTGCGATGAAAGCAGCATTGGTATCAATGGTTTGGCCCAGCAGCAGTTCGCTGCCCACACAGAGAATTTCAGCACGCATGATGGTAATTGGAACTGAGGCGGTTTTTCGAGTACTCAGAATCCTTTAAAAATGTTAAAATAAAGATACTTACCTCGGCGGGACAGAGCGCAGTTTATCACCGCTTCAGGACAGGCGCTTTCAGGCCGAACGCACTTTTGCCGGATCTACTATGTTTGGACTCTACGTTCATATTCCATTTTGTGCGAGGCTCTGTCCTTACTGCGATTTTGCGGTGTCTGCCAACGCGAAAGATGATTTCGTCGCCGATTACCTGGCGGCACTACGCCTTGAACTTCAAAACACCCTGCGCGACAGCCGCTCGCGCGAGCGGCTATCGCGCGAACCACGCCCTTTAACTTCGATATTCTTCGGTGGCGGCACTCCAACGTATCTTGCGCCCGCAGTTCTCAACGAGTTGTTGCAACTGATTCGCGATGAGCATCCCGTGGCGCCCGACGCCGAAATTTCCTTTGAAGCAAACCCTGAGAACCTGTGCCGCAGTGACTATTCGTTAAGTCAAATGCGGGCTGCCGGTTGGAACCGCGTGTCGCTGGGTGCGCAAAGTTTTGATGACAACGCCCTGCAGCGCATCGGACGTCGCCACACGAGTACTCAGGTCGAGACAGCCTTTGCCAACGCGCGCGCTGCCGGTTTTGACAACATTAGCCTCGACCTGATGTTCGCGTTGCCCGGCCAGAGCCGCGAATCGTGGCGTGAAACGCTGCAACAGGCCATTATATTGGCTCCGGAGCACCTTTCGTGTTATGCATTGACCATTGAGGGGAATACTCTCTTTGCACGTCATGTCGCGCGCGGCCAACTCATTCCCGTGGAAGACGATCTCCAGGCGGAACTGATGCAGGATGCCTTCGACCTCACGCGTGCCGCAGGTCTTGAACGCTACGAGGTGAGCAACTATGCTCACCCCGGTTTTGAGTGCCGCCATAACATGAACTATTGGCGCGGCGGCGATTATCTGGCTGTGGGCTGTGGCGCGCACGGTCATCGGCAAGGGCATCGCTGGTGGAACGAACGCAGCGCGAAAAAATACGTCCAACTGATGCAGCAGCGAGGCAGTGCGCGCGACGATGAGGAAAAGTTGTCCTCGCCGCAGCGCCTGAGTGAACTGGTCATGCTGGGTTTGCGTCTTCGCGACGGCTTTAATCTGGATGCGATTTCACAGCAGCTTGAGGTCGATGCACGCCAAATGTTGAACGGCGAATTAGTGGATTTAACGCGCAACGGTGTGTTGTTGGATAGCCATGGCACGATAACTCTGGCTCCCGCAGCGGTGCCGCTGGCCGACGCTGTCGCGCTGCGTCTGCTGGCTGAATCACCATCGGATCTGTCAATTTAAATATGCAGTCATTCTTAATTGGTCCATACTTCGAGGAGCAACAACGATGAAAACACAATCGTTAAAAGTTTTAAGTCTGACCGTATGCACGCTGAGCATGGCCACGTTGGCCTCAACCGCTCGGGCGCAGGCTCCGGCCCAGGCGACGCGTACTGTCTACATCTGGGATAGCGCCAACACCGGTACCTCGCGCACCGGCACGTGGGGCGGCGGCGCGGTGGAACGTGGACGCGCCGGTGGCTTCGATGGCGGTGCTGTGTTACAGATCACAACGCATAACTTCTACGAAGGCGCGCGCTTCGACCTGGCGACGCCGGTCGATCTTTCAACTTACCAACAGAACGGTTACATCCGTATGCGTGTGCGCCTGACGCCTGCTCGGGGCCGTGGCGGCTTTGGTGGCCCAGGCGGTTTTCCCGCTGGTTTTCCCGGCGCCGGCGGCCCTCCGGGTGGTTTCCCCGGCGGGTTTCCGGGTGGCCCTCCCGGTGGATTTCCGGGCGGGTTCCCAGGCGGCGGAGACGCTGATGAGGCATTTGCCGGTGGCGGTTTTCCGGGCGGCCCTCCCGGTGGTTTCCCCGGTGGATTTCCGGGTGGCCCTCCCGGCGGGTTTCCCGGCGCAGGTGGCCCTCCCGGTGGTTTCCCAGGTGGAATGCCTGATGGTGCCGCCGGGGGAGCAGGCAATGTCGGCGGCCCTGTCGATGACATGGTTGCTATGAACGTCAACGACCGCATGAGCCCGTCTGTAATTGCATCCCCGCAGTTTGGAGGTCCTCCGGGTGGCTTTGGTGGCCCCGGCGGTTTCCCGCAAGGTGGCGGCTGGGGTGGCCCCGGCGGCCCTGGAGGCGGACGACGCGGCGGTGGTCGCAATGTCACTCCGCCACTGAACCAGATACAGGTCATTGTGCTGCTTGAACGTGGCGCAATGTTTGGCCGCATCAACATCAATCCCCGCGCCAGAACCGACGAAACGGGCTGGCAGACACTGCTGTTGCCGGTGCGCGACCTGCGCCCCACGGCTGACGCCAGTGGCCCGGCTCGCCGTGTCGTCCTCACTGGCGACAAGGACGCGACCTTCTCGCTGGAGCAATTCGCTTTAACCGTGGATAGCCCACGGCTTGTCGCTTCTATTCGTCGTGCGAGCGATCCTCCCGGCACACAGATTTCGGAGATCACCGTTGAGCCCGGACGCGACACCACCTTAGTGGCAGACGTTGAAGCGGGCACTTCCGATGTCGAAGTGACGTGGAACTTCGATGCAGATAACTCCGGGAGCTACCCCGCGCCCGCCACTATGGGTGGCCCCGGTGGCTTTCCCGGCGGCCCTCCAGGCGGATTTCCCGGTGGGATGCCTCCGGGTATGATGCCTCCAGGTATGATGCCTCCCGGCGCTGGTGGCTTTCCCGCTGCAGGCGGCCCTCCAGGTGGTTTCCCCGGCGGTATGCCTCCCGGCATGATGCCTCCGGGTGCCGATATGATGGGTGGTCAGGCGGCGTTTGCCGGCCCGCGCATTGATGCGCGCGGCTTGTCGGCGCGGCCCGACTGGCCGAACGAGGAACAAAACTACCGCGTTGAAATCACCGTTCGTGACCGTGCCGGTCGCAAGGATGAAGTCAAAGCATCGTTGCTGGTCAAGGTGCGCGGCTAGTCTCTACACGGCTAAATCAAATCGCGCGATTGCTTTTTGCCTCCGAGTACTCAACCGAGCACCCGGAGGCACGAGCATCGCGCGATTTCTGTTCTATGAAGAATGAATTTCTTACCATGAACGGACTCGATTATGCGACTCTGGCGCGCGCGGTGGAAACGCGTGGGGTGGGACTACATAGCGGCAAGGTAGTGCGAGCGCGATTGCTGCCTGCGGTAACTCCCGGTTTCTACTTTTGCCGCACCGATTTGCCTGCTGCACCGCAGGTGCCGGCCAGCTTTCAATATGTGGTCGGCACCACACACGCGACAACGCTGCAACGCGGCGATGCAACCGTGTCCACAACAGAGCACCTGCTGGCGTCTCTCTGGACTCAGGGTGTGACGCATTGCATGGTCGAACTCGACGGGCCGGAAGTGCCCATTCTTGATGGCAGCGCTATTGGTTGGTGCCAACTCTTGCAGGAAGCCGGCCTGACGCCTGTTGAAGGGCGGGAGGCGCGGCCCGTATTTACGCTATGCAAGCCGGTCTGGTTCAGCGAAGGAGATGTATCTGTGTTGGGCCTGCCGCATCACGAGCTGCGTCTCAGCGTCGCAGTGGACTTTCCCCGCGCTTATGTGGGGCGACAAACTTTTGACACTGTTGTTTCGGCCAGCGAATTCGTGCAGGAGATGGCAGCGGCCCGCACCTTCACGTTGCAGGAGTGGATCGAGCCGCTACGCGCCGCGGGATTGATTCAGGGCGGCAACCTGGAAAACGCCGTTGTGCTTGATGAGAACGGGCCATCGTCTCCGTGGCGCTTCCCGGACGAGATCGTGCGCCACAAGGCCCTGGATGTTGTTGGCGACATGGCGCTTCTGTTTGGTGAGAATGGTGGCTCTTTGATGGCCCATCTCATCACAGTTCGTTCCGGGCACGGTGCGCATCGCCAATGGATGGGTGAGTGCCTACGCCAGGACGCCCTGGTGCGTAAAGCGGCCACGTTCTAGGGGAAATATTTGCGCCACCGTGCTCAAGCGAGTACTCGACAATCGCCTTGCGTTTAGAGATGGCACAATCGTGGTATAATCTTACATCAGAGAGTCAAAATGGAGTGTGTTTTATGCAATTATCTCGTTTCTACCGCCGGTCTGGCCCACAGCCGGAAAAGCAAAGCCTAAAAGGCTTCACGCTCATCGAATTGCTTGTCGTCATAGCTATCATAGCGATACTCGCGGCGATTCTGTTCCCTGTCTTTGCGCGTGCGCGTGAAAACGCCCGCCGTGCTTCATGCCAGAGCAATCTCAAGCAGATTGGTTTAGGGCTGATGCAATATACGCAAGACTACGATGAGTCGTATTTGCCGAAATTCGGAACCGGACCCGGGCAGAACAACACAGCCTGGTCGACAACCCTGCAACCCTATCTAAAGAGCATACAAATTTTTAGGTGCCCTTCGGGTGTGGAGAGAGTCAATCCTCCTTCCTATAGTGATGGTATGTGGCAAGTCAATGTGCCGGCATGGACAGCAAGAGCTGAGGCACATTACGGCATAAATAGCAACTTCACCCAAACTCCGCCTACGAGACTTGCTCAAGTTGACAAGCCTGCTGAAACAGCAATGGCCTTCGACTGCACCCAGATGGACTATAGCGAATTGATTACATCGTCTAATCCCATTCTGGATGGCTCGCGGCATTTCGACGGCATCAATGTTCTTTACGCTGACGGACATGTAAAGCCTTATAAATCGCGCCAAGATCCCTATAATCTCAGATTTGACGTCGGAGGCTGATCGCAGCCTGGCCGCAGCCTGGCGAAAGGGAGTAATCGCCCGTCCCAGTCCATGAGCGTGCGAAGCTTCCCTGAACGCAACGAAAAGCATCTTGCTTTTCGAGCGAACACCTGCGTTGTGCTCTGGATGACAGTGCCTGTTCGCACCAGCTTGCAAGACAGCAGACAACGGAACAAACACCAAGAGCGACCTTCTCGTTTGAGAAGGTCGCTCTTGGTGTTTGTTCCGTTGTCTTGTGCGAATTCGCGTCGATTGGTCTGCTGCTTAGATGCGTTGCCTGCTGTCTCACAGTTTGCAGGCTGTTAACAAAATCTAAGCAGCACGAGTCGTTTCTATTACCACCATCCACGCGGATTTGTCTGGGGATAGCGGACTGCTCGTCTACCGCCCATGATCTCAACTCTTGCTAAAGTTTGTGCCCAAACACCACTGAGTTGCTGGTAGTCCTGGCCGCTCAATGGTCTTCCACCATTGCCTCGGACGACTGAGTTGAAGCTACGAGCTGCCGAAACATCGCTAAAAACGTAAATATGCAAATTCTTCCATTTACCGTTTAGCCTCTGGCCGTACGTGGCTGCCAGCGTCGCCGCCCCCTGTGGGTCTACTTGCTGTTTAGGCACAAGGCCAACCGTGCCGATTGGCGAATTGGGGTTAGGCGGTGTCGTGACGGTGTAGGGGGCAACTGGTTGTCCTCCTGTCTGCTGAGTGATTGCGGGAGGAGGGGGCGCAGGTGCACCTCCGCCGCCCATGCTAGGCCCCTGAAATATCGGCGGGGGCGGCTCGAAGATGGTGTTACCTGCTTCGCCGCCGTAGATTGGGCCGCTCGTGCTACCTCGCATCGACATGAAGCCTGCTCCACCCAAGACGAGCAGGGCAGCGGCTATGACGCCGATCTGCCAGGGTGCAACTGCCTTCTTTTCTCCGTCGCCGCCACGCGCTGCCGAGGCAGGTGGCCCACCCGCAGCCGTACCGGCGCCTGCCGCTGCACTGCCGGACAACGGCGTGTAGCAGGCCCAGCACATGACGGCTTCTACGGGGTTGTTCTCACCGCATTTGGGGCATTTCTTTTGATTCACAGTTCCATCCGTATAAATAAGTATGAAGCTATGGCCTCACCCACAATCTCGGCGTAGATTTTCACAAATGAAGAATGAATGATTGATGTTGTGCCGCTGAGATTTGGTGGTGATGTCCTAACTATAACACGACAAGCGGCCTATTAACAAATGCAGCAGCGCCGTTGCCATATCCAAGCGTTAGTTTACCCGCAAATGCTGCCAGTCTAACCACTCATTGTGCAAAACAATTGATCTATTTAAAATGAGTACTCGCCAAGGGTAGCAGGCAGAGTTAAATGTCATTTACCAGGGGCTTTGGCTAACGAATGTGCGGCTCTCCGATTCGATGCAGTTTCATCAGGTTCGTCGAACCATGCAGCGCAACCGGAGCGCCCATGGTGACGACCACAATGTCGCCCGGCGTGACATCACCTGATTTTACCAAGGAGGCGTCGGTGCATTCCAGCATCGCGTCGGTTGTGGCGCTGCGTGCGATGAGGTAGGGACGAACGCCCCAGCACAACTTGAGTTGGCGTGCTACGCTCTCTTGCGGGGTGCAGGCGATAATCGGCACCGGCGGACGAAACTTGGAAAGCAGCCGCGCCGTGCTGCCCGTTTCGGTGAAGCAGGCGATGGCTTTGGCATTCAGCACGGCGGCAGCATGAGCCGCTGCCTCGCAAATCGCCGGGGAAAACTCCGTTACCTCATTGCGGCGCAGCCGACGCGCGTGCGACCAGCCGTCATCGGTGGAATCTTCCACTTCCTCAATGATGCGCGACATCATCTGCAACGCCTGCAACGGATAGGCGCCGGAGGCGGTCTCACCGGAAAGCATCAGGGCATCGGTGCCGTCCAGCACGGCGTTGGCCACGTCGCTCGCCTCGGCGCGCGTGGGACGTTGCGTGTAGGTCATCGATTCCAGCATCTGCGTTGCCGTGATAACGATCTTGCCGCTGTCGTTGGCGCTTTTGATGATGCGCTTTTGCAGCAAAGGCACTTCTTCGGGCGGCATTTCCACGCCGAGATCGCCGCGTGCCACCATCACGCCATCGGACGCGGCGATGATCTCTTGCAGGTTGTCGATAGCTTCGGGCTTTTCCAGCTTGGCGATAACCTGCATCGACGAACCACGCGAGCGAATAATTTCTTTCAGTTCGTGTACTTCATCGGCCTGACGCACGAAAGAGAGCGCCACATAATCGAGGCCATTAGCAATTCCCCATTCAACATCGTGCCGGTCTTTTTCCGAAAGTGCGGGCGCCGACACATGAACTCCGGGCAAATTGATGCCTTTATTGGGCTTCAAGTCGCCTCCATCGGTCACGACGCAGACGACATCCGTATCGGTCACGTCTTCAACTTGCAGCGCGATGTTACCGTCATCGAGCAGAATGGTGTCACCACGGCGGCAGTCGCGCGGCAGGGCGCCATACGTGGTGGAAACAGCGGTCTCATCGCCGGGCACCGAGCGCGTGGTCAGAGCGAATCTTTGTCCCTCCTGAAGCGTAACGACGCTGGACGCAATGGGGCCGGTGCGAATCTTTGGGCCCTGCAAATCTTGCAGGATGGCCACCGGCTGGCCGAGTTCAGCACTCACTTTGCGCAGGTCGGCTACGTGTTCCGCCTGAATGCCGGGGCCGCCGTGTGAAAAGTTGAAGCGCACGGTGTCCATGCCGTTGAGGATCATGGAGCGCATTATGGCCGTGCTGCGGGAAGCCGGCCCAAGGGTGCAGATGATTTTGGCGCGTCTGTTCATAATCGTGATCCGCGAGCAAGAATCAGGATGCGAGGATCGGCAAATGCGCTGCGCCCGTTGGAACTCTGAGATGAGCACCCGCTATCGAGTACTCATCTCAAAAAGTCGGAATGCTAGCTGCCGGTAACGGCCACGTCACTGGATTTGATGTTGAGTGTTCGATCGCTTTTTTTGGTGTCAATCGAGTAGTCGTTGGTGGTGAAGTAGGCCCGTTCGCCGCGACGCCGCGAATAGGACGAGAGCAGAAAACGCACACCCACCATCCTTTTCGGATCGGTATTAGGTGCAAATGCCTCGTTGAACTCGTTGAAATAGGAGTTCAACGTAACTCTGTTGTTCATGCGCAGAAGTTCCACGTTGCGCGGATCATCCACGAACGTTTGTACGGCGTTTTCCAACTGCTGATCGATGCCGGTAAAGCGGTATGCGATGGGTTGCAGCAGCGGGCCGCCCAAAGTGCCGTTAGTCAGCGTGAACAGCGCGCGCGGATCAAAGCTCGCGATTTTCCGGCGCATGTCGCGCAGGCTCCAGTTCTCGCCCGCAACGCGGTGAACCTTGGCAGTATCGAGATCTTTGACTTCGTCCGGGCTGCTGATGGGATAGGCATTCGCCAGCGTCCTGAGAATATGCGCGTTGTACGCGTTGATCCAGAACACCATCTCGGGATTGCGGTTTTCGGTCGGCTTTGCGTCCTTATCGTCCGGCTTGGGAGCGCCTGGCAAAGTGGGAAACTTGCTCAAATCGGCGGTAGCGACAGCCTGCAAGTACTCGTCCAGGTTCTTATCGCCTTTGAGCGCCACGTAGTTGACGCGGCCCGACTTATCGACGTTGGGTTCCAGGGCGCGGTCGAGAAGATAATGCGGAAAGATGATTCCTTGTCCGTATTCCTTGGTCGCGACCGTGCTTGCGGTGCTGGTTACAGCGGCGCCGGTTGCAGCGGCGCCGGTTGCAGCGGCTCCGGTGTTTTGTGCGGCGGCAGGATGAGCTGTGAATGCGGCCAGAGTACTCAGGCCCGCTAAAGAAAGAATGACTGCAGTGCGTTTCATAATTGCTTCTCCTCGAAGACGTGTGCATGGCAGCGGAGCCGGGAATCGGCACACGCTTCGCGCCGGAGTTCACATTTGCAGCGTGAGTTCCGGCACTCGAAGTATGCGTTAAAGACAACACTTTGCCAATGTCGCGCAAGTGTCGCCTTCCTGTGGTTCCACAACCTGTGCAATCACAACCGGTGGTTGCACAACGGCAAAGCGTGCCGATGGACGAACAACCCGGCCCACGGTTCATTGGCGCGCAATTGATGGCCGCGGCATCAGCCTCGGTTGCCGTTTTCGCGAGCCGTTGCAATGTAGCCCATCGTCTTATAAAGCAGGCGCGCCACGGCAAAGGCCGATGCTGCGTGCCCGCCGATGAGTTCGACACAGTCCATCGCCACGATGTTGCGCTGCGTCGCCACGGCGCGCAGCAAGTCGCGCACCTGGTAAAAACCCAGGCCGCCCGGTTCCGGCGTGCCTGTATCGGGAACCCAGGACGGATCGCACACATCGACATCGAACGTGAGATAGACATCCGGCCCCAGCGTGGCAAGAATCTTTTCGACAGAGCCATCAAAATCGTGCAGCACGTCCTCACACCAGAACTGCGTGACGTTCGGCGGCACATTCGAGTACTCGTCCTGCGAAGTGGAGCGCAAGCCGACCTGTGTAATCTGCACTCCGGGCAATTCGCTCATGCGCCGCGCGACGTTGCCGTGACCCCAGCGCGTCAGGGCATAGCTTTCGCGCAAGTCGGTGTGCGCATCGAGTTGCAAAACCGAGAGCGGCCCCTGCAAATCGAGCTTGAGCGCGGCGCAAACGGCACCGAAGGTCAGCGAATGCTCGCCGCCCAGCATGACCGGCGTTTTGCCTGAAAACAGAATCTCGCCGATGACTTCAGTCACGCGCACCGCCATCGACTCAGGGTTGCGCGCCACGGGTTCAACTTCATCAGTCGTGTGGATGCCGACATCGCAAATCTCACGTTGTAGTTCCACGTCGAAAAGCTCCATATTCATCGAAGCGTCGATGATGGAGGCCGGGCCTTCGCGCGTGCCGCCGCGCCAGGTCGTGGTGGCGTCATACGGCACCGGAACCACAACGAACTGCGCTGTTTCCCACTGCGCGAGTTCCGCATCAATCGCCCCAAAATTGCGCGGCGGCCAAAAATTAGTCTGTGAAAGCATGGTAATTCTCAATCTTCTCGGTGATGTTTTGACACGGAATACTTGTTTGTTACGGAACGCTCCCAAACTCACGGCGTCGAGGCTGGAAACGAACGCCATTGCCGGAGAAGACACCCATGAAACTTTCGCTTCCTTTGTTGTGCCTGGTCGGACTGACGGCTGCCGGACTTGGCTGCGCAAGTCGTGCCTACAGCGACAACACGCAAGCCGCACCCGCTGCCGCTGCATCGTCCACTACGCAAAGCACGACTGCTCTGAACCTGGCGAGCGCTCTTGGAAAAGCTGCGCCTGCATTTACATTGCCCGACCAGGACAACAAAACGCATCGTTTGTCCGAGCTTAAGGGCAAGACGGTTGTCCTGGCCTTTTACCCCGCTGACATGACGGCTGGTTGCTCGCTGGAAGCACGCGGACTCACCGGCGCGCTCGATGAGTTCAAGAAGCGCGGCGTGCAAGTTTTCGGTGTTTCGGTGCAGGATGTCAATTCTAAAAAGCAGTTCTGTGACAAAGAAGGCATCAAATATCCGATGCTGGCCGATGTCGGCAAGAGCGTTTCGCAGAGCTACGGAGTACTCGGCAACAATGGCCTGGCGCGTCGCGTCACGTTTATTATTGCGCCGGATGGCACCATCGCTGCGGTCGACCAGAACGTGAAGCCGCTGACGCACGCGAAAGATTTGCTGGCACAACTCGACTCCTTGAAGTCCACTCTCCAGGTGCAAACGCGTGCGGCGGCGCAGACCACGCCACCGGCCAAAGTGCAAATCGACAAGCCTGTGGCTTCGTTTTCGCTGGCCAACTATGACGGCAAGAAAACCAGCGTTGGCGACTGGGATGCCAACGGCAACAAAGCCACCGTGCTAATTTTCGTTTCGGTGCAGTGCCCGATTTCCAACGGCTACAACGAGCGCATGGTGAACCTGGCCAAGACATACAGCGCACGCGGCGTTCGCTTTGTCGGCATCAACTCCAACAAAGCCGAAGCTCCCGAGCGCATTGGAGCACACGCTAAGGAACATAGTTTCCCGTTTCCCGTTTTGAAGGATACCGGCAACGTCATCGCCGACCGCTTTGAGGCGCAAGTGACACCCGAAGCCTATGTTATTGATGGGAAAGGCGTGCTTCGCTACCATGGCCGCATCGACAACAGCCTGAGACAGGCCGAAGTCAAAACGCGCGACTTGCAAGCCGCGCTCGATAGCGTGCTGGCCGGTCGCACCGTTGGGGAGAAAGAGACTGTCGCATTCGGTTGTTCGATTAAGCGCGTTGATGCATAAGGACAGGGGATTTGAGTACTCGCATGACTTCTATTGGTAAGCGGATGTGGCACGCCGGCGCGTTGCTGACACTGGCTACTCTCAGCGTGAGCGCTGTCGGCACGCACAGGGTTGTTGCCAAACCAACTGCCGTCAAGGCCACGGCACCGGCGGTGTATCCGGTTTCGGCTGCGTCGTTGAAGAAAGCGATTGCGGCACGTCGCGGCAAGGTCGTTCTGGTGAACTTCTGGGCGACATGGTGCGTTGGTTGCCGCAAGGAATTTCCCGATTTGGTGAAGTTGCAGAAGAACTACGCCAAACAGGGCGTTACAGTTCTCTTCGTGTCCGGTGATGAGGCGAAAGACCGTGCGGGCAAAGTGGTGCCGTTTCTCAAGCAGCAGCGCGTGACTTCGCCGAGTTACATCATTCAGGGCGACGTTTTTCAGTTCATTCCGCAGTTCGATCCGAAGCTAAAAACAGCCTTCGGCTTGCCGCGCACCTACATCTATAACCGCAGTGGAAAGCTGGTGAAGGTTGTATTCCCCGAGAAAAGCTACGCCGAATTCAGCAAAATGCTGAAGCCGCTGTTGTAAAGCCATTGAGTACTCGGAAAAGGGCACCACAATCTTTGTGGTGCCCTTTCTGTTTGTGCTGCTTACCACAAGCCGCCGCTTACCACGAGCCGCCGCCGCCGCCACCGAAACCTCCGCCGCTGCCACCGCCGGAGAAACCACTGCCGCCACTACCGCCGCTTGAAGATGGCGCCGATGAAAACGTGCTGCCCATCGAGTTCATGCCGCTGCCCAGATCGTTGACAAAGGCGTGTGACGAAAATGGATGGCCGTAACCGTAACCTGGCCCTACATACCAATCGGGCGGCTGCGTGAGCAAATCGCGAAAAGCATCGGCCCACTGATCGGCCACACCGAGCACCATGGCATACGGCAAAAGACGCCCGAAAATCGTGGGATCATTCTGTGCGAGTACGCGGATGCGGTCTTTTTCGGCCATCTGCACAAAGCGTTGAAAACCGCGACATTCGCGCAGGGCACGCGAGCCGGTTGCCGTTTTGGCCGGCATGGCGCGTGCCGACGCCAGCACAATCAGCCCGGACAGCGCGACGCCGATGCCGTAGGGAATCATGCCCAAACCCATGCCGAAGATGCCGCCAGTAAAGCCGAGCACGATCATAATGATGCCTACTGTGGTGTAGGCTTTTCGTGTTGTGTCGGGGTTGCTGACAAATAAGTTTTTCTTGGTCAGCGACTCGTAAATGGCGCTACGGATTTCGGGCAAATGCGCATAGAACTTGTTCTTCAAACTCGATAAGGTTACGCTGGTGGTGCCTGAGGCGTTGTATGAAGCGCTGCCGAACAAACCTTCCAGAAACTTCTTTTCGTGTAGCAGAAGCGGCTCGGCGGCAATGTCGTGGTCGACCTGGCGTCGGACAAAGCGGTAATCCTTGCTGGAGAAAAATAAGAATTTGGTCGTTTCCAGTTCCTCAATCGTGAGGTAACCGCGCGCCGCCAAATCGACCAGCGTGGATACGATGTCGGCCATATCGCAGCGCTCGTCGACCAGTGTGCCCACTTCAGCAGGCGTCAGGTTCTTGGGCGGGTTCCACTCGACGCTAATTGCCAGGCCACGGTCAACATCACGTCCCGTGGAAAGGTAGCGCGCGAGAATGAAACTCAGCGTTAACAGCGGGAACAAGATGAGCGGCCACCAGTCGGCCAGGAACCACAGCGCGTTTTGCAACGCTGTGGGCGGCACCACGGAACCGGCAGGCAAACCGGCGACAAATGTGAGGCCATCGCCCGCAGGCAGGTTTTTGGTGAAAAATAAAACGCTGTTCGCCTCGCGCTGAACACCTCCCGGCGTTGTGGAACCGGGCGGCCCCACAAAAGATGCGGTCTTGATGCGATTGACAGTCACTCCGGGCGGCGCATAGAAGTGCGCACTCACGCGCTGCATGGCAAAAGGCCAATCGTTGCCGGTGACGTTCCAGTACACCTCCGGCGCCTTGTTGAAGAAGTTGACCGTGCGCCGTACAAGATAACGAATGCGATAGGTGTGCGCGCCGCTGATGGTTTTATCGGGGTCGCCGATTTTAATTTCGAAGTCGCCCCAGTTGCGCGATGTGGTGTAGGGTTGGGTTGTGCCTTTTTCGTCGGTCACTGCGAGCAACTTGAGGTAAATCGAGTACTTGCCGCCATAGCGCTTATATGTCACGGGAATTTTGCGGTAAATGCCGTGCCGCTGCGAACCCTGAAAATCCATGACAATGGTTTCGCTGACATCCATCGACGTATCTTTGTTAAGTCGCACCTCGGCATCAAAAGAACGAATGACTTCCGCACGCGCAGGCTGAGTACTCGCAAAGAAGCAGGTCACGACAAGGAGCAGACAGAAACGCAGGGACATTGGGGTTTTCACGCGCCTATTATAGCCGATTGCTTCCGAGAAATAAAAAAGGCTGTGTTACAATAGTTCTCTTGAATGAGTCTTGCCCTATGTTGTCATGGCGGTCGCTGCGATAAGCCTTGGCGCCACTTAGAGCAAAGATTCCTCGCACCGCACGCCGTGAGACGGCTCCTAAATTTTTGCAAGAGCGATTGCCTTATCTGCAATCGCTGCACTCTCCATGAAACAGGAACTCGATTTTCGTCCCGCGCGCTCATCGCCGGCTGTGCTGCGCGTCGGGCGCACATTGCTGCCGCTGGCGTTGCGGCAACGCGCCATCGCTCGCATCGAGATTGCCGACAGTGAAGCGGCCAAGCTGCGCGCACTGGCAGGCGAGCGTGTCGTGTTGGTGCCCAATCACCCGACCAAAGATGACCCCGCGCTGATGTTCGAATTATCGCGCCGTGCGAACATGCCGTTTCATTACCTGTGTTGCCGTGAAGCATTCGATTGTTGGGGCGGTTTGTGGGGCCGTTTGATTCAAGGCCTGGGCGCGTATTCCGTGGTGCGCGGTACCATAGACCGCGAATCGTTTCGCTATACGCGCGAGTTGCTGGCGCGGCCCGCTGCCAAGCTGGTGCTCTTTCCTGAAGGTGAGGTTTACTCGCAAAACGATTCACTGTTGCCATTCCAAACCGGCGCGGTTCAACTGGCGCTGTGGGGCCGCGAAGAGGCGCGCAAGACCGACCCCTCAGCGCAGGTCTTATTACTGCCATGCGCGCTGCGCTATCGCTTCGCCGCAGATGTGAGGCCGCAGTTGCGAGGCAAACTGGCGCGACTGGAACGCGAGTTGAAACTGCCGCCGCCAACGGCGAAAGACGACCTTTATGGCAGAATGCGGCACATCGCCGTTTCGGTGCTGGCCGCTGTGGAGCGCGAATACAACTTAACGAGTACTCATGTGGATGCAGAAAACGCTATCACCGATTTGACGCCGCGCCTTGAAGCCGCTAAAGAAGCCGCCCTGGCGCGCGCCACACAACTGCTTGGCGTGAAGCCGCCGCGCGGCACGGTGCCGGAAAGAATGCGCAGTTTGCTGCACACCGCCGAAGAGGAACTGCATCACCAGCATGAAGACGAACCGGCGCCGGCAGCGTTGTCGCAGCAGCACGCCGACCGCGTTCGCCTGGCGTGGCGCGACTTGCAGCGCCTGGCGAATTGGATCGCCGTTTATGATGGCTACGTGAAACAGTCGCCGCAGATGGAGCGCATTGCGGAAGTCGTTTTTCGACTGGAGGCTGAAGTGTTCGGCCATGCTACGGTGGCCGGAAAGCGCGTGGCGACTCTGCGCGTGGGCGAACCCATTACGTTACCTGAAGACGTTGAGCGTCGCGACATTCCACAGCTCACGCTCAAACTGGAGCAGGCCGTCGGCGAGTTGCTGCACGCATCGTGACAGAGCATTGCGCAGGGCACGGCACCACGCAGAGTTCCTGAGTACTCGCGTTGCCGTGTTACAATAGACGCGAGGAGAACGAAAATGACCGCTATGCTGTTGCTGGTAGTTGTTGTGCTTCTGGTGTTGCCGGTGCTCTATGGCATCGGCACTTACAATGGCTTGGTGCGCAAACGGCAGAACGTGCGCGAAAGCTGGTCGGCCATCGACACCGAATTGCGCCGCCGTTACGACTTGATTCCTAACCTGGTGGAAACCGTTAAAGGCTACGCCACGCACGAGCGCGAAACGCTGGAGAACGTGATCCGGGCACGCAACGCTGCGATCTCCAACACGGGCACACCGGCCCAGCAAGCCGAAACGGAAAACGCCCTGAGTGGTGCGCTGCGTCAGATTTTCGCGTTAAGTGAAGCCTATCCGCAGTTGCAGGCGAATGCCAGCTTCACAAACTTGCAAGCGCAACTCAACGAAACCGAAACCCGCATTTCACAGGCGCGTCGCTTTTACAACGCCAACGTGCGCGAAATCAACACGGCTGTCGAGTCGTTTCCCAGCAATGTCTTCGCGGGCATGTTTGGTTTCAAGGCGGAAGAGTATTTCGAAATCGAAGACGCCGCGGCGCGCGAAAACGTGCAGGTCAAATTCTGATTTTGTAAGTGGAAGTTTTCTCCCTGCGCTATTAAATTAGCGAAAGGTTTCGACTTAATTGCTTCAGCTCGCGTAACGGGCGCACCATCGGGCTTACTGATAGTGCGCCCGTCTCGTGTTGATAGGCACTCAAGTTAAAAATGCCATGGTGAGTACTCGATAACGATAAATAAGCGTGGCTGCCCTTTATGAACTCAAACCACAACCAGGCCGGAAATGTCGCCGAACAAGCTTCATATTCAGCTTCACCTGCATCTCAAAAGGCTGGCCGCCGCCTACGTGTTGTGGAATTGCTGCTGGTGCTGAGCGTGGCGTTCGCGCTGCCGTTGTACTCGTCGTTTTATGCTTTGCTGACGGGTGCGCCGCTGTCGAGCCGGGAGAATAGCGGGGATCATGTTTACTCCGTGATTCTGTTCGAGATGAATGCTCTGGCTGTGATGGCCTACGTGCTGTTTCGCCAGGGACGCTCCTGGCGTGAACTTGGATGGCGCTTCTCGTGGAAAGATCCTCTCATTGCAATTGGGCTTTGTTTCGTAGCGGAGTTCGCGGCGCGCTGTGGGCAATACCTCATTGTGCTTGCTTCTTACGCCTTCAGCGGTCAAGTTGCCCATCTGGAGCCGAAGAACATTCCCAACTTCACTTTGTCTGTGGGCGCGGTTCTCTTCATGCTGATTAACGGCTTCTGCGAAGAGTTGATTGTGCGAGCCTACACGATTTCTGAGGTGCAAAGTCTCACAGGCAATATCACGCTGGCTGTGGCCGGGAGTGTCGTGTTTCAAGCGGCGTATCACCTTTATCAGGGGCCACTGGTCGCCCTAGGCTACATGCCTCTCTTCCTCGTGTACTCGCTATACTACGTTCGCTTCAAACGCATCATGCCGGTGGCCATATCACACGTCATATTTGACCTGCTGGCGCTGATGTCGTTAGTGAGGCACTGACACCAAAACTACTGACAAACAGTTCGGAGTACTTGAAACAATGCGTTCTAAATCTCAACGTCGTAAAGCCAAAGAAGAATTGCTCGGCGCGCCGGTAACCACCATGCCGGTCGATGAATGCGGCTCAATGCACGATGCGTTTTCTTCGCTGCCGCGCGCCTGTGGTGCCTCGCAGCAGAGCACGGCCTACCGCATTCTCTATCGCGCCATCACCGAAGAAGTGCCGTTTGTGCTGGCGATTTCGGGTATCGGGTCGCTCAGCAACCAGACGCGCTTCTGGATCAATTCCATGATTCGCGCCGGTTACATCGCGGCGATTTCCACGACGGATGCGCTGGTCTATCACGACGGACACGATGCTTTGCGTCCCACACCGCGCGGACGGCGCGTTGAACGTCCGGTGCGTTCGGTTGACCCAAACGGCGACGACGGCGTGTTCCGCGATAACCGCGTGATTCGCGTTTATGATGTCGGCTTCAAAGAAGAAATTCTCGAAGAACAAGACCGCGTTACACGCTGGATTTTTCAGCAGCCCGAGTTCCAGCACCGCATGACGACTACCGAGCGCAACTACCGCATGGGCAAAGTCTATGATGCGCTGGAACAGGTGCGCGGTGTCGAGTCGGGGTTGGTTTCCACCTGTTACCAATATGGCGTCCCCATCTTCATTGGCGCACCGGGCGATGGCAGCAATTCGCTGGGCATGTTGCCTCTCAAGCTGAACAACGAACTTTATGGTGAGCCTTTCGGCTTCAGCTACGACACGCTGGGTGATGTGATGGAGTCGTGCGCTTATCACTTTTGGGGTTTGTTTTCCAACCCGGTGAAAGAACTGGGCATTCTCATCATGGGCGGCGGCGTGCCGAAGAACTTCGCGCTGCAACCCGAGCCTAGCCTGCTGCAAAACTTCATGCTCGATGAAGGCAAATACACCGTGCGCGGCTACAAATACGATCTTCAAATCACCAGTGCGCCCGTCTCGGATGGTAGCCTGTCGTCGTGCCCGCCGGCGGAAGCCGTGAGTTGGGGCAAAGTCGACCGCGACACCTTCCATGAAACGACCGTCAGTGTTTATGGCGATTACACGCAGCTTTTCTGGCCCATGGCGTATGCACTATTTGAAAAGCGCCGCGAAGTGGAAAAGCAAGTTGAAGGCATGTCGAGTACTCAGCTCGCCAAGTTCTTACGCGAGAATCCCGAAGCGCGCGGGCTGTTGCGTCCCGATGGGCCGCCGCGTCTGTTTGAAAAACGTCGTGAACTGATGGCCCAGTTCCACAAAGTCGCGGGCAGCAAGCGCAATGTGGCCCGCATCAAAGACTGGTATGAAGGTAACACGGAACTGCTGAGCACTCTCGACAAGCTGCGCCAGGCCGGCGCACTCGATGTGGGCGACGTTTAAGCGGTTCTAAGTAGTCGTGCAAAAGAAAACAGGCGTTGGTAGGGGCGGGGTTTTCCCGCCGTTGGCCAATGCGCTACACAGGGCGAGGAGACCTCGCCCCTACAAAACGCCGGAAAACTGTTGCTTCACTACTTAGAACTCGAAGAGAAACAATTATTTCAGCCGCCGTCTTCTAATTTCATGCCGGGAGAGCGCGAGGCAAAAATAAATGGCTCGTCGCGCCCGGCATGAAATAGAAGAACGGTCATGCCGCCGGTGCATTGGCCGGTGTATTGGCGGTTGTGGGTTTGGTGTCGGCGGTCACAGCGCTCAGCGTCTCACCGGCTTTGCGTGCTACAAGGTTCGCTTCGGCGGCGGCGCTGCCGTGTGGGTCGGTCGTAGCATTGGCACCCGCGACACTGGCCCCCTGAGCGACCGGCGCGACGTCATCGCCGTGCGCCTTGGTTTCGCGCGTGATGAGACGCACCTGCTTGTCAAACAACAGGAACGAGTAGCCCCAGTTGAGAATCGCCGCGATGCGGTTGCGAAAACCGATCAGGTAATAAAGGTGTAACCCCAGCCACGCTATCCAGGCCGAAAAGCCACGGAAGGTGACGCCTTTGGACATGCCGACCGCGGAGTAGCGCCCGATGACGGCCATAGAGCCTTTGTCGTGATAACGAAACGGTTCACCGCACGGTTGATTTGTGCCATCTAAGGCCGCCGCTTCGCAGGCAGCAATCTGCTTCGCTGCAAACTCTCCCTCTTGAATCGCGACCGGCGCCACCATGGGCAACGGCGCACCGTCTTGCTCAAGATAAGCCAGGTCACCAATCACAAAGACTTCGGGATGCTCCTTGAGGCGCAAGTCGGGTTCAACGGGAATGCGTCCGCCGCGCACCTTGGGCACGTTTAAGGTTTCAGCGAGCGGCGCGGCGCGCACACCGGCGCCCCAGAACAGCGTATGCGACGGAATCTCTGAACCATCCTGGAAGAAAACGCGATCCGCCTGCGCACTGGTCACGCGCGTATTGAGTCGCACTTCGACACCCATGCGCTCTAAACGACGCAATGCGTAATGCTGCAGCTTGCGCGGGAACATCGACAGCACTTCTTTGCCTGATTCCACCAGAATGATGCGGCTGCGCTCCGACTTTAGTTCCGGGAAATCTTTGTCGAGCACATGATGGGTCAACTCGGCAAGAGAACCGGCGAACTCGACTCCGGTGGGGCCGCCGCCCACAATGACAAAGGTCAACAGCGAGTCACGCACTTTTGGGTCGGGCTCTACGGAAGCGCGTTCATACGCGCTGAGGATGTGATTGCGCAATGCGACGGCATCATGGAGTTGCTTCAAGTCGAAGGCGTGATGTTGCAGCACATCGTTGCCGAAGAAGTTGGTGACGCTGCCCGCCGCGACAATCAGGTAGTCGTATGAAATGGGTTCATCAGCGGTGAGTACTCGCTTGCCTGCCAGATCAATATTGTGCACTTCCGCCATGCGAAAATGCACGTTCTTCCAGTTGCGCACCATGGCTCGAATCGAGTGCGCGATGGTTTCCTGATCGAGCATCGCCGTCGCAACCTGATACAGCAGCGGCTGAAACAAGTGAAAGTTGCGCCGGTCGAGCACCGTGACATCCAGGCCTTGCCCGGCCAGGTTACGTGCCGCTTCCAATCCACCAAACCCCATACCCACAATGACTACGCGCTTCATTCAAAACTCCCCATTCCTCAAACCCGCCGCGCAAGGGGCAAACTGTGTTCCGCCAATGCACAGCACAAAAATGCTCGCGCGTTTTAGAGATACCACAGCCTGACTGTGCTTCTGTCCATTCCCTATACGCCGTGACATCCGATGAATACTTCGGTTGCTTCATACCTGGCAATGACCTGCCATAACGCTGTCTCCGATTCAACTGCCTCTATAAATGCAGCCAAAGTTCGGGAGGAATTCATGTAATCTGCGGCAACTTTCTCCATGTAAACATTCACGTTCTGGAGTTCACGATTCGGATCAAAGGTGAAGTCACAATCCAACATCTCTGTCCACGCGGCTCCCTGGTCTCCAATATGAAAGTTGCGGCTGAAGTGAAGCGTGAAGGCCCCGTCTGCAAAGCCATAGCAGCCGGATTCGAATAGGAAACTTTGCACGCAATGCTCTGCCGCGCACTCTACCGGCAACTGCGCAAATTGTTTGAATACGTCCCAAACCTGGTGAACCCTGGGATGCTTCATATCGACTCCGGCCTCGTGCAGCATAGCCGTGAAATGTGCTTCTACTGTTTCGCTTTCGAGTATGTTCATTGTCTCTCATCGCAACAGATTGCTTGTACTACGACAGCACCCCGCATAAAGGCACAACGAGAATTGTCTTTGTTCCGCGCCGCTTTTACGGCTGTCCTATTTCACGGCTGTGTCAAAGGGCTGGAGACGGCTGTTGACGGCTGCGTGCTGCTGCTGGGCGGACTAAGTGACATCATTGGAGTACTCGATGCTTCGGGTTTGACGGGCGGCGTTGCAGTGTTCTTACTTTCAGCAGGTTTTGGCGTTGACGTTGGCTTGATCGTTGGCCTGGCCGCTGGAGTGCCCGTGGGTTGCGGCTTGACTTGTTCTAAATCGCGCAAGCGCTTCTTGGCGTTCGCCAGATCAAAGGCATCGAGTGCCAGTCGTGGCGCAGTGCTGCTGGGAAAGCGCTTAATAAAATCTTTGACCAGGGTGCGACCCGCTTCTCGGTCGCCGCTGCGTTCGTAGGCCTGCAAAATGGCAGTGTAGGCAGCCCGGCGATCCGGGTTCGTGCCGAGTTGCTGTTTTAGAAAATTGACTGTGGCCGGCAGTTGCCCTTTCGCTACAGCCGCTTTGAGCAATGATTCGTATCCCTGGTCATAGTCGGGGCGCGCGGCGATCAGGGCGCGCCAGTGAGGCAGAGCGCGCGCCGTGTGTCCGGTTTTTTCTTCGAGCTGCGCGGCACCCAGCAGCGCATTGGGTTCGCGCGGCGCGATTTGCAACACGTAGCGATACTTCCGCAGCGCTTCCTCGTTGCGCCCCAGGCGCTGCAGCAAACGCGCGGCTTGAAGGTGCGGCAAAGCATTGTCCGGCGTGATGCGCGCTACCTTCTGCCACAGGTTCAGCGACCTGGTAACCTCACCGCGCCGTTCGAGGCGCACTGCGTATTCCGCCAACGCAGCGCGGTCGTTGGGCCTGGCTTGCAGATACTTTGAGTACTCGTTTTCGGCTTCGCGCGAGCGGCCCGCTTCACCAAGAGCGCGGGCCAGTGGTAAGCGCAGTGCGGCACGCCCGGGGTCGAGCGACAGAGTGCGCTGCAGCGGCGCGATGGCTTCGCGCGGCTTGCGGCTGCGCACGAGGGCCTCGGCCAGCAGCGCATGAGCCTCAGCGCTGCGCGGCTGCAACTGCGCTGCGCGGCGCAGAGCGCGAATCGCCTCGGGCCAGCGCTGGTTTTCTGCCAGCATCCGCCCCAGTGCGATCTGCAACTGCGCGGCAGGCGCGCCACCTTGCAGATTGGACGGTACACGTCCCACAACGCGCTGTAACGCCGAAATCGCACCAGCTTTATCACCACGCGCCCAGCGCACATCGGAAAGTGTGGTGCCGATCTCAACCATATCAGGGAAGCGGCGAGTGCCATCTGTGAGTACTCGTTCGGCTTCACGGCTGTTGCCACGCGCCGCCAGAACGCGTCCGAGAAGCAAGGGGCCGCGCGCATCACGTTTTTCGAGCTGATTGGCCCGGCGCAGCCATTTCTCGGCTTCTGGCAAGCGCTTCAGTTGCATGGCCGTGACACCCGCCATAAAAGCCGCATTCGCGTCGCGCGGCACCATGGCCGCAAGGCGAGACCATTCTTGCAGCGCGTTCGATGGCTGGTTCAGCATTCCCCACAACTGCGCCAGAGCCGCATGGCCCTGCGGGTTTTTCGGCGCCAGGCGCACAGCGGCCCGCAACGGTTCAATCGCTTCTTTTGGTCGTTTCAGTTGCACCAGCGTCTGCGCCAGTTGAAACGGTGCAGCGGGGTTTTGCGGCTCCAGTTTCCAGGCGGCCTGCAAGTGCGGAACGGCCTCGGCAGCCCGCCTTTGCGACAGGTGCAGAATGGCCAGGTTGAGGTGAGCTTGTGTTGTCTGCGGACGACGCCGCAACACTTCTTTGTATAACGAAACGGCCTCGGCCAACTTACCCGCTTTCTGAGCCTCGGCAGCACGTGTGAACAGCGCCTGCACTTCGGCATCCTGTGCGCCTGGTGAAACGGGTGCGCCGCCTGGAGTGGGCAGCCCCGGAGCTTTCCCAGGGATCGGAGTGGCAGACGCCGTATTATTGCCGCGTGGTGCGCCACCGGGCAGAAAGGAAAATGGCCCACCTGGAGGCGAGGTATTGGCTCCGGACGAGCCGCCAAAGGGCAGGGGAGATACTCCCATTCCCGCGTCGTTCAGCCCAGATTTATTACTACGATCAGGCACAAGCGGTGCGACGCCTGCGGAGTTAACGTTTGGTGCGGTGGTGACGAGCGAGCCAGCGGCGCTTAGCGAGAGCAAAAGCCCCAGCGCAGCTAACAACCACCATCGCTTGGTGATGGGTGATGTGAAATCTTGTGGTGGGGGCGAGATGATAGCGGAATCTTGGACAATTTTGCCGCGTGAAAGCAGAGACGACACTTGTAGAGTATCGCGTGTCTGCATCATACCGTCAACGCTACGGCATCATGCCAGGGCACCATGCCACGGCATCAACGCCGCATATGAACTTCCCGCAGCTATCAGTGTGCTGAATTCGTCTCTGTCGGCGTCCTTTTTCCGTCCGATCCAACTGTGGCCAAAGAGTGACGTGGTGGAGTCTGGCGTGCAGCGACCTGCTCCCGATGGTAGCGCTCCATTTCCAGCGCCAGCGTCAGGGGCGGCAGGTCGAGAAACGTCGCGACACGGTCGATGCTGCGCGCCAGAATCCGCCCGGCGTCATGGCCCTGATCTTCGGGAATCAGCATGTCGACGGTATCAGATAACTGTGGCACGATGTCGAGGATAAGCTGGGCTCTGACCTGCGGAAAGTTACGGTCGCGCGTTGAGGTGACGCGATGGCGTATCTCGCCAACGACCTGATTCAGCACATCTTCCAGATGGTGTAGTTCAACGTTTTGCTCCGCCATCGCAATGACGGCGCTATGCGCTCGGTCGCGTCGCTGCTTAATCTGCTGCCAATCTTCGATGGTCGTGCCGTCGATGACTTCAAAGCGAATCGGATGGCCTGCGGCCTGTCGCAAAATCGCTTCAATGGTGTTCTTCACCTGATCGGCGATGAGAAAGCCCGACAAAGGGAACTTGACGCTGGGCAAGCCGCAGACAAATGTGTTGTTCTCCAGCGCGATGGGCACAGCCGATTCCATTACTTCCGCGACCTGGCGGGAAAACGGCAATTTGATGAAGACACGCTTGCGCACTTCCAACCAAACCCATCGAAGATCGACTTCACCCGGAGTTTGGCTGGGCGAGGTCGTTGCGGGAAAAGCCGTATTTGGTGCTGCGTTGCCGGGTGGCCCACTGCCGGGTGGCGCAGAAGTTGGTGGGGAAGCAGGGGGCACAGCAGCGGCTGGCGCTGCAGAAGCAGGGGTGGAATTGGACACAGGAGGCCCATTAACCGGGTTTTGTTCGGGCATACGAGTACTCCTTTGCTGCGTCACGTCGGTGGACAGCGCGCCATGTGTTGAGGCCATGCCGGTTGTGCTCGAGCAACGTAGAGGCAAGTTGCCATTTACGTTGCTATGACCTTGGTCTTGGCAACCTCGGCGACATTGCTCCGCAAGCGATTCATGCAAGATTCACGACCGACGACGGAGCGAGCAGAACTCAGAAGGAGCGCGTTGAATTTCTTATTATACCCGATATTGTAAAATGCTACGGCGTGGATGCCGTCCCGATTTCCGCTGTGATTTCATCCAGAAACTTCTGCGAACGGGGCCTGATTTCCAGGTGCGCCACCAGCAGGCCGCGCAAGCTGCTGCGTAAGTCGCGTCGTGCCGCCGTTGTCAGTTCGATATTTTGCGATGATGGTGGCTGTGCGGCACGCTCCAAACGGTGCAAGGCGCGCAGCGCCTCGGCCAGAAGCGATGTGCGTGCCGGGTCGCGCGGCGAGCATGTAGCGCACAGCGTTCCGCCCAACGCTGCGGAAAACGGCACCTGACGCGACAGTTCGTCGGGTGCGACCACGATTCTTTCGCCGCAGACTACACAACGACCTAACGTTGGAGCGTAGCCCAAAATTGATAAGAAGCGTGCTTCAAACCACAGGCCCGCCAGTTCGATGTCGTCGCGCGTTGCAGCTTCCCCGTTCAATCTCTCCAGCGCCAGGCGCATGGTTTCAAAGAGTTCTTCGTCGGGCTGGTGCTCCGGCACAAAATCGCACAGTTCGCACAGGTAGGTGGCCCACGCCGTGCGCAGCAAGTCGCCCGTAATGTGCGTGTGCGCCTGCTCAACCTCGGCCTGCGTCGCGATGTCGAGGCTGCGCCCGCGCGCGATGAGAAACCGCGCCAGCGTAAACGATTGCGACACGGCGGCCAGCTTCGATTTCGGCGCACGCGAGCCTTTAGCCACGGCGGAAAACTTGCCGATCTCGGGCGAGAGCAGCGTCATGATGCGATCTTTCTCGCCCAGGTTGCGGTTGCGCAGAACGATCGCCGATGTTGAATAGGTGTGTACAGAACGAGCCATGTATGGCCGGTACAGACGAACGACGAGTACTCATGCTCCCACGGGAACACCGTTAGAGGCTGCCGATTCACGTCCCAGCAATTCGTGAAGGCCGGGCCAGTGCTTCCAGATGTCTGTCATGACTTCCATGCTATGCGCGTCGTGCTCGTGGTGCTTGATGCGAAAGAAGATGCCGTAGCGTGGGAACGGCGACACGTTCGGCGTAACGCCGTGACCCAGTTGATAGTGGCACAGCACGGCGTCGCCGGCGCGCGCTTTTACCTGAAACTCCTGTGGCATCTCGACTTTAGGCATGCCGTTGAACAGCGATTCCGGCCCGTTCTCCTGGAAATACTTCTCGAAAAGCGTGTGCGTGCCGGGCCACACCGAAAGATTGCCGGCGTAATCGGTCAGCACATCGCTGAGATAAACGCCGACCAGCATGGTAAAGTTGGCGATGGTGCCTTCCTTCACGCCATTGGTTGGCGAATACATGCCGTCGAGGTGAGGGCGTGGTGAGCGCGGCGGATCTTGCATGGTGGGAAAGCGCAGGGCGACCTGCCCGCCACCCGCCGGCTTGAAGTTGCCTTCACCGATGAGTGACTCGACAAGCGAAAACAACGGCGTCCTGTTGAACAGGTCGGTGATGACAGGCGTGTTCTTGATTTCCTTGCAGAAGCTCTGCGCGCGCAAGATGGGCAAATCTTCAGGCGGAATGCCTTCACCGATCGAGTGGTTGATGGCGCGCAGGGCGTCATGCACCATCGCCTGTGGAATAACGCCCGGCGTCACAATGAAGCCGTCTTGAATGAATTGCTGTTTTTGAAGTTGAGTGAGTTGCACTTAAAAACCCCTATCCGAGTACTCGGGAGAGCACTCAATTACTTTGTTGCCTGTTTCAGTTCCCGCGCAAATCGTGCCGTCGCAGCGACTTTTTCGCTGTTGGAGCCGGATGTTTTTTCAAACCTATCGATCAGCGCGGACGCCACGACAATGCCATCGACCGGCGTTGATTCACCCGTGGCACGAATCTGCTGCGCCGATGAAAATCCAAACCCGGCGCAAACCGGAATTGCGGTGTGTTGCCGCACGCGTGAAATGAGATCGCCGATTTCCGGCGGCACATCGCTGCGCGCGCCCGTCACGCCCATGCGCGCCACGGCGTAAATGAAGCCGGTGGTCGCTTTGGCCACGGCTTCAAAACGCGCATCATCGGAAGTTGGAGCCAGCAGGAAAATGGTCTCGACGCCGTGGCGTTTGGCGGCCTCAATCCACTGCGCGCCTTCTTCGGGCGGCAGGTCGGAGATGATGACCGCATCGGCGCCCACTTCGCGACAGCGCGCGGCAAAGCCGTCGTAACCCATCTGATAAACCGGGTTGATATAGGTCATCGGCACGAGGGGCACTTGAGTACTCGAACGCACATCCGCAATGAGATTTAGCGCATCGTCCATTGTCACGCCACCGGCGAGAGCACGTTCGCTGGCGCGCTGGATCGTCGGCCCATCGGCCAGTGGGTCGGTGAACGGAATGCCGATTTCCACAATGTCGGCGCCGGCTTCCACGTAAGCTAACAGCAGCGCGCGCGTGGTTTCCATGTCGGGGTCGCCGCACGTCACAAATGGAATAAAAGCGCGCTCGTTGCGCTGTTTGAGTACGCGGAAGGTTTCTTGTAATCGTGACATATTCTTTCTGACCGCGGAGGAACGCAGAGGAAAGGTAAGTGAGTTGTCGGTGCAAAGATTCGCTACAAGTAAGTAGCTGGACGGAAATAGATGAACTTACTTGATAAAGCCTTCAACTGTTTGCTCTCTCTTACCTCTGCGTTCCTCCGCGTCCTCTGCGGTTAATCTTTCTGGAAAATTGCCTGCACTGTGTTCACGTCTTTGTCACCGCGTCCGCTGAGGTTTAACACAATCACTTTGTCCGGCCCCAGTTCGCGCGCCAGAGTACTCAGATGCGCGATGGCATGGCTCGATTCCAGCGCCGGTATAATACCTTCCAGCTTGCACGTGAGTTGAAACGCTTCCAGTGCCTGTGCATCAGTTACAGCGGCGTAGGTGGCGCGACCCGTGTCCTTAAGCCAGGCGTGTTCCGGCCCAACACCGGGATAATCCAGCCCCGCCGAAATGGAGTGCGTGGGCAGAATCTGGCCCGCTTTGTCCTGCATGATGTAACTCAGCGAACCATGCAGCACGCCTTTCGAGCCTTTATTCAGCGGCGCGGCGTGACGCTCGGTATCGAGTCCGTCGCCCGCCGCTTCGACGCCGATAAGTCGCACACCGGCGTCTTCAATGAACGGATAAAACAAACCTATTGCGTTCGATCCGCCACCCACGCAGGCGACACACGCGTCGGGCAAACGTCCAATTTGTTCCTGAATCTGCGCGCGTGCTTCCTGCCCGGTGATGGCGTGGAAGTCGCGCACCATGGCCGGAAACGGATGCGGCCCCACCACGCTGCCGATGATGTAATGCGTGTCGCGCACATTGGTGACCCAGTCGCGCATCGCTTCATTGGTGGCATCTTTTAGAGTTTGCGAACCGCTCGTCACGGGAATGACGCGCGCGCCCAGCAACTTCATGCGAAAGACGTTGAGCGCCTGGCGCTCGGTGTCTTCCTTGCCCATGTAAACATCGCACGCGAAGCCAAAGCGCGCCGCGACGGTCGCTGTCGCAACACCGTGCTGACCGGCGCCCGTTTCGGCGATAACGCGCGGCTTGCCCATGCGCCGCGTGAGCAACGCCTGTCCCAGCGTGTTGTTGATTTTGTGCGCGCCGGTATGCAGCAGGTCTTCGCGCTTGAGATAAATCCTGGCGCCGCCGAAATGCTTTGTCAGGCGCTCGGCGTAGAAAAGCGGCGTCGGGCGACCAGCGAAGTCGCGTAGAAGCGCAGAAAGCTCTTCGCGAAACGATTCGTCCTGCTTCGCTTCTTCATAAACGCACTCCAGTTCGCGCAACGCCACCATGATGGTTTCGGGCACGAACTTGCCGCCGTATGGGCCGAAGTGGCCGGGCATGGAAGCGCTGAGTTGCGCATCTACGGCGTGGTCGGTTGTTTCGCCTGATTGTGGTGAGGGATGTGTTGTCGTAGTCATCAATGAGTACTTTACCGCCATATTGGTGAGGTGTCGTCGACCAAGTTATTTGTAAGTCGCTTCTGATTGGAGCCATCGGCGTTCATTACATAAATTTCTTTGTTGCCGTCTCGGTCGGAAACGAACGCCAACTGCTTTCCATCAGGACTAAAGGTTGGAGCGAAGTTGTTCTTTCCGATGGATGTCAGCATTCTCTGCTGGGTGCCATCTGCGTTCATAATGTAAATCTGCGATTCTCTATAAAACTCACCATTAAAGACATAACGCCCGCGCACGAAAGCGACATTTCTCCCATCCGGGCTAAAAGTGGGGTCGCTGTCATCCTGTGCACTGGTCGTTAGTTGCTTTCGCTCTGTGCCGTCAACATTGATGAGGAAGATATTGCGACTTTCTTCATCACCGTTGCCACCATCTGGATCAGGTTTCCATTGGCCGGAAGCGAACACAATCTTTTTGCTGTTGGGCCTGAATACGGGCTGTGTATCGTTATTTTTGCGATCGACTGTCAAATTCCGGGTTTTTGCACGTCCAATCTCTTTTACAATGATGTCAAAATCGTGAGATGGGCCGTGAGGGTCTCGTCCTCCTTGCATGAACGCGATTTTTCGTCCGTCTGGGCTGAAAGCAGGTGACTCAGAGTCATAATCGGCAACCTGTTTAAGTCCCATGCCGTCGGACTGCATAACCCATACGTTCATGTGCCATGCGAACATTTCTCCCTTACCCAGCAACTGATGATTGGACTCAAAGGCAATGCGGCGTCCGTCTGGGCTGATGGCCGGATTAGCGCCTTTTAGTGTTGTAAGCCTCGTCTGACGTGTGCCGTCAGGGTGCATTTGGTATAGCGCTTCACCGACCTTTTCGCGGTGCACCCATACAATCTTGTTGCGCAGTTGCAGGGGGGCTCCAACTTTGCGCGTAGGGCGAGCCGTTTTTGAAATAGGCTTGGCAGGCTTAGCAAATAAAGGCGCTGGAACACATAATGGCAGTACCGATGTTAGTGTCAGCGTTGAGAGTAATAAAGGTCTGGGTTTCATTTATGAGTACTCATGTCGGATCTATACGTTAGTTGTATTCCATCAGATGTCCACGCACCCATTGCGTCCATTCTTCGCGCGAAGTTTCGCCTGCGGCTAGCGCCAGCACAGCGCGTTCCTGTTCATCGACATCGGCGGCGATTTCAAAGCCGTTGAGAATAAGAAAAACTTCCATCGCTTTATGGCCGATGCGTTTATTGCCGTCAACAAAGGCGTAATTCTTTACCAGCGAAAACGACAGCGCCGCCGCTTTTTCGGCGAGCGCGGATAAAGTTCCTGACCGCCAAATGCCACCTGCGGCTGCGCAACGGCGGATTCGACCGCGCCCATATCGCGCACGCCGGACGAACCGCCTGATTCCGCAATCAGCGAAGCGTGCAGCGTTAGAACATCTTCTAAATTGAGCAATTCCATCAGGCGAGCCGCCTGTACAGCTCGGCGTTTTTGCGCTGCACGTAATCACCAATTTCCTGGACACGTGCGCGATGCTCTTCTTCTTGTGATCGCTGCAATTTCTCGCTCAACAGCGCTGTCGCCACATCCTCCGGCGTTTTATGTTGCTGTTCCGCTAACGTGTGCAGTTGATGAATCAGTTCATCCGGCAAATTCAAGGTCAGTGTCATGAGTCTCCTCCCAGTAAAGCGCGAATCGCGGCGCCGACATCATCGGCTTTCATCAGCGTTTCACCAACCAGTAACGCATCGGCGCCCGCCGCGCGCAGGCGTTGTGCGTCTTCGCGAGTACTCACGCCGCTTTCAGCCACAACCGTTACATTCTCCGGCAACAGCGGACGAAGGCGTTCGGTCGTAGCGAGATCGACGTTGAACGTCTTCAAGTCGCGATTGTTGATGCCGATGAAGTTGCAGCCGTTGCTCACAGCGCGGCGCGCTTCTTCTTCGTTGTGGATTTCGAGCAGCGCGTCCATGCCGTATTCGCGCGCGGTGTGCTTGAAGTTGCGAATCTGCCAGTCGGTCAGAATGGCGGCGATCATCAAAATGCAATCGGCGCCGTAAAGGCGCGCTTGCGCAATTTGATACTGGTCGATGATGAAGTCTTTGCGCAAACAGGGCTTGCCGCTGATTTCGCGTGCCGTGCGCAGGTGTTCCAAATCGCCCTGGAAGAATTGCGGCTCGGTGAGGACGCTGAGGCAATCGGCGCCGCCATCGCGATACAGTTCAGCCTGGCGCTGCGGGTCGAAGTCGGGCGCGAGTACTCCCTTCGAGGGCGAGGCTTTCTTGATTTCCGCAATCAATCCGAGGCGGTTCGGGTGCTTCAAGGCCGCCGCGAAGGGACGCGTCTGGTCGTCCGGTAGGCGCGCTTCCAATTTGAGCAGCGTGTCGTTTTCGAGGTCGCGCTTCACGCGCTCTTTGGTGGCGGCTACGATGTCGTCGAGAATCATGGTGAGAATTGCACAAAGTGTTTTCTGCGATGCAGTTTACCTGAGAAGCGGGCGGGCTTGTCGCGTTCTGCGGTGCCGAAGAAATGAGTCAAAGTGTTGCAAAGAATGCGACCAGTGAAGACGTTGTTCGTCGCACGTGCCGCGTTATTTCCGCCGGCGCCGGTTACAAAATTCTCGCGTCGATAGCCTACGAGTACTCGGAAGAATTCTTTTTCGTGGCCTCCAGATACCATCTGGAACGATGAGAGTGAGCGCTGAATTTTGATGACTGCCAAGTTAAAACACGCGCAAAAACTGTGTTACAGTGAAGGTATCTCCACTGTTGAATGCTTAACGGGTGCATAAACGGACTGGTATATGAAGCACAGATTTCTTTCTCTTATGCTTGTGGCCGCAGCCGCGCAGTGCGGCGGGTGTGGCGTGGCCGGGTTGGCTGTCAGAAAAGCAGCGACGTTGGTGCAGGAGGCTTCAACAGCAACTTCACAAGAAACTCCGCGCGGGCCGAATGCAGGCGAACGCAGCCGTGCCCCGCGTCCGGGCGCTGTGATGGACTTGAAGGCGGTGCTTCCGCAGCCGTCGCAAGAGGCAACGCTACTCTTAAAACAAGAGTTGGCCAATACGTCGAGCTGGTCGGCGCAAGTGTCGCGCGGCACCTTAAGCCCACTTCCAAGCGGTCATGGCATTGTCGTGTGCGAACCGAGTACTCGTGCCGGCGATGCTTCGGTTAGAGAGTTCGGTGCGGGGTGCGGGCGTTGGCTGCATTTCGAAGTGGGCGGCCAGGGCGAACTGGGAAAAACACCGATATGGGGCGCCATCGACGACGCACGGCGCGAGCTTAAACTGCCCAGTTTGCGTCTCACTCCGCAACAGGCTGCCAACATCGCGCAGAAAACCGGAGCCACACATGCCGCCACAGGGCAGATTCGCGGCAACTCTGCAAGCGCCATTCTCACTTACCAACTGTGGAAAATGCCGGAAGGTAAAGCCATCGGAGCGCCGTTGGTGGCGCGCGGCTCACTGCGACAGATCGTGCAGCAACTTCCTGCTGTAGCGCGTGGCATGGCAGTGCGGTTGGGCAGCGCGACGCCAAAGATCAGGGCCACGATAAATGCCACACCGCAAGAAATGGCGCTGCTGGGACAGGTGCCGTGGAAGGCGCAGACCGCCGTTTCGAGTGCTCAGGCGAAGCAGTTGGAAACCATCTCGCAGCGCGTTCCATTAGCGGCTTTGCTGTTACTGCGCAGCGGCGCACTGCTGGATGGCAGCACATTGTATGGCACCACGGCCAATCGCCTTCTGACATCAGCGCCCGACAACACGTTGGCAGTGGCCGATGTGGCATGGAAAGCCACTGATAAGTTGACGCCACATAATGCCTTGCTGCAGCGCAACCGGCAACGCTACCCCAACAACTACCTTTTGTCCCTGGCGGAAACGTGCCGTCAACGTGCGCTTAAGAATCGAGTGGCTGAGCGTAGCGCCGCTGAACATGCGGTTCGTTGTGCCCCGCAGAGCGGATTCGCCTGGACAGAGTTGGGCGAATCTATCTACAACCAGGCCGAGAGTCTGCGCCGCTCGCGCTTCATCGGGCAGTTGAGTGCGAAAGAAATGGCCGTCGTGAGAACGCTTTATCCGCAATATGTAACTGCGGCGTTGCGCGCTGTGCAGCTTGATCCGGGCAGCAGCCACGCCTGGCTGACGGCTTCCAAGGCCTGCGCCTTCAACGGCCAGGGAGAAATCGCCGATGTCGCCTTCTGGAAGGCCCTCTCACTAAACCGTCGGCAGCGCGACATCTATTGGTGGGGCCTGCAACTGTATCAGCCCAAGTGGTTTAACGATTCCAACAAGCTTCATCTGTTGACCGGCCTGGTTTCTTCCGATTACGAGCTTTTCTCCATTATGTATGACGATGTGGTTTACGCACTGCGCAATGCCGGTTTCCAGAGTGAAGCGCAGGCCAAACTGCTGGAAGCGGTCGCCATGTTTGAGAATGCGGTGCGGCGCGACTCCAAAAATGCCATGGCTCACCTGCACTGGGCCGAGTTGGCAAAGAATCATGGCCACGACGGCAGCAAGGATGACATTGCCGTGCGCGAATACCGCACTTACGTTGCACTGCGCCCCGATGATGCCGGTGCTTTGTATGACCTGGGATGGGTGCTGCACTACAAGAAGCGCCAGTACAACGCAGCCGAGAAATGCTATCGGCGCGCCTTGGCCCTGGCGCCGGAATTCGGCAACGCGACAAACGCGCTGGGCGACATTACCTACTATGTGCACCACGATGCCAAAGGCGCTGAGGCGCTCTATCGTAAAGCCATCAGCATTTACGACGATGGACTCTATCACGCGGAGCTGGCGCGCTTGCTACTCGACACCAACCGGCGCAGCGAAGCGGTTACGCACACGCAACGCGCCATCACCCTGGGTTACACCGATACATCCAATCCTATATTTGGGCGGCTTGGCATCGACCCGGAGCCGAGTTCAGGTGCTGTCGGCGACTCGCTGCGGGATGTCATCAAGGCATTCACGTCATAAGCGTGACGGCTCAAGCTCGATTCGAGTACTCAATAAGTTGCGCCAGCTTTTCGCGTGCCGCGCTGGAGTTGGCTGAAGCGCGGGCGAGTTTTAAACCTTCGGCAATCGTTATCTGGCAGACGATTTCGGTTACAATGAACGCACCCATGGATCGCGGCTTCCTGCTCTCACGTTTCCAGCACTTTGCGGCTGCCTCCATACTAATTTCGTTGTCAATGTTTGCTGCTGGCTGCGACTGGTCGGTGAAGTCGCGTGAAGTTGCCGTGAGTCGCGGCACAGCCAGCCCGAGTGTGTCGGCGTCATCTCCAAGAAGCAATGTCATTGAGTACTCAAAAGCGCGGCAGAACGCCGATTCTTTGTGGGCGCAGCAGCGCTATCTGGAAGCCGAAGACTGGTACCGCAAAGTCGTCCGCGATGATCCTCGCGACGCAACCGCCCACTATCGACTTGGGTGGATCGTGCAGCACTACTTGTTGCAAACCGGCCAAGCGGCCATTCTTTATAAGAAGGCTATTGTGCTCAATCCGCGCCTGGCCGATGCTTACTGCGCATTGGGCGACATCGCGTTTGGCATGAAAGGCGATTTGTCCGAAGCCGAAAAACAGTATCGTAAAGCCCTTTCGTTGCGCGAGGACGCCCTGTTCCGTATGCAACTGGCAACAGTTCTCCTGGCCTCCGGGCGACGCGCGGCAGCCTTGCAACAGGCGCAACGAGCCGTGGCCGGCGGCTATTCTAAACCCAATCCAACGCTGGAAAAACTCGGCATTCAGCCGGCGATTCCAACGCCTCAACCACGACCTAATGATTTTACCCCGCGAGGTTATTCGACATGAAAACACAAGTTATCCAAAGCGATCTCAGGCAAGTTATGCGATTCAATGCCCGGTCAATTATCGTTCCCGCTGCCTGGTTCAGCTTTATCCTGGTGTCTGGATGCAGTGCAATTTCGAGCAACAATGGTGAGAGTGCTGACCTTTCCACACCGGAAGTCCAATCAGCCAGCCAGACACTAGCCGATAGAAACGGCGGGCCTTCGCCAGATATAACCGCGCACGCCGCGCAGACAAGCTCCTCGCCGGTGTCGAAACCACGGCTTGTGGCAACGGCGGCGCCGGGCCAGCAAGCGGTGTCCACAAAATCCGTTGTGACCGGCTTACCGAAAGTCCCCACAACGCCGCCTAAACTTTCTCCGGCATTACGGAAAGCGTTGGCAAAACCACACTATCCCGTAATTGCTAAAGAACAAACCGCCCAGTTGAAGCAGGCACAGACTCAGTCGGTGCAATGGGCCAAACGAGTACTCGCAACCGCGGCCAAGCCTGTCGCCAGCGGGCCGGGCCTTGTTGTATGTGAGCCTATTGCACCATCCGGTGAGACCATGCTCGCAGATTTCGGTGCTGGAGCTGCGCGCTGGCTTCATTTAGTTGTCGCTGGTCGTGGCGAAATGGGAAAAACGCCGCTCTGGCATGCCGTTTCCGATGCGGGACGCGAAATGGGTAGAGCCAATCTACGCTTTGCACCACGCGATGCGGCGCGTCTGGCCGGCAAGTTGGGCATCACACATGCCGCGACAGCGCGCATCACCGGAAATGCCGCCCGCTGCACGTTGAAGTTTCAGGTGTGGAAAGTGCCCTCACTGCAAGCCGTTGGCGCGCCGCTCCTGCTTTCCGGCACGCAGGAACAAATCGTAGCGCAACTGCCGAATGCTTCGAGCAAGATGTGTGCTCTGCTTGGTGCTTCGCCGTCGGCCACGCTGTCGGCCACGCCAGCTAAAGTGGAAGTTGGCGCGGCTGATCTCGCGTTTCTGGGCCACGTGCCGTGGGCATCACAAGCTATCAAACCAACAAGTTCATTACGGCGACTGGAAACTCTGGCGAAGCGCACACCACTGGCCGCTGTACTGTGGGCCTTCAGCGGCAATGTCGATCAGGACGAGAGTAGTCGTTGGCGCAGTGTGACAGACCAGGCCGCGACGCAGATGCCGGACAACGTTATAGCCGTTGGCGCTGTCGGCTGGCAGGCAGTCCAATATCTAGATTCTCGTCGCAAGATTTTCGAACAGATCCAGCGAAAGTATCCTCGCAACTACGTTCTCGCGGCAGCAGGACGGCGCTGGCATGCACGGCAGCAGGAATATGGCCTTGCACTGCTGGCTGCGCAAAGGGCGATTGCCGCAGCGCCACGCAATCCTCTGGCGTGGGTGGCGTTGGGCAGTGCTTTCTCCGACAAGGCGAGTTCAATTCGCAATGGGCGTTACTACGGGCGCATGAGCGAAGAGGAACAGAGTGAAATCGCAAGACTTTACCCGCAGACACTGGCTGCCAATATTCAGGCGACAGTTCTCGATCCACAGTCTGAAACGGCCTGGTCGGCCTTGTCGGAATCGGCCACCTTTGCCGGCGCGCCGGGCATTGCCGACCTGGCGTTGTGGAAAACGATTCGCCTGGCTCCCAACGATACCAGCAACTACAGTTGGGGCATGCAAATTTATCAACCAAAATGGTTTGACGATCGCGACCGTTTGTGGGACACCATCTCAGTGGCCGCAGCGGACAGGCATCGCTTCATTAACTTAACACTTCATATTTCCAGCGCGCTGGAAGAGGTTGGTCTCACAACGGAAGCCGGACAGGTGATGGAGCGCTCTTTATATCTGTTGGGGCAGGAAACGAAAAAGAGTCCAAAGCAGCCGTATGCGTGGGAAATGCTGGCGTTGATTTTGCGTGAGCGCGGTCACTATTTAGAAGCTGCAAAGGCCTATGAGCAATGGCTCAAGATCGAGCCCAACAACATCATTGTGCTGGTGAATTATGCCAACATGTGCGAACGTCAGACGCAAAACTACACGCGCATGAAAGAACTGTATGCGCAAGCCATGAAAGTTGACCCTCTGGATGCGGTTGCACCCTACAACCTGGGGCTTTACTACAAGGATGTCGAGCGCAACTTCGACAAAGCGGCGCCACTTTTTCGCAAATCCATGGCCCTGGATAAACGCTACACGCTGCCGGTTACAGGACTGGCCAACATCTACTGGTTCCTAAAGGGCGACGGCAATACCGGCGAAAAACTGTTCCTTGACGCCATACGCCGCAACCCGGAGGACGGGCTCGCAGAATCCGAATTTGCTTGGGCACTGATGCGGCATGACCGCCGCGAGGAAGCGGTGAAACACGCTCAGCGCGCGATTCAGTTGGGCGAGAGCGAACATCCCGTATTCAAGGCGCTGGGTCTGGAGCCCTGAAGACGTCCGGCGCTGGGTTGTGTTTAAGTCCGGTTCGAGTACTCGATGAGGCGTGCCAGTTTCTCGCGCGCCGCACTGGAATTGACACTGGCGCGGGCCAGGTTCAAACCTTCGGCAAAGTCGGGAGCCATGTCGGCTGCGATGAGGACGGCGGCAGCGTTCAGGCAGGCGATGTCGGCGGTGGGGCCTTGTCCATCATGCAGCAGTTGGTTGATGATCGTGGCATTTTGCTGCGCGTCGCCGCCTTGCAACAATTTCGGGTCGGTGCAAGCCAGGCCCATCTGTGCCGGATCGAGTGTGCCTTCGCGTAACGTGCCGCCTTTCACTTCAATGTAATGCGTTGGCGCGCAAGTCGAAAACTCATCGGTGCCGTCTTCCGAGTGCGCTACAATGGCGTGCTGCGTGCCGAGAGCCTGCAAAACTTCGGCGATGGGACGCACCCAACGCATGTCGGAAACGCCCATGACTTGCGAGTTCGCGCCCGCCGGGTTGGTAAGAGGCCCCAACAAATTGAAGATGGTGCGAATGCCCAGTTCTCGGCGAATCGGCGCGACATGCTTCATTGCCGGATGATGCGCCTGAGCGAACATGAAACCGATGCCTACTTCGTCAATGCAGCGCGCGATCTGCTCCGCATTGAGATTGAGATTAACACCGAGCGCTTCGAGGACATCGGCGCTGCCGCACTTTGAGCTTTGCGCGCGGTTGCCGTGCTTGGCCACAACTGCGCCGGCGCCCGCCGCAATAAAGGCCGCCGCCGTCGAAATGTTAAACGTTGCGATGCCGTGCTTTGGTGCATCGCCGCCCGTACCGCAAGTATCGACCAGCTGAGTACTTGTGGTGCGCACCGGTACAGCACGCGCGCGCATGGCTCGCGCAAAGCCGGTGATTTCCTCGATGGTCTCGCCGCGCATGCGCAAAGCGCCCAGTGTGGCCGCGATTTGCAGGGCACTGGCGTTACCTTCCATGATGTCGCTCATGGCGGCTTCGGCTTCGGCCTCGCTCAGGGTATGGCCATTTGTGATGCGTTTTAATGCGGTGTCTAAATTCATTTTCGCAGGCTCAGGGTTGGAAACAGGATAGACAGGATATTCATGATGGAGAACGGCATACTGCAGCGCCTTAAATTTTACGCTGTGATTTTCTCAGTCCCGTAATCACCACATCCTGTCTATCCTGTTCATTTCTTGTTTTGCTCCACGAAGTTGCGCAGCAAAGTCTTGCCGTCTTCGGTGAGAATGCTTTCGGGGTGGAACTGCACGCCTTCGACTTTGAGTTCCTTGTGACGCACGCCCATGATTTCGCCTTCTTTGGTTTGGGCGGAAATCTCCAGGCAGTCGGGCAGGGAACTGCGCTCGATAAGCAGCGAGTGGTAGCGCGTGGCGGCAAACGGCTCGGGCATGTCCTGGAAGATGGTTTTGTTGTCGTGGAAAACCGGCGAGGTCTTGCCGTGCATCAGGCGGTCGGCGCGTATGACGTTGCCGCCAAAAGCCTGCCCTATGGACTGATGTCCCAGGCACACGCCCAGAATAGGAATCTTGCCCGCGAACTCTTGAATCGCCGCCACGCTGATACCGGCTTCGTTGGGCGAACACGGCCCCGGTGAGACAATGATCTGGTCGGGGTGCATTTGTGCGATGTCGTCCAGCGAAATTTCATCGTTGCGCTTGACGACAAGCTCTTCGCCCATCTCACCCAGATATTGCACGAGGTTATAAGTAAACGAATCGAAATTGTCGATCATCAAAATCATGGCACTTCAAGTCTAACAGGATAAACAGGATAAACAGGATGAGTAAAGAGCACAGCTAGAACATTGTGCTGCATGAGTACTCACAAGGGATGAGACGCTCGACATTGGTGCCGTTCCCATCCTAGTCATTCCTGTCCATCCTGTTCCTGAGCGTTTCACCACTCGATGATGATTGTCGGCGGCACCGGATAGCGCCCGCTTTGCGCGCCATAAACTGTCAAGCCACCTTGCGCCGCCATGTCGCCGGGAACCTGTGCGCGCAAGTAGAGGCGACCATCATGCACGCGCTCGGCAACATCGCGCAGCAGAGCGCCTTCGATGGTGGCATGCGCCAGATAGCCGTAAGCGCCGCGCCCCTTATCACCACCGCTGAGATACGATAGTGAGCCACGCGAATCGTGCGGATGATCCGGCACGCGCGCGCCGTAGATTGGCGCTCCATTCAAGAGGAGTTGCATGTTAGTCGGGCGACGGTTGTTGTCGGTCTGCGAATTGCCGACACGCCGTGCCGAGGCCTCCATGAGTACTCGCATTCGTTTGGCTTCCCACAAGTTGGCTCCATCTAACGGGAAAGCCCATTCGAAGAAACCATGCCCGCTGCCGAAGCAACGGTCGGCGCTGTGTGCGTCTTCGCGGTCGCCGCTAAAGCCGCTCCACCACGCGTCGGCCCAGTCGCCCGGCGACATGCGTAGAATGAGTTCCTGTTGTGTTTCTTCGCGATGCGGCGGGTAGTTGTCCCACGTCAGATACTCGACATAGTTACGCGCGACAGTTTCACCGGTGCGCGTCAGAGCGCGCAACGACAGCGTGCAGTGCATCACGGTGTCGGGCAGTTTTAGCTCGATGGTGTGAGCGTGCGCCACGCGTCCGTGTGGAAAGGCGATCGGCACCATGCCGCGCGCCACATCGGGATGAACGCGGCCCAGCGTATCGACGCCGCTCAACTGCCACACCAGCGAAATGTCGTGCAGCGGCTTGGTGCTGTAATGTGATGATGAGACATCAACGCGCATGATTTCACCTGGCGCACCGCGCGCGATGGGCGGTGCATCGACGGGCAACACGTTAGCCGAGTTGATGATCGTGGGATCATAGCCAAATTGTTTGGGGGAGCGGTCGTACTTGAGAAAACCGTTGTATTCCCACTCAACGTCGTTTAACTCGGTGTAGATATACGCGCAGATTTTGCCCTGGCGGCGCAGTTCGTTGGTGAGAAACTTGAAGCTCCAGCTTGTGTCACGGTCGCCGTCCAGTGCGCCGACGCCACCATATTCCGAGTTAATCAGCGGCTGGTTGCGATGCTCGTAACCTTCGACGTAGTTGAAAGCAGACCCCGAATAGGTTTCATTGACAATCTTTTCGATGTGCTTCTTGGCTTTGGCATAGTCATCGATGTAAAAGTGCCACGAGTTGATGTCGGTATCGCCGTGTCCGAAGTAGTGCAGATGATCCCAGTAAACGACACTCATGTCTTCAATGAGGCGCGTGTTATCGAGCACCTTGGCTTCTTCCCATATGTGTTGCACCCAGGTGTGCGAGCCGTGGTTTTCCAGCTTCGCCTTGGCTACAACCTCCGACTCGGGACTCTCGGCCACGATGATTTTTACTTCCTCAGGGTTTTCATCCAGAGATGGAAACAGCTTGACCAGTTCGACCTGTCCGCCAAAGCCCCAGGTTTCGTTGAAGAGACACCACGCCACAATCGACGGATGGTTAAAATCGCGCTCGATGGCTTTGCGCATCATTTCTTCAAAGCGCTTCCGGCCCAACGGCGTGTCGCCGCCTTCACCGAAGTTGGGGAAGTCGCACATCAGCATCATGCCCATTGTGTCGGCGTAATAGAGCAGCAGCGGATCGTCGATCTTGATGTGAACGCGCAGAAAATTAAAGCCCGCCTTCTTGGCATACGCGATGTCATCGCGCAGAACCTGTGCATCGCCCGCCGTATAAACGCCTTCGGGATAATACGATTGATACAGCGCGCCACGTAGATAACGCGGCACGTTGTTGATGCGCAACGCTTGCGGCGAGTTTGGGTCGCCTGCATCCATAGGCGCGGCATCGATGCTACGCATGCCGAAATAGGTGCAGACCTCATCGAGTACTCGTTCGCCGCAACGCAGGCGCATGGTCACGCGATACAGGTGCGGCTCGTTCGGGTCCCAGAGAAACAAGGGATCGACCGGCGTCCAACCTTCAGCGACATCATCAACGACCGTTATGGAAGTCGTTCGCGCGGAGCCTTTAGGCGGCGTAATCTCGACGTCGATGGTGCCGTTGACTGCCTCGGTGCAATGGATGAGAAACTGTGCCGAGCGCGTACCGATATCGGGCACGATGCGGAATGAATCGATATAAGTTGCGTCTCGTGGCTCTACATAAACCGTCTGCCAGATACCGCTGGTCGTCGTATACCATTGCCACTGTTTGCCGACGGGCTGCTCTTGATTATCCATCGGGTCGCACACGCGCAGCACGACCGTTCCAACACGCGTGCCCTCCGGCGTCGTAGTGAGGGAATCGGTCAGGTCGAATTCGAACGGTGTGTAACCACCTTCGTGATGGCCCAGGTGCGTGCCGTTACACCAGCCGTCGGTGAAAAAGTCGGCGGCGCCGATTGTCAGGATGACGCGCTTGCCTTCCCAGTGCTCGTTGTTGGGAATCGTAATCTCGCGGCGATACCAGCCCACTTCATAGCGCGGCGCGGAACGGTAATTGATCTTCGTCACCTGAAGCGGGTCGCGGAAGACGCGCGTCGCGTAGTAGTTGTCGTTGCCGGCGGCATCGCCTTCGCCCCAGGCGGCCAGCGACTCCCAGCAAAACGGCACGATGATCTCTTCTGTCCAGGCGGGTGCATGGGGTGAAAACCAGTGTTCGTCAACGCCACGCCGTTCGCCATCGAAGCGGAACTGCCACGGCCCGTTCAAGTTGAGCCAATCGACACCTTCAATAATACCTCGTTGGAAATCGGGGCGCGGGTACTCAGGGCGCGGATGCGCAGATGAAATTCGCATGATGAATAGCAGGCCAGGCGGTGTTGGTGACGAAGTGCTTTCGCTAAATTCTGTTTAGGGCTGTGTATGTTTTCAACTTACTTCGCGCGGAGCGTTTGCGTTGTCGGTTGTGCGTCGGTTGCCTCTTGTCCTGCTTCTGTCTGGTTTGCGGACGACGTACTTTTCGCTTCGACCGGCTCCAGGGCGCGTGCATGCGTCACGAGGTTGCGCCCACTCGCCTTGGAGTGATACAGGGCGCGGTCGGCTTCGGCGAAAAGCTCGTCACCTGAAGTGAACCGTCTGCTGCGCGAACCCGCAAGTGGCACATTTGAAACCGAAGCGATACCAAAACTCGCAGTGATAGGATGCTCCGGCCAAGAATACTTTTCAATGGCACTGCGCAGGTTTTCTGCCAGGGCGACCGCGCCATGTGGCCCCGTTCCCGGCATGATAATGACGAATTCTTCGCCGCCGTAACGCGCCACGAAGTCGATGTTGCGCACATTGTCTTGCAGCACCTGTGCCACACATTTCAGCGCTCGGTCGCCGGCCTGGTGGCCAAACATATCGTTGAAGTTTTTGAAACGGTCGATGTCCAAAATCATGAGCGATAGGGGGGCCTGATAGCGCATGGCGCGCTGCACTTCTTCTTCGAAACGCTCGGCGAAGGCACGATGATTCTTAACGCCGGTCAAGCTATCGGTCACGGCCAATGCTTCCAGTTGAGTGTTGGCCGCTTCCAGCTTTTGATTAATCTCTGCTAAGTTTTGGTTGGCTTCTTCCAGACAACGATTAGCCGCTTCGAGCCGGCTTTGCTGCTCCAGAATGCGCTGCTCGTTGAGTACTCGTTCGGTCACGTCGCGCGAGTTCACGACCACGCCGGCGATCTCCCTCTGGTGCAACAAGTTGTTGGCCAGCGCTTCGAGGTGACGCCATGAGCCGTCCTTGTGCCGAAAGCGAAATTGCACCGCAACCGCTACGCCCGGTTCATGCACGGACTGTGCAAACAACCCGATTACGCGCGACACATCTTCTGGATGCACAAAGTCGAAGGCATGCTGACCTACCAGTTCGGTTTGCTCGTAGCCGAGGATGCGCTGAATGGATGGACTTTCGTAGCGAATCGTGCCATCGGCTTCAAGTACCGTGATGATGTCGGTGCCATTCTCGATGAGCAGCCGAAAAGCCTCTTCCTCGCCACGTGCTCTGTCCTCACGGGAATTTGTAGATAACTCTTGTGTGTTCGGCGGCGCTTGAGAAAGAGGCATGTTGGAAATCAGGATGTGTCGGGATCGTAACCCAGGTTGGCGCCGAGAATTCGCTCCACTTCGCGCGGCGTTGTGCCCTTGCGTTGCGCGTAATCGAGCACTTGATCGCGTCCCAATTTGCCCACCGCAAAATAATGCGACTGCGGATGTGCAAGATAAAAACCGCACACCGAACTCGCCGGCATCTTGGCGTAGCTTTCCGTCAGTGTGATGCCTGTCTGTCGCTGCGAATCGAGAATATCGAAAATGGGTTCCTGCTCGCTCAGGTCGGGGCACGCCGGATAACCGGGCGCCGGGCGAATACCGCGATATTTTTCCGTAACCAAGTCTTCGTTGCTGAACTCGCCTGCCTTTTCGTAACCCCAATCCTGACGTGCTTTCTGATGCAAAAGTTCCGTGAACGCTTCGGCCAAACGGTCGCCCAACGCCTGTGCGATGAACGCGCTGTGGTCATCGTTATCGGCTTTGAATTGCAGCACCAAACGATCGAGACCGATGCCCGCTGTAGTCATGAAGCCGCCGATGTAATCTTTGAGGCCGCTTTCTTTAGGCGCCACAAAGTCGGACAGGCACATATCATAACGACCTTCGGCTTTGTCGATTTGCTGGCGCAGAAAACGAAACGTGGTGAGTACTCGAGTGCGGCTTTCGTCGGCATAAATCTCGACATCATCGCCCACGCTGTTGGCCGCATAGAAGCCGTAAACCGCATTGGCCCGCACCAGACGCCGCTTCACGATGCGGTCGAGAATCTTCTGTGCATCGGCGAACAGTTCGCGCGCCACTTCGCCCACCGTTGAACCGCCTTCCACCGATGTCGTGTCGTCGAGGATTTCGGGGTAGCGGCCTTTCAATTCAAACGCCGTGAAGAACCACGTCCAATCGATAAACGGCACAATCTCTTCGAGCGGAAAGTTCGGCAGCACGCGACGCCCCAGAAAACTCGGCACCGCGATGTCTTCTTGGCGCCACTCAATCGGGAACTTGCGCGCGCGCGCTTCGGAGAGTGGCAAGAGCGATTTTTGGTCGCGCTTGTTGCGATGCGATTCGCGGTCGCGCTCCTGCGCCGCGCGCGTTTTCTCGACGAAATCATCGCGCATATCTTCGCTCAGCAAGCTGCCGACGACACCGACTGCGCGCGACGCATCCATGACATGAACCACGGAATTATTGTGATAGTGCGGTGCGATCTTCACCGCCGTATGAATGCGGCTGGTTGTGGCGCCGCCGATGAGCAGCGGAATCTGAAAGTCCTGGCGCTGCATCTCGCGCGCGATGTGCTGCATCTCATCCAGACTGGGCGTGATAAGGCCACTCAGCCCGATCATATCGACGTTTTCTTCGCGCGCGGTTTGCAGAATTTTATCCGCCGGAACCATGACGCCCAGGTCGATGACATCGAAATTGTTACAACCCAACACAACGCCCACGATGTTCTTGCCGATGTCGTGCACATCGCCCTTGACGGTCGCCATGAGTACTCGGCCCTGCGCCTGTCCGCCGCTTTGTGCCTTTTCCTGCTCCATGTAGGGCAGCAGAACCGCGACGCCTTTCTTCATCACGCGTGCGCTCTTCACAACCTGCGGCAGAAACATTTTGCCGGCACCAAACAGGTCGCCCACGATGTTCATGCCGTCCATCAGCGGCCCTTCGATGATACTCAACGGGCGTTCATACTTTTGTCGTGCTTCCTCGACATCAGCTTCAACGTAGGTGTCGATGCCTTTCACCAGCGCGTGCGAAAGGCGCTCTTCCACTGTGCCGTTGCGCCACGCTTCGGTTTCCGCAACGGTCTTGTCTTTCTGCTTGACCTGTTCGGCGAAGTCAACCAATTTTTCGGTCGCATCGTCACTGCGATTGAGCAAAACGTCTTCAACGAGTACGAGCAACTGCGGGTCGATCTGCTCGTAGATTTCCAGCATTCCGGCGTTGACGATGCCCATGTCGAGTCCGGCTTCGATGGCGTGCTTGAGAAACGCGGAGTGAATCGCCTCGCGCACCACGTTGTTGCCGCGAAACGAAAACGATACGTTGGAAATGCCGCCGCTGACTTTGCAGCCGGGCAGCGTTTCTTTGATGAGGCGCGTGGCTTCAAAGAAATCAACCGCATAGTTGCGATGCTCTTCCATGCCGGTCGCGACGACAAGCACATTCGGATCGAAGATGATATCTTGCGGCGGCACGCCGAGTTCATCCACCAGAATGCGATAGGAACGTGTACAGATTTCCACGCGGCGGTCGCGTGTATCGGCCTGGCCTCCTTCGTCGAAAGCCATCACGATCATGGCCGCGCCGTAGCGCTTGACGAGTCGCGCCTGCTCGCGGAACTTGTCTTCGCCTTCTTTAAGCGAAATCGAGTTGACAATGGCCTTGCCCTGTACGCATTTCAACCCGGCTTCAATGACCGACCACTTGGATGAGTCGATCATGATCGGCACGCTTGCGATGTCCGGTTCAGCGGCGACTAGATTGAGAAACTGTGTCATCATCGCTTCGGAATCGAGCATACCTTCATCGAAGTTGATGTCGATGATGTTGGCGCCGTTTTCCACCTGTTGGCGCGCAATTGCCAGCGCTTCGTCCAGGCTGCCTTCGCGCACCAAACGTGCGAATTTGGGGGAGCCTGTTACGTTGGTGCGTTCGCCAACCAGGGTAAAATTGCTGTCGGGCCGCAAAACCAGCGGTTCCATGCCGCTAAATCTTGAGTACTCATCAACAGCCGGAATCTGGCGTGGGGCGCAATCTTTGACGGCTTCGGCGATGGCGCGAATGTGGTCGGGCGTGGTGCCGCAACAGCCGCCAACGATGTTGAGCCAGCCGTTTTCCGCGTAGTCGCCCAGCACATCTGCGACTTGTTGCGGCGACCAGTCGTAACCGCTGAGGGCATTGGGCAAACCGGCGTTCAAATACGCGTGCGTGTAAAACGGCGCGATGCGCGACAATTCTTCCACATAAGGACGCAGCGCTCGTGGGTCCATGCCGCAGTTGAGACCGATGCCCAATAGCGGCGCGTGCGACACGGAAATGAGAAACGCTTCAATCGTCTGGCCCGAAAGTGTGCGGCCACTGGCATCAAAAATCGAATTAGAAGCAATGACTGGCACACGCCGCCCACTGTCCTCGAAGTATTTGTCAATCGCGAAAAGCTGCGCCTTCATCACCAGCGTATCAATGGAGGTTTCCGGCAGGAGCAAATCGACGCCGCCGTCCATCAGGCCGCCTACCTGTTCGTAGAATACATCGACCATCTGATCGAAAGTCAGTTCGCGTGCGGCGGGGTCATTGACATCCAGCGGAATTGACAGCGATTTTGTGGTCGGTCCGAAACCTCCTGCCACAAAACGTGGTTTGCCGTCCCGCTCGGTGGCCGCATCCGCTGCACGACGTGCGATTTGCACCGCTGCCACATTTATCTCGTGAACCAGCGATTCGAGGCCATAATCGCCCTGCGAAATGCGGTTGGCATTAAACGTGTTGGTTTCAACGATGTCGGCACCGGCGTCCAGATAGGCAGTATGAATGGCTTCTATGATTTGTGGCTGGGTGAGAACTAACAAATCGTTATTGCCGCTCAGGTCGAACGAATGCGAGGCGAAACGCTCACCGCGAAAATCGGCCTCTTGGAGTTTGTAGCCCTGAATCATCGTGCCCATCGCGCCGTCGATGATGGCTATGCGTTTTTCGAGTAACTGTTTGATGTCTTTCATCGCTTCACCATTCTAACAAAACAACAAGCATATAAAACAAAAGAGCCAAGCCCCGCTGGGCCTGACTCTTTGCACCTGAGTACACAGAAGAGAACAGCCACTAGCCGGCAGGCGACATCATTTCTTCCGAGTGCATTCGCTGATTCTCGGTTCCGTCTTCTTCCAGACCCAGTTCGCTTTCCGATTCAGGGCCGGGATCGCCACTGTCGCCCAGCACGAGTTCTTCGACATGACCCGCGCTGCCATCGAGCGCAATCGCATTGGCGACTTGTCCATTGACGATGCCGTTGCCGTTGGCCGGAACGCCATCAGCATTGCCATGAGCGCCGTGACCATTTGTGCCGTTGCCATTCGCCTTGCCGTTGCCGTTGATGTCTTCAAGCATCAGCTTGGTCAGCTTGATGTCCTGCGGAATGTGAATCGGGTATTCGCCGTCGAAGCAGGCGCGGCAGAAAACCTGTTTGGGCTGGCCGACCGCTTCGATCAGGTTGTCCATCGTGATATACGCCAGCGAATCGGCACCATTGTAGGCGCGAATCTCTTCGACGGTCTTCTCATACGCGATGAGATCTTTGCGCGCGGCGGTGTCGATGCCGTAGAAACAGGGCCACTTATAAGGTGGGCTCGAAATGCGCAGATGCACTTCTGTCGCGCCTGCATCGCGGATCATTTGCACGATGCGTTTTGTGGTCGTGCCGCGCACAATCGAATCTTCCACCACGACGACGCGCTTGCCGGCCAGAACTTCGGTCAGCGGCGTCAATTTCATGCGCACGCCGAGTTCGCGCTGTGTTTGGTCGGGCTGAATAAAGGTGCGCTGGATGTAGCGGTTCTTAATCAAGCCTTCCTGGTAGGGAATGCCGCTGGCGCCCGCGTAACCGATGGCGGCGGGCAAGCCGGAGTCGGGCACGCCGATGACGACATCGGCTTCGACCGGCGCTTGCCTGGCCAGCATCTCGCCCATGCGACGGCGCGCGTGATGCACGTTACGCCCCAGCAACTGTGAGTCGGGACGCGCCAGGTAGATGAACTCGAAGATGCACAACGCGGGACGATCTTCGGCGTGCTGCGGCTTATCTTTGAGATGCACCGATTCAATGCCGTCACCGTTAATGAAAACGATTTCGCCCGGCTCGACTTCGCGCACATATTCGGCGCCCACCACGTTGAGCGCGCAGGTTTCGCTGGCCACGACCCAGCCTTCGCCGTTGTCCTGCTGGTCGCCGTCCTGAGTACTCGCATTGCCACGCAACTTGCCGATGCACAGCGGACGCACGCCGTTGGTATCGCGCATGGCGATCAAGGTGTCGCGTGTCATCAGCACCAGCGAATAGGCACCCTGAATGTGGCGCATCGTTTCGAGCAGGGCTTCTTCGAGCGGCAGCTCTTTGTGCAACTCGATAGTCTTGGCGATGGCTTCAGTATCCATCGTGGTGGAGAAGTGAACACCCTGGCTTTCCAGTTCCTCGCGCACCTGGGGCGCGTTGACCAGGTTGCCGTTGTGCGCCACCGCCATGATGCCTTCGCTCGATTCGGTGAGAATGGGCTGCGCATTGCAAGCTTTGGACGAACCTGTTGTCGAATAGCGTGTGTGGCCGACCGCGATGTCGCCGGGCAGATTACTCAGCGTTGCTTCATCGAAGATCTGCGACACCAGGCCCATATCGGTGTGGACTTTGATATGGCTGCCATCGGTAACGGCGATACCTGCCGATTCCTGCCCGCGATGCTGCAAGGCAAAGATGCCGAAAAAGGTGCGACGGGCCACATCGACTCCCGGCGCATAAATGCCGAAGACACCACATTCTTCTTGTGGACGGCCTTCGGCATTGTCGTGTGTTTCGTTTTGGAATTCATGCTCGACAAATACTTCGTCGTGCGAGAAAGATTTTGTGTTCACGGTTTGATGGGGTTGTTTGCAGTCGTGCATTACGAGAGCGCCTCCTGCGGAATTCACCCGTCCCGCCCAGCGGTTGTGTGCGTCAGAGGACACACCTATTCTAACACGCTTAACACCAAGACAACATGGCCGAACCAAAAGAATTCAGCCGCTCAAGTTGATGACACGATGCCAGTGTACTCGATACCAACACCGGGTAAAGTGCACCTATCCTCACCATTTGTGTAAGGTTGCACTTCAAACCTGAAAACGCATTGGCTTGTGTCAGGTACCAGTCAAAACAATAGAGGAGGCAACACATCTGCCTCCTCTTTGTTCCAAACGGCCCAATCGTTCTCTACCGCGCGTGCGCTACGAGAGCTACTGGACGAGAATGTCGCCGCTTTTTATCGTGCCGCCAAAGGATGAGCCGTCACTGAGACGGAGGGAAAATGTATCGGTTCCCGCTCCTCGCCTGGCCAGGTCGCTGGCATCCAGCACAAAATCGTAGCTGCCTGTGCCGTTTATCGTCGCCTTGCCATACACGCGGGCCTGCTTGCCGCTCACGACCAGCGCCGTAATTTTGGTTGATTGCACCGTTTTACCGGCATTGCGGTCGGTGTAGTTGATGCTGCCGCGCAACCCTTTACGGTCGTTGGTGACCGAGAAATTCCAGGTCGGAGCCGTTGCGGTGCCGGTTGCGGCCAGAGTTCCGCTGCCGCTGAGTGCCGAGTTTGGAGTACTCGTGATAGGCGCCTGCACCGTGATGACGACGGAATCCTGCGCCAAGGCACCTCCTGAATCGGTCACCTGGAGAACGATTGTATGAACACCAGACGATAGATTCACCGTTGGAGAAACGCCGGTCGCCAGGAGCGTTGCGCCTTCACGCCATTCATAGGTTAGAGTGCCGCTGTCAACATCATAAGAACCGCTGCCGTCTAACTTTACAGCAGTCGCTGTACCGGCCAAAGCGAGGGTTTGATCGGCTCCGGCATTAGCAATCGGCGGATCGTTCTGCGGCGCGACATCCACCGTCACGGGAACTGCTGACGCCGTATATTCAACTCCATTAAAGCCTCGGATTGTGAAGGCGCCAATTGCAGCGCCATTGGCATTTTTGGCCGGTTTCCACACCCATACCTCTCCGGGAGCGAGAAAAGTGCTTCCCGGCACAGTGGCAACACCGTTTTTGGTCAGAGCACCTGAACGCAGGGATTCAAAGCGAAACGAGATGGGAAGACCATTGGGATCGTATTCATCGGCGGCTGCGGCCAACGCTTCATAGCTGACCGAAAGAGCAGTGTCCTCAACACCCTGCAAAGTTGTCACGGAAGTTAAGGTGGGAGGCGCGGCAGAGTAGGACACGGCAACCGGAATATCCAACTGGTTCTTGCCGTACACCATCTTCTGTTCCTGTGCGTCGAAAATGCTGTACCACTTGGTGGTTGGAGTGCCCCCATTGGGCGGAAAGACTTTAATCAACAGCGCGAAGTCGTAATTGTTGAAGTCGCCGCTCCACGGAAACTCAATGTAACCATCCGCATTGGTGTAGCCGTCGAATAACACGATGTCACTGGCAGCATATTTTTGCACCTTCCAGGCCACGACGCGGCTGTTGGCAAGAGGCCTTTGCCCCTGACCAAGTGACCAGATTCTGGTGCGCGACAAGTCGGGTAGCATCGCCTTGTAATCGTCCGGGTAAGCGGGCCGAATGCGGGCATTAATCACGGCTGTCGTTACGTTGGCAAAGCGAACACCGTCCATCAACTGCGCGTAAGTCAAGTGAGGATGCCAGATCAGCAGCGGATCACGCCAGTAATCGGAATGTTGCGACCAGTAAGGATCGTTCGTCGCCGTATCCGCTTCATCGTAAGTGCCGTAGTATTCGATGTTCTGCGTCGGCAAAATGCCGGTGCGGTCGGGCATGCTGCGCAGGTTGTAATACTCTCCCGAGCCGCAGCCGAACATATGTTCTATTTCGTGCGTCATGTGGTCGATTTGATCCCAGTACTCTTGCACATCCCAAGAACCGGCAGGCAGGGTCTTCACCACTTCGCGGTCGCGAATCACGTCCCAGCGCAAACCGGCTGCGACACCGGCTCCACTGTCATCAAAGCTCATGTTCCCGCCGTAAGAACCATTGGTATCGGGAGATTCCGAAGGCTGAACGCTCGCCCAGATCTCAAAGCCGGTAGCGGGTGGCTGTCCGCCAATATGGTTGGTCTGGGGTTCTGTTTGCGTGAAGGTGATGTCGGTTTCGGGGTTGAAGTTGAAACGGCGAATCGTTTGCTTGGCAAAGATTGTATTCAGGTCTTCGACATAGAGCGACAGGCGCCGTTTGAGTTCGGTGCTGCTGAGACCTTGTGCCAGCGAGGGATTGATGAAGAACCGGAATCGATGATATTCCAGTGGTTGCGTCGTCTGGGCCGATACAGACTGCAAACTGAGCACAACACCAAGTAAAAGACCGGCTATGGCGTGGGCAATGCGGTAACGCTTCATGTCACTCCTGCAGAGGAAAATAATTGTTGCAGCGGGTAGCGGCTTTATTATGACAGATTTCGTTCACTGATAATCACAACTCGGGCAAAAATAAAACCTATCTGCAAGGGCAGATAGGTTTTTTAGGTTAGCAGCTTACGTTAGCGGCGTTCAGGCATCGTCGCCGTCGTCGCGTGGGCCAGGCTTGCGCGGTGTGGGAGCCGGCGGCGGTGCCGGCTGCTTGGGTTTTCCACCCTGCCGTATCACGATGTCATTGCTGGCCTGCGCCGGAGCCGCCGCAACAGACAACGCGATCTGCGTCAGCAACGCCAGCAAGATTAAAGTCAAAAGTGTGTGTTTCATCTGTGTTCACGTCCCTTGAGTACTCGCATGAGCGTGTGCGCTCATTTAGAGTCTCTCAACAGCCCGACGCCGGCGCAACGGCTAAGTTCAAAAAGTTTTAATACGATCTTCAAGCGTCTCGTGCATGTTATGACATGAGGCGTGCAATCGCACCACGATAAGCGTCCGACAATTCGTTGAGCGGCGCTTCCACAATCGGTCGCAACGAAGCGGCACGGTTATCGGAGATTATCAAACGCTCGCCACCAACAAGCCCCAGGTAAGAAAGCGGCACACCCGCCGCACGCGCCAGTTCCTGCAATCGCGGCAGGTGTTCCGGTTGCGTGGACAGCACAATGCGACTCTGCGTTTCACCAAACAACACCGCGTCCAGACGCGTGTTCACCGAGTACTCGACGGTATCCGGCAACTCCAATTTTGCACCGATATTGCCGGTGATGCAGCTTTCGGCCAACGCAACCGCCAAACCGCCATCGCTGCAATCGTGCGCCGACTTGACCAATCCAGCACGAATCGCTGCCAGCGTGAATTTCTGCACGTTCAGTTCGAGTTCAAGGTCGAGTTGCGGCGGAAGCCCGACTTCCAGATCGTGCAGCACCGCCATGTATTCGCTGCCGCCCAACTCGTCGCGCGATTGGCCGACGAGCACAACGGCATCGCCCACATTGCGAAAGCCCATGCCGACGCTTTGCTCCACGTTTTCGAGTACTCCCACCATGCCGATAAGTGGGCTGGGGTGAATGACCGATTCGGGCGTTTCGTTGTACAGGGACACATTGCCCGACACCACCGGCAAACGGAAGAAGTTGCACGCTTCGACAATGCCTTCAATCGAGCGCTTGAACTGCCAGAAGCGGTCGGGCTTTTCGGGGTTGCCGAAGCACAGGCAATCGGTCACGCCGCCCGGCTCGGCACCGACGCAAACTAAATTGCGCGCGCACTCGGCAATGGCGATTTGCGCGCCCATGAACGGGTCGAGATAACAGTAACGTGAGTTGCAATCGGCTTTTACGGCGATGCCCTTGTTGCTCTTCGATTCGCGGATGCGCAGCACGGCGGCGTCGCCATGACCGGGACGCACAACCGTGTTGATTTGCACGCTGTGGTCATACTGCGAATAAACCCACTCTTTGCTGGCGATATTGGGCGATTGCAACAAACGCAGCAAGACTTCGCTATAGTTCTGCGGCTCGGCAATGGAAGCGAAGTTAAAGGCGTGCTTTTGCGCCAGATAGGACGGCTCTTCAAACGGCAAGTGATAAAGCGGCGCATCGGCCAGACTTTGCGCTGTCATTTCGGCCACGACCTGTTCGCGCACGCGCACGCGCAAAATACCGTCGTCCGTGACGCGTCCGAGTACTCGGGCGTGTGCGCCCCACTTCTCAAAAATTGTTGCGACTTCGGCTTCGCGTCCGGCCTGCACCACGGCGAGCATGCGCTCCTGCGACTCGCTCATCATGATCTCGAACGGCTCCATGCCTTCTTCGCGTAGCGGCACCATTGCCAGGTCGATGTCCATGCCCATGCCGCCCGCTGCGGCTTGCTCGCACGTCGTGCAAGTGAGGCCCGCCGCGCCCATGTCTTTCATTGAGACAATGGCGCCGGTTTCGAGCGCTTCAAGGCAGGCTTCAATCAGGCACTTTTCGGCAAACGGATCGCCAACCTGCACGGTCGGTCGCTGCGCCAGGTCACTCATTTCGTGCGAAGCCAGAATCGAGCAGCCGCCGATACCATCGCGTCCCGTTGCGTTGCCGAAATACATCACAGCATTGCCCGCACCGGCTGCCGCGCCGCTGGCGATCTTGTCGCTTTCCACCACACCAACGCACATCGCACCGACCAAACAGTTGCCACGATAGGAGGCATTGAACGCCACTTCGCCAGCCACTGTGGGCACACCGATGCAGTTGCCATAGAACGAAATGCCGTCCACCACGCCCGCGAACAGATAGCGCGCCTTGGCGCCATGCTCCGGGTCGTCCAGTTCGCCGAAACGCAACGAATCGAGACAGGCGATGGGCCGCGCGCCGACCGTGAAGATGTCGCGCACAATGCCGCCGATGCCGGTCGCAGCGCCCTGTCGCGGTTCCACCTGGGACGGATGGTTGTGCGACTCCATCTTGAAAACGATAGTGAGTCCCGGCTCGATCTCGATGCCGCCCGTATCGGCGCCGGCCACGCTGGCGTAGTGGCCTTCTTTGGGCAACAGCTTCAAGAGCGAGCGCGAGCGCGGATAGCCGCAGTGCTCGCTCCACTCGACCGAGTACATGGCGAGTTCGGTCGAGGTCGGTTCACGATCCAAGATTTCAACGACTTTGTTGTATTCGCCCTCGGTCATCCCGAGCGCTTTGGCTTTTTCGAGCATGATGATCGTTTCAAACAACGGGTTTAACTGCGCCCGAACCAGGCTTTGGTTTCGGGTTTGAACCACTGCGACAAAACGTAGCCGTGAATTAAAGTGCCGATCGGAAAGGCCAGTAGCCCCAGGACGGAAATGACAATTTGCGTCACCCACGCCGCTGGCGCGCCCTTCTTTAAACTGCGATTGAGCCAGATATTCACAGCCCACAGAACACTGTAGAATAAAATCAGGCCAGCGGCCTCTCCGGCAGGCATGGGACTTGTGAACACAGCCGCGATGACAACGATAGGCAACAGAACAATTGCCAGCCAGGTCAACTGGTAAGCCCAGTTTTTCACAATCTTAGGTGCTGCTTTCCAGTCTCCGCCCGAAGATAGAGCCGGAGCCGGCACATAGCTGCCATCAGGCGTCGGAATTGGCGGATGATTAGTAGGTGTTTGCATAAGTACTCTCGCTTTTCATATATCGACATGAACCTGGTGAGTTTATTGAAACCACAGCTTCTCAACTGGCAGCACGAAGTCCGGCAGTTCTGTAGGCTGCCAGACATCGCTGTCTTTTAGTATTTGCGGCGCGCCGTAAGCGCCGTCCTGCAAACTGTGGACTTCCACGCTGCGCGCCACCGGATCAATAATGAGGTAAAGCTGCACGCCAATGGAAGCATAACCAGAGACTTTGCGCGTGCGGTCGCGCTTGGCGGTTCGTCGGGACAGTATCTCCGCGACTAAAAAAGGCTTCTCGTAATAATTCGCTTCGGCATGAAGTTGCTGATCCGGTGAAAAACCCACCACGTCCGGCACAGCACCGCCATACTCGCCCAGCTTGACGCCGGTGCCTTCGGGCAGGAATGTCCAGCCACGCGCATCGCCCCATTGTGATAATGCAATCAAAAGTTTTCCGGCGGCCCAGGCGTGTGCTGTATTGGTCGTCATCTTCTGAATTAATTTACCATCGACAAGTTCATAATGCGGCCTGGTATCCGGCATGTCGGCCCACTGCTCAACAGTTAACATGGAGTCCTGCGAGATAAAGTGTTCACGAGGCTTGCGAGTACTCGCAAGGCGCCGCTTTTGATTTGTGCCGCTCTTTGTGATCGTGCTCATGGTCTCACCTATGAAGGTTTCACCTCCTGCGATAGCTGCTGCAAAATTCGCCACTGTTGGTCATTCACCGGCACAACCGAGAGACGCGCCAAACGCACCAAATCCCAATTTTGCAGGTGCGGGTGCGCTTTTACTTGTGCCAGAGTAACCGGATTGTTCAAGCGCCGTTTAGCACGCACGTCGCACACGGCCAGTTTTGGGTTTTCTTCTTCCGGGTTGATGTAACAGCCGCGCGTCACGTCGGCCAAGCCAATAGCCTGCCGCTCGTCGCCGGTGTGATAGATGATAGCCAGATCGCCGTTTTGCATTTTGCGGATATTTTGTAGCGCCTGCGCATTGGTGACGCCGTCCCACATGGTTTCGCCGTCGCGCTCCAGATCGTCGTAAGAGTAGACGCTCGGCTCTGTTTTTAACAGCCAGATGGCCATATGAGTACTCAGGATTGCACTTTAGATTCTCGGGCCAGGATCGGGGCTGGTGTAAGCGATATCGACATCATCGGCGTTGGTGTTGAAGAACCCGCTGTTGCGTGTGGTGGCGCGATTGGTCGTTAGAGGCTTGAGCATTGAACGGAAAATATAAAGCCCCTGGTCGCTGCCCAGAATCTTTTCTGAAGCCGCTTCCGGGTGCGGCATCAGGCCGAAGACATTGCCGTCTTCGCTCATCACGCCGGCGATGTTGCCCACGCTGCCGTTAGCGTTTACAGCGGGCGTGACGTTGCCTCGTGCATCGCTGTAGCGCAGCAGAATCTGTCCGTTGGCTTCCATGGCGGCCAGCGTATCCGCATCCGCGAAGTAGGAACCGTCGCCGTGACGCACCGGCATCGTCAGCACGTCGCCGATGCTTGCCAGGTGCAGAAACTGGTTGTTGTTATTCTCTACGCGAAGATGCGCATCGACGCGGCAGATGAAGTGCTGGCTGGCATTGCGGCGCAGAGCACCAGGCAGCAAACCGGCTTCGCACAGAATTTGAAACCCATTGCAAATGCCGATGACCGGCTTGCTGTAGGAGGCGAACTCCGCGATAGAGTCCATAACGGGCGAAAAGCGCGCGATGGCGCCGGTGCGCAGATAGTCGCCGTGCGCGAAACCACCGGGAACGATTAAGGCGTCGAAGGCGCTGAGATCAGTGTTCTCATGCCAAACCATCGCCGAGGTATGACCGAGCACATTGCTGATTACATGAGCGCAATCGCGGTCGCAGTTGGTGCCGGGAAAAACAATTATTCCGAAATGCATGATGTTTACGAATGACTTACGTGCGCCCGCTTATTGTTGCGGTGGGCGCGTGAACACATAGGGCACAAGGTCGTTGGCCGCTCCCAACGTTTCCAGACGTGAGTCGCTGGGATAGGAGTCGATGCTATCGCCGCTTTCCACGACGTTCTGTCCGATGCACAGAATCCACGCGGCGCGGCGTGTGTTCAGTTCATTCAAAATCCACACGCCGTGCCGTTCCCACACCAGACCTTGCAGCGACAGGCGGTCATCGGCGTTCATGGTCTGATAATCGGTGTAGGGCAGCACGAATGGGTCGGGTAAAACACGAGTACTCGAAACGGCTTCCGGCATGGCCGAAGGCGTGCTGCTCACGATGACCGTGGCCGTTTCGCTGACCAGAGTCGGCGCGACCACGGGCTGCGGCGCCGAAATGCGAGCCGCCTCGAATTGCGCGGGTTGCGCCTCGGGAGTGGTGGCACTGGACGAGCGCAACGGCTGCGGGTTAGGCACTACATCGGTTGTCGCCACGCTGCCTGCCGTGGTGTTCACATCCGTTACGGCGGCCAGCGGCGAAACGGCTACCGAGCCAATACCCGGCGGTGTGGCAGCAGACGCTGGGGCCCCGATGGGCGCGCCGCCCACGGTGATGCTGTAATCTTCGATGACCGGATTAGACAGCAGTTGGCGGCACATCAACTCCAACTCGGATTGCAAGGCGCTGCCGGACAGCGCATCATCAAACTCGACTTCAATGTGCTTGCCGATGCGCACGTTGTGAACGTGTCCGTGGCCGAGTTGACGAAGCGCCTTGAGAACCGTGGCTCCCTGTGCGTCCAGCAAAGTGGGTTTCAGTGTGACGTGAATTTCTGCGATGGCCATGAATGAAATGCCTTCGTTGAATTGGAAACAACGGTAGTTTAACTTATGCGAGTACTCGTATCGAGTTTGAGGCCGCTGCCTACTGAAGCCAGGGGCTACGGCTGTGCATCTTGAGCCTGCAAACAGCGCCAGCCAATGTCGCGGCGGAAGTGCGCGCCTTCGAAGTGAATCTGTTCGACGGCACCATAACAATTTTTACGTGCTGCCTGAAAGTCGCTGCCCAACGCTGTAACCGCGAGCACACGTCCGCCGCTGGTGACAATCGCGCCTTCACGTTGCGCCGTGCCGGCGTGGAACACAAGGGCACCTTCGGTTTGCGCTTCGTCCAGCCCGCTGATTACATCACCTTTGCGATAATTGCCCGGATAACCTTCGGATGCCAGCACCACACACACGCCGGCGTCATCCGTCCATTCACATGGCACATCAGGCAGCGAGTACTCGGAAACGCCGGCGCAGGCCAGCAACAGCGGCAACAAGTCGCTTTGCAGGCGCGGCAGCACGACCTGAGTTTCCGGGTCGCCAAAACGGCAGTTGTATTCGAGCACTTTGATGCCGTTTTCGGTCAGCATTAATCCGGCATAGAGCACGCCGCGATATTCGATGCCTTCGCTCTTAAGGGCCTGCACTGTCGGCTTGAGAATGGTCTCGACTGCGGCCTCGTACATCTCTGCTGTAAAGCTGGGCACCGGAGAATAGCAGCCCATGCCGCCGGTGTTGGGGCCGCTGTCGCCTTCACCGACGCGCTTATGATCCTGCGCCGGCACCAGCGGCAACAGGTTCTCGCCGTCCGTCAGCGCGAGCAGCGACACTTCTTCGCCCTGCATGAACTCTTCAATTAAGATGCGAGTACTCGCATCTGGCATGGTGGCCTGCGCGATGCCGAGAACTTCATCAACCGCATCGATAGCGGCATCACGATCCGGCGCGATGACAACGCCTTTGCCGACCGCCAGCCCATCGGCTTTCACCACGATGGGGCCGGTCACATCGTAATCGTTGAGGTAGGCTTTGGCTTCTTCGGGTGTTTCGAACGGTTCAAAGTCGCCGGTCGGGATGCCGTAATTTTTCAGCAGTTCCTTGCAGAAGATTTTGGAGGCTTCCAACTGTGCGCCGCGCTGCGTCGGCCCGAATGCGGGGATGCCGGCTGCATTGAGGCGATCAACTAGGCCCTCCGCCAGATATGCATCCGGCCCGACAACGACAAATTCGGCACCGATTTGCTGTGCCACTGCCAACGGATCTCCACTGTGAATTTGCGCAATCTGCGCGATGCCGGCGTTGCCCGGCGTGCAATGCAGCTCGGACAGCAGCGGGCTTTGTTTCAATTTCCAGCAGAGGGCGTGCTCGCGACCACCACCACCAATGACAAGTATTCGCATGAGTTATCAATTTAACAGGGAAGGGCCGGGTGGTTCAAAGCCAGAAGACAGTGATCGACGGGCAGAACTCTTGATTGGTCACGGCGTTACTTCTGCCAGACGCGAATATAATCAACTTCCAGAATGGCTGGGAAATCGTTCACGTTGAGCGGCGGCCCCGGCCATGTGCCGCCGACCGCCAGGTTTAGGAGTACGTCCGCAGCGCCGCCATCGCTGCCATCGTCGTGCTTCCAGCCAAAGCGACGGCTCACAACCTCGATCTCGTCGACATAGTGCGTGACGGTATCGGGTGTCCACTCAACAGCAAAGGTGTGGAAATCATCCTTGTAGTCGAAGCCCGGTCGATAAGAGTTCCACTGGTCGAGCTTAGTGCTGAGCGTTGTCGCCGTATCAGCTTTGCCGGTATGCACGAAATGGAAACTGTTTTTGGTGCTGTCGCGACCGTTATCCACAATTTCCAGGATGTCGATTTCGGGTGGCCATTTCTCATCGTGCGGGTTCAGCCAGAACGCAGGCCATAAGCCGCGACCGGCAGGCACCTTGAGCCGGCATTCGTAGTAGCCATACTTGCCCGTCCAGCGTGAACGCAGCATACCGCTCTCGATTCCGCCATCCACCAAGCCGCCCCTTACATGTGCCGTCAGTTTGAGCGATGAGCCTTCCAACCGGTGGTTGTCGTTGTCGCGATAACGCTCCCACTCTTTATTGCCGGGCAGCGTATCGAGCTTGCCACCATCATAGACGTAGCGCGTGAAAAACTCTGCGCGGAGCTGCTCGTCGGTTTTGATGGTCTGGCCGAAGTCCCAGTTCTTCGCCAGTTTGTAACCCTTGCCGTAAAGTGCATTTGGCATCGGAATGAAATCCGCAGCGGCAGCCGCTTGAGACGAGTTGTTTTTCGAGGTTGGATCTGTAGAAGCCACACGTGTGGACGATTTTACGTTCGGTGAAGGGACCGGGGCAGCGTTCGCAGGAGAGATGACCAGCGTGTACACAAGAGCGGCAATTGCCACTGCTGTAGGCATTGCTGCGCTGCAACCGATGGATTGTCTTATAGACAGCAGGCGTCCTACGCGCTGAAACAGAACGACCGGCGCTAATGAGGAGAAGGTATTCATAAAAGAGAATCGACAGTTGTGCCGTAGCGCCTGCAACTATGGGCTAACTCAATCGTAACCGCCATAGTTGTCCTGCACCAGATTCGTAAAACGCGCGAACTCCGGCTGAAAACCGAGGCGCACCGTTCCGACCGGGCCATTACGCTGCTTGCCAATGATGATTTCAGCGATGCCCTCATCGGGATCGGGTTCATTAGCGCCGGGGCCATCGTCTTTCTTGTACATCTTGTTCTTGTAGTAACTGGGTCGATAGATGAAGGCCACGATGTCGGCTTCGGCTTCAATCGAGCCCGACTCGCGCAAGTCAGAGAGCATTGGGCGCTTATCTTCACGCTGTTCAACCGCACGCGATAACTGCGACAGTGCGATGATGGGGCACTTCAACTCGCGCGCCATCGACTTGAATGCACGCGCGATCTCGCTAATTTCATTCACGCGGTTCTCGGCCTTGCCCGATGAATGTGCCAGCTGCAAGTAGTCGATCACCATCAAACCAAGCTGGCCGTGTTCGGCACACAGACGACGCGCTTTGGCGCGCATCTCAAAGGTGGTTTGTGACGGCTGATCGTCAATGAAGATCGGCGCTTGATACAAGTTGTTGACCGCATTCGTGACGCGGTGCCAGTCGGAGTCTTGCAGAAAACCGCGCCTGAGGTCGCGCGAGTTGATCTGCGCTTCGGAACAAATCAGGCGCTGCACCAACTGGTCTTTGGACATTTCCAGCGAGAAGACGGCGACCGGCAAGCGCTCTCTCATCGCGACGTGATGCGCGATGTTTAAACAGAGGGCGGTGTTATGAACGCACACGTCCTGCGCGATGAAATTGGAGCCATCAGGTACGGTCAGGTCATACACCTGGTGTTCGCCCAGCGGTTCGACGGCAACAATTTCATCCCAGTAGATGTCGGGACTGGCAGCGCGCAACAGGTTGGTGTCGCCCAGAATGGAGGCATATTTCGCCAGCCGGTGCGAGGGCAAGCCGCGTCTCGTGTGCGGATTGTATCCGGCATACTTGCCGGTCTTCATGGTTTCGCCGGCCTGTCGCGCCAGTTCGCTCAGATTTAAGCCGCGCTTCTTCGCCGCGGCTTTGACCAACTCCCACACTTCGCGCGGCGCATGGCCAGCGTTGGAACGTCGCACGGGCAGGGCGCGCTGCGAGTACTCGGTGGCGCAAATGCGTCCCGCCTTTTCGCCGACCCAGCCGATTTCGGCGTTGTAGCGCAGCACCGATTCGGGATCGGTAATTTCAACGCGCCAGCAGCGCTCGCTCTTGCGCCACAGCTTGGCCACGATACCGAAACGCGTCAGCGCGTGCTGAACGTCGCGCGCCAACGCCTGTGAAGCGACGGAGAACTCGATGCGCGAATAGCTGCCCAGTTTGTAAATGGTGCCGTCACAGGAAAAAAGTACGCGCAGGAATTCACCGAGATGAGCGCGGCTCCACATCCAGGCTTCCGCTGGGAAAGCTTTTTGCGCGGCGTTCTTGCCCCACAGTCCGGCGTCGCGCAACCACTGCGTCAGCGGATTAGCCGCAACTCCTTGCAGGCGCGCCATGCCTTTGCCGCGATTTGGACGCACAATCTTATAATCAATGCCCGAAGCGTTGGCCGCTTTCACTTCGAGTTCAGGAAACTCGCGCGCAATGCAGGCGGTAAAATCGTGCACCAGAACCGGATCGGCGTTCGTCCACTTGGGAATCGTGCCGGTCAGGCCGCCTTCAGCAATGAAATAGGCCAGCAAGCGCACGCGGTCGAGCGAACACGACTCGTCGCCTCCAAACACGGGCACGGCGCGCGGCACGGCGATATGACTGCCCGCTCCGAGTTCATGCAGCGGAACCCAACCGCGCACAGTCAGGAATGGATGATGGCCGGTCACGTCAACGCTGCGTCCCAGCCTCGTTGTGACGCGATAGACCGGCTTAACGCCGCTGTCGATCCAGTCGGAAACGCGGGTCGTTTGCAGTTGTCCCAGCGACGACAGGTTAAGTACTCGATTCTGGCGGCGGCGCACGCACTCTTCGATGGTGAGGCGCTGGCCGGTTTCGGGATCATCAATTAGCGTCCAGTGCGCCAGGCACTTGCCCATCGAAGGCCGGGCTGCGACGATAATCAGATCGGTCGGCTGCAAACCGGAGGTAATGTCGTCCAGGTCGGTGAAGCCGGTTGGTGTCCCAGTCGCTTCGCCCTTGCGCTGAAACTGGCGCTCGATCTGGTCGTAGGCTGTCATCAAGAGCGGCTTGATGTGCGAAAAGCCTTCAGTCAGGCGCTTGGAGCCGATCTCGAAGATGGCTTTTTCCGATTTATCAACCAGCGTATTGACGTCTTCGACTTCGCCAAAGGCCCAGCCTTGAATCTGATCGGCGGTGTTGATGAGCTGGCGCTGCACGTGGCGCTCGGCGACGGCTCTGGCGTAACTTTCAACATTGGCCGCGCTGGGGCAGGCTTCGATTAAGGCGGTGAGATAAGCCGCGCCGCCGACCTCTTCGAGTTGGTTGCGGCGACGCAGTTCTTCAACCGTTGTGATGAGGTCGACCGGCTCGCCCTTGTCGAAGAGCGACATAATGACGCCGAAGATTTTGCGGTGCAGTTCGCGATAAAAGGCATCAGCGGTGAGCAACTCGACGGCGCGTGCGATGGCATCGCGCTCCATCAGCATGGCGCCCAGAGTACTCTGTTCGGCTTCGAGCGACTGCGGCGTTATGCGCTCGCGCGCCGCAGAACGACTGCCGTCACCGCTGCGTTGTGGAAAGGGAATTAGCGATGAGTTGTTCATGGCGCAATACGTGGAGTCGCTTCAAAGACACGGCTGCCGACGTGCTTCCATTGTAACAATTTTGGGCGGCTCAGGCATTCGGCTTTCAAGATATAAAGGCAAATTTTCGTTCTGTTTATTGCGCAATCGGAGGTTATCCCCGCCGCAACCCAAGTTATCCCTATAGCGCATACCCGGGCCTGGCCCGCGGTGGCGGTGCAGAAGAGTAATGTCGCGTGATAATGCATGTTTTTGACCGAAACTGCGGTTTTGGATAACAGACCTGATCTTGCCGTTAGGATCTCTGGCCGCATCGAGAGACAGGTAAAATGCTCGGCTCCTCTGGCATACTTGAGGAAACCTATGAAACACACTTCTTTTGTCTGTCTCGCCTTGGCCCTGTCCTCAGCATCGCTTCCTATCTGCACCAACGCGCAAAACAACCCTGTTGCAGGGCAAGCTGTGGCAGCGAAAACTACTGCGGTGCCGATGCCGATTTTGCAAATGATGCCCGTCACCCTCACCATCACCAAGGAAGTCCTCGGCACTTCCAAATTCCAACTCGGCGTGACGCACACACAGCGCAGCCTCGATACAATCCCGTACGATAACGCACCCAACACGCACGCCATTGCGCGCGCCAAGAAGCTGTTGTCGCAGATCAACACCTATCACAACATGCACATCATGGGCTGGGGCACGGATAACCCGAATCCGGCGCCGGGTGTTTACAACTGGGGTTCGCTCGATAAACGCATGAACATGGTGCGCTCGATTCCCGGCGCCATTCCGGTCATCACACTATGCGCCGCACCCGACTGGATGAAAGGCGGCGAGGCCGGCAAAACCGTGTGGAACAACATCGAAGTCGCGCCGACGCCGGAACACTACGCCGACTTCGCGCAACTGGCGGCTACGGTCGCGCGGCGCTATCCCGATGTGAAGTATTTTCAGGTGTGGAATGAGTTCAAAGGCTTCTGGAAAAGCTCGATCAATAACTGGGATTACGAAAACTACACCAAGATGTACAACCTGACGTATGACGCCTTGAAAAATGTGAATCGCGACATTAAGGTCGGAGGCTTGTATCTGGTGATTGAGGGCACCGGCGGTGGAAAAGGGCCGCTCAGCGATGCGACTGCCGACCCGATTACGCCGCGCAACATGAAAGTCATCGAGTACTGGCTGGCCAACAAGAAAGGTGCCGACTTCATCATTCTCGACCGTTCGGGCAACAGCTACCACGACAAGAACACTTACACGCCTGCCGAATTGATGAAGAACATGCGCTGGTTCGGCGAAATCACGCGCCAGGTGCGCGCCAGGACCGATCTGCCGATCTGGTATGCCGAGTACTACGCTGACATGCAGGGCGGCCCTCAAGCGATTGCCGCCGCGCACGCCGCGCTGCTGATCAACATGATTCGCAACGATGCTGCGGCGGCGCTGCTGTGGCAACCGATGGAATCAGGCGAAATTCCGCACGCGCTGTTTTCCAACGCGAGCTATAGCGACGGCGGGCACCCGTATCCGTATGCCGATGTGTTTCGCGCCATCCATGAACACTTTGGCCCCAACACGCCGCTGCTCAAGGCCACTTCGAGCGCGCCCGACGTACTCGACGCACTGGTTTCACCGGAGCGCACGCTGCTCGTCAACAAGGGCGAAACGCCGATCATGGCCACGGTCAATGGCGTGCCGTTCGCGCTGGGACGCTACGATGTGCGCCTCGTCATAACGCCGCAGGTGAAGTAACACCGCAGGTGAGGCTACGCCGCAGCCGAACCGATAAGGTATCTCACAGACCAAGAAAGCCACCGCAAATAAATGCGGTGGCTTTCTTGTTGGTGCTTTGCTTCAAATCGGGCTAAACGTGGCGCTGTAAGTCGAGACGGATGTGCCGGCTGCTCGGTAAGGGATGCCACTGACAATTTGCGGAGAGATAGGTGTAACTGCTGCCATGCCGGGCGATACGCGTTCTGCCTTCAGGCTTTTAACGCTGCCATCAGCCATCAAAAAATTCGATGAGCCGCCATGTCGTCCTACAGACGATAAAAAGGATGTTCCCGCTTCCTGGCCACCTAAATAGCCTGTCGCATAGCGCCCATCCGTTAGTTGGTCATTGCCTCCATTGCCTCCTGGTGATTGATCCTCGTTCGGGTTACTCAAATCGAAAATGGTGGAAGTGCTGATTTCAAAAAGCACGACGGTGCGCGAGGGCTGGCGCAGGCGCAGCAAAGACGTGCTGCGCGGACGGCTGGTGGCTGCGAGGTTGAGAGTCAGCGCCTGGTTGTAGGCATAGGAAACGGTTCCCTGAGTGCGGTTCAGGCCGGCATCCGAACGGCAGCGAAACAATTCGGCACTTCGGACGTAGGAGTAGAGCGGGCCTGCCCAACCTCTGCCTGTAAATGTCGAGTCGGGCGAGGGTTTGCCAATAGGGAGACGATTGTTGTTGTCCTGCGAGTACTGAAGAATCGCTAAGCTCAGTTGGCGCAGATTGGAAGCACATGCCACGCGCCGCCCTCTTTCCATTACGGGTGCAAATGCCGCAAAGCCGAGAGCCGCTAAAATACTGATGATGGTCAAAGTGATGAGAATCTCGATAAGTGTGAAGCCATGTTTTTGCTTGATCATGTGTTACTCCACGGCAGTCAAATCGGTTGAACACTACGATAGGCTTTGGAGATTGGCTGTCCCCGTCGCTTTGTCGTTTTATATCTTGGCCTGATGTTGCTGCTAATGTAAACGCTGCGGGTGTCACCTATGATTTCTGTAGAAGCATCCAACGCAGTTAACTTTGTTGTGTTTTCTCCCACAGCGCCATCTAAGTCAGTCACCCGGACTTTGGCTATCTCTGCTTCCAAATAGCGGAGCGTCCCGCAGAAACCATTTGCCAACCGGGGTACTTAAGTGCAGTGCGCACACTTACAACGGCAGCGCCAAGAGCCACAAGAATAACAAAGGCAATTGCCCAAAGACGTCTTCTGTACATATTGCACGAGAACCCGAAAGTAATCTGCTCAGAGGGCGCATATACAAGTAAATGGCATCCTCAACTGGGCATTAGCTGCGACACGATCATCTGAGAGTGTAGAAAGTTACGAGACAAGTTCCTTCACCCACTCTTGCTTTGCAAGAATTTGATCCAGCTTTCTGCCTGTCGACGAAAAGGATGAGATGGTGGCGCTATTTGGAGAAACCTTCTATATGCTTTTATAGATTTATCGGCATCATCTCAGTTGACTTTATAGGTGTTTTCTCCAACGGCACCATCGTAATCTGTCACCTTGACCTTGAGAGTACTCGTCTTCTGCATACCCGTTCCACGGTCGTTGCCACCCAAGCCAATGCCTCGTAACATTGCGTCCATTACAATTGCCATGCATGAAGGCATTTCCATCGAATGTTCACGATTGTTCAGCCTTCTGTTTCTCGATCAACTGAATCATGTACTCGATGTCATCACGAGAGTTGTCACTTCGTGCCATGTATTGCAGACACCTGCGGTAAGCAGCAATAGATTTATTTGCATCAGAAACCTGACGGCTCAAGCGCCACCTATCATAATATACTCGCGCCATAGCATTGTGAGAGCCTGCTCTGGTGGGATACTGCTTGGTCAACTCATTGGCATACTTGAGTGCCTCTGCTCTCTCCATAGATGTGCCAGTAGTTAAAAGCCAAACAGCATAGAACTTGACATAGTAGTCGTTCGGGTTGCGCCTCAGTAGCCTTCTTCCTAAGCCAGCAAACTCCGGGTTTGGATTGGCACGTCCTTCGATGAGGAAGCGTAGGCGTGCATACTGGTAACTCCTAGGAGAAGGCACTTGGGCTAATGCCATTCGCACCTCATATGGTGAAGCCGCCAATCCAAAGTTGAAGGTGGAGTAACGAGATTGAAAGAGGGCATAGCCCCAGCGAAATATGTCTCGTGCTGTAGCACCTTTGCTCAAGGCTCGCGCCCTAACCCGGCTCAGATACGCAGGCGTCAATTTCTTGCTCGCCAGCAGCGCATCAACCTCACGCCTTATCGCAATGAAAGGTTTGTCATTTCCTGTCCATGGCTCGTTCAGAAAAGACATGAAGGTCTTGTACTGCTTCGCATTGGAAGTGTAGGCCCTTTGAACGCGCGACGGTTGACTTTGAGAAAAAGCTGCTGTATGTCCAAGCAATAGCACCAACAAATTGAGGGTAGCGAATACATAATTAACAACAGCCGGTGCCATCATTGACTTCATTAATTTCCGGAGACCTGTATTTTTCATGGAGTAACCTGCCCCACTGGCTTATACCTGCCTATAGGATGCTCGTCGTTGATTTTGTCAGCCTTTGTCGTCTCCACACCCTCAAACCCATGCGTACCATAGGCATCATGCTCATAGAACTCGTGTCCGTATCGCGTCCAGTACATAGGCTCTACTAATCGGCATGAATCGAAGTCAAAGCCCGGAGGCACTAAAGGCTTGAGGTTGTTCGGAACGGTCGGCGTCCCATCAACGTCAACTTGGCTGTCAAGTTGTTGGCTTTTAGAAAAAATGGCTGCGGTGCTGCGGTCGAATGTATAATTCTCCTGTTCAAGATCTGCCGTCCCACCCCAAATGTTAAATGCAATCAGAGCCATCTTCGTTCCGGTATTACCGGCCCAGTTGAGGGCCGCTTCTCCCAAACCCGCCAAATTGTGCAGATAGTCTTCAACAAATTGAATGAGCGCCGGATCCCAACTGAAGGTTACGGCTTGGTTCCCCAAGCTACTCTCGCCCCGAACAGGAGTGGTGAGTTCACCTTTGGTGAGGAATTGGTTTGTGTAAGGCGATTGTCCCTGCGGTAGAGGAAGCGCTTTCTTGCCCTCAGATGGCAAGTGCCAGTTGACCTTATAGGAGTTTTCTCCAACGGCACCATCGTAATCTGTCACCTTGACCTTGAGAGTACTCGTCTTCTGCATACTCGTTCCACGGTCGTTGCCTCCTAACCCTATCCGAGCCGACAGACTTATGCTTGAGAGGCCTGACTGCACCTCCTGCTGTCCTGCATCCGTCAATGTGCCGCCCGAAAAGCTCCATTCGTAGCGAGGATACGTCGGATGCGCCAAGGAGGTGTTGAATCCCTGTGTGTTCGCCGTAAATGTCTCGCCCGCTTTCCACTGTGGATCATTGACATCATTGCTGGGAATAGGGTTTGACCACTGCGCCACCGAATGCACTGTCATTGCACCACTTGCATCGGGCATGCAAGGAACCCGCTGGCCGTTCTCTTTTTTGAACGAAGTGTCAATGCCGCTGCTGATCCACACAAATCGATTGTCGGGTGCGGCGGAAAAGCCCGCAGTCACATTACTATTCACAGTGGGATCTCTACCGTATTGACCAGTATTTGGAACGGTGACGTCTTGGCGCGCGGTTATAGTAATTTCTATAGGAACACTTACTTCGTAGTTATAGAAATCGATCCAGTGTCCTCCAGAAGTGCTTCCCGAGATGATCCGATCGCCGCTGCTCTTCTGCCAAGTATGATATATTTTGTCGTCCGGGATATTTAATGTTATTGAATTTGTTTCTCCGCCAAAGCCATTATTCAACTCCACCTGGATGTCCGGTGTAGTGTTCCTGGAGTGGTAGGCCTCAGCATTGGCCGACGCGCTTACCTTAAGTGAAACAGAACTTGGAGGAAGCGCATGATTCCCACTTACCCAGATGCACACTACTTCGATGTTCTCATATTTTACTTTAGAGTAGCCTGCCCCTGAGATTGTGCCCCCATGAGGAGCCGCGGCGTTGCCCCCGTTGGTGCCGGTAACAGTCCAGTTCTTCTGTAGCAGGTCTTCGTTACCAGTTTTAAACTCGGAACTGCCGCTGTAATTAACGGAGACAGTCTCCTTCCAGTAACCCTGCGGCTGCGCTGTAGCAGTACCGCACAGAACGAGCAGAGATCCGACTCCGCCCACAAGCAAGCCCCAGTTCTTTCACATCTTCATTATATTCCTCCATAAATAAATACTCGATTTTAGAACAACGGTTTTAGGAACAAGTTGTTTTTCGTGTGTGACGGCCCTCATAACAAAGCAAAACAGCCACCACAATGGCTTGCGGTGGCTGTTTTATACAATCTTGAAAATTGGCGAGAAGTGCCTCGTTTCGAGTACTCGATTTATGTTCCGTCGGGATTTACGGCGGCGTCAGCGGCACCGGCTAAGACCTGATCGGTCACAGCGGCTTCGGCGGCGGTGTTGGCGGCGGGAGCGCTCGTTGCCGGAGCGTCGCCGACCTGAACGGTGAGTTCAACGCGCACATCGCGGTGCAGCGCGAGCGGCACCTGATACACGCCGGTGTTACGAATCGGCTCGTCCAGCAAAATCTGCTTGCGCTCCAGTTCGACACCCAAATCCTGCTTCAACTGCGCGGCGATGTCCTGCGTGCCGATGGAACCATACAGGCGTCCGGCGCTGCCGATCCTGGCCGGCATCACAAGAGTTTTGCCCTGCAACTGCGCGGCAATCTGTTCGGCTCCACCGCGCAGGCGCGTCTGGCGGCGTTCGTGCACGCGCTTGGTGTTATCGAGGTTGGCGATGGCGCTGGCCGTGGCCGGAACCGCCAGGGAACGCGGCAGCAGGAAATTACGTGCGTAACCGTCGGCGACTTCGACAACTTCGTTGCTCTGGCCCAACTTTTCCACATCTTCGGTCAGAATGACTTTCATCTTCTTTGTGTCCTTTGTTCTCTGTTCGTCGTTCTTTGTGAGTACTCAAAGAGCGAAGCACATCGAACATCTCTCAACTCACAACGAACAATGGTGAAATTTACGGGCGCAGTCTAACACCGATGGAGTTGCTATGCACGCCCCCAATGTGTTCACGCCCGACAAGAACTTCTAAGTTCGGCGTAATCTGGAAGCCTCCATACACATTGCCGGAGCGGCGGTTCGGGTCATACAGGTTGCCTTCCAGCGAAAAACGCCCCAGATTATACTGCGCACCCACGCCCAGCTTCGAACGATAAAGACCATAACGCACCGCGCCGTTACGACCGATGAACTTGCCGCTTTGCAACGTCAGGTCGCTGCCTTCACCAATATTGGAAAGTCCGGCGCGAACCGGCGAACCAAAAAGCTCCGCATTGAAAGTGAGGTCGCCGAAGTTGCGCGCCGAATCATCGCGGTCGCGGCGGCGCCCATTGAAATCGCTGAGGTGACGGAATGTAAAGTCGACGCCCGTGGGCAGAGTACTCGCTTGCGTGGCTCTGTCATCGTTTTCGCGGTTTCTGCGCCGGCGACCCTGTCCGTTACCGCGTTGTCCGTCCGGTGTTGCTGTGCCGGGTGTTGCTGTGCCCGGTGTGGTGGTGCCGGGCGTCGTGGTGTCCGGTGTGCTGCCTTCTTCGGTGGTGCGCACACGGCGCGGATTGCGTCCGCCCAGCAGCGAGTTGACGCGCTCGGCGGCGGCGCGCGTAGCGGCCAGCGTGCCGTTGAGGTTGGCTGCGGTTTCTTTAAGGTCTTGCTGCAACTTCGGGTCGCCCACGATATTCTTGAAGCCGCCGGTCACATCCGCCAGGTTGGCTGTCGCTTTTTCGATGTTGGCCGTCGTCGCGTTGATGTTGACAAGAGCGCTGCGCAAACCGGCCTGCGTTTCGGGATCGCCGACCGCTTTGCTAATGGTGCCGGCGATGTCACGCAACGATTCGGTCGTGACGCGCAGGGCATCAATCGTGCCGCGCAGGTTCTGCTGCGTTCCGGGGTCGTTGCTCAGGGTGCGAAAACCGGCGGTGCTCGCCTCGACGTTTTCTGCCGCGCGGCGCAACGAGCGAAATGCCAGTTGCGAATTCTCGGCGAAACCGCTCTGGCGCACCACGAAAGTGAGGCTTTCCGTGAGGCCCGAAACGTTCTTCGCCGTCGCGCTCAGGTTTTGTAACAGGCCGCGCACCTGCCCACGATTCTCAGCGAGTACTCCATTGAGACCACCCGAGAGCGCGTTCACGCTGCTCGAAACAGAGCGTGCCGCGAGTCCGGCTTCCCGTGCGGCAAGTGCTGAATTTTCCAGTGTGCGATTGAGGCCGGCCTGGGCACGCGGATCGCCGAAGCTGATCTTGACGCCCTGGTTGCCGAAGCTCTTGCCGGCTTCCGTTGTAAGACGAGTAACGCTTTCCAGGGCGCGCGCCAGCTTGACCTGATTTTGATAGGACAGCACACCCTTATTGATGCGGTCGATGGTGACATTGAGCTTTTGCAGCGTGACGCGAAAGTCGCGGCCAATTGTCGTCGCTTCCTGCGACAAATCGGCAACGGTGACGGGCGATGTGCCGCTGATAACCTGCGCTTCGTTGTTGGCTGCGTAAGCATCGGCGGCACGGGCCGGGTTGTAAGTCCCGCGAATATCGACATACGGCTCGCCGATGAGCGAGTTGGTGCGGATGCTGTACTGGTAGCTCCTCAGCAGCTTGTTCGGCTTGACCGCGATGGTGATGATGGGCTGCTGCGTTTCGGGATCAAGCGCGACTTCGCGCACCTCGCCGATTTTGACGCCCTGCAAGCGCACATCGTTGCCCTGCGCGATTGTTGCCGGGCCGTTGATACGCAAATAATACAAGTCGGCGCCCCGCACCGTGCCGCGCAAGTAAAAATATCCGATTAATGCAAGCGCCAGGGCCGCAACCACGACCACGCCGACGCGCGCCTCATTACCTGTTTTCATGCCTTCCTTCCCCTTCGCTCGCTTCAAAACAACTTTTCATTGCAGCTATGTAACTGGCAGCTATCTTACCGTGATTGGGCCATCGGCGCGCGCATCCAGAAACTGCCGCACAACGGGATCGTCGCTGGCCTGCACCTGGGCCGGTGTGCCTTCGATTTGCAGGCGCGCGTTGTGCAGCATGAGTACTCGGTCGGCGATGCGCAGAATCGACGGCAGGTGATGCGACACCACCACATTTGTCGTGCCCGCCGTGTCGCGCAGATGTACCACCAGGTCATCAATGACGCGTGCCATGACCGGATCAAGTCCGCTGGTCGGCTCGTCATAGAGTACGATGCGCGGGCCGGTCGCCAGCGCGCGCGCCATCGCGACACGCTTGCGCATTCCGCCCGATAGCTCGCCGGGCATTTTGTCTTCGATGCCGGGAAGCCCCACATCTTCTAAACGTGCTGTGACGATGTCCTCAATTTCGGCACATGGACGGCGCTGCTGTTGCAAGCCGAAACCGACGTTCTCCGCGATGCTCATCGAATCGAAGAGCGCGCCATATTGAAAGACAAAGCCCATATCGCGCCGCACCTGGTTGAGCTGTTTTTCGTTCATCGGCACAACGTCGCGCCCGTTTACCAAGATTTCGCCGCTATCGGGCTTGAGCAAGCCGGCGATCAAGCGCAGCAGCGTCGTTTTGCCTGTGCCCGACACGCCCATGATGCAGGTAATGCTGCGCTCGGGCACCACAAACGACACATCATCCAGAATGAACTGGCGTCCGTCGTGCCAAGCCGGGTGGTGCTCGTCGTCGGCTTCATCCGAGTACTCGGCGGCAATGGAATAGGTGACGTGACGCAACTCGATCATAGGGTTGTCGCTGTGACTATGGTTTCGGCTTTAGTAAAAGAGATCCTGAAAAATGACCGACATGAAGAAGTCGCAGACAAAGATTCCAATCATGGCGTAAACAACAGCGCTCGTTGTCGATTGCCCGACGCCTTCAGCGCCGCCGCTGGTGGTGAGTCCCTGGCGGCAGCCGACGAGTGAAATTACCAAAGCGAACGGAATTGTTTTGAGCAGGCCGCTGAACTGATCGGTCAACGTCACCATGTTTTGCACGGATTGCCAGTAGGTATTGGGCGCCACGCCATTGGAAATCGCCGCGATGTAGCCGCCGACTGTGCCGGCGCCGTTGCTCAAGATGGTGATGATGGGCAGCATGATGAGCGTCCCGAGTACTCGGGGCACCACGAGATACTGCGTGGGGCTTGTCGCCAGCGAACGGAGTGCATCCACTTGCTCGGTCACTTTCATGGTGCCCAGTTCGGCGGCCATGGCCGAGCCGGCACGCGCCGCCACAACCACAGCGGTAATGACCGGCGCGACTTCGAGCGCGATGCTTTTGCCGACTAAGCCGCCGACATAGCCCTGCTGCCCCAACTTCACCAGTTGAATTGCGATATAGAGACAGGCAACCGCACCGGAAAAGCCGACGGTGATAAGCGCCACAAACAGAGACCCGACGCCGACTTCGGCCATCTGCCGCAGCGTGTGGCGATAGGAAACGGCGCCGCGCGCGATGTAGCCCAGCGACTCCCAGAGCAGGCCGGCCAAACCGCCGAAAAAGGCAAAGAACCCACTCATCAAGGAAGTCCACGGAAGCGTCATGCGGCGCGTATTCACCCGCTTATTATACGTCGCGCGCCCGGCCAAGGTCAATTTAGAGGCGCTTCGGCAGGCCGACACTCAGGGCCGCCTTCAGGGCTACGCTTGGGGTGATGCTTGGGGTGATGCTTGGCAGGCATGGCACAAACTGCTACAACTTGACGGGCTTTTTCTTGATTTCATGCGCCGAACAACGATTTCTCCTCAGACGTGGCTCTTTCCACTTGTGGTGCTGGCTGTTGCGGCACTGGGCGGTTTGTTGCGCCAGCGACCGCCGGACGCCGTGCTGCTTCTGGTGATGGCATCGCTGAGCGTGCTTCTGCTCTGGGTGCTGGCGCGCGGCCTGGATGAAAACAAGGCGCTGGTATTCTTCGCCGTCGCGCTGGCCATCGCGTTTGCCTTTGAGGCTTTTGCCGTCAATCGCACTCGGTTGCTGACACACCAGACGCATCCGCAGGTTTTAGGCGTTCCCATTGCCATTTTGCTCGGTTGGTTTATCGCGCTGGCGGCGTCTTACGCTTTCACGGCGGCGCTGTGGGGCCGGCGTTACATTGCCGCGACAGCCGCCATCACCGCTGCGGTGGCGACGTTGCTCGACTTTACATTCGATCCTATGGGACTTGCCACAGGCTGGTGGGTGTGGAATCGCGCCGGCGGCTACGCAACATCGTTACGTGGCGCGAACGGTGTGGCCGGCATCCCGTGGAGCAACTTTGTGGGCTGGTTTGTCCTGGCCATGTTGGTCGTGGCGTGCTTCGAATTGCTGACGCGCAAGGGCGCGCGAGACCGGCAAATCTTCGCACGCGATACCTTCGACGCCTCTCTTTGCGCGCTCTTGTATTTTGCCCTCTGCATGCCCGGCCTTTTCTGGCTGCTGCGCACGCGGCACTGGACGCTCTTCCTCGTGCCCGCGCTGCCTCTGGTAGTTCTCGCGCTGTTGGCGCAAGCGAAATTGCGTCGCCCGCGCCGTTGGTAACTGGTCGCTTTTAGAGGCGCGAAAAGAGGTCGCGAATTTCACGGCGCAGTTCCAGATACTCTGGCATGGTGGAAATGTTTTCCTGGTAGCACAGTCCGCGCTCGATCAGGTCGTAAGTCGCCTGTATCCGTGCACCGGGAATGATCTGACCGCCCTCGTCGCGGTCGCGGCCCATGATCCACAACGTGTCGGCCACTTCGATGGCGGCGCTGATGTCGTGCGTCACCAGAATAAATGTTTCCAACTCGTCCAGAGCGGCCATTTCTTCGATGAAGTGGATGACACGTTCCTGCGCGAGCAGATCGAGACCGGAAAACGGCTCGTCCATCAAGAGGAAACCTTCGCTGCACATGAACTGCTGTGCAATGGCGACGCGCTGGCGCTGTCCGCCCGAAAGCTGTGTCGGATATTTGCTGCCGTGCTCTTGAATCCCGAAACGCTGTAGCAGATTGTTCGCTTTGTCGCGCGACTGAGTACTCGAAAGTCCGGCCTGTCTGCCGGCTACTTGCAAATTGCCCGTAACGGTGCGATGTGCAAAGAGCGGATAGTTTTGCGCCACCACACCAACCATGCCGCGCTCGACCGGCTTTTGTTCTCCCGTAACGAGTACTCGTCCACTGTCAGGCTGATCCAGCCCGGCGAGAACACGAAACAAAGTCGTCTTACCAATGCCAGAAGGGCCGAGCAGGCCGACGACCTGACCCTGCGTCATGCCGGGGCGGTGCAAATTCTTGATTTCGATATTCACGTCACGTAACACCGGCACGCCGTCGAAGGCCACGCAGACATTTTCGACCTTGAGCAACGTTTCGCGATATTCGTACTCGATGTGGTTCACGTGCGGGCTCCTATTTGCGCTCCAGGGTAATGTCGGCATACGGGCACACCATGCGTCGCGCCACGCCGATAGCGAAGTCCTGCAACAGACCCACGATCAGAATCAGCAATTGAATGGCGAAAACGTCTTCAATGCGAAAATGCTTTTGCTCGTTGAGCAGCGACACGCCGATGCCGCCTTCGCCGCGCACGATGCCTTCCACCATGGTGAGCATCATCCAGCCGATGGCGGCGTTTTGGCGCAACACTTCAAAGGCTTTATCCGCCGTTCCCAGAATGACGACTTCCCACACCACGCGCCATTCGCTCATGCGCAGAGTGCGTGCGTGGTCGAAATCGCTCTTGGGAATAGCGGCGATGACAGCCGCCATCGAGGTCACGAAAAACACCGTCACTGTGAAGACCAATAGGGCCACTTTGACCGGATGTCCGCCGCCCCAGATCAGCGTGAAGACCAGAGAGAATCCGGCCAGGCTGAGGAATCGGCCCTTTGATATCGCTGTAACCAGAGGGCGAAAGACCGGCAACACCGTGAGATAGGAAAGCACCAGAGAAATGAGTGTTGCCCAGCCCAGAGCTTCGAGATTGAGCTTGAAGCTGGTGGCAAGGTCTTGTCCCAGTCCCTGCGTGAGCCACAAGCGCTGCAATGCGGCCAGCACTTCATCGGGGCGCGGCAGAACCTTGTAGGGCGAAGCAAACCACAGCAACAGCGCGATGGCCGCTTCAACGCCGATGAGAAGTTTCACCACAATCGGCGAGATGGCGCGGTTGGGCAGAAAAATGTTGAGCAAGCCGCGCCCGCCGCCGTTGGGGCGTTGCTTGGCCCCGATGTCGCCGTAGCCCAGAGCGGCGCTGCTGTGCGCACCTGTCACGACTGTGGGCTGCGGTGTACTGGCCGTTTCCGTTTTTACATCTTGGTCAGTGCGAACGTCATCGGTGCGGACTTCGGCCAGAGTACTCGTTTCGTCGGTTTTGGTCATAGCGTTTTACACCTTCCCAGGCGCGCTTCATCCTCGGTGTCGCGAAGAGAAATGTTGCAACTCTTCGCGACACCACGGTCTGATGGTCTTGCCGTTATGCAGCTCGCAGCACGATTTCGACGCGGCGGTTTTTGGCCCAGGCCTGTGGATTGTTGCCGCGCGCCACGGGATTTTCTTCGCCGTGCCAGTAAGCCTGAATGCGACCGCGTGGGAAGTTGGCCGGCGCACGCTGTTCGAGCCAGCGCTTGACGGCTTCGGCGCGTTGCTTGGAGAGCGTCCAACTGCGGCCCGGATTGTTGCCCTGATTATCGGTGTGACCATGAATCTCGATGCTGGTGCCGCCTGCCACGAGCAAGTCGCGACTCAGACTATTCATGAAGCGGTAGGCCTGTGGCGTGAAGGTGGCTTTACCCGGTTGGAAGGTAATATTCCAGGCGCGCCGGCTGACGACGTTGCGCGCGACACGCTGCCCCGTTTGCGGCTTGTACACCGGCTTGCTACGTGCAAGGACTGTGGGCGACAGCGACGCGCGGCGTTGCGCGCCCTGCAAATAGGAGCGGTCGATGACGTCGTCCGCCGGATAATAGGCCGGGACGAACTCGGGATATTGCGACTGAACGAGGTCGCCAAACACCGTATAGGTTACGCCCACCAGGTTGGCGGAGCCGGGCACCAGGCCAAAGGCAAACAAACTGTCGGCCAGGTTGTTGACTGAGGAACCGCCCAGTTCAACTGTGAGACCCTTGGCATCCACTTCCTGTGTGCCTTTGAAATACTTTTCCCAGTACTCGGGGCCGGCACCATCTTCTTTGAACAGGGTGGAGACAATGCGTGCGCCACGTTTCAGTGCCGCCGGGCTGGTCTTGATGAGATCGCCGCCCTCCGCCGTGGCCAGGATCATGTTTTCAACGGTGGCGCGATTTTGCTTCATCCACTTGTCGATGCCAATGACGACACAGGGCATCTGCGACGAGTACTCTTTGGTGGAGATAATCGAAATCAGCCCGCCTTTTTTCTTGGCGATGGTGACATCACCCGGCGTCCACGTCACAACACCGTTGACGGTCACGCGCTTGGTTTCGCCGGTGCGCTTGCCGTTGCGCACGACGGGGCGCACTTCCGAGTAGCCTGCGATGTACTTTTCCGAAGCGTCAATGTAATCGTTGGCCGCGACCCAGTTCAAGGCGTCCGGGTCCCAGGTTTTCTCATCGGGATTGGTACGTAGGCCGTTATCGCCCAACCACTTCTGAGCGATGTTCCAGTCGCCGTCGCGCAGCACGCCCGCGACGAGACCGCCCTTGGAGGTTTCCGGGTCGGCTTTCCATTCGGGTGGGCCCATGAACTTGTCCTCGCCGCGCGAGTAGCCGATGGCGTTAACAATCTTGGCCTGATAATCCGGGCCGATGCGACGCAGGGCATCATTCAAACCCTTGATGAAAGCCGCGCCACCATCGCCCATGATGGTCACAAAGTGGACGCCTTTAGTGGGCTGTGCCGTGCCTCGGCTCAACTCGGTCGCAAAAGAGACAAGTCCTTCCTGCAACTTGGAATTATCGTCCTGGCGCTGCCAGCGAAAGTTCACGCCGTTGCGGCACATCAAGCTGCCGCGTTGCGCCTGCGCGCCGCCGTTGGCGAGCAACATGCCCATTTGCGCGTTCCAGGCGTAGCCCAGCATGCGAACTTCGGGTTTGTCGGAGCAACCGGCATTTGCTTCGCTGCCGGTGGGCTGCATGGCAACGGTGTCTGTGTTGGGAACAGTGTTAGGTAAATTGATCTTCGTCGGCACGACCGATTCCTTGTTGGCAGCCGGTGGCGCAATACGATTCCAGTAGCGCCACACGCCGGCAACAAGGCCCAGCGTTAATAGCAGGACGACCACTTTTCCGATAGGGGTAAAACGCATCTCTACTTTCTCCTCTTTCTCCCGGCCCGGTCATATATGCGACTGGCGGGATGACCATCAAGCCAATTATAGCGCCTGCGATGTACGCTGTAGCGGCACCTCAAATCTTCTTTGGAAGGCTGTGTTCTCGCTGTAGTTCCGGTGCAACTTCACAGCAGGAAAACTGTGAATCACACGCTTTTTGCCACCGCTACAGCGAGCGAGCTACGCTCTGGAAAGCCGCTATTTCATTATTCACGTCGCAGGCAGGTGCAGGTGGGCGCTATGGGTGGACACGAAGGTGGCTCCATTGTAAATCATTTTGCGGATTCCTGGCAAATCTCTGCTATGCAGGATGTGCTGTCGAGTACTCATTCGTGTGCCTTGAGGCCCAGTGAGTCTCACATCGGCACCGTGTATAATAATTGCGTTAGGTTAACCTGTGGGCTGTCTTCAGTTTGAGTTCTTGTCGCGGCATCTCCTAAGGAGCATTCGATGCGTCTGACCGGGTTGGGTAAATTTGTCATTCTAATTGTTGCACTGGGGATGGCGGTCGGCGGCTGGCGCATATGGCAAAGCCAGAGCGCACAGAGCGGAAGGCCGGGTGGGGGATTTCAATTGCCCAGGGTGAACATGCCGAACCTCGGCGGCAGAAATAACGGAGCCAACGATGGCGGCAACAACAGCGGCAACGATGGCGGCAACGATGGCGGCAACAACACCAACGGCTCACAAGAGACCACGCAAGGAAACAACGACAGCGGAGTTGTTGAGATTCCGTTTGTCATCACGGCGGCCAAGAAAGATTGGGTCGGCGAGCAGGTCGATCGTTTCAACGCCGCCAATGACGGCAAGTGGCGCATCGTCACCAAGCCGATTCCCTCACGTGAAGCGATGCACGGCATTCTCAACGGCAGTGCCAAGCCCGTGCTGTGGAGCCCCGGCAGCCCGGTATGGCCCGCGCGCCTGGCCGAAGCTTATTCACAGCAGCACAACAAAACGATTCTCGACCTGAGCGATCCCAACGCCTATCGTGTTTTTCTGCGTTCGCCTTTGGTGTTCCTGACCACGCGACGCAAAGCGTCGTTTTTGCGACCGCTGCTGGGCGGCAGCGACCCGTGGGGCGCTCTGCGTCAGTTAAGCACCGGACAGCGCAAGACCCCGTGGGGCGGTTTTCGTTTTTCGCATGCCGACCCGCTCACTTCGAGCAGCGGCGTCATGACGCTGGGCCTCATCCTTTTCGACTACGCACAGAAAACCGGCCAGACCGATTCGCTGGCGCAGGTCGCGGTGAGTAAACGCTTTATCGGCTACATGCGCGAACTGGATCGCAGCCTGGTGTATGATAATCCGGCGCGGGAAGGCACCACCAAGTTAACCAATGCCTTTCTCGAAGACCCGACACGCTACGATGTGATAACGGCTTACGAAAGCGCAGCGCTGGCGGCGGCTCCCAAGAACGCGCAAATCGCGGTGATTTACCCCAACCCGACGGCAGTTTCCGAACACGCCGTAACGCTGCTCAATGCCGAATGGGTGTCGGACGAACAACGTCAGGGCGCGCTGGCCTTCTTGCAGTTCCTGGGCAGCAAAGAGTCGCTGCAGGGCGGACTAAAATACTACTTTCGTCCGGCGCAGGCCGGTAGCTCATTGTCGCTGACACCTGTGCTGGCGCGCTACAACGCACAAGGTTTCAAAGATTCGTTCGCTACGGTGGAACTTCCGCCGTATGAAGCTCTCAACGCGGCATCCTACCAGTGGCATAACCAGATCATTAAGCAACGCCAGTTTTAAACACATCCTATAACGACTGAGGAGAAATACGTGAAGAGATTACGTCATCTGTTTGCTGCGTTGTCGCTGGCTGTGTTGTTCCTGACCCTGTATTGCGCTTCGGCAGCCAATGCCCAGAGCGCTCGCACTACGGGCCGTCCCAAGCCCAAGCTCCTTTTGGTCATCGTACTCGACCAGTTCCGCGCCGAATACCTGACGCGCTACGCGCCGCACTTTGTGGAAGGCGGCTTTAAATACCTGATGCGCAACGGAGCGAACCTGACCAATGCGCATTACAGTCACGCCACGACTTACACGGGGCCGGGACATGCTCTGATTCTCTCCGGTTCTTATGGCCACACCAGCGGCATCATCGGCAACAGGTGGTTCAATCGCGCCGCAAACCGCGTCGAATCGATGTTCTTCGACCCGGACGCGCAAATTCTCGGCGTGCAGGCCAGCCCCAAAGACGACGACACTTCGCCGCGCAATTTCATCGGCACCAACCTGTGCGATCAGTTGCTGCTGTCGAACAACTTTCGCTCTAAAGTCGTCGCCATTTCCAACAAAGACCGCGCCGCCATCATGCTGGCCGGCAAGCTGGGCAAGGCCTACTGGTATCATGAAGGTGCCGGCGGCATGACAACGAGTACTCACTACATGCGTGAATTGCCCGCTTACATGAAGGCGTTCAACGCACGCAAAATCCCCGACAGCTACTACGGCAAAACATGGAATCAGTTGCTGCCGCCGACGGCCTACAGTGTGTCGCGCCCCGACAACTTCGCGCACGAGACGGATGTTCCCGGTTTGGGCAGGGCTTTCCCACACACTCTGACCGATGCTTCCGGCAAACCAACCGCCGCTTACTACGAGTCTTTCACAGCCACACCCTGGGCCAACGATTATCAACTTGACCTGGCGCGCCTGGTGATTGATGCCGAGCAACTGGGTGCCGATAACGATACCGATGTGCTGGGCATCAGCATCACGGCGACCGATATTGCGGGTCACGCTTTTGGCCCCGACTCGCTTGAAGTGCAGGACATGATCGTGCGTCTCGACCGCCAGTTGGCCGGCTTCTTCCGCGACCTCAACCGTCGCTTCAAGCCGGGTGAAGTGTCGATCGTGCTCACGTCTGATCACGGCGCGTGCCCGATTCCCGAGTACATGGCATCCATTGATGTTGAGGCGTCACGCATCAAAAAGAAGCAGTTGAGCGACGCCATCAACGCGGCGCTGGACGCCCGTTACGGCGCACCGGCAGGCGACGCCAAATGGATTCTCGCGCTGGAAGACCCCGGCATTTTCCTCAATCGCGACCTCCTGGCCACCAGGAAGTTGGATGCGGCGGAAGTGGAGCGCGTCGTCGGCGAAGCCGCTGTCAGCGTCAAAGGCGTAACCGAGTATTTCACCCGCTCGCAAATCATGAACGGCCAGATGCCGCCGAGCCGCTGGTCGGGTTTCTTCGAGAAGGCGTTTTATCCCTCACGCAGCGGCGATGTGCTGTTGATGACGCAGCCCTATTACTTCTGGGGCACATACGGCGAGCGCGAGACGGGGAGCACTCATGGTTCGCCCTACGAATACGACACGCATGTGCCGTTGATTCTCATGGGCCATGGCGTGCGGCCCGGCACTTACTCCAGCACCGTGGACATCAGTGATCTTGCACCGACCCTGGCCGGATTGCTCGGCATCTCTTCACCTGCGGGCAACGAGGGCCGCCGCCTGACAGAAATCTTAGCGCCCTGAGTACTCGCAACACACCGATGAAGAATGTCAATCGTTACGTCGAAGCCTTCAAGGAAAGCTACAATGTGGTTGGTCTGGCGGCTGCGGTTTCGGCATCGCTGGCCCTTGCGGGCACCATCTTCATGCCGGTTCCGGTTCTGGTCGGCCTGGTGGCGGAAACGGTTTACTTACTCTTCTGGGCCGATTCACGCTGGTATCAATTGCGACTGGCCAGGAAGTTCGATGCCGAAGTGGAGCAGCGTCGTGAGCAACTCAAGCGTGAGGTGTTGCCGACATTGCGTCCGGTGATGCAAGCCCGCTTCATGCGCCTGGAAGAAGTGCGCACTGCGATTGGCGAAGAGGCCAGCGACGACAAAGACTGGTATCGCGAGGTTCTGCGCAAGCTCGACTTTCTGCTCGAAAAGTTTCTGCATTTTGCGGCCAAGGACGTGCAATTTCGCGAGTATCTGGAAAGTGTGCGCGAAGAAGTGCGCGATAACCCGCTGGGCCTGCGCCAGAGCCGCACCGACCCAAATGCGCTGGTGGCCGATCCGCGCGGTCGCGGCACGCGTCGCGGCCTGGCGCAGGGGCGTAATGCCGATAACAACGCGGCAGGCTCTCTGCACGCGGTGCCTGGTCGGTCTTCTTCCGGTAGTGCGCCCGATCCCGGCGCTGCCGGCGTGGGAAACGCGCTCGACCAGTGGGTGAATCAAACCGTGCAGGAAGTGCAGGCGCACTACGAGCGCGAGATCGACGAGATCAACCAACTTGCAGCAAACGAGAGCGACCCGAACACACGCGCCGTGCTGGAAAAGCGCTGTGAAGTGTTGCAGCGGCGACGTGAGTTCGTGGGCAAGATCGGGCGTATTCAAATCAACCTCAATCACCAGTTGCACTTGCTGGAAGATACTTTCGGCCTCATCAGTGATGAGATACGGGCGCGCCCGCCGCAACAGGTTCTCGCCGATATAGAAGATGTCGTGTCGCAAACCAACACAATGACGCAGTTGCTCGAAGAAGTTGCGCCCTACGAACAGTTGTTGGCGAGCTAAGAGAAAAAACATTACAGAAGCGGTGATACATGGGTTTACAGGACGCACTGCGCAAAGCCGCCGGATTGCTCATCGAACTGCCGCCGGAAAACTCCGGCGGTGACAACGAAGCACATCTCTCCCCTGACGCCACCTCTCCGGAGCGAGTTGATGTCGATGCGCTTTTAGCCGAGCAGGGGCTTGGGCCACGCGCTCGCGGCGATGCACCGTCGGGTAGCAACACGCCGACGCCGGGCGGCTCGCCAAACAAAAGCGGCCCGCCACCGAGTACTCGCAACACGGCTCAGGGCACGCCGCAACCGGGCAAAACGGGCGAAACCAAAACTGTGGAGCAGATTGTGCGCGACGCCGCCGGCCCGAACCTGGAAGACATCAAAGTGGATGTTTCCAAGGCCGGTGCAGGCCCGATCAACGCGGCGGCAATCTATGGCGCGGCGAAACTGCCGCCCGCACCCTTTGCTGCCGAACAAATGCTGGACATGTTGGCTTCGCTACCCGCTGAACTGCCGCTTGATACCAGGCGCCAGACCGTGAAAGTGACCCTGGCTGCTCTGGGCAAAACCATGGGTGCCACACCGGAAACCATCGTGGCCGATGCCTCGCGCAAAATCGCTGCGCTGGCCGCTTATGTTGAGCATCTGTCAAAACGCACCGATGAATTCGTCGCGGACGGCGAACGCGACATCGCGGCGCTGCAAGCACAAATCGAGGAAAAGCGTGGGGCCATCGCCAACGCACGCCAGGAATTAACGCGCGCCTCGCAAATGTGCAACGCCGAATCCGACCGCCTTGATGATGTGCTGGAGTTTTTCAGTCTCGATGTGCCGCCATCAAAGTATGCCGCGCCTGCGCAGCCCGCATCAGTTCCGCAGTCTTCAGGGCCAAGAGTTGCACCGCCGCAGAACCTACAGAAGTAGTCTCGAAAGCGCAACTTCCTGACCTGAGTGCATGATGCTTGTTCGTCGTTTTGAAGGATACTTGATGAATCTTGTCGAGTCATAGCTTGTGGGCATCTCGGCGCTACCGGGAGCGTCGCCAAAACGCAGTGAGGTTATGCCAGCCAGTCGGCAAAACTCGCAGTTCCGGCAAACACACGACGATAAAACCTGTCGAAGATGGAGCGAAGACTAAGGTGCTGAACACGCGCCGTTTTTGTCACAATAGAAGGTGTAAAGGAAAAGGAGTACTCAATGTTCAAGCGTTTGTCGAACCTGATTCGCGGGTTTTTCGGGCTGTTTATTTCCGGCCTGGAGCGCGAGAACCCCGAAGCGTTGCTCGAAGTCGAAAAGGAGAACTTGCGCAAGCACATCGCGCGCTACAATCAGGGCCTGGCGACGCACGCCGCTTTGTGCGAACAGCTCATGACGCAAATTCGTAACCTCGAAGGCGAAGAGCGCGACCTGCGCGCCAAGACTTCCGCACATCTTAAGGCCGGCAACCGCGACATGGCCGGACAACTGGCGCTGCGTCTGCAAACCATCACTGAGCAGCTCGAAGAAAACCGCAAGCAGCTCGAATCGGCGGAAGCGACTTACAAAGATCTGGTCAAGGCGCGCAACGTCACTGTCGATGAGGCCAAGGCCAAGATCGAGAAGCTCAAGTTCGCCATCGGCGACCTCAAGGTGAAAAAAGCCACGGCGGACATGACGGAGATGGCCTCCGGCATGATTTCCTCCATCGGCGGCAGTGGCGACACGCTGAACCGTTTGCACGAAATGGTGGAGGAAGATCGTCAGAAAGCCGCCGGTCGTGCCCGTGTCGCGCGCGACTCGCTCAATACTCACGAATTCCAGATGAAAGAATCGGAGCAGCACGCACTGGCCGATCAGGCGCTGGCCGATTTCGCCGCCAAAGAAGGCATCGCCCTGGAACCAGGCATTCCCACCGACGGAAGCGCAACAACAGAAACCAACAAAAGCATGGGGCCGGCGCAGACGGCGTAAGAGAACATCTCCATGCAAGCTCCTGAATCCATTGCACCGCTCACCATCGCTCCGGCTGTCGTACTGCCTTCCTTGAGCGACCCACCGGAGCCGCTGCTGTCTCTACCGGCGTGGGCCGATGAACTCATCGCGCTGTATCGCAGCAACGCCGCGAACCAGTTCGTATTGTATGGCAACGTGTATGATCGCATGGTGTTGCCCCTGGGAGCGCGTGGCGAACTCGGCAACCTGAACGATTTTCTATTGCGAGTACTCATGCCGCGCTTCGATGTGGTGTTGTCCTATGACCTGGGCAATGGCATCCGCATTGAAAAAGGTGGCGATGTTTTCACGCAGTGGCCCGCATTCAAAGAGAACTCGGAACTGCCTAAATCGCCACGCCCGGCTGTCGAAACGCTGACACATTTCTTCCGCTACACTGCTAATCTGGCGCGCTTAAAAGGCACCAGAACTCAGGTGGGCTGTTTCATCAAGGCGGCGCACCTTGTGGCCCCGGCGCTGCCCGGTGCGTTGAACTACGACCTCAACGCGCTGGCGCTGCTGATGCGCGACTGGGCCAGTGACACGCTGCTCTCCGGCCACGATCTGGCCACATTCCTCATCACGGAAAACCTGAACGACCTGCACCCGATGTTGGCCAATAATCCTCTGGCGGCACAGGTTAAAATTCCGTTGCCGTCACCGGCTGACCTCAAGCAGTGCTTCTCGATTCTGGCGCCGAGTTTCCCCACGGCTCTTGGCGAGTACTCGAACAATCTCGACACACCGGCGCAACAGTTGGCCGGTGCCACCTTGAGCAGCGTTGAAAACCTTCTAAAGACATCCGAGCACCGCGCGCAACGCCTTTTAGCGCCCGACCTGGCGCGATTAAAAAAACAACTCGTGGAGCGCGATTGCAACGGACTCATTGAGTTCATCGAGTCGAAGAAGTCGCTCGATGACTTATACGGCCAGGAAAAAATTAAAGAGTGGTTGCGGCAGGACATCGCACTGTGGAATCAAAATGATATTGGCGCAATGCCGATGGGCTACTTGCTGTGCGGGCCGGTCGGCACCGGCAAGACTTACATGGTGGAATGCCTGGCCGGTGAAGCGGGCGTGCCGGTCGTCAAGCTGAAGAACTTTCGCGACAAGTGGGTCGGCAGCACCGAAGGCAATCTCGAAAAGATCTTTCGTTTGTTGCACGCGCTCGGGCGGTGCTACGTTTTCATCGACGAAGCCGATCAGGCGCTGGGTAAGCGCGACACCGGCGGCAACGATTCGGGCGTTTCAGGCCGCATCTACTCGATGCTGGCCGAAGAAATGAGCGACACATCGAATCGCGGTCACATTGTGTGGGTGCTGGCTTCCAGTCGCCCGGACTTGATCGAAGTCGATCTCAAGCGACCGGGCCGCATTGATGTGAAGATTCCACTTTTTCCCACGACGAGTACTCGTGAAGGCTTTCAACTGATTCGCGGACTGTGTAAGCGGCGCGGTCTGCTCATCGACGAAAGCGCGTTGCCGGAAGTGGAGCAAGACATTCCGAATTTGCTCACTCCCGGTGCCGCCGAAGCGCTCGCCATTAAGGTTTATCGCTTGTCGCGGGTGGAGAACCTAACACCACTGGAGGCGCTCAAACGCTGCCTGGCCGATTACCTCAATCCGGTGCCGCCCGAAGTGCTGGCCGCCCAAATTCAACTCGCCGTGCGCGAAGCCAGCGACCTCGATTTTGTGCCGCATTCGCTGCGGCAACACGCTGAGTGAGCAGGTTGTTGTGTTACCCGACGGGTTGGACGCAGCCATAAAATTTTAGGCCCGTATAACTTCAATTCAAGCAGTCTCATAAATAGCAGTGAAGCCGTTGTCACCAACAGGGTGCCCGTGGCTCACAGCCCCCAGCAGACAAGTCGTTGTCTGCTTCTGAGGCAACCAACACTCCGGGTTCGTTCAGATGCTTAGGAGACGGCTTCTCGTCAAGACGATGTGTAATCTCAGAGTTATTCTTATCGGCGGCTCCTCCCACGTCGGCAAATCGACTCTTGCTCAACGTCTGGCAGAACAACTGGGATGGCACTGTATCTCCACCGATTCCCTGGCACGGCATCCTGGCCGCCCCTGGTCAGCAAAAGCTGAGTTCCGCGAGCATGTGGCCGAACATTACTTATCTTTGTCAGTTGAAGAGCTGATGGAAGACGTGCTGCGCCATTACAAAGGTATGCAGCCGAACATTCAATCTCTGGTTTCGGCGCACGCGACAGATGACTCTACTGCCCCGCTGATTTTAGAAGGATCGGCGCTGTGGCCGGAGTTTATATCGGTGTTAAAGGTTGACAACACGGCAGCAATCTGGCTGACGGCCAGCAACAGACTTTTCGAAACGCGCATCCACAATGCAAGCCGAATAGGGAGCGCGACACCTGCCGAGAAGAAGGCAATACAAAAATTCCTGGCGCGGACTCTTCGTTATAACGAGCAAATGATGGAGGTTGTTAACCAACTTGGATTGATGAGTGTCGATGTGGAATCCACTGCTTCGGATGATCTTGCCAATACGTGTTTGCAATTGCTGAAGAAGCAACTTTAGAGCGTCTTTCAAGGGAGTTGTCGTTTACCGTAGGGATGCACCGCAGTGCGCCCCTACAACAACTGATCCCAAAATTGCTTTAGCGCATTGCTCCTCTTGCGCAGAAGGCGAATTCAGTCATTGAGCGAGAGAAACCCTGTTCTCCGTTATTCGCTCCACGCCATAGCACGCACACCTGGCAATGTATGTCCGCTGAGTTGTAGCGCTTCCCATGTGTCGCCCCAGTCAGGTGAAACGAAGATGCGGCCATCGCCCAAGCCGGCGAAGAGTCGTTCGCGAGTACTCAACAACGCATAGGGCAAACTTGTCAGCGGCTGCGGCAAGCCGTTGCACAGCTCTTCCCAGGCTGCGTTGCGCCAGCGTAAAATGCGAGCTTCGGCGTTGTCGCTGTTGTGGGCCTTCATCGGGCCGGGGCTATCGGAGATAAACCAGCAGTCAGGATTTGAGGGATGCACCGCCAGGCCCCAGGTGTAGCGCAACTCCACTCCGCCTTCGGCGTTGCGCCACTGCGCACCGGCATCGTCGCTCCAGGCGGCGCCGCCAAACCCTCCCGCTTCGTAAGCCCGTCGGCTTTGTTGCGGATGCCACGCGATTGCATGTACATCGGGCAGGGCGCCGGGACGATGATCTTCCCAACTCAGGCCACCGTCGGTGCTGCGCGCCAGGCAACCTTGTTCGATGCCCACCAGCAGCAAATCGGCATTGTGCGGCGAAGGCGCGATGCAGCGCACATGGGAGGTGTCGGGACGCGGCGGAAAGCTCCACTGCGGCGCGGAAGGTAGTTGCGTGAGAGTGCGCAATTCTTCCCAGTCCGCACCGGCATCGTCGCTGCGAAATACGGCACTGGGCTCGCAGCCGGCGTAAAGTGCGCCATCGAGCGGGTTCAGTGCAACGGAGAAAACGTGGCCGCGTGAAAGCGCCGTGGAAAGGTTGCTCCAGCGCACGCCGCCATCGCTGCTTTTCCAGATGCCCTCGCCCCAGGCACCGGCATAAATCGTTTGCGAGTCGTGGGGGTCGATGGCCACGCATTGCGAACCACTACCTTCCAGCGCCAGCCGAACGTGCCAGGTTTCACCAAGCTCTTCGACAATTGCGATGCTGTCGCCGGTGGCAATTACAAGTTTCATGCGATTCATCACTTTTCAAAATCAGCTATTAAGTAGCGGCGCCTTCGCTAGATCCTTCGCTACAGATCTTCCGCCGTCGAGAACCGATGCAAGGGCGTCTCGCAAAGCCTTCTGGTTGTCCGGCGGCACAACGAGTACTCGCTGCGCGTGCGGCTCGTCGCCTGGCGGCAATCCACACGCTGTGCTGGCGACGATAGGCACACCCAAAGCCATCGCTTGTAAGAGCCGGTGCGGTCGTTCTTCCACAAGGGCCGGTTGCACCACGACTGCGGTGTCGCGGCACCACAAACCAGCCGGGTCCGGAGTGCGACGTTGCACGCGAACTCCGTCCCAGAAGCTGCTACCTTCCAATTCGCTGCCAAGCAGGACGACTTCGCAATCCAATTCTCGCGCGACATTGCGCAACTCGTAAGCGCCTTTGCGTGCAGCAGTCGGGCCGGGAAATGCAATGCGACGACTATCTCTGGACACTCTGCCGGTAACGTGGTGAAACGGTACATGCCATGGAAGTTGAACCGACTTCTCGGCAAATAGAGCAGCGATTTCTGCGTGCGGCGTAATGATGTGCCGAGCGGCTTCCAGCGCTTCGCTTTCCAGTTCAACCAGCCACTGCGGAGCGCGAAACTCACAAAGCGAGCTTCGCTCCGGGTGCCGCTCCCAGGCCGCATCCAGGCGAGCGTGGAGTACTCGCAGCGGCAAGCGTGCCATCAAGACATCGAAACGGCGCCCACCCAGTGCGCCATCACGCCACAAGTGGGGCAGCAGCGATTGCGCAACACACACTTCTGCGGCGTCCAGTGGCAGACGAAGCGCAAAATGCCCGGCCAGTGCTGCGGCTCCATCGAGTTCATGCTGCAAGCGGCGGGCACCCTGGGAAGAAAACCTTCGCGCTCGTACCGCACGTTGCAATGTGATTACAGGTGTGGAGTGAGCCTCTTTGAATTCTTTCCCGCACCAATTGTAATGCTGAGGAAGGTGCGACTTTAGGCGGGGATTGGTAACATGGAGCGGCACGCAGAAGTAGTCATCAGATTGTGTTGTGTCGGTGACATGGTTTTGCCACTCCGGCCAGTACTCGTCGAGCAAAAAAGCTTTCTTTCCGCCGGCTATGCTGTTGTTTGCAAGCTGTGCCAAAACCGGGAAATCTCTGCGGTTCAGGCGCAGGTGACGGAAGCAGGTGTTTTGCGCGCAGGTTGTGCAACTGTGCGCCTGAACATCGAGAGGAATGCCGGAACTGGTATATGTCAGCGGCACGCCGCTGTGTTGAGTACTCGTAATCGGCGCTTGGGCTTGAGAAAGTGGTTCCTGCCCGCGCAGTTCTACGATCAGTTCCTGCGCGCTCAGTCGCGCTGCGATTAGCATCGAGCGGCAGGCGTGTCGCGGAGCATGAAAACGCAAGTCGATGTAATTCCATGCGACGGTGGCATCACGACCTGTCTGGGCGCTGGAGCCGGGCACAGTGCGCGAATGCGCGTGACGCTCCACGATTTCACAACCGCTTTGCAGGGCCACGTCATACAGGGCATTGGAGAGTTGACACAGGCCGCCTCCCACCGCCGGAATGAGGCAGCCTTCGCGCAGCAGGCGTCCCGCTGCGTAGCCGCGACGCGTCGTGGCAGGCCCGATTTGCTTCCAGAAGCTAAATAGCCCGCCGGGCGGAATGCAGGCACCATTCAGTCGGCGCGCAGCGCAACGCAGATTCTGCACCTTACCCTGTTGCAGCAAGCGCTCGGTACCGTGCTCATCGCTCCACAGCGGCGTGACCGATTGTGCCCACACATACGGAAACTCTTGAACCTGTGCGCGCGCGTGACAGCGTGCGTCCGGGCAGGGGTCGAACATTGCACGCCGGGCTTGCAGCAGCGTGGCCTTGCAGCGGAACAACGCGGCCTCGTGCAAGGTCGGGATTCTCCGGCTGGCTGGTTCAAGAGCGCGCGTCATGAAAAGAACTCCTCGCAGGCAGCATCAGTTTACAAGCTGACGCTCCTGGCGAGGAGTTCTTTCTGTCGGAGACCAGGCGCGACTCAGGAAGCGAGCGACACCGCACCGCCGCTCTGTGTGACGTTTACAGCGTCGCTGCCGACGTCATCGGTGTCCGCGTCCATTACCGAGCGAGGACGCACGACTTCTTCGCCGTCTGCATCTTGCTGATCGAGGCCGGGTTCCTGGCCATTGTTTTCTCCCGCTGAACCGAGTTGCACCACCGATTGGCGCGTGCCTTCGCGGTCAAGGCTGTGGCTGCTGCTATCGGCGACAATGCGGGCGATGACTTCCAGAAAAGCGTCCACCATTACGGGGTCAAACTGCGTGCCCTTGCCACGCTCAATTTCGGTTAGAGCTTCGCTCCACGTTAGGGCCTTGCGGTAGGGACGGTCGGTCGTCATGGCGGAGAAGCAGTCGGGAACGGCCAGCAAACGGCCCATCATGGGGATGTCTTCTTCTTTGAGCTTGTCGGGATAGCCTTTGCCGTCATAACGCTCGTGGTGGTGGCGAATGCCGCCCAGCACTTCGTTCAGGTTGGGCACATCTTTCACAATCAGCGCGCCGAAGACCGGGTGCTGCTGCATGATCTGAAATTCGTCGTCGTTCAGGCGGCCCGGCTTGCGCAGAATGGCGTCCGGCACAGCGATTTTGCCCACGTCGTGCAGCAGACCGCAGATGCGAACCGCGCGCTGCGTTTCGGTCGAGTAACCCAGTTCGCGCGCCATCAGGCTGGCCCAGTGCGTGACATCTTCCGAGTGGCGGCGCGTGTAGTGATCCTTGTTGTCGATGGCTGTGACAAGGGCATCGAGTACTCCGAAGGAGCCGCCGACACCGACATCTTTCAACTGGCGCAACTCCTGTGTTTCTTCGGTGGGGCTGCGCTGAATCATGAGCGGTGCGCCGCCGCGCTTGGCTTCATACAGGTTGGCGTCGGCGATGGTGAGCAGTTCGAGCGCCGCATCGCCATCGTGTGGGAAAACGGCGGCGCCAAAAGACAGGCCAATGGGAATGCGACGCCCATCCGAGCCTTGATAGGCTTCTTCTTCGACGCGTGCCGCGATGCGCGAGCACACTTCGAGCGCACCATGCGCATCGGTATCGGGCAGCAGGGCGACGAACTCGTCGCCGCCGTAACGACCGATGACATCATCGGTGCGGCAGGTATCGCGCAGACACTGCGCCACAGTGCGCAACACGGTGTCGCCCACGGGATGGCCGTAGGTGTCGTTGAAGAACTTGAAGTTGTTCAAGTCCATCATCACGATGGTCATCACTTTGTTGCTCTGGCGCGCCTGCTGCAACAGTCCGCTCAGTTTTTCCTGCACCGTGCGGTGATTGAACAAGTCGGTGACGCCATCGAGGTCGGCGCGGCGGCGTGCTTCCTGATAGAGATAAGCGTTTTGCAGCGCCGCCCCAACTTCGAGTGCGATCGATTCCAGCAGCGCGCGTTCGGCGGGTGCAAGCTGGCCCTGCCAGCGCATGACACCCAGCGCGCCCATGACTTCACCTTTCCAGCGAATCGGCGCGACGTGCGCCGAGCCAAACGTTTCCACGTCGGTGCTGCAAATCTGCGCGCAGTAGGTGAGGCCGCCGCGTTCCAGTCCCTCGTTCATCACGTTGAGAGCGTGGGCTTGAGCATCTTTTTCTCCGCCGCTCGAACGCACAAGGCGCCAGCGCGGCATCGGCGCCTTGAGAGTTGTATCGCGCCTGGTGTGACGGCGCTCCACTTCGCGCAGCTCCTCTTCACGGCGCAAAAACGCCGCGTTGGTGATGCTGTTGAGTTGGGCGCGCATGATACCGGCTCCATTGCCAGCGCCAGGTTCCCGTTCGGACATGCCGTCGAAGTCGGTGCGCAACCAGACTGCACCGGCGTCGGCCTGCGCCGCATCAATCATGCGCTCCAGAGCCGTGCTGAGTACTTGTTCACGATTAAGGGTGTTATTCAGGTCGGCAGCGACGGCGTGCAGCGTCGCCAATTGATGTGTGCGCAGCGAAACTTCGTCCTTTAACACCGTGGTGCGCTCGCGCAGGTTTTGCATGAAGCGAGTGTGTTGCAGCGTGGTTGTCACGAAACGCAGCGCCGCCAGCGCGACTACAGCCGGTGCCCACCACACTTCGCCCCACAAACCATGGCCCCGGCTCCCGGCGTGCAACAACGCATCAGCGTGCAACAACGCATTGTAATTGCTGAAATGCCAGGCGCTGACCAGCCCTACAAAACAGGGCAGCAACAACAAGGTCAGCAACTCGGCGGGATGCGTTGTCGTGCCGAACTGTAGGGCAGGAACCTCAACTTCGAGCATCACCGGTATGGGTGATTTTCCGGGGGTCACCGCATTGGCCAGATTGGGCGCCATGTCGCCCGTTTGCGGTGAGAGTGAATGGGAAAGCAAAGACAAGCCATCGGAAACAGTTGCCGCCGCATTGCCATTCAGGCCACTGTTGGCGTGACCATCAGCACTGCTGTTGGTCAGGGTGTCGCTGCTGTGAGACGCCGAAGGCCCGGTTGCAGGTTGTTCAGCACCCGAACGGGCCAATCGGTTCTGTGTTTGATTGCGTTGGGCGTCGCGCGCTGTGATCCACTGCCACAGAGATGCAATAGCGACCAGGAGTGGCCCGGCGCAGAGCAGAACAACGTTGAGATTCGTCAGCGTGCGACCCGTCGGCGATGCGGCGAATCGCAGGTGCGCCAGTGCGATGGCCGCTACGCCAAGCGCCAGTGCGAAAGAGCCCACTGGAAGAGATCGTAACGAACGTTTTCCCGGTGTCGCCGTGTAGGAAACGGCAGCAGGCTCCGGCAAGTTTTTATGTCGGCTGAAACGAAAACTCAGCGCCACAAGCGCCAGCGCGAGAGTGTTTCCAAAGGCGACTGTTGGATGCACCCATGAGGCATGTGCCGTTGTATGCGTTGCCACAGCCGGTTCTATCCAAAACCACCAGAGCAAGGCCGTAACCGAACTGCTGCCAACGAGTGCATCGGCCAGCAGGGAAAGCCGTGGCCCAATTGAGGCGGCCCGTGTACGGGGAGTGAGAAACAGCAGCCCGACGCAAAGTAGCACGGGCTGTGCCGCCAACGAATACACTTCCAGCGAACGCAGGGCTGCCGGAACCGTTGGCGCTTTCTGGACTGCGAGAAAGTACAGCCACAGAAGGTCGCCGACCGAGCGTGTCAAAAGGGCTAAAGCAACAAGTCCCCAGCCGACCGGCCAGCGACGCCCCCAATAAATGCTGCGACTTGCGACGAACCAACATGCCAGCGCACCCAGAATTCCCGCGCCGCACGTCGCCAGATGCGCAACTGTGCTTGTGTTACCTGCCATGCTCACTCCAGTAAGGGCGAAAAAGACTTTCACGTAGAGGTGTGAAGAGTGCTTCACTCAGGAGATGAAAGGAACTTGCCAATCGATTTCGCGCTGTGAGAACGCTTGCAGGCAAGCCTGGGCGGGCAAGCCTGAGCAGGTAAGCGTGTGCAGGCAAGAGTGTGCGCGGAGCGGAGAGTCTATTTTACTGGCGAGTCGCCATGACGGGCGTGGGGTCGCGCAAGATTTTAAGATAGCTGTCGTAGCGCGAAGGGGCGATTTCTTCACGGGACGCAGCCTCGCGCACGGCGCAGCCCGGTTCATGATCGTGCGTGCAGTTGCTGAAGCGACAGGCGTTTTGAAATGCCGCCAGCTCAGGAAAGCATTGCGCAACATCAATTTCTTCGCGCGCCATCAGCGACACGGTTTTGATGCCGGGCGTATCGGCAATGTAGCCGCCGCCATTGAGTGGATGTAGCGAAACTTCGGTTGTGGTGTGCCGGCCTTTGCCGATTTCCATCACGTCGCCGATCCACAAATGCAGACCGGGTTGCACCGCATTGATGAGTGACGATTTACCGACGCCCGATGAACCCAGCACCGCCGAGATGTGGCCGCGCAACTCTGCGCGTAGTTCGTCGATGCCCAGATCGGTTTCCGCCGACGTGAGCAACGTTTTATAGCCGAGGCTGTTGTACAGGTCAATGATAGGCTTGGTTTCGCTTTTTCGTTGGCGCGGCTTCACCAGGTCGGCCTTGTTGAGGCAGATGACGGCGCGCAGATCGGCAGCTTCGGCCAGCACGAGAAAACGGTCGAGGCGGTGTAAGTTGAGGTCGGGTTCGCGCAATGCGAGAACGATTACGACTTGATCCAGATTGGCCACACTGACTTGATTCGTCTTGTTATAGCGCGAACGCGCCAGGGCTGAACGACGCGGCAGCACTTCTTCGATCTGGCCTTCGCGCAGGCGGCGTCCGCGTGCATCGGCGCCCGAAGAAGCGAGTACTCGCACGCGTACATTATCACCGACCGAAACGGGTTGGGCCGCCTGGCGCCGCCCGTGCTTCAAAAGGCCGCGCACGGAACAAAGCAGGGTAGGACTATCGACCGGCTCCGCTTCGGCCAAATGCGCCAGTTCGGCGCGATCGTGTGGATCGACTTCGTAGGCACCGCCACCGGCACGCAGCACGGTGCCGGTGATGGTGAGAATAGGCTGATCGGGGTTTTCCGTGTTCTTATCTTTGGACATAAAGACGGTTACATCAGTCTTCGGCTCACTTGCTTATGCGGCACTTTTCTTTAGCCGCTGATCGGCGCACTTCTGATTGAGTGCTGCCAATGGGAAATGTTACCCCGCCCGCCGCAATGCAACAAGCAAACACACTTGGGAATGAACTCTGCGTGCAGTACAACACATCTTGCGGGAACCTCTTTTGAGTGACGAAGCGTCCCCGCACCAAAGCCTGTGATAAAATGACTCGACAATAAAATATGTCTTCCTTTTCCATGTCTTTTCACAAGTTCTCTTCTCTGTCGCGCGCAGCGCGTATTGGCATCACAGGCGCTGGTATCAGTGCGCTGCTTGCAACAGGTGCCGTTTCCGTCTCGTCGTTGCGCGTGTCAACCGCCGACTCGGGGATGCCAACCGCCGAACGCGCGCCGTTGTCTGCTGCATCGCGGGCTTCGAGTACTCGCATCGTGAATGCTCAGTTGGCAGATGTCCAACCAGAGGATGCAAAGGCGGCGGATGGCACATCGTTCGCCGATTCAAGTGATGAGATTGGCAACGCAGACACCAACGCGGCGGAGACCACTTTCGAAAACGCGACCGCCGACAGCCCTGCGGCACTGGCCCTGGCTGCGTATGTGCCGCCCAAACCAACCTCGCGCATCATTCGCGCCGGGCTGTCCACCAGGGGCGCGCCTGTTGTGCTGTGGTCGAGCACCGTCATGTCGATCACCGATGGTGAACAGCCTGGCCGCCGTTTACTTGTCAATGCAGGCGATAACGTCACTTTTACGCTGGGGGCGGCTTCCGTCACGGCAGGCGCGAAAAAGTGGAGCGGCCCCATTTCCATTCGAACCGGCAGCGGCACTTACGGGGGATGGCGTCTCGCAAAAGTGTATGTCGCGGGCGGGCCGACGCATGTCTCGACCAACGGTGAAACACCACGCTACCAGCGCGCATACCGTGGCTCATTTGAAATTGCACCGCAGACTTTCAGCTTCGAACCGGCCACACACAAGAGCAACCTGCGTGTGGTGAATGTTTTGCCGTTGGACGAGTACCTAAAAGGCGTTGTACCGTGGGAGATGAACCCGACGGCTCCTTTGGAGGCGCTCAAGGCGCAGTCGATTTGTGCACGCAGCGAAACTCTGGCCAAAATCGCGGGCGGGCGCCATACACAAGACGGCTTTGACATCTGCGACTATGACCATTGTCAGGGTTACAGCGGAACCGAAAACGAAAAGCCCGCTTCCTCCATCGCCGTCGAGCAAACGGCGGGACTGGCGATTTACTATCAAGGTCGTATCGCCGATGCGGTTTATTTCACTAACAGCGGTGGCGTAACGGCGGCCAAAGACGACATCTGGCGCGGCCCGCCCGCGCCGCACCTGCAAAGCGTGCGCGACTTTTCTCCAACTAAGCATCCTGCAATGGCACGCCTGTTCAGCGGCCCGATGACCGAAGCCGCCTGGGCCTCGTATTGCACCAATAATTTGCCGTCGTATGCGCAACCGTCGCAAAGTGAAATCAATGCGCTGGCCGAACGCCGCCGCAGCAGCCCACGCACCGCGGAGTTATTTCAGGAAGGCGACTTGCCGGAGTTTTATCGTTGGACGCGCGTGGTTCCGATTGCCGGCGTAGCGCAGGCGATGAGCGCGCGTGTGCCAATGCCCAGCGCCACCGAAATCCGAGTACTCGAACGCGCGCCGTCCGGCCACATCAAAAAGCTGATGGTCGTGGGGCGCGATGCAAACGGACAAACACTGACGGCCAGTTTTGAAAAAGATTCGCAAATCCGCTCCATGTTTTCGGGACGCCTCGGTTCTACGACGGCGCTGCCGAGTTCGACTTTTGTGGTGCTGCCGCGCCGCAACCCCGCCGGCGTTCTCACCGACTGGGTGTTCAAGGGCGCTGGCTGGGGACACGGTGCCGGAATGTGCCAGCGCGGCGCGCAAAACCACGCTCGCGAAGGCTGGAACGCGCGCCAAATCATCAACCACTATTTTCGTGACGTTCAAATCCAGCGCACCGGCTAAAGCGCACCATCGAAGACGAGTGCTCAACTCCGCATGACAGCAACCTCCATCGACAACCTTCAGGACGCACTCCGTCGCGAGTTCGGCGAGGACGTGGACGTGCGACCCACGCAGGATAGCGATAGCATCGACGGGGTGCAGCCCCAGGTTGTCGCGGCGCCGCGCAATGAAGAGAGTGCGCTGGCGCTGGTTTCCTGGTGTGGGCGCGAATCGGTGGCACTTGTGCCACGCGGTGGTGGCACCAAAATCGAGATCGGTGCCACGCCGGAGGCTCTGCAACTTGTGCTGTCCAGTGAGTACTTGAACGAAGTTTTCGATCATGATGTGGGCAACGCAACTGTCTCAGCGGGCGCCGGTATCACGCTGCGTGCGCTTGATGAAATGGTGCATAAAGGCGGCCAGTTTGTGCCGCTTGAGTACTCGGATGATGCGACCACACTCGGTGGAGCCGTCGCCACGAACGAAGCCGGCGCGACCAGGCTGAAATACGGTGCGCCGCGCGACCTTGTCGTGGGCCTGAGCGCAGCGCTCTCCGATGGGCGCGCTGTGCGGGCCGGCAGCAAAGTCGTCAAGAATGTGAGTGGATACGATTTGAGCAAGCTCTTTATCGGCTCTTTCGGCACGCTGGGTTTTCTCACCCGCGTTACGATTCGGCTGCGTCCGCACGACGAAGCAACTGCCTTCTGGAGCGCCGCCATGTCGTCCTGGCCCGAAGCGGAAAGAACGGCCTTCGAAATTGTTGACGGTGCTTTCGAACCCACCACTTTACGTGTTGTAAGCATTGGCGGTGCGCTACATTTGCAGGCGCGCTTTGACGGCGTCGAAGCATCGGTGCAGGCGCAAATGGCGCGGCTGAGTGGCGCAGGCAATGCAACGCCTTCGCCGGGAACCGAGCCTGCTGCCGGCCACGTCGTGCGCTTAAAAACCGTGCTGCCGTTGCGGCGCGCCGCAGCATGGGCCGGAGCGGCGCAGAATATGGGCGCTGCGCGGCTTCAATGGGATTGCGGCACCGGCATAGTGCGCGCCTTTTTCGACCAGGTGCCCGATATGGCCGCCTTGCGTCAACTGGCAGTGCAGAGCGAAGGCTCAATGATGGTGGAGCGTGCGCCTCACGAACTAAAAACACCGGCACTGGTGTGGGGCGCACCCGGCAGCGACTTCACGTTGATGCAGCGCCTGAAAGAGAAGTTCGACGGCGCCCGCATCTTTGCGCCAGGCCGTTTTGTCGGCGGCTTGTGACCGAGGCCGTGAATTGCGCCTTGCGAGTACTCGCATGACCATAGCACCGCTTGAGGTTGCACCTGTGAGGTAGCAGCGCTGCGGAACGAAACGAGCGCATTCAAAACAGCTTGACACGCGCTGGATAGCGGGACATCAGCTCTCTGACTGATTGCGAAAAATATTTTTGCTGCTACCTTGTGAAAGATTGCACAAGGGTATAGACTCATCTTCAACATCTGCACTGAACAGGTTCGACAGGTTCTTGCAGCGTTGCTTTTCCTCGTAGCAGTGACAATACATGAGCCGAATCCGCTTTCATCACTTCGCCTGGGGTTTACTGCTTTATATGCTGCCTGCCATTGTGTGGGGTGCGTATGTGCGGGCGAGTCATTCGGGTGACGGCTGTGGCGCGCACTGGCCATTGTGTAATGGACAGGTTATCCCCGAAGCGATGCACGCTAAAACCTGGGTCGAGTATGGGCATCGTTTATCGACCGGCATTTTGTTGCCGCTGAGTATTGCGCTTGTGGTGTGGGCTTTTCGTGCTTTCGGCAGGAACCATCCGGTGCGCATCGCTGCTGCATTCACGCTCTTCTTCATGTGCACCGAGGCGCTGATCGGTGCCAGGTTGGTGCTGCACAATCTGGTAGCGGATAACGCTTCGGTTTCGCGCGCGATTTACATGGCGGCTCACCTGGTGAATACGTTTCTGCTGCTGGCGGCTCTTCTGCTGACGGCATGGTGGGGTAGTGGCAGGCCTTTTGCCCGTTTGCGCGGACGCTCCGGCACAGTGTGGATGATGGCCTGTGCGACGCTGGCCGTGTTGATTTTGGGCATCAGCGGAGCCGTGACGGCGCTGGGTGATACGCTATTTCCGGCGCGCAACTTGAACGAAGCCGTGCTGGGAGCGCTGTCGCCGCTGTCGCATTTCTTGATTCGCCTGCGTTTGTGGCATCCTCTGCTGGCGATTACGCTGGGCTTTGCCATTGTGTTAATCGCGGCGCGCATCGGAAGGCAGCAGCGCGATCCGGTCGTCACTTTGCTGGCGGGCGGCATTGGTTTGCAGTATGCGGCGCAGCTCGTGATTGGTTTTTTTAACGCCAGACTGATGGCTCCCATTCCGATGCAGCTTGTGCATTTATTGATGGCGGATTTAATTTGGCTCAACGTTATCGCGCTGGGTGCGGCAGCATTGGCTGAGCCGGTGCGGGCGGTTCAAGAAACGCTTCTTAGTCGGGATGAAACGCAGGCGGCGTTGCTGCAAAAGGCGGGTGAAAGATGGCCCGTGAAATCGCCGTCGTTGCGGTGAACAGTGCCCTTGTGACAACTGCTGCGGTAGAATCCACCGTGATGAGTGATACCCGCGACGCGACAACTGCGTCCCACACTGCTTCAAAACTCGGTGCAGTGGAAAGCGAAGCGACCGGAGCCAGAGCCGAAGCCAAAACGCCCGCGTTGTGGAAGGATTATCTTCTGCTGACCAAGCCGCGCGTTATCAGCCTGTTGCTGTTTACAACGCTGACTGCGATGTTCATCGCGGCGGATGCACAACACCCCGTAACTGTTGGCCTGTTCCTCGCCACGGCTATGGGGTTTTACATGGCGGCGGGTGCAGCACACACGGTCAATATGATTATCGACCGCGACATCGACGGGCGTATGCCGCGCACTGCCAATCGCGCACTGGTGACGGGACGCATCTCGGTGCGTAACGCGGCACTGTTCGCCACAGTACTCGGCATGGGTTCGATGGCGATTCTCTGGTGGTGGGCGCAGCCGATGGCCGCCCTGATGGCGCTTTCTGGATTGTTGTTTTACGTCATCGTATACACCATAATCCTGAAGCGACGCACCTGGCACAACATCGTGATCGGCGGTGCGGCAGGCAGCTTTCCACCGCTCGTCGGCTGGGCCGCCGTGCAGGGCGACCTCAATGCGTTTGCCTGGATTTTGTTCGCCATCATCTTCGCCTGGACGCCGGTGCATTTCTGGGCATTGGCGATCCTGATTAAAGATGATTATGCCCTGGCCAAGGTGCCGATGTTGCCGGTTTTGCGCGGCGAACGCGCGACAGCAATTCAAATTGGGTTATACGCTATTGTCACCGTTGTCGTCACTTTTATACCGTTGGCGATGCACGAAGTGGGTTGGCTCTATGTCGTAGCAGCGGTGGCGTTGAACGCACTCTTGCTGTGGAAAAGTTATCAGTTGTTGCAAGAGCCGGTGCGACCGCGCGCCAGTTGGTTGTTTCACTATTCGATGTTGTATCTGGCGCTGCTGTTTCTGGCAATGGCGATTGACCGTGTGGCGGCTATTTAGCGGACTTGGAGCAGGGATTTGCCTGTTGCGCCCATCGGTGGTGCAAAGCCGCAATAATGTAGGATTTGAAGGCGCAAATTTAATGTGCGCAAAGCGGTCGACAGCGCGACGTGAGACTGGTAGAATTGCACGAGAGTTCCACCTCAGCCGCGCTTCAGTTGTGTTGTAAGGTCATTCCGTAAGGTCGTGCCGTAGCAGGTTATGCGAAAGCAGACGCCGCGTGTTTAGACTGACGAACAGACAGACAGAAAGGCAGCAGGCTTCATGGCTCAGATTTTCCATCCGAGCGTAAACACTCTTGTCAGGTTGACCATTGTTGGAATCGTTGTCGCGGTGCTGGGTTTCTCCGCCGCTCTATACGGTGCCAACCTGTATTACGGCCATCGCCTGTATGTTCCTCTTGAACAGCCGGTGCAGTTCAGCCATAAGCACCACGTCGGCGATGACGGCATCGATTGCCGCTACTGCCACACTTCGGTTGAGAAGTCCTATTCGGCGGGTATGCCGGCGACACACACGTGTATGTCGTGCCACTCGCAAATCTGGTCGGATTCTCCCGAACTGGCTCCGGTGCGCGCGTCCTACGTGAGCGGCACTCCCATCGCGTGGAACCGCGTGCACGACTTGCCGGACTTCGTGTACTTCCAGCACAGCGTGCACGTGAAGAAAGGCGTCGGCTGCGAAACCTGCCACGGTCGCATGGATCAGCAGCCACTGGTCAAGAAAGTCAACACCATGACGATGGCGTGGTGTCTCGACTGCCATCGTCATCCCGAGAAATACATTCGTCCCAAGGAAGCGGTTTACAAGATGGGTTATCGTCCCAACGAGCCGCAGGCAGTGCTGGGTAAGCGGCTGGTCAAGGAGTATAAGATTCAGCATCCGCGCCAGTTGACCGACTGCTACACCTGCCACCACTAATCGTTTATTGAGTTCCGAGTACTCGATAGCGCAAGGACGAACCCATAGCGCCTGAGCCGATTACAAGGTCAGGAGCGACGAAGCGAAAGCCAAGATGAGCAACAACGCAAAGCCAAGCGACAATTTGCAGCCAGCCAACTTCATTCCTCTGACGGCGGTCACGCCTTCGGCGTTTACGCACCGCGAAGTGTCGGATGTCACGCCGGCAGCCGGTGCCGCGTCCACGGTCGGTGCCGCGCCATCGGTCGATCTCGACAAGGTGCGCGAGCGCCTGGCCGGCACGCGCGGTCAGGAATACTGGCGCTGTCTGGAAGAACTCAGCGAGAAGCCGGAATTTACGCGCTATTTGCAGCGCGAGTTTCCGCGCCAGGCGCCGCGCGACATGACACCGCTGTCACGACGCGATTTTATGAAGTTTATGGGCGCGGCCATGGCGCTGGCGGGTGTGGGCGGTTGCGCCTTCCAGCCCGCGGAGAAAATCGTTCCCTACGTGAATTCGCCGGAAGAGATGATTCCGGGCATTCCGCTGTATTTTGCTACGGCCTATGCCATGAACGGCCACGCGCTGGGTGTTCTGGCGGAAAGCCACATGGGCCGCCCGACTAAGATCGAAGGCAACCCCGATCATCCGGCCAGCCTGGGCCGCGCCGATATCTGGGCGCAGGCTTCGGTTCTCGATTTGTATGATCCCGACCGTTCGCAGGGCGTGCGTTATCTAGGTGACACTACGTCGTGGGACAACTTCGCGGGTGCTTTTGCCGGTGCAGCCGATGCCCAGCGCGCCCGGCGCGGTGCCGGGTTGCGAGTACTCAGCGAAACCGTGACATCGCCCACGTTAGGCGCGCAGATGGCCGATTTCCTGCGCGCCTTTCCGCAGGCGCAGTGGGTGCAATGGGATCCAATCAACCGCGACAACGCGCGTGCCGGTGCCGTAGCTGCTTTCGGGCGCGACGCGCTGCCGCAATATCGCTTCGATCGTGCCGACGTTATCGTGTCGCTGGACGCCGACTTCCTGATGGAAGAGCCGAACCATGTGCGTTGGGCACGCGACTTTATTCAGCGTCGCCGTCCGCACCGCGATAAGGTGCCGATGAACCGCCTCTACGTGGCGGAAAGCACGCCGCGCAACACGGGCGCTATGGCCGATCATCGTCTGCCGGTGCGTGCCAGCGAAGTGCAAAACGTGGCACGCGCCATTGCCGCCGGTATTGGTGTTGGTGGTGTCTCAGGCGGCGCTGTAACAGGTGCCGGGGCTGCATGGGTCAAGTCAGTGATTGCCGATTTGCAGGGCGCGCGGGGCCGCAGTCTGGTAGTGGCCGGTTCGCATCAGCCCGCTGCGGTGCATGCTCTGGCGCACGCCATGAACGATGCGCTGGGCAACGTGGGCGCTACAGTGGAGTACTCGGATCCAATCGAGGCTGCACCGACAGATCAGGTTCGCGGGCTGCAAACTCTGGTGGCCGACATGAACGCGGGCCGCGTTGAGATGCTGGTTATTTTAGGTGGCAACCCGGTGTATAACGCGCCTGCTGATGTGAAGTTTGCACAGGCGCTGGAAAAAGTGCCGCTGCGCATTCATCTGGGCCGCTACGATGACGAAACCGGGGCGTTGTGCCAGTGGCACATACCCGAATCGCACTACCTGGAAACGTGGAGTGATGTGCGCGCCTACGACGGCACCACAACCATTGTGCAGCCGCTGATCGTGCCGCTTTATGAAGCAACGCGCTCGGTGCATGAAGTGATGGCTGTCTTGCTCGGTCAGGGCACCGTTAGCGGTTACGACGTGCTGCGCAGCTATTGGGAGCGGCGTCTGGCGCCACAGTTGGCAACATTGCGCTCTCGCGTCGGCGGCACCAATGCTGGCGCATCGGGCACAACGGGTGCCGCCGGTGGAGCCGCTGCGAGTGGCGCTGCTGCCAGTGGCGCAACGCGTGGTGGAGCGACGGCAGGTAGTGCGACCACTGGCGGCGCTGGTGGATCAATGGCAGGAGCCGGTGCAGCCACAGTCGGTGCTGGCGCGGCCGGTGCAGCCGCAGCCAATGTCGCTACAGGTGGCGGTGCGATTAGCACGGATTCGGGTGTTCCGGCTGACCGTCTGACACTACAGACTGTCGCTTTCGACAAGCGCTGGCAGACGATTTTGCATAACGGCGTGGTGCCCAACACGGCATCTCCGGTTCGACCGTTGCGTGTGCGCGCCGGTGCCGTGGCGGCCTTGCCTGCTGCTCCGGCAGCCACGACAGGCATTGAAGTCATCTTTCGTCCTGACCCCAGCCTGTGGGATGGCCGCTTTGCCAACAACGGCTGGCTGCAAGAGTTGCCCAAGCCACTGACCAAATTAACATGGGACAATGCCGCGCTGATGAGCCCTATCACAGCAGAGCGCCTGGGGTTGGACAACGAGGACCTGGTTACTCTCTCGTATCGTGGTAACACGGTGAGCGCACCTGTCTTGATGATGCCTGGACATCCCACTGAATCGGTGACGGTGTATTTGGGTCATGGTCGCACGCGCGCCGGCAAGATCGGCACCGGCACCGGCTTCAATGCTTATGCACTGCGCCAATCGAGTACTCTCAACTTCGGTAGCGGACTGGATGTGAAAAAAGCGGGCGGCAAATACAGGCTGGCTTTGACGGCGCACCATCACATGATCGACTTGGAGCGTGGCGAAAAGAAGTTGGACAGCACCTTTGGCCGCGACCTGATCCGCGTCGGCACTTTCGATGAGTACCAGAAAGGGCATTTGCCGGTCGATGCCGCACACGACAAAGCCGGTTTGCCACTTTATCAGGACACGCTCACCACGGTGGAGCCGCGCAACACCAACAGCGAAGAAGAGGAGCCGATGCATCCCAACGGGCTGCCCTCGGTATATCCCGAAAACGTTGATCCGCCGACGATTTACAACAGCGCTGAAAACGACCGACCGCCGTATGCCTGGGGCATGGCTATCGACTTGAACGCTTGCATCGGCTGCAACGCCTGTGTGCTGGGTTGCCAGAGCGAGAACAACATCGCGGTGGTCGGAAAAGAGCAGGTGGAGATGTCCCGCGAGCTGCACTGGCTGCGTATTGATACCTACTACAAGGGCGAGTTGGAGAATCCGGAAGTGTATTTCCAGCCCGTGACGTGCATGCATTGCGAGAAAGCGCCCTGCGAACCGGTTTGCCCTGTTGCAGCGCCGGTGCACAGCCCGGAAGGCATCAACGAGCAGGTTTATAACCGTTGTGTAGGCACCAAGTATTGCGAAAACAACTGCCCCTACAAGGTGCGTCGCTTCAACTTCTTGCAGTATTCCGACCAGGAAACGCCACAGATTCAGCTCATGGCGAACCCGGACGTGACGGTGCGCTCGCGCGGCGTGATGGAAAAATGCACCTACTGCATCCAGCGCATCAACAACGCCAAGTTCCAGGCGAAAAAAGAAGGCCGCCACGTGCGCGACAACGAAATCGTGACGGCGTGCCAGCAGACGTGTCCGACCGATGCGATTGTCTTCGGCAACATCAACGATAAGAATTCGAACGTGCGACGCCTCAAGGACAGCGGCCTCAACTATGGCCTGCTGACCGAGTTGAACACCACGCCACGCACGACCTACAACGCCCGCATCCGCAACATCGACGCGACGCTGAAGAACCCTGGCGAAGTGACGATGTCGGGTGGCGAGCACACCAGCGACCACGACGGCAGTCAGATCGATTCGCCGGATGACGCAACCACAGGCCAGCAGCAAAAAGGGGCTTTGGAAGGCGGAACAGAGCATAGCGAGGGCGGTGGCGAGCACTAGTTGTCGAGGCACGCGCTTGCATAATAGATAAGCGAGTACTCGAACGTGTGACGGGCCAGGACGAGAAGCCGGGGTGAGAAAGAGAAACGAACTATGGTCGATCAACCATTAGACCGCAATGTTGGATTGAAGGCGCCGGCGCAGCATGAGCCGACCGGGCACATGAACGGGCGTCGCCCGCACGATGAGACCTTCGACATCATCGGGCCGGGGCACGACCTTGAGACGGTGACCGAACAGGTTATCGGCGTGGTGCTGAAAGATCGCATCCGCATCGGCTGGGTGATCTTCCTCGGTTTTTCGCTGGCGCTGCTGGCGATGCTGGGCGTGGCTGTTTCCTACGTGCTTGTGATGGGCGTTGGCGTCTGGGGCATCAACAAGACGGTCGGCTGGGGCTTCGACATCATCAACTTTGTGTGGTGGATCGGTATCGGCCACGCCGGAACGCTGATTTCCGCGATTCTTTTGCTGGTGCATCAGAACTGGCGAACCAGTATTAACCGCTTCGCCGAAGCGATGACGATCTTCGCTGTGATGTGCGCGGGCTTGTTTCCGCTCTTGCACCTGGGCCGTCACCAGTATTTCTACTGGCTGGCGCCGCTGCCCAACACCATGGGTCTGTGGCCGCAGTTCCGCAGCCCGTTGGAGTGGGACTTCTTTGCCGTTTCGACATACTTCACCGTTTCAGCGTTGTTCTGGTATATCGGCCTGATTCCCGACCTGGCGACGCTGCGCGACCGTGCGCAGAATCGCACTTTGAAAATTCTCTATGGCATGGCTGCACTCGGCTGGCGCGGTTCGAATCAGCACTGGCATCGCTACATGGCGGTTTACCTGATTCTGGCCGGTATCTCGACGCCGCTCGTGCTTTCTGTACACAGCACCATCTCATTCGACTTCGCATTCGGCATCGTGCCCGGTTGGCATACCACGATCTTCCCGCCTTACTTCGTGGCCGGTGCGGTGTTCGCTGGATTTGCCATGGTGCTCATGCTGGCGATTCCGCTGCGTCACATCTATGGCCTCAAAGACCTCATTACAATGCGGCACCTGGAGAACTGCGCCAAAGTCATGCTGGCGACCGGCCTGATGGTGGTTTACGGTTACTTCATGGAAGTGTTCACCGCGTATTACAGCGGCAACATCTACGAGCGCTACATGCAGTTCACCTCGCGGATGGGCACTGGCCCCTACGCCTGGGCTTACTGGTCACTCATCTTTTGTAACGGCGTGGCGCCGCAGATTCTGTGGTTCAAGAAATACCGCACCAATCTGACGTGTTTGTTCGTGGTGTCCATTGTGGTCAGCATCGGCATGTGGCTGGAGCGCTTCGTCATCATCGTGGTGAGCTTGAGCCGCGACTATTTGCCGTCCTCGTGGGCGCTGTATCAGCCGACCATGTGGGACTGGGCGCTCTACGTTGGAACCTTTGGTTTGTTCCTGACGCTGTTCTTGCTGTTCGTGCGTGCTCTGCCTTCGATTGCCGTAGCTGAAATGCGCGAGCTGGTGCATCATGAGTCGCATCATGGCGCGCATAACGGAGCGCATGGCGGGCACCTGACGCATGATCCACACGGCAATACAATCGAAGATCGCGACCATACGGGCGGCACCAAGGAAGCATTTTCCGGTTCGGCTTAAAGGGAGGATCGAGTACTCGCTATGGAAACAACTGTACCCACATCGACTCTCTTCGGATACGCCGCCGAGTTTGAAACGCCGGAGGCTTTGATGACGGCGGCGCGCCTGGCGCGCGAGTCGGGTTACACCAAGATGGACGCCTTTTCGCCGATGCCGGTGGAAGGCTTGTCGGAGGCGATTGGCTACCGCAACAAGCAGATGCCGTTTCTCATGTTGTTGGGCGGCTTGACCGGCGGCAGCCTTGGTATTTTTGGCCAGTGGTATGCGTCGGCGCAGTCGTATCCGTTGAACATTGGCGGACGGCCTTATTTCAGTTGGCCGATGTTCATCGTGCCGACGTTTGAGATGACGATTCTCTTTGCGGCCTTGACTGGCGTGTTCGGCATGATCATTCTGAACGGGCTGCCCAAGCCATATCATTCGATCTTCAACACGCCGGGCTTTGATCGGGCTTCGAGCGACCGCTTTTTCCTGGCGATTGAAAGTCGCGATCCCAAGTTTGACAACGAAGGCACACGACAGTTCATGGAAGGCTTGAGCGCGGTGCGGGTTTCCGCCGTGGCGAAATAGATTATGAAGCGAGTTCAGGCAAAACGATTGGTGGCGGCGAGTACTCTGAGCGGGCTGATGCTCGTGGGTGGTTGCACGCGCGAATGGAAGTTTCAGCCGGTCGATATGTGGAACAGGTCGCGCCTCAAGCCCTACGAGCCGGTTGGCCTGGCCGAAGGCGTTGAAGTCTCCGCGTCACGACCGTTGCCGCAAGGCGTCATCGCGCGCGGGCAGTTGCGTGTTGATGAGGCGATGTATAACGGCACCATCAATGGCCGTCTTGTAACGGCGATTCCCGCGACGGCGATGCAGGGTGTCACCATGCGCGAAATGGTGGAGCGCGGCAAGGAACGCTACGAGATCTATTGCCTGCCGTGTCACGGTCTTGTGGGCAACGGCGACGGCATGGTCGTGAAGCGCGGTTTCGCCGTGCCGCCGTCCTATTCGCTGCCGCGTTTGCGCACAGCACCCATTGGGCACTTCTACGATGTGATTACCAATGGCTACGGCGCGATGTATTCCTATGCGTCGCGCGTTCCACCACGCGACCGATGGGCCATTGCGTCCTACATTCGCGTGCTACAGCGTAGCCAGAACGCGAGCCAGGCCGACATTCCGGCGGCAGAGCGCGGCAACGTCAAGACGCCGCAGCAGATTCTCCGCTCGAGTGAGCCGATGCCTATGACACCCGGCATTCCCGGTGAAGTGCCATTGCCGAGCACGAGCAAAAAGCCGTTTGGCGAACCGGCGGCCAGCCCGAACGACAAGGCAGGGCAGCCCACAGATTAAGGTAGGCTACCGATTGAGTTGGCTACCCGTTAGTCGAGCAGCGTAGGTCTGAGTGCCGGTTAACGAGTACTCGACAGCAGTCAAAGCGATTAGAAACTTCTCATGAACGAAGGCAAGATGAAGATTGGTGAGTTGGTCGGGCCGGGGCTGGATCGGTTGCAGCGTTTCGCGCTGATCGCCGCCGTGGTTGGCCTGGTGCTGTGCGTGGTAGGCATCTTCGTAAACATGAACGATTCGTATGGCGCGCGCCGCTTTTTCGAGTCGTATCTGTTCGCGTTCATGTTCTGGTTTGGCATCACGCTGGGCTCTCTGGCTTTCTTGATGGTGCATCATGTGACGGGTGGCGGCTGGGGCTTTATTCTGCGCCGCTTGCTGGAAGCGAGTACTCGCAACCTGCCGGTTGTGTTGGCGCTGTTTGTGCCGATTATCTTCGGCATGAATCACCTGTATGGCGACTGGATTCATCCGCATGGCGCGCACGCTGCCGTGGTGGAGAAGAAGATCGGCTATCTCAACACGCCCGGTTTTCTGATTCGCGCTGTGCTGTATTTCGCGATCTGGATGACGATGGCGTTCTTCCTCAACAAGTGGTCGGCGCAGCAGGACGAGAATGACGACGGAACATGGTCGCGCAAGCTGAACATGCTAAGCGCTGCGGGACTTCTGGTATACGTTCTCACGCTGACATTTGCGTCCATCGACTGGGTGATGTCGCTCATGCCATTGTGGTACTCCGCACTGTTTGGTGTTGTGATTTTGGCGGGGCAGGCGCTCTCGACATTGGCGTTGATGAGCCTCCTTGTGTCGCGCTTAGCCGGTCACACCGATCTCGTGAAGCGTGTTGAGCCACGTTACTTCCGTGACATTGGAAACCTCACGCTGGCGTTTACTTTGTTCTGGGCTTATACAAACTTTTCACAATTCCTCATCTACTGGTCGGGAAACATCGCGGAAGAAGTTGAGTTCTATACCGAGCGTATGCACGGGCCGTGGCTGGTTATCGGCACCATTCTGGCGTTCTTCCATTTCTTCTTCCCGTTCTTTAGCCTGCTGTCGAGTTCGCTCAAAGTGAACATCAACAATCTGGCGAAGCTCGGCCTTTTTATTATTTTGATGCGGCACCTCGACCTGTTCTGGTATGTCACGCCCCATTTCCGTCAGGAGGGAGCGAGCAACCCTCTGGCAGCGTTTTATATTACAGATCTGGGCGCGCCGCTGTTGATTGGCGGCATCTGGCTGTGGGCCTGGGCGCGCGAAGTGCGCAGCCGTCCCGTTGTTCCGGTGCACGACCCGCGTTTGCAGGCGCACTGGCCCTTGAAAGAAGTGGTGCAACATGGCTGATATGATCCCGCAGGGAACTCAGGAAGCAGACGCCAGCGCGGCAGGCGGCTATGAGCGCGGCGATGCCAACATTCGCGCCGTCGTGCTGACGATGGTCGTCATTTTGACCTCGTGCGCCGTGGTGGTCGCTCTGCTGATTCCGATGTTCAGCGCCTTTACGGCGCGCGAACAACGCAAAGACATCAACACGCCGGCGATGTTCGCACAACGACAGAAGCCGTCTGAGCCACGCTTGCTGCCGTCGCCCGTGGATGATGAGGATGCGCGTCTGACGCTTGGTCTGCCATCGCAGGGCAGCAAGCAAAGCAGTGAAGGTGCCGGCACCGGCGGCAAATCGCCGATGGGACGCCAGAACACGCAAACTGTGTCGCGTGATGCAGTCGATTATACCGGCGACAACCAGTTGCCGTGGGACAAGATGCTGAACGAAGCCGCCGTTGAACAGGCACAATACAATTCCTATACGCGCAATCCTCAAACGGGGCAAGTCACGATTCCGGTTGAACGTGCGATGGAACTGATGGCCGGGCCACCGCAGCAAAACACTGCAGGCACCCAGAAACCCGGTGGCACAACCGAGGCGGGCGAGCACGGTGGCGACGTAAATGCCACGACGGGCAAGCAAACCGGCGCCGCAGCGTCCGGTGTGACGCGCGACATGCCGGCTTATTACGGGCCTGTAATTACAGAAAATGGTCGCTGGGAAGCCGAGTATGAGAAGTACACCGCCGATTCGAGTGGTGGCCTTAAGTTGGATAAGTCGGAGAAGCGCCAATGAGTACTCGTAAACTGTCGGGAATACGAAGGAACGCCATCGCAGCGCTGGCGGTGTGTCTGCTCGGCTGGAGTGCATCGGTCGCGCGCGCCCACGGCGACGAAGACCATGGCAAAGAGGGCCAGACGAACAGCTACAGCGATAAGCTGCTGAAGCAGGTTCGCATCGACCAGGGCAAGCTCAATTCGCAGGTGCCGGTCAACCTCATGTTTCGTGATGAGACGGGCAAGGAAGTTCGTCTTGGCAGCTATCTGGGCGATAAGCCGGCGATGGTGCTGATGCTTTCCTATGCCTGCACACAGTTGTGCGCTGCGGAGCTTGAGGCGCTGGTCTATACGCTGAAGGAATTGAAATTTACTCCAGGCAAAGAGTTCAATCTTCTCGTTGCGAGCATTGACCCGCAGGAAACAGTCGCCATGGCCAGGGGCAACAAGGACGCGTTCATGGAGAAGTATCAGCGTCCCGCTGCTGCCGCCGGCGTGCATTTCCTGACAGGTGATGCAGCCTCCATCAAAGAACTGACGGCGGCGACAGGTTATCACTATGTATATGACAAAGTGTGGAAGCAGTGGATACATCCTTCCGCTGTGGTGATGCTCACGCCGGACGGCAAAGTAGGGCGCTACTTTTTAAAGTTGGATTACAGCCCGCGTGATCTGCGCTACGGCCTAATCGAGTCGTCCGCCAGTCGCATCGGATCGCCGGTCGATTATTTTGTGTTGAGCTGCGGCGTGCACTACTCGAACGGTAAATACACGTTTGCCGTCGAGAAACTGCTGCGTGCAGCCGGAGTGTTAACGCTGCTGGTGCTGGCTGTCGGAATTGTCGGCATGATGCGGCGCGATAAGAACCAGGGACTCGCAGTGCCTGAGATCTCCACGGGCGAGGCCACGCCGCTCAAGAGTGCCTGAGCTTCGCCCCAAAGTATCAGCCGACAGTTGTAAGTCGTGTCAGCAGTCGCCGGTTGCATTGAGTACTCGTCAGGGACGTTTGTGGAAGAGAATTACTGATCATGGGATTTTCATCGGTTTCCCCCCGCGCCTCCAGTATTGCCGGAAGTGTCGACGCCGTTTTCTGGGGCATAACGCTCGTTTGCATCGTCTTCGCGGTGTTGGTCGCGGCGTTGGTCATCACCTTTGCCGTGCGCTATCGCCAGGGCAATCGGGTTAATCGCACCCTGCCGGGACATGAGGGCATCGCGCTTGAGTTGACCTGGACATTGATTCCACTGGCCATCGCCATGGGCTTGTTCCTCTGGTCAGCCAGCGTGTACTTTCAGATTATCACGGTGCCCAAAGGCGCCATGGAAGTTTACGTGGTGGGCAAGCAGTGGATGTGGAAACTGCAGCACCCCTCGGGCCGCTGGGAGATGAACGAACTGCATGTGCCGCTGGGCCGTCCGGTGAAGTTGACCATGATCTCCGAAGACGTGATTCACTCCTTTGGCATTCCGGCGTTTCGTGTCAAGCAGGACGTTATTCCCGGTCGCTACACACAACTCTGGTTCACGCCTACTCAGACCGGACGCTTTCATCTGTTTTGCTCGGAGTTTTGCGGCACCAACCACGCCATCATGGGTGGTTACATCACGGTAATGGAGCCGGGTGAATTCGACAAGTGGATGCAAACCGGCAACACGCAGAAAACTCTGGCCACGGCGGGCGAACGTCTGTTCCGTGAGCGCGGTTGCACAGGTTGCCACGGCCCGAATGCCACGGTGCGCGCGCCGGCTCTGGAAGGCATTTACAACCGCCCGGTCGCGATTCAATTGCCGGACGAAGGTAACCGCTCGACCACCATTCAGGCCGACGAGCGTTATATCCACGACTCGATTGTTCTGCCGGAGAAAGAGATCGCCGCCGGTTATCCCGCAATCATGCCGTCCTACAAGGGCCGTCTCACCGAAGCAGACCTGGTTCAACTGGTTGAATACATCAAAACATTGGGCGTGAGCAACGGCACCAGCAACGGCAGCGCGCGCGGTTATGTGGCCGGTGGAGCCGGAGCCGGGCCGAGTGCTGCGGGTGCAAGTGGCGCCGCATCCGGTTTGAACGGCGGCAGCGCCACGAACCGCAAGGGTAATCCAACCGGCGATATGTCGAACTATGTCGACCGGGAAGCCATTCTCGGCGGGCCGGGTGCACTGGGCACCGGCGGTAGTCGCAAAGGCAACCCGACGGGCGACATGTCGAACTATGTCGACCGGGAAGCGGTCTTTCGTGGCGGGGCCGATGTCGCGGCGCAAAGCCTGGCTGAAAATGCCGCGGGTGGTTCGCGGCCTGAAGTGCTGCGGCGACGTGGCTTGCAGCCTTATAACAGCAACAATTATGTGCAAGACTCTGCACGGATTTACACGGGTGGTTTGCGCCCCAGTGGCCGACTGGAATCGGCTGGCAATATCCGGGGCAATAACACGCCGGCAACGAGTACACAGAGCGGTGCTAAGGGTCGTGAAAGGACGGGACGATGAGCAGCATGGAACACAGCAAGGTTGAAACTCAGTCTGCGGATGAGCGCGCCACGCGTGACGATAGCATGGACGACATCCGTCCCTACCAGACAGCGCCTGAGCCGGAGGTAAACTACCTTACCAATGATTACGGCTGGAAGTCGTGGCTGTTCACGCTCGACCACAAGCGCATCGGCCTGATGTATCTGGTGACGATTTCCATCACGTTTCTGCTGGGCGGCATGGCGGCGGCGGGCATTCGCGGCAACCTCATCACTCCGCAAGGGCTTCTGGGCGCGGAAACTTATAACAAAGTCTTCACCGCGCATGGCGTGATCATGGTGTTCTTCTTCCTGATTCCGTCCATTCCCGCGGTGCTGGGTAACTTTCTGGTGCCGATGATGATCGGCGCCAAAGACGTGGCATTTCCCAAGCTGAACCTGCTCTCATGGTACCTCTTTGTGGGCGGTGTGCTGATGGCGCTGTTCGCTTTGATGCGCGGCAGCGTGGCGACTGGTTGGACATTCTATGCGCCTCTGTCCAGCACCTACACCGATAGCACTGTGGTGTGGGTCATTACAGGCGCCTTCCTGGCCGGGTTCTCTTCAATCCTTACCGGATTGAACTTCATCGTGACCATTCATAAGATGCGCGCGCCGGGGCTCACCTGGTTCCGTTTGCCGCTCTTTATCTGGTCGCACTATGCGACGAGCCTGATTCAGGTGCTGGGAACTCCCGTTGTCGCCATCACACTGTTGCTGCTCATGGCCGAGAACATCTTCCACGTCGGAGTCTTCGACCCGTCGCTGGGCGGCGACCCCGTGTTGTTCCAGCACTTGTTCTGGTTCTACTCGCATCCGGCGGTTTACATCATGGTACTGCCGGGCTTCGCCGTTATCAGCGAAGTGATTACCTGCTTTTCTCGCAAGCCGATCTTCGGCTACAAGTTCATCGCATTTTCCAGCATTGCCATTGCGATTTTCGGCTTCCTGGTGTGGGGTCACCATTTATTCGTCTCCAGCCAGTCGGCTTATGCCAGCCAGGCGTTCTCAGTCATCAGCTTCATGGTGGCCATTCCATCGGCCATCAAGGTGTTTAACTGGACAGCGACGCTCTACAAAGGCTCGATTCGGTTCACAACGCCGATGTTATATGTGCTGGGCTTCCTCGGCTTGTTTACTATCGGTGGTCTCACGGGATTGCACCTGGCGGCCACTGCGACCGACGTTTACCTGACCGATACTTACTTCGTGATCGCGCACTTCCACTATGTGATGGTGGGCGGAACAGTGTCGGCCTATCTGTGTGGCATTCACTTCTGGTGGCCCAAGATGACGGGCCGCATGTACCCGGAATCCTGGGGTAAGGCGGCGGCGATTCTGCTCTTTATCGGCTTTAACGTGACGTTCTTTCCGCAGTTCATTCTCGGCATGGATCACATGAACCGCCGCTATCACGCCTATGCGCCACAGTATCAGTTCCTCAACGTGATGTCGTCGGCAGGCGCTACAATTCTGGCCATCGGCTTCGCGTTGCCTATCTTCTATCTGCTGTGGTCGCTAAAGCACGGCGAGAAGGCGGATGCCAACCCGTGGGGCGCCACCGGCTTGGAATGGCAAACACCCAGCCCGCCGCCGCTAACCAACTTTGAGCGCACTCCCGTTGTAACGACCGGCCCCTATGCTTATTCGGCGGTAGAATCGGAGCGCGTAACGCAGCAGGCCGAGGAGTTGGCCGAGCGCGTGCGCGAACGAGTACTCGCTGAGGAAGCCGAGCGCGAGTATGGCGAGAAGGAGAAGGAACTTGTCTGAACCTATTGTGCGGGCAGCCGCAGTTGAGAACATCGCGGGGCGTCGGCCACCGGAAAGCCAGCCGGTGCTGCGCACAGAAACCGGCCACCACAACACGGCGCATGGTCATGACGACCACGGTGTGCTGCATCACCACTTCGAAGACATGACGCAGCAGCGTGAGGCCACGGTCCTGGGCATGTGGGCCTTCCTCTGCACCGAAGTGATGATGTTCGGCGGCCTGTTCTTTGTCTACACGCTCTACCGCTGGGCCGCAACGCAAAGGGCTCATGACCTGGGCATGATAGACCCGTTTTATGTGGGCAGCCAGTTGTTGAATCATACACTGGGCCTGGTCAACACTTTCGTGCTGCTGGCCAGTAGCTTCACCATGGCGATGGGCGTCTATTATGCGCAAACTCGCAACCGTAAGATGCTGATGAACATGCTTGTTCTGACATGGCTCTTCGGTGCGTCGTTCCTGGGCATCAAGGCTATCGAATGGACGACCGACTGGCACGAAGGATTGGTGCCGGCTCTGAATTGGCATCCCGAGCATGTTCTGACGCATGGGCATCACGCTTTTGATGTGGCGAAGGTGAATCTCAATCACTTGCAGATGTATTTTGTAATTTACTTCTGCATGACTGGTTTGCACGCGATCCACATGATTATCGGTCTGGGCGTGGTCTTTTGGTTTTGGGTGCTGGCCAAACGTGGATTGTTCACCAACGGCAACGATCAGCCGGTTGAACTGGTCGGCATGTACTGGCACTTTGTTGACATTGTGTGGGTGTTCCTGTTCCCGCTGCTGTATCTCATTGCCGGACACCACATATAAGTTCGTAGCACCGATTCGAGTACTCAGGAGAAAGTTTTATGGCGCAAACCGCGCACGCTGGTGATAACGTAGAACGCTTCGGCGCAGGCCACGCCGGGCGCGAGCCGCAAGATCATGACCAGCGTGATGATCATCATCACATTGTCACACCGCTAACTTACATAAAGATCATCGTGGTCTTGATGGTGCTGCTGATCATTACCGTATTGGCAGCCAACATCGAAATGGGCGTATTGAACGTGCCTATTGCGATTGCTATCGCGACAGTTAAAGCTGTGCTGATCATGATGTATTTTATGCATCTCAAATACAGCAGCAAGTTGGTGTGGATTTTTGCCGGTGTGGCATTCGTTTTCGTGGGCATCATGTTCGCCCTCACGCTAAGTGATTACTTCACCCGCGACTGGCTTTTCAATCCCGGTCACTAGAGCATGTTTCAATGACGTTGCCGCAGCATGAGGGCGCATGCCATGCGCCCCGACAAGAAACACCCCGCACAACCACCGAAACGTGCTTTAAAGCCCGGATAGAAACGAAAAGCTGCTCATTCCCTGAGGATGAGCAGCTTTTCGCATACCCTTGTATTTTGTGGATCTTGATCGCTCACACCACCAGATGTGCGTTGATACGGCGAAACTCGTCGCGAAAGCCGGGGTTGCGGAAGCGCCAGCGAATACGTTGTTCTGTGTGGCGTGCCACGGCAACCGCCAATCGGGTATCACTGCACTGGGTAGTAGCCAGGTCGTGCGCGAAGGAGTGCTGAAGCCCCCAGTAGGACATCGCACCGAAGTGCAGCATGGTGCCCAGTGGCCCTAACACCAGGTTCGAGAACAGCACGCCGCCAACCGCCATCACCAGACCCACGCCCATACCGCACACGCCGCCGGTAACTCCCAGACGCGAAGCCTGCACGTGGCGTGAACAGTGCGCGCAGTAAGGGACATCATATTTCTGACCGGAGGCGCGCAGGGTAATCGTTCTTGCAGGTGTTGCGCCGCAGCAGGCGCACATCCACGGCCACTCAACCACTTTGCCCGATACGATCACGATGTACCATAAGTCGTCTGCCTGAGGTGCAGCGGTGGGCTGAACGGATATTGGCGTCACCGGCATTGATGCCTGAGGCGACGCGTTGGATGGCGCCGTCACAGATGGTTGCGACGGCGATGATGGCGTGGCCCTTGGCAGTGCAGCAGCCGGAGCAGCCGCGATGGTTGTTGTCGGCGAACCGGAAGAAGCCTGGACATGCGGCGTTGCGATCGCTCCAGTGCGCTGAGTACTCGTGTCGGGGGCCGTTACGCCACGTCCATGCAGGGCATCCAGAAAATCTTGCACCGACTGCGGGCGCTTGAATGGGTGGAGTTGCATGGCCCACCGAATCGCGTGCCCTACGGCATCACCGGCGCCGTTGAGCTGCACGATGTCATTTTCTACAGCACGGTCGCTGTGTGCAGCACGGTCGGTTGAATCGGTCGGCGCCTGGCCCGTGAGAATGTGACAGAGCGTCGCGCCCAGAGCATAGATGTCGGTGTAAACGCCAAAGCGCGCACCTTGCGTATATTGCTCCAGAGGCGCATAGCCGGGTGTGCCGCAGTGCATGGTGACGTTCAGTGGCTGCGTGCGGTAGCTGGCCGGCCCCGCCATTGGCTGCAACAAGTCGAAATCCATCAGCACGATGCGCTGCTCCTCGTGCGACCCGGCACGGCGGCACAAGAAGATATTTTCCGGCTTTACATCGAGGTGCAGCATCTCCATCTCATGCACGGTTTGCAATGCGCTGCATATATGCTCGATGATGTTCAGGGCCTCGGCTTCGGGCAGCGCACCCTGTCTTTCCACGCGCTGTTGCAGAGTTTCGCCTTGTAGTAACTCCATCACTGTGTAAGCTGTGTTGTTTTGTTCGAAAGCCTCCTGCACATTCACAATGTTGCGATGCTGCACACCGGCGAGTACTCGAGCTTCGTTGAGGAACTTGCGGCGCGTTGCCTCGAAGTGGCGCGTATCGGCAGGGTGCGGTTGCACGCCAAAGTCCAGCCGTGTGCAGCCAATCGGGAAGAACTCTTTGATGGCGACGCTTTGTTTACGCTGCGTGTCGCACGCTTCATAAGTGATGCCGAAGCCGCCACGCCCCAGCACGCGCACAATTTCGTAGGCGTCATCGTGCAGCGGTGCGCCGACGGGTAGGGCGTCGGCGCATAACGCGGGGTCGTGCGGCGCACCCGTTTCCTGGAATGCAGCAGCTTCGTGACAGGGAATGGGGTTCATCAAATTTAACGCGACTCGTGGCAACGAGGGATTCTACTCCGCAGTGGGCTCTTTCTTGCGACGTGTGGCGATGAGAGCGGCATTGTAGGCTTTGCGTTCGTCTTCCGAAATAGGTTCGCTGCGTTCCAGTTTCAGGCGCACCATGTCGAGAATCTCGTGCTCCACGCGGCGCGCCCAGTAGCCCTGTATGCGGGCGATGCAATCTTTCACGACTTCTTCGGTCGCGGCGACTTGCGACTGATCGTTCATGATGAGTTCACCGACCAGACCGCCCGCTTCAGCGGAAAGCGTATCAATTAAGACTGTGGGCTCGACGGGATCGTTCCAATCGAACTGGCGCAGGGCCGCAGCGATTTCGCGGTGCGGTTCCTCTGTCCATTTATCAGGCGGCAATTCGCTGAGAATGCGCGAGCGCCAACTCGGATTGCCCAACAGGGACGACAACAAAATGCGCTCTGCCTTAGCCACGCCGCTAAGTTGATTGTTGGCGGCCAGCGTCTGATCGACATCCTTGTTTTCGGCCTCGCGCTGCACCGCCGGTGGGTATTGAGTACTCGGAACGCGTTGCCGCTTGACGGCGGCACCGACTTCGCGGCGCACGGCGGCTTGAATCATTTGCATGCGCGTTGGGGCAGTTACGCCTTCAGCCTGCCCCCAGCGCTCGGCCAGCCACGCGATGTAATCATCTTTTTCGATGTCGTTCTGCACTTCAGAGATCACATCGGCGGCGGCGCGAATCGCTTCCATGCGTTCGGAGACTTGTCCCAGGTCGAAGCCATTCACCGCCATTTCAACGCGATAGCGCGACAACAACTTGGCCGCGCGCAACGCGTTGTTAAAGCCGATCTCGCCGTTCTTGCGGATAAATGTGTCAGGGTCGTCTTCGCGCGGCAACATGACAACACGCACCGAAAGATCGTGTATGGCAAAGAGCGGCGCACTGCGCAACGCGGCGCGCATTCCCGCCGAATCGCCGTCGAAGCAGAGATAAACGGTCTTCGGTGCGATGCGCGCCAATGCCGCTACATGCTGTGTGGTGAGAGCTGTGCCAAGCGTCGCAATCGTGTTACCGAACCCGGCCTCATGCAGCGCGATGGCGTCCATATAACCTTCAGTAATGATGATGCTTTCACGCCGTCCCACTTCGGGCCGCGCCAGGTGCCAGGCGTAAAGAATGCGGCTCTTGTTGAACAGCGTGCCTTCCGGCGAGTTGATGTATTTCGCGTCCGGGTTGCCCGTATTGCCGCCTTCCATCGCGCGTCCGCCAAAGGCGATAACCTGCCCGCGATAGTCCCAGATGGGAAACATCAAGCGATGCCGATAGCGGTCATATTGGCGCTTGCCGCGTCCGCTGCCATCGTCTTCGCGCTCGACGAGTACTCCGGTCGCAACACAATCTTCGATTTTAAAACCATAGCGGTTGATGAGGTGATGATGCAGTGCGTCCCACGCATCCGGCGCATAACCTATGCCAAACTTTTCCAGAGTCTTGGGCGACAGGCCGCGACGCCGCGCATAATCGCGTGCTTCCTGGCCTTTGTTGCCCGCAAACTGCTCGCGAAAAAACGCCGCGCTGGCCGCTGTGATTTTGGTCAGACGGTCACGTTCATCGTATACGGCTTGCTGCTCGGGGGAAAGCTCTTTGCCAAAGCGTGGCAGCGGCACGCCGTAGCGTTCGGCCAACTGCTTCTTGGCTTCAGGGAACGAAATATTCTCAACGCGCTGCAAAAACTTGAAGATGTCCCCGGCGGCGCCGCAGTTGTGTACAACGCACATTTTCGTTGTGAACGAGTGACTGTCGGCAACAGTAATGTCCACCACGGTGTGCATTTCGGGCAGAGCCTCAATGCGCGTGATGCGCGACCAGTAATAGCAGACATCGCCGATAGGGTGGAAGAAGCCACCGAGTCCTTCGCGGCCTCGCGAAAGCAGACGCCAACTTTCTCGATGCTGAACGCCATTATGATCGGTGTAGCCTTTCTGGTGTTTGAGCGAAGGGTTGAGACCACACTGCACAGCCAACGCGAATAACCCGTATGACAGCTCACGCGAAACTGAGACGGAATCTCCTCGGGCGTTGCCATCGCCGCAGCGGTAGCCTGCTATCAGGGCGCGTTGCACTTCGACAGGCCAGTTCAGCGCCAGCGCGGGAATTCGTTTAGACGCTGCACCTTTGCCGAACCAGTACTCGAACTGGCGCACGAGATCGGTCTTGCAGCAGATGACTTCACGAATGTTCTTTTCGGGGCGCAGGGAATGCGAGCAAGTCAATCCAAACTCGTGGTGTAGAACGTGATCGACTTCTTCTGCCAGGTGCTTTTCGTCGATGTGAAACGTCCATCGCAGGCTGCGCGGATTGGTGGAACCTTCCGCAAGATAAAGTCCAAAAAGAAACGCTGTGTTGACGTTGACCGGCAACTGCTCGATGCGCTGCACGCGCTTGCCGATTTTGTATGGCGCAATCACATCGGCATTCACCAGCGGTGAGTCCTGGCGCTGTGCATCGGGAACTAACGGGAACAACAGGAAATCACCAACCTGCATCTGGTCGGCATCGGCCTCGGTAACTGTTGGCGCTTTACCCGTGTAACGCCGATAGCTGCTCTTGAAGCGTGTGCCGCGCTCCGAAGAGAGATACAAGAAAGGCAGAGCGGCGCGCGCGTCGGCGGAGCGCACAAAAATGCATTTGTGATCGGGCGTGAGTAACAGCGGATCGGCGCGAAACGCTGCCGTTTGCACGCGGCGCATGGTTCCCTGTTTACGCTCTGTTGCCAGAACAGGTTTCCAGTCGCCGTGACGGTCGAGTACTCGTTCTCCCACCGTTATCTCGCCGATGGGCTTGAGTCCGGTTTGTGTCCAGATGAGTTCCTGTTCGTGCAGGCAGCCGAAGCATTTGAAAAAGCCCTTGTCGCGCGACACGTAGAACGAGGGCGTCTTCTCGTCGTGAAAGGGGCAGCAGGCTTTCCAGCGCTCGCCACCGGCGGGACGCAGTGCGACGTGCTGACTCACCACATCGACAATATCAGCGCGCCGCTTGATTTCTTCAATCGTTGGATCCATCGCTTCCCATTTTACCGCAGAGGACGCAAAGGGCGCAGAGGAAGTTATCGAGTACTCAATAATATCAGGACTTACACACCCAGAACCCGGAGCGTTGGTTGTCTCCTTCTAGGAGAACCAACACTTCGGGTTCTGCAAACGCTGCGATTTGCGTAAGTCCTATTTCATTGAACCAAATTCAGCCGAACATGGTGCGCGGCGGTGGCAGAATGAACTTGGTGACCAGCCAGTGCACCGGATAAATCAGGATGGCGTGCGCCAGGAGCGAACTGGCCGTGTAGCGCAGCCACCACATGACCGGAAAGTCGGTTGGCGAAATAATGAGGAAGATGGCGTTGGCCACAACGACGGCGCCCATCGCGCACAGCGGCGGTGTGAATGGATTGTCACGTGAAAAGCGGCGCTCGAAAAGTCCCAGCAAACCACCTGTAATCAGGCGTGACATGGCGTAAGAACCGAGGTTTGTGCCGGCGTAGAAGCCCATCAGCAAGCCGGCGCACAGGCCGTAAGCCGCACCCATTTCCCAGCCGAGTTGCAATGCAACGGAAACCACAAGCAGCAACGGCAAGTCGATGGCGCCGCCACCCGGACGCCAGTGCGCCAGCCACGTAGTTTGCAACGCAACCGCCATCAACAGGGCGGGCCAGATTCTCCAGGTCGATTGCTCGTTCATGAGGCGAAAGTGAGTACTCGGAGCTACGTTTCAGGCCCCGGTGCGCACGAAAACCGCTGATAACTGATCAAAGGGCACTGCCGGGTCGATCTCTGCCGAAAGGCGCGAGTAACTTTTATTACGATCAACGCGCAGCACCCGCCCGATGATGAGCCCGCGCGGGAAAATCTCCGACAAACCGGAAGTCACAATGAGGTCGCCTTCACGTATATCGGAGTTGTAATCGAGAAACGACATTTGCAAGGTGCGCGCGCCGGTGCCGTTGACCCAGCCTTTGGCCATGGTTCGAGTACTCATCGCGCCCACACCCGATTCGCGGTCGGTCAGCAACACCACACTTGAGGTGAACGGTGAAACGGCGACGACCTGCCCGACAAGGCCCTGCGCTACAAACACCACGTCTTTCGACCGCACGCCCTGGCGTGTGCCGATATTCAGCGTGACGCGACGCGCGTATGGCGTCGCGGCGAGTGATACCACGTCCGCCGCCACATTGGTGCCGCCTGCGGGAGGTTTCAAGCCCAGCAATCGGCGCAACTCTTCGTTTTCGCGGCGATAGCGCAACAGGCGTTGCGTTTGTCCCCGCAGGTTGGCCACTTCGCCGCGCAAGCGCTCGTTTTCTTCAACCGTGCCGCCACGACGGAACATGGTGCGACCCAGATCGGAGAACCAGTCGCCCACAGTCGAAAGCGTGTATTGCACGGGACGCAACACCACATAAACAATGCCCTCCGGTGCCGAAACGCCGCCGTTACTGTGTGCGGAGCGCTGCCAACCCACAGCCACGGCAGCGATGATCAACAAGAAAATAACGAGAAAGAGCGGTGCAGGACGGCGAAGCATAAAGAAGTTTTCAAGTGTTAGTTCTCAGTTCTTAGTTGAGGCGGTGCAACTCAAGATTCAAAACTAAGACTGGAAAACTGGCTAACGTGAACCGTAGATCGCCTGGTTGGTGCTGCTCCACGTGTCCCACGCCTCGACGGTTTCGCCAGTGCCCAGCGCGACGCAGGTCAGCGGGTCGGCGGCAATGTGGACGGGAATGCCGGCTTCGTGCGCCAGCAACTGGTCGAGTCCGCGCAGCAGGGCGCCGCCGCCGGCCAGCACAATGCCGCGCTCCATGATGTCGGCGGAAAGCTCCGGCGGCGACTGTTCCAATGTTGTCTTCACCGTTTCCACTATTTCCAGCACGGGGTCTTTGATGGCTTCACGCAAATCGGCGGAGTTGATGCGCACACTGCGGGGCAATCCGTTCACCAGGTCGCGGCCTTTGATTTCGCAGGAAACTTCTTCTTGCAGCGGATAGGCCGAACCGATTTGCAGCTTGAGCGATTCCGATGTGCGTTCGCCAATCAACATGTTAAAGGTGCGTCGCACATAAGCGATGATCGCTTCATCGATCTCATCGCCGGCCACGCGCAGGGAACGGCTGGTCACGATGCCGCCCAGCGAAATAACGGCCACTTCCGTCGTGCCTCCGCCGATGTCGACAATCATCGAGCCGGTCGGTTCGGAAACGGGAAGACCGGCGCCAATCGCGGCGGCCATTGGTTCTTCGATGGTACGCGCGTCGCGTGCGCCCGCTGTCATGGCGGCTTCGATAACGGCGCGTTTCTCGACTTCGGTGATGCCGGACGGAATGCCGACCATGACGCGCGGGCTGGCGAAGGCGCGCCCGTTGTGTACGCTGCGAATGAAGTGGTGCAACATGCGCTGTGTGATGTCGAAGTCAGCGATAACGCCATCTTTCAGCGGGCGAATGGCGACGATGTGTCCGGGCGTGCGGCCCACCATCTGCTTGGCGGCTTCGCCTACGGATGAGACCTGTCCCGTGTTGCGGTCGATGGCCACAACCGAGGGCTCGCGCAGCACGACACCGCGCCCCTTCACGTGTACCAGTGTGTTGGCCGTGCCGAGGTCGATGCCCATGTCCTGCGAGAATCGCCCAAAGAATCGTTTGAACATTGTTTGTTGAGTGCTATGAGTGCTGTCGTCCGCCGTCTGCAATTATGATGGCGCTTGTTGCATCTTACAACGAAGACAGCCTCATCAACAACACGTGCCTCTTACTTCCACCAGCTTTCGACAGGCACACCGAGCGTTTCGAGCATGCGCCCCAGCGTCGCTAATGGCAATCCGACCACATTCCAGAAGTCGCCATCGATGCGTTCCACCAGCAGCGCGCCTTTGCCCTGCGCGGCATAGGCACCGGCCTTATCCATCGGTTCACCCGTTGCAACGTAACGCTCAATCCAGTTGTCGCTTAATGTATTGAAATGCACCGTGGTGATGGTGTGCGCAATCGAGTACTCGTCGGTGCCTGCTGCCCGATGGCGCAGGCAAATTCCGGTGAACACCTGATGCGCTTCGCCGCGTAAGCGGCGCAACATCTCCCCGGCTTCGGCCTCACTTTCCGGTTTGCCGAGCACAGTTCCCTGGTGCCACACAATTGTGTCCGCCGCTAAAACAAGCGAGTTCTCCTGAGGGTTGAGTACTCGTGTGTCGCACGCGGCCGCTTTTTCGCGCGCCAAGACTTCAACGTAGCTCGATGGATTTGCATGATCGGCGGCAGTGGGCTTAGGTTCTTCGAAGGAACTGTGGATGCGTGTGAACGGCACGCCCAGCGTTTCGAGAAGTTGCGCCCGTCGCGGTGAAGCCGATGCCAGATAAAGAACAAACGACGATTGCAAAAGAGAATGCTGAGGCGCGTCGCAGGAAGGTGAAGAAAAATGTTGCTCGGTCACGTCTTGGCAGGTTCCAGAAAAAGTGGGTGATTCAACGCACGATGACAGCGCACTGAGTGATGATGCGGATACAGGTCTTGCATGATGCCGGTGGCCGGACTCGAACCGGCACGCCCTTTCGGACTGCGGATTTTAAGTCCGCTGCGTCTGCCATTTCGCCACACCGGCGGCATTGTTGACAGCGAAATTATACGCCGTAATCAATACTCGGTCAAGCGAAGTGACACGCGTCTATCGTGGTGAGTACTCATCGCTGGCCTGCGACGAACCGGTGCATTTACAGGCGCTTTTCGAGATGTCCTCGCTATTCATCAGGGACGTGTCGCGATATGGTAATCGGCGGGGCAACCAGCATCGTACATGGCTACTGTATTGTTCGAACTCTGCACCGAAATTTTGTCGCATGTCCTCTTCTTCAAGCGGGCGCGCCAGGAACTGCCACGTCCAAATACCGGCAGCGACATAAGCGAATACCAGGGCTGAACCCCACCACAGCGCAACGGCAAAGCCCTGGCCGAAGCTGGCTATCGCCATTGGGTTGCGCACGAAAGCGTAAGGCCCGCGCACGACTAAGCGTCGCGGGCTGTCCACAGGCAGTGGTGTTCCCTGGCCAAGCCGGGCCATGATGAGACCGCTCCACAGGCCCAGCGCTCCGAAACCTGCAAAGAAAAATGTCGCCAGTGGACGCTGATAGGCAAAGCTGAAGCGATCTAATCCAAGACGCGCTTCAATTATTGTTATGAGGCAAGGGCCAGCGAACAACAGAATGCTCCAGAACACAACGACCTGTCCCAAAGTTTTGATGATGTTCCATCGCGCGTCTGCCGGTCGGGCCTGGCGAAAACCCCACGTACGCAAGGGCGACGCGGACGCGGTGCAGATAACGCTGAGGATCGTGGCGGGCACCATCAGTGTCACGCCAAGCCATGCCGTATCGGTCAGCAGGGCAAACGCAACACAGTACAATGCGGCATAGCTGATGGCCCCGCATACGAAAACAACACAACCTGAGTGTGACTGCTATCAATGAAGCAAAGATAAGCAGCCAGCAGCGAACCTGTCGCCAGCAGGAAGAGGTCGGGCAACCAGAAGGCGAGCAGTGTCGCTTCCGAATCGCCCATGCGGAAATAATAGTCGCGCGATGTGGGATAGACCAGCAGCAGCAACCACCACAGCGCAACAGCAAGTCCTTGCAATGAGAAGTAGGCACCGACCGCGTGACGCACACTCATAGAAGAAATCCGGCGCCGTGTGTATCGGCATTACGAGCCGGAGAGAATTCAAACGTCCTGGCTGTTCATCAGTTCGCGCAGGTGCGCCAGGGCGCGGCGCTGCAAGCGCGAAACGAACATCTGCGACACTTTCATTTGACGCGCGATTTCGACCTGGCTGTGGTCGTTGAAGTAAGCCAGTTGGAGTACTCGGCGTTCTTTTTCGGGCAGCTTTTGCAGCGCGGTTTCGAGCGCGGCGTAATCGCCCCAACCTTCAAGTTGCGGATCGCATTCGCCGATTTGATCGCCCACAGACGCGCCCGCCTCATCGCGGCCAAAGGAGATCTCTTCGTCAATGGAAATCGGCTCCATGGCCGATCCCATTTCCAGCGCCTCGACCACTTCTTCAATCGGCAGGTTGAGCGCGCGTGCGATTTCGGCATACGTCGGTGAACGGTTCAGTTCCTGCGTCAGATCTTCGATGCGGTTGTTGATGACCTGATTGAGTTCCTGCAAACGGCGGGGCACGCGAATGCCCCAGCTTTTATCGCGGAAGTAGCGCCGGATTTCGCCCATGATGGTGGGCGTGGCAAAGGTGGCGAAACGCACGCCGCGTGAAGGATCGAAATGATCGAGCGCATTGATAAGACCGATCAGGCCCTGCTGCACGATGTCCTCCGACATTTCGCCGCGATCCATGAAACGGCGCGCGATATACGACACCAAATTGCGGTTCATCAAGATCAGCCGCTCGCGCAGGCGTGGGTCGCGCGTTTGAGTCCATTCCCTGAATACGGCGTCAAATTCTCCGTGTGCGCTGGTCACTCTGGTGGCGCGGCGCGGAGTTTCTCCGCCGCTGGGCTGAGTACTCGCTGTGTTGTCACCAGCCTCAGCATCCCAGACTTCATCGAGAGCCTCGTCTCCGGCTCCTTCGTTATCCTGAGTACTCGTCACATCTTCTGTTACTCCGGAACCCGCACTATTCGTTGCACGACGTGGCCGGCCCCGGCGACGTGGCGCGCTATTGCCCAATGGCGTAGACCGCGGCTCTGGCGATTGCAATGTCTGATTTATTGGCGGGTCGATCTCTCCAGCCGCTTCGCTGGAGAGATCTTGTGGTACGGTTTCACCAAATACCGCTTCATCTGCGTTCTCTTCGAAAGAAGTTTCGAGGCCGCCGGTGTCGGTGAGCGAAGCGGCAGCCGGAGCGGCAGCCGAAGCGGCAGCCGAAGCGGGCTGTGTTCGAGCGAGAGGTCCTGTGGCAGAGGCTTCTGCACTATTCATCGTCTCGTCTGTGAGCGTGTTTTGCACTCCGTTTTTAGAAGATTGGTTCCATATCGCCGCTGTTTCATCCGGCGAAGATGTTATGGCCGATGGTTGTTCGGCGTCGGGCGGTAGCGGCACTGCGGGCGGCAGCGGCACTGCTCCTGCTGATAGCTCCGGTTCTTGCGGCAGCAACGGTGAGGATGCCGATTCTACATTGGATTGAGGCGCAGAGAAATGATGCACGATTCACCTCCTTTGTCGGGAATTGGCGGCGCTTTTACAACTGAGGGTTCGCTTCAACTTCGGCCTGTATCTTGTAGCTCGGCAAATACTTCACCAGGCGCACCACGGTTTGCGAATTCTCGCCGGTGTGATGCTCAACTTCGTCCATCATCGATTGCATCAGGTATAAGCCCAGGCCACTTTCGCGTAGCTCTTCCTCAATGCCGTGCGGAGGAGCGGTACTCGGACGCGGCAGGCCCGGCGGCGCGATGTAACCCTCGTCCATGACTGTGATTTCCAGGCGGTTGTCGTAAGGCGTCACGGCAACCATGAACGAGCCCGACTTGCGTGCTGTATCGGCCAGGTTGTCCATTGTGGAAGATTGCTCCATTGTGGAAGATTGCTCCGGCTCGGGCTTGCCTTCTGGCGTGTCGCATTCGCCCAGGGCGGGAGCGGCATGGAGAATAGCGTTGTTACACGCTTCCGAGACGGCCAGCTTCATGTCTTCCACATCTTCATAGGAGAACTCCATGCGGCTGGCGATACCTCCCAGAGCCAGTCGCACGACGCGCACGTATTCGGGCCGCGAGGGGATGTGCAGCACAATGGTATCGGGTCCGGGAGCGGGCATTGAGACGGCAGCCTGCACGGCAGAGGCCTTCTTTGTGTTGGGTGCGGCGCTTTCCTGCGAAAAAGCAGCGTCGCTATGTCCGAGATGGAGGCGCGGCTGCATTTGCGACTTACTCATTTGCGCCTCCTTGAACTTCGTCCTGATTGCTGCTGCGCAGACCGACTGTGACTTCGGAACCGGACGGTGTGGAACCCGCCGCGGTGGAACCCGCCGCGTTGTTCGTGCCCGCAGCCGTGCCGGGTTCGCTTTCCACCGGATCGGTGCCGGGCGCTTTGCGAACTGCGGGGAGCTTTGTGGGACAGGACGCTACGGCGGCCTCCAGGTTATCGAACATGGGAAAGACTTTGGTAAGCCCGGTGATTTCAAACACGCGGCGCACCTGGCGCTGTGGACACACCAACGAAAGCGCACCTTTCTCGCGCACGCGTTTCAGCGCACCAACCAGCACTCCCAAACCTGTGGAATCAATAAACGTGACACGCGATAAATCGACAACCACGCACGGGTGCTCCGCCTCGCCGGCGCGTAGCAGTTCGTCGCGCAACTGGTTGGCGCTGTGCAACTCCACTTCGCCTCCCACTTCAACAACCGTCGCGCTGCCCGTCCGGCGGCTGCGTAATCTTAAATCCATGATGGCCCTCCTGCTGACGATGGCCGGCTGCACTTCGAGCACAAAAGATCTGGCGAGTACTCGGAGCGTTTGGGCGTCGCCGCCTGCAAACCGTCATTCATCATTGTGTCCATTCCACCAGCTTCTTAAACGTTGTGCGATTTTGCTCTCATATCCCTGTTCGCTCGGCTCGTAAAAAGCTTGCGGCTTCCAACCGGGCGGCAGATAATCCTGACGCGCAAAGTGCCCCGGCTCGTCGTGCGGATAGATGTAGCCTTCGCCCTCGCCCAGACGTTCGCGCGCTCCCCGGAGACTGGCGGCTCGCAGATGCATCGGCACAGCGGGCGGCTGTCCCGTGGCCAACGCTTCACGAGCGCGCCCCAGTGCGACATAGGACGCGTTGCTCTTGGGAGCCGTCGTGACGTAGATGGTGGCCTGCGCCAGGGGAATCGCCGCTTCCGGCAAACCGATTTTCTCCACGGCCAGCAGCGCCGCCATAGCGAGCGGCAGTGCGTGTGGATCGGCGTTGCCGATGTCCTCTGAAGATTGTATCACCAGGCGTCGCGCGATGAACATAGGGTCTTCGCCGGCATCCAGCATACGCACCATCCACAGCAGCGCCGCATCGGGATCACCGCCGCGCAGCGACTTGATATACGCCGAAATGATGTGATAGTGATTGTCGCCGCTCTTATCGTAGTCCAGCGCGCGCCGCCCCACGGCTTCTTCGGCAAGCTGCAATGTGAGTACTCGATCGGCGCGAACTAAATCGGCAGCCATTTCCAGCGCGTTGAGACAAGTGCGTGCATCGCCCAGCGCCGAACGCGCGATGTGGCGCAGCGCCTCTTCTTCAACCTGAATATCGAGGTGCGCCAGCCCGCGCTCGTCGCGCAGAGCGCGTTGCAGCAATCCCAGTAAGTCGTCTTCGGTGAGCGATTCGAAGCGAAACAGGCGGCAGCGCGAGAGCAGGGGAGTGTTGACGGTAGCCAGCGGATTTTCCGTCGTGGCTCCGATCAGTGTCACGGTGCCGTCTTCGACGTGCGGCAGAAACGCGTCCTGCTGCGCGCGGTTGAAGCGATGAATCTCATCCACGAAAAGCACGGTGCGCTGCACGATGCCACTGCGAGTACTCGCTGTCGCTTTGCGGCGCGCCTGGGCCGCGGCAATGATGCGTCGCACATCGGCGACACCGCCGGTCACAGCCGAGAAATCTTCGAAGTGTGCCTGTGTTTGGCCGGCGCACAGCCGCGCCAGTGTGGTTTTGCCGGTTCCGGCGGGGCCGAAGAAAACACAGGAAGGCGCGCGGTCGGCTTCGATGGCACGACGCAGCGGCGCTTCAGGTGCGACGAGATGACTTTGTCCCACGAATTCATCGAAGTTGCGCGGGCGCAAACGGGCGGCGAGGGGCAGCGTCATGTCGGCCACGCCGTCGGGCAAGCCGCCACCGTTCTGGTGCGATTGGTGCGTCGCGGCAGGCGTCGCGGTGTCGAGTTCGTGCTCGGGAAACAATCCCATGGAGAAAAGAAAAAGGCGGAAAGTGGAAGACAAGGGGAATTATATCCCGTTATCCTTCATCTTTCCGCCTCAAGCGTTTAGAAATGCCCCGCTACGCCGTGCATCGTCAAGTTTTTGAACCCGCTGTAAGCAGGTGGGCGCCGTTCCTTACCCTCGCTCGACTGCCGTTATCCGCATACTCTTACGAGTACCCGGAAGATCCGGTTAAGGCATCGGCAGGTGGAGTCCCGGCAAAGGAGTTGGGCTCCCGTCATGGTGAGTGTAGGCTCAAACCTGTATCGGATGTCACGCACGCGGCAGGGCAAAATTGGTTTACAAATTCACCGTCACCGACAACGTCATTTTACAGGGATATAGACGCATTGGCAAGTCGTGGGTTGCATCCAGTACTCGACTTGCTTCATCTGACCAAAGTCGGTTGTGAGCATCGGTGGCTATTCTTGGCGCACGTTTTGATATACTGGCGCACGCTTGAATACCCCAAATCTCTCTCAGTCTCAGCCCGGTGGAGGAACCCTCCGATGACCGATTTGTCGTCCGAATCTACAAATAACAGCACCGATGCCACGAACGGTGTCGCTGCACAGACGACGCCATTTACGCCCTCCGGCACTTACACCTTTCCCCTGGTTGCGCAGCGGGCGGCAAAGACACCACCGGGGCCGCTGACGCGCTGGCTGCTCAAAGGGCACATTGATGAAGTGGAAGCGCCTTACGAGCAGGAAGGCCGACACCACACGCATCCCTGGTGGAAGGTGATGTGTCTCACCGGAGTCGATTACTTCTCGACGCTTGGCTACCAGCCGGGCATCGCGGCGCTGGCGGCAGGAGCCTTGTCACCGATTGCGACTCTCATTCTGGTGCTGCTGACGCTTTTTGGCGCGCTGCCGATGTATAAGCGTGTGGCCGCAGAAAGCCCGCACGGCGACGGCTCCATCTCGATGCTGGAGCATTTGCTCACATGGTGGAAAGGCAAGCTGTTCGTGCTGTGTCTCATCGGCTTTGTTGCCACGGGCTTTGTTATCACAATCACGCTGTCGGCAGCCGACGCCACAGCGCACATCGTGGAAAACCCCTTTCTGCATTTCCTGGGCGGGCGCGAAGTGCCGATCACACTGCTGCTCATCACACTGCTGGCCGCTGTATTTTTGAAGGGATTCAATGAGGCTATCGGTATTGCGGTCTTTATTGTGGCAGCGTACATCGTTCTGAACTTAGTCGTTATCGGGCGGTGCTTCGCCGAGATTCTGGCCCATCCTGAAGCGCTGCCACAATGGAGAGACGCCTTGTTCGCGGCGCAGCCCAATCCGTTATTGATGATTGGTGCTGCCATGTTGCTTTTTCCGAAACTGGCGCTGGGCCTTTCGGGTTTTGAGACCGGCGTCGTTATTATGCCGCTGGTCAAAGGCGAGCCCGGCGACAGACACGAGCAGCCTGTCGGACGCATCCAGAACACGCGCAAACTGCTCACAACCGCGGCCCTCATCATGAGCGTGCTGTTGCTTTGCAGCAGCTTTATCACCACGACGCTGATTCCGCACGAGGAATTTTTACCGGGCAAGAACGGCGCTGAACCGGGCAGGGCTTATGGCCGCGCACTGGCTTATCTGGCGCACAAGTATCTGGGTGATGTGTTTGGAACGGTGTATGACTTCAGCACCATCATGATCTTGTGGTTTGCCGGAGCTTCGGCGATGGCAGGCCTGCTCAACATTGTGCCGCGCTACCTGCCGCGTTACGGCATGGCTCCCGACTGGGCGCGCGCCACCCGTCCGTTGGTGCTGATTTTTACCGCGATTTGCTTTGTGGTCACGATTGCATTTCGTGCCGATGTGAATGCCCAGGGCGGTGCCTACGCCACCGGAGTACTCGCACTCATGACTTCGGCCACCATTGCGGTCACGCTTTCGGCGCGCGAGAAAGGACAAAAGGCCGCGACTTTCGCATTTGGCATCATCGCCTTGATTTTCGTCTTCACCACTTTTGTGAACATCAAAGATCAACCCGAAGGCTTGAAGATCGCCTGTTTCTTCATTGGCGCCATTGTTTTTGTGTCGCTCTTGTCGCGCATCTTCCGCACCACGGAACTGCGTGTCGAGCACGTTGAACTCGATGCAGAGGCTCAACGCTTTATCGACGAAGCGGCACGCAGCCGGGGTCATCTGCGCATCGTGGCTAATAAGCGGCAGCAGGGCGACGCACGCGAATATGCCCTCAAAGAAGACCGGCAGCGCGAGGACAGCCACATTCCCGGCGCGTTTCCCATTTTGTTTCTGGAAGTTGATGTCATCGACGCTTCCGAGTTCGCCGGCACTCTGCGCGTGCGCGGCGTCGATGTGGACGGCTACCGTGTTTTGCGCGCCGAATCTTCTACAGTGCCCAACGCCATCGCCGCTTTGCTGCTGTATATGCGCGACGCCACCGGCGACCGACCGCACGCCTACTTCGCCTGGTCGGAAGGCAATCCGCTGGTGTTTTTGCTGCGCTACTTGTTTCTGGGCTCCGGCGACACGGCGCCCGTCACACGCGAAGTGCTGCGCCAGGCCGAATCCGATCCGGCGCGGCGCCCCATTATCCATGTCGATGGTTAATAGAGCGCTGCCCGTTCAGCTTCTTAGCCTTGGCTTCTTACAAGTACTCGGCTTCTTACAAGTACGTGGAAACGATCTCTTTCTCGACCGTCAGTCCCTGCCACTCATCGCCGCCGCTGTCATAAATCAGGGTATGCGGGCCGCTGAAATTGTTCTGCTTCGTCATCTCCAAGCAGCGCACGAAGTCTTCGCGGTCAATGTGTCCGTTGGGAAACTGCGCTTTGGTGTGACACGAACGCGCGTGCGGCATAATGGCTGCCAGGTCGTCATATTTGGTGGCGCCGCTCCAGTTGCCGAAGTCGACGCACAGGCCCAAACGCCCATCGAGCATCTCCAGTGTTTGCAGCACGAACTCGGGGCGCGATAGGGTCGGATACCAGTTCTCCGTCATGAGGTGAACGCCGACATTCTCAGCATGACTTGCCAACTGTTGCAAATTGCTATGGCTGATCTCCAGAGCTTCCGCTGTCGGTTCGGCTTTGCCGGCGATAACACGCGCGTTGCGCGAGCCGAGAGCGCCGGCCACATCAATCCAACCGGCAACCCATTGGGTGTCGCGCGCGGCGTGTTGCGGGTGCGTGATGTCGCCGTCGTCAATCAAAATCGACCACAATTCGACACCGGCACTTTCAATGGCGCTACGCAATTCCTGCAAATAGGAAGGCTCGCGCGACGGCAGGTGGAAGTGGCAAATCTCCAGCGTGCCGATGCCGAATTCTTTCAGACGCGCCGGCAGTTCAACAAGAGGCAGAGCGCCATCCGGCAACGTCTGCGAGTACTCAGGTTCGCGTCCGACACCAAAAAACGGCGGGTTGCCGAGCACGCTTTTCAGGCTCCAGCTTGAAACGGAAAGCCGGGCTGACGAATGGTTGTGCGATGTGTGATTCATGGCGCGCAGTATAAAGCATTCGCTGCCACTGGTGCTTTGGCGCACGGCGCTTCGCTGCACGTAGTGGCGTTAAACCATGACATTGCGGCTCAGCGGGGCCGGTCACATCGACGGATCAGATCGTCTAGCCGGTTTCTGATGAATCGGGATGCGGCGGTTTCTTTTGTTGAAGTTCCTGGAGAAAGTCGAGTAGCTCGCGCTTGGTGGCCTCCTGAGCCTGCTCTTCCTGTTGCTCGCGTTCTTCCTCACGGCGGACGTGGCGACGCCGTTCTCCACTGCGTCGCTCTCCCTGCCTTCGATCTCCCTGGCGTCGTTGATCCATTGTTATAAAGTCCGGTTTTGCCCGTTTATGAGCCTTGAAATAGGCTCCTCAAATGCCCCTCACGAATGCACGGCGTCCACTCCGTTTTCATGCAGGTCGTGCTGCGATTGCTGTGTCGGGTTCGACTGTCATCTCAGCCGTGTACGACTTTGCTTTTCCCAAACAGTGCGATAGTATTTTTATTTCGTTAAGGCCGCTCCGCTTCGGCATCTCGACAGCAGCACCATTGCTTCGAGCGTGTAAGCTGTGTGAGAACTTCAGGCCAGCCGCTCCGCTCGGCCAGGCGGTTGCACCCCTCGGTTTAAACATGTACTTTTGTGATATTCGCTATCGGTTGCCGCGCCGAGCACTCGGGCCACGCCACACAGTTGCGACATGCAGAGGATGGCAGTGAACATCTGTGGCTATTGGCCTTGCGCATTCCTCAACCGATTGGCCACCTCAAAATGCCGTCAATTCCGAATTCAAGTTGCCTGTGCTCATCTTCATCGGTGGTGATGGTAGGTGATGCTAAGACCTGGCCGTGGCCGCAGTTCCTCTTCCCACTCGAGATGTGCTGATGTAAGCCGCCTGTGCCAATTGCGAATTTGTACCTGAGAACAAATTTGATGCCTCCGGGCACATTCACCGACAGGACGCTTCATCGCGTGCGTTGACTATCTTGCCAGAGACGCTTCAATTCCACACTGGTTCGATTAGAGGCCTTTGGCGGCGAGTACTTGCCAGTAGGTTCCGTTGGGGTTTCAATTCCACACTGGTTCGATTAGAAGGGTTATTCTGATAGATAGCCGAACCCTCTTTGCCGTCGTTTCAATTCCACACTGGTTCGATTAGAAGCAGAACGCGGATTGCCCTGTTGTCGTATTTACTGGTTTCAATTCCACACTGGTTCGATTAGAAGTCGTTGTCCGTGCCATAGCGCCGCAGATTCTTGGCAGTTTCAATTCCACACTGGTTCGATTAGAAGGCGTGATTTTCTCGATGCCGGGGTTGGCCTGAAAGCCATGTTTCAATTCCACACTGGTTCGATTAGAAGCGTTAGCATCAAAGCGAACCGGATACCAAGACCCGGAGTTTCAATTCCACACTGGTTCGATTAGAAGAAGGCAATGTGATATCAGAAAGTGATACCACGATCAGTTTCAATTCCACACTGGTTCGATTAGAAGGCTTTAACAAACTCTCGAAACGATTGACTTTTATGTTTCAATTCCACACTGGTTCGATTAGAAGGGTGCGAAGTGGTCTGCGCTGACGGGGTAGTTCTTGTTTCAATTCCACACTGGTTCGATTAGAAGATGCCGAAGTCCACGCCGACAACCGGCTTGGATGCGTGTTTCAATTCCACACTGGTTCGATTAGAAGAGGCATGGCGCAGTTACGGCCACGTATCGCAGGCAGGGGTTTCAATTCCACACTGGTTCGATTAGAAGGCGCGCCGCGCGCTGTACGTGCGTGTGTACGTTTACACGTTTCAATTCCACACTGGTTCGATTAGAAGCGATGGTGACACGACGACCGGCTACAGCGATAACAAGTTTCAATTCCACACTGGTTCGATTAGAAGAGCAACCGTAGCAGTTATGAAAACTGTGAAATTATAGTTTCAATTCCACACTGGTTCGATTAGAAGGAGATCCAACAACTGCTCACTCGTGTGGATACAAACGTGTTTCAATTCCACACTGGTTCGATTAGAAGCATCAACGCACGAGTACTCTGCGTGCTGTTATTGGCGAGTTTCAATTCCACACTGGTTCGATTAGAAGTTGATGAAAACATCTCGGCTGCAAAAACGCTGACTGCGTTTCAATTCCACACTGGTTCGATTAGAAGAGAGGTGGCGGATTGAAACTCGGTTCCCATGTCGCCAGTTTCAATTCCACACTGGTTCGATTAGAAGGCAGCGGTCGTCGGCCAGCAGGCGCTTGACCCAGGAAAGTTTCAATTCCACACTGGTTCGATTAGAAGTGGCGGCAGCACAGACGAAGAGCGCCTCACCATCTACGTTTCAATTCCACACTGGTTCGATTAGAAGACACAACCAGCGGGCCGGCTGGTGATGCGACGCTCGAGTTTCAATTCCACACTGGTTCGATTAGAAGCGGCACGATCGCTGTCGCGTCCGACTGAACTCATGAGTTTCAATTCCACACTGGTTCGATTAGAAGGCCGGCAGTGGTGTTGAGTCACCTTCGATTCAGCTCGTTTCAATTCCACACTGGTTCGATTAGAAGCCGACGTGAAAACGCGAGCGCTTGCCGTTTTTCTGCTGTTTCAATTCCACACTGGTTCGATTAGAAGCCGTACTCATGGGCGATGAGATAACGCGTCATCGCGTTTCAATTCCACACTGGTTCGATTAGAAGTCTCTGCGATGCGATGCTGCAAGGCTGGCGGCGCATAGTTTCAATTCCACACTGGTTCGATTAGAAGTCCTTGCCGAAGTGGTGAATCGTGAGGACGTGCGCGCGTTTCAATTCCACACTGGTTCGATTAGAAGCCTTTTGCACCTGCTGTTCGCTGTAGCCCAATTTTTGTTTCAATTCCACACTGGTTCGATTAGAAGCTGCTACTCGTGCGTGAACGCAATCGGCGAGAACAACGTTTCAATTCCACACTGGTTCGATTAGAAGTCGAGGCACAGATACTCTTGATGGAGTCGACAAACGGCTGTTTCAATTCCACACTGGTTCGATTAGAAGACGCGGCAACTGTCGTATTCAAAAGTTTAATTCGCTGTTTCAATTCCACACTGGTTCGATTAGAAGAGCCCATATCATAGACTTGCTCTGAGTCCTCAACGGCTGGTTTCAATTCCACACTGGTTCGATTAGAAGAGGCCGCCACGGCATCCTGCACCGCTTCCTGAAAGTGTTTCAATTCCACACTGGTTCGATTAGAAGAGCGGCGTCGTCGTCTCGTAGGAGGCAATCGGAGCGTGTTTCAATTCCACACTGGTTCGATTAGAAGTTGTGGATAATGCACCGCAGAGCAGCCACATTGACCACGTTTCAATTCCACACTGGTTCGATTAGAAGCGACTCAAAAAAGACCCAGCAGATTTAATCACCTGTGTTTCAATTCCACACTGGTTCGATTAGAAGTTGTTTTAAGAGTCACAATGACGGTGCTTTATTTTATGGTTTCAATTCCACACTGGTTCGATTAGAAGCAGGTGCGTTAATATCCTGCACACTGAATTGCTGTTTCAATTCCACACTGGTTCGATTAGAAGTGTGCAAGGTTTTGCATATAACACCAAATCCGACTTAGTTTCAATTCCACACTGGTTCGATTAGAAGTGAGATTGGATTCATTACCATTCTCCAGGATGCAGATGTTTCAATTCCACACTGGTTCGATTAGAAGGCGCGCCATGGGCAATGCCATACACCAGGCAGTCCATGTTTCAATTCCACACTGGTTCGATTAGAAGGCGCACCCCTAAACCTAGCACCCCTTGAAGATGCGTATGTTTCAATTCCACACTGGTTCGATTAGAAGTTGCAACTCTTGGCGCTTTCTTGCTCCTCGCATCCTGTTTCAATTCCACACTGGTTCGATTAGAAGCGTCTATGATGCGATAAACAGGAGCGGGGAACGGTGTTTCAATTCCACACTGGTTCGATTAGAAGCCACCCTGAGGGGTGCAAAAAAGTGCCGCTTTAAGCGGCGAAAGTTGGACAGTTTTGGGTTGTCAAAGAACTTGACAGTCGTCGAGCGGCGATGCAGAAAAATCATGCGGCACCCGACGACTTTTTATTGTAGCAGCTCTCCCGAGTACTCGTCCCCCGTAGTCTTTCACAAGAATGTATCGGTTGGTGCTCGTTCCTGTCCCAGCACGCGCTTCTCCCAGCCTTTGGGGTTGTGGATGCAGTAGAACATGACGCTGTCGCGCTCCTTATCCACCACTTCCGAGAGGTCGAGTTGAATCTTCTTGAAATCGGCTTCGCTGATTTCACCTTCAAAGACCGAATTTTGCACCCAGGTCAAGTGGCGGCGCAGCTTTTTGCACACTTTGGCCACACGCTCCTGAGCCACGTCATACACGATGATAACGTACATAATGAATTTTTAGTTTTGAGTTAACGGCGCACAACTGAGAACTAAAATCTCAAAACGAAGACCTTCCCTTTCACCACCAGATTTTGAAAGGGTCGTATTGTTCGATGCTCATCAAGTGCTTTTGCAGCTTGTAGCATTCGAGTCGCACCAGGCGCCGGTATGTGACTTTGCGTCCCAGCCCGCGATGCTCAATGCTTTGCTTCAATCGTTCTTCCCATTGTTCCACGAAGATTTTACGACCGCTGTCTTTAAGGTAGCAGAAGTTCAGCTTTTCATCGAAGTGTTTAGGCTGCAACTCGCCGTTGTTGATGAGCTTAAAAATGAGGCGGTCGCACAAGATGGGTTTGAATATCTCGGCCATGTCAAGCGACAGAGAATAGCGACGCGCACCCGGTTCGTGTAGAAATGAAATCAAGGGCGACAGCGGCGTGCGATAGATTTCTCCCAGCGCCAGCGTGTAGCACATCGAGTTGCCGAACGACACCAGTGCGTTGATGGGATTATCCGGCGGGCGCTTGACGCGCTTGGTGAACTCGGCCCACGGTGCCGATAGAATCTGCGGCCACGCCTCGTAATAGAGCGCGCGGATGCGGCCTTCGACACCCATCAGCGTATTCACATCGCGCGCCGTCATGATTTTGAGGCGCTCGGTTTCCACAGCGGCAATGGTCGCCGACAGGTCGCGCCCGCGACTCTGGCTGCCGTAATATTTCAGGTTTTTCAGGATGTTAAAACTGGCGCCGTCGACAAAAGCGCGCGCAATGTGCAGACGCCGCACCGCGTCGGAATAGTGCTCGACCTGTTTTACCAGCAAAAAGCCGGAGTTGACTTCCTGTCGCGGCGTAATGGTCGACGAGTAGAAGCCGAAATAATTAAAGACGTGAACCGGCACGCGATGTCGCGCCAGAAAGTTGAGCAGCTTGGTGTTGAGATCGGTTTCGCCAAAGAGATAGAAGGCCTCGACATCTTCAATCGGCACCGGACGCTTTTGCACAACGACTCGCTGCGGTTCTTCATCCGTGTTTAGTTGTGAGTTATTCGTTTTGAGTTGATCGGCCTCGCCATCATCCTCCATTTGAGTACTCGCATCGCTATTGGGTTCGTCAATTGTCAAGCCGCAATCGTCGTTCTCCAGGTCTTCGAGCACGCAGCCGTTTTGTGCGGCGGCGTCTTGCAACGACTCGTCGTCGCCGTCCTCGCGCTCGCCTTCATACTGGTGCAGATACACCGTGTTCTGCTTGCGCAACAAACGACCATTGGAAAAGACATAGTAGGTTCGTTTCATATTCGTTCTTGTTTAACCGCAGAGGACACAGAGGACGCGGAGAGTAACTCACGAGAAGAAGTGAATGAGAGCTGTTTACGCTGGCGCACTCTTTCGCTTATCGTTCTTATCCTCTCTTGTCGTTTCTGCGCGCCCTCTGTGGTTCATTATTCACGACCAGCATAATTCGAAGTAAGCGCACTTGCTGCAAAAGCCTTTGTTATCGAGTCGTGGCGGTGCTTCCGGTGAATTGACGATGAGCTTGATGTCATCGAGTACGCGCATCAATTCGTCCTGGCTTTGCGGCGTCAGTTCCAGCTTTTCGCTTTTCTTGAGCAGGGGATAGTCGATTTGGCCGCGCGCCGCCACGCCCTTGCTTTGCAGGTAGAAGAGGTAATACAGCATTTGCAGCCGGTGCGCGGCGGAGACGGCTTTGCTTTTCTTTACTTCGTGTACGGTTCGGGTGCCGTCGGCGTTCTCCTTGAGTTCCATCCAGTCGAACACCACACGTTCATCGAGGGCAATCTCTTTTTGCTCGCGTTTGTATGTGTCCTGCCCGACGAGCCGTCCCAGTTGCACGTTCTCGTTCTCGCGCTCCATTTCGATGTCGTGCGAAAATAGCCACAGCTTGCGCTTGCAAACCGCATAATAATTGACCTGCGTGCCGGTGAAAGTGGGGGAGGACATGGCGATTCTCCATTCCAAAGGTGGAATTAGCGAATAAAAGTGACACGACACCATCCGGCGGCCTGCACAGGTGCAATCTCGTGCCGGTCGGTCGTATAAAAATCGGCATCCTCACGGCGGGCCAATGCCAGCCCGAAAGCGTCTCCCCTCGCCAGGCGGTGTCCCGCGGCACGCTGAGTGCCAATCAGCGTCGCTGCGTCGCGCCAGAAGACGCTATCCATATCGGATCGCTCCTGCACGCCCGCCGCTTTGAGGATGGTGACGGTGGCTTCGGCTAACGTCGCGTCGTGCGATTGCAGCACATCGTAATACACTTCGCAGAGATTGACGGCGTGGGCGTAAATGGGCACGTCTCGCTCGTCATCAAGCAGCAGACCGCGCACCAGATCGCCACCTGGCTCACCCCGCAGGTAGGCCAGCATCGCGCTGGAATCCAGCACGATCATGAGGCCGTCTCCGCCTGTCCGGTTCGCAGGCGCTTGCTGCGCCCGGCGGTGGCTTGCATCTCACGCTCGGCCTCCTCATGGCGCTCACGCAGAAAGTCCTCAACGCTGCGTCCGCCGCCAGCCAGTATTCCAAAGCCCTGTTGGGCCGCTTGCTGCCGTTTGCTTTGTTTGTCGCTGTTGGTCTCGCCGTTAGCGATATGCACCACGTAATCGCGCAGCACGGCAGCGGCCAACTCCTGCACACTGACGCCACGCTGCACAGCCTGAGCTTGCAGGGCGTTTTCTACTGCGGGCGCAACTTCAATGATGAGTGTCATGGAGGCGGTTATCCTTTTTAATCCATAAATTCTTACCAATCTGCACGTTCTCGCGCTCCATTTCGATGTCGTGCGAAAACAGCCACAGCTTGCGCTTGCAAACCGCATAATAATTAACCTGCGTGCCGGTGAAAGTAGGAGAAGAACTCATAGTGTTTTGAAGCATCTGCTCACAAGAAATTCCGCTTCTCGACAGTCTTTTGAACCTGCAAAGTCGATAGTGCTGCCCAATCGTCCACGGGAAATTCAACCTCACCTGTGAAATCCACACCGGATTCATAATCGTAATGCCGCTTGAGCGTCAAATAGCGCCGCATCTCGTGTTCCGGTGAGTTTCTACCACGCTTAGAAACAAGGATGGATACCACTTGTTCTTCGATTAAATGCTGCGCTTTCGCCTTCCAGAATTTACGCTCGTTAATCTTTAGGAGAAAATCGCGGTTGACTTCACTACTATCTGACAAATCGTTGATGAACACTTCGGGCACAACATCGAAGGTCTCATATTCCTTTGTTCGTAAGACTACATGCCCCTCATCTTCTTCACCTTTGTCACTGTACCGCTCTTGAGGTTTGGAACCAAAAATGGCGTCCTCGTGAACAGCTTGACGAAAGTTAGCATGTGCCAAAGAATCGTGTGCTGAGTAAAGCTCATTAACCCATTCACGCACATTATCGAAGCTGTAAATTGCTCCATCCGGCAGTATGTCCCAGGATCGTTGAAGCAGATGTGGCTCATCGGCTGATTCAGCAGTCGGCTTGTCTATCTTGACGTAAGGCAAAATGTCGTATTTGTCGTTGAACTCCAAGGCATGAACGATCATCTCATATGGCTGCTCATTCGAAAAGTACGGCACTACACCATTTCGATTGAGCCGCCCGCCGCGTTGTGCAATGTCATCTAAAGGTGCAATCTCCGTGTGCATCCGATCTGCGCTAATGTCCAAACTGAGTTCCGCAATTTGCGTTGCGACCAAGATGCAGGGTTTGTGGTGTTCCTTTGCGAAAGCTTTGCGAATTTCGTCTTCCTTCCGTCGGCGATCCCTGCCGATGAATTCCGCGTGATAGCAGATAACGGGGCAGTTCTCCGCAAGTCCCTCAGCTTCTTTAATTGCTCTCGCAATCGCCTTTGCTTTCTCGACTTGATTGACGAACACAATTTGTCGCAGGTGTTGATGCTTTAGCAAGTCACCGAGAAGGCTGGGTGCAACTTCGTACCGTATCTTTTTGTCATCCTGAACTGGTTGAATCATGCGCTCATTGTCTTTACGGAAGAAGAAGGACGCCTTGATACGTAGTTCGGCAGTGCCGCTTGCTGGCTTTTCCTCTTTCCCATCGCTGACGAGTGGCTTATAAAGATCTGGCGGGTCGCCGGGCAGACGGTGATTGAACACAGCAATGCGTGTCTTCGGAATGGTGGCGGTCATGATGAGATGCGGCACGCGCAGTAAACGGAGGACTTTGAGTGCTTCGTTGATTGCTGAAACGGTCAAAGTTTCGTAATGGTGCAACTCATCGAATACCACGAGAGATTGCATAATGTTTCCAAAGGCCCAATCCGAGAACTTGTAGCCATGATAAAAGCTCATCAATAGATGGTCCACGGTAGAAATGGTGATGGGCCGATGATAAACCTTGTCTTGTTGCTGAAGTTCACCAGCGTTGCTTTTTTCCTGATCGTCTCCACTTGTTTCCTGCTTGAGAAAAGCCAAGCTGTCACTGTGAAAAATACCCACAAGCTTTTCAGGGATTCCATACTCATGCCGAAAATCCCTGTGCATATTGTTCGAGGTAAACTTGGTCGGCAGAGTGAAAATGATGCGATTGACTTTGCCCTGTCGCATTAGGTTCTGGAAGTGGCGCAAAGCAAAGGCGGTTTTGCCTTCGCCACAGCCTGCATTGAGCAAGTCGCACAGATCATTCAGTTCGGATGCGCGTTGCTGAATGCGGTGCGGCTCACGTCCCCTCAAAACATCTGTCTCCAAGACCTGCCGCCACTCATAAAGACGTAACTGCTCATTGACATCAGACTTGTTGATAAACGCACCACCGGGATGCACTTCTGAGGCTTTACCATCAGCGAACTTGCTCGCCATCGAATCGCAAGTCCGCAGCAGCGACACCATGAGGCAATAAAGCGCCTTGAAACGCAACGATTGAACGTCGCGCTGTGGCAAATGAGCTTTCCATTCGCACAACTGCTTCCCCATGAATTTGAGGGGAAACGATTTCGCTTCGGCAGTAGGATACGGCCTCATTTTAAGGCCGCTTGCTTGAACCGCTAACTCAGAAAGTTCCTGCCATCCTTCGGCCATCAATGCCATCGGCTGGTTACTGTCCATCGCAGCTGAGCGTGTATGTAACTGGCCATGGTGCCCTAAAATAGCTAAAGCCGCCGCGTGCTTCGGCGTGTCAACCATAGAGGAATTGAGTTGTAGTGCGGCGGCAGTGATGAATGCTGATGGGACAGCATGAGTTATGAGAAGATTGTTTGACTTGCTACGGATGCGCTCATGCTCTTGTTCCTGCCAAATCTCTGTGGCTTTGCCAATGTCGTGCATCACGGCATCGTAGCGGAGACACGCCAAGATCTCCTTCCAATCCGCTTGCAATCGCTCGGAACAAACCGTTTGTAAAACCGGCTCGTCGCGTTCGATGCGAGCGTCCATCGCCGTGAGACAATCAGTGACATGACCTAACAACGATTGATTAGGCTTCCCTAAGATCACGCATCCGCCTCCTCGATGGGTGGTTCAAAAACGATGTGCTTTCCTTCAACATCAAATGCCGCTTGATTTCCGTCCAATAATAGCGGTGCAGAATTGAGTTGATATGTATAAAGGCGACGTAGTAATTGCCAATCGCTGCGCCCGCGACGCACGAAGTGATAAGGCAAGTTGACCACAGCAGCCGATTGTCCAGCATCATGCGGAGCATGGATGCCGGGAACCGCGCAGTTAAAACGATTACTCTCCACCGTGGAAGCAGTAACAATCTGCGGGTCTATAACATCAACCACATCATCGGACTCACCGAGATAAAGTGGACGGGCCGGTTCACGAAGAGCCGTGTTGATTTTTTCCAGAACACTTGGACTACTCAGCATGTAAAACTGAAAGGTCGGGCGAATCAACTTCTGTTTAATCACGGACGTGCTGATGTAGAAATTTCCCGGCTTCGCCTTCTCTTCCGGGGTTTTTGCTTCCCGCACTTTCATAATTTTGCTGTAAGTCTCGACCAGATCTCCCTTTTCTTCGATCCCTACTGCAAAGCGCAGCCGGGGCCGCAAGCTGTAATCGTCTTGAGACAAGCCCATCGCATTGGCAACCAGACCATACAGCGTTGTCAGTGGCGGTAATCTAAATGTGGTGTGGACGTTGACGCCCGTTGGGTCACGGAACGAACACCAGAACGGCACTTCCAGCCTGGCGCGTAAGACGCTTGACACGGTAGGCTCCTTACCCGCGATAATAGGCCACGGCTTTGTTGATAGCGCCCATAGGATGAGTACTTTCAATCCCGCTTTTCTGCAGCCATTCCTTGAACTCACCGTCATTGGCGATCACGCCCGGCGTATAACCAAAGAATAGCTGACCGCTAAGACTTCTCAAATCCTCCACAATTGCGGACAGTTCTTCGAGGTTAAGTATTCCTTCATCATTGAGGCTCAAAGCGCGCAAACCGCGTTGCGAGTAAACAGGCAGCAAAGCGATAAGCAAAACATCCGGCGACAGCGAAATGGCATTGCGCGCTTGCTTGGCGAAATCACACAAACGCCCCACGGCTTCAAGGGCCGCAACGACACGCTCTTGACGCTTGTCGGGTCCAATCTGCTTCTTTTCGGCGTAGCCTTTGAAAACCTGTATGTCCTTCTCGCCCTTCCTTTCTTTGGCAACTTCTGGAATGACGACGCGGCCCACGTTTGCGACATCAATGCTCATGCCGGTGCGAAAAATGGTTTCCGCAAGTTGGACATAGGCCAGCCGCTGATCTTTGGTGGCGACTTTATCCGGGTCATCGCTGGCTTTATCCTTGATGCTCATTCTGAGCAACAGATCGGTGACGATTTCAGAAGTGGTTTGCCCAAGAGCCGGTGTCACTTTGATGGGTGACCAACGGCGGTCGAACCCTTCGCCCGCTTTAGGGTCAAGATAGCCGAAAAGATCAGAAAGCCAATCGTTTTCGATGTCGCTGCTGGGGAACTCTGGGGTGGACTTAAAAGCGTCTGGATACTCGCGCTGAATGGCTTCACGTAGCGCGTGTCGGACAGATTGGCCGGAAGCATAAGGTTTGCGTCCGCCGTCATAGGTTTTGAGTTCGACGATATTGCCGCCGCCGCCCTCACCACTGTTAATGTTGCATAGATCGGCTTTGCTCAACCATACCATGTTAATGGCTTTGATGTTGCTCACGAGTTTATCTCCTCGAAACTATGGGTTGTCGTCTGAAGTTGAATCGTCGCCGGAGCCGTCTGAAGCGACTTCAGACTTGCCGCCGACGTTGGCATTGAAAGCGTTGAGGCTCGCGAAGATGGAGAAAACATCGGCGATCTCGCGGAAGTTTCTGTCATCAATGCCTTCCAGCAAAACTTCAAAAGGCTTATTGCGGATGGGCCAGAGCCGTTCATCCCTGGGAACGTTAGAACGCCGCGCCTGATCCACTCCCAACTTCTCCAAGCGAAAGAGAACGGTCTTGATCGCGTCACGCAACTCTTCTGCATTGTGAATGTTGTAGATGCGTGATAACAAGGTCAAATCGCGCGGGAAGGCACGACCCGTCAGTTTGCCCATATCCTTGGCTGCATCTCGAATTTCCGTATTCATGTGCGTGTGGTTCACCTCCATAAAGTGGTTAATAAAGTCGTTGAAAAGAACAAGCGTAGCCGGTTCGCCTTGCCGATTATAGAACACGAATCTATTGCTGTCCTTATACATCTCCCAGAGAACCGTCTTCATTGCCGGGCTGCTGCTTTTTACCAGAGCGTGAGAAAAGCGTTCTGCGACTCCTGTGTCAGGCCACTTCATGCGACTAAAAACATGAGTCACGGCAGTATATTCGCTCGCCTCTTTATCTTTACGCTGAAAAGGTAGAGGCTTGACATAATCGAAAAGACTATGATCTACTTCGATCACATGAAAGGTGCCGAAACTAACGTAGGTGGCGCGCTTGAACCGGCACGTTATCCAGCGTGTCAGGCGGGGCATCTCGGTTTCGTCCAACATATCACCTGAGAGATCGGTTGTGGTCAGGGGATTGCGGATGCAATGCAGCAGGCTAACGAGACCGGAGTAATCATCACTCTTGTAAAGCTCTCGGATGTTGGTTGAAGATGTAGGATGATTGAACCGCGCAATATCGTTGAGAACACCAGTCCTTTGGAAATGACGATGCAAGCGGTGCAGAAAGCTCAAATCGTCCACAAGAGGTAGCAGGATGGTTGTGCCTTCGTCGCGCACTTCAAAGAAAGGGTGATACGATTCAGTTGCCGATAATGCAAGCGCGTAACGCCAAGCAGCACTCGCCTTAAAATAGCCGTTGCCACCCCCAAAGCCACGCACTGCTGCGTTATGGTGTTTGTTGGCGAAAGGTTGCAAACTCTGCGTCAATGGAGCGAGATGTTTGGTGATGGTGCTACTCACGGCACAACTTCCTGCTCCGTTAGTTGGCGTGCCTGCCATCTCTTCAACCACTTGCTCACTTACTTCGTCTGCATTGGAGTAAATGCCACGCCAATCAGCAGGCATACCGGGGTAAGATGCGGTTAGACGGTAAATCTTGTTCTCGCCCGCTTTTACACTGTTCAGCTTGCGTTCCTTGAGCTGGGGGAGTTCATCAGGGCGAATAGGAACCGTTAAGTCTGTTGCTCTGCGCCCTGACTCATCAGTACGCGCCACATCACGCCCCAATGCTGTCAAGACGCGAGCCAGCGAGTTGGGAACGAAAAGATTGTTCTCGCGAGAGCGGATTATTTCGGCCAATGCAGCCGCAATTTGCTCTTGGGTTGCCGCATCATGAAATCGGACGACAATTTCACCGGCAGTAATTTCTACCTGCTCCACTAAGCCGCTGTTCACTTCCAGCAGATCGGCCAACACTACTGGGCCTCTATCTGCCCAAGGATTGCAGGTGAGTTGATAACGCAGTTCCACAGAAGCCTCCTAACCGATAGGCAATAAGATGACTGGCGGAGTCGAGAAGAAGAGGAGGTGGTGACCTGCGGCTCTATTCCGGCTGAAGGCTGTTGACAAGCAGCATACGCTCGGACACATCGTATCGTCATCCCGACTACTGCCGGAGCGAAGATTCGAGCCGCAGGAACATTTACATCTTTGGGATACCTCAAAATAGCCCTGGGTTCCAGGAAGGTCGGACGGATGGGTGTTACATCACTGTCCCAGATAGCCCTTTTTTACCAGTCAGCCTAGGCTCGATATGGCGGTTGCACCGCCTTGTTTGGGCATAACTAAACTCTAATTAGCTGTCGTCTTTGCCGGGCGGTAAGCGGCGCTCAAACTTCAATAACTGGTTTTCCAACTGGAGGAGCATCTTCTCTCGCTCCTGTCTCTCGCCTTCACGCATATGTTGAACCTCGCGGGCCAGCAGTTGAAGCGCCGTCGAGATTTGGCGCACCTCGTGTTGAAGTTCTTTGATGTCGGCGCGGTTTTGCTGCAACGTCTCGCCAAATAAAAGGAGCGATCTGGCTAAATCCGATAATTTTTGCCACATAGCTCAAGCCGCTTTAAGTATCGTCATCACATCGGCCAGAATCGCGCGGGTTTCGGTTTGCAGTGTCAGTATCTCCTGGCGGTCATCGGCCATTTGTGCCTGAAGCTGTTTCATTTCGGCAATGTAATGGTCAACTAACGCCTCGTGAGCCGCCGCATCATCCGCCGGTGGGTTAACTGTGGTTGTGTCGTTCATCATTTAGCCTCTGGTATCAATTTCATTACGCCTGTCGAAACATTTCCTGCTCCGAAAATAAAACTCCTTAGCGAGCTAGATTCGGGAAATCCGAATACAAGGCGTGAAGCCGACGTTCGCCCGCTACAGGAGTACTCATAATTATGCCATGCCTGTTTCAATTCCAAAAGTGTTCTCTTTGAAGTCACTTCGCCACCTCCACACAGCCGAAGCCACCGGCGTTCTTTTCTCCTAATCCGGCGTCATAGGCCAGTTGCATCAGTTCTGTTGAACCCGCCAGCGTGAACGGCGCGAAGGCGCCCACAATGTTGATGTCTTTGTAAGTCACCAGCTTGGTGCCGCGATGGGTGTTTAAGTACTCGTTGTCCCATTCGAGTTTGAAGTTGTCATCTTGTGGCGGGTGGCCGTGCAGCGCGCTGTATTTTCCCAGCAGGTTGGTGCGCACGCGCTCGCTGAAATCGGGGTCTTTGGGGCGCAGGTAGCGCGTCCAAGTGCGCTCGCTATTCTTTCCCGGCACGGCGGCCACAATCGGCGACAGGCATTTGAAGCGTGTGCATTCCTCCAACTGCGGCGCAGGCAAAGTTTCGACGCTGGAAACGGTTAACGTTGTGGTGCCCACACGCAGGCTGCCTTCCGATAGCAATCCGGTGGCGAAGTTGGTCAGAAAGGCTTCGACGGGCGAGCACACGATCCATTCCGCTTCACCGGGGCCAAGCCACAAACGATTACCGGCAATGCGGCGACGGCGTGCGCGCAACGGCGCAAAACAAAACAGCTTGAAGCGGCGCCGGTCGCCCTCTTGCGGCGCGTAACCTTCACCGTGCAAAAAGCGCGCGTAATCGGCATCCGAGTACTCAAGGAAGCGATAGACCACTGCTGTGAGGAAATGTTGATGGTTGAGCGGCACGGCGGTTTCTCGTGCCAGTTGCAATGCCACGCGGATTCGCATGGCTCCATTGTAGCACGGTTCTGCATGGCTTTCACTCATTTCACAAAAAGTGTTGCATTGTTTGCAATGCCTTGACGCTGTGCCGGTGCGCGTGCCATGCTTTACAGTAAGCTCACACCAAATCAAGAGAGTAGAGGAACACTATGCAAGATCCAACGATGAACTGGGAAACGCCGCCGATGATGGAGATCGATCCGTCGCGGCGCTACAGTGCCGTTATTGAAACCTCGCGCGGCAGCATCGTGTGCGACCTGTTCGCGCAGGAAGCGCCAACCACAGTCAACAACTTTGTGTTTTTATCGGGGCAAGGCTTTTACAACGGGACGAAGTTTCACCGCGTCATTCCCAACTTCATGATTCAAGGCGGCGACCCCACGGGAACCGGACGCGGCGGCCCCGGCTACAAGTTCAAAGATGAAGTCGGGCCGGGCAACATTCCGCATCGTCATCGCAAAGGTTCGCTGTCGATGGCCAACGCCGGTCCCAACACCAACGGCAGCCAGTTCTTTATCACGCACGCGCCGCAGCCGCACCTCGACGGCAAGCACACCGTCTTCGGACAGGTGCGCGAAGGTCAGGAAGTGGTCGACTCCATCAAACAGGGCGATACCATTACACGCATCACCATCGTCGAAAATCAGGCCTGAATACGTATTCGTTCGGACGACTCGTTCTTTCGAGTACTCGTTGCAAGCCAGGTAGCCGCGACAAGGCGCAAAAGGCGCAAGTGGGAAAGGAGCACACTCTTTCTCGGTTGCGTTTTTT
>DASVRI010000032.1:0-31483 GCA_036388675.1 Abditibacteriaceae bacterium | reverse complement strand
GCTCATAATCTTCAGTTTCTCAGTTATTTCAGGGTATGCACGTACAATGTGTCCAGAAGGTGAGATGACTGAATCAACATCTTGTGCCACCAATAGATCAAGACACAAGTTGTTGATTCAAAAGTTCATAACACGCTCTAGACTTTGCGCGCCTTGCGCGGCGAACTGGTTCGAAATTGCCAGCACCGATTCCATGCACTTCGCCGGCGCGGCCTCGGCGGCGTGCTGGGCCAGCAGAGTACTCAACACGACTGCGGAGATCGGTGTTCCTTTGCGTGCCAGCACCCGTCTCATCTTCTCGATGGCGCGGTTTACCAGCATACGCGCCGCATCCTCGGAGAGTCCCAGCAGAGTTCCGGTTTCCTTCAGGCTTTTGTTTTCGAAAAAACGCAGCAGTATCGCCGCGCGCTGTGTGTCCTTGAGGCCCGATAAAGCGGTGTGCAGTTGAGGCTGCACCGCATCCCACATGTCTTGCGTCTGCGCACCACTGCATTCCATTTGCATGAAGGCCTCGTGTTCCCTGCGGCGGCGGCGCTCTTCATGGCGCAGCGCATTCTTCGAGGCAAGCCGCGCCGTGACAAAAAGCCAACCGGCGAGGCTGCCATGGCCGCGCAATGTGGAAGCCTTGCGAGCAAGAGTAAGAAAAACCACTTGGCTGACATCTTCGGCCAGGTCGGCGTCGCAGACTTCACGGCGACAGGTGGCAAACACCATGTCGAGGTGCCGCTGAATCAACTGGTTGAATGCTGTCTGTGAATCGTGCTCCACATACTGACGCAACAATTGATAATCGTCGATCTGTTATCACCTCCGATGCTTTTATATGTGCGGCCACGAGATAAACCGAACGGTTAACGGCAATATTCTTAAAGAATCCTCATCATCGTCAGATTCCGTCATTATCGTTCATGACACCTCTTTCATCCAAACAGGTGCTTAGAGTGGTTGACGAGTACTCGCTATGTTGCTAAAATTTGTAGGGCGTTTTTTGAGAGTGATTCTGGAGCCGGATTCGCTACTGGTGAAGCCAAATGCTGAAGCCAAACAGGTGCAACTTCAAGTGCAACCCGGCCATTCGTGAAATCGTAATACGAGAAGTCGTAAAAGGAAGAGACGATGTTTGCATCCATTCGCGTTGGCGGGAAACAGTATCGCGTGCAGGAAGGCCAGGAGTTGCTGGTTGACCGTCTGGCCGCTGAAGAAGGCACCGAGTTCAATGGCGTCGAAGTGCTGATGGTCGCCGATGGCGACAACGTTCAGGTCGGCACACCGCTCGTGCAGGGCGCCACGGTTGCGGCCACAGTTGTGCGCCACTCCAAAGGCAAGAAGATCCGCGTCTTCAAATACAAGGCAAAAAAGAACTATCGCCGTCGCATCGGCGCACGCGCGCACCAGACCCTGCTGCGCATCAATTCGATCACTGCATAACAGAGAGTTTTGAGGTTTGAATTTTGAGTTTTGAGTTGGGCCTTCTCACTCAAAACTTCGAACTCAAACCTGAGAACTCTGCGAATATAGGGAGCAGAACAATGGCACATAAAAAAGGTATGGGTTCGTCGCGCAACGGTCGCGATTCCAATTCTCAACGCCTGGGCGTAAAAGCCTTCGGCGGTCAGGTCGTGACGGCGGGCAGCATCATCGTGCGCCAGCATGGCACGCACTACCATCCCGGTCTTAACGTTGGCCTGGGTTCCGACTTCACCATCTTCGCCAAGATTGACGGCGTCGTGACTTTCGAGCCGTCACGTCGCGCCAAGAGCAGCGGCAAGCAGATCTCGGTTCATCCGGTCGCGCAGCCCCAAGCTGAGCAGCCGCAAACCGAGCAGCCGCAAGCATAAGAACGGTTCAACAAAAAGCCGCTATCGAGTACTCGATAGCGGCTTTTTGCGTTTCGGTTCAGTCGATCACTTCTGTTTGGGCTCGTTGCCCGAAAGCAGCATACCTCGGATAACAATGCCCAGCAGCAAACCAAAAAGCAAGACCGACCAGAAGACCCAGGTAGGCGAGTTTTCCAGACCGCTGGGCAGGCTCATGCCGAACACGCTGGCCACAGCCGTGAGCGGCAGAAAAATAGCCGCCAGAAAATTGAGGCGATGACCGGCGCGTGTCATTTCGTAAGTGAGGCGGCCCTGTTCTTCCGCTTGCTTGGCGATGCGATAGTCGATGGCGTTCTTGGCGTCGATTTCGAGGATTTCGCTGGCGCGCTCAATATCGCCCGCTGTATCGCGCGCTGAAATGAGTTCCGGCACGTCCGGCATGCCCTCGCGTGCGGCTTGCAGCGCGGCGTGCATGTTCTTGGCGGCGCGATGCACGGGCACGATGGCTTCGAGTACTCGGAATAGCTCGGTCGCGCTCTGGGCCGCATCATATTGAGCGTCGAGCGCATCAACAGCACTGTCGTAAGTGGCCAAATGGTTCTTGAGCGCGTTCAGGCCACCACCGCCACCGTTCCAGTGCCAGTCTCCGTCCGGCTCGCGCCAGAAGAAGGCGCCTTCGCGTTCGGAGTCGTCGGGCCTGGGCAGTTTGTGCAGAATGAGCAGCAAATGCCCCTCGGCGATCATGGCGCGCTGCTTGCCGCTGCGCTCGCCCAGCCGCGACCGGATGGCTTCAGGCAACTGCCAGCCTGGTGGTAGCTGCATCGTGCTCCTTGTGTGACACGTTTTGTGTCGAGTACTCGCGTGACTACTACAGCAGGTCTTTGTAGTATTCCTGTGCGGCTTCCCAATCGACGGTTTCGTCCATTTCTTTGCCCATGCGCTCATAGAGGCCACGGCGCGATTTCTTGTCGTCGATAGCAATGGCGGCGGCGATAGCCAGCACTTCTTCGGCCACTTCGTGCGGAACAACGACAACGCCATCCCAGTCGCAGCCGACCAAGTCGCCGGGACGCACCAGGACACCGCCGCAACCGATGGGCACCTGCACGTCAGCCAAAATAGCGCGCCCCGGAATGATGGGCCGTCCAATACCACGACACGCCACCGGAGTTTGCTGCATCACAACTTCATCGGTGTCGCGGCACTGACCGTCACTGACGATGCCAACCGCACCTTTGCTGTGCAAATCCATCGTATTGTTGGATCCCCACCAGCCGGTTTCGCGTGTTTCGCTGGTCGAGCTAACGATCACGCAGCCAGGCTTGAAATGTTCGTTGAGACGCGCGTTCAGGTTCTCTCCGAAGCCGCCCATTTCGGCCCAGATGGAGTGCGAGCGACGCGCATCTTGTAGAGACAGCGCGGGCATGCGCTCGTTGGCGGGCAGGACGCGCATTGTAATCGCCGGACCCCAGAACTTGCAGCCCATCCACAGCGGGCGAATCGCCGGGTCGAGCAGCGTCAAATCGGCGCGCCCGACCGCATCGAGTCCATCAGCCACATCCGTCACGCGCAGATATTTGGCGTAGCGCGGCGCCAGTGCATAGGTATCGACCATGAAAAGTGCTCCCGTTAATTTTGGTTCCAAACGTCGATGAAGTTGGTTTTCCGAGTACTCGTTAACTGAGTACTCCTCAGGCGCCCAGTTGCGTTACCCGTCCGCCGGTGACGGGTAGGTAAGCGCCCGTTACGTAACTCGCCAGGTCGCTGAGATAGAAAACGCAGGCGTTGCCGATTTCCTGCGCACTGCCGTGTCGTCGCAGCGGCAAACTCTGCCCGAAAGCGCGCGAGCCTTCCGATGTGGTATCAACTTTCTCGTCGGCCATCCATCCGGGCGCAATCATGTTGACCGTAATGTTTTCGGGTCCCAGTTCATTAGCCAATGCGCGCGAAATGCCGACCATAGCGCCTTTGCCCGCCATGTAAACCGACCAATCACCCGGCGCCATGTTCCACAACTCGGACACGATGTTGACAATGCGCCCGCCCCCCTGACGCTGCATGATCGGGCGCGCGCTGCGAATCGTGTTCAGCACGGCCTTGCAGCCAAAATCGAACGAGTTGGTGTAATCGTCCCAGGTGGCATCGGCAAACGAACCCTGCTGTTTACCCGCAATGGCGTTGTTGACCACGCCATCCAAACGGCCAAAAGCCGCCACCACGCCTTCGATCATGGAACTCACGGCATCAGGGTCGCGTACATCGGCGCCGAAGGCTTGCGCCTTGCCACCTGAATCGGTAATTTGTGCTGCGAGACGTTCCGCCGCCTCACGACTGCCGCCGTAGTTGACGGCAACTGCGGCACCTTCGCGCGCCAGACAACGCACGATGTCGGCACCGATGCCTCGCCCTCCACCCGTGACCAGCGCGACTTTGCCTTCTAAAAGCATAAATTTCGTTTCCTGTGAGTTAATTGGCGTCGTTCAGTTCACATCAACCGGCTTGAAGGTCGTGGACAGCGTTTGTGTTTGTCCGGTTTCTGCCGCGCGGTAGGCCGCTTCGATGATCTCGATGACATGGCACGCGTGCTCGGCTGTGCCATAGGGCGCCACATCGTCGCGCACATAATCGACAAGCTGCATGATGTCCTCAAAGACGTGCGACTCGCCCATTTCGCGATGCGCGCCTGTGATATGCGGGCCATACATATGAACCGGCTGTCCATCGGCAGCGAGTTGTGGCTGAGCCAATTCAGGTAGCGGTTCTCCATTTAACTGGGTGCCGACGATTTGACCCTTGGTGCCGAAGAATGTCGGCTTCCCGAACTCCTTCACAAGGGAACCGGCGGCTGTGCCATACACGAAGGAAAACTGCGAATTGCCGAAGTCGAGCGTCATCAGCGTGTTGTCGTCCATATCGACGGCATAGGTCTCGCCACGAAAGGAGCGCTGCGGCACGACAATGCCCGACATGGCCGTGACTCTTTTCGCCGGGCCGAGGATTCCGGTGAGCGTATGCAGGCCATATACTGTCATGTCATAGACCGGGCCGCCACCGGGTTTGCGCCAATACCACGACGGGTTGACATTGCTCAAAACATCATCGCCGGTGCGCACCGATTCTTTTTCGTGGTATTCGCCAAACGCGGCGCCGACCGCCGACCACACGAGTTGCCCCAGCGCGCCATCCATAATCGCCTTGCGAATGGCGCGGTTTGTTTGTCGCGTCATCTGGCCCGGCGAGGCCACGATCTTGACGCCGCGAGTACTCGCTTCTTCGATGAGTTGCTGTGCTTCCTCGGCTCTCGTGGTCATGGTCTTGTTGAAGTGGATGTGCTTGCCGCTGCGCACCGCCGCCAGACCCTGCTCGTAATGCAGCCCGATTGGTGTCGCCATGGTCAGGGCATCCACATCGGCGTCGGCCAACAACTCTTCGTAACTTTCGTAGGCGCGCCGCACGCCATACTTTTTAGCGGCGGCTGCGGCACGGCCCGCAACCGGGTCGCACACTGCCACAAGTTCAAGACGGTCCTGAACGTCGGGCAACGACAAATGCTCCAATGCGCCGCGTATGCCGATGCTGCCCGCTCCCACCACGCCAATGCCAATGCGTTTGCTCATAAAGGTTTCAATCCAATGTTGAGATCGTGTTTTGCTGCCGGGTGCTGCGTAGTATGGACGGGCAGAGTTTACAGTGCAAGCTCATCGTAAAGCGTCGCGTTTTACAAGTTGCGACGGATGTTGTGCGCGATCTCTCTGGCTTGTGCCGCGTCGATTTCGCAGTTCTTGAATTCGTCCGCATGGAGCCATGGATGATTGAGATGATCCGGCTCCGAATCATAGCGCGGAAAGATGTGCCAGTGGATGTGCGGCACCTGATTGCCATAGCACGAATGATTCATCTTCCACGGTTGAAAAGTCTTCGCGACGGCCTGCGTCGCGGTCATCAATTCGGCAAACAGCGCGCTTTGCACCGATGGTTCCAGTTCGTGCAGTTCACGCACGTGCTGTTTGCACAACAAAACGCAGTAACCACGATGAAACTGATGATCGCCGACAACCAGATACGAGTACTCGAATTCGCAAATGAAATGCGGATTGTCTCCGTTGGCCAACTGTATGACGCGCCCGCAAAGTGGGCAATCGGTGGATGTATGATTTGCAGTGGATGTATGATTTGCTTCGTTCACAAATTCTCCTCGCGGTTGCGACTTCGAAGACACGGCATTCGTTGGCACGCTGCCCTGGCAATGGTCGTCACAAAGTTGTTGTGCAAACGGATATTTTCTGGCCTGTGTTAATCTATAAGTCATCCCGCGAGGAAAGTAAATGCACTGCTGTTGAGTAATTCTAAGCATCATGGCGCGAGTCCCCAAGACCTACACCCTGGAAAGCGATGTGCTGTTGCCGCGCCGCCTCGTATGGCAGTTGCTGAGCGATACGGATCACCTCAATCGTGTCGTGGGCTTGCTGCCGGTCAACTACAGTGCCGTTGCACCGCAGGGATTTTCGGTGACACGCGGCGCCGAGAGTCGTGTTAGTGGAATGCTGGCGATGCGCTGGCAGGAGCAACCATTTCAGTGGAGCCGGGAAAAGAATTATCGCGTAACGCGCGAGTACTCGACAGGCCCGCTGCGCATGGCCGACGGCGGCATTGAATTGGAAGACTCCGCCACACTTCTTGTCGATGGCACACCGGCTACCAAACTTCGTGTCTTCGCCCACATTCTCCCGCGTAGCGGGATGATAGGCTTGGCACTCGGCGCCTACATCAAAACGCAAATGCGCAAGACTCTCGCATACTGCGCACAGATGGTGGTGGCCTACGAGGCGGGGAACGGTGAAGTCGGTTCCGCTTTGCACAAGCCTCCGGTGCGAGAACGCTATGTCGTGAATCGGCCTGTACTGGAAGCAGGTCTACGCACCCTTGAGGTCGTTGAGCAGTTGCGACCCATGGTGCCGCAACTGCGCGAGCATCTGCTCTCACGCGATGATGACCAGGTGTTGGGGATGCGGCCACGTCTGCTGGCGAGACAGTGGAATGTTGAAGCGATGGATGTGTTGCGCTTGTGTTTGCACGCCACGAGAGCCGGTCTGCTGAACACGAGTTGGAATCTTATGTGTCCTAACTGCCGTGTTACCAAGGAGCAGTACACAACGTTAGGAAGCGTGAGCGAATCGTTCCATTGCGATTTGTGCGGCATCGCATACCGTGCCAACTTCGACCGCTACGTTGAACTTCGCTTCGATGTGCATCCGCATGTGCGCAATGCGGCCTCAGCGATTTACTGCATCGGCGGCCCGTCCATTACGCCTCATATCTGGGAACAACGCGCCGTGCCGGCAGGAGAATCTATCCAGTTTGAATATCCGCAAAGTGAAGAACGGTTTCGTCTGCGTGTCCTGCGTGCAAATCACGTTGTGGAACTGAGCGAGAAAGCGAACCGTGATGTGCGACTCACATATCAGGATGGCGGCTGGGACACGGCCACGGTTGCGGTGCCCATGGATGGTGTAGTCACGCTGCACAACGCGGCGCGTGCTGAAATTGTTGTGGCACTGGAAGCTATCGCCTGGGACGACATGGCTACGACAGCGGCACAGGTGACGGCGATGCAGGAGTTTCGCGATATGTTCGGCTCGGAGGTGCTGGCTCCAGGGCAACAAGTCGGCATCGAGAGTTTGACATTGTTATTCAGCGATTTGCGCGAATCCACGCAACTCTATGAGTCGATTGGCGACGCGCCCGCCTATGGGCAGGTGCGCGATCACTTCGATTTTATGAGGCACTGGATTGCACGTCATAACGGCGGCATTGTGAAAACGATTGGCGATGCGGTGATGGCTGTGTTTTCCTGTCCCGAGGACGCAGTGCGCGCGGCACTCGACATCCAGGCGCACGTTCACGAGTTCAACGCCAGCCAGCCGCACGACGAGTCCATCGTCATTAAAATTGGCATTCATCATGGGCCGGCCATCGTTGTCAACTCCAACGACCGGCTCGATTACTTCGGGCGCACAGTCAATATCGCGGCGCGCATTCAGGGCGCCAGTGCAGGCGACGATCTGGTGCTAAGCGGCGAGTGTTACGCGTCTGACGGCGTGGCGGAAGCATTGCAAGAGTACTCGGCATTGCTCAAATGCTTTGAGGCCGATCTCAAAGGCATTGCCGGAACCGCGCAACTTTATCGAGCGCAAGTGCCGAGGCAAAGTCAGCCGGTTCCAGCACAGCAACCGCTAAAGTTAGGCTAAACTTCATACTAATTATGTTTCTTTCCTGGCCGGAGCTTCACGGCGCACTCACTCACTTTCCAATTGCGTTGCTGGTCATGGCCACGGCGTTTGAATTTGGCGCGTTGCTCACGAAAAAAGATCACCTGCGCAACGATTGGCGCACCGTCAGCTTCTGGATGATGTGTGGTGCTGTGTTGATGTCGGTGCCGACTCTGCTGACCGGCTACATCACCGGGCAAACGTTGTTTTCCGGCCCGGCGAGTCCGCCGCAAATCTTTACCTGGCACTGGCGCGCGGCGGTCGCAACATCGGTGCTGGCCACTTTGATTGTGGCGTGGCGCGTCAAAAGGCGTGACCAACTTTCGCGTGCTGCGCGCAGTGGCTTGCTGGCTTGCCTGCTTGTAACAGTCGCATTCGTCGCTACGACCGGATTCCTGGGCGGCAAAATGGTCTTTGGTGATGAAACGGCTGTCGAAGCACCCAATTCGGTGGGCGACATTAACGAGCCGGACGAAAAGCGCCGTGATGCCGGGCAGGATGAAACGAGTACTCGGAACGAGCCGCAACCCGATGCGCAATTGGTGACAACAGGGAAGAAGCTATACGAAGAAAGTCGCTGCCAGAACTGCCATCGCATCGCAGGAGAAGGACGAGCGAACGGCCCCGACCTGACCAAAGTCGGACAGCGTTTGCCCGACATCAACTGGCACATCGAGCACTTGAAAGATCCGCAGAGCCTACGCCCCGACTCGACCATGCCGTCCTACGAAGAACTATCGGCTGACCAGCTCAAAGCCTTGTCCGCCTATCTGATTTCGCTGAAGTGATGTCGCGTCGAGTGGGCTGAAACACGAGGTGTCTCTTCTCTGGTGTCGCAAGTCCATCGATTTGAAATCTATTGCAATGTGGTGTTGCGCACCGCGCGCTGTGCTGCGATCAGGCGATCTTCCCAGCCATTTTCTTCCGCCGCCGGCACGCGCCCTTCACGGTCCATCGCTTCAAGTACTCGTGTCATGCCTTCTTCCAGCGAAACGACAGGGTGATAAGCGGGCACATCGCGAAACAGCTTCTCGGCGCTGTAATAGCCGTGATGCGCGAAAATTTCGCGGCAGATGCTCACGCCGGGAACGTTCAGTGCAATCAGGTCTTCGAGCGGCACGCCAACCAACTCCACCTCGCGCCCGATAACCTTCATCGCGACACGATGGTAATCGGCCCAGCTAATAAACTCGCGCCGCACCATGTTGTAAATCTGGCCCAGACATTCTTTTTTGCCCAACACACCGGCGAAGGCTGGCGCGGCATCGTCCACATGAAGGAACTGGAACACAGTGTTGCCGTCGCCGCAGATAAGAAGGGGCTTGCCCTGGCGCACACGGTCGATCCAGGAAAATTCCCACGCCACCTGACGCAGCAATCCCATCTGCGGCCCGTAGGTCGTTGATGGTTTGATAATCGTGACCGGAAATCCATCACGATAATAGGCTGCTAAAAACAGGTTGTCGCACGCGACTTTGTTGCGCCCGTAATCGCTGATGGGGCGCAGCGGATGGTCTTCGGTAACAGGCAGCCAATCGCTTTGAATGCCGTAAGTGCATACCGTCGAACACTGCACGAAATGCGACACATCACAAAATGCGCGCAAGTCGCTGGCCGCGTCTTCGGGCGTGAAGCAGATCATGTCGATGGCGGCATCGAACTTCTCACGCTGCATTGTGCTTTCAAACTCTTCGCGGTTGCTACGGTCTCCCGTGAGCAGGCGCACACCCGCGGGCGGCTCATGACGTTGCCCGCGATTGTACACTGTGACTTCATGGCCTTGCTGCACCAGCAAACCAACCATAGGCGTGCTGATGTTTCCCGTGCCGCCGACAATGCAAATTTTCATTCAGAACCCTTTTGTTTTGCGCCAGGCACGCACCACATCGGTGACATCGCGCTTTTCGCCATCTATTTGGTAGTTGAGGCGCTGCATTTCTTTGGTGGAAATCGCGCCGTTGAGCTTTTCGAGTACTCGCTGCAACGCAGGCGATTTCCGCAGTGCGTCCTGGCGAACGAGAAACACGGCTTGATACGGTGGGAAAAACTTCTTGTCGTCTTGTAACTGGAACAGGTCGAGCTTTTGAATAAGGCCATCGGTTTCGTTGCCTGCGATAAGATCAACCTTGCCGCTGGACAGCGCGCGATTGATGAGCGACAAATCCATCGAGCGCGGCGCACGCTCAAAGCGCAAATTGTAGGTGCGTGAAAAACCGGGAAATCCGTCGGCGCGTGTGATGAAATCGGGTCCGAAACCCGGCACCCATTGCGGAGCGTAACGTGCCGCCTGCGAGATGGTCTTGATGCCCAGACGGCGCGCCTCTTCGCCACGGATCAGAATCGCAAAACCGTTGGAGAAGCCCAGTGGCTCGCTAACGGCGACGCCAAACTTATCCGCGTACTCGCGCTTGACCGTATCGTAAACCTGGCGCACATCGGTGACGGGTTTATGTTTGAGAATCTCGGTGAAGGCCGTGCCGGTGTATTCGGGATACGCATCAATGCGGCCCTGCACCAGAGCTTGATGCGGCAGGCTGCCGCCCAGCCCGCTTTTGCGCACCACGTCCACGCCTTGCGCTTCAGCCATCTGCGCCACAATCTCCATCAGCACGCGACTTTCCGTGAAGTCTTTGCTGCCTAATGTCAGGGTTTGATTTGGAGCTGTTGTGTCCGGTGACGCGTTATCGTCTGACACGTTAACGTTGGATGAAACGTTCGTTGTGGTATTGCGCGAGCCGAACAGCGAATTGGCGCCTGCAACGGCTCCGGCAAAGCCCAGCGCCAGCAGCAACATAACGGGCGCCAGCGCCATTCGATTCCACAGCGCACTGCGAGTACTCGTCGCAGGCTTGGCGAGGCCGTTCTTTTGTTCGAGACGAACTTGCAACGCACCCAGAGCGGCATCGGCACCCAGGGCCAGTAGCGCGGCAGGAATTGCGCCCATCAATGTTTCCACGTTATCGGCGCGGCGTAGCCCGTTCTGAATGTAGACACCCAACCCGCCGGCATCAATAAAGGCTGCAATGGTTGTGATGCCGACACATAGCACCGTTGCGACGCGCACGCCTGCCAGAATAACACTGGACGCCAGCGGCAACTCGACCTGCCACAAAATTTGCCGGTCGGTCATGCCCATTGCGACAGCGGACTGGCGCACGCCGCTTTCGATGCCGGTAATGCCCGCCACCGTGTTGCGCACAAGCGGCAAAAGCGAATACAGCACAAGCGCCACAATTGCGTTGGGTGCGCCCAGGCCCAGCAGCGGCAATAGCAGGCCAAACAGCGCCAGGCTGGGCACTGTTTGCATGATGTTAGCGATGCCGATGATCGGGCGCTGCAATGCCGGAACGCGCGTCGCGACGATGCCCAGCGGAATACCGATAGCACACGCGATGAGCATGGCGATAAACACCAGCGCCAGATGCTCGTTGGTGTGCTGCAAAAGGTCGCGGCCATTGCGCGACAGCCATTCGCTCATTCGTTGTTATCCGCAGACATAATGCCCAATTCATCGAGTACTCGTTCGGGCCGCAAGCGCGGGCGGTGCAGTTGCGGTATCTGCCGTGGAATGATGAGATTGAATTTCAGGATCTTGCTGTTCAGCGCGGCAAGCTGTTTCTCGAAATTTGACAGTGCACTATGCCACTCGCTTTCGGCTTTGGCTGTCAGGCCATCGCGTTGTGCGACCAGATAGAATTTGTGGGCGCGCGTTATCATCTGCTTGGCGTTGTTCAAGCCCTGGTCAATCTCTTGTCCCAAATCGTTCCATGGTGTGCTGAAATTGGCATCTTTGCGCAGCTTGCCCGCCATAGTCGCGGCATCCGCCAAATCGCCGACCAGTTTGAGCGGTTTCCCTTTGCCGGGAAGTTCCTTCCATTCACCGCGCTCAGTCAATTCACGGATGGCTTCTGCTGCCAAATCTTGCAACGGTTGCGCCGGGCGTTGCGGCCTGTTCGGGTTGTGCTTCATACGAAATCACTTCTTCATTGAATAAGGTTAATCTTCTACTATGCGACATTTTGCACGAGTTGCAGAGTTTGTTGATAAGCCTGCGCGCCAGGGTCCTCCGACTGTAAAAACTCCTGAGGCGTAGCCAACACTACGATCGTTCCTGCACGCATCAGCGCAACGCGCGTTCCCAACAACAGGGCTTCGCGCACGTCATGCGTTACCAGAACAGCAGTTTTGCCCAGGTCGGCGCACAGCGCTTTAAACTCCTGTTGCAGTGCAGAGCGCGTCAGCGGGTCGAGCGCGCCGAACGGCTCGTCCAGCAATAACAGCGGCGGGTCGGCAGCCAGGGCTCTGGCCACGCCGACGCGTTGCCGCTGACCACCCGATAACTCGTGCGGGTAACGATTTGCAAACGTTTGTGGATCGAGGCCGACAAGGCGCAACATTTCGTGTGCGCGCCGGAGATTGCTCGCGCTATCGTCACTTTTTAGCGATGGCACCAGAGCTACATTGCGCTCCACTGAAAAGTGCGGAAACAAACCCGCTTCCTGAATGACGTACCCAATGTGGCGGCGCAATTGAATTGCGTCCCATTCGGCGGTTGTCTTGCCTTCGACGAGTACTCGCCCCGCAGTGGGCAACAGCAAGCGGTTTATCAAACGCAGAGTTGTCGTTTTTCCGCTGCCGCTTTCGCCCAGCAACACCAGAGTTTCGCCGCGCGCCACGCTGAAACTCAGCCCTTGCAGAATCGGCTGCGCCATGCCCGGCACGTTGTAACTCACATCTTCGAATTGAATCAGGGCATCGGGCGTGGAATTCATGTTTTATAACCAGCGCAAGGCCCTTTTCATAGCCGCTTTGCCGCCGCTTTCGAGGACTTCACCATGCGCCATAACTACGCGGTCGAAGTCCCAGCGCAAAATGCGCTCTCGGGAAGCGCGTGCCGTTGTCTTGTCGCGTGTGGTAATGCGGAACAAACGCGACGGACCAAACTTGCCGTTAATGTCGAGCAGCCGCGCGGCCACGCGCTGAATGGGTGCTGTGGCGCGGCGAACGTTGAAACATAGGTCGGTAAGAATCAGTGTGCGGCTGTTGCGGTGAAAGAAAACGACTTCCTGTTCCATCTTGTTGCCGTAGAAAATCGCCTGGTCAAGAACATCGCTCCACAACGCTTCAGCATGTTCGTTCAACGTGCCGCTGACCGGCGCATCAGCCACCTTCACTCCCGGTGCGATGAACAGCGCGGCATTGGGAAACGCTTTTGAGTACTCGCTGACGCTGAGAAAGTGAAAACGATTGGGCGCGATGATGCAACGCACCGCGCCAAGTGCATCGAGTTCGGCTCGCAGTTGTGGCGTCAGGTCGATTGGCGAAATAACGAGCAGAGGGCTATCGCTCAGGCGCACGACCGTCATGCGCGCGCCGACTTCCAGCCCCAGAAGGCGAAACGGTGTTTCGGCGACCCATAAGCTGTTGGAATGAAGCTCTCTTAGCGAAGCGCTTTCCATGTGCTGACCAAAAGAAATTAAGTCACCGTTAAGTATTGCACGCTGAACATTTGTTGTTCATCCGTCCACACGTTTTGAAGGCGCCAGCCCGAACGCATGGCCAAACGTGCAAAACCATCGAGGCTGTATTTATGCGAGTACTCGGTGAGAATCGTTTCTCCCGCACGGAAACCGAAATCGCGATTATCGACACGCACTGTTTGCGCGTATCGGCTAACAAGGTGCATTTCGATGCGGCCTTCATCTGCGTTGTAAATGGCGCAATGTTCAAACGCATCAAGATTGAAATCGCCACCCAGTTCCTCGTTGATGCGTTGCAATACGTTCAAGTTAAAAGCGGCTGTGACACCCTGCGCATCATTGTAGGCCGCTTCCAGAATATGCCTGTCTTTTTTCAAATCGACGCCGATCAACAAACCGCCGCCCGGCCCGCAGAGCTTGGCCACACGACACAAAAACTCGTGCGCCTCACGCACCGTGAAATTGCCGATGGTGGAGCCGGGAAAGTACACTGCGTTTCGTGCATACGGAATTTCCACAACAGGCAATGCAAACAACTGCGTGTAGTCGGCGCAAACGGGAAGCACGCGCAATGCCGGATAGCGCGCCTGCAACATGGCCGCCGAGTTGTGCAGGCACTCGCGCGAGATGTCGACTGGAATGTACGCTACAGGTTCTTGCAGATGATCGAGCAGCACGCGCGTTTTAATGCCGCTGCCGCTGCCGAATTCCACCAGCATACACGATCTGCCCAGACACTTGGCCATCTCCGCGACATGCGCCTGCATGATACCGAGTTCGGTGCGTGTCGGGTAATATTCCGGCAGTTCGCAGATGGCGTCGAAGAGTTGCGAGCCGCGCTCGTCGTAAAAGAATTTGCAGGGCAGCGTTTTCTGCGGCTGCCTTAGCCCGTGCAGCACTTCTTGCAGGAAGTCGTCGGCGTCCGGCGCACAATCGAGTACTCGGATGTTTGCCTGGGCATCGGCCAAGCCGGACGGCACTGTGTGCGCTCGAGTCATCTGAGATCCTTTGCCAGACGGATTCCCGAGAACTGCCAGCGTGCATCCGGCGGAAAGAAGTTGCGATATGTGTGGCGAATGTGCGATGCACTCGTGGCACATGAACCACCGCGCAGCACAAACTGATTGCACATGAATTTGCCGTTGTATTCACCCAGCGCACCCGCCGCCGGAGCATAGCCGGGGTAGGGCACATACTGGCTGCGTGTCCATTCCCACACATCACCAAACATTTGCGCCATAGTGGAATCATCACTGTTGCTTTGCAGCGGCACCGGATGCAGCACGCCGTTATCAGCGAAGTTGCCCGTTATGCGATTACCCGATTGCAGAGCGTTTGCTGCGGCGACTTCCCATTCGGCCTCACCCGGCAAGCGAGCACCGGCCCAGCGTGCGTAAGCATCCGCTTCAAACAATGAGACATGACACACCGGTTCATCGAGTGAGATTTCGTGCAGACCGGACAACGTGAACATCTGCCAGTCAGTGCCGCGCTTTTCCCAGTAGAACGGCGCCTGCCACTGGTTTTGCTGCACCGTACTCCAGCCCGCCGAAAGCCAGAATTCGGGCCGCTCATATCCGCCATCCTGCATGAACTCCAGATACTCGCCGTTTGTGACTAAGCGTGATGAAAGTGCGAAGCTTTCCAGGAACTCGCGGTGGCGCGGCTCTTCGTTATCAAAACAGAAATTGTCGCCCATGTGGCCGACTTCGGAGATTCCTTCGTCAAATGAAACCCAGTGTTGTGATGGAACCAGGTCTGCCTGAGTACTCGTCCTATCCCGATAGGCCGGTAGCAGCGGGTTAACTGAGAAAACGTGCTTGATGTCGGTTAACAACAGCTCTTGATGCTGTTGTTCGTGGTGCAGGCCCAGAGTAAGGATCGGTGCAAGTTTTTGTAGTTGCTCCTCATTCGCGCTGTGCAGCAATTCACCCATTTGCGCATCGACAAAAGCGCGATAGCGGAAGGTTTCTTCAACGGTTGGCCGCGAAATAAGTCCACGGTGCGCGCGGCAATGACGGTCGCCCACCGAGTTGTAATAAGAATTGAAAAGGAAGTCGTATTGCGGGTGCGGCGATTGGTAATGCGGCAGGTTCGCCTTGAGCAGAAAGGTCTCAAAGAACCAACTCGTGTGCGCGATGTGCCACTTGGTCGGGCTGACATCCGGCATCGATTGCACGACGTAATCTTCGGTTTGCAACGGTTCGCACAGCTTTTCCGTAAAGCAGCGCACGTCAAGGTAGCTTTGGAATAATACGGCAGCAGACTGGTGCATAAGATCTCGCTGATAGGAAGCAATCGATTACGGCAGACGTGGCGCTTCCTAGCAATTTGGCAGCCGTGGATGACGTGACAGCTAAAGTGATGATGCCAGAGAAGCATCGTCTGAAGTAGGGGTATGACATACGGCCTGTGACAACTTGGCCGATGGTATCGTCACAGCAGTTTCGAAGTTGTAAGAGTAAGTCACACTGTTGCGCGGCTTAGGACTGCACAGCTTACAAATGCTGATGATCAACCTGGGTGGGATTCGCTTGAAGAACGTTCTCGCCGTCTTCGCTGCGTCGCACCTTCCAATAAGCCATCAACGATGCGATGAACAACAGAGTGGTTGTGACGTGCGTTGCCATACACACCGGACACCACGCCCCGATCAATGCTTTGGAAACGTAAGTCAGCGCTACCGAAGTCAGGATGCCCACTGTTGCAACACCGAGTTGCCATGTGGCGATTTGGCGTGGCGTTTGAGTACTCGTTGCGCTGTTGACCGATAGCAAAAGCACCACCACGAAAAACGCCGCGCCCCACGCGCCCCACGGCAAACCCAGAAACGTACCATACTTCTCGCTACCGATGACCACATCGCAGTTGATGGTTTCCGAAAAGCCGCAACCTGTCGCCGCGCCGGCATCAATGCGCTGCTTGACGACAATCGAGTACAGCGAAATGCCCAGACCGATAAGCCCGAAGATTAACTGTGGCCAACTGATGCGAAGTGACTTCTTTGCGTTCATCGTGGTTCACAAACCAATGCTCCCAGCGCCGTGCTGTCAAGGCGAAAAACCGTCCAATCGTCCAGCGGCACGGCGCCAAGGCTTTTGTAGAAGTTGATAGATGGTTTGTTCCAATCGAGCACCGACCACTCCAAACGTCCGCAGCCACGTTTGTGCGCGAGTTGCGCCAGATGGAGCAACAGCGCGCGCCCATAACCCTTGCGACGCGCGGAAGGACGCACATACAGGTCTTCGAGGTAAATGCCCGGCTTGCCAACGAAGGTTGAAAACGTGGAGAAAAACAGCGCATATCCAACCGGCTCCACGCCTTCAGAACCGATAACGACTTCGGCTGCCGGTCGCGCACCGAAGAGCGACATTCTTAAGTCGTCTTCAGTTGCCACAACGGCGTGGGACAGCTTCTCGTACTCCGCCAGTTCTTTGATGAGCGAAAGGATCAGCGGAACATCATCCACTGTGGCGGTGCGAATCGAGAAGCTGTCGGATGTTTGCATTAAAGGTTCTTATCGGTGACGGCGCCTTCGTGCGCGGAAGAAACCTGCGCCGCATACTTGGCGAGTACTCCGCGACGGTAGCGCGGTTTGGGCTGCTTCCACTTGCTGAGGCGGCGTTCGATTTCTTCTTGCGGCACATCAAGATTGATCTCGTGCTTTTCGGCGTCGATGGTGATGCGATCTCCATTTTTGATGATGGCAATTGGGCCGCCGACGTAAGCTTCGGGCGTGATATGTCCCACCACAAAGCCACGACTGCCGCCGCTGAAACGACCATCGGTAATCAGCGCGACATCGTTACCCAAACCCTTGCCCATAACAGCCGAAGTCGGCGACAGCATCTCACGCATACCGGGGCCGCCGCGCGGGCCTTCGGAACGAATCACAATCACATCACCGGCTTTGATGGTGCCGTCCAGGATACGGTCGAGTGCCGTTTCTTCCGACTCGAAAACGCGTGCTTTGCCGGTGAAATGCAAACCTTCCTTGCCGCTGATTTTCGCAACGGCACCAGTCGGCGCAAGATTGCCATAAAGAATGACGAGGTGGCTGTCTTTCTTCACCGGGTCTTTCAGCGGACGCACCACAGTTTGATCTTTGGGATAGGGCTTCACACCGCGCAGGTTTTGCGCGACGGTTTTGCCCGTGACGGTCATGCAGTCGCCGTGCAGCAAACCGGCTTTCAACAGAGTACTCATCAGTGGCGTCAGTCCACCGATGTTCACCAGGTCGGCCATGACATGCTTGCCACTGGGCTTCAAGTCGGCCAATACGGGCACGTTGCGCCCGATGCGCGTAAAGTCATCAATGGAAAGTTTGACGCCTGCCGCGTGCGCCATCGCCAGCAGGTGCAATACGGCGTTGGTCGAGCCGCCGAGAGCAATTACAACCGTGATGGCGTTTTCAAAGGCTTCGCGCGTCATGATGTCCAGCGGGCGAATGCCTTTTTTGATGAGGTTCACCACGGCGGCGCCGGCACGACGGCAATCGTCGTCTTTATCGGGCGAAATGGCGGCCTGCGCGCTGGAGTTGGGCAGGCTCATGCCGAGTGCCTCAATCGCGCTGGCCATGGTGTTCGCCGTATACATGCCGCCGCACGAGCCGGGGCCGGGAATGGCACACGCCTCGATTTCGCCAAGTTCCTTATCATCAATCGCGTTATTGGCGCGCTGGCCCACAGCTTCGAAAACCGACACGATGTCGACATCTCGGTTGCGGTGGCAACCCGGCAAAATTGTGCCGCCATATACAAAAACAGCAGGACGGTTGAGACGCGCCAGTGCTATCAGGCAGCCGGGCATGTTCTTGTCGCAGCCACCAAGGGCCACAACGCCGTCGAAGCCTTCACAGCCGACGACTGTTTCGATCGAGTCGGCGATGACTTCGCGCGACACGAGCGAATACTTCATGCCTTCGGTGCCCATCGAAATGCCGTCGGAAATGCCAAGACAGCCGAAGATGACGCCTTTGCCGCCGGCACTGTCCACGCCGCTGCACGCCTCGCGCGCCAGCTTGTCGATGTGCATGTTGCATGGCGTCACCATGTTCCACGTCGAGGCGATGCCGACTTGCGACTTCTGAAAATCGTCACTCGAAAAGCCGACTGCATGCAGCATGGCGCGGCTGGCGGCGCGGTCGTAGCCGTCGAGCACGATGCCCGAGTACTCGCGATGCGCGGACTGGCGCCCGTTGCTTTGCTGGTTGGTCTTTTCCTGAATACGTGTGGTTTCGGTTTGGTTTGGTTTGCGCTTTTTTGTGGTCGATCTCATGCAGGGAAGTTTCGCGCTAATTGGCGCTGCGCGCAAGTTGAATGTGCCGCATCCGGGCAAATGTTGTAAAAGTTAGATGGTTCCACTGCTTGAGGAAAATCCTGCTATGAATAACTCCCTACACAACGATTCGCACGCTTTGCCACGCCCCAGCGTTCTGGGTTTGCAGCCGTCGTTTGGTTTTGGCGACCGCCTTGGTCTCGCCACGCCGGGCCATATTCTGGCCTGCAAGCGCGGACGACTGGTGCCGATTTTTGCGCAGCAATCGATTCGTGAAATGACGCGCACGCAGCGCACGCCCGATGAAGTGATGCACGCTGCGCAAAACGCTCTACAGCAGCACGATTGGAACGCACCCTGGGGCGCCGACGCCGATCACTTAAAAACGCGCGACGATGTGGTTCTAATGGCGAACGCCGGCTTTACTTTCTTCACCATTGACCCGTCGGAGTATGTCGATAATCGCGCTGACGAGTACTCGCAAAGCCAGTTAGAAGCGTCCTTAGATGATGCAGTGCAGTTCGGTGCGTGGCAATCGAAGCAGCAGGTTGAAGAGTTGTATTTGAAAACGAGCTTCGAGGTTAGCGACAATTTGACGCTGCGCTTCGAGCGTGAGAATTTGCTGCGTGCTGTTGCCAAATACGGCAAAGCGATTCACTACTCGCAGCAAATGGCGGCGTGGATTGCGGAGGCAAACGCCGGACGTGCCTGCGAAATCGAAATCTCGGTTGATGAAACCGACACGCCGACTTCACCGCTGGAGCACCTCTTTATCGGGCTGGAATTACAGCGACGCGGTGTCCGTGTCGTCAGTCTGGCGCCGCGCTTTGTCGGTGAGTTCGAAAAAGGCATCGACTACAAAGGCGATATTGCCGCTTTTGAGAGTGCTCTGAAGCAGCACGTCGCCATTGCGCGGCATTGCGGCCCCTATAAAATCAGCGTTCACAGCGGCTCCGATAAATTTGCGATTTACCCCAGCATCGGTCGCATTTGCGGCGATTTGCTGCATGTGAAAACAGCCGGCACCAGTTATCTCGAAGCATTACGTGTGGCGGCGCGCCAAGCACCACAACTCTTTCTCGAAATCCTGACTTACTCGCGCGAGCGCTTTGAAGAAGATCGTGCCTCCTATCACATTTCGGCCCAGCTTTCGCGCTTGAAGAACCCGGCTGATCTCGATCAACGCCAGCGCGAACAGGAGTTTCTTGATGCCAACGATGGCCGGCAAATGCTGCATGTGACTTTTGGTTCTGTACTCACCAAAGGTCACCTGGCAAACGGCCAGTCGTTCAAGGAAGCGCTGCTCCAAACGTTGAGGGAGAACAGCGACTTGCACGATCAATTCCTGGCCGAGCACCTGGGCCGCCACATCGATTTGCTTTCGGTCGGGTGAGCACACCGCAAATGCAGCAAACGGGCGAGCAACACAAATGTTGCTCGCCCGTTCTCATTGAGTACTCAAGGACGAGTACTCAAGCGCATCAGAATGCACTGACATTGAGGCGTCCTCCGGTGACACACTTGCCGGCCAGCGATGGTGTCGGAATTGTGCTACCCAGAATAGCCTCGCGAATTTGCGCCGCGCTGGGCGGGCTTGTTCCGACGAAGCGGGCGGCATATAGCGCCGCGGCTCCGGTGACGTGCGGTGTGGCCATCGAAGTCTCGCTAAAAGCTTTGTATTTATTGTTCGGCAGGGTGGACGTGACCTTGTCGCCGGGTGCTCCCAGGTCAACGCTGCCCGAGCCGTGGTGCGACCAGAAGGGTAGGCTGCCGTCCTGTGCGAGCGCCGCCACCGAGATCACCGCATCGTAACCGGCGACACTGTCGTGTTGTAATTGGCCGGAAAACTGGGATAGAAGTTGTTGTAGCCGTCGTTTCCCGCAGCGGCGATAAACAGAATGTTGTCTTCCGCGGTTCGCACAGTGGCATCTAACAGTGCCTGCGAATAGCCAGTGCCGCCCCACGACGCGTTGATGGCAACAATGTTCATACCGTGCCGTGTCTTCAAGTCGATCAAGTAATCAATGGCGCTGATCGCGCTATCCGTTCGTAAGATTTGTCCACAGGTCTCGACTTGCTCCCCAGGCACCCATGCGCGGAGTGCGCAGCCGTTTGCGTAGCGTGGCGCGCACTCGGGCACGCACAATTTGCTGTCGCGCTTCGGCGGCATCGGCGCGGAATTGCACCACCACTTCTTCGGGAACGAATGCCGGAACGTTGAGGTGAGAAACCAGTGGCGCAACGACATCCGGCTCCAAGCCTCCTTGAGCGCGCCCGACCGTGACATGGCTCGCCAGAATGCACGCTGCGGCAATGCACGCTGCGGCGCGCCCGGCGCGGACAAATTTGATTTTCTTCATAACTTCCTGCTAGCGGGAATTGAGCTTGCGCGGCGCTTGAGCCAACCAGGATGAGATAACGCTTGGGATGTTCTGAGACGCGCCATCGTTCCTCATATCCAGGGTGGCTGTGCCTTGCTGTGGCCGAAATCGCACGAAGGCATGAGAGGAGAGATCATCGCTTCGCCGGAGGCAAATCGGCGCACAAAGACCCGTAAGCTGCTACGGCCTCGGCGATGCTGCCGATTGTGAATTCGTTGGTTGGCGGACAGAAGCGGTTCTCGAACCACAATTCATGTGGCGGCCATGTTCTGACTTGGGGATAAGCTGTTGCCTGGGCAAAAGCCGGGCTCCACGGGCCGGTTGCTGTTTCTACTATTAAGCGATGTGGGCCCAGCGGCACAATGCCGGGAACGACTTCGGCGATGTTGTCATACCAGGAATCGGGATGAAAAACTTCCCGTGGATGCTTGTGGCCCAACCCTGTCACCCACACCATGTTAAGCGGATTGCCGCCCAGCATGAAATCACATGTTGTATATTGAGGGGCTACAAATTTCGCGTCGCGGCTGAGATGATGCGCCACCGCCAGCGGCAACGTTTTCGGAGTCGTCGCTGCACCATACCACATCGGCAGATACCAGTTATAGGCGTAACGTGCGCCACGTTTTTGAGCAGTCTCCACAAAATCGACCTGGGCATAGTGTAGCGCTGCCGCGACAAGACGTTCCTTGAGTACTCGATCGATGTTGGGCCAGTCGGTTGTGGCGTAAGTCCATGCGCCCCAGCGTTGATCGCGCTTGCTCCACTCGGAGAGCAGAGTCTTGGGCTGGTCAATGAGCAGGTCTTGTTTGAAGGCGTCCTGATACTGCGCTTCTCCCGTTGCTTTATAAAGGGCCGCGGCGGCGTGGAAGCGGTCGTCACGCACCTTGGCCTCGTCGCCCTCGCGCATGTTTTTGCCTGCCCATTGCCAGGCTCGCTTCGCGCTCTCGATATAAGGGGTGCCAACTGCTTCTTTGCCCGCTATTTTTAAGCACCACGCCAAACGGCACGCGATGGCGGCATAGCGATAAGATGCCAGCGGCTCTTCGGCATACATATACCAGATGAGTGAATCGGTGTCGGAGGTTTCGCCGCCTTGAGGCCAACTGCTCTCGAAAAAGCCGACGGAAATGCCACCATCGGGCCGCTGAATGCGCTTGTAAAAATCGACGCCCCAGCGGGCCTCGTCCACAATGTCGGGGAGGCCGTTGCCGCTTTCGGGAATGTTCAACTCGCCATCGCGGAACTTTTGCGGCGACAGTTCATAGGTCAGCAACAAAGTGTTCGCTACTTCGGGATGCCAGCCCTCGCGATCCCAGTCGCCGGCGTCGTGCCAGCCGCCCCACACATCAGTGCGCTTCTCGCCGGTTAGGGGCACCACTGCATTGCGCGGGCCATCGCTGTAGGCTTTATCCATGTAGCGATGCGAGGTTTGAAGAAATGCTCGCTGTGCCGAATCATGGCAGGCCGGTCGCGTCCATTTGGTGTAGGGCTCTTTCAATTCTATGCCGCATCGCTGGTGATATAGAGCGCGCGCCGTTGTGATGAACGCCTGACGATACACATCCTCGCCGATGGTAAACGGAAATGAACTGCCGATGCGGTCGACCGAGATGATGTAGTTTCCCGGTGTCGCGAAACCAGAGAAATCCAATTGCCACAAGGGAGCGCCGGTGTAGTTGTTGCTGGGGCCTTCATCGGGCTGTCCTCCGTCGGCCTGTGTAAGCTGCTGACGCAAAGTCGGTTTGCCCGAGAAAACAATCTTGCCGCTCTTGCGCTCGACAATGTGAAATTGCACATCCGAGTACTCGTTTAGCGAGAGCGGCCCCAAGTCGCCCATCCAGGCTGAAATGTAAGCAAACTTTTGCGGCGCCGAGGGCACGTAACCGAGATGATTGACATGAACGGTTTCAGAACGTGTTTTGCGTTCATCGAAAGTGCAGGAAATTTGCCGCATGCCGCTTGCCAAATCGTCTACAGAGACGCTGTAGGTTTTGCCGCGCTGCATCGCGTGGGGCAAAACCAGATAAAGGGAGTGATTCGTCACCCACTGGAACTTCTGCTGATTATTGACGAAGTCCTGCCCCTTGCTCTTGCGCCCTACCTTTTGCGGATGGAGAGATGCTTTATAGGCCGCGTCATCCACGCTGGTAATTGCATATGAAACAGGTTGCGCCGCTTTCTCCAGGTTGAGCGGTGTCGAAATAACTCGGCCATCTGCGCCACCGTTGCCGCGCGTTTCGTGAAATGCTTGGCCATCAACCAGAGTGAGCATCAAGATGCGGTCGCTTACAGGAGACATCTCCACGAGTTTGGGGAATGTCGTGACTTGATGAACCGGCGTGGTTTTCGTTGCCGATGATGGCGCACTCTCGAGCTGTGCCATGCCGCTTACGGCACACACTGACAGCACGCCCGCTACGGCAACAAAACGTGCTCCGCGCCGGAAACGAGATGAATACATTGATGCGCCTCCTGTCACGGTGCTGAAAATGATTGTCTTAAGACAGGCAAAGCGTCATTTTGTGGCGCATCTGGTTATGAACTGCACCGATGAGCGAAGCGCGTTTAAAACTCCAGCATGGCCTTGACGATGCCGCTTTGTGGTTGCAGCCAACCGGGAAACTCTTGCAGCAAAGTGCCGGGCGATGCGCGGTGCGTAATCCACGGCGTAGTATCAACGGCGCCGCTTTCCATCAGCGTTATGACATGACCAAAATCCTCGGGCGTTGCGTTGCGGCTCGATAACAGCGTCATTTCTCGGCGGTGGAAATTTGGGTCGTCGAAGGTTACTTCGCCCTGGAACAGCCCGACAAATACTAAACGCCCGCCGTGCGCCGGATAGTCGAACGCCGCCTGCATCGACTGCGGATTGCCCGTGGCATCGAAAACTGCGGTTGGCAGGTCGCCGTTTGTCACTTCCTGCAAGCAACTTATTGCGTCATCAGCGGCGCCAATCGAGTACTCGACACTTAACTGCTCGCGGCAAAATTGCAGGCGATTGTCGTTCATATCCATCACGATGACATTTGCACCGGCGGCTTGCGCGAATTGAATCACAGAAAGGCCAATCGGCCCGGCGCCGATGACGAGAACGAGTTCGCCCTTTTCCAACTGCGCGCGATGGACGGCGTGCGCGCCGATGCACAACGTTTCCACCAGGGCCAGTTGATCGAGCGACAACGTATCCGACTTGTGCAGCTTTTCAACCGGCACCGCGATGAACTCGCGCATGCCGCCGTCGATATGCACACCGAGTACTCGCATGTTGACGCAGCAGTTCGGTTTGCCGCGCCGGCAGGCAATACAATTGTTGCAATTCAAATACGGCTCAACAGCGCAGTGGTCGCCTACGGCTAATCCTTTGTCGTTGGCGCCGACTTGCACAACTTCAACACCCAGTTCATGGCCCAGCGTGCGTGGATAGGTAAAAAACGGCTGGCGTCCGCGATAAGCGTGCAAATCCGTGCCGCAGATGCCGACGCGATGCACGCGCACCAGAGCTTCGCCCGGCGCAACGGTTGGCGGCTGATCCGTTTCCGTCAGGGTAAAGCGTTCCGGCTCTTGTAAGACTATGGTTTTCATATTCAACTTTCCACGACAATAACGGGACGGCACCACGCGCCGGAATGCGCCTTCAAGTTCACCGGCAGCGCCCAGAATTGCACCGGTTGCGGCAGTGCCAGAACTTCATCCGAAAAGCGCAGTTCTTCCACAATCCAGATGCCGCTGCCGAGCAGAATTGCATGCGTGTTGCCGTTGCGCGGTTCCTGCGCGCCGCCGACCGAATAGTGGTCGATGCCGACCCCGCGCACCTTTTGATCGCGCAGCCACGTCGCACCATCGGACGACAGAAACGGCGCCCGATAGAACCATTCATCGGTGCGCGCACGTTTGTCGCCCCAGCCCGTAGCAAGCAGAACGATTTTATCGCGTAGGTCGCCATTGAAGCGGCTTTGCAAAACATCGGCGTCAATGGGCGCTTCGGCACCAAGATGGCGCAAATCGGCAATGAGAGCCGGGCCGACAAACGTTTCCAGCGGCATGTCATCCAGACTTGGGCTGTTGGCCAATTTGTGCAGCGGCGCGTCGATATGGCTGCCGGTGTGGCTGGCCAAATGCAAATGCTCCATGCGCCACTCGTCCGGCTCGTGATCGGCGATGATTTTCGATTCGACAAGCGGATGCGTGGGGCAGTTGGGGCAGCCATCGTGAATGGGCTGAGAAAGGTCTAAAAGGCGCATAACGAGTACTCGTTCAGTTGTTTTCGGGCAAACCGCTGGGCCACGTCTGGTTCTTGATGGGAGAAAGCATTCTCTGCACGTCGCTCAGCAACTCCTCGTCAAGCGGTTCATCGGCCCAAGCGATATTCTTTTGGATGTTTTCGGCTTTGGCCGTGCCGACCAGCGTGGTGTGAATGGCTTCGTTGGCAACGGCAAACTGCACCGCAAGTTTGGAAATATCAGCGCCGCGCGCCTGGCAATGTTTGGCGGCCTGAGCGCACGCGGCGCGAAGTTCTGCCGGTGCCGGATGCCAGTCGGGCAGTGATGTTTTGTTGGTCAGCAGGCCCATGGAAAGCGGCGAGGCATTAATGATGCCGACACGTTTTTCTTTCAGGAACGGCAGCAAAGTTTCCAACGACGTGTCGTTAAGCGCGTAGTGGCAGTAGGACAGAATCGTATCGACTTCGGCGCGGCCCAGCACTTCGGGGAAAATTTTCAGCGGCAATCCGGTAATACCGATGAAGCGTGCTTTGCCTGCCCGCACTACTTCGCGCAAAGCAGGCAGCGCCTCGTTGACAATTTTGTCGAGCGAAACGAATTCGATGTCGTGGCATTGAATGATGTCCACGTAATCGACACCCAATCGTTGCAGGCTTTCATCGACACTGCGCGTCACGCGTTCGCGCGAGAAGTCGAACTCGTCTTCGCCGTAGCGCCCCACTTTGGTGGCAAGGTAATACTTGTCGCGCGAGACGCTTTTCAAGGCTTTGCCGAGCACCGTTTCGGCTTTGGTCAGGCCATAGTAGGGCGATACATCAATGAAGTTGATGCCGCCATCCAACGCAGTGTGTACGGTGCGTATGCCGTCGCTTTCCGTCACGTCGCCAAAGACGCCCCCCAGTGGCGAAGCCCCGTAAGAAAGAACCGAAACACGCAGGCCCGTCGCACCGAGTACTCGATATTGCATGAGGAAGATTATACCGGATGCTGGGGTTGCCCCGTTTGTTGTGCAGCGCTTCTATGCCGCTCTTTTGACTGCTTCAACAAATGTATGTCACACTCTCGTCATTCGAGTACTGGCCACTCTATATTTTGTGTAGCATTTTTATGCGGAGGTGCATTCATGGGTGTGTTGCGCGGAGTGTTGATCATGAGCACCTCTCTTTCTGTGGCGCACCAGTGCCGGACACTGACCACAGCACGTAACTGTGCAACCCCAAAAACCTTCCGGCACATTGGAACTCACATGCACCGACCAGTAGAGGGACGATTTGGCAGCGACGCCCCTCCTTCAATATTCTTCTCCTAGGGAGGAATTACATGAGTAATGCAGAAGGAAACGGTAACCAGCAGCGCACGCGACGTTTGGCCATGGCAGCCACAGCGATGTTTGTGATGTCTGCAAGTGTATTTGGCGGGCTGTTTTTCCTGAACAGCCGTGCTGACGAGGGCAGTATGCCGGATGCACTAGGTGCTCGAACTGTGGATGGCAGTTCCCGAATGGAGGTCGAGCGTCCCTGGGAAGACCCGCAGAAAGCTAAAGAACTACGCGATCAGCGCATTGCCAGAGCCAGGGCTATCCGGCAGAAGCTGCGTCCCTGGGCTTATCGCAACAAGGATGTCTTACAACGGCTCCTCAGCGCTCAACCTGATGATGAGGCCGCTTTAATGACGGCATGGAACATTATTCCTGGTAATCCCGCAAAGGCTGGTTTGGGTGACAAGGAGGATTTAGGAGGCGGGACGCCGCCTTTTTCCTGGGCAGGTACTGCAAAAGCCATCACATTGAGTGATGAACAGCAAAAAGATCCACAGATGGTGCAGAACTTGGAGAAAATGAGGCTGCAAAATGCTAAATGGATACGCGAGAACTTCCACAAGTATCGTGATATACGGATTTCAGATTCGGTTCACGCCGGGCCGGATAGTGTAGTTATCTGGCTCAGTGGCCGCATTACTGAACGGAGAATAGTGCCAAATCGTGCACCCCGTATAACGGGTGTGCCCTGGCCGGCCACCGTAGAAGCACCTCCTGTCGAAATTGCACCTCCGTATGACTTCTTCAAAATCAGCAGCAAGCAAAGAAGACAATTCAAGGATTCGTAGAGCAAACCTCACACTTTTAACTGTAATGCCGCTCCTTATTAACTGCCTTGTCTTGGCTATAATACGGGGTACACACGCGACTGTTTACGTGGAGATCTGTCCAAAGGTGATCGGCTCTTTATCGTGTTAACCTGGATGGGCACCTCTATGAAAGTCTGCTCACCTGTTAGTGGTAATTCCGGCGTTGCTCAAGTGGCGCTTTGGCGTGAAATAAAGCTATTCAGTTGTTCATGACACCGCAAGTTCAGAGCGCGACTTGCGGTGTTCCGTTATCAGTGCCTCTTTACAAAGTCTTATGCCACAACTGCACCCTCGTCGCGCTCGCGCTTTCACGCTCATTGAAGTCATTGTCGTGCTGGCTATTATAAGTTTGCTGGCCGCGTTGTTGTTTCCCGCTTTTCTGACAGCGCGCGGCAAAGCGCGCCAGGTGATGTGCGCCTCAAACTTGCGGCAGATCGGCCTGGGTATCGCCATGTATGCGCAGGATTACGACGGACTGTTTCCGCACGCCGTTGATCCTTCCGATCGTGCCGCACCGGGAGGCTGGGCCGTGTTTCCAGAGTTTGCTGTCTCCATTCCTTCCATCGGTTTGGTGCATGAGGTGCTACAGCCTTACGTGCCTTCTCGCCAGATCTTCGCCTGTCCAGCCGATAAGGGCATTGCCGTCCATGAATTCAGCGGCGCGATTCTTAACGCTTTCCCCACCAGTTATGAGAAGTTCGGCACCAGCTACTACTACCGCACCGAAATCGCGGCGCGCCGGGCCTCTGAGGCTTCCTTTCAAACTCCTGCCTCATTGAATGTGCTCTTTGATGGCGCGGGTCGCTGGCACGGCACGCTGTTACCCCTCGCGAGTCGCTACAACGTGCTCTTTGCTGATGGTCATGTCAAGAACCTGAGTTGGGAGCAGATCGACGAGGCCTGGAGGACGCCGCTGTGACAAGCCTGACTCAAGTGCGTCGCATTCCTCGCACAGTTTTCGGTAAAATAGCGTGCGATGAACTCTCCAGAAGAAGCCCCAACCCATAACGAGTACTCGACCGTGCCTGCGGAACGTATTGTATGCAAGTTCGGCGGCACCAGCTTGGCCGATGCGGTGCAGATTCGCAAAGTCGCCGCCATTGTGCAGTCCGACCCACGACGTCGCTTTGTGGTGGTTTCGGCGCCGGGCAAGCGCAATCGCAGCGATCAAAAAATCACCGACTTGCTCCTGACGTGCTGGCACCTGGCCGCACAGAAGCTCGATTACCGCGAACCGCTGCGCCTCATTCGCGAACGCTATGAACAAATCGCGCGCGACCTCCATGTATCGCCGGTCAGCGGCCCCGTTGTCGAGATGCAAAACGAGTTGTCACGTTTAGCGGCAGGCGACGACCGCTCGCTGGCCACGCGCGACTGGATGGCGGCGCGCGGCGAATACTTCCACGCCTGCCTCATCGCCGAATTTCTCGGCGCGACCTTTGTGCCGTCCGGCGAATGCATCCGCTTCAACGAGGAAGGGCAACTGGACGAAATTTCCTACACCAACCTCGCGGCGCGTATGAACGGCGACAGCATCTACGTTGTTCCGGGCTTTTACGGGCGTGACCGTCAGGGCCGCATTAAAACGTTTCCGCGCGGCGGCAGCGACATTACGGGCGCCGTTGTGGCGCGAGCCGTGGGCGCTTCGGTTTATGAAAACTGGACGGACGTTTCCGGCTTGTTGATGGCCGATCCTCGCGTGGTGGAAAAACCGAAAGCGATTGCCGAAGTGACCTATCGCGAACTGCGCGAGTTGGCGTATGCCGGTGCCAGCGTGCTGCACGAAGAAACGATCTTTCCGGCCAGCGAAGCCCGCATTCCGATTCAGATTAAGAATACCAATCGTCCACAAGACGTGGGCACGCGCATTGTATCGCAGCGCGCCGCTTCGGATGATGCGATTGTCGGCCTGGCGGGGCGCACTGGTTTTACGACCATCTACATCGAAAAGTCGATGATGAACCAGCAGCGCGGTTTCGGTCGGCGCGTGCTCGAAGTGCTGGAAACCCAAGGCATTTCGTTCGAGCACATGCCCTCGGCTATTGATTCAATGTCGGTGATCGTGTCGGATGAGCAACTCGAAGGCAAAGAAGCCGGTGTGCTGCGCGAACTCAAGCGAGTACTCGAACCCGACCGTGTGGAAACCTACGGTGGCCTGGCACTTATTGCAACCGTGGGCGAAGGCATGGCGCATCGCGTCGGGGTGGCGGGACAACTCTTCGCCGCGTTGCGTGATGCTCAGGTCAACGTGCGCATGATCTCGCAGGGCGCGTCGGAAATCAATATCATCGTGGGGGTTGAAGCCAGCGAATACCAGCGCGCCGCGCAAGCCATCTACGACGCATTCGTGAACTGAGCGCGAAGTCGGAAGCTAAAATTCGTTGGACAGATTCTCCACCCAAAGCGTGTTTTACGGACGTTGTCGTGTCCCTGTTATGTTTGTCGGGGCGCATGGCGTGCGCCCTTATGGTGCGGCAACCACATCCGGGCGCAATGCACTGCGCCCCTACGCCGTGACTTTCGACATTATCAGCTCTGGCACTCCGCTTCAGCGCAGGCAACCCATCGGCGCCACAGCGCTCAGAAACATACAATGATAGGGCGCTTGAAAATTCCTGAATCGAGCGTCCAGAGCGCGTGCGCGTTCACAGCAGCAATAAGGAGAAAGTCATGGGATGGATCGCCTCGCACGGCGGCCTTGTCGGGTTAGGTATTTTGTTGGCCAAAGCGGTTCTGGTGTTGTATTCCGTCGTTTCGGTCGCCGTGATGATCGAGCGCGTCCTCACCTTGAAGCGCGTGCGTCAACTCGAAGAAAACGAGTACTCATCGTTGCGCAACCTGTTGTCGCGCCGCAATTTCGACGAAGCCAAAACGTTTGTCGATGCGGGCAGCGCGCCGAGCACAGTTGCTCTGGCGGCGGGCCTCAGTCACGACGATGCCTTGCCTGAGGTGGTGCGCGACGCCGTAGCTCAGGAAGTCGTCATGCAAAGCAACACGTTGACGCACAACCTGTCGGTGCTGGGAACGGTCGCTTCGACAGCACCTTACATCGGCCTTTTCGGTACCGTTCTGGGCATTCTGGACGCGTTTGGACGCATCGCGGCATCGGGCCAGACAGGTGCGCGCATCGTAGCCGCGCCCATCGCGGAGGCGCTCACGGCAACGGCTCTGGGCCTCGGCGTTGCGATTCCGGCTGTCATGGCTTACAACTACTTCAGCGCACGCGTCAACGATTTGTCGTTGCGTATCGAAAACCACGCGCTCGACCTGACATCACGTTTGCCGCACAACCGCCGTGTTGAAACGCACGCTTCGGATAATGGTGTCGTCGCCGAGAGCGCAGGTGAGGGTGTTGCAACTCGGTAGTGTGGGGCGCGGCAAACGACGTGGCGCTTCCACGCCAATGGCCGAAATCAACATCATTCCACTGGTTGATGTGACGCTGGTGTTGCTCATCATCTTTATGGCCACCACGGCCTTTGTTAAAGAAGCCGGGTTGAACATGAATCTGCCCGCTGCCCGGACGCAGGAAACCACACCCGACCAAAACGGTGATCTTAACATCGCCCTGACGCGCGCCGGCGGCATCTACCTTGATGGCAGGGCCAGCAGCGAAGAACAGGTGCAAAGTGCCATGCAGGTGCGCGCGCGCCACAACGCCGCGACACGCGTCGTCATCAAAGGCGATGAAAAAATTGAATACGCTCGCGTGGTGCGCGTGATGGACATGGCCCGGCAAGCCGGATTGCCGCGTGTCGCGCTGGGAACGCGCCTGCCCGAAGGCTCATAGAAGTTGTATGGTTCGTCTGAGTACCCGTTCATGGCGCTCTCAACTTCAGATAGCGCCGAGAAGATGTGAAGCTACTAACCGCAAGCGGCAGCGCGCGGGCTAAATCAGATCAAGCAAGC
>DASVRI010000031.1:0-21090 GCA_036388675.1 Abditibacteriaceae bacterium | reverse complement strand
TTGAAGACGGTCTGAACCTTGCGGCCCAACAGCGTTAGAACGGCGATGACGACCAGGGCGATGAGGCTGACCAGCAGGCCATACTCCACCAGTGTCTGTCCTTCTTCTTCGGCAATAAAACGTTTGATCATTGTGTGTTTCCCTCCCTTGTGTTTGGCAGCGCGTCGAACCGTCTCCGGCTCAGTCTGCCGTGCTCTGAAAACTAATCTTGCAACTAGTTTGCCATTGCGGTGATTGCACATAAATTTTCTTTGAAATTGTTTATCCGACGACCATTCGTTCGTTCAACTTTGCATCGAGCGCGTGCAGAAGTTGAATGATGTGACGCCGGTTCTCGCCGAAGTCGCCACGGCCAACCCGCGAGCGAGATTCGACATCGACCTGCGCGTGAACACCTTGCGCGTGAACTGTGACTTTAAGGTCGTCTGTGAAAAACAGGACGGGAACTTCGCACGTTACAACGACTGTGTCACGCCGGATGCTGGAAGTCTCCATGCGCCAGAGACGGCCATAGGTGCGCAAACGGGGAATGATTTCTCTCACGGCAGATACGGCGTCTGCTGCCGCGACGCCATAAACGCGCGTGCGCAGTTGTAGGTCGGAATGGTCGGGCCGGGTGGCGGCAAAGTTTGTGGGATTGCTCATCGCTATGGAAGCTACGGCTATAGACAGCAGGCATACAATGCCCGGCAACAACCACAATCTGCGTTGTTTTCGCCTGTCTTGGCGCACAATTCTCATACCGTGCTTGCCTGCAACGGTGCAACGGCTGCGTCTTCATTGTGCAGCAACAGGCGAGCCGCGAGCAGTGCTGTGACAGTGAGCAGCGGCACCATGAACTGCACGCGCGTCCACTGCGCCTGGTCGATAAGAACAACCCCGACAAAGATCATCAACATTGTGAAGCGGAGCGCTACGAGACGCTCCGCCGGCAAAGCGAGTACTCGGTTGGCCAGCACCAGTCCGGGCAAAACAAGCAGCGCCAGATCATACAGAAAAACGTGCGGCACCATCACAATCGTGGCGCATACCGCCAGCGCGTAGCACAACGGCAAATCGTGCCCGGCACTACGCCACCAGCGACACAGCGCCGCGAAAACGCCCAGTGCGCACAACCATCCCAGCGCCGAAGCAACCCCATTCGCGCCCAGCAACAAGCGCCAGAACGCCTGCCACGAAAACATTTTATACGACTGCTGTATGATGTTCGTGGCATAAGTCCGCGCCATCTCCGAATGCTGCGCGTTCGACAGAGTCGCGAACCATTCTTGCGCCACAGACAATCCGACAACGCGCCACGTTACGAAGCACACAATCGCCGCGCCAATGGCAAACGCGCCCAGCGCTTTAGGGCGACGCGCGATTACCAGCAGCGGCAAAAGCGGCAAAAACAGTTGCGGCTTCAGCAGGCCCGCTGCGATCAGAAAACCGGCCACGAAATCGCGACGCTTCACCAGGGCTACCAGAATGGCCGTGTGCAACAGCAGCGTAAATCCCGTGTTCTGTCCCGCGCTAAGCGCGTAGTAAACCGGCGTAAAACCCAGAGCGAGCGCCATCAGCCAGTTGCCGCATTGCGTTTGTAACTCCGGCAAGATTGTGCGCAGCAACATGATGCCGGCCACAAAGCAACTCAAAGAAAAAAGCGTCCACACCGTAAACGCGGTGGAATAAGACAGAGTACTCAAGGGCTGCATCAGCAACGCATAATGTGGCGGATTGATGTAGGCCGAGACGCCTTTCATACCCGGCAGAAAGCTTTGCTGAATCTCACGTTGGCGTGCCGCTTCATACAGTTTGTCGGCTTCTCCGTGGCGCAACATCCAGCCTGCGGTGTAGAAGGCCGGGAAATCGGGGCCAAGCACATCGCCCTGTGCATCGCGCCCGTTCTTGCCGCCCAGCCACATTGCAATCAGCACGACCCACAGCAACGACACCGCGACGAGATAAGCGATGGCCGCCGGACGCAAGAAGCGCCACGAAAGCAGAAAACGAGCAACGCCGCTTGAAGGCAACTCGGTCGATAATGAAGTTTCCAATGCCATGCCGTGTGAAAAGAAGCGAAATAATACCGCGCTCAGAACAACGACAACCTGTTCTCGTTCTGTTCTCGTCGAACCGTTGTCGTGTTGCAGCGTGATGCAGCTTTCCTCGTTTCACGCAAATGACCATTGCGAGTACTCCACCACCGAGAAATCCGGCGATGTAACTCGCATTATGTGTCCACAGATCGGTCAGGTAAGCGATGTGTTTTTCGGATGGAACCGCCGCAGCCATGCGCTCTGAGAGGGCAATAACCCCGGAACTCGCCAGAAAGTAACTGATTATGCCGGCGAGTGTGGCCACGCCAGCGCAGCATAGCATCATCAAGCAAATGGGCCACACCAGATCGTGCGCATTCAGTTTGGGCGCATTGCCATATCGAGCCGCTACACACAGCAGACAACCGAGTAGAAAACCAACCCACCACGTTGCGACAATGCCCCAGCCAAAACCGAGCAAAGTGGGAGAATCGGTGCCGAAGATATTTGGATGGCCAATCGTGAAGTATTCGACGCAAAGGCGGGCTGTGATCTGGTCGTGCAAAATGCCGTAAAGAACGGCGGCAATCACGCACAACGCAACGATTTTTAAAGAGGGCATAAGTTGCACAAGTCGTTTGCCTGTAGGCATTGCGCTTGTTGCATGCAAATCAACCAATGAACAGCAAACGACCGCAGTTTTCGCAGGTGGGCCACTCTTGCGTTTTGGCTTCTTTGAGGTTGAATGGCGTGAGCGTCATGCCGCAGGCCGAGCAGTTGCCTTTTTCGGGATGCGCCACGGCTACACCGTGATGCTTGTCGGCCACGGCCTGATACTTGTTAAGAGCGGTGGCATCCAATTGGGCGGTGAGTTCATCGCGCTGTTTTTGCGCGGCAACCAGTTCGCGTTCCAGTCGGGCGGTTTCGACGGTGAACTGCTTTTCAACATTTGTTGTTTCGTCTATTTTTTCGTTTAGTTCGTTTTCCAGTTCCGCCAGGCGAGCGCTTGTCGTTTCGATTTCATCCATCAGGTTGAGGATGGCCTCATCGAGATTGCTGCGCATGTTTCCCAAGGCTTTGATGTCGCGCTCCAGGGCGGTGATTTCGTGCGAACTGGTTGCCGTCATGAGGCGGCTTTGCTGGCGCGCAATTTTTTCCTCGGTGCTTTTGAGTTGCAACTCTTTATCGCTGCGCTCTCCGCCAAGAATGCCGAGACGCGTGCGCTCGGCCTCGTAAGCTTTTTGCAGCGTGTCGCGTTCACTGCGGACGTATGTGCCGTCGTCCAATTTGCCCCGCTCGCGCTTTAAACGTGTGATCAACGTGTCGGCTTCCTGCAATTCAAATAAAAGGCGGTTCATGTTTCTTCCTCGTGTAACAGATCAGGTAACAGATCACGCTTCATCATTTCGCGTTCTTCCAGCAGAGCCTGCAACTCGGCGATGGCCTCGAAATCTTTGGGACGCCCCGCCGCGCGTTTCGTGACGATGAGATGCGGCAAGTCGAGGTAAAGACAGGGCAAATCAAATAGTGGAATGCGCACCGCATGATCGCGTAACGCCTCGAACGAGCCTCCGCCGGCCACTTCACCCAGAAGATCAATATCGCCCAGCGATGTTGTCAGAGTGAAATTCAAACCATGTTGAATCGTTGCGGCATCCCATCGAAAGGGCAGCCCAGGCGGCGCACCACGCAGGTAAGGATCATGGGCAGAAAGAGCCAATGCCAAGCGCTGAATGTTCTCTGGTGTGCGGCGATAAACAACATCGACATCTTGAGTAAAGCGCGGCGAGCCATGTGCCATTGCTGCCAGCCCGCCGATGACAATGAACTCAATCTCCGCATCGAGAAGAGCTTGAAGCAGCGCCGCGTAGTCGGTCATAATCTTGAGTTCGACGGCACAGGCTGTTCACTCTTTGTCGCTTGCCGCAGGCGCTTTTGGCGCAGACGCTGGGCTTCAGCAGAAAAACGGGCCATCGCCAAAAAATTAGCACTGCGCTCGGCCACACTGCGCCGCAGATTCTCGCGCAGCAGTGTGCGATCAACGTCTTTTTCGTAAGCCTCTATGACCGGATCGACTTCCAGGCCGTAGCGACGCAGAATCGCCCAGCGCTCGTCGTCCGTCAGTTCGCGCCCGTGAGTACTCATGGCGTCAGTTTACTCCGATTGGGTCTGAAACGGGTTCGTATCAATTGCACTGCGCACAATCTCCACATCTTGCAGCGAACCCAGTGCATCAGCCATCATGCCGATGGCGGCGCGCTCGGTTGCGGTGTGTGTTACGTCGATGAGTGACAGCCCATGAGCTTGCGCCATTAAAGCATCGTGATGTTTGAAGTCGCCGCTCACCAGACAATCGCATCCGGCGCGTGCGGCGGCTTCAATGTAACTGGCGCCTGCGCCGGGCACACATGCCACTTTGCGCACTTCGTCTCTTCCTGAGTCTACAAGGCGCAGGCTTGGCGCGCGTAGATTGACAGCCGCTTGTTGTGCGAAATCGTGCAAGCGAGTACTCGCTTGCAGTTCACCCATGCGCGCGGCGCCAAACGGTTCGGCCATGTTGTGCAATGGATAAGCGTCGTAGGCGACTTCCTCGTAGGGATGCGCTGCTTGCATAGCACGAATCACTTCGTCGCGCTGCGTCGCCGGAACAATAACTTCGAGGCGCCATTCGTCGGCTTCCTGCTGCTTGCCGATTTCGCCGTCATACGGATCGGCACCGGGCAGGGGACGAAACGTGCCTGTTCCTTTGTTGCGAAACGCAGCGCGGTCGTAATTGCCGATGTTGCCCGCACCGGCATTCCACATCGCGTTGCTGACTTTGTCCAGCGCTTCAGGCGGCACAAACACCACAATCTTAAACAACGGCTCATACCCGCTCGGTTTAAGCACTTGCATGTTCTGCAGCCCCAGTTCTTCCGCCAACTTGTCGCCCAGCGCGTGTGGCTGTGGCGCTCCATCGAGCGCAGTGTGAACCGCTATCACATTCAATCCCTGCGCGATGCACTGTGCCGCCAGCCGCGCAGTGTGATTCTTGAAGTCCAGGTTCTCCAGAGCGCGGAAAATCGGCGGATGGTAAACCACCAGCGCCTCATGACCGCGTGCTTCCTCGATGGTTTGCGCCGTCACTTCGTGCGCCACGAGTACTCGCTGCACTGGCGCTTGCGCATCGCCGATCAGCAGGCCGGTTTTGTCCCACTTTTCGGCGCGTGCCAGAGGGTAGCGCGCATCAATGGCTTTTAGTAGGTCGCGGACTGTGGCCATGATTTACTGCCCGTAAACGGCTTTGGGATCGAAGAGCGGCTCGCCTTCGACTTCCATGCTGCCGTCTTCACGCACGTGCTCGTAAAAGCAACTGCGATAACCGTGCGCGCAGGCTGCGCCGCCGATTTGTTCGATTTTGATTACGATGGCGTCGCGGTCGCAATCAGCAATCATCTCATGCACAATTTGCACGTTGCCGCTGACTTCACCCTTCATCATGATGTAGCCGCGACTGCGCCGGAAAACGTGCGTGCGCTTGGTTTCCCATGTCTTCTGCACGGCTTCTTTGTTGAGCCACGACACCATCATCACTTCACCGGTCTGGTAATCTTGAAAAACACCGCACACCAAACCTTTATCGTCATACTTCAATTCGTCCCAGAACATTATGTCCTCTCAGATTTCTACTTTTACTTTGGCCGCCGCTTCATTGGCGACGCGGCGGACTTCGTCTATGTCGGTTCCGATCTCGTCATAAGCCAGCGCAACGCCCATGCGTCGATGCACGCGCGTTGACGGCTTGCCAAAGATGCGAATATCAGTTTTGCGAGTACTCAAAGCGTCGTTTATGCCGCTGTAAGACGGCGCGCTCTGCGATGCCTCTGTTGCCAGTATGACGGAGCTGGCTCCGGCTTTCAAAAGCTCCACCTGATGTATGGGCAGGCCCAACACGGCGCGCGCGTGCAACTCGAACTCGTTCAGGTTCTGCGTGCCGGCCAGCGTGACCATGCCGGTATCGTGCGGTCGCGGCGATAGTTCCGAAAAATAGACACCATCTTTGGCGAGGAAAAACTCCACGCCCCAAATGCCCGCGCCGCCCAGCGACTCGGTGACTGCTGCGGCCATGCGCTGCGCCTCGTGCAACTGCTCACCGCTGATGGCGCACGGTTGCCAGCTTTCCATGTAATCGCCGCGCTCCTGGCGATGACCAATCGGCGCGCAAAACAGTGTCGGCCCGTTCTGCTGCGTCACCGTCAGCAGCGTAATTTCGCTTTCGAATTCGATGAACTCTTCAACGATGACTTCGGCTTCGTCGCCGCGGCCACCAGTGATTCCATATTGCCACGCTTTGTCGATGTCATGCGCACTTTTAATCGTCGATTGTCCTTTGCCGGACGACGACATCAACGGTTTCACCACGCAGGGAATGCCCATTTGTTGCACGGCGGCATCAAACTCTGCGCGCGTTTTGGCATAGGCAAAATTGGCTGTGCGAATCCCCAGTTCCTGCGCGGCCAAGTTGCGGATCGCCTTGCGGTTCATGGTGAAATTCGCGGCGCGCGCACTGGGCACAACCTGAATGCCTTGCTTTTCGTAATCGTAAAAGCGCTCGGTGCGAATGGCTTCGATTTCGGGCACGATGATGTCGGGCTGGTGAGTACTCACCAGCCGGTCGAGCGCCTCACCGTTGAGCATATCAACCACTTCATACGCATCAGCGACCTGCATCGCGGGCGCACCGGCATACGAATCGACAGCGATGATGTGCTGCCCCAATCGCTGGCACGCAATGACAAACTCTTTGCCCAACTCACCGGAGCCAAGCAACAGGATCTTTTTCATTTTTGTTTTACCGCAGAGGACGCAAAGGGCGCAGAGGTTGGGGAGAAGAGAAATACAATACGAACACCCATAACTCCTCTCTTTGCCATTCCTCCGCGTCCTTTGCGTCCTCTGCGGTTCCTTTCATAAACGCACTGCAATGCCACGTTCGCGTAGCTCTTCCTTGATTTGCTTTATGGAGTATTTGCCGTAGTGCACAATCGAGGCGACAAGTGCGGCTTCGGCTTTGCCTTCAGTGAGCGCCTCGTAAATGTGGTCGATGTTGCCCGCGCCACCGCTGGCGATAACCGGAATGTTCACCGCTTCGGCCACAGCGCGCGTTAACTTTATGTCATAGCCGGCCTGTGTGCCGTCGCCATCCATTGAGGTGAGCAGGATTTCACCGGCGCCGCGCGACTCGGCTTCGCATGCCCATTCAACAGCGTCTTTGCCGGTCGGTGTTCTGCCGCCGTGCAGAAACACTTCCCAACTATTCTCGGCGCGCTGCTTGGCATCAATTGCCACAACGATGCACTGCACGCCAAATTTGCGCGCACCTTCTTCAATTAAATCCGGTGTTTGAAACGCTGCCGTATTGATAAAAATTTTATCGGCACCCGCAGCGAGTACTCGTCCCATTTCATCGGTGGTTTTGAGGCCGCCGCCGACGGTGAACGGAATAAAGGCTTCTTCGGTTACGCGCGCGGCTAAGTCCTCCACCATGTCGCGCCGCTCGTGGCTGGCGGTGATGTCGAGAAAGACCAGTTCATCGGCACCGGCCCCGTCATAATACGCGGCGCGCTCGACCGGATCGCCGGCATCACGCATGTTCTCGAATTTAATGCATTTTACGACGCGGCCATCTTTAATATCCAGAGCGGGAATGATTCTTTTCGCCGGCATGATTACTCCTGAGTACTCACTTCCTGGGTCTCGCGTTCGCCGGCAATCTTGATAAGATGCGGCAGCGTCGCCGTACCTTCATAGAGCGCTTTGCCCACAATCACGCCTTCCACATTGGGAATGTTGCGCAAGATTCGCACGTCAGTCGATTTATGAACGCCACCGCTGGCAATAACCGGAATTTCAACCGCTTCGGCAATTTCGCGCAGCGCAGCGGCGTTCGGCCCGGCGAGGGTACCGTCGCGTGCGATGTCGGTAAAGATGATGCGCGCGCAACCGGCGTTTTGCATTGCCTGTGCGAAGTGCACGGCAGGAATGCCGCTGCTTTCCTGCCAGCCCTCTGTGGCCACAATGCCGTTGCGCGCGTCAATGCCGAGAATGATGCTGTCGCCGAACTGCGCGAACATTTGCTGCGCCCATTCGGGACGTGCCGCCGCCTGCGTGCCGATGATGCAGCGCTGCACACCCGCATCGAGTACTCGTTGAATCGCTTCGCCCGTGCGCAATCCGCCGCCCATCTGAACGGGAATGGAAAGCGCCTGCGCGATTTGGCCGATTACTTCCAGGTTCGCGGGAGCGCCTTCGCGTGCGCCATCCAAATCGACGACGTGCAGGCGCGTGCCACCTTCGTCCTGCCAGCGCCTGGCCATCGCAACCGGGTCGTTGCCATATACGGTTTCTTCGTTGTAGTTGCCTTGCAGCAGGCGCACGCACTGTCCGCCGCGCAGGTCGATAGCGGGAATGATTTCAAAAGACATAGTTGGAGTTTAAATCTTTAGCCAAGCCGGTGGCTCGGTTTCGTTGCGGCGTGCCAACAGTCGCAGGTCTTGCAGCTCTTCGTCATCGCAGTGCATTTCGGAAATGGCTTCGAGATGCACCGTCGCCTCAAAATCGGCCACGCCGAAGTGATCCACGCGTGTAATCGTCACCGTATCGTGCGCGATGTTCTTGACCCAGCCCGCTTCGTCATCGCCATCCAGAACGAAGATTCGCACCAGCCATTCATTGCTTTGCACGGCCAGCAACGTTTCCGTCAAGAGATTGGCGTCGTCCTCAATATCGGCTTTGAGCAGGCGGGGGAAACGCTCTTCGCGCACCTGCGATAGCAAACGCAAGCGCTCTAGATAGCGCCCCGTGGAGTCGAGGCGAAAAATGTCTTCGATGTTAAGCAGCCGGTAGCCGTCGTAGCGCCCGTGCGGCGACATGTGTCGCAACAGAACGTGCTCGTCGGTGACGGCCTCGACCCAGCCCGCCGCAAAGGCCGCCGGATCGTTCGGATCGCAAAAAACGCCGACCGGCGACTGGTTATCTAAAGCCTGGCGTAATAGCTCGACAAAAGTGTTATCCATGATGGTTCTAATAAGTGTAGGTCACAAGGTGCAGCTTCTTTTCCGATAGGCCAACATTAGCGATTGTTCCGCTGTTGAATTCCAGATAATCGGCTTCCACACCATCACTAAAGATAACACCGTTTTGCGGCATCTGCGAAACGACTTCCAAGGTGTCCCCGCCTTCGATGCGTCCGAACACGGTGCGCGCCGCCGAGGTTTTGCTGGGAAACGGCTCGCGCACGCTGAAAACCAGATAATCGGCTTCCCAGTCGAAGCGGCCCATGTCGGACGTTGGCTCGGCACTCTGCGCCTGGGCGCTCAGGTCTTCCTGCGCCTGTACGACACCGGCAGCTCCGGTGAGAATCGAACGCAGCCAACCGGTAGATCCCGCGCCTGTCGAAACGATGATGCCGCTTGAAGATTGATGTTCCGAGACTTCGCCGTGTGCGCCCTGCAATCGCAACGCATAGCGCGCCGAAACATGCGTGCGCTGCCCGATGAAGAAGTCGTTCACGGCGTGCAAAACCTGACCGTCGTTGAGCTGCGCTTTGGCCATCGAGACTTTCTTGACTGCGTAATTGCGGCGCACCACGCTCGCGAGTACTCGTGGTGCGTTGAATATGTGAAATGGCAGAAGCACGCCGTCGATGCGCTGCGGGTCGGGATTAAAGGCGATGAGTGGCTGGCCCGAAAGATACTTGGCCGTATTCACAACCAGGCCGTCCGGCCCCAGAGTGACGACACAATCGTTCGGCCCGAAGGTGAAGTTGGGCAAAAAGGCGCGTTCGATGAATTGCTGGCGCACCGTGTCGGGCAGCGCCGCTTTCAATGCATTCAGCGACGCATGATAAGTATCGTGAGCGGCTTCGTATTCGGAAAACGAAGCGCCCATGTGCTCGATGTAAAAGCGGGCCTGCTCGCGCGTGTTGAATCGCTCAACAAGTTCTTCCAGCGCCGTCTGCCTGGTGACGACGACGAATTTCTCGACAGGTGTGTTAGGAACGTCGGTGCTCATGACGGCTGCGACCGAGTACTCGATGGCGGTTCAGTGGATGCGGCGGGTGGCGTTTGCGTTGGCGGCGGAACGGGCGATGCACCAGGAGCCACGTTCGATGGCAAATTGAGCAAGGCCGACAGCACTTCGGACGTAATGGTGAGGTTGCCGACACGCGCCGCGTTTTGGCCCAGTTCCTTCATGGCCAGTGCCAGAATGGTCGGCGGCTCCATTGTGCGATAAACCGCCATTTCCAATTCGCTGGCTCGCGCTCGGTATTCGGCTTCCTGTTCCAGCGCGCGGCCACGAAAATCGGCTTCGCGCTGCGCGTTGTTACCTTCAAGCTCGATCAGTTGCTGGCGATGCTGTTCGAGCGTAATGTCGGTGTTCAGCTCGTTTTCTTTGATTTTGCGCTCTTCTTCCACGGCGGCGGCGCGGCGCGCGTAAATTGCTTCATCGGCTTTGCGCAGCAGGGTTTCGCGATACTCGGCTTCGAGTGCCTTAGCGACTTCAGGCGTTGGTTTAGCCGAAACAAAGAAGATGCTGATAAGCTCGACGCCCATCGCTTGCAGCAACTGCGCGTCGCGGATGCGCCCCAACACGACACCAGCCATTGCCTGCGAATCGCGCAGGGTTTCTTCCAGCGAGCGACGCTGAATTTCGCCGCGTGTCTCGACCTGAATGATGTTGGCAATGCGCTGCGGCAACTTCTCCGGGTCTTGCGATAGATAGCTGCGACGCGACGGCTCCAGCGTGAAGTTCAGAAGCGACGCGGCCTGTCGTGGCTCGGCAATGCGATAGGTGAACTGTCCCTGAATGGTAACGGCCTGAAAGTTGTTGGTGGCTTCGTTGAAGATGAAGTTGCCGTCGGTGCTGCTGGTGGGCACGGCCACAATTTGCGTGTTGTGCGACAGGTAATAAAAAGCCAGCCCCATGCCCTCGCGGCGAACACGCCCGGACGAGTACTTAAGAATATAGTCGGTCGGCTGCGCTTTGAAAAATTTAATTCCGAACATGGGTAGGAAGAGTCGGATGCCGAGCATCACTAATAAGAATTGAATAACGAGCATGACCAACCTTTGAAATATCTAAAGTCGGGCGAAGTTATCCAAAATCTTCATGCCGACGGCGCTGCTTTTTTCGGGGTGAAACTGCACCGCCATCACGTTGTCACGCTCGATAGCGGCTACAAAATCTTTGCCGTGAGTACTCGTGGCAGCGACCACATCCGGGTCGTCCGGCAGCACATGGTAGGAATGGACGAAATACACCATATCGCCCGGTTCAACGCCGGCGAACAACTTTGTCGGGCGAGGAAAACTGAGTGCGCTCCAGCCCATGTGCGGAATCTTGAGATTGGGCGCTTCGTCGAACTTCACGACTTTGCCCGAAACAACACCTAATCCGGCGTGCAGGCCCAGTTCTTCGCTCCAATCGAACAACAGTTGCAGTGCCAAGCAAACTCCCAGAAACGGCACACCTTCGGAAATGCGGTCGAGCAGGGGATCGACTAGGTCGGCATCGTGCAAGCTCTTCATCGCCGCGCCAAACGCCCCAACGCCCGGCAATACGAGTTTCTCGGCTCGTATCACCGCTTGCGGGTCGCGCGTAACCTGTACCTGGTGCCCCAGGTGCTCAAATGCTTTTTCCACACTGCGCAAATTGTTAATGCCGCAGTCAACAATCGTAATCATGGTTTAACCGCAAAGGGCGCAGAGGACACAAAAGTGAAGAGAGGCCACTCACGTTCTTGTTGTGCCAACTCGACAATCTTCCTTTGCGAACTTCGCGTCCTTTGCGGTGAGTTCCTTACAGCATGCCTTTGGTGGTTGGCAGTTCGTTACCGTCAACTGTGAGCGCGGCGCGCATTGCTCTGGCCATCGCTTTCATCGAGGCTTCAATGACGTGGTGCGCGTTGCCGCCGTGCATCTCACGAATGTGCAGGTTGATGCGCGCGTTGTTGGCCAGCGCCACCAGGAACTCGTTGGCCAGATGTGTATCGAATTCCCCGATGCGTTCCTGGCGCATAGTCCAGTCGAGGTGCAGGAAGGCGCGTCCGCAAAAATCGACGGCGCACAGTGTCAACACTTCGTCCATCGGCGCGATGAAAAAACCGTAGCGTGCAATACCGCGCTTGTCGCCGACGGCTTTGTGCAGTGCCTGTCCGAGCGCAATGCCCAGGTCTTCGATGAGGTGATGACCGTCGATGTGAACATCGCCCGTCGCTTTGATGGTGAGGTCGAAGCGCCCATGTTTGCTCCACTGTTCCAGCATGTGCTGCCAGAACGGCGCACCGGCTTCACGCGGCAACTGGATGTCGAACGCGCCGGTGCCATCGAGATTCAATGACAATTCGATCTGCGTCTCATTCGTGTTGCGCGTGATGCTGGCGGTTCGAGTACTCATTTCTATTTCAAGACGTTGCGCAAATATCCCAGCAGCGAATTAATATCCGGCGCCACGATTTCGGCTCCGGCTTCGAGGAACTGGCGACGATTGGCTGCACCAGCCGGTCCGGACAAAACCAGGCAACTGAGGATGCGTGCGCGACCCGCAGCGTTCATCTCGCGGTAGTTTTGCACCACGCGCAGGTCGTCGATGGTGTCGCCGACATACATGCCGTATTTAAAACCTATGCGCTCTTGCAGCAGCGACAAGGCACGGCCATCGGGTTTGCGCACGCCGTCGTCTTCAGTGACCCAGGCCGCTTCGGGAATGCGGCTCAGAACGCCGGCGCGCTCCATTGCGATCTGTGTTTCGGTTTTGGTGCGCCCGGTGAGTACTCCGAGTCTGGTTTTTGAAGGCAGCAGCTCGGCGTCCATCAGCACGGTTTCTTTTTCGAGATAGCCGTCGCCGTGGATGTGCTCCGGTGCGAAGCCATAAAGGCGCTTGCAGTCGGCGTCACCGGCATACATCTCCTGAAACAGCTGCGTGACGAGGCGCGGGTTCCACACGTGGGCGAAATCGCGACGCTGGTGCGGTGTCAGCATTTCGAGAACGTGCTTTTCGGCCACGGCCAATCCGCCGCCGCGCCGCTTCAGTTCGCTCGTGTACTCGTGCCATGACGGCGCCATGTCGCGCAACGTGGCCGTATCATCGGCGCCGGTTTGCACACGCTTGGCGAGAACCAGCGCTACCACGGCGTTGGTTAAATCCCAGTCGTTGTTGAAGCCGCCCGCGTTCTTGAACAGCTCGCTTTCGCCGGGCGTGAAGATCGGGCCGGTGTCGCGCAGCTTCATCACGTTGGTGGCGAACCACTGTGTTACTTCGGCGGTGACAACACGAAAGGTTTGAGCCACGTCGAGAATCACGCCGTCCACGTCGAGCAGCAGCGCGTCCAGTTGGGGCAGGGTTTTGATTGTTTCTTGTTTTACGTAGAGTTCAGACATCGCGTAGCAGTATAGCAACTACCACGCGATGATTTCGCCCTCAATTTTACGACCATCGATGCGCAAAAGTCCCAGCGAGTAGTGCGGCCCGTAGCGCTTGTCGGTGGGCGAGCCAGGATTGAACATGAGTACTCGTTTGCCCGCCGTTTCGTGCCACGCGCACAGCGAACGATGCGAGTGCCCGAAAACAACACAGGAAATGTCGCTGTCCTGCTCAAAGTGCGACAGTGCCTGCGCCGCCGCATACCGATTGCCGGCAAATTCCAGCGGGCGCACGGCTTGATTGCCGAAGGAAAGGTCGCCATGCGTCAGGCCAATGATGCAATCTTCAACTGGAATGCGGCGTGCCTGCGGCAGTTTATTCGCCAACTCCCAGCCGTCGTTGTTGCCGTAAACCGCCAGAACGGGCGCGATTGCTTCCAAATCGGTCAGCACGTGCTCGGAAGTCAGGTCGCCGCCATGCAGAATGAGGCTGACACCATGGAAGTCATGGAAAACGCGCGGCGGCAGTTGTCGCTTGCCCCCAGCGCGTATGTGAGTGTCGGAAATTACACCGATTGTCGTCATTATTGAGTACTCAATCTGTCACGCTTTGTGGCCCCACCCGCATTAATATGAAGCGGCTGGTAACGCGAGGTGAGGGCCAATATAGAACTTATCCAAGATTGTGTATTGTACGAAGAGAATGTCATTGCGAGCGCAGCGAGGAATCTTAGTGCGGATCAATTAAAGATTCCTCGCTGCGCTCGCAATGACAGCACCTATCTAAATGAACACTTAAGGAAACAGCGGCGCAAAGTTAAGGCCGTCGGTTTCCGGGAAGCCGCTCATCAGGTTCATATTTTGGATGGCCTGGCCGGCAGCGCCTTTTACCAGGTTGTCTTCGGCGGAAACCACAATCAGCCGCTTGACGCGCTCATCCACCACGACACCGATGTCGCAGAAGTTGCTGCCCACGACGTGCTTTAGTTGCGGCACTTCGCCGCTTGGATGCACACGAACGAAGGGTTGTTTTTCGTAGGTGCATCTCAAAATTTCATGGCAGATATGTTGTGGAGGTGCCCCCGACGCCTTGAAGCTCAGAGTTTCTTGTCCCAGAGTCACAGTGACGTCACGTTCAGGCCGTATCAGGTCAGGAAAAAAACCTTCGCTTGCCAGAGTAGCGTAGCAGGTGGATAAAATGCCGCGCGCGACGGGTAGCAGATGCGCCGTGAAGGTGATGGCAATAGTGGGAGAATCATTGCCTTGCGCGTGCAGCAAACCCTGTTCGATTTCGGGAGTGTGCCGGTGCGTCGCGATGTTATAGGCTTTGTAGTCGCCGTGTACTTCCGGGTGGTGCATTCCCACGCCGAACGAAGAACGTCCCGCGCCCGATGTGCCGCTGGCTGAATTGATAATAATGCTGGATGTATCAATCAGACCTGCCTTAACAAACGGCGACAGCGCCAGAATCGCGCTCGTCGGATAGCAGCCGGGGTTGGCCACGAGCCGTGCGCTCTTGATTTCTTCGCGATTCCATTCCGGCAGGCCATACACAGCTTCTTCGAGTACTCGGGTGGCAGTGTGCGGTAGCTTATACCACTGCTCGTAAATTTCTGGGTCGCGCAGGCGAAAGTCCGCGCCCAGATCGCACACTTTGAGGCCACGTTCCAGCAGTGGTGGCACCAGATCCATCGCCTTGCCGTGTCCCAGCGCGATGAAGACGAAATCGGCGCGCGCCGCGATTTCATCCAGGTTCACTTCTTCCAGCGCAATGTCGCAAATGCCGCGCAGGTGCGGGAACAAGTCGGAAAGTTTTGCTCCGGCGCGCTCTGCGGATGCGGAGGCGAAGGTCAACGCGGCGCGCGGATGCACGGCCAGAATGCGCGCCAGTTCAGCGCCGCCATAGCCGCTGGCTCCAATGATTGCCACCCGTAAGTTCTGAGTACTCGACATGCCGTGCAGTGTAGCAAATCAATCGCAGGACGCTCTTGAGTGAGACGCTCTTGGACGGCGCGGTAGGAACGGTTAACCTTTGAGTGTCAACTTACGGGGAGAAACCGAGATGAAAAAGGCCTTAATGGTGTGGGGCGGCTGGGATGGCCACGAGCCGAAGCAGACGGTGGAAGTCTTTGCGCCGTTTTTGCAGGAACAGGGCTATGATGTCGAAATATCCGACACAATGGATGTTTATACCGACCGCGACAAGATGCAGGCGCTGTCTCTCATCGTGCCCGTGTGGACAATGGGCGAGATTTCCGGCGAACAGTATAAAGGTTTGTCTGAAGCCGTCAAAAGCGGCGTCGGCCTGGCAGGATGGCATGGCGGCATGTGCGATTCGTTCCGCAACAACACCGAATATCAGTTCATGACGGGCGGGCAGTGGGTGGCGCATCCGGGCAACATCATCGATTACACGGTCAACATCACCAACCACGATGACCCCATCACCAAAGGCCTCTCCGACTTCCGCATGCACTCCGAACAATATTATATGCACACCGACCCCGGCAACTTAGTGCTGGCGACCACCACATTCAGTGGTGAGCACGAGGGCATCGGCTGGATTAAAGATGTCGTCATGCCGGTGGTTTGGAAAAAGATGTGGGGACAAGGTCGCGTGTTCTATTCGAGTCTGGGCCACGTCGCCCGCGACTTCGATGTGCCGGAGAACAAGGAAATTGTGCAGCGCGGGATGTTGTGGGCCAGTCGCTGAATTTCAGAGTGAGACCTGAAGAATCAAGGACGAATAGTTCGTAATGAATAATTCCCGAACCAAAATTGGCTTGATCGGCTGTGGCAATATCAGCGGTGCCTATTTCAACACCAATAAGAGCTACAGTTTCTTCGACATCGTTGCCTGCGCCGATCTTGATGTCGCGCGTGCGCAAGCCAAAGCCGATGAGTACTCGATTGCCAAAGCGTGCAGCGTCGAAGATCTGCTGGCCGACCCGGAGATCGAGATGGTCATCAACCTGACGATTCCGGCAGCGCACGGCCCGATTGCAATTCAGGCGCTGCAGGCCGGCAAGAGCGTATACAACGAAAAGCCGCTCGCCGTGACGCGTGAAGAAGCGCAGCAGATGCTGCAAATTGCGCGAGAAAAAAGCTTGCGCGTCGGCTGCGCGCCCGACACGTTTCTGGGCGGCGGCATTCAAACTTGCCGCAAACTCATTGATGAAGGCTGGATTGGCGAGCCAGTGGCTGTAACAGCCTTCATGATGGGGCGCGGCCACGAAAGCTGGCATCCCAGTCCGTTGTTCTATTATCAGCGCGGCGGCGGCCCGATGTTCGATATGGGGCCGTACTATCTGACGGCGCTGGTTTCGCTGCTGGGGCCGGTGCGCCGCGTCACGGGTTCGACGCGGATTACATTTCCGCAGCGCACCATCACCAGCCAGCCTCTGGCCGGGCAGGTGATGGACGTTGAAGTCGATACGCACGTCGCCGGCATTATGGACTTCCACAGCGGCCCTATCGCGACGCTCATTACCAGCTTCGATGTGTATCAGGCGCCGCATCCACCGATTACCATCTTTGGCTCGCACGGCACGCTGGCGGTTCCCGACCCGAACTCATTTGGTGGCCCGGTGAAGTTGTTCCGCCCCGGCAACGAAGGCTGGAATGAAGTGCCGCTGGCTTTTGGCTACACCGGCAATAGTCGTGGCGTCGGCATGGCCGATATGGCTCTGGCTATCAAGCAGGAACGTCCTCATCGAGCCAGCGGCGAGTTGGCCTATCATGTGCTGGATTTGATGCAGGCCTTCCACGACTCCAGCCGCGAAGGTCGCCACATCGAAATGCAAAGCACGTGCGAACGTCCGGCTCCGCTACCGATGGGCCTGCGCGACGGCGAACTCGACGCCTGAACGCAACATTAACCACTTTGCAAAGAAGACCGCGCAGCCAGAGCCGCGCGGTCTTCTTTGTCAATGAACGCCGAGAAAGCAGTGGCCCGGCAGTTTGCATCAAGAGCGTTTCTCCTGTGTGGCGTTGAAATTGCCACTTTCCACCCTGAATTTGTCGGGAGAAAGTGCATGAATTTACGTTTCATGAAATTGGTTGGTGTGCTGTTGGCATTTTGTTTTGGCGTTGCAAGCAGTCCGCTGCCCACGAGTGCTCAACAAAGTGCTCAACCAGCGGCGCAAGACGCCGCAGGGCCAAGCGAGTACTCGATGCCATTGGGCATTGCTCTGGAAGAGTTGCGCTACCCGTTCGCCGTGAAATATTTGCCGCTGCAAGTTGAGGGCGAGCCGGTGCGCATGGCCTACATGGATGTGCTGCCGAGTGGTGCAGCGAATGGACGCACCATTGTTCTGTTGCACGGCAAAAACTTCTATGGCGAGTACTGGGCGAATACCGTTCGAGTACTCACCAGCGCCGGATACCGCGTTGTAGTGCCCGACCAAATTGGTTTCGGCAAATCCTCCAAGCCGAACATTCCTTACAGCTTCGACTTGCTGGCGCAACATACGGCTCAACTTCTTGATGCGTTAAACATCCAGAGAGCGGCTATCGTTGGCCACTCCATGGGCGGCATGTTGGCGGTGCGTTTCGCGCGCAACTATCCGCAGCGCACAACACAGTTGGTGTTGGAAAACCCCATCGGGCTGGAAGATTACCGTTTCAAGGTGCCGCCGCGCACTACCGAGCAGTGGTATCAAAGCGAACTGCAAAACACCAATGCAGCCAACATTCGCGCCTTCTTGCGGCGCTACTTTGTGCGCTGGCAACCCGAGTATGAACGTTTTGTGGAAGTGCGCTCGCGCATCGCACTGAGTGGTGAATATGCGCGCTGGGCGCAGTCTTCGGCGTTGACTTACCAGATGATTTACCAGCAGCCTGTGCGCCACGAGTTTCCACTTATCCAGGCGCGCACTCTGCTTGTCATCGGGCAGGAAGATCGCACCACGCTGGGGCGCGGCTTTGTTTCTGAAGCGGTGCTGCAAACCCTGGGACAGTATCCCCAACTGGGACGAGCCGCCGCGCGCGACATTGCGCGCAGTCGTTTGATCGAGTTGCGCAACGTCGGTCACATTCCTCACCTGGAAGCGCCTGAACAGTTCCATAGCGCGCTGCTCGATTTTCTGAACGTTCCCTGAGTACTCAATTTGAGATATCGCACCGCAGAAACCGAAGTGACACGTAGTGTCTAATCATGTTGGAGGTAGCTTTAAATGGCAAATGAACCCAGCGAGAACGTCGGTACACGTCTCATGTTTGAGAATGAGCGCGTGCGTGTGTGGGACTTGTCGCTGCAACCCGGCGAGTCGGTGGGGAAACACATCCATCGTAACGATTTTCTGTTTATTGTCGTGCAGGGCGGCTCGCTGCGCCACATCGATCCCGCTAATCCCGCCAACAATCAAGCGGTGCGCTACGAAGACGATCAGGTTGTATTCATCGAGGCGGGCGACGGCGCGGTGCACAACGAACTGGTCAACGTCGGCAGCGAACCTTATCGCAACTTTGTGATTGAGATTAAGCAGCAAGGCGGCGTTTAACGACGGCAGCGGGCCGGCAAGTGCTTGAAAAGGCCCATCATTTGCTTCTAAGCGGAATGATCTTCGGCCAAGCTGACGCAAGAGTCGTCGGCAAAAGGAAAAGAACGTGACTTTGATACTACCCGTTAGCGCGCACGAGCACTTGCGCGGGAGCGTGGACGCTCCCATTGTCCTTGTACAGTATGGAGATTTTGAATGTCCTTACAGCGGTGCCGCTTACTGGGCTGTCAAAGAAGTCGGGGAGCACCTTGGCGAGCAGCTTTGCTATGTATTTCGCCCGTTTCCTCTGCACGACATTCACCCGCACGCGATGCACGCCGCTGAAGCCGCCGAAGCCGCTGCGATGCAGAACCGCTTCTGGCCGATGTATGAGTTGCTTTTTGAAAACCAGGAAGAACTCGGCGCCGAAGAAATCGTGAGCTACGCGAATCAAGCCGGTCTCGATGAAGCGCGTTTAGTTGAAGAACTGAAAACACGCGCCCACCATGAGCGCGTTTTGAAAAGCATCGCCGGCGGGCGCCAGAGCGGAGTCAAGGGAACACCAACGTTCTTCATCAACGGTGTTTTTCACGGTAATCGCGAAGGCTTATGGGACGCCGAAGCTCTCCTGGAAGCGATTGAAAACACCCGCTCCGACTAAGAACCTGTGCGCATAGGGAAGAGAAATCTTGACGTGCAGTCGCGCACAGGCCCAAAGATTTCTCGCTGCGCCCGGAATGACACCGCCATTCAGATACGCTCTAAACATTAACCAGGCCGCACCTCAAGCAAACCTCAGTTTTCCCAGACGGCGCCGTTCCAATTCCCGCCCGCTCGTAACGAGTTGCTACGACGAGTTTCTTTGCCACGTCACAGGTGGCTTCCTTAACTCATAGATTAATTGAGTACTCGGATAGTTCGTATGCCGAGTGCTCGTGGCGATGCTCTATGTCTTGTGGCCTGCGGTGAATGAACACAATTTAACCTTTTATTTCGGCCACTGCGTATCATCGGCGTTAAATGTTTTTGACACTATCAGGACTTACGCAGTAGGCTTGCAAATGCAGGGGAATGTAGGGCATGCTACGCCCCTACTATAACGACCCTCTTCCTGCGCAAGTCCTGATGACTATGCCAAGCGCGCCGACAGCCCTGATTCTTCCTGCTCTTCACATTCTCTTAAAGTCGCATTAAGCAACTGTTAATTTGCGGTTGCTACAATTGGTGCGCAATCACCACTGTGCCGGACGAGTTCACTGACCCTGCGAGATGGGAGTGTTATCTCAAATGCTGGGTGGCGAAACATGCACCAAGGAGAACTTATGAAAGTGAAGCAAAAGAGCAAGACGTGCCTTATTGCAACGCGCGGCGTCGCGAAAAGCCTCGCCGCCGGCAGCATGATTGGCGCGGCTTTTCTCTGTATTAATGGGTTACCGGCTCAGGCGCAGCAAACCGAAGTCGAAGCCTTGCGCGCCCAAATCGAAGAATTGTCGCAGAGACTCGAAAAATTGGAAGGCACTCAGGTCGCGGCTGCAGAAGCCGCCAAAGCAGCCCCACCCGTTTCCTCCCGCTTTCCTGTTACGCTATCAGGTTTGTTGCAGGTTCATACACTGGGCTTTCTTAACCAGGAAGGCCCGGCACCGCGCGCCAGCGACACCTTCCGCTTGCGCCGTGGCGAAATCCGCATCACCGCACCCACCATTACGCCGCGCCTGAGTGGCTCCATCATGTTCGATCCGGCCAAAGCGCAGTTCAACCGCGCCGCTAGTTTCGGCGAATCGGCCAGCAATACCATTCGCGCTCGTGATGCAATCTTACAGGAGATTCAGCTTTCTTATCTGCTCAAGAAAGCTCCCACCGGTTCACAGAACAACATCTACATTGATGTCGGTCAATACAAGATTCCCGTTGGTTACGAAAGCCTACTCAGTTCAAGTGCCTTGCCTTTGGTAGAGCGCGCTCTGATGTTCACGCAACGCGATCCTTTTGATGGCGGCTATGGCGATGTGCGCGACACCGGCATTCAGCTGCGCGGCACACAAGGACAGTTCGACTACCGACTCGGCATCTTCAACGGCTTCGGTGATCGTCAGAACTCTCTCGCCGTGTCGGATGCCAAGGCAATTCTCGGCCTGCTCAGCTTTAGACCCAAAGGCATTGAAGGATTGCAGCTGGGTGTCAGCGGAGGCA
>DASVRI010000030.1:0-198254 GCA_036388675.1 Abditibacteriaceae bacterium | reverse complement strand
CCCGCTGCTGGAAGCTGGAGCGTAGCGCAAGCTGTAAGCAGTCGTGGTGCAATGATTGGTTGTGTTGCCCCCGCTGCGTAGACACGAGTTGCTGGCCTTGCAACCAGTTCCATATCACGAATACAGCGCATCGAGTACTCGGATTACGCATTTTGCTCTACAGAAAGTGCATTGGCGACACAACGACTAAACTCAGCCGCGCCCGGAAGCGTAGCGAAGCGGAGCTGCAGGGCGTCGGTTGCAGTGCTTTGTTGGCTTGCAGTTACTGCTTTGGAGACGACGTTGCCACGCGTCGAAATGACTGCCGGCGATGAAGCCCCTCACGACACGAGCCGCAGATACGAACGCATAAGACTATGGCGGTGAGTTTACACCCGCTTCGAGTACTCGAATAGCCCCAAACGAGCCGACTTACGGTGCGCTGCATTGAAACCAGCTTCAGGCGATAAAATCAACCGCAGACGAACCGCGTTGTAATGCCGAGCCGCAACGACTTCGCGCGTAGCTCCTGGACGCGAGTACTCGAACCCGCATCAAAACCACTTTTGAACACCACGCCGCCGCGCGCTGCAAGCCAACTAGTGATTATACCGCAACTTGCGGTATAATTCGGCGCTCAGCCTATAAGTACCGCACCAAGCAACCAATCACGGCATTACTTCGTTTCCTGCTGGCGGCGGTAGATGGCGCGCACGAGGGTTTCGGCGTCGGGGGCGTTGGGTTCGGTTTTGGCAGCATCAGCCACCATGCGTTCGGCTTCCTGGCGCTTGTGACCGAGTACTTGAAGGAGTTGCAGCGCTTCTTCGGCGATGCTGTTGGCATCGACAGGAACCGGGCCGAGGCGCTTTTCCATGTCGGAATCTTGCATCAGCGCGAACTTGGCGACTTTGCCTTGCAGCGTGGCCACCATGTCGCGCGCTTTTTGTTTGCCGACACCGGGCAAGCTTTGCAAAACGGTGTAATTGGCGTTTTCAATGGCGGACGCAACAGTTGACACGGGGCGCGCTAAAGCCGACATAGCGCCCTTAGGGCCCATCTTCGGGACGGTGAGCAGACGCTCAAAGAACTCTTTCTGAATCGCGTTCTGAAAACCGATAAGAACCGGCGTGGCGCGTGTTTGCTCGACCTGCAAATAGTAGATCGTTTCGAGGTGCAGCGTTTCGCCTTCGGGGGTGCCGCCCAGAGCCTTTTCAACAACCAGAGGCACCATTACTTCGTAGCCTAATCCGTGGACATCAAGCACAAGGAAGCCGTCGCCACGGTCGATCAGTTTGCCGGAAACTCGTGAAATCATAGATCTATTGTGAGGCCCTCGCGCGCCAAGAGCAAGCGGCAGTTGCTCGGGCATGGTACAGCCGACGAGTACTCGTGAGCAGCTTGCAGCAAATTTTCCAGCGTTTCGTCGTCGGCACCCGGGTCGTGGTGATACAACGCCAGGTTCTTGACTCCGGCCTCACACGCCAACTCCACACCAATAACCGCTGAGGAGTGTCCCCAGGTGCGCTTTTCATAACTCTCGACCAGCGTGAACTGCGCATCGAAGATGAGCAAATCGGCGTCACGGTAGAAGTTCAAATAAGGCGCAACGGCTTCGCGGTCGGGGTGATGGTAAGAACTGTCCGAGGCATACACGAAAACTTTGCCGTCGGCTTCAAAGCGATAAGCCCAGGCGCGCGAAGGGTGCTCCAACTCGATGGTGGTAACACGCACACGGCCATCACAGAGCACAAGAGGCTCATCGTTCATCTGCTGGAAAGCAATGTCGGCGTGCATGTCGTCCCACGAGGCAGACGGAAAAAAAGGCGCCGTCTGCTGCGAGCGTAATCGTGTTTCCAGATCATCGTGCCGCGTGAAGATTTCGAGCTTGTTGCCCGGCACGTAAGACGGTTTAAAAAACGGCCAGCCCTGAATGTGATCCCAATGGTAGTGCGATAGGAAAATGCGGGCGTGCCCCATCCCCTGCCCGAATCCCTCGTTCATCAAGGCATTGCCGAGTGGTCGCAGACCGCTGCCCATGTCGATGATGAATATGTCACCGGCATCAGTGCGCATCTCCACACAGGAGGTGTTGCCTCCAGTCGTGGCACGCAGAGTCGGCGGCAACTGGTTGACCCAACGGGCCAGCGCGGCAGCGTCCGAAATCGGAGGCGCGTTCGGATCGGTGGCAAAGCGACGCAGCGCATCTTCAATGCGTGCCGCGATTTGCTCGCTATGTAGCGGCGCCGGAATCGACCCGCGCACGCCCCAAAACCTTACCTGCATCGCTCAACTGCCTTTTGAAGAAGTATCTCCTGTCGGCAGCGAAGCAGGCATGGCCGCAAGGTCACACCACCTACCGCAAGAGGGGAACGGCTCCTTGAGTCACAGGCACCGAAGCCGACAAGCCGGCTGCATCGCGTGCCATCGGGAAGACTGCGGCCTGCAAAATCACCATGCCGATTACAGCAACGGCACAGAGCACAATCGCCAGCACAATGCCCAGCGACAACGGTCGTGCTACCGAACGCAGGGTCGCGGCGCCACCGCCGGTGCTTTCCACCAGCATGTCGCCTGAACCCATATTTTGCGCCGCTTCATCCGGCGTATACATCGAGAGCACCGGACGCAGGTAATAGTACACCGAAATAACGGTATTGAGTACTCCCACCAGCACCAGCCCGATTAAACCCTGACGCACCGCTTCGCGGAAGATGATGAACTTGCCAAAGAAGCCGGCGGTCGGCGGAATACCGGCCAGCGACAACAAGAACACCGTCAACGCGCCGGCCACCAACGGTTGACGCCACGCCAGACCCGATAACTCACTGATGCGAATGTTGGCCTCTTCGCTATCGCGGTCGGCGCCCTGCACATCGCGCACATTCTCCAGATAAACGAGGACGGCAAACGCCCCCATATTCATCAGCGCATACGCCACCAGGTAAAACAGCACGCCACCAGTGGCATCGCGCGCCGCTTCCAAGTCTGGAGAGCCGCCATGAGCCGCCGCAGATGCCGCCAACACGCCCACCAGCAAATAACCCGCGTGCGCGATGGATGAATAGGCTAGCATGCGCTTGAGACTGCTTTGCGATATTGCGATGATGTTGCCAACCGTCATGGTCAGCACCGCGATGACCAGCACCACATTAAGCCACTGTCCATACAAAGAGCCGAACACGCCGGGAAAAACATGCAGAAAAGCGGCAAAAGCCGCGGCTTTGGCACCAACCGCCATAAACGCCGTCACCGGCGTCGGCGAGCCTTCGTAAACGTCAGGCGTCCACTGGTGGAACGGCACGAGTGCGGCCTTGAATCCCAAACCGATGAGCAGCAACGCCATACCGATAAACAGAATCGGCTGCGGCACTGCGCGCGCGGTGCCGTCGGCCATCGTAATCTGGCCTTGCGCGATTGCCGTCGCGATGTGAGGGAACAAAGTCGATCCCGTAGCGAAATACACCATCGCGATGCCATATAGCAAGAAACCGGCGGCGAAGGCACCCAGCAGAAAATACTTGAGCGAAGCCTCGTTGCTCATGAAGCGGCGGCGCGAAAAACCGGCCAGCACATATAGCGCAATCGACAGCGTTTCAATGCCCAGGAACAGCACCAGCAGGTCACGCGCACCGGACACAAACATCATGCCCACTGTGGACAGCATCATGAGGCCGTAGTATTCGCCCGCTACAACGTGACTGTCGCCACTACGCGGGGAAAGAAAACGCCCGCTGATGAGAATCGCCGCCACCAGGCCGATGAGAAAAATCCACTTAAAGAAAAGTGCAAAATTGTCGGCCACATAGATGGCGGTTGCGGGGTCGCCAAAGACGCGGCCCTTGTCCCACAATGCAGCCGTAGAAGCCGCCGAGATGCCGGCACCCAGCAAAGCCAGCACCGGCAGCAGGCGGCGTTGCGTCTCATCGGTGAAGAACGCGCCAAACAGCAAGACGGCCAGCGCGAATAGCGTTAGTGAAAGCTCCGGCGCCAAAACCGCCAGGTTATAATTCTGCGAAAGTTGATCGAGTGTCATTGCAACCTTATTGAGTACTCAAGTCGCTCTGTGCCAGTTCCGGCATGGTTTGCCGCGTTGCGTTTTGCTGCGTTGCGTTTCGCTGCGCGATATTGTTTTGCTGCGTGCCATCGCCGCCAATTACACCGAGGAACGGCTGCGGCGCGACACCAATCCAAATGATAAGCGCTAGGATGAGGGCCATCACGAAAGTTTCACGCGCGTTGACATCGCGGACGGTGCGGTTTTCTTCCCGTGTGGTTTCGCCATACATCGCGCTGCGGAACATGCGCAGCATATAGATGGCGCCCAGCACTACGCCGGTCGCGCCGCCAAAGGCATACCAGAAGCCTGCCGACATCGCGCCCTGCAAAATCAAGTACTCGCCCACGAAGCCGTTCAACCCCGGCAAACCGATCGAAGCGAATAGCGCGACCCAGAACAACACCGTATAAAGCGGCATCGACTGCGCCAGTCCGCCGAACGCATTCGTTTGCAACGTGCGTCTGCGTTCCCACAACCAACCGGCCAGCAAGAAAAGCGCGCCGGTCGAAAGACCGTGGTTTACCATCTGCAAGGTGGCGCCGGTGCGTGCCAGTTCCGCGTTACGACCGGCCAGCAGTGCGACGAACACGCCGAGAATAATCAGCGAAACGTGCGAAATTGACGAGTAGGCCAGCAGTCGCTTGATGTCGGTTTGCGCCACAGCGACTAAGGCACCATAAACGATGCCGACAACCGCCAGCGCAATGAAGATCGGCGCCAGCGAACGAGCCGTTTCCGGGAACAATGGATTGGCAAAACGCAGGAAGCCGTAGATGCCCATCTTCGATAGCACAGCGGCCAGCATCACAGTCGCCGCCGTGGGCGCTTCGGTGTAGGCGTCGGGCAGCCAGGTGTGCAGCGGAAAGATCGGCGCTTTAATGGCAAATGCGGCGGCAAACGCCAGGAAGAGAAATGTCGCGACGCCGCTACCGCCCAAGTCGAGGCCGCGCGCAGTTTCCAGCATGGGCGCGTAATCGAAGGAGCGAGTTGCTGCTGATTGCCTGAAATACAGATACAACATCGCCACCCACATCAACAGGCTGCCGCCCATGGTGTAGATGAAGAACTTCATCGCGGCCTGTGTGCGGCGCGCTCCGCCCCAACCGGCGATGAGCATGTATGTCGGCACCAGCGTCAATTCAAAGAAGATGTAAAACAGAATCAGATCCAGCGCCATGAAGGCGCCGATGGCCGCCGCTTCGAGTATGAGCAACAGTATGGTGAACTCTTTGGCACGCTCCACAACCCCGTTCCACGAAGCGAGAATGACCAGTGGCGCCAAAAACGTGGTGAGTAAAACCAGGAACACGCTCAAGCCATCGACACCCAGATGATAGTTGATGCCGAACTGCGGCAGCCACTGCCCCAGTTCTTCAAAGCGGAAGCGGCCCTGGCTGATCGGCGCATTGCTCCAGTGCGCCATCAGGTGCAGCGAAAAAACGAAGTTGATGAGCGCCACCGTAAAGGCGCCCTCGCGCGACACGCGACGCGGCAGCAGCGAGATCAGAATCGCGCCGATAAGCGGGCAAAAGATGAGACTGCTTAGAATGTGATGATTGACAAAAGGAATTTCAAACATGAGCGGTTTTAAGCGTTAGCGGTGTTGAGCGTTAGCGGTTGATAATAAACAGCGCGATGATAACAGCGGCACCGACCGCCATGCCCAGTGCATAGTTGCGCACGAACGATGTCTGCGTCAGGCGCAACGCACTCGAAACCTGTCCGAAGAAGCCGCCGATGCCGTTCACAATGCCATCCACAATGTTGTCGTCGATCCAACGCAACGCCGCCGAGAGCGCCAGGCCGCCGCGCGCAAATGTCGCGTTATAAACGGCATCCAACGACAGATTATGAGTACTCGCCGGCAACACAGCGCGTTCGCCCTGTCGCGTGCCCATCGAACGGCCCATGAACCAACCGGCCCAGCCGATCACTGCGCCCACGAGAAGCAACATCAAAGTTGCACCGGGGTTGTGGCTGCCGGTTCCAGCCGCTGCATGTGAGGCATCGGCCTGCACGGAAAACACAGGTGTTAACCAGTCGGTAAAAGCGTGCAAGTTCGGCACTCCAGGCAAGTGCGGAAGGCCTAACAGACCGGCGAAGCACGCCCCGATAGCCAGAAGCCACAGCGGCACCGTCATCACAGAAGGCGATTCGTGCGCGTGGTCATGCAGGTGCTCGTCGCGCGCCTTGCCTTCGAAGACTTGCGCATACTGGCGTCCGGTATAAAGCGCCGTAATGAATGCCGTCACCAGCCCGACCAGCGCGATGATTTTATAGATGCTGTTGTATTCGCCAGAGTAGTTCCACACACCGGCAATAATTTCGTCTTTGGAAAAGAAGCCGGCAAACGGTGCGGCACCGGCCAGCGCCAGACCCGAAAGCATAAAGGTGATATTCGTCGCCTTCATCTTGGCCTTGAGGCCACCCATTTTGCGCATATCTTGCTCGCCGTGCAGCGCGTGGATCACCGAACCGGCACCGAGGAACAAGCAGGCTTTGAAAAACGCATGAGTGAAGACATGGAAAATGGCCGCGATGTAAGCGCCCGCGCCGATGCCCATGAACATGAAGCCCAACTGCGACACCGTCGAATAAGCCAGCACTTTTTTGATGTCATTGTGCGCCAGCGCCGTGAGGCCGGCAAAGAGCGCCGTCAGAGCGCCGACCACGATAATGATGAGCCTGGTTTCCGGCGCGAGTTCAAACAACGCCGCCGAGCGAGCGCACATGTAAACGCCCGCCGTCACCATCGTGGCCGCGTGAATAAGCGCCGAGACTGGTGTTGGGCCGGCCATGGCGTCCGGCAGCCAGGTGTAAAGTGGAATCTGCGCCGATTTACCCGCCGCGCCGATAAAGAGCAGCAGTGTGATTAAAGTAATGCCGCCAAGCCCTGCCAGGCCAACTGCACTGAAAGCGCCCGCATTGCTACGCGCTACATCGAGTACTCCTTGCGTCGCGTTACCGGCGGCACCGGAATCACCGAAATACTTCAACGTCCCGGTTGAAACGAAGAGCAACATCATGCCCAGCAGAAAGGCGAAGTCGCCGATGCGGTTCATGATAAACGCCTTCTTGCTCGCTTCGGCGGCGTCTTCGCGCTTGAACCAGTAGCCGATGAGGAAGTAGGAGCACAAACCCACGCCTTCCCAGCCGACGAACATCAAGAGGTAATTATCGGCCAACACCAACACCGACATGAAAGCGATAAAGAGATTCAGCCAACCGAAGTAGCGCGCATATAAACGACCTTCGGGGTCGTTGTGGTCGTCCTGCATGTAGCCGACTGAATAAAGGTGAATCAAAAAACCGATGCCCGTAATGACCAGAATCATCACCGAAGAAAGCTGATCGAGCAGAAATGAGACATCGACGCGAAAGTCGCCGACGCTCATCCAGGTGTAAGCGGTTTCCGTAATGCGGCGTGCGTCCTCCGGCAGAGACGCCAGGCGCAAGACATTAAGCAGCGCCACCACAAACGAAGCCAGCACCGCAGCGGTTGCGATGATACCGGGCAACGGTTTCTTGAGCCGGGCGCCGAGAAGGCCATTGATAATGAAGCCCAGCAGCGGAAAAAGAACGATGAGGTAGAGAGGCATGGGAATCAATATTTGAGAAGGTTCACTTCATCAACGTCAATCGTGGCGCGGTTGCGGAACAGGGCCACGATAATCGCCAGTCCAACCGCAACTTCTGCTGCTGCGACGGTCATCACGAAAAAGACGAAGACCTGACCGCTCATCAACTTGAGATCGCGCGCTGCGGCGACAAACGCCAGGTTGGCCGCATTGAGCATCATTTCAACGCACATAAAAATGATGATGGCATTACGACGCACCAGCACTCCGAGTACTCCGATGGTAAACAGCATCGCGCTGATGACTAAATAATAGGAAGTCGGCACTACAATCTCCTCTTGGCCAGCACGACGACGCCCACCATCGCGACCAGCAGCACAATCGAAGTCGCTTCAAACGCGAACAGATATTGCGTATAGAGTTCGTTGCCCAGCGCCTTGACCGAGCCGAAATCGGCGTATTGGGCCTTTTCTCCGGCAGCATGCACCAGTTGAACATCGGGCGGGCGGGCTACAACGGTTCTGCCTGCCGGCTGGCGAATCAGCATATAGCCAATCTGCGCGGCCAGAAGCAGCGCGAACAGAATGCCCAACGGCAATTGAATGCCCAGTCGGCTTTCGCCCGGCAGCGGTTTATCTTCGCCCAGCAGCATGATGACGAACAAAAACAACACCATGATGGCGCCCGCATAAACGATAACCTGCACGGCGGCCAGAAACGGTGCGTTGAGCTGGAAGAAGATAACCGCCAGTCCCAGGAAGGACAAAACCAGAAACAGCGCAGAATGGATGGGATGGCGACTGGCGACAACCATCATTGCCGAAGCAATAATGAGAAACGCGGCGACGCCAAAGATGAGTGTGTCAGCCAAGACAATTCCTCCCCGCAAACGTGGCGGGACCAAAGTATGAGTACAATCCCTTTTATGGTAAGGGCGAGTACTCGTGCGACAAGCCCTTGTAGAACAAGCAGGCGGCAAAATCTCCTGCTATTTTAACCGTCTGTGACTTTTTGCACAAGACAGCAAGAGCAGCCAATATCAGGCAATTTACGGCACGATTTTGGGTCACATAAAGCCGCGAGCTTTAGGCTATAATCAATTTTGCACCTGCTTTTCGAGGTTGGTGCCGTAAAAGGAGCGCCACAACAATGGACGATTCAAAGCGTTTTGATCAAATGTCGAATGAAGAATTCCGCAGCTTACAGGAAGCGCCACTCACAGCCGAAAATGACGACGACAGTGATGCTGCTGATCCCTCGGACGATATCGACACCGGCCTGGCGACAACTATTGATACGGAAATCGACGATGAGATAATCGAATCCGACCTGAACCAGCCTCTGCCTGAAGATGGCGATGCCGACTTGAGCCCGGAAATGTCGAGACCCGGTTTCGATGTGGTTCTGGCTGGAGACATGTTCGAGGATGACCAAGAGATCAACTCGATTCAGAGCCCTAATATGTTCGCACCCGACGTGCCGGGTGGAGTTGACATCGAGGCCCTGCCCGAAGACGCACTCGATGACACCGACTTGCCCGCCGACGCGCGCCTCGACCCGCTGGAGCCGTAAGCCAACGAACCCAGAGCGTAAGTGACGGGCTTATTACCTATCAGTCAAGCCCGTGGCTCACAGCCTACCCACAGACAAGTCGTTGTCTGCTTCTGGGGCAGCCAACGCTCCGGGTTCGATTGGTAGATGACCTTTACGGCTCGCTATTGGAATTGGCCGTGACGTTGCCGACATAAATTAAATCTTTAATGGCTGGAGAGCATACGCTTTCCGGCCATTGATGTTGCATACTTAAGTTGCATTCATAAATCCTATGGCCGTTCCTGTTTCCCCTTATCGCGTCAAAGAAAAAAGTGGCTGGGCCATCGCCGATCCCTCGTGTATTCGGCGGCGAGTACTCGTTTGCCTGGCTGTGCTGTGTTTCGCTTTTGCGGGCTTGCTGGTGCGCCTGTGGTATTTGCAGGTCGTGCGCGGCGCGGCCTTTCTGGTGCAGGCGCAAAATAACCGCCTCGAAAACGTGCCGCTCTCGGCGCCGCGCGGTCTCATTCTCGACCGCACCAACAAAATCCTGGCGACTTCGCGTGCCACGCATTCGGTAGCGGTTGTTCCGGCGGCGCTACCCTCGGCGCGGCGCGACCCGGTTGGTCGTCAACGCGTTTTAAGCACACTGGGCTTCATTATCCACGTCACGCCGCAGGAAATCGAGAAGCAACTCGAAGAAGCGCGGCGGCGCGGTGGTCGCCTGTATGACCCGGTGCGCGTCGGCGGGCCGCTTGATCTGAAAACCATCACGCTGGTGGAAGAAAACAAAGCGCGCCTCGGCCCAACCGGCGCCGTTCTGGTAACCAACGACATTAAGCGTTTTTACCCGAGCGGAGCTACGGGCGCACATGTGCTGGGCTACAGCGGTGTCGTCACAGCCGAAGACATCGAAAAATCCGAACTCGCCATGGCTGAAGGTCAAGATGTGCGACCGCTCTCTTACGACGACATCGTGGGCAAGATCGGCATCGAGCGCGAATACGACCGAGTACTCGCCGGTGCGCGCGGCAGCGAACAATACGAAGTGGATGCGCGCGGGCGCCCGGTGCGGCGGCGCGGTGAAATCAAAGAAAAACCGGGACAGACGCTGGTTCTCACCATTGATGAAAAGTTGCAGCGCGCCGCCGAAGCGGCACTCGATAAGGCGCGCAACTCCGGCGCGATTGCCGCTGTTGATCCGCGCAATGGTGAAGTTTTGGCACTCGCATCGCGTCCCACTTTCGATCCAAATGTTTTCTCATTGCCCAAAAAAGCGTTTCAGCCGCGCTGGCAGGCTTACAACTCGAACAAGAAACATCCGCTGATTAACCGCGCCGTGACATCGCGTTTTCCGCCTGGCTCCACCTTCAAAATGATCGTGGCCGCCGCCGGCCTGCAGCAAGGCAGCTTAACGCCCGCGATGCAGCACACCTGCACCGGGAGCTTTTTCATGGGACGCCGTTTCGGCTGCTGGAAAACGCACGGCGCCGGCATCGACCTGGACGAAGCCCTCGCACAATCGTGCGACGTGTACTTCTATCAGCAGGCGCTGCGCATGGGCAACCCGGAAAGCAGCGGCCCCGCATATCTGGCGAAAATCACGCGTCAGTTCGGTCTGGGGCAACGCACGCAGATCGACTTGCCTATCGACGCTAAAGGTTTAGTGCCCGACCCGGCGTGGCGCCGCCGCATCAACGCGCGCAACCCGGACCTGGCGCGTTGGTATCCCGGCAACACCCTGAACATGAGCATCGGCCAGGGCGATGTTCTGGCGACACCGCTGCAAATGGCGCTGGCGACTGCCGCGTTCGGCAACGGCGGCACGCTGTGGCAGCCGCATTTAATGAAGGAAGTGCGCGACGCCGCCACCAATCGAGTACTCAAAAGAGCGCAGCCGAAGGGTCACAGTGTTGGCATTGATCAGAAGTATTTGTCGGTTATCGCCAAAGGGATGCGCTCGGTCGTGACGCACGGCACCGGACGAGGCGCTTTTGCCGACATGAAGCAGGTGGCCGTGGCGGGGAAAACCGGCTCGGCAGAAGACGACGCCAACGGAACAGCGCACGCCTGGTGGGTATGCTTCGCGCCTTATGACCCCACAGGACGCGTCAAACCCAAGATCGCCATCGCCGTCATCATCGAGAACTCCGGCCACGGCAGCGAAAACGCCGCGCCCGTGGCCAAAAAAGTCCTCGACGCCATGTTCCCCGCACCGAAACAGTTAGCTAGCCGCGAAGATTAATCTGTGGTCGTAAGCACGCGCTGCGCCCGGTTCCAAGCGACAGTGTGCTTGCGCTGTTCAACACACCTACTGCTGCGAATAGTGCCATGCGAGTGCAGAACCGCACAGTAATCCAGCTACGTTAGTAATGCCGCGAACCAGTGTCGCATTGGCCAGCCAGGGAGCGGTAATGCCACCTGAACCCGCAGCAAAGAACAAAAGTCCAAACAGGAACGCAATGGCACATGAGCCAGCGAGAAATCCGGCGATGAACAGGCCAATAGACCTGGTTTTGCAAAGCAGCATATTGCGCCTCCAGATCAGGAGAGTATCACGTTCCCTCCGTTCGAGCGCAAGCAACACAACAGCAGTTACCCTGTAGATTCTTCCGCAGGATTGGCAGAGTCTGAAGGGAGATCCGGCTCTTGATCAATCGCCTCGCCAAACTCGCGTCCGGCTTTGAGTGCCGAGTAGCCGACCAGAGTTGAAATAAGGCCCCATAATAACAGCACAATCACGAGCAGCACTTTCATGGCCGCCACAAAAGCGGGCGACCACCACACAACCGCAAGCGAAACACCCAGCGCCAGACAGATTATTCCGATGAGAAGAGGCATCGCCCAAAGGATACCATGAGGGAAGCGCTCTTTGCACGTGCGCTGCTGTTCGCTGCAGAAATTTTCCGGCAGACAGCTATCCATTTGCACATTCGCAGTCTCTTCTGTTCAGGAGCAACTCAATTGTGGCGAAATCTCAAGGCGACTTTTCTCATACCACCGATGACAAGCTTGTCATTGCCGCGCTACTCGGCGACCTCCAGGCCTTTGACGAACTGGTGCGACGTTACCGCAGCGCCGTGACAGCAGTCGCGCAGCAGGTTGTGGCCTCGCGCGATGTGGCCGAAGAGGTGGCGCAAGAATCGTTTCTCCTTGCCTTCAAAGAACTGCCGCAACTGGAAGATGTCACGCGTTTTGCCGGCTGGTTATGCGCCATTGCGCGCCACCGCGCACGACGCGTCGCAGCGAGAGAAGGCCGCAGTGAGCCGCACGAGCCTTCAACGCTCGACATCATCGTGCTGGCCGGCAGTACCGAACTCGGTGTGCAGCCGGCTGATGAACCGGCTCATGAACTCGCGCGCAAGGCCGAGCAAAGCGAAGTTGCAGGAGCGCTCGCGCAAATGCCGCCGGATTATCAAATCGCCTTGCGGTTGCGCTATTACGAAGAGTGGCCGGTGCAGCGCATCGCCACATTTTTGTCTATCCCGGTCAGCACCGTTAAATGGCGTCTGCATCATGGCCGCGAACTGATGCGCCGCCATCTCAATAAACAAGCGGAGGAAGATTGTCATGAACGAGACCAACCAAAATCCAGCCGAAATTCAGCGTCTGCGCGGCGTTTTGCAGCAGATTACCAACATTGCCAAGGAGTCGAGCCTGACCGGTTGTCTGGAAAAGGGCAGCCGCAGTTCGGCGCGGCAATACAACCGCATCCTGCAAGTACTCGAAGAGAAAGGTCTTGACCTGTCCAGGCTCTTTGAACCTCTCTCCGAAGATGAAAGCTTCGAGGAAATCGGTGTCGCCGCAGCGCAGTTGGCCGGCTACCTCACCATTGATTCACAGCCTCGAACTCCACCTGTGCCCCCGGTCCCTCCGGTGCAACGGGCGGCACCCGTACCGCCCGAAGTTCCCGTTCCGCCCCAACCACCACAACCTGGTCACGCCGGATTCGATTTCAATAACTTCGCATTTGAAATGGGCAACTTGAAGGAACTGGATCAGTTAAAAGGCTTGGGGCAGATGATCCGCGAGCAATTGCCGGAATGGATTAAACGTGAAGTCGCTTCCAAGATGGCCGAAGCTCACCAATCGGCAGGAACGGCAGCCCGTGACAAAGAAACATCAACCAGGGAGAGCGGCGACATGGAAAGCAAACACGCAACACGGCGTTTGGAAGACGAAGCCGACAATGCAAAGACGGCAAATTTTGGCTCAAACTTCAGCGAAATGAATATGTGCGGCGCTCGTTTCAGCGACACGAACCTGGCTGACTCGGCTTTTAGCGACGTGAACTTCGCCAAGGTGGAGTTCACGGATGTCAACTTTGGCGATGTGGTTTTCGCCGACTGCAACATGGCCGGAGCACGATTTGCCGACACTCACTTTGAAGGTGCAACGTTTAGTGATGTGCAGTTTAGCAATGCGCGTTTTAAAGATACTTGTTTCAATAATGTCGAATTGAACGACTGCGATGTTTCCGGCATGAAAATCAACGGCGTTGCCGTTGAAGAACTGCTGCGAATCTATCGCCAACAGCCGGCGTGAGTTGGCAGTCCTTCAATCTTTGAGCGAAAAATAATTTCGCGCCGGAATTCATGTGAGTGCTTGCTTGCGCAACTCTTGCAATTTCACGATGGCTTCGAGCGGCGTCAGGTTGTCAACGTCTAAACTCTTTAGCAACTCAACAACGGGATGAGGTTCGACGGCAGCCGGTGTGTCATCGAAGAGCGACGATTTACCATCCGTGCGAGTACTCGTTAGGGCCACGGGTGCTGCAACTTCATCCACACCGCGTAAACGTTCGCGCGAGAATATATCGAGCAGTTCGCGCGCGCGCGCAATGACCGGCTCCGGCAACCCTGCGAGACGCGCCACTTGAATACCAAAGCTGCGGTCGGTGCCGCCGCGAATAATGCGCCGCAGAAAGATGATGTGTTCGCCATCTTCTTTCACCGCGATGCGGTAATTCTTGACGCGTGGCAGGCGCTCTTCCAGTTCGTTCAAGTGATGGTAGTGTGTGGCGAACAATGTTTTTGGCCCGCGCTCGTGCAAGAACTCGGCGACGGCCCACGCGATGCTCAAGCCATCGTAAGTACTCGTGCCGCGCCCGACTTCATCCAGGATAACGAGACTGCGCTCGGTCGCGTTGTTCAGGATGTTGGCCGTTTCGTTCATCTCCACGGTGAAGGTGCTTTGGCCGGTCGCCAGGTCGTCCTGCGCGCCAACACGCGTAAAGATTCTATCGACTAAACCGATACGCGCTGCACGCGCCGGCACAAACGAACCGATCTGCGCCATAAGGGCAATTAATGCAACCTGGCGCAAATAGGTTGATTTTCCACTGGCGTTTGGGCCGGTGATAATGAGGACTTGCTGCGCTTCGGTGTCCATGACGCAGTCGTTGGGCACGAATGGTTCTTTGGACGCGACTTCAACAACCGGATGGCGTCCGCTGCGAATATCAAGTGTTGCATCTTCAGCGATTTCAGGGCGCACATAATCGTGGCGCGAGGCGGCTTCGGCAAAACCGGCATACACATCGAGGTGCGCCAGAGCGCGCGCCGTATCGAGCAACTGCGGCGCGTGGATGGCAACTTGGGCGCGCACGCTTTCGAACAAGAACTTCTCGCGTTCGTTGATGCGATCTTGCGCGCCCAGAATGAGCGCTTCCTGCTCTTTCAACTCGGGCGTGACAAAGCGTTCGGCGTTGGCTGTGGTTTGCTTGCGTGTGTATTCGGGCGGCACCTGCGCCAGGTTCGATTTCGTGATTTCAATGTAGTAGCCGAAAACGTTGTTAAACCCGACCTTCAATGTTCTAATACCGGTGCGCGCACGCTCCGTTTCTTCGAGCTGCGCCACCCACACTTTGCCTTCGCGTGAGGCACGGCGCGTTTCATCGAGCTGTTCATCGTAGCCTTCACGGATCAGGCCGCCGTCGTTGAGCGTGGCGGGCGGCTCATCGGCAATGGCGGTTTGCAACAACTGCAACAGCGTGGGCGACGGGTTGAGATGCTGCTTGACCGTATTGAGCGCCGCCGATTGAGTACTCGCAAGCGCAGTTTGCAGCGCCGGCAAAGTTTCGAGCGCGGTGCGCAATGCGACCATATCGCGTGCGTTGCCCTGCCCTGTCACAGCGCGCGAGACCAGACGTTCGATGTCGCCGATGTTTTTCAAGAGGTCGCGCACATCGCCGCGCAGCAGCAAATCGCCCAGCAGTTCCTGCACGGCATCCTGGCGGTTAGCGATGCGATGGCTTTGCAGCAACGGCTGCAAAATCCATTTTTTGAGCAAGCGCGCGCCGGCTCCGGTGCGCGTTTCATCCAGCAAACCGAACAGGGTGCCGCGCGTGCCGCCATCGCGCAGCGATTGCACCAGTTCGAGGTTGCGTCGCGTCGCGTTGTCGAGCAGCATCCACTCATCGGTGGCAAGTACTCCCAAGCGTCGCACATGGCCCAGCGAGCCCAAATGCGTGTCCTTGAGATAATCGAGCACAAGCGCGGCGGCGTCCTGTGCCAGCGGCAATTCTTCAACGCCGTAGCCGCGCAGAGAACTGGTGCGGAAATGGTTGAGCAACTTCTGGCGCGACGCATCAAAGCCCGCTGCATCGAAAGCCGTTAAGCGCATATCAAGCGATTGCAGCATCTGCCAGAAGGCGGCGCACTCGCGCAGAGAATGCGGCACCAGAAGCTCCGAAGGCGCAAAGCGTAACAGCTCTTCGCGCACTTTAGCCCAGCGCACTTGCGATTCGTCGGCGGCCAACGGAGTCTGATCGGCGCTCTGCGACGGGTGCCCGTTCGCCTGAGAACCGTTTAGTTGAGTACTCGTATCATCGACTTCACAGCTTGCTTCTGGCGGCACAATGGCGTTGGAGTTCGGGCGGGCAACTTCAGCATCGGCCACAACTTCGCCCGCGAGAAACTCGCCGGTTGAGATATCGATGAGCGACAATCCAAAGCGCGTCAACTCTTTATCGGCACAGAGCGCGGCCAGGAAATTGTTGCCGCGCGCCGCGCCGACGCTTTGCAGAAAGCTATCTTCGAGCAACGTGCCCGGCGAAAGCACGCGCGTCACTTCGCGCTTCACCAGACCGCGCGCATATTTGGGGTCTTCCACCTGGTCGCAGATAGCACAGCGATAGCCTTTGCCCACAAGCTGCGCGATGTAGCGCTCGGCGGCGTGGTAGGGCACGCCGCACATCGGCACGGCGTTGCTGCTCTTGTCGCGCGCTGTGAGCGTGAGTTCACATTCGCGCGCAGCGGTCACGGCATCGTCGGCGAAAAGCTCGTAGAAGTCGCCCATGCGAAATAGCAGGAGCGCATCGGGATGCTGAATTTTTATGCGCTCCCACTGGCGCATCATGGGCGTGGCGGATTTAATAGCGTCGGACATGAATTTAAGAGGTGAAGCAATCGTGATGGAGTTTACGGCATAAGCAACAGAAGCGAGCACCCGAACTGAGTACTCGCTTCTCCCAAGGCGCGTCTAATCGTCGTGGCGCGTCAGCGGCGTGCTGCCGGTTGCCACATCGGGCGAAGTTTGATCCATCGGGCCGCGATTGATGCTCACCGGCGGAGGCGGCGCATCACTGCCGTCATCGTTACGTGTCGCCGGCAGAACGGGCGCTTGCGGTTCGCTTGAAGAAGCTTCGTTGTCGCGACGAACATCGTTATCGCGCGGTGCAGTGTCCATGATAATCCTTTAAGGTGCTGAATACAATTGAGTTTGGGGAATGAGTTCGCGGCTCTGGCCCGGCCCCTGCCAGAACAATTTCATCACGGCTCCGCCGGCCCCTTGATAATACTCGACTTTGATGTCGTATTTTTTGCCCGTTTCCAACGTCACGGTGCCGAAAGATTCGGTGGGAGCCTGATCTTGCCAGTTGTCGATGATGAGGCGACCATTCACCCACACGCGCACACCGTCATCCGCGAGCGACGTAAACCTATAAATTCCCGATGATTTAGGCTGCACCTGTCCCATCCAGCGCACCGAAAAGTTATTCGCATTCACGACGGCAGCCGGAGCAGCCGTGCTCCAATCAAAGTCGATACGCGGGTCGGTGCGTGTAAGCGCCAGGTTTGAGAAGTCGGTGCTGTTGAAGTATTCGGATTTAAGGCCCGTCCCCGCCCACGCGTTGCTGGCGGTGCTCGATGGCGCCGAGGTCGCCACTGCATCAAAAGCACGGATGCGATAATAAACGGGACGAGTACTCGTGGCCGCCGTGTCACGGAAAGAAGAAGCGTTGGCAGCAGTGCGCGCTACGGGCGTGAACTGGATGCCGTCGAGAGAACGCTCGATGAGGTAACCCTGCTCGTCACTGGCGTTGTCGCGCCACGACAGGCGCACGCCGTTTGCGTTGCCGTTCATCTGCACTTCGGTTGGAATCGCAGGCGCCGCCGGGCTGAGTTGCCATACGTGCGGCACGGGTTTGCGCAGCGTGTTGATCTCGCTTTCAAGTGCCGCGATTTGCGCATCCAGGCGCGCCAGTTCAGCCGAACGTGCTGTCTCCACACCGGCGGTTTGCAGCCAGGCAGGCGCTTGAAAAATCTGCACCTGACGCCAGCGCGCGAAATACAGGTTGTTCTTGTCGATGATTTTCTGAAACAGCCTTTGCGCCTGCGCCGAGATCGGCCCGGCTTGCTGCGACAGGTTGATGCCGCTCGCCAGTTCTTCCCGTGTCCAGGCGCCGACTCGTTCACCATCAATTGACAATTCGTAACGCGGGGCCGAAAGATTCGTCACACGCAACTCGTAGCGGCTCAAGTCTTCCAACGGCGTGTAGCCGGGAATGCGCAACGCTAACGCTGCGTCGGTGGGAATCGGCCACGGCAGCGCCGCATCGGTGCGTGTAAAGACAATGCTCTGTTTGTCGGGCACTGCGACACCACCGGAAGCGCGTGGCGGATTGCTCTGGTTATTAACCTGCACTTGTGCGCCCTGGGTTGATGCACGGCGTATTCTCCCATCAACTTCAACACGACTCACCAGACTCGGCGCGCCTAAACCTTTCAAAATCGAAGACGCCATCACGAGGTGACCGGCCCAGTTGGGATGCACCGCATCGGGGATAAGACGTGCGCCGCCTGCCTGAGTACTCAACACGCCGGCGGCGCGTCCCAGGTTGATAACGTTGATAAACGGCGTGTATTGATCAACGAAAAGCACGCCTTCCTGCGCGGCGACCTGCTTCAAGCCCTGGGAATACTTCCACAACATGTTGTTGTAGGCGCTGCCACCCGGTTGCCCGACTTCATATTTTTCTTCCGGGCTGGGTGTAATGAGCGCCACGCGCGCGCCGGCGGCCTTGAGGTCACGCGCCAGACGCGTCGAATAGTTGATGTAGTTGTTGTAATTGACCTCGCCACCACGCGCGTCGTTCATGCCGAAGTCGATGGTGATGGCAGCCGGTTTCAACGGCAGAATATCACGCTTCATGCCGTTTTCGTAGCTGCCGCGCTGCCACAAGGGAGCAGCGTCACCGCTCCAGCCAACGTTGCGAAACTGCACGTTCCAGGTCGGAAAACGCGTCAGCACATAAGCTTCGATGAAGGTGGTGTACATGCGCTGCTCGGTGATACTGTCACCAAGAAACAGAATCGGCCTGTCGCCGTTGTGAAAGAAGAAACCTTGCGACTGCGCGGTTGCTCCCGGCGTGGTTGCTCCCGGCGCCGATGAAGCCATTGGTGCAGGAACGGTTGGCGCCGCGTTCTGTGACCATGCGTTGTGACTGCACAGGGCGAGCGACACACTCACACAAGCGAGAGACGCTGTACGGCTCATGGATCTATTCACCGATTCTCCTTTTGCACTGCCAGGGCCATTTCAACTCGGCACGGAAATTCAACTATAATTATCCAACACTGCCGCTCATTCAAAAAGCCCATCATGAATCCACTGCTGCTTGATATTCCCGAAGAACTCGAAAGTGAGCGCCTGTTGCTGCGTGTGCCGCGCGCGGGAGACGGCGCCGTTGTCAATGATTCGGTGCGTGCATCGTTTGAGCAACTCAAGCGCTGGATGCCTTGGGCGCAGGAGATTCCTTCAGGCGAGGATTCGGAAGAGTTCGCGCGCCGCGCCCGCGTCAAATTTCTGCTGCGCGAGGAATTGCCCTTTCTCCTTTTCCTGAAGGAAACGAGTACTCATATCGGCAACATGGGCCTGCACGACATCGACTGGAAGGTGCCGCGATTCGAGATTGGCTACTGGCTCCACACGGCGCACTGCGGCCAGGGCTACATGACCGAAGCCGTCGGCGCCGTCTCGCACTTTGCATTTACCACACTCAACGCCGCCCGCATTCAGATTCGCATGGACGACCGCAACGAACCCAGCTATCGTGTCGCGCAACGTTGCGGTTTTCAACTCGAATGCGTGCGGCACTGGGACGCGCGCGGCAACGACGACAGCCTGCGTGATACGCGTGTCTACGTCAAAACCGCTGCGCCCGGCTAATCTCATGATCTCATACCGCACCGGCAACAACCTCGATCTGGACGAAGTGATAGAACTCTACATCGCATCAACACTGGGCGTGCGTCGCCCCGTCGATGACCGCGAGCGCATGGGCGCCATGCTGGCCAACGCAAATCTAATCGTGACCGCCTGGGACGGCGATTTGATGGTCGGCATTGCACGGGCGCTGTCCGACTTTAGCTTTGTGACCTATCTGTCCGATTTAGCAGTGCGCGAATCGCATCAGCGCCAGGGCATTGGTAAGGAGTTGATGCGCCGCGTGCAGGAAGAAGGCGGAGCGCACGCCAAACTTCTGCTTTTAGCCGCGCCCGCCGCCGAGAGATATTATCCGCACGTCGGGTTTACGCACCATCCGCAGGCGTGGATACTTAACCCCGACCAAACCATTCGATAGTTTTGAACCGCAGAGGGCGCAGAGTAGCGCAGAGGAAGAGGTTGAGTAAACACAATGAAAGCAGCCTCACCGTCCGCTTTTTTCTTTCATCCTTTGCGTCCCCCCGCGTTCTCTGCGGTTAAATAAAAGGACTTGAACCGATGGCCAACACCAACAGCTTGAAGATGAACCCGCCTCAGAATCGTCTGCGCACGCCGCTACCCAGGATTGGCATTCGTCCCACCATTGATGGCCGTTACGGTGGCGTGCGCGAATCATTAGAGCCGCAAATCATGGGCATGGCGCAGAAGACGGCGGCGTTTCTATCGGAGAATTTGCGTCACGCCAACGGACAGCCTGTGGAATGCGTTATCGCTGAAACGTGCATCGGCAACGTCAGCGAGGCAGCCAAGTGCGCGGCTCAATTCGCCAGCGCTGGCGTCGGTGTTTCGCTCACTGTCACGACAAGTTGGTGCTACGGCAGTGAAACCATGGACATGACACCGCACATTCCCAAAGCGGTGTGGGGTTTCAATGGCACAGAGCGTCCCGGCGCGGTCTATCTGGCGGCGGTTTTGGCGGCGCATTCGCAAAAGGGCATTCCCGCTTTCGGCATCTACGGCCACGATGTCAAAGATGGTGATGACACCGAAATTCCCACAGACGTGCAGCAGAAGTTGTTGCAGTTCGCGCGTGCCGGCCTGGCCGTGGCAACGATGAAGGGCACCAGCTATCTGGCGATGGGCGGCGTGTCGATGGGCATTGTCGGTTCGATCGTCGATCATGAGTTCTACGAGAACTACCTGGGCATGCGCGTCGAACAAATCGATATGACCGAGTTCGTCGGGCGCATGAACAAAGAAATTTACGACAAAGACGAGTACTCGCGCGCCCTCGCCTGGGTCAAAGAGAACTGCCCGGAAGGCAAAGATTGGAACCCGCAAGAAAAGCAGCGCACGCGCGAACAAAAAGATGAGGATTGGGAAACCAACATCAAGATGGCCCTCATCGCACGCGACCTGATGATCGGCAATCCGCGCCTGGGCGAAATGGGCTATAAGGAACAGGCCGAAGGCCACAACGCGCTCGTCGGCGGTTTTCAAGGCCAGCGCCAGTGGACGGATCACTTTCCCAACGGCGACTTCCTCGAAGCGATTCTCACCACATCGTTTGACTGGAACGGCATTCGCCAACCGTTTATGGTCGCCACGGAAAATGATGCCATGAACGGCGCTTCAATGCTGTTCGGCCACTTGCTGACGGGCACGGCGCAACTCTTCGCCGATGTGCGCACCTACTGGAGCCCCGAAGCTGTGCAGCGCGTGACCGGACACCAGTTAGAAGGTCACGCAGCGGGCGGGCTTTTGCATCTCATCAACAGCGGCCCGGCGGCGCTCGACTGGACGGGTGAAATGTCACGCAACGGCCAGTCTGTGGTCAAGCCGTCCTGGGAAATCACCGCCGAAGAAGCCAGCAAGTGCCTCGACGCAACAAAGTGGTGCGCCTCCGACCTGGGCTACTTCCCCGCCGGCGGCTGGAGCACCGACTTTCTCACCAAAGGCGGGATGCCGGTCACAATGTTCCGTTTGAACCTGGTGAAGGGCTTAGGGCCCGTACTGCAAATCGCCGAAGGCTTCACCGTTGATTTACCGGAAGAAGTTCACCGAGTACTCGACGAGCGCACCAACCCGACCTGGCCGACAACGTGGTTCGTTCCCACGCTCACCGGAGAAGGACCCTACACCGATGTCTATTCGGTGATGAACAACTGGGGCGCCAATCACGGCGCGATTTCTTATGGCCATATCGGCGGCGACTTAATCTCGCTCGCCAGCCTCCTGCGCATTCCCGTCGATATGCACAACGTGCCGCAGGAGCGCGTTTTCCGCCCAAGCAGTTGGAGCCGCTTCGGCGCTATGGATTTACAATCCGCCGATTACCGCGCCTGCCAGACTTACGGCCCGCTTTATAAGTAGAAAGCGTGAAGAACAAAAAGCATTGCATCATTTCGATGCAATGCTTTTTGTTGTGTCTTCGAGGTCGTAATCGGGGTTTACGCAGTTGGAGCTTTTTACGAACCCGGAGCGTTCTGCGTGAGTCTCGGCAATCTTATTCTTCGTCGTCCAGCGCGTTGTGGATGCGCACCGCTGCGATGGTCGCCTGGCCAAAAGCAACGGCAATTTGGTTGACCTGGCTGGTGAGATCGCCGGCGGCATAGACACCCTTAACGTTGGTTTCCTGATTGAGGTCGGTCAGGATATAGCCGTCGTCATCGCACTTGATGCCCATTCCAGCCACCGGCTCCAAATGCAGTTCACAACCCAGAGCACCGTAAAGAACGGCCACTTCGTGTTCGCTGCCGTCTTCGAGACGCACGCCGCAACCGACATAATTACTTTCGCCCTGCTGCGGAAGCCCTTCCAGAATTTCGGTCACGCGCGCTTCGTGGACATCAATGTTGTTCTCTGCCAGAGCCTCGCGATAGGGTCCGAGAGATTCGGCGCTTTGCCCATGCAAAAAGATGCTGATGCGATTGCTGAAGGTTTGCAAAAATAGCGCATGACGCGCCACACTGCCGCCTGAACCAAGAATACCCAGGTGCTTGGAGGTGTGTTCATAGCCGTCGCAAACGGGGCAGTAGCGCAGGAAGCGGCCTTCGTGCGCCGACGCGTTGGGAATGTCGGGGCAACGGTCGCGTACGCCCATCGCTAAGATGATTTTACGCGCGTGCAGCGTCGAGCCGTCGTTCAGCAGCACGCGGAAGTCGCCGTTCCGGCCTTCGATGCGCTCTGCCGTCTGGTCGCATACAGTGCCGCCCATCGTTTCGGCCTGCTCGCGCAGACGATGCAACAAGACGCGACCCGGAATGCCTTCGGGATAACCGGGCAAGTTGTAAGTGCGGTCGATGAAAAGCAGTCGTGGCTTGCGACCACTCGCGCCCAGTGCGACAGCATGACGGTGAAAACGTGCCAGATATTCCAACGCGGTCAGGCCAGCCGGCCCGGCACCAACGATCACACAGTCAAGTCGTTCAGAAGCTTGCTTCGGTTCATGCTGTCGATGTGTCTGCTGAGAATTTTCCGCGCCCATATCTGCACTCTCATTTCCTGACGACAAATTCAGAAGGGAACGAGCGCGAATTCTATGCCTCATGCAACATTCCTATGTGCGCCAGACAACATTGCGAGTACTCGTCGAAGAGATAATCAGCAGATCATGCCGCGCTTGGCCTGCGGCCCGTGTCCGATGGGGTTAGGGCCGATCCAGCGCTCATCGGCAGGCTCGCCGGCGGGTTGATAACGTGAATCCGCAGAAAGCCGGATGCGGTTGCTGTGGTTATCGAGGCTGGCATGCACCAGAAACGTGGTAAACGTCAGCAAGTCGCCGGCGCGAAACTCGCTGGTCAGCCAACGTCCGCCTAAACGGTTGCGCAGCTTCACCGGATGCGGCGACAGCATACCGCCGGGACGAATGTTGCCGCCGCCGCCCATCTGCTGCCAATCTTCGCCCCGACGATTGGAGCAAAAGGCATCAACATCTTTGCGACAGTAGTTTTCGCGCAACGGCTCGTGCAAGTGCGAGTTTTCCAGCACCATCAGGCCGCCCTGCTCATAAGACACATCGCCCAGCGGCGTCCACGCCGTATACAGCCTGGTCGTTCCGCGCCCCATGTAAACGTGATCGCAGTGGGGCGGCGTTCCCGTTCCCGGTGATACCGCGCGCACCCACGTATAGTCGAAGTGGCGCACCGGCTCATTGAAAAAGCGTTCGTAAAATTCCATCATGGGGCCGGAGTAGAGTACTCGCATCAGCGGTTCATTGCCGATAGCCAGTTCAGCATGAAACTTTACTGTGGTATCGGCGCTGGCCACGGCTTCCTCATGTGCAAAACGTCTATCGAGATGACCTTCCACGGCCAGGCGGCGTGTCATTTCATAGCGCGCCGCCAGCACCTCATCGCGGTTCAAGCAACCCGGCACGTAGAGGTAGCCGTCCTCCTCCATACGCCGGCGCAACGCTTCGCCGTCGTCCACGATGTCGAGAGAAGAGCGTAATTCGCCGAAGCAATCGGATGAGAGATCGAGTTCTTGGCCGTTGGAGGTCAGGCGCGGTTGTGTGGGATGTTGCAGCGTCGCCAAAGTCATGCGAGTACTCCGAAGTAAGAAGCTAGCGCTCATTTTAGCGCTCCGGCGGCACAAAATTCTCTTGTCCTCTGTTTCACGGTCGATCTCACCTGTTATTGTAGGCCATTCCGGTACTTCAATGCTTGGGTGCTATCCTCCCGCTCGACAGATCAACTAACGAGTTTTGTGGCTAATTCTGAGATTTGATGCCGGGAGATGGCGTCTAACTACCGCGTTATCGTGCTGTGCATCAAAGCCAGCAGGACAAGTGTTGAATATTTTACAGAGGTGTATTCCAGCGCGGCAAGGCGCCAGACGAAGTTCAGAAGTGGGCTACTGAAATGGATATAGCGCTCGATGCACTCAAGAATGAGATGAATGCAGCCCTACCCGACGCATCAGGCGCTGCCACCACAACACAAACAGAACTTCGCCGGCCTCGAAGATGATGCGGCGGCTGAGCTTGCTTTTCCCATACTGGCGATCAACGAAAATGATGGGCACTTCGCAGATGACCGCACGCCGCTTCTTCAGCAGCTCGAGAATCATGAACTGGAAGGCATAGCCCTGCACGTTCAGGTCGAGAAGGCCGCTGCTTTCAACGAGTCCGCGTTTCCAGCAGCGAAAGCCGCCGGTGCAATCGTGCGTTGGGAGTTTCAACAAAAAACGCACCAGAGAGTTGGCGCCACCAGAGAGAATCTTGCGATCCAGGCCCCAGTTCTCTGTGCCGCCGCCGGGAACATAGCGCGACCCGATTACCAGGTCACAGTCGTGGCTTTCGCGCAGAATGGCCGGTAGATATTTGGGGTCGTGTGAAAAGTCGGCGTCCATCTGCAGGATGATTTCTGCGCCGCGCCGCAAAGCATAGCGCATGCCGTCTTGTATTGCGGAAGCGTAGCCCATCTTGCGTCCACGCTCGATAATATGCACGCGCTCCACGCCGCCGTTATTCTGCGCCAGATTTTGCCCAAACTCACGCGCTTTTTCGGCGGTTCCATCGCGCGAGCCGTCGTCCACAACAATTGCGTGCAGGCGCGCATCAGCAGCAAAGATGCCTTCGAGCAGCGCGACGATATTTTCGCCCTCATTTAAAGTCGGAATCACGACAGCCATTTCCATGGTTGCTGTTGCCGGATGGCCGCTATTCTTGTGCTTCATTGTATTATGAGGTCTCGTTGCGGCTGGCACAACATTCGTCATCGTGTTGAGATCGACACGATGCGTTATTTCCCGATAGGAAACGGCTGTTTTGGGTTCTTGTTCTTTGCTTTGCACTGCGCGCATTTCTGTCCCACCTTCTCTGCGTAACTCACACGCACTTACATCTGGAAGTATGGTAGAGGCAACAACTTGGCCGAAATGCAGGACATAAAACAGGACATAAAAATGCCGGGCGCGCTGATCGAGTACTCGACGGCGTGCCCGGCATTCAGGACAGAAGCGCAACGCTTACTGCGCGCAACGCTTACTGCGTCTGCGAATTGCGCATCGACTTGCGCACGACTTCCATGAAGTCAGCGTTGGTCTTGGTGTTTTTCAGGCGGTCGATGAGCAGGTTGATCGCCTTGTCATTATCCAGAGCAGCCAGCGTGCGACGCAGGTGAAACGTCGCGGCCAGGTCTTCCTTGCTCATCAGCAAATCGTCGCGACGCGTGCCGCTTTTGTTGATGTCGATGGCAGGGAAGATACGCTGGTCGAACAGGTTGCGGTCGAGCACCAGATCGAGGTTGCCCGTGCCTTTAAACTCTTCAAAGATGTAATCATCCATGCGGCTGCCGGTATCAACAAGGGTCGTCGCCAGAATCGTGAGCGAACCGCCTTCTTCGATGTTGCGCGCCGCACCGAACATGCGCTTGGGGCGATACATCGCTGCCGGATCGAGACCGCCCGACATGGTACGGCCCGACGGATTGACGACCAGGTTTGAAGCACGCGACAAACGTGTTATCGAGTCCATCAGAATGACGACATCTTTTTTCTGCTCGACCATGCGCTTGGCTTTCTCGAGCACCATGTCGGCGACGCGCATGTGGTTTTCCGGCATCTCGTCAAAGGTGGAAGCGACAACTTCGCCCTTCACGCTGCGCGCGATGTCGGTCACTTCTTCGGGGCGCTCGTCGATCAACAACACGATCAAAACCACTTCCGGGTGATTGAGCGCAATGGAGTTGGCCACGTTCTTAATCAGCGAGGTTTTACCGGCTTTGGGCGGCGCCACGATGAGACCGCGCTGTCCTTTGCCGATGGGCGAAACCAGGTCGATGATGCGCGCCGTGATGTTGTCCTGCGACGTTTCGAGATTGAACTTTTCGGTCGGAAAAATCGGCGTCAGCTTTTCGAACTCTTTGCGCTGGCGCGAGATGTCGGGTGGCTCGCCGTTGGTGGCTTCGACGCGCAGCAGGCTGTAGTAGCGCTCCATTTCCTTCGGCGCGCGCACCTGACCCGACACGACATCGCCGGTGCGCAAATTAAAACGCTTGATCTGGCTCTGCGAAACGTAAACGTCTTCGTTGCCCGGCAGGTAGCCTTCGGTGCGCAGGAAGCCTTTGCCATCGGGCAGGATTTCCAAAATGCCGCGCTTGAAAGCGTTACCCGACATGGCGGCCTGCGCTTCCAGAATGCGCAAGACCAGATCGCTTTTCTTCATGGCGGCTGTTGCCGACACGTTAAGGTCTTTGGCGATTTCGCGCAACTCGGTCAGGTTCTTGTCTTCCAGCGTCAGCAAATCGAGGTCGTTGCGGCCACGCACGATGTCGCGTTCGAGTACTCGCTCGCGCCCATCACGGTTGTTACCATCACGGTTGTTACCATCACGATTGTTCCCGTCGCGCCCGCCGCCATCACGATAGTTATCGCGATTGGTGTTATCACGATTATTGTTATCGCGCCCGCCCTGCTGCCCCGTGCGACCATTGGCCGCGAACCCGTTGCCCGAACCATCGGCATAACCGTCATCGCGAGTAGCACCCGGAGCCGCGACATTCTGCCCGCCGCCTTGAGAGCCGCCCTGAGGACGACGCCCGCGCGCGAGTACTCGTCCGCGCACTTCGGCACGCCCGTCGCGACCGCGAAAACGTAGACCACGGCTTTCCACAGGACGCGCATCGCGATCTTCACGCATTTCGGGCAAACGCACCGAACGTGAAGCCGCGCCGTCGCTGTGTTCGTTCATTTCTGTTGTCTGATTGTCCATGGAGTTCCTGGTCATGTTGTCGTTTTGTGCAGGGTGGGGAGATTGGTCATCCGTGGGAGAGCTACTCTGACCGTCGCCTATAGCTGCAACGGAGTTGGCTGTGAGAGAATCTGTTGGAGAAGAATTAACAGTGCCAACGGTAACCGCCGCAGGTCTGGCCGAAACGGATGGAGTCGCCGCAACCTGCACGGGCTTGGGACCTGCCGGCTCTACCATTGTGGCTGCCGCTGATGTCATCGCTGCTGGCTCGTCTGCCGTGGGTGTAGGCGCGGCTGCTACAGGTGCTTCAGCAGCGGCTGCACCAGACGCGGACTCTGCGAGCGACGCCTGGCCCGCTAAGGCGGCGGCGGCTTTGGCGGCTGCCGTGCGGCCCGACGCCGCGCGTCGGGCCGCCGGTTTGGCGCGTTTGGCAGCCGGCTGTGCAGTCACCGGGTTCTGGTTGTCTTGCTCGACACGGCTTTGAAGCGCCGGCGCAGCTTCAATCACCTGTGCGCCAGTGGCTTGTGCGCCATCGGGCGCGTGCCCCGCATCCGGCGCCTGCGTGGCATCAGGCGCGTGCGTGGCTTGACTTGTCGAGTACTCGCTAAGAGCTTCGTCGTTCATACGTTATCTGCCTTTTCACGAGCCGCATTCAGGTAGCGTGCCCCGTGACTAAAACCTACATCTCAAAAATGGGAAATATTGCGTGCGTTCGGTAGCCGTGAGATCGATACAAGGTGTCGAGCCACGCCGTCAACTTCTACGCCGTTTGCGAGATTGGCCGTGAAGCCTGTCTCAACCATCGTTCGGCAAGATTTGCGGCCTGGGAGTTGTCTTTGAAGTCCCTCGATGGATGTGCGTATTGGGAACACGCCAACTGTGGCAGCAGATCTTGTTGCGGATGGTCGTCCTGAACAGTCGCCTAAAACCAAAATTCAATAGCGGTTCAAACGAGCGTGGGGACGTTGGCCTACATCGGTTCGTTACTTGCCGCCATAAACTTCGGGACGGAGAATGCCAACGTAGGGAAGGTTACGATAACGCTGGGCAAAATCGAGGCCGTAGCCGACGACAAACTCATCGGGCACTTCAAAACCCACGTAATCGACGTTAACACTGGTCAGACGACGGCTGGGTTTGTCAAGCATCGAACACACTTTGACGCTGGCCACGTTGCGGTTGCGCATCATGTCCAGCAGGTAGTTCAGCGTCAGACCGGTATCGACGATGTCTTCGACAATCAGGACGTGACGGCTTTCGACGCTTTCGTCCAGGTCTTTGAGAATGCGCACCACACCCGAGGAGCGCGATTCTTTGCCATAGGACGATATAGCGACGTAATCCAGAAAGCACGGTTCCGTGATACAACGCAATAAATCTGCCGTAAAGACCGCAGCACCTACCAGAACGCCCACCAGAACGGGATCTTTGCCCGCATAGTCGCGCGAAATTTGCGCGCCTAACTCCGCCACACGCTGCTGCATCTTCTCGGCGGAAATGAGAACTTCTTGCACGTCCGCTTCGCTCGGGCGCACGTCAGACGATAGTTGTTCAGGTCGAAATGGATGCAGCATGTCTCAGCTCAGATTCATTCAAGGAAGATAGTTGGTATCGAGTACTCGAATAGCACTCTTGTTTACAACATTTGTTCAGCTTCGCCTTCCGGCTCATCTACCGGCTCGGAAATCAAACGTAAAATGATGGTGCGCAGCAGCGCGACTTCGTGTTCCAGTTCCAGATGGCGCTCCGCCAGCATCTGCACCGATTGCTCCAGGGGAATACCCGCACCGACCAACGGTTGCTGCGAACGCGGATTGCTTTGCGCCCGGCGCATTTCCTCTTCGACGGCCTGACGAAACGCGATGACGACATCTTGTTCATTTGCCAAAGCCATAATTCACTCCGATTGACGATTGTAGATTTACGATTGACGAATTGAGAAACTCGCGAGTAAAATCGTCAATCGTAAATCCACAATCGTCTACTCCCATTCGATGGTTGCCGGTGGCTTGCTGGTCACGTCATACACCACACGGTTGATGCCCTCAACTTCGTTCACGATGCGGTTGGAAATGCGTTCGAGCACCTCATAAGGAATGCGCGCCCAGTCGCTGGTCATGCCGTCTTCGCTGGTTACAGCACGAATTACAATCGGATGCGCATAAGTGCGCTGATCGCCCATCACACCAACCGACTTCACACCCGGCGTCAGGACGGCAAAGCACTGCCATATTTGCCGATATAAGCCCGCGCGCTTGATCTCTTCAATCAGAACCGCATCGGCCTCGCGCGCGATCTTGAGGCGTTCTTCGGTCACTTCGCCAATGATGCGAATAGCCAGGCCGGGGCCGGGAAACGGCTGTCGCCAGATGATGTCGCTGGGCATTCCCATCTCTTCGCCCAGCGCGCGCACCTCGTCTTTGAACAGCGTGCGGAACGGTTCGATCAGCTCGAAATCCATGTCTTCCGGCAAGCCGCCCACGTTGTGGTGCGTCTTTATTTTAGCAGCTTTTCCCGAGCCGCTTTCAATAACATCAGGATAAAGTGTGCCCTGCGCCAAAAACTTCATCGCGCCCAGGCGTTTGGTTTCGCGCTCGAAGGTCGCGACGAACTCATTGCCGATCTTAACTCGCTTCTCTTCAGGCTTGGTGACACCGCGCATCAGGTCGAGAAAGCGGCGACTCGCATCAACATATTCAAAGTTAATGTCGCGATACTGCTCGGTGAAGGTCTTGCAAACCTGGTCGGCTTCGTCCTTGCGCAAGAAGCCGTGATTGACAAATAAACACGTTACCTGCGAACCGACCGCGCGATGAATAAGAACCGCGGCAACCGCCGAATCGACGCCGCCGGACAGCGCGCAGAGTACTCGATCACGGCCGACGCGTTCGCGGATACGCTGCGTTTCGGTCTCGATGAAGTTCTCCATCGTCCACTGACCAGTGCAGCCGCAGTAATCATACAGGAAGTTGCGAATAATCTCAACGCCCCATGGCGTATGCACCACTTCGGGGTGATATTGCACGCCGAACAGCTTCTTTTCGACGTTGGCCATCGACGCGATAGGACACGACACCGTGTTCGACGTGCCTGTAAAGCCGGGCGGCGCCTCCAGCACGTAGTCGCCGTGACTCATCCAACAAATCAGGCGCTCGTTCAAGCCTTTGTAAAGCGGCGCGTGCGCCTGCACCACGAGTTCGGTTTTGCCGAACTCTTTTTTATCGGCGGGTGTAACGCGACCGCCCATCATGTGCGCCATCAGTTGATGGCCGTAGCAAATGCCCAGAATGGGAATGCCGGAGTGGAACAGACCGTCGGCGCACTGTGGCGCTTCCACTTCATAGACCGAACTCGGCCCACCGGAAAAGATAACGCCTTTGGGATTAAGCGCCAGAATTTTTTCCAGCGGCGCATCATGCGGCAGAATCTCGCAGTAAACGCGGCACTGGCGCACCTTGCGCGCAATAAGCTGCGCATACTGCGCCCCAAAATCAAGAACGATGACAGTTTCTGAAGAAATCGAATTCATTGACGATTGACGATTGACGATTGACGATTGCAAAAGCATGTCGATCATCAATACTTTACTCACACATTAAGTCTGCGCCCGCTTGGTTTTGATTGAAGCAACCACAATCGCAACTATTTCGTTGCCTTCCGTTAAGAGAGGTTGCAGGCGTTCTGAACGAGCCACACCACCTTCTTGAAGCAGCTCCATCCAGTAGATCGATTCATCTGCCTCTTCTTCGACGATCTTCATCTTAGCGATGAAGTCAGCTGAAGAACGGGCACGACACGCAGCACAATAATTAGCACCGACGGAAGTCGCGCAGCGGACAAGCTGCCGACCAATCACATCAGAAACGTACCCGCGCGGCAGAGTACTCACAAGCTGCATGATGTTGAGTGCGTATTGCTGGGTTCGCACCCGCATTTGTGACGGAGTCAGGGAGTTGCCTCCATTCGTCAATCGTCAATCCGCAATCGTCAATTCACTTTCCCTGCCCGACGTGCTGATCGAACTGCTGGCGCTTGCCTTCGGTTTGCAGTGCCGGTGCGATCAGCAATTCGACTTGCTGCATTTCGCGGATGGTGAGTACTCCGCACGAGCCCATACCAAGACGCAGCGCGCCAACGAAGTTCATCGTGCCATCGTCTTTTGTGGCGGGGCCAAGCAGAATCTTCTCCAGGTTGGCGCTTTGCCCCACTTTGATGCGCGTGCCGCGCGGCAAACCTGCTGAACTGGTGGCCATGCCCCAGTGGAATCCTTTGCCGGGCGCTTCGAGCGAACTCGCGACCGGCTGGCCCATCATCAAGCCGTCGGCGCCGCAGGCAATGGCTTTGCACACGTCGCCGCCGGTGCGCAAACCACCATCAGCGATGACCGGAACATAGCGTCCACTCTTGGCTTCATAGTCGTCGCGCGCGGCAGCCGCATCAGCGATGGCAGTGCCCTGCGGCACGCCCAAACCGAGTACTCGGCGCGTGGTGCAGGCCGCGCCGGGGCCAACGCCCACGAGAATGGCAGATGCACCGGCTTCCATGAGCGACAGCGCGCCACGATAATCGCAGCAGTTGCCGATGATGACCGGCACGGGAGAGTTGCGACAGATTTCGGATAAGTCGAAGTCGGAGCCTTTGCTCGATTTAAACTGCGCCGTCGTGGCGCTACTTTGAATCACAATCGCGTCGGCGCCGGCTTCAATCGCCACCGAAGCGTATTTGATGCCCAAGGGGGTAAACGACAGCACCGCCTTGCCGCCCCGCTCTTTGATCTCGCGCACGCGCTCTGCGATGAGAGCTTCGCGCACCGGCTCGCGATACAGGCTTTGAATGAGGGGCACGACGGATTCCGGCGGTTCGCTGATGATGCGCTCAATTTGGGTGTGCGGGTCTTCGTAGCGCGTCTGCAAACCTTCGCCGTTGAGGACAGCGATGCCGCCGAGACGGCTCATTTCGCAGGCCATATTCACGTCAACCGCGCCGTCCATAGCCGAGGCGAGAATGGGAATGTTCAGCGTCAGCGAACCGATGGGAAGCGAAATGTCAACGTCGTCGGGATCAACTGCTACGGCGCCGGGAGCCAGAGCGAGTTCATCCAAGCCGTAAGCGCGGCGCGCTTCGCGTTTACCACCGATGAGCAAAACCATTCACCTCAATAAAGTCTGTTGACGCAATCACTGTAACACCAGAAAAGCAGTTGGGAAATCGAGTGGAGGACGCAGCAAAATGTCCGTCTAGTGGAACGTCCGTCTGCGGGTTGTTCACTCTATTCTATAATAGCAGGACGCAAAAGTCAATCGCGCGTTGCCTTCTTTACTACTGCTGATGCCGCTACGAGAAGGTTGCGGGCGCGCCCTTTTACTTCATATTCATGAACTGCTCGACGCCGTTGAATACATTGTTATAGTAATGCGACACAAAGTTTGCTACCACGAATAGAGTGCCCGCCGCACACAGCGCCAGGCACATCAGCCCAATAATCTTGGGCAGAGTTATCAACCGGCCCTGCACATCATGGTCGTAGAAACGCACTACCTGGTCGAGCATGAGATCGCTGCTTCCCGAGTACTCGCCGGTGCGCAGCAAGCGCAACACCATCGGTGAAATCAGTCCTGTTTCCGATAGCGCCTGTGTCACCGGCACATCGTCGCGCCGAACGCGGCGAGCCGCAGCGCGAAACTTCTCGTTTAGCACGACATTGCCGGAGATGTCGGCGCAGGCTTCAGCAGCAGTGCCCGGCGCGACACCCGCCCTGGTCATCAGGCTCAGCGCACCGAAATAGCGACGCAGTGCCAGATCGCGCCACAGACGCCCCACTGCCGGAACCAGCAATTGCATCTGGTCGCCGGCGTGGCGTCCGGTTGTAGTGCGCGAAAAGAAGTGCCACGCCACATGGAACACCAGAAAAATGCCACCGATAACCACCGCTTGCAACAGTAAATCGTGGAAGTAACCCTTCAAGCCTTCGCTCAAAATCACTTTCTGTTGAGCATGTTCAGAAAGACCAGCACCCGCTTTCTCCAAGCCATTGAGGCCATACTTCATGATGTTGTGACTGCCACATACCAGCCATAACAGCGGCAGAATGATGTATTTGCCAATGAACGTTGCCAGAAACATGCGCTGCCGCAGCGTGTGTTCCTCTTCAAGCCCTGTAGCAATCTGATCGAGAACAATGTCTAATGAGCCGCTGAGTTCACCGGCAGCAACGAGCGAGGCTTCGGCTTCTGAGAATAGCGCTGGTCGTGTCCTCATCCAGCGCGAGAACTGACCACCACCTTCGACGCACAATTGAGAAGGCCATACGCGCACGATGCAGCCGGCGGTCAATTGGCGCATGCGCGACATCAGTTGCCGCCCCGGACGCGACATTGGGGGCCGATGCTTGTTGAGGGGACAGATGATTTGGAGTGACCAATGGAGGCGCAGCCTGTTGCGAGACACCATCTTGTGCCAGTGTTTGCGGCGCGACACGACCAGACGATGAGATCATAAGCGTTCCCCATTCCGGCAGTTCGAACGGATTAGGCTGCGCTGCCCACGATGAACGAGTACTCGTTACGGCACAAGTTTGAGAAACTTTTCGTAAGCGTCGTCCCACGAGGTTTTTGCAGCAGTGTCCGGTTCGAAAGATTCCAGCGCAAACGAGCGACGCACCACAGCACGAATATCGGACACGCCACCTAAATGGCCACTGCCCATTGCTTGCGTCAGGATGTTACCCAGCGAAGTCGCTTCCACCGGGCCGGTAATCACCGGTTTTTGCAAACAGTCGGCAGTCAGGCGCGACAATAACTTGTTCTGCGTGCCGCCACCCACAATGTGTAACACATCCAAAGGCGCACCTCGCAATTCTTCGAGCCGCTCGAACGTCCAGCGATATTTCAGCGCCAAACTTTCGAGACAGCAACGCACCGTCGCGCCAACTCCGTCTGGCGGCGTTTGCCCGGTCTTCGTGCAGTACTCGGCGATGGCTTGCGGCATGTCGCCGGGTGCTGCAAACGACGGATCATCCGGTTCGATAATCGCTTGCAGCGCGGGCGCTTCGCTCGCCATCTGCGTCAGTTCGGCATACGAGTACTCGTGGCCCTGACGCAGCCAGGTGCGACGGCATTCCTGCACCAGCCACAAACCCGCGATATTTTTCAAAAAGCGAATCGTGTTTGCCACGCCGCCTTCGTTGGTGAAGCCGCGCTGCAACACGGGCACATTGATGAGAGGCTCCGCCAACTCGACACCCATGAGGCTCCAGGTGCCGCTGGAAAGATAAGCCCAGTTCTCGCCTTCTGCGGGCACAGCAGCGATAGCCGAGGCCGTGTCGTGGCTGCCCGGCACGATGATGGGCGTGTTCGCACCGAGATTACAACGTGCCGCGACATCGGCGCGCAGAGTGCCCAACTGCGTTCCCGGAGTCACGATGTCTTGCAGAATATGCGTCGGCAATTCGAGTTGCTGTAACAGGCTGTCGTCCCACTTGCGCGTGCGCGCGTCCAGCATCTGCGACGTGGAAGCAATCGAGTACTCGCTGGCCTTGACGCCGCTCAGCCAGAAGTGCAACAAGTCGGGGATGAAGAGCAACGTTTCGGCGATGCCGAGTTGCGGCTGATTGTAAGTCTTCAGCGCCATCATCTGAAACAGCGTATTGAAAGGCAGAAACTGCAAGCCGGTCGATTCGAAGACTGCGCTGCGCGGCACAGTTTGAAAAACCGCATCCATCATGCCATTGTTGCGCGCATCACGATAATGCACCGGATTGCTCAGCAGTTGATCGTTGGCATCCAGCAGCCCAAAGTCAACGCCCCACGTATCGACACCGATGCCGCTTAGCTGTGCGCCGTGCTGTGAAGCCACTTTGCACAGGCCGTCTTCGATGTCGTTCCACAAGCGCAGCACGTCCCAGTGCAGCGTATCGAGTACTCGACCCGGCACGTTGGCAAAGCGATGCGCTTCTTCCAGTCGCACGCGCTCGCCATCGAAAATTCCAACCAGCACCCGCCCCGATTCGGCACCCAGGTCAACGGCGGCGAATTTCAGTTCAGCCATAACCTTTTCCCAGTAGTATGTGGAATGAAAACTTTGTCCTACGCAGCCTGTCGCCTTGACCGGCGCAGTTTGAACCACACGAAGAAAGCTGCAATCAGAATTGTTGAAACGAGAAGTGCTGCAAGTGGCGCGACTGCCGAACCTTGGGGAGCCACAGCAGCAGACGAGATGGCCGGTCGCTGCGGCAACTCCAAAACATCAAGACTGGCAAGGTCAATGGACGGATCACTCTTCATATCCGTGACTTCCCAGCCGGGTGAATTGAAATTCGCGCTGGAGAAGCGCGTGACGTAGCCGGTGTCTGAGCCGAAGAGTTGCCGCAAAATCGGCTCTGAACTCGCGTTGATTTGGTTCCAACCCGCGACACGCATATAAGAATCGCCCGACTCAGGGAGGACCTTCATCGGCTGTTGCGACCAGGTGTAGAGCATCAGATTAAAGACGCCGGAGTGCGAAGAAAACTTGAGTGGTACCGAGAGCCGGTAGGAGGGGTACACAATATGCAACGGTTTGATTTTGGAGTGGGAGCCGCTTAACCCGTTCAACTTCAACGCCAGGAACACGGCTCCCTTTTTCAGGTAGTACTTCTGGTTCTCCGGTGGCACCGCGCCAAATCCGTTGCGCTCCAGCCAGCTGTTCAACTCCGCTCCCGATGCCTCGGACAGAACTTCAATAGGCTGCACCTGATAGCTGCCAACTGTTTGAGACGCATGAACCCGAATGCCTCCTGCGTCTCCAGAGGGTGCCCCAGGAGGGGGACCTAAAGGTGATCCTCCTGCCATCATTCGCGATGGTGTCAACTCAAACAGCTTCTCAAATAAATCGGCACGTTCTTCCTTGTAGCTCGAAGGAAGCGAAGGCAGCGGAATGACCCACGCCATCGTTGGCGGCAAATCACCCTCGGACTCAAGCTCCGTCTTGATAATCAGATGAGCGTTCTTGCCGTCATGAAATACTAGGGCTTCTTTGGTCTTTTCCGTCACCACATCTTTATAGCCCAACGGAGCATGGAGACAGGCCTGCAACGGCATAGCAAGCATCGAGAGCAGACACAGCGCGCCGAAAAGAGACGCCTTAACAATTGACGCCTTCGTCACATATCGAAAAACGGCAATCATAAGACACTCCTTGTGGCATTACGCCACTTTACGCATTCTTCAAGTTCTCCGGGTTGAGGCCTTGCAATTCTTCAACAACAAAAATTCCATCTTTGCGGATGAGAACGTCATCGAAGTAGATTTCGCCGCCGCCAAAGTCTGCACGCTGGATGTTAACCAAATCCCAGTGAACTTCGCTGCGGTTGCCGTTGTCGGCTTCTTCGTAGGCTTGGCCGGGGGTGAAGTGAAAGCTGCCGGCGATTTTCTCGTCGAACAGAATGTCCTTCATCGGCTGCGTAATGTAAGGGTTGAAGGCAAGGGAAAACTCACCGATGTAACGCGCGCCTTCGTCCGTATCGAGCACTTCGTTCAGCTTTTCGGTGTTGGATGAAGTGGCCTCGATGATCTTGCCGTCTTTCATTGCGAAGCGCACGTTTTCATGCGTCACGCCGTGTTCGATGGTGGGCGCGTTAAAGGTGATGGTGCCGTTGACACTGTCTTTAACCGGCGCCGTGAAACATTCGCCGTCGGGAATGTTGTGCGTACCGAAACACGGGATCACACCGATGTCTTTGATGGAAAAGCGGAGGTCGGTGCCCGGCCCGACAAGGCGCACGCGGTCGGTTCTTTCCATGAGCGCTTTGAGCGGCTCGCAGGCTTGCTGCATCTTGGTGTAATCCATGGTGCAGACATCGAAGAAGAATTCTTCAAAGGCTTCGGTGCTCATTTGCGCTTGTTGCGCCATCGAGGGCGTTGGGAAACGTAGCACGCACCAGCGCGTTTTCTTGACGCGCTGTTCCAGATGCACCGGATGCATCCAGTGCTGCATGTACAGTTTCATTTTGTCGCCCGGCACATCCGATAACTCGGAGATGTTGTGGCTGCCGCGCACGCCGATGTAAACCTGCACCTGCTTCATCTGGTGCAGAGCCACATCGGCGTTGAGCTTCATGCTTTCTTCGCTGGCCGATTGTAAAAGCGCGCGCGCGATAGCGTTCTCGCGCACGTTTACCATCGGCACACCGCCGGCTTTTTCTACTGCGCGCAACAAGGCAACTATCATCGGCGAGGGAATATCAAAGGCTTCGATCAGGACGTGTTCACCCGGCTGCAGCTTGGTCGAATGACCGATCAGAGTACTCGCTAACTTGTCAAGACGTGGATCGTGCATGGTAATGGTCGCTTTCTGTGAAGTTGTACAGGCTCGTCGCAACGGGCATTTTAGCACAACTGACGAAGCCGCTTGCACCTGCGTCAAACGTTCTCATCAAAGCCGCAATGCCCGAATAGATGCGTCGTCTCACCACAAGTGCTGCAACGATACCAGCCACAGTTCATTTCAACCGTATCAGTACTCACGGTTGCATTGCAGCGCTTGCACGCGAATTCCGCAAGAGGCGTCAGATCGCCCAGGGGAGGCAGGGGAAGCTTATTCTGATGATGTCGCAAGTGGCAATCGTGACAGAGCAAAATAAGGTTATCGACAACATCGGGGCCACCTACGCTTTGCGGCATTACGTGATGATACTCGAAGCCGCGATGATAGTTTTGTTGCGTTTGCGGAGCACGACCACACAGACGACATTTGAGCCGGTCGCGCAGGTTGACCTGAAAACAGGTGCGATTGGAAAGCGGCATTTGCCTGAAGAAGCTCGTTTGCGAGTACTCAGGTCTGCACTCTGAACTCGGAAGTATCAACCGCTTTTTGCGCCAGCAGAGCCGCGCCGACGGTGGCCTCGAATTGCGGTTTTGTGATGCGCCACGAAGCGACCGGCCAGTAGTCGCGCTTGAGTTCGATCATGCGTTCGCCGATGTTATAGCCGACCGCAGCACGGAAGAAGTCGTCTTCCATCAGGCCACCGCGCAAACAAACCGCGACTTCCTGCGGCTCCGGCTGATTGGGTTCGGCTCGCTCGCGACGTCGGGCCAGCATGGCGCGTGCTACAGCCATCACAGAGTTACCCATGTGCAAAACGGCGCGGTCGCGAATTTCCATCGCCACCTGGCTGCCCAGACCCGCAAGGTCGAAAACCAGGCGAGCCAGCTTTGCAATGCGCTCGCGCTCGAAATAGTGTGCATGCACCAGTTGCACAAGGCCATCGCAGTCGTTCACATTAAGCACATTGAAAACGGGAGCCGTTAATCGAGTGCGCGGGCCACGACCATCGGCGGCGCGACACACGGCGCGCAACGCCTGCTGCCCGATCCAGTAGCCGCCGCCCTCATCGCCCAAAATCGGGCCCCAGCCATCGGCGAAAAAACGCTCACCCACATCATCGACGCCAAAGCAGATCGCGCCGGTGCCGGCGCTTAAAACAATGCCGGGGCTGCCCATGAAAGCACCGCTCTGCGCCGCAGCGGCATCGTGATCGAGAATGAAAGGCTGATGGCCCATCCAGCGCGCGAGTTGCTGACGCACCAGCGCAGCATCGCCTTCGCGACGCACACCAGCCAAGCCGAAGCCCCAGGCGGTAATACTTTCACGGCGCAGTTCGGGCTCGATGCGAGCCGCATCAGCGAGTGCGGCTTCGGCGGCCTGTCGACAATTTTGTGCCGCACCTTCAACACCCACGACGTAATGATTGCTGGCACCCGCTTCGCCACGCCCGATGATTTGAAACGTGTCGTTCACCACGACCGCGCGCGTGCTGCTGCCACCACCATCAACGCCGATGAAGAATCTCATATCTTAAATTTTACAAGTATCCGCCGCATCCACGGCCACTTCATTACTCTTTTAAGGCCAACTGCACCACCGCCTGGGCCATGTCGCGTGCCGCGTCGGGCCGCGCCAAGTGACGCGCCGCTTCGCCCATGCCGCGCAAACGATTGCCGTCAGCCAGCAGAGTACTCGCTTCGCGCATCAGGCGTTCACCGCTGAGTTCGCTCTGCGCAATGACATTTGCGGCGCCGGCTTCAACACAAACGCGTGCGTTGCGTGTCTGCTCGTCGCCACGCGTCGGCACCAGCGGAATGTACAGCGCGGCTTTACCCAGCGCGCACACCTCGTTGACGGTTCCGGCCCCGGCGCGACCGATCACCAGATCGGCCAGCGCGAAAACGTGCTTAATCTCGTCACCGACAAAGCGCGTCAAAAAGTAGCGACGACGGAGTTCCGGCGATAACTGAGTACTCGCTTGCGTCAGGCGGTCATAATCCTGTTCGTCTCCGGCGGGCTGCTGCCCGCACTGATGAATGACACGACACACCTGAAGCAGTTGAGGCAACGTTTCTTCCACTGCGCGATTAATGACGCGTGCGCCCTGGCTGCCGCCCGTCACATAAATGGTTGGTAGTACCTCGTTCGGCTCAAAACCTGTCAGGCGGACAGCTTCTGCGGGGTCGCCGCCGAAAATCAGCGGTCGCACCGGGTTGCCGACCACGAAAGCCTTGTGGCGTAGTGCTGACGAGAGATCTTCCAGCGCCAACTCCGAACTAAGCCCGATGCGTGTCGCGAAACGCCCCGTAATACGATTGGCCAGCCCGATTTGCACCGTCTGCTCGTGGATAACAACCGGGACGCGCAAGAGCGCCGCCGCCAAAACCGGAGGGACGGCAACATAGCCGCCAGTTGCCAGCACAACGTGAGGACGAAAAGCCCGCACATGGCGCAGCGACTGAAGCACGCCGACCGGCACGCGCAGCATATCGGTGAAGTTCTCGCGGCTGAAGTAGCGACGCAGCTTGCCGGTTTCCACACCGATGAACGGAATGCCCGCTGCCTCGACAATGCCCTTTTCCAGCCCACGAAGTCCGCCAAGATAAAGATATTGAGGCGACCACGCGGTTGGCGTCTGTCCGCTGGAGTACACAGCGGATTCGTCGGCAGGTATGCTGGCGGATTGTGCGGCCAACTCGTTCAGCGCGGAAATAATGGCCAACGCCGGGCTGATGTGCCCACTACTGCCGCCACCGGAGACGAGGATGCGAAGTGTTTTCACAAAGCCGCACTAAATGGAGAATTCATAGTCGCTTGAAGGGGATCTGCCGTGCCCACCGCACCTGTGTGCCATCAACTCACGCTGTGACGCCGACTCGGCGATCGCTTTTGCGGCCTGGTGCGCTGCTGCGCCCGGAGCGTGTACCGGCGGGTTCGCCGCCCCGTGTAGCTGGTGTCGTGCCCGCCACAGCGGTGGCCTTCTTCGTGCCTGCATCGGTGGCGCCCATTTCGGCAGTTTCAGTGTTGCGTCCCATTTCGCGCGAAATGCCCAGCACCAGACCGATGCCCATCAAGAGGCAGATCAAGCCGGAGCCGCCGTAAGAAAGCAAGGGCAGCGGCATTCCCGTTACAGGAAGCGTGCCCGTCACAACTCCGGCGTTGCAGATGACCTGAATCGCCAGCAATGTCCCGACGCCCGAACACAGCAAGGCCTCAAAGGACGAAGACGCGCAGTGCCCGATATGGAAGCAAAAGAAAATCATCGCGCCGTAGATGCACAGCAAAGCCACGATGCCGGCCAGGCCCCACTCTTCACCGATAACCGCCAGAATGAAGTCGGTGTGCGGCGCCGGTAAAAAGCCGTGTTTCGACGGCGAGTTTCCCGGCCCAAAACCAAGCAAACCACCGTTGGCCAAAGCACGCTGGCTTTGCAATACCTGATAGTCGGAACCCTGCTCGTCGTCTGCACCCGAAAAGTGCGCAGCTACACGCTCGATCTGATACGACTTAAGGCCTGGAAGCCCATACTGCTTGCCAAAGGCGAACAGCCCGATAGCGAGTACTCCCAGCACCAGACCAATCTTGAAGATTTGCTTGACGGGCACATCGGCAAAGAACGCGACGGCAAACGGCAGCACCATGAGCAACGAAGCCGCTGAAAGGTGCGGCTGTGCGAACACCAGCCCAACAACAGGCAACGTCAACGCACCGGCGAAAAACCACGGCCACAACGAATTCTGCGCCGGACGCGCCGCGCGGCTCCAAAAATCGGCCAGAACTCCGATGAGCCCGATTTTGGCCAACTCCGAAACTTGCAGCATAACTGGCCCGATTTTCATCCAACGCTCGACACCGCCCAAGCTATGTCCCAGAGAGGTAAAATCGGTCGCGATCAGCCCCAGCAACGAGCCAAAGTACAGCAGCCACACACCGGCCCGAATCTGCTTCACGTTCAAGCGCGACACAAGGAGAAACACGGTGACGCCGATAGCGACATAACCGAGTTGGCGTAAAAAGAAGAAGTCGGCGTTGTTGTGGTGATCAAGCGCGATAGCCGTCGAAGCCGAGTACACAATGGGCACCGACAACACCGTCAGCAAAAGGGTGAGCAGGAACAAGCCCCAGTGACACGCCGGGCACTTGGCCAGGCGTTGTGCATCGCGCCGCGCACGCTCATCGCGCTTGATGCGCATGCGCTCGCAACGCTCTTCGCGCGCGATGCGCCGCGCCTGCAAGCGGCTGTCCTCTTCCAACACATCCACATCATGACGACCATGGCGGCGCTGTTCCTGCAAACGGCGCAAGCGCGCCTCGCGTAGATCAACAACGTTATCGGCCACGACATAATCAATCGGGTCGAAGACTTCGTAGCCGGTGGATGATGTGTCCGCTTCGTGTTCGGCAATGCGCGACGAGCACATCATATCGCGCGTCGGGCGTGTGCCTCGGTTGCGCTGCGTCACACCACGACGCGATGCACGTTGTGCTACGACTCCTTGTGGTGCAACACGTTGTGGCGTATCGTTGTCAACTTTATGAAATTGTGAGGATTTGAAGGAAGATCGCTGTGGAATGGTACGAGAATGGCCTGTCGGGCGCTGGGCTTTTGTGACCCGGGAGTTCATGTCGGCTCCTCTTGCTGCGTTGAATGGCTGTGATGATGAGCGCTGCGACGGAATCTTCAATTTTCTGACATATTGAGTACTCCGCCTCACATTTTACATTGTTTTAATCTGTTTGCACGGGTTTTCCATAGGTTTTTCAACAGTTTTTCCGTTGTTTTAACCTCTCAACGGCTTGACGAAAGGCTTCACCGCGCGCTTCGTAACTGGAAAACTGATCGAACGAAGCGCAGGCCGGGCTTAGCACGATTGTTCCACCCTGTGGCGTGGCCATTGTAGCAAGCTCAACGGCTTTTGTCAATTCCTGTCCGCGAACGATTTTCTCATCAGCCATTCCGGCACGTCGCGCCGCTTCTTCGAGGCGCTGCGCGGCTTCGCCGATTGTCACCAACCCGTGCGCGTTAGCCGCGACGGCGCGACCCAAGGCATCGAAAGCGTCAGCATTTTCCAACTTGGCGCGACCGCCGGCAATGAGCGTCACCGGCGCGGGAAACGCCAGCAAAGCGCGCATCGCCGCCTCGGGAATCGTGGCCTGGCTATCGTTCACATACGTTATGCCACCAACTTCGCCGACTATCTCCAGGCGATGTGGCAAACTCTGGAAGTTGCGAATGGCTCCCGCTATAACTTCGCGATTTATCAACGCATCTTTTTCGCCAAGCACCGCGTAAACAGCAGCCAGAGCGGCGGCGACGTTGTCGTGGTTATGACTGCCGCGTAACGGGATTTGCGAGTACTCGATGACCGGCACGAACTCGTATTCAAGGTTCCAGCCGAGGAATCCGTCGCGGCCACAGACGCCCATTTCTTGCGCGTCTGGCAAGGGCAGCTCTTGTCCTGAAGTTTTGAACTGACGCGCTTTTGTGCCATTCCACTCATACCGCAACTCGCTGCCAATGCCGCAGCCGCAAGTCAGGGCAAAGTCTTCTGTTTTGGCATCGCTACAGTTGAAGACAGCGGCGTCGTTTTCATCCTGATTAGCAAACAGCTTCAGCTTCGTCGCCCAGTATTGCTCCAGCGACGGATGATAATCCTGATGGTCTTCCAGCAGATTCAAGAGCACGGCGACGCGCGGCTTAAGGGTCGGTGCTTTTTCTAACTGAAACGAGGAGACTTCAACCACGGCCCAGCTTTGCGACGATAACCTCGGCAATTCAGCAATTAAAGGAATGCCCGTGTTGCCGCAGCGCACGGCGTCGATTCCGCAGGCGCGCAACATCTCTTCGATCAGCTTAACTGTTGTGCTTTTGCCCTTGGTGCCGGTCACGGCGATCATCGGCGCGGGGCAATGACGCGCCGCCATTTCCAGTTCCCCAATGACTTCTGCGCCGTGCGCTTCACAGCGCGCCAGAACGCTTTTGAGCGGCTCGTGATGAATCTTCAGGCCCGGCGACAGCACAATCAGGGTGCATTCTTCCAGACCTGCGAAATTGTGATCAGGCCCGACACGCAACTCCACACCGAGTTCCTGCAAAGCGCGCGCTTCATCGCTGAGTTCTTCGAAACTGCGGTCATCGTATCCGACCACCTGCGCACCGCGTTCGGCCAGAAAGCGCGCGGCGGGAATGCCGGTGCGCGCCAATCCGAGTACGGCACAAATTTTTTCGCGTTGCATCATTTGAATTGGAATCTTCTAAGGCGAGATCGAATAAGGCCAGCGCGGCAGCACATCCAGGTGCCACAGCAACAGCCCAATTGATGTCGTACATAAATTGACGAACCAGAACATCAGCACCACACGCCATTCGCTCCAACCGCCCAGTTCAAAATGGTGGTGTAAGGGTGCGCGGCGAAACAGGCGCTTGCCTTCGCCGGTGCGGCGTTTAGTCCACTTGAAGTACAGCACCTGCGTGATGACGCTAAACATCTCAACGAAATAAATAAACGCGATAAACGGCAACAGGAACACGGCGTGTGATAGAATCGCGCCGATGCCCAGCGCCGCGCCGATGGCCAGCGAACCGGTATCGCCCATGAAGACGCGTGCCGGATAGCGATTAAAAAACAGAAACCCCAGGCACGCACCCGACAGCGCCATCCAGAACAAGTCGCTGAGCAGACTCGCTTCACCAGGCGCAACGTAACTGCGCGCGAGCAAGAACGCCAGACCGACTTGCACTGCCAGTCCTGCTGCGAGTCCATCAATGCCATCCGTCAGATTCACCGCGTTGGACGTAGCGACTATCACAAACGCACAAACTGCCGAAAAAAGGACGATACCAGGCAGACCATCTTGAAATGCATGTCTCATGCTCGAGTAGATGAAGCGGACTCCGGTGAAGCTCTCCGTCACAGTCAGCGCTATCCACGCTGCGACAAACGCGACGGCCAGTCCAATTTGGGTAAAGAGTTTGGCGCGTGCGCGCAATCCGCCGCGCCCCGAGGCCTTCGACCAGTCATCGGCAAAACCTAACAGAGCAAACGCCGCGACGGATAGCGGCACCAACAAGAAGGATGCAAATGTGTGGGCCGTCAGTCCGGTGCGAGGTATGTTGGGAAACGAAAAATAGGCCATGGCTCCCAGCGTTAAAGCCAGTGCAAAGTAGGATGCCACCGCACTGCCGATGATGCCGATGCCGCCCATGGACGGTGTGCCCTTTTTCTTGCGATGCGTGTCGGGCGTATCTTCGCGCACGTCCCAGGTTTCACTCGGCTGATCTTTGCGCCAACTTTTATGCCGTAGCCATTCGATCAAAGGCTTGCCGGCGATCAGCATCACGCTGAGGCCGCAGAAGAACGCAATCAACGGCATCATCGAAACACTGCTCATCCAAAAAAGCAGAGTTCTGGCCAGGCTGACCACACCACCGGGATTACCGATTTGCAAGGGCATTCACCACCACTTCAAGCCCGACACTACGACTGCCCTTGACCAAAACCACATCGCCATCACGAAGCAGTTGTTTGATGTCCTGCGCTGCCGCATTTGCATCGGCAAACCAATGCCTTTCAGCATCGCTCTGAGCGGCATCGAGCATCTCGCGTGTTTCCTCGCCCACACCGACGAGTACTCGCACTGAATCGCCTGCCAGTTTTCCAAGTTTGCGATGCTCTTGCTGCGACCACGGGCCTAACTCTTTCATCGTGCCAAGAACGGCAACGCGTCGCCCAGCGGTTGGAAAGTCGTGTAGCGTTTGCAGTGCAGCACGCATCGAAGTCGGGCCGGCATTGTAACAGTCGTCAATAATTGTAATTCCCCCACCCCTCACCACGCGCATGCGCGCGCCGGGAACTTCAACATTTTCCAGCGCGCGCGCTGCCTCGGCAAGTTGGACACCCAGAATTTCGGCGACCGCCAACGCCGCTGCCGCGTTAATCGCGTTATGCGCTCCTGGCATCGGCAAGGTTAAAGTGCATGTCTCACCTTGCGGGTTGCTGATACGAAACGAAATGCAGCCTTCGCCAGAGGTGACAATTTCGCTCACACGATAATCAGCAGTTTCGCTGGAACCAAAAGTCACAACCTCGCACGGCGCACGCTCGCGCAAGAATTGCGAGTACTCGTCATCGACGGGCAACACGGCGACACCATCATTGGGTAGTGCTTCGATCAGTTCGGCTTTGGCCTGGGCGATCTTATCCATACCCCCCAGCAACTCGATGTGTTGCGGCCCGATATTGGTGACGACGCCCACCGTCGGCGCAGCGACTTCCGCCAGATATTTGATCTGTCCCAGGCCGCGCATCGCCATCTCAAGAACGGCGCAATCATGTGTTTCATTCAAACCGAACAGCGTCATTGGCAAACCGATCTCGTTATTGAAGTTGCCTGCCGTTGCCAACACTCTCAGACGTGCGCCAAGCGCCGCCGCCATCAATGCGCGCGTCGTGGTTTTACCGTAAGAACCGGTGATGCCAACAACAGGAATGGAGAAGCGAAGACGGTGATAACGCGCTAAATCGCCCAGAGCGTGCAGCGTGTTATCAACTTGAATGCAAGCGAAGTCTCGTGGAGCGAGTGCCGTGTTTTCAACGATGGCGGATAGTGCGCCGGCGGCCTGTGCCTGCGGTAAAAATTCGTGTGCATCGAAGCGTTCGCCTCGTAGGGCAACGAATAAGTTGTTCGTGGCCACAGTGCGTGTATCGGCGGAAACTCCGGTGCAGTGAGTACTCGGATCGCCTGTCAGAATGCGCCCACGAGTTGCCTGCGCGGCCTGGGAAAGCGTGAACGAAGCGAGGTTGCGGGCTGTGGTTTCGGCACTCACACTGCGTTCCTTTGGGTCGACGACTTGCCGGAATCTTCCTTACCAGAATCTTCAAGGAACTCGCGCACCACTTCGCGGTCGTCGAAGTGAATGGTGCGGTCTTTGAAGATCTGATATGTTTCGTGCCCCTTACCGGCAACCAGCACGAAGTCGCCCCGGCGCGCCTGTGCGAGTGCCAATTCTATGGCTTTGCGGCGATCGATTTCAACCACCGTTTCGGCATTGCCCTGGCGCGTCCCGGCCAGAATATCGTCGATGATTTTTGTGGGGTCTTCCGTGCGCGGATTATCGCTCGTAATGACGCACAGGTCGGAAAAGCTCGCCGCGATGGCGCCCATCTGCGGGCGCTTGGTGCGGTCGCGGTCGCCGCCACAACCAAAGACGGTAATCAAACGCCCGGGCGTAAATTCGCGCACGGTGGTAATGACGTTTTTAAGGCCATCGGGCGTGTGCGCGTAATCGACGGCCACGAAAAAATCCTGGCCTGAGTCGATCATTTCCATGCGGCCTTCGGGCGCAAAGGCCTGCGTGAGTGCGGTTTGAATCTGCGCCGGCGGCATTTCCTTAAGCAAGCCAAAGCCAACAGCCGCCAGCGCGTTGTATACGTTGAAGCGACCAATGAGGTGCAGGTCGAGGTGAATAGTCGAGCCGGCGCCGCGCGCCACAAACGACATGCCCGACGGCGTGAGATGCACCGCTTCGGCTGCGACATGCGCTTCGTTCTCGATGCCGTAAGTGATGTACAACGAATCGGCGGAAACTTCGTCGCGCAGGCGCCGCCCGTAATGATCGTCCACGTTGAGCACGGCGCCGAAACTCTTGAACTGCTCCGAATAGCGCGCCACTTCATCGAACAACTTCGCCTTGGCCGCGAAGTACTCTTCCATGTCGTGGTGAAAGTCGAGATGGTCTTGTGTCAGGTTGGTAAATACACCGGCATCGAAAGCGCAGCCCGTCACGCGCTGCATCGCCAGCGCGTGCGACGAAACTTCCATCACAACCGCTTCGCTGCCGCCGTCCAGAAAATCGGCCAGCAAGCGCTGCAAATCGAGGCTTTCCGGCGTGGTGCGGCCCGTGTCGAGCGTGGCACGTTCGGTTGAGGCCCCTAACGTCCCGATGATACCGACGCTCTTGTAGCCCGCTTCGCGCAGCAATTCGGCGATAAGGTGTGCGGTTGTGGTTTTGCCATTGGTGCCGGTCACACCAACGAGCGTCATTTCGCGCGAAGGATGGCCATAGAATTCGCAGGCCAGGTTGGCCAGTGCCAGGCGAGTGTCCGGCACGATGACTCCGGTTGTGGTGGGCGGCAACGCAGAAAGCGCCGCTTCGTTGTCCGCGACAATAACGGTGGCGCCGCGCTCCAAGGCTTGCGGAATAAATTCGTGGCCATTGTGTGCCTGTCCCCGCACAGCGACAAAGCCGGTGCCGGGCGCGACCTGGCGCGAGTCGTAAGCCAGCGTCGAAACTTCTGTATTCTCGTCACCGAGTACTCGCGCCTCGGGCACGGCGACGAGAAGCTCTTTCAAAGACGGCATTTTCTCTCCGAGTCGTTAATGGTATCAGAAGCGGCAGGACATCAGCGTCAGCCCTACTCTGCCCTGGCCAGTTCAGGCGGCGACATCAGCGCGGGCGATGGTGCCGGGGCGCGGGTGCCTTGCCGCAACCGCAAGTGCAACATTGCTTTGCTGGCAATGGCACCAAATGCCGGGCCGCAAACCTCGCTGCCCCAGTGACTGCCGTGCGGTTCATCCGCGAGTATGAGGATAACAAACTCCGGGTTGCGCGACGGCACAAATCCCATGAACGAGGAGATGAATTTTCCGGCGGCGTAACCACGAGGCCCCTCGGCTTTCTGCGCGGAGCCCGTTTTCCCTGCCGTCTGATAGCCTGGTACGAAAGCCAGCACGCGCGATGCTCCTTCACGAGTCACGCGTTCCATCATGTCGCGCACTTCGTGCGCAGTCTCGGTTTTCACAACGCGGCGATCGACTTCCGGCTCAAAAGCCTGCACCACTTTGTTCTGCTCGTCGCGCAACTCTTTGATGAGCATCGGCTTCATCATGACGCCGTCGTTGGCGATGGTTGCACCGACACGAATGAGCTGCAACGGTGTAATCGACATGCCCTGCCCAAAGGAAAAGCTGGCCAACTGTCGCGCGCCCCATTCCTGGGGTTTTCCCGCCAGATAGCCACGACCTTCACGCAGTCCCGCCAGATTCACCGGCTCGTCAATAGCGAAGCGCTTTGCGTAATCGAGCAATCTCGGCGCGCCTATCAAGCGTGCAAACCCATACATTGCAAAGTTACAACTGTCGCGAATACCCTCGGAAAGGTCTTCATCGCCATGGCGGCGCTGCGAAGTACTGTTGACCCAGCAGCGCATCGGGCGCCCGCCGACGTTATCAATGCCGTTGCACATGAACGAGTGGCTGCGCCAGTCCGGTACATTTTCCACCGCAGCGGCAGCGGTGATGATCTTAAAGGTTGAGCCCGGCTCATAAACGAAACTCAGGCCACGATTGGTTGCGACTTCGGCAATGTTCTTTGGACGTTTATTCGGATCGAAAGAGGGCGCTGTTGACATCGCCACGATTTCGCCGGTGCGCGGACGCATCACGATGGCGCTGGCAAAGTTAGGCTTATACTTTTTGTAAATTTCGCGCAGCGTAGCGTCGGTGTCAGATTGAATGTTGGGGTCGATTGTCGTAACGATGCTGCGCCCCGGCGATGGTGCGCGCCACTCCTGGACAAAACCCGGCACCGGACGATTGCGTGTATCGACCTGCGCGACCACTTCACCCGGCTTGCCGCCCAGCTCTTTGTTCCACGCGTATTCCAGACCATCGGCGCCCTGGCCGTCGTTGGTCGTAAAGCCAATGAGTTGGCTGGCGAACTCACCCAAAGGATAATTGCGCCGCGGCGTGGGTTCCAATGTAATCGGCTCCCAGAACTTTCGCCGTATGGCACGACTGGCGCGCGTCGCATCCGGTGGAGACTTCATCATCTCCTTCAGTTTTTTCACCAACGATTCATCGACGCGCTTTGCCAGACGAACATAGTAATTGGCACTGCCATCGGCGTGCGTTGTTTTGTTGAGCAATTGCAAGTACTCGTCTTGCGAACCGCCGATAGCCTGAGCAATAAGACGAGCCATCTTCTCTTTTTCTTTGACGGCACGTGGATTGGCGCACACTGCATATTCATCAAGCGTGACAGCCATTGCGGTGCCGTCGGCGGCCAGAATCTCAGCGCGGCGCGGCATGATGACGCGGCGACGTGTGGCAGTCTGCAAGCCCAGAGCGCTGGTCGTGCCGTCTTGCGGCGCACGGTTTTCCAGGGCTTGCAACTTGACGAAACGATAGCCGAGAAACAGCAGCGGCACCGCCAGGAAGTAAACCACGCCTTCAATGCGCCTTTTCGTTCCGGGGCGCACGGCAATGGCAAAAGTGGAGTTATTGGTCTTCGACATAGGTCTGCGATTGGCTCTTGTTCGCTACGGACTTTGTCCCGAAGCAGTTTGTTATGACTCAGAACGTTTATCGTTCTCGGGGTGCGCTTGCATCATTTGTTTCAGCGGCACCGTCCTGACCGTCCTGAGTACTCGTTGCCGGTTTATACGGCGTCAGTTTTGTCACATCATCAAATTCTTCCGGCGTTGCCATGCGCCAGCCGCGCTCATCTGCCCAGCGCTTGATTTGCGCCGGAGAACTTAAGGCCGCAATCTTCTTTTGCGTCTGCGCGATTTCTTCATTGACGCGCCCGATCTCGCCATGGCTCGCATCACCCAGGTCGTCGCTGCGGTGCATGGCCGAAAGGGCCAGGCTCTTAATCCACAGCAGCGCCATCAACTGCGCCAGTAATACGGCGCTAATGGCCGCCATCGGCAGCGAAAGACGAAACGGTTTATGCGCGCGCCGGGCGCGCACGCGTGCAATACGTTGCGTCGCCTGGTAATGAGCGGGAGAATCGGCAGCGTCGGTGTGCTCGAGTACTCGTCGTGAGGAAACCGGACGCCGCGTCGCACGAGCGGAAGCTGCACGAGCGGAAGCTCCACGAGAAGATGCGCCAGAGGCACCGCGTTGAACGCGGCGCCGTGGCCGTGTCTCGCTGTGTTCTGCGTCTTGCGTATCGTATGAGTACTCGTCTTCGTCGAGTTGCGGTGCGGCGAACGCCATGACGATCTCCTGCCAAAGGCTAAGTCTGCCTGGTCTAGCGGCCTGCTAAAACGAAAAGGATGAAGGGCAACAATTGTCTTTGCTTGTCTTCATCCTTTGGAAGTGATTTCGATTTTCTCGATTGCGCGCAGCTTGCACGAGCGCGCCAGCGGGTTGTTGGCGATTTCTTCAGGCTGCGGCACAACGGGTTTGTTGGTGACGATTTTCATTTTCCATTGCGTGTCCCATCCTGTTGCCCACGGCGGCACTTGCGGCTCTGCATCCGTTGGCAACGACAAAGAAAAGGTGAGAGGTGGACGCCCCGTGCCGGAATCCCTGGAGCTTGGGGAGAGCTTTTCGGGTTTCCTTTTTCGGCGCGGCTCATCCACATCGCTGTGGACAGGTCGGCCGGCAAGGCGGCGAAAGGTGCGTTTAACAGTGCGGTCTTCATTGCTACTATAGGTCAGAATTACGAGTCGGGCTGCGGGTGCCAACACCTGTGATAGCGACCACGCACCAAGGTCGAGAGCCCACAACTCGTCGTTCACGGCAAGCCGTAAAGCGGCGAAAGTTTGTGTGGCGGGATGAACTCGCGATTGGCGGCGGACAGCCACGGGTATGGCGGCTTCGATAAGACTCACTAACTCTGCCGTTGTGTGTATTGGTTGGCGGCGTCGATGTTCTGTGATGATTGTTGCGATGCGACGCGCCCACCTCTCATCGGCAAACTTGAAGAGCAAGTCTTCAAGGTCGGAAGTCGAAAGTCGGTTCACCAAGTCGAACGCCGAGTACTCCTGTGTGCGGTCATAGCGCATATCAAGCGGTGCATCGCCACGAAACGAGATGCCTCGCTCGCGCCACGTCACCTGATACAGCGACATGCCCGCGTCCACCAGAGCCCCATCAATCACGTTGATGGGTTTGCCATCGGCTCCGACTTTCTTGTTTTCAAAGAACGGTTGCAACAGTTGGTGTGCATTGCGAAAATCGCCTTGCACAAAAGTAACTCTTTGCAGCACACCGGCAGCATCGAGACGCTGCCTGGCATAGTCCATTGAGTCCGCATCACGGTCGAAGGCTACGACTCTACAACTCGGATGCGCTTCGAGCATCGCTAAGGTGTGACCGGCGGTGCCCAGTGTTCCATCAATGAATACGGCGTCCGGCTTTTCATCGGCCAAGTTTGGAAAGCGTAAGTACTCGAGAACCTCGCTTACCATCGCCGGCGGGTGCTGGCGTGGCGCCGCGTTCGTCTCGTCCGGCACTTCCGTGTCCGGCGCTATCACGTCCGCCGCTTGCTCCGCCTCCGCCAAGTGCTCCGAGTCCGATGCGTCCACCCGTTCCACTGGCCGCTGCGACCGCGACTTCTTCCTGCTCGGCAATTTGCGGTGTCTCCTGCGGCACTTCCGCCGACTTCTTGATGCTCGATGCCGCCGCCCTCAGCAAACCAGCCTGCGCGCGACGTACTTCAACACTCTGCAAACGACGCGTCTGGGCTTGTTCCCACTTATCGCGCGACCACAGAACAGCATGGTTGAGTACTCCGACCGTTACGACTTCTTTGTCCAGCTCCGCGTAGTACCGCAAAATTTCCGGCACCGGGACGCGCCATCCATTTTCCACGGTCATCAGCTCGGCGGCTCCCGTAATGCGCTCCACCGCATAAGCGTTGTTCTCATTCTCGGGATCTTCTGCAATCGTGCGTTCGCAATGTTCGAGAACATCCAGACCGGTTCTGTAGTTGTAGATGGCGATGTTGTCGTTTTCATCCAACATCATCCAAAACTGTTCGGTCAGAGCCGGTCGCAGCTTGGCCGGAATTATCACGCGCCCTTTTTCATCCAGCGCATGAAAGTGTGTTCCCGTCATCACCGGCACTTCAGGAACAGCTACTTCGGCTGCCGCTTTCCCTTCTCCGTCCGCGACCCTTGCCATGATGTCTCGATCTCTACATTACAGGCCCGCTTGCAGGTGCAGAACCCTGCTTTTTGCGGCGCGTCCAAATACGTCCTTTCGCGTCACTTGGCGTCCATTATAACCCCGAAAATGAGTAATGTGCAACTTTGACCAAATATTTTTAACTATTTAATTCAACTTTAGAGACTAAAATTAAAACGGCTCCAAAATATATTTTTGGTTAAGGCAAGTTGAAGAAGATAATGTGGGTTGTCGGGTCACTTCTTGACCCGCATTAGGCTGCAATAGAGTTGCAAAAGCTCATCCACACAGTGTTCGCGTGAAAGCAGCGGCGCCTTGCAACGCGCCGCTTGAGACATGCTGCGGCGTAATCCGGCATCTTTTACCAAACTTTCGACGGCGTGACGGAATTGCTCTTCGCTGGGGGGAACAATAATTCCATCCACACCATCGGTCACGGCTTCAGCCGCTCCCATCGCTCCCACTACGACGCAGGGCAAGCCCGCCGCCAACGCCTCGGCAATGGAGACACCCTGGGTTTCGGTGCGCGACGCAAAGACGAATGTATCGGCGGCGGCGTAGTAGTCGAGAGTACTCGATGGCGCAACAAAATCGGTGAAAATTACCTTTTCGGCGATGTTCAACTGCACGGTCAGGTCGCGCATCGGTTCGAGAGCATGACCACCGCCCACCAGCACCAGACGCACTTTGGGCGCGTCGCGTTTGCCCTCCAGCAGCGGCGCCAGGGAACGCAGCAAGAACACCAGATTCTTCTCCAGGACAATGCGCCCGACATACAACAGCACGACTTCGTCGGGCTCTATGCCGAGTCGCTGCCGCGTCTGGTCGCGCTGTGATGAAGAAGCCGAAGCGAAGCGCGCGATGTCGATTCCGGTTGGCAATACGCTGCACGGCACGCGCGGCTGCAAGCGCGCGACGATCTGCGCGACGGGACGCGAGGGCGCAATGACATGATTGCAAAGGTAACAATAGTGACGAACCCACCACACCACGTAAGAACGAGTCCAGGCGTGCGGCGCCGGAACATAATGCAAATAGCGGTGATACAGCGTGTGAAAAGTAAAGACAATCGGGATGCCGTTACTGCGTGCCCAGCGAGCGCCCAGCACGCCAATGGTGAATGGCGAATGCGAATGCACGATGTCGAACTGCTCGCGGCGAAAGCGCACGCCGGCAAACAGGCTGGCGCGCGGTAGCAAGGGATAGGCAACGGGAAAGTCACGCGCGCGAAACCAGTGAAAAGCGGGGAAGCGCACAACATCCGGTTCGATCTCGCTGTGGGCTTTGTAACGCGGGGCAAAGATCGTGACGTGGTGACCGCGCGCGCGAAGCTCCTGTGCGGTCGTATCGACACTCACAGCGACGCCGCTGCGCGTCGGTTGGTAGGCGTCGCAGAAGAAGGCAATTTTCAATGCCTGTCACCGGCATCGAACAATGCTTCAAACTGCAAGAGATCGCCCACCTGAGTACTCGTGTCGCGAATGGTTCCGACCGGAAGTTCAAGCGCCGCGCGCGCTTTGCCTGCGTTGGCTTTGGCCACGTAGGCTTTGCCCGGAGCAATGTTCTCCACGAAGTCGGTGACGACGTTTTCTTTAGTCACAAAGACCACGTCGAGAGGAAACTTCATGCCGAACATGTGGATGGAAGGACACGGGTCGATAAACAAGCCCTCGCCGTCTTCCAGGCCGGTGCGACCCAGTAAACCGCGCACGCGCGTCAACAAACTCTTGGCGACCGCACATCGCTCGCTGAGTACTCGTTGGCGCGTCTCGTTTCTCACTCGCACAATGGGGATGGGCACCAAAACCTCGCAGTGCAAAGGCCGTGGAACTGTGGTCTCTGTTGCGTAAATTATGGGCTTATCAGGAAGATAGTGGCAATGCGTTGCAAAAAAGTGGATTTTAAAAGATGTCTTGCGCGCCGATAAGGGCGCTTACGAATCACCGCATCATAGGCATGGGGAAGTCGGAACAGCGTTCGCATAGCCGTAGTTGCTCGCGGGAAAAGCCTCCCGGCGCGACGTAGCTCAAACATAGTTTCCTGCCATAAGCTGCGCGATGAACTCAATTGTTCTGCCGATGAATCGCTATGTCATCGTGCTGGCCGGGATTCCTTACACCAGCGATGCACGCCGCATCACACGCTGTAAACGCAAGTACTGTTGGTGCTGTTCTACTTGACGCTAATGGTAATCGAACCGCCCTCCGCACCCAACTTCACGGTGCGAGGCTCTGGAGAAGTAAAGGCTTTGCTTTGTGCACCGACAGTTGAAGCACCATATAGTCGCAAGCGCCAGTTGCCGACTGTCAGAGGATACAGCTCGAACTCACCTTTATCATCAGTGCGCGCGCGGCGTTGCGCAAAGCCCACTACTGCGGCCTGGTTGAGGTCTGCTGCATCACTCAATTGTTCCAGGGTAATAAAGACGTTAGCCCCGACAACCGGCTGTGATTTGGCGTCTTGAACGAGTACTCGCAAAGAAGCAGTCTGCGCGTTGACCGGGCGCGGCAAGTTGAAGTCGGCTGTCGTGGTTTCTTTCGCTGTGATGGTGATTTCACGCGGCATACTTGGAGTGATTTTACCTTGCATGGCGGAGTAAAGTGTATGCATGAGGAGAACGGTATAAGAACCCGGTGGAACATCGGTAATTTCCAAAGTGCCCTCTGTATCACTGGTGATAAGCTGAGATCGCTCATCGCCAAAAAGCGGCGCCAGGTTCAGTTTATTGGTGCTCTCACTCTGCGATTTTCTATTCAATGTCAGCGTTACACCACCGATGACGCGTCCATCGGAAGCCGCCGCCCCGGAAGCTGCCGCCCCGGAAGCCGCCTCAGTCGGGGTCTCACGCGCCGTCAGTCGCAAAGTGCCGCCTTCTTTCAAAGCCAGGTTTAGCGGTTCGCGACGTGCTCCTACAGTCAATTCAACGTCATCAAGAATACCAAAGCCACGACCAGGTGAGACGGCATACAACCTGTAATGCGCAGGCGCCACATCCGACACGGTTAGCTCACCCTTTGCATCCGCGTTGCTGCGAAGGAGACGTTGAGTCTGGCCGTCCAGGCTGTGCAATAAAAGGGAGACCGGCGCATTCACCAGCAGCTTTCCATCGTTTCCCTGCACTCGCACCGTGAATGAGGCGAGGCGTTGTAACACCGCTTCAAGCGGCTGCGATGATTGATTTAACTCGTAGGCTTTGCCATTCAGTCGTGCAAAGTTTTGGGCTTCGACGTAAATCGAATAAGCACCTTCTTCCGCCTCCGGCACAACGAAGTCGCCGCGCGCATCGGTGTAAACAACCGTGCCCCAGAAGCCGGCGCTGCCCGGCCCCGCACGTCGCACTGTCACCGCCGCTCCACCAATGGGCAGGTTGTTATCGCCCATAACACGGCCCCGCAAGGCGCGCCGCTCCGGCAACGGCTGGGCATCGGCAAACGTGCCGAGTTGTGCCAGACACATCAGAATTATTGCAGCTAAGATGCGATTCCGAGTACTCAGAATTTGAAGAATAGGTTTCAAGAGAGTGCCACTTGACGAAATAGAATGGGTGTTCTTCAACGCACGTAGAACTCGTCGCCGCCAGGCTCGATGTCGCAGCCGGGCGGCACCTCGCCGGTTTCTTTGAGATGTTCGTTCAGTGGTGTTTTGAGAACGTCTTCTTTGACGCGCACCGCTTCGGGCAAGTTGCTCTTGCACCATTCCAGTAGTTGCTCTTTGTCGTCGATTTGCAGTGTCATGCGACGGCGGCGATAGCCGAGTGCGCCATCGGGCAGGCGCAGTGTTTTACGACCATGCAAATTCTCAGCGACCCAGGCTTCGAGACTGGGGCCGAAGCGGCGTTGAAAAAATTCTTCTTCGCGTTGGGCCGCTTTCATTTCCAGGCGAGCCCATTCTTTAATGCGCTCGCGCCGCGCCCGGGCCTCCACAATTTTGCGCACCACCCAGGATGCGCTTGTTACATCGGTCACTTCAAACGACTGCTTGTCCGGCGGCAGCAACTGCTCGGCCAGTGCTTCATCATCGTCTTCGTTCTCAAGCAATGGCGTGCTATCAAGCGGTGCGCTATCAAGCGGTGCGCTATCGATTGGCGCGTCGGCGAATGGGTCGTCGCCCCACTCGTCTTCATTCGAGTACTCGGTTTGGTCCATCGCTCCTCCAAAACTCCTGTGCAAAAACAGAACGGACACGAAACTTGAAGTCTCGTGTCCGTTTAAGTTTCACCCATTGCTGCGTCTGGGAACAGCGTCTCGAGAAAGCGTAGCTCCTAAAAGAGCGGTTCTTCGCCCCACGCTCGAAAGCCTCCGTCATCAATGCAGGCGTGTGAGCTTTGCATTTTCAAGAAGTTTTCCGAAAAGTGCGAAGCGTGAACATGATCGAGCCAGTGCTGACGTTCGCTTTCCGGCAAACGCTGCTGCAATGCCTGCACCGGGACGTGAATTGTTTGCTCATCGGGAGCGATGCCAAAGTCGAGCGACCAACTCGGTGTTTTCACACGTCCCACCGTGTCCGTGCGCGTTACGGCACGTTGCGCGATGTAGGGCTCCAGCACCGCAACATCAAAGACGATTTGCGCCAGCGCCGGGTCACCCAAGACCTTTTTGAGAAATTGTGCTGCGGTGTTCATTATGGCTTTTCAATCGGCACGCCGACCATCGAACCATATTCGGTCCACGAGCCGTCGTAATTCTTCGCTTCGGGAAAACCGAGCAGGTAGTGCAATACAAACCAGGTGTGGCTGGAGCGCTCACCGATGCGGCAGTAAGCGATAACCGGTTTGCTGCTGTCAATGCCTTTGGCACCATACAGCGAGCGCAGTTCATCGGCGCTTTTGAATGTACCGTCTTCGTTGACAGCCTGCGCCCACGGAATATTTTTGGCGCCCGGAACGTGGCCGCCACGCTGTGCAGTTTCGGTCATGCCGGGAGGCGCAATCACTTCGCCGGTGAACTCGGCGGGCGAGCGCACATCGACCAGGTTATATTGCGTGTCGCGCAGGTTCTGCAACACGTCCTGCACGCTGGCGCGGTAGGTCAGGTCGGGCTCCTGGGCAGTGTAATCGCTGGGTTGTGGAGATTCCTCCTGCGTCGTAAGCTCGCGGCCATCGACCAGCCATTTCTTACGACCGCCATCCATGAGGCGAACGTCCTGGTGACCATACAGTTTCAGAATCCAGAAAGCAAAGGCAGCAAACCAGTTGTTGTTGTCGCCATACAGAACGATTGTGTCGTCGTTCTTGATGCCGCTCTGGCGCAGCAGTTCCTGCAACTGTTCTCTGGATGGAATGTCGCGTCGCACCGGATCGTTCAGTTGCGATGTCCAGTTCCACGCCACAGCACCGGCGATGTGACCTTCGCTGTAGGCATTGGTGTCCACATCGACTTCAACCAATTTCACATTGGGGTCGTTACGATGCTGCTCGACCCAGTCTGCATCCACCAGCACATCTGTGGTGGAATAACCTTTTTCGGCTACTGCCATCTTCGGCCTCCCCGTCCCTATTTCATTGCGTTATTCAAGTTGTCGCTCCCCATTATAGCGCGCGCCGAAAATGCACGCAACGTAATTCTACCTCGCTCATAGGATTTAGCTTTGCTCACTTTCTTCAGAGACTCCGGCGAGTACTCGTGGCCTCTTCTTGTAAACACTGTGGGGCGTTCTTGTAAACGCTATGGCGCAGGTTTTGCATTCGCTCCCGGCACGCAAATGCCGATTGGTCTTGAACATTTATCGGTTTTGGACGTATAGAAGTTATTGGTTATGGATGGAGGAATCTCATGAAACAACAAAAAGCATTCTGGCTTTTGGGGTTGACTGTGGGCGCGACGTTACCGCTGGCACAGCCTGCACAGGCCGGTCTCTTTGGCTTATCGGAACAGGATGAAATTCGCGCCGGGCAGCAAGTCGCGGCACAGGCGCAGAAGGAGTATGGTCGTGCCTTACCCGCCAGCAACCCGATGCAACGTCGCGTGCGTGCCATCGGAATGCAGTTCGCGCGCTTGTCGGGACGCAAGAACATTCCCTACTCATACACAGTGTTGCAGAACGACAAAGTTCTTAATGCGTTTGCCGCGCCGGGTGGCCCGATTTTCGTCACCACCAAACTGGTAAAGACCACAACCAACGATGCGGAACTCGCTTACGTTCTGGGACACGAAACTGCGCACATCGACCGTCGCCACATTGTGGCGCAAGTTGAGAAGCAGCAAAAAGCGGGCTTGATCGCCGGTGTCCTGGGCGCAGTTTTGGGACGTGGAAACGGCGGCAACGCCATCGGTGCCATTGCTAATGTCGGATGGGCGGTTGTTTCGAGCGGCTACTCGCGCAAAGATGAAAACGAAGCGGATGCCGTCGGCGCACGCTTTATGAGCCAGTTGGGCTACGACCCGCGTGCCGCAGTCTCGATGCTGGCCAAACTCGACACAGGCTCGCGCGGCGGTGGCCTGGACAAGTATCTTTCGACACACCCGGCACCCAAGAGCCGTCAAGCCGCCGTAAGCCAGCAGATTACAAGGGAAAACTTGCTGGATGTCGCACGTCGGGCCGGTGGGCCGCGCCTGACCATGGCCGGCAACGCTTACGCCCCGACCGCCTATCCATCGGACACAAGTTCGTCGGACACAAGCGACCGCTACCCGGACGAACCAGGCAACGACAGCAGCACGGCTCTTTACCCACCGGATAATGATTCCGTCGAGTACTCGAACGACGAGGAAATTAACTTCGGCGCGCCCTTGCGCCTGCGAAGTGCTGTCGAAAGCAACGAGAGCATTGTGATGGCGCCGGTTGCCGGATTTGCACGTTGGGCTGGTGCAACTGTCTCGGGGGACGGAGTTGATGTCACGATGCGCCGTGGCACACAAACGCTGGAACTGCGCCGCAACTCAACCGTGGCTTACCTCAACGACCGCTCTGTAATGATGTCGGCAGCGGCGGTTGAATACAATGGAATTTTGTATGCTCCCGTCGCGCTATTAGCCCAGGCCACCGGCGCACGCGCCACGCTCGACAACGACTCGCACCTTGTTCGCTTTAGCCTCAGCCGCCGCACAGGCTACGCGCGTGTGCCGTAACACTTCGCCCAAACAACACAGTTTCATTTCAAAATCCCGTTGCGTTTTTAGCGGGATTTTTGTTGTTTGACAGCGGCGCGCGATGCAGGTATCATGGGAAAGCACAACTGAATAATTCTCTGCTGGTATGAAAGCGCGCCACAACTCGGACGCGCTTTCGGGAAGTCCGAAGCCGCTACGAAACTCTTGCGAGTACTCGCTGCAGCCAAAGGCACGGCCCCGCCACTGTAGTCGCCGACAATGCCCAATAAGTCACTGAGCGTGCAGTGCGATGCATCTGTTGATGCATCGCACTCTGCCTGGGAAGACGGGCTAGGATGAAGCGATGAGTCAGGAGACCGACCGGCAGACAATGCTACACACTCTTCGAGGGAAAGGGGTGAGGCGAATGCATTACCAGCTTTCTTCGCGCGCGAGGGAGCGTCGCTTCGAGAGTAGTTACCGGCACTCGCACGAGTACTCGTAATTCTCGCAATGGCCTCCGGCGCCGCATTGATTCAGCACTTTTTCGCATTCGTATTTCACCCCGGCTTCAATTGAAGCCGGGGTTTTTGTTTGCCGTTTCGTTTTGTTGACACATTATGAAGAATTCTCTTTACACATTGGCCGCACTGCTCGTGTTAGCGCAGGCCGCTTCGGCGCAGGCTGCTTTGGCGCAAGAAACGCCAGCCACCGGTTCAGCAACTACCCCGGACACCACAACTGCGCCCAACGCAACAACATCTCCCAATACGACACAGGCCACACCTGGCACGGAAAACAGTTCCAGCGCTGCTCAAAATCAAAACAGCGCGACAACGGCTCCCGAAGACGAGGAGCCGGAGACAATTGTCGTTGTAACACCAACGCGCAATCCGCGGCAACTGACGCAAAGCACATCTGCGGTAACAGTTATCACGCGCCAGCAGATCGAGCAAAAGAAGCCCTTCGATGTTACGGACATCATCAATCAAGTGCCGGGTATTTCGGTGTCGCAAAGCGGCACGCGCGGCAAGCAGACGCGTGTCTTTCTGCGCGGCGCCGCTCCCGACCAAACCCTTGTGCTCATCGATGGCGTGCGCGTCAACGCGCGCAGCTTTGGCGGCTTCGATTTCGGGACACTGGCGGTTGAAAACATCGAGCGCATCGAAGTGCTACGTGGCCCGCAAAGCGCACTATATGGCTCGGACGCCATGGGCGGCGTTATCAACATCATTACGCGGCGCGGCACGGGCGAATTTCGCACCGGCGGGCGCATCGAATTCGGCGATTACAGCACCAATAAGCAGGTCGTAACTGCCGGCGGTGAACTGGGCAAAAACCGTCTCAGCTTCGCAGCCACTCGCCTGAACACAGATGGCTTCTTCCGCAATGACGATTATCGTAATTTAGGTGCATCGCTACGCTTCGATCATCCGCTGTCAGGGCAAGGCAATCTTAGTTTTACGGCACGCATCGACGATGCACGCATCGGCACACCGGGCCAGGTCAATCCACTATTTTTTGCCTTTGACCCGAACGCCCGTTCCGATCAACGCAACATTGTAGGCAGCATCGAGTACTCGAACAAAGTGGGTAAGCGCCGCGATTCTGTTACGCTGGGTTTTTACAATCGTCACCTCGATTTCGATGACCCGGCTAATCCCGGCGACGAGTTCGGTTTCGCCAACCAGAACCTTTTCCGCGACCGCGTTCTCACACTCGATGGACAGACATCATTTGATCTGGGGAAGCACACCCTCACCGTCGGCGCTGAATACTACCGCGAAAGCGCTTCGGTCGATATTCTGAGTACATCGTCGGCTTTTCCACCCTTTGCCGCTTCGTTCTCCCCGACCACCAACACACAGGCGCTGTATGTGCAAGATGAATTTCGTAGCGGCAGATTCGCGCTTGTGCCGGGCGTGCGCTTCGAAAACAACTCTCAATATGGTAGCGATATCAATGGCCGGGTTTCGGCCTCTTACGACCTGAGTACTCGTTCTCGCATCAAGACTTCGATTGGCACAGCCTTTCAGTCGCCCACTTTCGATCAGCTTTTCTTTCCGCCGTCCGGTGTTTCGAGCAACCCGAATTTGCAACCAGAGGAAAGTGTCGGCTACGACTTGGGCTACGAGCGTGAACTGGGCAACGGCGGGCGCTTTGAAGTGACGCTTTTTCGCAACCGTTTCCGCAACCTGATTAACAGCGGTTTCCCACCAATCAACATTAACCGCGCCTACACGCAGGGTGTGGAACTTTACCTTAATCAGCCGCTTGGCAATGGCTTCCGTGCCATTGTAAACCACTCGTTTCTGCGCACTGAGTCGAGCAGCGCGCCGCTGGTGCGCCGCCCGAAATTCGCCACGTCCGCCGACCTGCTGTACCGGCGCGGCAAAGCGCAATTTGACGTGGGAGTTGTGGCACAGGGACGCCGCTTCGACATTGGCCCAACATTTACGCCGCAACAATTCGCCGGCTACACGCGCTTCGATCTCACAGCGGGCTACGATATCCGACCCGGCGTGCAAGCCTATGTGCGCGCGCAGAACCTGTTCAATCGCCGCTACGAAGAAGTCGCCGGTTTTCGTTCGCCGCGTTTCAACTTCGTGGTGGGCTTAACGACAAGTGCCTTCTAACTTGTGCAGGGTAAATTAGTGGATAGTGATGAAGAATTCATCGCCATCCACTAATTTATGGCATCGCCAGACTCATCTATTCACGCATCGAGTGGTGCTCTCAGCAATTGGCTGTCAGTTGACACAGGGCGGTATAATTTCTGTTGTGTGGCTGCGCGCAGCATTATAGATGCATCAAGTACTCTGAATACAGCAGACTTAATGTCATGTCCTTCAACTTTGTCGAAAAGACAAACAGCTTGACGCCGGAACAAAGGCTGCACTTCTACGAAGTGCTTGCTCATAACCTCACTGTGTCCATCCGTGGCATTTGGTCAGATACCAGCATCAGTGATGTAGAAAAGGTGGATCAAATGAAATGGATAAATGAGGTTACTCACATGGTTACGGCCAAAGTTTATGTATTGCGCCTCAATAAGCATGAATGGACAGAAGAAGATACATGGGAGTTAATGGAATGGGCAGTGAGCAAGAATCCGCGTATAAAAGTGCATCTTGCAGGTGCTGTAATGCATACCCATGACAGCATCACGAGCAACGCGAGTGATTAATAGCCACACAACCAATCGTTGTATCATTCAAAAGGAACTGCCATGAAATTTGGAATTTGCTGCGGGCCAACCAGCCTGGCTCACGAAGGCGAAGATGTAGCGGCCTCAGTCGCGCGATTGATGACGTTCATGCAAGAAGTCGGCGCCGATTACGTGGAGTTCGGAGTAGGCGCCACGCTGCCGGAAGGCAGTGAAGCCGATTGGGAAGCGCTACGCGCTGCCGTAACAAATCAGGCGTTGCGCGTGGAAGCCTTCAATTCGTTTATTCCGGGTCATCATCGCATCACCGGGCCGGATGTGAACCTGCAACGAGTACTCGATTACTGCCGCACGGCTCTACCACGATGCAAAGCGCTGGGTGGAGAAGTTGTTGTGCTGGGTTCTGCCGGCGCGCGCAAAGTGCCCGCTGGTTTCAGCCACGACGAGGCACGTCAACAGTTCATCCGGTTTTGCCGCGCGTTGAATCCCATCGCTGAAGAAGCCGACATCACAATCGCACTGGAGCCGCTGAATACCAAGGAAGACAACTTCCTGCTCAGCGTTGGGGATGGCGCGCGCCTGGTTGATGAGATCGCGCAGCCGCGCATCCAGTTGCTGGCCGACCTGTATCACATGGCCGAAGAAAAAGAGCCGATGCAAAACGTGGCGCAGGCCGGTGCTCGCTTGAAGCACACGCATTTAGCCGATATTGGTCGTGTCGCGCCGGGCTTTGCCACCGAAGGCGAAGAAGATTTCATCGGATTCTTCCGCGCGATGCGCACCGCCGATTACGACGCTCGCTGCTCGTTTGAAGGCCGTTTCGACGACATGAGTACTCAGGTAGAACCTGCGCTGGCGCTGATGAAACAACGCTGGCAGGAAAGCGCCGCGTAACGCGTAGGCTTAGGGCCCGAAATGCAACGGACGCGCTATAGGCGTCCGTTGCAGCACTTTGTTACCTTGCCACAAATGCAGGCCGCGCTAAATGTCGTTTGCCCTTAACAGGGACAGTTTTCATCCAGGGATTCCAGGAACTCCGCCAGTTGTTCGCGCGTGGGGCTTTGCGCGTTGCGCACATAGTAACCGCTGGTGGCAACGCCCATTTGCAGCGATTGCGCCAGGTCGCAGCCCAGCAGGTAGCCGGTGCAAAAGCCCGCATTGAAGTGGTCGCCCGCGCCGGTGGAAATCTTCGGGTTGGGCGTGAAAGGCCCGGCAGCGACGGCCGTTGTCTCCGTATTCGCAGCGGCAGCAAACTGTGTCGGATGCACCACGCACACGGCAATGCCGAGCTTTTCACGAATGCCGCTCGCCAGGGCGATCATGTTCTGTTCGCGCGACAGGTCATCGTCGTTGCCGACTTCCAGTTCCAGCACATCGGCGACGTGCTGCGCTTCTTTTTCGTTCAGGCCCAGCAGTACATCGTGCTGCCCCTGAAATTTGGCCAGTGTTAGAAGCGCCTCGCGAATATCGCCGCGCGTGCGCTTTTCGGGGTCAGCTAAATCGAAGAACAAAACCTTGCGTTCTCCGCCGGGAAAGTCGGCCTGGATTTTCTGCCACAGCTCGGTGAGATGCGGCAGCATGGTCCAATTTACCATCGCCACAAAGCGCGACCCTTGCCACGCTTCGCGCCACGCCGTTTCGCCGACGCGCTGCACAATGTTTTCGTGAGAGACATCGGCCACGGTTGCGTGCTTGCCCACGATGAGCTTGCCATCGTCGAATTCGATGGCATCAGTCAGCGCCGGGTCGGAAATGGGCAGCAGTTGCGCGCGATTGGCCAGTTCGCGGAATACTTCGTTAAGCGTCGGATAGCCGGTCATCCCGCAATACGTTACGGGCACGCCCAAGGCGCACATCGCATTCGCCATGATGGGGCCGTTGCCGCCCAGTTTCACGTTTTGCGGCACAATTTCGACGTTCGTGCTTTTGCCCGCAGCGGATACGATGCGCCCGCCATATTCGGCCAGTGTGCGCACGCGCGAGTACTCGCTGGCCGATTGGCGTTGGTCAACGACATGGTAAATCGTGTCGATGAAGCCGTCAAAGCCCAGCAGAGACGGCGTTTGTTCCAGACGAGCGCCACCATCGCGCAGTTTTTGAGCCGTGGCACGCGCCAGCGATGAATCGATGTTTGCAGATGAAGTATTCATAAGAAGCATCCTCTATTATGCCATGTCGCCTGCCGCGTGACGATGCTTTGCGCTCTGAAAGCAGGTTCATTCTTGGGTATCGCATTTGCATTTGCTTGAGGACTGGCGCAGGTCGCCGGGGAGAAATTATGGGCAGTGAATCGGGCGGTTATCTGCGAGGAATCGTTACAGGCCTGTTGTTTGGGACTGTGGCCGCGTTGCTGCTGGCTCCGCGGCGTGGTCAAGAAATGCGCCAGGAACTCGCTGAAGGTGCAACCAAACTCAAAGACAAAGCTGGTGAGTTGGGAGGCTCACTCGGTGAAAGCGTTGGCGACAAGCTAGGAAACATTCTGCCGGATAGTTCTTCCCAGAAAACTGACGCACTGGATGAAACGCTCGATATTGCCCGCGAAGCAAAAGAAGAAGTTGAGGATCAGACTCACGACGTCATAGATAGCGTTTAAAGTCTGCGTCTGATGTTGAGCGTGTCACAATTCCCGTCGTGCATAGCCAAAGGAGGCAACGACCATGTTACGGACTATTGCTTTGATTTTGCTGGTGCTGTGGCTACTTGGGTTCTTCGGTTTCCGCTCTGCGCTTGCTGGTCTCGGTGGAATTATCCACATTCTCATCGTGATTGCGATTGTGCTCTTCATTATCGACCTGCTCGGTGGACGCCGCGCCGTATAACGCTGCACCACCCAAAAGCAAAGCCCCGCATCATGTTGATGCGGGGCTTTGCTTTGTTTGCGAGTACTCATTCCATCTGCTGCGCCAGCAGTGTTAGATAGCGGTCGCCACGGTCGCATAAAATCGTGACAATAACAGCCTCTTGTCCCTGCTCTTCCAGATGTTCCGCCAGGTGCAGCGCCGCCCACACCGCCGCGCCCGCCGAGAAGCCTACAAAAATGCCTTCCTCGCGCGCCAGACGACGGCTCATGTCGTAAGCGTCTTCGGTGGAAGCGGGAATTTTCGCGTCATGCGCGTCTTCGTGGTAGATGCCGGGCTTGATTGATTCGGCCATGTATTTCAGGCCCTCGATGCCGTGCATCGGGTTGTCCGGCTCCACAGCGACGATTTGCACATCCGGGTTTTGCTCTTTGAGGTAGCGCCCGGTGCCCATCAATGTTCCGCTGGTGCCGATAGTCGCCAGGAAGTGTGTCACGCGCCCGTTCGTCTGCCGCCAGATTTCCGGCCCGGTGCCGCGATAGTGCGCCAGCGGGTTCATCTCGTTGTTGTATTGGTCGGGCTTGAAATAGGCGTCCGGGTTTTCGTTGTAAATCTCGCGCGCCAAGAGGATCGCGCCGTCGCTGCCTTCATACTCGCTGGATAGAACGACTTCGGCGCCATAAAGCTGCACGATGGCTTTGCGCTCCGGCGATACGTTGCCCGGCATCACGAGCTTGACTTTGTAACCCCGCGCCGCACCAATCATCGCATAAGCAATGCCCGTATTGCCGCTGGTCGAATCGAGAATGGTTTTGCCGCGCGTCAGTTCGCCGGTGGCTTCGCCGTGCAGCACCATGTTGAGGGCCGCGCGATCTTTCACGCTGCCGCCGGGGTTCAAGTATTCGGCCTTGGCGTAAACCTTCACCTTGGTGAGATGCCGCGTCAGGTTGCCGAGACACAGCAGCGGCGTGTTGCCGACATAGCCCAGAATATTTACCGAGTCGCGGCCCAGTTGCTCGATGGGCGGCGGCTGATGGCCGTTCAATGTGGCCGGCACTTCGCAAGGTGAGATAATGCTCATGTATGTTGGGACTCAAACAACCGCTACGGGTTCCTCAACGATGTCATCGGGAATATTGCGCCCGCGAATTTTATACGAATGCGGCTCCGGGTTCTGCGGGTCGCGCAGTGAAACGATGAGATACGAGTACTCGGGAAACAGCAAATCGTCGGTATCGCCCCAGTGTGCGCGCGCCACATCCGTTTTCGACGGATACGCTTCAGTCGCCGGATGCGTGTGATAAATTCCAACCACTTCCAGGTCGCGCGCCTTGATTTCTTTCAGCGCGCGCAAATACTCGGTTGAGTTCAGCGTATAAGTCAGCGGGCTTTTGTCGTCGCTTTCGACCGGATACACGCACTCCACTCTGGTGATGGCCACATCGCCACCTTCGATGGGAGGATGGATTTCACCCGCCAACAGGCCACAGATTTCCAGCGGTTTGCCTGCGCGCCCCTGCTCAATAATGCATTCGAATTGTTCGCGTGTTAATTGCAACATAGTTTTGAACCACAGAGGACACGGAGGGACACAGAGGTTTTGAGGGTGAGCCGTTGGAAGCCTTTCGAGTACGTGAAGCGAATGCACGTGCTATGTCTTAGCTCTTCTTTTCCTCTGTGTCCCTCCGTGTCCTCTGTGGTGAATTTATCTTCCTCTTATCCGCATCGCGTCGATGAGCACCTGTGCCACTTCGGGCCTTGTGAATTCGGCGGGCGGAATCTGGCCGTCCATCAGCATCTGGCGCACTTTGGTGCCGGACAATGTCACTTTCTCTGCACCTTCCGGCATCGTTTTATCGGTGCCCATAGTGCCCGTTGTCGGCGAGTAATAGGCGTGATCAAACATCATCGGCGTGATGCCCAACTCTTCCGGGCTGAACTCGTCGAAAATGTATTGCGCGTCGAACGTGCCGTAGTAGTTACCCACACCCGCATGATCGCGCCCCACAATGAAATGCGTGCAACCGTAATTCTTGCGCACAATGGCGTGCAGAATCGCTTCGCGTGGCCCGGCGTAACGCATCGCGGCGGGCAAAATCGCCAGCATGACGCGGTCTTTCGGGTAGTAGTGCTCGATGAGTACTCGATAGCATTCCATGCGCACTTCGGCGGGAATGTCGTCGTCTTTGCTGACATCTAAGAGCGGATGAACCAGCAGTCCATCGACTGTTTCCAGCGCGCATTTGGTGATGTATTCGTGCGCGCGGTGAATCGGGTTGCGTGTTTGAAAACCGACGATTTTCTTCCAGCCACGTTGGGCAAAGGCGCGCCGCATGTTCTCTGGGGTCAGGCGGTATTCGGGGAATGTTTTATCGGTGCGATCTTGCAGCACCTGAATGCGTCCGCCGAGGTGGATGTCGCCGCGCCGATACAGGTTGCGCACACCGGGATGCGCTTCATCGGTCGTGCGGTACACCAGGCGCGATTCGCGTTCGCGGTCGTATTTGTAGATTTCTTCCAGCGTGAGAACAGCGAGAATATTCTCGTATTTATCGACGAGCGCCACTTCGTCATCAATGCTGAGGTTTTCGGCTTCGTCGCTGGTGACGGCCAGCGTAATGGGAATCGTCCACGGCAGGCCGTTGGCCAGGCGCTTGTTAACCACGACATTGTCGTAGTCGGCGCGCTTCATAAAGCCATCGAGCGGAGAAAACGCACCGCAGCCGATCATTTCAAGGTCGCTCAAGCGCCGGTCGGCCAGGTGAATCTTGGTCATCGACTGCGCCCGTTCTCGCAATGTGCCGGCGGCATCGCCACTGACAAAAGCATTGACTAACTTTCCACCGTGCGGCGCAATTTCCGACTGCATTAGGTGTTTTTCTCCCCGATTGAGTACTCGTTGATGCAATTAATTGAGCACAACCAAGCGCATGATCTCGTGTTCCGAATAGGTGCGCAGCGGCCCGCCATAGCGCTGTTGCTGGCGTTCGATGAGCTGCGCCAGGGTAATCTTTTTCAATACGGCTTCGACCACGTTTTTGACCTGTCGCCACACTTCCTGCACGGCGCAACTGCCGCTGGCGCCGCAGCCATCAATGGGAACTTCTTCGCTTGGTTTGGGCACGCCGTTGGCAAGGCACTGCATCGGGTCGAAGGTGCCTTCGAGCGCGGTCATGATGTCATAGACCGTGATTTCGGTGGCGCCTTTGGTAAGCTGATAGCCGCCCTGAGCGCCGCGCCGCGCTCGCACTAATCCGGCTTTTTTGAGCGCCGGCATCAACTGCTCAAGATACTCAAGTGAGATATGCTGGCGGTTGGCGATGTCACGCAACGAGAGCGCCCGCTCCGGCTCGACACCCAACTCCATCAGGGCTCGCAAGCCGTATTCGCTTCGCGTAGAAATTCTCATCTCGCTCTCCTTCACAACCAAGCCCACCAGCAAGGCAGGACAAACATAGAACCAAAAACCGAGTATAATGCAGCCCAAAGCCGGTAACAAGCAACGGCGCGACTGGCCCATGAGAGGGTTTACGTCACAGCCGCCGTCCCGAAAGAACCACAGTGCAGGTGCACGTATGAGTACTCGAAACGCCGTGATTCCTCAACTTTTAAACGATCCCAGAACCATTGAAGCGCCACAGCAGGAAACCTACGAGACCACAGCTTCTCAAGATACAGGCAACACCGATAGCGAATATCGCGTTGTTTTATACAACGACGATTTTCACAGCATGGAAGAAGTTGTTCTGCAATTGCAAAAAGCCACCGGCTGCGACATTGAAACCGCGATCAACATCATGTTGGAAGCGCATACGCACGGTCGCGCTATCTGTTACCAGGGCACACGCGAAGAGTGCCAGCGCGTCGCGCGCATTCTCCGCGAGATTCGCCTGCAAGTCGAAGTCGATTGCGATTAAGCCCGCCCACGACACGAAACATGACCGATCCATCCACCGCACGTTCCATCAAAGTCGAACATAACGAAGGCACTTCGCTTCAGAACACCCTGCTGCTAAGCGTTGCGCCCGAGCGACAACACCTCTTGAGAGCGCTCATAGAGGAAGTGCTGCGCGTCAACCAACAGTTCAACCTGACGGCGGTGCGCGACCCGCAAGAAGCGTGGATCAAACACATTCTCGACTCGCTGCAAGGACTGCAAAGTGGTTGCTTCGAAGACGAGCGTCGCGTGATTGATGTCGGGGCCGGTGCGGGTTTTCCCGGATTGGCTCTGGCCGCAGCACGTCCAAATCTGCAAGTCACACTCATGGACTCCACACGCAAGAAATGCGATTTTATGCAGGCCACGGCGCAGACGCTGGAACTCAATGCACAAGTGTTGTGCGACCGCGCCGAAACTGTAGGGCACAACGCACGATTTCGCGAACAGTTCGATGTCGCGACTGCACGCGCCGTGGGTTCACTGAGCGAAGTTTGCGAATTGACGCTGCCGCTGCTGAAAGTGCATGGGCACCTCGTTCTATGGCGCGGCCAAAACGCGTGGCAGGAGTTGCTGGAAGCAAAGAAGGCCATTGCCAGGCTGGGTGGACAAGCGAGTACTCGTGAAGAGGCGCTTCTGCCCTACTCGTTGCCCGGCCACGAACTGACGTATCACATTGTCGTTATAAATAAAATTAAAGCGACTCCTGTGCAGTTTCCACGTCGTGTCGGCCTGCCGAAACAACAGCCGCTGTAACGCTGCACCCACAAGGGTCGCCTACAACTTGGTTCAATGATTCCCTGGCAAACCTGTACTCACTGCGCTAGCAACGCAGCGGGCACGAGTTCGCACGCCGCTACTCACTCGATTATTCTCAGGCGTGTGCCATGCCCGACAGCACGACTTTGTTGCGTCCACTATTCTTGGCTTCATACAATGCTTTGTCGGCGGTGTCGGTGAGTTTTGTGGCGCTGTCGCACTGGGGGAATGTGGCGATGCCGCAACTGAGAGTGGCGCTAAATTCCGACACCAGTGTTGGCTGCGCTAACGATGGCTGCACCAGCAGAGGCTGCACCAACTCGGGGCTATTGAGACTAACGCGTCTTATTGGCTGTTTCAAAAGGTGGGGAGTAGATTTTCATTATGCCACAAATCACCTATGAAATCAACCTTTCGGACGCTGAATGGAGTCACCTAAAACACCTCATTCCCGGCCCGAAACCGGGTGGTAGACCGGCTTCGTGGTGCCGCCGTTCGATCCTCAACGGCATCTTCTATCTGCTGCGCAGCGGCTGCCATTGGCGCATGATGCCGCGTGAGTACCCGCCATGGCAGACGATCTACCGCTACTTTCGCGCATGGCAAGCAACAGGCGTGTGGGAGAAGATCAATGCTATCTTGCGTGAACGACTGAGACGCGCCTCCGGCAGGCACAGCACATCTTCAACAGCCATCATTGACTCCCAGTCGAGCAAGACCACGGAAAAGGGGGCCTCGTGGCTATGATGGTGGCAAGAAAGTTAATGGTCGCAAGCGTCACATCCTCGTTGATACAAATGGATTCCTGCTGAAAGTCAAAGTGCATGCGGCCAATGTGCAGGATCGAGCCGGTGCCAAGCTCTTGCTGGATCCCCTGCAAGCACAAAAGAACACGTCCTTTCCTCGGTTGCGCCTTGTGTGGGCTGATAAGGGCTACACCGGGCCGCTGGACGACTGGATGCAGGAGGACTTGGGCTGCCGACTTGAAGTTGTTTCTTACCCCACAAAGCCCAGTGTGGAAGAGGACTTCTGGCAGGACGTGAAGCAGCGTTGTCAGGCGGGTGTCACAGGACCTGAGTTGTATGTGGGTTTGTCACTAAAGCGGGCAAACAACGGCAGCATGCCCGTGGTGCCGCGGCGTTGGGTGGTGGAGAGGAGCTTTGCATGGTTAGGGCGTAATCGGCGTCTCAGCAAGGACTATGAGATGCTGCCGTGCAGCAGTGAAGCATTCGTGTATCTGGCGATGATCCGCCTCATGCTCAAGCGTCTGGGAAAGCAGAAGCCCCTGAATTCACCTGCTGGCGGAAACGACGAGTTGCACAAGTTTTTGAATCTTGAGGCTGGTACACCACATGCAAAAGCCTCCGACTTGGCGCGTTTACAATGTGAGCGAAGAAAATAGATTTTTGCTCCGCCTGTGTGGCATTCTCGATACATCCAGAGTAGTCATTAGTCTTTGGTATCGTTCCGATTAATCAGACCTTGTCTAGGTATGAGCTGTAATCTAATGAAGATTAGTACACCTGCTAACTGAACAAAATAGATAGTTGGTACAAGTAGCTTCGCATCGGGATCTGCACCACCATAGCCCAAAACAGCAGCGAGCCAGAGGGAGCTAAAGATACCCAGAAAAGTGGCAGCACACCATGCCCAAAAAAGCTGCCCTCGCTGCTGTGGTGCAATTCTGAGTCTTGATAAGTGAGCAGCTGCTGCAATACCAACTGCCGCACCAATTACAACAGTGAGCGGGAAAAACCATTCTGCTAAGGGATTGAACAACCCCGGCACAAAGTAAGTGTTCACGATAATGCAAAACTCGGTTACTTCTGCCGCGCTTATTGCACCTGTAAACACAATTTGGGCAAAGTTTTCGATACGGCGCATCGCTACTCCAAGAGGTCAGATCACTTGCCTTGCCAGCAGAACTGCGGTTGTTCTCAGCTCCGCCCTATTTCTGTAGTTGATCATACTGGTAGAGCGTCGCTGATGGAACATGGGACTTATGAAACAGGCTCTTAATCTTTTTGAGACAACAATCCGCAACGTGCGACAACTAACCCAGAGGCGAGTCGGTGCGTTTGTCCTGTGTGCGAGCGAACTGTTCGAGCTTGCGCACGGTGGACAGCGAAGAGCGGCGGCGATCCAGCGCCTGCTCGATTTTGATGCAAATCAATTCGTAAACATCGACGCCAGGAATGTTTTTCTCCACGTAATCGAAGGCGCCCATTTTCATGCACTCGACGGCGTTGGCCACGTTGCCATAAGCCGTTAGAATGACAACCTCGGTAAACACATCGCGCGCCAGAGCCGCTTTCAGCACTTCAACGCCTGAGTTTGGCGATTCCATCAACATGTCCGTCAGCACAACATCGAAGGGCACGTCTGTGGAACCGATGATCTCAATGGCAGCGGCCTGTGAACCGGCGCTTTGCACCGTATGGCCTTCACGCGCCATGCGACGCTCCAATGAAAGGCGCACATCGTCTTCATCGTCAACGACAAAAATCTTTCCCATACTCTTTTAATTCCTCAAACATATCTTTAAGTGGAAGCGAGATACTCGTTCAAACGAATGTTTGCCGAAACGAGTACTCGCAGGCTCAACTCAAACCGTCTCAGTACCTTTGCCGTCTTCGGCATACGCCGGCAGAAGAATCACGAAGTGCGCTCCGGCTGCCTTGGCCCGGTCAATGCGCGTGTTGAATTCCCCGCTTTGACCAACCTCACGAATTACGCCGTGATGCGCTTCAATAATTCCTTTTACAATAGAAAGCCCCAGCCCCATGCCCTTGGCTTTGCGCGTGTAAAAAGGCGTAAATACGCGTTCGCGGTCTTGTTCGCTGAGGCCCGGCCCGTGATCGATAAACTCAATTTGCAACACGGGTCCGTTCATCGGCTGCCGCGCCAGTTCACGCACGGTTTCGTCGGCGGCCAGGCCGGTACGAATGGTTAACATGCCGCCGTGCGGCTGAAAGTCGATTGAATTCTCGATGAGTTCGCTAAAAGCGCGTTTGAGTTTGGCTTCGTCTGCCGAAACCGGCGGCAGTTGCGGCGTCAGGTTCAACACCAGGTCGATGTTGGAATTGCGCGGAAAACTCTCGGCTGTGACGTTGCGCATGATCTGGTTGATGTCCTGCGAGCGCGCGTGAAGCTGCGTCGCCAGAACAAAGTCGCGAAACTCGCCTAAAATTTCTTCGAGGCGATAAATTCCACGCGTGGTGTTTTCCATCAACAAGCGCGCCTCGTCGCGCGCCGAAGGTTCACGCGAACTGCGCCCGGCCCCGGCGTTCACTTCGGCTCCGGCGTTCGCTTCAGCATCTGCCCCATCGGTGTGTTGAGTACTCGTGCCGGATGTTTCTTCGTCCAGTTCCTGCGGCTCCAGCAAATCGTTTATCCAGTATTGCAGTTCGTTGAGGTGGCCCTTGATGCCAAATACGGCATTGCCGATCATGTGCGCTGAACGCGCGCTCATTTCGCCCCAGGCCGCCATGCGCTCCGCCTGCAACAAGCGCCCCAGCAAACGCGTGCGGTCGATGGCGACAGCCAACTGTCCGGCGAGGGTGACCAGCACATCTTCATCGGCCTGCGTGAACTCCTGGGGCAGAAAATACAACGAGCCTTTGCGGTGCCGCACCACGCGCAAAACGCCAATCATGCTGCGATGGCCGCGCACCGGAACCGCCATCACGGCGGCCAGTTCACCGGCGGGCGCTTCCATGAACAAGCCTTTCCAGCGCGGATCGGTGCGCGGGTCGCCCACGCGAATGGTTTCGCCATGTTGCGCCACCCATCCGGTGAGACCTTCACCCAAAGCGTAGCGTGCGCTGCTGCGACCGGCCTGCTCGTGGAGCGGCCCATGACTGGCCGCCAGTTGCAAACGGTCGCCTTCTTCGTCCATGAGAAACAACGAGCAATCGTCGGCCCGTAAAATTTTGGTCGCCTGCACCACCACGTCTTCCATGACGGTTTCAACGTCGGCGGTTGAACTGAAGTCGCGCCCGATGGCAATGAGAGCTTCTTCACGCAACTGATGCTCGGCCATGGCGATGATAATCGCGATGCGCCGCGCCAACACCGATAGAATGTTGGCGTGCTCTTCACCAAAGGCGTCCGGCTCCGGGCTTTCTACGTTGACCACGCCGATGGTGCCGCCGCCGCGCGCCGTAATCGGCACCGCCACTTCGCTTTTTACATCATCGAAAAAACCGATGTAATAGGGGTCTCTGGATACGTCGCCCGTCCAGTAGCGACGACCGTTGACCACAACGTGGCGCGTGATGCCCTGCCGATTATCCTGCGGGTGCATCCCCAGCGAAGTGGCAAGTGTTGAAGCCTGGTTGCGTGAGCCTTCGCCCTTGCTTTGATTGTGTTCCTTCACCGCACGCATGTTGACGCGCAACCGCCGAATGTCCTCAGTCCAGCCATCGCCTGCGGTGAAGCGCAGCACCAGTTCACCCGATAAGGTATCGACCAGCGCGAGAAAAGCCCGCGTGCCGCCGATGGCGCGCATCGCTTCATCAAGCGTTGACTTAAGCAATTCGTCGGCTTCGGCCAGCGAAGTCTGCGACAGCTCCACATCAAATTCGTGCGGGTGAAATGCGGCACCCGGCAGAGCCGCATTGGCCAGAGTGCCGTGAGCAAAGCCCGGCCCGAATGCTTCTGCTGCATCGCGTGAACCCATCGTGGAAGCGATGGCATCGGCAATGGCATGCGCGTTGGAAGCAGGCCGTATCTCTGAGTTTGCAGAGGTGTCATTTGGCAATTTTTTTGTCATAGTTTTCGAGGATGTTGCCTGCAATGGCACGCAATTTATAAAGTATACCGCGCCTTTTGCGCCGCGACGACTCAGTGCCGGTTCAAAAGGTGCACTCCTCGTTTCGAGTACTCAGAACCGGCACTGACAGGCTCCAGACACCAAAAAGCGAAAATCCTCTCGGTCTCCATCAAAGGCAAGATGGTTGCTTCCATCGAATCAACAGCACACGCCTGCCTATCAAATAGCCCGGCGTGCGGTGACAGAGCAAAGCAGGATGGATAGCTGCGCAAGTGCGGCTTCAACCCATCGTTTTTGATGCGGCTGCAAGCGCTTTACGTTAAGGCTTTTCTCCATGCACTTTGCGCCTCGGGCAAAGTGCATGGAGAAAAGCCAGCACGTTCGAGCCGATTCAACGCATGAAGACAGAAGACCTCTTGCATAAGTGCGCTTCTGTGCAACCGTGCCCGTGAGGAAACGGGCTTGCTGAAGCGAATTAGCCCGCTTCTCCACAGGCGCGGTTGGGAAAAGTCGCAGTTGCGGAAAACAGCCGTCGCCAAGACTTATGCAAGAGATCTATTTATAAACAGAACGCACTCTGAGGCGAAAGGATAGACGCATGGCAAGCAGTAATAACAGCAATACAATAACGAGTGCTTCGCCGGGCACAAGGTGGCCCGATCTCTACGCATTGCTCGGTGTGCCGGACGACGCCGACGATGACTTACTGCGCCAGCGCATCCGCGAAAGTTATATTGAAGCGACCGCCAACTCCGACCACCGTAACCTGGAGCGTCGCATCCACTATCAGTCGATGGTCGAGCGCATTCTGCCGCAGTGCCGTCGCATTTTGCTCAACCCCGAGGGCCGTGCCGCCTACAATCACCAGACCGCTCTGCATCGCCAGGGTCTGCCCGGCGCGCTGGATTACGCTTCGTTCGTCAACACCGCTGTCAGCGGCGCCGCCGTCCCGGAAGACAGTGAAGCCAACATCCTGCCCGGCAAGGTTGTCGAACCCACGCGCAGCGAAGCACGCCGCGCCGACGAAATGGCGCAGGCGCGTGCCATTCTCGAATCGCTGGGAAGCATGGATACGGAGTCGCAAGGCACTATCCCCCCGCCGCAGAGCGCCAACTCATCCGAACCTTCGCGCGAGGAACGGACCTCGGCACCATCCGATGTACTTCAGGCTGCATTCTGCGGTGCATCGCAGTCAACCGATGCGGCGCCGCTAGATGTTTTGCCAATGGAGTCTCTGCCTACGCAGGTGCTCCCGACCGAAGTCTTGCCTTCTGTAGCGAGTACTCAACCGGCTTCAGCACCTTATTCATCAGCGCCCATCACCGCGCTGCATGAAGTGGTTGCGCAGGAAGCCGTAACGACAGAAGCCGTTTCATCAGAATCCGCTGCACCTCAGATTGCACAGCACGCGCCACAGGCGACAGCGCTGCAGCAAAACGATGAAGTGGTTGTTGCAACGTCCGCCACGAGCGTCGTTGCTCAGACTATTCCGGCTAACCTGGCATACACAAACGGCTCGACAAGTTCGGCGGCACCTCCGAGCACCGTGCAGCTTGACCACGACAACGCACCACGCGCTCAAGTTCTGTATTCACCGCGCGTCAGTGTGGGAGAGGTGCCGGTCAGCCGCGAGCCCCGACGTGGCGTCCAAAAGCGAGTACTCAGTTCGACTTCGGTCAATGCTCTGGTCGGCATCGTGGCCGCCGGCCTGATGTTCGCCATTTTGCACTTCACTGATCCCGCAGCGGCGACTGTGGCGACGCCCGTGCGCATCACCTATGCGTCCGAGTTGCAGCCGCTCATGGAGCGCGCCGAAAAAGCCTTTGAAAGCAGCGAACACGGCAAAGGCATTGATATTCAGCTCAGCCCCATCGACTCGCGTGTGGCGATGCAGGATGCTCTGGGACAACGCGGCACGCCGCCCGATGTGTGGATTCCTTCGGAATCGCTGTGGAGCGACCGTTACAACGAAGTCGCGCAAACGAACAAGAGACAGGTCATCAAAGTCGCACGCTCGGTGGCGTTGTCGCCGATGGTGCTCATCGCGCGCAGCGAACACGCCGCCATTTTGCGCCAGCGTTTCCCCAATCGTCTCATTCCCAGTTGGGAAGCGTTGCGCACAGCCGTGGCCGGCGGAGCACGCGGTCACTTTGGTCTGACGAATCCGCAGGTTTCGGGATCGGGTGCCATTGCGCGCTTGTTCATGGCGCGCGAGTGGTGCGATCGCAACAAGGTTTCGTGGGGCCCCGACGCCGTTAAAAACCCAAACCTGTGGCGCTGGATGAGCAGCTTTGAAGACAATGTGCCGGGCTACGCAAAACTGGCCGGCGACATGGTGAAAGATCTGGCGCTGGGCACCGCCGACCGCTACTGGTGGGCCATCGCTTACGAAAGCGACGCGCTGCACTGGATGCAGCAAAAGAAGCCGGTTGAAGTTTTCTACCTGCCGCGAACCAACTACGCCGATCACCCGTATTGCTACGTCGAGCGCCCGGAACTGGATGGGCGCGCCGCCCAGGCACGCGTTCTCTTCGAGCAATTCATGCGCAGTGCTCAAATGCAGAATGTGCTGCTGCAAAGCGGCTTTCGCCCCACCGAAGTGGAAGTGACAAGTGGCAGCGCGGCAAATCCGTTCACGAACGCCGGGTTCAAGGCGCGCGGCGTACGCGTCAAGGGCTTCCGCGTGGATGACCGCATCAACTACAAAATCCTCAACAGCCTCAACGTGCAGTGGAGCAACCGCTTCTAAACCGGCACCATAAACAGCGCAGCGATTGGCCGGAGCGAGTACTCAACAGAACTGTCCAACGTTTGACGAGACTTTAGCTCCGGCCACGCACGCTGATGATTAAGGCTACCAGCGCCAGCAGGCTGACAACTGCCATCAAACCGTTGGGCCAGAACTCATGAGTTTTGCTGTTCATGTAGCGCATGGCGAAGTTCAACAACAGCAAGATGGTGACAACCAGAGCCGTGGGGAAGCCCCAACCTTGCCCCTGCTGAATAGCGCGCCCCGCGATGACCAGGATGATTGCGGAAAGAACGCCCGCTGCAATCGAAGGCACACTCTTTTTCAGGACGTAACCCAGTGTTCCCACAATGGCAACAACCGCGGCATATCCATAGACGACCATAAATGAATTCAATGTCGTGTCCGTTCACGGCGAAATTTTCTGCACAATCCATTGTAGCAGAACCGGCGTAATCCTCTCCAGGCAGGAACCCGGCAAGCGCTGAATGTTCTAAATTGAGTGAATGAGAGCTGTGGTATGTTTAACTTGCATGAACGAGTACTCGCCGGCGAGTTTTGATGTGGCACGCTCATAGCAGACACGCGGACCGCGACTGCAACGTTGGCGACTGCACCGTATTTGAGGTTATTCTTGCTGCAAAAGACATCACAACCGAAATCAGCTTTCACGTGGAGCAACAACGAAGCGGCGGCCATGTTACGCCCCGTGATGCCCGATTTTTACTTCGTCAACACGCCCACGGCGCACATGCAGCGCCACCTCGAACTGCTGTTGCAATTGCAACATGGCGATGTAACGCTCGATTTTCATCGCCATCCGGGCGCACGTCTGACCGAACTCACGCTTTGTGCCTTTGACGAAATGCGGCCCGGCCTGCTTTCGAAAGTGTGCGGCACACTGACGGCGCTTGGCATCGAAGTTCGCACCGCTCTGATCTACACGCTGCGCACTCTGGAACAAAACGCCGCTCAAAGCAATGACACTAAGAAGCCTATGCGCTGGGTGGCTTTGGATACGCTGCTGCTGAGCGACCCCTATCATGGACGCGAGCGCGCCCTGACACCAAAAGCTATTGAGCGCACGCGAACCGCACTGCTACGGGTTATTCAGGGCGAAACCAGCGTGGCTCAGCTCCTCACCAAAATGCGACGCCACATGAGCGCGCCGGTCAACATTTACGATTTGACGGTAGTGAATCGCGATATGGGGCCCACGCTGGGAGTTTGCACCGCGATTTCGCTGCGCTCTGCCGATATGACAGGATTGCTGTATCGCACGACAGGCGCTCTGGCCGCGCTGGAAATGAACATCCAGGTCGCGCAAATCAACAGCGAAAACGGTGTGGCCGAAGATCTGTTCTTCGTCACCGATGCGCGCGGCGCCGCCTGGCCCGACAACGACTTAGACGGATTAGCCAACCAGCTGCGCTCGATGCTGCAAAGCGGAGCCATGCCTGCCGTCTTAGCCGGCAGCGACTGATATAGCAGCTAACGACTTGAAGGCTAGACATGATTGCCCCGGAACCCCAAGCGTAAGCGCGGGGCTAAGGCACCACGGAGTTCAGCCCCGCGCTCACGCTTGGGGTTCTGTGTCGCCTGCAACCTATTAACTGTTATAGGGCTTACGCAAAATATCTGATCCGTAGGGGCGAGGTTGCCTCGCCCAGGGCTACCGCGTGCAAGACGACCTCGTCCAGGGCGCGAAGACCGCGCCCCTACGAACCATTGCGAGGCTCGTGCGTAAGTCCTGAAGATGTTAACAGTTATCACATGGCGAGTACTCACCCTGGCAGCAAATCACAGCGCGGCACTCCGAATCCGTAATCGAGGAGCGGGAAAACTCCGCCCTGCTAGCAGGCTATGTTTTCGAACACGGCGAGGCGACATCGCCCGACAAATTCCACAAACATTGCTCCTCATCAGGTTGCGCCGTTTTTACGCTGCGCCGTTTTACGCTGCGCCGCTTTCACGCAGCAGCGTCGCGATTTCCTCTTGTTTGGCTTGTACGGCGTAGGCCAGTGGGGTTTGGCCTGCTGCATTCCTGGCATCGAGCCTGGCTTTCTTCTCGATGAGCAATTTCACCAACTCTTTGTCACCGCGTGCAATGGCTTTAAAAAGTGGCGTGTCGCCTGCCGTGTTCTTGAGGTTGAGATCGGCGCCCTTCTCCAGCAGCAGTGTCACGAGATCCTTGTTTCCGCCATACGCAATGGTGCGCGTGAGGGCTGTTTCACCACTACCTTCATCAACAGCATTGACATCGGCGCCTTTTTCGATGAATAAACTGATCAATTCTTTGTTGCCGTTGTTATAGCCAATGGCGCGCATGAAAAGCGACTCACTCCAGTTGCCCCGCTCATTAATATCAGCACCTTTTTCCAGCAGCAATCTGGCGATTTCCGTCTGGTTGCTGCCAATGGCCTGCGACAAAGCCGGTTCGCTGTTGGGCGGTCGCAAGTTGACGTCGGCGCCCTTATCCAGCAGCAGGCTTACAAGTTCAACGTTGCCCTGAGACACGGCACGCACCAGAATCGTGCCGCCGCCGCTGTAATAAGCCAGGCGATTCGTGGGGCGTCCCCGGCGGTCGAGTTGCGGCACCGCATCGCCGCTCAACTGGTAAACATTCGGGTCGGCGCCTTTATCGAGCAGCAGCGCCGCAATGTCGCGTCCCGCTTCCTTGTTGTAACCGGCCACCGTCACCAGATGCAGTGGTGTTTCGCCGCTCGAATTGCGCACGTTGACCTGAGCTTTGGCGTCCAGCAGCATTTGCACAAGTTCTTTGCTGCCGCTTTCAACGGCTTCGTACAACGGTGTCTCGCCGTCTTCGTTGACGGCGTTCACATCGGCGTCACGTTTGAGCAGGCGTTGCACCATTAAACGAATGTCCTGCGCAGCCAGGCCGCTTTTGTCATTGCGGATGGCAAAGTGCAAAGGAGTACTCGCAGCGGCATCGCGCGCGTTGATGTCGGTGCCTTTGCGCGTCAGAAAGTCGAACGTATCACGAGCAGTCCATAATGCCGCCACATGCAACAGCGTCGCACCGTTGGGCAAGCGCCAGTAAGGAAGAAACGGCTTGGCATCGACAATTTTGCGCAGGCGCGGGAGGTCGTTCTGGGCCGCCGCATCAAAGGCTTCCGAGATTATGTCGAGTCTGGGCTTTCGTGCCAGAATCATTTCGCGCGCCGTGCCGTTGTAGTTAAGAATCGCCAGTTGCAACGGAGTCATGCCGAGTTGGTCTTTGGCATCGACATCGGACTTTGGCACGAGAGAACTTTCCCAGCCGCGATTGGGCGAACGCAGCGCCACATGCAAGGGCGTATCTCCGCGATTGTTGCGCGCCCGCACTTTAGCACCGCCGGCAATCAGCACATCCACCAATTCGGGTTGCATGAGCAGCGCAAAGTGCAACGGCGTGTCGCCTGATGCCGTCTTTGCGGCGGCATCGGCACCTTTAGCCAACAGCATTTTTGCAATGTCCGCCCCCGGAAGCTGCTGGCCCTGGCTTGCAGCGCGCGACGCCAGCACATGCAACGGAGTAAGCCCCGCAGCGTTGGCGATGTTCGGGTCGGCGCCTTTTTGCAGCAGAACCTCGACGTTGTCTTTGTTCGGGTTCCACGAGGTCATCGCCGTATGCAGCGCTGTCTGGCCACGGCCATCGCGGGCGTTCACTTTGGCGCCTTTGTCGATGAGCAACTCGATGGTAGCGCGCCGCGTTTCGCTGTAACCGTTCTGCACGAACTGCGTTAAGGCGGTAAAGCCTTCACGATTGGCACGATTCGGGTCGGCGCCTTTGTCCAGCAGCAGCGTTAGCATCTCATTACTCTGGTAGTTTTGCAGCGCCATGAAAAGCGGCGTGTAATAGTCGTTGCGGCCTTTGCCGTTTGGGTCGGCGCCCTTTTCCAGCAGCAAGCGCGCGATTTCCGGCTTGTTGCGCTGAATCGCCTGCACCAGCGGCAGGCTGTAACCGCCTGAGCGTCCTCCTGCATTGGGGTCGGCGCCTTTTTCCAGCAGCAGTGCCACCATTTCTTTGCTATCGGTCTGCGCCGCCAGGTAAAGAGGCGATTGCCCTTCACGGGTGAGACTCTTCGCCAGGTCAGGATTGGCAGCAAGCAACTGCGTCGCTTTTGCGACATCGGCCTTGAGGACGGCATTGGCGAACTCGGCGACAGCGGGCGCTTCCGCTTGCTGCGCGCGCAGCGGGTTGACTACAAGAGGACACGACACCGCGCACAACACAAACACCACACTTGCCCAGCGAAACCACCGTTCGGTGTGACGAGTACTCGAATAAGCAGCAGATAGCATACGTTGACCTCTCACCCAATAGATAACACGTTGAGGCCTTAGACAACAAACCGCGCCGCAAAGGTTCCCCGGAGGGTGTCCTTTACGCGGCGCGGTTTGTTGTCTAAGGCCGTTACAAATTTATTTACCGAGCTTTTGACGCACATCGTCGAGCGTGCCGGCGCTGCCCAGCTTCTCGTTCTTATGCGCGATGAAGTTGGCGTATTCCTGGATGAAGATCTTACCCGGCGTGCGCAGGTCGAAGTCTTCGGGCTTGTCGCGGAAGAACTCGCGGTGTACGCGCGTCCACACCAGGCGGCCATCGGTGTCGATGTTAACTTTGGTCACGCCCAGCTTGGCGGCGGGGAAATACTCGTCTTCGTTAACGCCTTTGGCGCCTTCTTTCAGCTTGCCGCCCGCTTCATTGATGCGGCGCACTTCATCTTGCGGCACCGAAGAACTACCGTGCATCACCATCGGAAAACCGGGCAGGCGCTTGGCAATTTCTTCAATGCGATTGAAGTGCAGGCCCTGTCCGCCGCTAAACTTATACGCACCGTGGCTCGTGCCGATAGCGACTGCCAGCGAATCGCAGCCGCTGCGCTTCACGAACTCTTCGGCTTCTTCGGGGTCGGTGAGCTGCGCGTTCTTTTCATCGACCGCGACGTGCTCTTCAACGCCGCCCAACATGCCAAGTTCAGCTTCAACCGAAATTCCTTTTTCATGCGCGCGATCCACAACGCGCCTGGTGATGGCGATATTTTCCTCGAAAGTTTCGTGCGAAGCGTCGATCATGACGCTGGAGTAGAAGCCCGAATCAATGCAGTCGTAGCAGGTCTGTTCGTCGCCGTGGTCGAGGTGAACGGCAAAAATCGCGTCGGGAAAAACGTCTCCGGCGGCGCGAATCAGGCCTTCCAGCATCCTCTTGTCGGAGTAGGAACGCGCACCCTTCGAAATCTGGATGATGAACGGCGCTTTCGAATCGATGCAGCCACGGAACAAGCCCATGGTTTGTTCCAGGTTGTTGATGTTGTAAGCGCCGACGGCGTAGTTGCCATACGCCAATGTGTACAGGTCTTTTGTTGGGACAATCATCGTGAGTGTTGAACTCCTGTTAAATTCTCGCTCGCAGTGTAACAAAAGCGTTGCTTTGTTGAAGTTAAGACACGTAGCCGCCGCGCGCATCAACAAAATGGCTGATTGAAGCGGTGCATAATACGCTACAATAGTCGTTCCATTGCTGCGTGCGGTTTGACTCGTGGCAGTGGACGTATAATAGCCTCATCAGGTGACGTGACATGAATTGTCTTGGAAGTGAACTATGAAAACCCCCTGCAAATGCGGCTGCTCATCAGGTGACGTGACATGAATTGTCTTCAATGCGGCTACAACATGGATGCCTTCGATGAAGAATGTCGCAGGTGTCACGGAATGGGTGTGACGGCGAAGCCCGTGGCAGTGCCGCAGCACTCTTCTAAGCGCGACATCATAAAATGGGCCAGGTTTGCGGCTTTGGGACTCCTACTTTCGTTCGGCTGCTATAAGCTCTGGTTTAAAGCGTACACGTATAGCCAGCAGGATGAGGTTTTGGAAGCCGTTCTCCGTCACCGAATCAGACCGGACGCCAAGGCGGTAATTTTCGTGTCCGTTGCCGGTCAAGACCCACCACAGGCTTTGCTGAACCACTTCACAAACGATAATTTGTCTGTCCGCAAGTGGTCACAAGCGTTGAAGGTGCCCACTCAGAACGAATTTAAGCGAGTGGACCCTCAAGTTAACGAGCCGTTCAGGTATGACTACACGGACAAACACACTGGAGAAGTTGGTGCACCTTTAACACTCGACTCACCAATATGGTCAGGATCGTTCCAAGCTTCAGTTTATTCCGATAGCTTTTTTGGTGGCGACAGATACATCGTGGTTAGAAAGAACGGTCGCTGGGTTGTTGACCGCAAAGAAATGGGCTGGATAGCATGAAGACCAACACACGCCGCAAGGTAGTTCAGATCATCGCTTAATTTCATCTGATCTTCTTACAGCGACAATCTTACGCCTTGAGTTGATTGGGCCAAGGCTTCACAAGAGGCGGGGCTTCACCCATCAGTTTGTCATTCCGAGCACAGCGAGGAATCTTTAAGGCTACACAAGAAGGTTCCTCGCTGTGCTCGGAATGACAGCGGTTGCGGCTCGTTTCGTCTTGGACTGCCGTGACTCACTGAGTACTCAACTACGCCCTACTCTTCGGTGTTGTATTTGTTGAACAGGCGGTCGTTTTTGACGCGGTTGCGGCGAATCTTGGCGCGCTCTTCGCGCATCTCTTCGGCGTTGTTGGAGATTTCGTCGCCCATTACCATCAGGTGCTGGTCGAGATTGTCGTATTTGTCCATGCCGCGGCTGCCCGGCAATGGTTCCTGCCCGGCTTCGTTCGCCAGAATGATTGAGCGACTGGTAGCGCGCTTCTTCGGTTCAACACCCATAGCTTCAAGCAGCGGCGAGCGCTTCGGTCCATCGCCGTCCGCCGCGTCGAGCGCATCGTCGACCGTATGATGATGCGTGCCGTTGGCTAGATGTTCGTTGAGCACTTTGGAGTTGAACGGCGATTCTTTGCCATTGCCGTTTCCGTTGCCATTAAGCGGCTTACCGTTAAGTGGTGAGCTGTTCTTCGGCACTGCATGGCCGTTGCCGATGGAGATTTGCTCGCGCTTGAGTGTTTCGGTTCTGGCTGCACTGGCGGCTTTGGACTCGGCTTCGCGCTGTTCCATTATGTTGAAATCGCGGTCGAGGCCGAGGTCTTCGAGAATGGGGTTCTTCACCAATTTCACGTATTCGCGCGGGCCGTAGATTCCGGTTTTGGCGAGTACTCGTGCGGCTTCATCATAGCGCGGAATCTGCGTGCGGCCCGGCATGGTGAAGTTATCGAACACATATTTGAGGTCTTCGACGGTGCCCCGGTCGTCGTGCTTCATCCACTCTTTGACGACGTTGCGGTAAAAGTTGTAATGCACACGCTCGTCAACAGAAATGAGGCGCAGGGCGCCGGTGAGAGCACGGTCTTTCTGATGCACCGCCATCTTTTCCAGATTGCGATAGTTCCAGAATGTCGCCAGTTCCTGAATCATGGTGTAGCAGGTCATCTGGCGCGGATGGTCGAAGGGCAACTCCCATTCGGCTTCGGATAATTCCCGTTCGACTTCCTGGCGTTGTTCTTCGGTGCGATGTCCTGAAGCGAGCAGCCACGCTTCGAGCGCGAGAGAATGCTTCGATTCCTCGTAGCCCCAGTTCACATGAAACCAGGCGCGGCCCCGGCTGCGTCGAATCATGTTCAGCATCTTCGACGTGAAGTCCGGCAGATACATTTCCACAGCGCAGAAGGTCTCGACGCATTGGGCCAGCGTCTCCGATGACTCCGGGTTGGCAGCATCCCAGTGAATGTCTTTGAACACATTCCAGCGGCGCTTTTCTTCGGCCAACTTCAAGTATTTAATGAGTTCCCGGTAAAAGAACTCTTCCATCTGCGCTTGGACGCTAAGTTTCGGCATCTTCGAGTATTTCCCCTTGTCCACAAACTCCGGCCACGTCGTCAAAGAAAACTTCCAGGACGAGACTTCGTCCGGAACGAGACTTCGTCGCCGTGTTCACCACCACGAGAAGCGTACAGTGGTAAACCACAAAAACGAGTGCCATCCATCCGCAAAGTGACGGATTCTGAGTCAGAGTGACACTTTAATTCTATCAAAAGCGCTAATTTGATACCGTGATGCACAGAAGCGACAAACCGCTTTAAACGACCTCGGCCAGAGCTGCACGTTCCTGGCGCACCCGCTGTGCCTTGCGCCGCCCGCGAAGGCGACTGCCCCACATCAGGAGTCCGGTAATGTACAGCACAGCCGGCACAAAACCAAGCAGCGCGTGCAAAACACGGGAAACATTTCCACCCCAGCGGCCAATATGCAGCGGGTAACGCAAGTTCATCAGGCGCGCGCTTTGTGGGGCGGTGCGCGCATCGTCGGCACGCAGCACACGCCCGCTGTGCCGGTCGATGAAAACATTGCTTTGCCCGTTGGGGTGAATCTCTGCGGGGAACTTGAGGCGCACGACGATGGGAGCACTCGCCTTGGTTGGAGGCGCAACCCGCGTAACGCGAGCGCCGGGCAAGACTTGTTGAGCACTTGATATGGCAGCATCCAGCGAAATATCGGGCGCACTTTTCTGCGCGCGCGACTTGGGTTTAGCACCCTGCGGCTTCTCAAACACGCTTTCGAGTACTCGTGTGGTGATTTCGGGAAAAACCAGCGCAACACCGCTCATAGAAATGATGCACAGAAACAGCGAGGCCAGCCAGCCAACAAAGCGATGTAATTGATAGCCGGGACGCCGCACCGTGCGCGTTTGCCAGGAAACCGCAGCCCGCCAGTTACCTTTGCGCGGCCACCACACCACAATGCCGGTCAGGCTGAGAACAAACAGGCCGATGCCGCCCCAGCCCATGATGATTGCGCCGCGCTCGCTGCTGAACAACTCGGTGTGCAGGAAATACATCCAGCCCAGCAACGATTGCGTGGCATGGTGCGAACTCAGAACGTGGCCGCTGTAAGGATCAATCGTGACGCGCAACGCGCCTTCATCCAGCCACGCTTCATACACGCCATCGGCATGAAGCGGAGTGCGGATAAATTGCAACTGTGATGTGGGATGCGCCTGGCGCAAGGCATCGGCAGCGGCCTGCATTCCGACCGGCTTTGTATTCGGTGCGTGAGGCGCGGCGTGCCACGCATGAGGATGCAGCCATGCCTCAAGCTCCGGCCCAAAAACCATGGCGCTACCGCTCAGGCCGGAAACCGCCGCCAGAGCACCCAACGTCAGGCCGACCCACAAATGCACCGTCAAACACGCTTTGCGCCACATAACGAGTACTCAGAGACGGTGTTTACTGAAAGTTCTGCTCGACCCGGTTGAGGACGCTTTGACCAGTGGCGGAGAGCGGCGCGTTGTCGATGTACCACAAGTTGACATCCTGATTGGTCTGTGTGGGGCGCAGCGATTTGACGTGCCCATCGGCGAAGAGGTAATTGGAGCGTCCGAAATGTCCCGCCCAGATTACATCCTGGTAACCCATAACCGAAGCCGGACCGCCAGAACCGGCATCATTGTAACCGACGTTATCGCGGTCGATGATGATGCTCACCCAGGGCACATGCCAAATTTCTGTGACCGCAATAACCTGCGCCGGGCTTTGCACCTGCGAGAGTGCAACAGGACTGGCCTGCCCAAAAAGACCCTTCTCAATGATGGGTGACGTACCCGCCCAGTTCGCGTTGGCCGCGTAAGAGCGGTTGAACTCCGGGTCGTAAGACTTCTTGGCATTGTCGGGGTTGGACGGGCAGACAAACAATTGATTGCTCTTGATATATGGCTGCACAACCGTGCGCCACGAATTGTTATCGAAGTCGAAAAGCACTGCATCGCTGGACGAATAGGCTCCAGTTGTGCCAAATGGCGCGAAGCGTCGCAGTGGATACTGCTCGTCGTAATCTTGCGTGTATTGCAAAAGTCCCAATCCGAGTTGTTTCAGGTTCGAAGCACAACTGGTGCGCCGTGCATTTTCCCGTGCTCTGGCAAACACCGGGAACAACATCGCCGCCAGAATTGCGATGATGGCTATAACGACTAATAACTCGATGAGCGTAAAGCCTCTCCGGCTCCATCTACTCTTGCGTGCGGCGCTTGTGCCTGACCAACTCATCATTTTTCAGTCCTCCAAATGTTCACATGGGCACGACTGTGAGCCGTGCCGAGTACTCAGCATTCAATTCCGACTAGAATTTCGGAATTAGCAACAGGCATTGTAAGTTGCTGCTGCCTGGATGTCAAGTCGTTCTTCGAAAAAGAAGAGAATTTTTCCGAATGCGAGCCTGCAACGGGTTTGTGATAAGATTTCTTGCGATATTGCAACAGTGTCAAGGAGCGAAAAGCAATGGCAGTAAAGCGCATAGCCGTGCTGACCGGCGGCGGCGATTGTCCCGGTTTGAACCCCACTATCAAAGGCGTCGTGACGCGCGCCGCAGATCATGGCATTGAAGTTCTTGGTTTGCAAAACGGCTGGAAAAGCCTGGTTTCCGACGAACCGATTTACAAGCCGCTTAGCGTGGACGACGTGCGGCCCATCATCAAGTATGGCGGCACGATTCTGCACACCAGCCGCACTAACGCCTACGACAAGACGCGTCCCGAGTACTTGCCGAACCTGGTGAAGAACTTCGACCGCCTGGAACTGGATGCGATTGTGGCCATCGGCGGCGACGACACGCTCTCAGTCGCCTCGCGCCTCACCAAAGGCGACGGCGTGGAACATCCCGTGCCCTGCGTCGGCGTGCCCAAGACGATGGACAACGATGTACACGGCACCGATCAATGCTTCGGCTTCGATACGGCCACTACGCTGGCGGTCGAAGCGGTTCAGCGCCTGCGCGACACCGCCGACAGCCACAACCGCGTTATCGTGCTGGAAGTTTTCGGACGCAAAGCCGGTTGGACCGCGCTTTACACCGCCGTTGCCGCCGATGCCGATTACGTCCTGATTCCCGAACGCAACCCCGCCGATCTGCAAGGCATGTTCGCCAAGCTGCGCGAAGTGAAGAAGCGTCGCAACTACGCATTGGTTGTGGTTGCTGAAGGCGCCGATCATCCCGATCTCGATGATTGGGCCAATGAAATCGCACGCGGACTCAATGGCACCCGCCTGGGCGAAGCCAGCGTCGAAATTGATTCGTTCGGCCACCCGATTCTCAAAGAGCGCCGCGTCGGCGACTGGGCCGCTTATCAAATCAAGAAAGAACTCGGCTGGGACACGCGCACCAGCGTGATGGCGCACCTGATGCGCGGCGGCGAACCGACATTGGTTGATCGCATTCTCGGTTCGCGACTCGGCATCGCCGCTGCCGATTACGCGCACGAAGGCCGCTTCGGCGTGATGGCCGCCCTCAAGGGCCAGGACATCGTGCCCTTCCCGCTGGAAGAACTGACGGACGCCAACGGCAAGTCGATCACGCGCGACGTGACGCCGGAATTCATCCAGTATGCCGATATTTTGATGAAGTAATTACAGGGATGGAGGGGATGAACGGGATGAGGCATAAGGCTCCGAATTTCGCTTACGAGTACTCGTAACGGGCTTCAAACGCTGCTCACACCCATCCCATCCATCCCTGTTCAATTTCCATTTGAGGTTACACATGAACGGAGTACTCGTAGTCGGCTCGGTCGCGCTGGATTCGATTGAGACACCGACCGGACGCATTGATAACGCACTGGGCGGCGCCGCGACTTACGGCTCAGTCGCCGCCAGTCTTTTCACGCCGGTGCATTTGGTAGGCGTAGTCGGTGAAGATTTCCCGCCGGAACACATCGAGTTGTTCCAAAGTCGCAACATCGACCTGGCGGGTCTGCAAATCGTGCCCGGAGGCGAGACGTTTCGCTGGAAAGGCGATTACAACGAAGACCTCAACCAGGCTGTAACGCACGAAACACGGCTGGGCGTCTTTGAGCACTTTCAGCCCGAGTTGCCCGAGCACTACCGCGGTGCCGACTACGTTTTTCTGGCGAACATCAACCCCGAGTTGCAACTGAGTACTCTCGAACAGGTGCAGCAGCCCAAGCTCGTGCTGTGCGACACCATGAACCTGTGGATCAACATCGCGCGCGATGCGGTATGGAAAATCTTCGAGCGTGTTGATGTCGCCGTGCTCAACGACGGCGAAGCCAGGCTGCTCACCGAGTGCGACAACGTGGTGCGTGCCGGGCGCATGTTGCTGCAACGCGGGCCGCGCATCGTCATCATCAAGAAAGGCGAGCACGGCGCCTTGATGTTTAGCGAAGAAGGCATTTTTGCCGCACCTTCGTATCCGCTGGAAGAAGTCGTCGACCCAACTGGTGCAGGCGATAGTTTTGCCGGCGCGCTGATGGGTTATCTGGCACACACCGACGACATTTCGCCCGACAACCTGCGCCGCGCTGTGGTTTACGGCAGTGTCGTCGCGTCCACAACGGTGCAGAACTTTTCGCTGGATGCTCTGCGAGTACTCAGCCCGGAAGAAGTCGAGTTGCGCTATCAGGCGATTAAAGCCATGAGCCGTTTCTGACGCTGCTCGAAACACGTTCGTTATACAAGTCTCAGCCACAAAAGAAAGCGCAAAGCACGAGCTGATATGAAGATCGAGGTGCGCCGGGTCGAATACCGCGAAGTGGAGGCGATGCGAGATTTGTATCGCCAAGAGTTGAACTGTCAGCTCGTCCACGACTCCGCCCATCAGCGTGGACTAGCCGACCCCTATCTCATTTTTACCGGGGGACGGTTTCAAGGTTACGGCGCTGTGTGGAATCAGTATTATGAGCATCGACTCATGGAGTTCTATGCGCTCCCTGACGCGCGCTCTATGGCGCTGCCCATGTTTCGCTCCCTGGTTGATAGCAGCGAGGCGACGCAAATCGAAGCGCAGACCAATAATCCTTTGATGTTGCTGATGCTATACGACTGCGCTCAGAACATCACTGCCGGGAAAATTCTGTTTGAGGATGCTTTTACCTCGCATCTGGATTGTCCTCACGGCAGCTTTCGCCCTTCCAGCCCAGCCGACGCAGCTTCGATTTTTACTCACCAGGATGAGCCCGTGGGCGACTACATAATTGAAGCATCTGGCGCAGTGGTAGCGACAGGAGGTTTTCTGAGCCACTACAACCCACCCTATGCGGACATTTATATGGAGGTTGACGAATCGGCGCGGCGGCAGGGTTTCGGCAGCTATCTGGTGCAGGAACTGAAACGTGTCTGTTATGAAGCCGGTAAGAAACCCGCCGCGCGCTGCGATGTCACCAACTTCACTTCAAGGCTCACCCTGCAGAAAGCCGGTTTGCTGCCCTGTGGCCATCTGTTAGTGGGAGATGTCGCTGCTTAAGCATACAGCGCTCACAACGTAGCGCCGGTTACGGCCTCATCCTCTTTGGCCGAGGCCGGCACGCGAACACGCAGAGCACGCGGCACAACTTCAATAACAAGCGGCGGCTTCACATCCACAACTTCGCCGTCGATTTGCGTGTCGAGCGGCGGATTGGTGCGCAGTTCGATGCGCCGCGCCTGATAGAAGGAAACGGCGCGATCTTCACGCACGCGCCCAATCAGCGTACTCCACATCAAACGGAAAACGTCGCGCAGGAAGAAACGGTGCAAAATGCAGATGTCGAGCAGGCCATCGTCCATGCGCGCGTCCGGTGCGAACTTCATCTTGCCGCCGATTTCACCGGCGTTGGCAATGATAATCGCTACGCCCCGTTTGCGATGTGATGCCTTATTATCACGCTTGATGGTAAAGGTTACGGGCTTCATGCCCAACTCGCTCATCATGGCCCAGGCGTAGGCCCAGCGCCCGATCTTTTCCTTGGCCTGGGCGCTGGCCTGCGATACCAGGCGTTCCGTCAGGCCCAGCCCCAAGCCGAGTGCAAACAAGTACTCGCCGCAGCGCCCCAGGTCGATAACCTTATCTTCGCCCGCGACAGCGACCGCAATCGCTTCGTCAGTGCCGGTGGGAATATCCAGCGCCTGAGCCAACAAATTGGCTGTGCCGCCGGGAATGATGGATAGCGTCGTATCGGGTGCTTCTTCCGCCGCTTTTTTGCTCTCGATTTTGCCCAGGCCATTGACCACCGACATCACGGTGCCGTCGCCGCCGCAGGCCAACAGGTGCGTGGCGCCTTCTTTCACAGCGTCCTGCGCCAGTTGGCCGCCGTTAATTTCAAGCGTGGTTTCACGGATCTCATATTCCATGCCGCGCGACTGCAAGCCCTGCTCGATGGCAGCGCGGAAATCTTCGCCGGACGAGCCGGACTTCGGGTTCAAAATGACTATAAGCTTTGGGTTCATTGCAAGTTCCGAGTACTCGCAAAGAGCGACTTCTGCGCCGCCGCATAAATCTGGTCGTACAGCGCATTCTGCCGAGCCAGCGCGCGCTTGTAAACGGCGTGATGTTCAGGGTTCGGTTGCACGATGTCGCCGCATTCGGCGGCCAAGTCGGCGATGTCGTTGATAATGCCGCACGCTTCGAGCGCCAGCAGAGCCACGCCACGCGCACTGGCTTCGGCCTCGCACGATTGCACCAGAGGCGCGCCGATGCAGTCGCACACAATTTGCCGCCAACTCGCCGAACGGTCGAGCGCGCCGCCACTCGCCACGATTTCCAGCGTGCTACGACCCTGCTCATTCGGTTGCGGCGTCGCGGCACAGACGCGCTGTGCGACATCGGCAAAACGCAGAGAAGTCGCTTCCAGGCAGGCACGTAGAATCTGCACCGGCTCCGTATCGAGCGACGCGCCTTCCAGCACAAAGCGCGCATTGGCGTTCCACAGCGGCGAGCGCTCACCGGCCAGAAACGGCAGCACCGTGAGATTGTGCATGTCGGGCCGCAGGGCGGCAATTTGCGCGTCCGCATCCGGCGGCAGATTAAAGGTGTTGCGCGCCCAGGCCCAAACGCTGCCTGCATTCGATAGCGCGCCGCCGAGAAGGCTCCGTTTGCCATCGACACGATAACGCCATAAACCGCTTGGCGGCGCACCCGAGTACTCGCGCAGCACAACACGCAGCGCTGCCGAGGTGCCCACATTGAGCGCGATACGCGAGGCATCAACGCACCCCGATCCGATGTTGGAGGCTGCCCCATCGCCAATGGCCGGAAACCATTTCGTGTCGCGCAGCGCAGGCCAGCGTTCATGGTAAGTGGAGTGCAGCCGCCCCAGGTCATCGTGCGCGTCGCATAACGGCGAAAGGTTCTCCATACCGATGGGCACGGCGGCCAACATTTCTTCGTCCCAGTCGGCGTTGTTCTGGTGGAACAGGCCGGTGCCCGAAGCCATCGAAAGAGAAACGCGCGCCTCACCAAGAAACTGCAACGCCAGGTATTCGCCGAACGAGATCCAGCGCATATCGCCAGAGAAGAGCGCGGGTTGCGTGTGATGCAGCCACAGCAACTTGGCCGGCCAGTATGAAGTGTGAAACACGCAACCGGTGCGGGCGTGTACTTCGATTTCATCCATTGTCGCCCGCAGCGGAGCCAGCCACGGCGCAGCACGATTGTCGGCCCAGGAGAAGACTGGCGTCAGCGGTTTGTGCTCCACATCCACCGCCATCAGCGAATGCCAGAAACACGACACGGCCACGGCTACGACCGGAACATCGCTTTCACCCAGCACTTCATCGATGCACCGCGCTGTTAAGTCGAGCAGAAAATCGGCATCGACTTCAACTCCGCCATCGGGTGTAGTGATTTGCGAGTACTCGCGTTGCGCGATGCGGCCCGTTTTATGGCCCTTGAAGTCGAAGGTTATGGCGCGTGTCGAAGATGTGCCAATGTCCAGGGCGAGAATGCAGCCGTTTTGCGTCGGGTGATGAAGGGTCGAAGAAAGTTGTGCCATTGAGCCATTGTCAGTGTACTTGCCGCACCGAAAACGTCAAACGCGACGGTCATAACTGCCGCGCCAGCGTCAGCGCGTAAACCGAAGAGAAACCGGCCTCTCTGAGTACTCGCGCGCACTCGCCCAACGTGGCGCCCGTGGTGCAAACGTCATCAATCAAGAGAACGGCGCCCTCGACGCCATAGCGATGCGCCGCTTCACGCATGGCAAAGGCGCCACGCACATTATCGCGCCGCTGCTTCTTGCGCAGTTCAACCTGTGGTGTAGTGTGACGCACGCGCGTCAACGCATCGATCATCGGCACATCCAGCAAACGAGCCAACTCGCGCGCCAGCAACTCGCTCTGATTGTAACCGCGCCGGTAGCGTCGCCACGCATGAAGCGGCACCGGCACAACCGCGCCAAGGTTCTCCGCCGGGATGTGCCTCTCCCGAGTACTCGATTGCAGCAAAAAGTTGTGCAGCAGACCGGCTAAAGGCGCAGCCAGCGCCGTCTTGTCCTGGTATTTGAAGCGATGCACGGCATGGCGCAGTGCGCCCTCGAAAGCGAATACCGAACGCAAAGTCTCATATGGTGGCGCAGCGTGGTAACGATTGGTGCGGCACGCCGCACACTCGGCGGCAGTGTGAAGTTGCGGGTCGAAGGGAATGCCGCAGCGCTCGCACAACGGTGCCTCGATAGGATGAAGAGACGCCTGGCAAGCAGCACAAAACAGCTCCTCGCTCCAGGTGCGACAAGCGGCACAGCGCGGCGGAAACACCGCGTCGAGCAAAATGCTTCCGGCGCTGGCCAAACTTGCACGGGCACCAGCAAACCAGGCAGGAGTAGAGCGATTCATAGCCTTGGCAAGAATAGTTCCTGAAGTGTCAAATAACCGCCTGGAAGTTCCGGCATAGCATTTGCAGCGAGCAAGAAAGTTTGACAAAATTCTCGAACTCGTTTACAATCTCCTCGATTGCGCCGACTTCCGCGCTTTGCGCCCTTGCCTGAGCAAGAGCGAACAACGCGATGGTCGGCGTTTTGGCATCTGCCGAAAAATATCTTTCGACTAGCAGTGTGTCATTAAAATTTGTTGTCGCGCTGAGTTGTCGTGCTGTTCCAGGCCACATATCCGAAACAGCTTCGTCACCGAGCGACCAGTAACGAGAACGAGGAGAAACATGCCCTTCACTCGCCAGAGGCACAACGGAACGAAAAGTGTTGGAAACGACGTCGTTGGAAAAGATGTTCAAAACGCAGTTCAAGCCACATATGGTGCCTTCATCGCATCAGAGCACCATTCCCCCAGCTTCGTAAAATCTTTGTCGCACAATGCAGCCGCACCATCTGAGTATTCGATAGCCGCGTCCTCGGTCCCCGAGTACTCGGTAGACACCCGTCAAACCATCGCATATGGCTCACTTCTCATGGGCGCCGGGCTATGCTTTCTGTCTTTATCGGCTACAGCCCGGCCAGCCAGGAACCGCACCGCACACAGCTCACACAAGACTGCAAAAAACGTGCGCTTCCATGCCTCAACTCAGACGCAGCCAAAGTTGAGTGGCGTATGGGGCTGGACAACCGGCTCACAGACTTACCTCCGCGTGCGACCGGGCACGCAAACACCGCCGGTTGCTAAAGTGCCGCGTCGCAGCAAGCTCTTTGTATGGGGCAAATACAACGGCTGGTATCGCGTCGAAACCAGCAACAACAAGTTCGGATGGGTTTATCATTCCTACATCAACGCCCCGGAAAGCGAAAAACTGGCCGAACTGTCGCACAAGAAAGCGCGTCTTGCGTCCAATCGCACCAGCAACCAGACACTCTATGGCTCACCGCAGTTACTGCGCACCTACTACGCGCGCTACGGCGCCTCGGGCGCATTGAAGGGTCTCGAAAAGCAGGGCGTGCGTGTGGCTCGCTCGGCACCTCGTCGTGCACAGAGAGTGCGGCCAGTTTCCTACAACGGTAAGTCGACGAACGCTGCGCGTTTCATCCGCACCAGTACGCGTGCAACACTGCACCAGCGCACCGTGCGTATGCCCGACCCGACTTTCAATGATGTGGGTAACGTGCGCTTGTCGCCGTCGCGTCCTACGCTGCGTAACGGTGAGTTCCACAACCGCAAAGCCGGCAGCCCTTTAAACGATGATGCTACGGCCAGCACCATCATCGCACCAGCCAATGATGCTGGTGCGGCTGCAGCGCGCGCTGCCATGCAGCGCGCTTCTGCCGCCCGAAAAGCCGAAGCGACACGACAGGCTGAAACGGCGCGCAGAGCCCGCGCAGAGCGCCTGGCGGCCCAGAAGCGCAACGCAGAAAATGCACGTGGTTTAGCGGAAGCGCGTGCACTGGAAGCACGCCGCGTAGCCGAATTGCAGCGCCAGGAACAAGCAAAACGCATCGAAGCACAGCGCCTGGCCCAGGCCGAACGCGCGGCGCAGCTACAACGCGCGGCGCAGTTGCAACAGGCTGCCGAGGCACAGCGTTTGATGGAGTTACAGCGTCTTGCGCAAGCGCAGCGTGCCGCGCAGGCAAAGCGCCTCGCGCAAGCAAAGCGTGTCGCCGAAGCAAAGCGTGTCGCCGAAGCACAGCGCGTGGCCAAAGCACAAGCCGCTTATGCAGCGCGCCGCAGGGCTGCGGCGTTGCGCGCATCCAGGCAGGCCGCCGCTCGTGAGGCCCGTCGTCAGCGCTGGGCACAGGAGAAAGCCCAGCAACGTGCCCGTTTACGCGCGAGCATGGGAGCTGCCACCCTGGAACCGCCAACGGCTTTGCCCGGTATTCACCCGCTCACACCGGAAGAACTGTTGCGCGCCCGTGAGGAATACCTGTCATCGCGTCACAAAACACGTCCTGTTGCGCCGCAACTTGCGCCGCAGCAACCAGCGTCGCTCTTTCCGTCGTCAACCACCGATCTCACCACGGGCATGATTAAGCCAGTGTCTTACGCGGATGTTCCCAAGTGGACGCCTTACGTGATGGTGTCGGCCTATCGCAGGCCCTTAAGCCCGCTGACGCAGCCTCTCAACGTGCCGCAGGATACGAGTGAAACACCCGTCTCGACGTTGACTCTGCCTCCCATCTTTCCAGCGGAGAGAGTTCTGCTGGCAAAATCTACTTCCGGCAAGAGCCGGGCCGGGAACCGTGTCGCCACGACCCGCACAGCAAAAGCATCGCCCCAACGTGTCGCGGCCAACGCCCGTGCGGCGAAAGCAAGTGCAGTAAGATCTGCCGCGCGCCCGGCTGCTCTGACGCCGCGTACCGGCTCTCGTGGCGGTTCACCGCGCGATTATGTTCGCTATGCAATGAACAACCAGGCCGCCGATAATTCCTTTGGGCAAGTTATGGCAAACCAGGCGCTTTCCTATCGCGGTATGCCTTACATTCGCGGCGCCACCTCCCCAAATCGCGGTTTCGATTGCTCCGGCCTCATTTACTACCTGCTGCGCCAGCGTGGTTACAATCCGCCCCGCACGGCTGCCGGCCTCGCGCGTTACGGCAAGAGCGTGTCCCGCAAGGATATGCAAGCCGGTGACATTGTGCTCTTTGCCAATACCTACAAGCGCGGAGTGTCGCACGTCGGCGTGTACATGGGCGAAGGCAAATTCGTGCACGCGGCACGCTCCGGCGTTGGTGTACGTGTTGATTCACTTTCGTCGCGCTACTACGGCGGCAAATTCTGGGGCGCGCGTCGTGTGAAATAGGTTCATCAAGCAACAAAAAGGACAACGAGTACTCGACGAGTACTCGTTGTCCTTTTTGTTGTCCGAATTTTGCGTGCAAGCGATCAGGGAATTACGCTTGGCGCCATGTCGCTTCGTTTAGAGGTCAGTCCCACCACGCGGCAAATACCTTCATGCCGGGCAGGAGTTTCACCGTCGTTGATACGCGATTGTCAACTTCTCCTGAAGAGAATCAGCCCGCTTCCTCACCGTCGCGGTTTCACAGAAGCGCTGTTAATCAGTGAAGCAAAAGTTTTCCGCGTTTTGTAGGGGCGAGGTCTCCTCACCCTGTGTAGCGCATTGGCAAACGGGCGGGGAAACCCCGCCCCTACGAACACCTGTTTTCTTTTGCAGGACTATTTAGCAAGACGTCTTAGGTATGAATGAACTAACCGCGCGGTTAGGAAGTGTCTCAGCGATCTATACAAGCACTACACCAAACCGGCGCGCAGTAGTTCCTGCACGTCGAGGATACCAACCGCGACATCGTTCTCATCGACCACGGGCGCGGCGCTGATGCCGCGTTCCTGCAAAGCACGCAGCGCTTCCACCGCCATCGTGGAAGGATGAAACGACAGCGGCGTGCGCGTCATCACTTCCGTGACGAGTACTCCGGGCAGTTCGCAGCCGTCTTCACGCAAGAGCAAGCGGCGCACATCGCCATCCGAAACATAGCCGACCAGTTTGCCACCGTCGGTGACGACAAGTGTGGCGCGGCCCTGCGCCCGCGTGATTTCTTGTGCCGCCTCGCGCATCGTGGCGTTCTCAGGCACAACAGCGAGGCGTTCGCCGCTGCGCATCAGTTCTTCAACGCGCAACTTGGATGCGCGTCCCAGTGTGCCGCCGGGATGAAAGCGTGCGAAATCGTCGTGCGTGAAGCGGCGCGCCGTCATGGCGCAAACCGCCAAAGCATCGCCCATGGCAAGCGCGGCGACCATGGAAGCCGTCGGTGCAAGATTGAGCGGGCAGGCTTCTTTTTCCACTGAAATATCGAGCACGATGCTCGCTTCGGCGGCGAGGTAGGAATCGTCTCTGCCAGTTAAGGCGATGATGGGCACGCCCATGTCTTTGACGACGGGAATTAAGCCCGTGAGATCGCCGGTGCGGCCCGAATAAGAGATGGCCAGCAGCACATCACCCGGCGCCACCATGCCCAGATCGCCGTGCAAGCCCTCGGCAGCGTGCAGAAACAGCGCAGGCGTGCCCGTTGAAGCGAACGTTGAAGCGATTTTACGCCCGATGGCGCCGCTCTTGCCGACGCCGGTGACAACGACACGGCCCTTGCAATCGAGTACTCGTTGCACAGCGCGTTCGAAGTTCTCGTCGAGACGCTCGCTTAAGCGCGCGATGGCTTCGCTTTCCAGCGAAAACACCAGACGTGCTTCGTCCAGCATCGTTGTGTTGCGCTTCTCGGCATTATGTGAATTCGGAGTGGACACAATTCAATTATAGCCTTGTCACGAGGGTTTCACCTGCGCTGCCGTGCTGGCGGGGCGTGCGGCATAAATTTGTGCTGCATTTACCGTCACGCACCGATAGATGTTTGCACGACTCGCATCCTTATAAGTGAGATCGCAAAAATCTAAAGCCGCCGTAGCGTGACGCAGCGCAGTCTGGGCGCCACGAAGTTAATATCAATGCCTGGAGAGGTCAATGCCCTGGAAATGGAACAAGAGCGCCGTCCATAGCATGTCAACGCCGCTATGTCCCGGCATCGCTCACAACGAGACGTCGTCGCACAGCCATGCGCCTACGCGAGCGAGTCAAGAAGATCGGACACACGCGGCTCTGGATGCCAATCAACTGCAGCAACTTTATCTCTCTGATGTTTTGCGCTACGTGCGGCGGCGCGTCGACAATGCCGAAGAAGCCGAAGACATTACAGCCGAAGTTTTTGCAACGGCGTTTGAGGCCCTGCCCAAGTTCCGGCACGAATGTCACCCGCGCATTTGGCTACTGCGCATCGCGCACCGCAGTGTTCTCATGTGGGCCAGGCGTCGAAAAACGCGCGGTCATGTGCTACACGACTGTGGCACCGTCACGGATGACATTCACGACGCCAACGCAGCAACCCACGGCGGCACCGTGGAGAGTCCTGAAGTTCTCATCGAGCGCGCCGAAGCTCAACGAGTACTCGGCGCATTGATGGGCGCACTCAAGGCCGAACAGTGCGAGGCGTTGCGCCTGCAATATTGGGAAGGCCTGTCCATCAACGAAATTGCGGTCGTGATGAAACGTTCGCCGGCAGCCGTTAACAGCCTGTTACAACGAGCGCGCAAGACATTGTTCGAGCGCGGCAAGGACTACTTTTTGACGGACGAGGTGACACGATGAATAAGTCCTCAAATCACATGCAGGCATCGCCTGAACTCAGCAGCGAAGAACAAAATTTGCAGAAACTCTTTCAGGCTGCTGATGTCGCCGCTGCACCGTCAGCAGCCCTCAGTGGGCGTGTGGCACGTCTGTCAGCGCAGCACCAGAAAAAACTGCAACACCGCCACAGCAGAAGGCGCGTCGTGCGTCGCAGCGTTGCTTTATGCGGTGCGGTGACGCTGGTGCTTTTCACAATTCGTGCCACGCCCTTCGTGATGGCCGAATTGTTCATACGCCGCGTGGAAGCTGCCGTCAGCAAAGTACATAGCGTGCATGTTGTGATGTGGAAATCACTCGAAAACGGCGAGCGCGTTCGCATCAGCGAATTGTGGCAGCAAGGCGGTTCGTTCCGCATGGAAAGCTGGCCTGAAGAAACAACAGGGCGCACGCGTCAAGTGCAAATCTTGCGGACGGGAAAGCTGTGGACTTATTCGCCGAAATCGAACAAGGTCACTGTGCAACGGCAAAAAGCTCTATTTGGAACAGGCGACCCGGATTTCAGTGGAACCGGCATTATACGCGAACTTACACGAGTTTCGATGGCACGTAACTCCCTGCGCGTAAACACGGAGTACACCACAGCTAACGGACAACCGGCACGTCGTATTCATATCCAGACAACCGGCCCCATGGAATCTTACCGCGTTTCACTGCTGGTGGATGACGCCAGTGACTTGCCTGTTACAATGTCCATGGAAGTGACCCAGGTTTCAACAGGCAAGGTATTAAAGATGGTCAGCAATTTCGGTTTCAACCGTCCTCTTCAAGCCAAGCTTTTTGAACCGGCGTTTCCGAAATCGGTGCGCCTGTTAGACCTCGACAAAGACAAAGAAGAGTGGCGCAAACGTTTGGCCAAGGGTATCGCCAGCCGCAAAGTCGGTGAGCGGACGATTGTCATCCGCGACGTGCGAGTTAATAAGGAAGGTCATGTTTTCGTGCTGTACACTGCCGGTCGCAAACTGGTTGGTAAAAGATTCTACGAGTTGAAGAAACAAGGCTTTGACGACTTCACCGATTGGACTGTTGAAAGCTGGCATGACGACCGAGGCACCCAATACGATAGATCCCAGGAGTCACCTTTCGTACCGACCAGGGAAATACAACTCAACCCTCTCAATCCACTGCCGAATGGCTTTGTGTATAACGGTGAGAAGTTGGAAGGTCTGTGGCTGGTGCCGTTGAAGCCGCAGCGTTTCCCGCGCCCAACGCGGCTTACATTTACAATGCGCATCAACCCGCGCCCATGGCGGCTCTTGAACAATAATGAACTACACACGCAAAGAGAGGGGCGCACCGTCACCTTCACCCTGCCGATCCACACTCGCGAACCGGACCTGGTGCCCGATTACATGAGACACATGAATCAGGGTCCCTGGAACGATAAGGAAGTGCTGCGCGCCCAGAATCGTGTGCGTCATCCCTTCAGGCAGATACCAGGTCAAACACAGTAACGAGTACTCGGAACGCGCTCGTGCTGCTGGCGGCATTCAAACCGATTAAAATGCATTTCATGCAAAATAATGGTGCCGGCCAGCACGAGCGCGTTCGCATTGGTGTTGTTATTCCGCTTGCTTTGCGCGAAGAACTCTTCCACCCTCAAGACATAGAGCGCCTCCACAAACTGGGCGATGTGCGTTATGTCGAAGCGCAAAAGCAGACTTCGAAAGAAGAGGCAATCGGACTGCTGCGCGACTGTGAAATCGGCGTTGGTTCGTGGAACACACCCTACCCCGATGCGGAAATGGTGCAGGCCTGTCCAAAGCTGAAGTTGTGGGAACACGCGGCGGGAACCGTTAAGCACATGTTCGGCCCCCATTTGCACGGGAGTCATCTCCAGATTGCGTCCTGCAAAACGGCTATCGCCACCGATGTTGCCGAAATGATGATCGGCCTGATGATTACCACGCTGCGCCGCATTCCACAGAATGCCGAAGCCAATCGTGCGCGAGCTGTGGGCAAGCCGGCAAACTTGAAGGTGCTGCGCTGGTCGACGGTCGGCATTGTGGGCGCTTCCGAAGTGGGCCGCCTGGTTATCGAGCACTTGCGCCCGTTTGGTTGTTCGGTGCAGCTTTTCGATCCTTATGTGAACAAAGACATGGCGCGCCAGATGGGTGTGCAGTTGTGTTCCGACCTGACGACTCTTTGCTCCACCAGCGATGTGGTTTCGCTTCATACGCCGCTGCTACCCGAAACAACCAGGTTGGTGAGTACTCGTGAGTTCCAGGCAATGCGTGACGACACAATATTCATCAACGCCTCGCGCGGTGGCTGCATTGATGAAGCGGCTCTCATCGCGGAACTGGAAAAAGGCCGTTTATACGCCTGTCTCGATGTGTCATCTCCGGAACCGGCAGCGATTGACAGCCCGCTGCGCCGCCTGCCCAACGTCATGTACACCTCGCACATCGCCGGACCGCCGTCCTTCACGCTGGGCCGCCAGGCCGTGGACGACATCGAAAAATACGTCAACGGTGGCCAACCACTTTACATTGTGCGCGAAGAAATGCTGGAGCGCATCGCTTAAATGTATCACCTGGCGCGTACTGCTCAGGACACGCACTCGATGAATATCACATTCAGCCTGTTTCCGAAGTTCTATCGCGAGTACTCGCCGCAACAATTAGCGGAACTGGTGCGCCACACCGGACTCGACACTGTTAATCTTGTGGTGCGCGACGGCTACTGGTGCGAGCCGGCAACTGTGGCACGCAATGCGCCGCGCTTTGTCGCCGCCATGCGCGAATACGGAATTCAGGTGCATTTCGCAACGACCGATCTGCACGCCGCCGACATTATGCGGCAGCCGGAGATTTTGGCTGCCTTTGCCGAATGTGGCATCCGCAACTTTCGCTTGAATCATTTTCATGCAGGAGAACGCGACATCAAAAGCGCTCTGCGCGAGGTGCGTCGTCAGTTGGAGACGCTGGCGCCGTGGTGCCAAAAGTTCGGCGTGCGTGCGGTAAATCAACTGCATCATCACACGCTGGTTTCCAGCCCCAGTGCCGCCTTCGCGCTGGTGGACGGCCTGCCGCCGGAAGCTATCAGTGTGGAACTTGATGCAGGCAATCAGGCGTTTGAAGGCTTTGAAGATTGGAAACGCTCTGTCGAATTGCTGGGGCCGTATCTTTCCGCAGTGGGCGTGAAAGATACGGCGTTGGTGCGTGACATGAGTCACGCAAGTGACGACGATAAAGGCTGGCGTCGCAACTGGGCGCCACTTGGGGAGGGCGTCACCAATTGGAAGACGCTGCTACGCGCCTTGCACACCAACAATTTCAGCGGGACGCTCGTCTTCATGGCGTTTTATCACGATACTGAAGAAGCGGCACGCACACGAGTACTCGGGGAGGAAGTGGCGTATCTACGCCGCATTATCGCCGCCGTTGAAAGCGAAGGAGCCAAAACATGACAACCGAAACAGCCACCAGGAATTACACCATCGCGCAAATGGACGAGATTGATGCCGTCAAATGCCCGTGCGGCTTTTCGCGGCGCGCCTTTGTTCAACCCGGAAACGATGTCGCGACGCTGCACATGGTGGATATTCAGGAAGACGCGCAAACGCATTACCACAAGAGATTGACCGAGATTTACCTCATCCTCGAAGGCGAAGGCTTCATGGAACTGGATGGCGACATGATCCCGGTGAAACCTCTGACCAGCATTCTCATCCAACCCGGCTGCCGACACCGCGCCGTCGGCAAGATGAAAATCGTCAACATTCCCATTCCCGCCTTCGACCCAACCGACGAGTGGTTCGACTGATAAGTAAAGCCGATTTCGTTGCAGTTGTCTCCTGGTGTTGCGCGGTAGGGGCGCATGGCATGCGCCCTGATGTCCGTCGATCCCAGGATGAGGGCGCACGCCGTGCACCCCTACAAACGTAAAATCTCATCAAACGCAAGAAGCGAGTACTCCAATCAGGGAGTACTCGCTTCTTGCGTTTGGCTTTAATTTACTGCGCCAACTTGATGGTCACTGTTCCTGCTTTGCCGGGCAGCAGTTGCACTTCTTGTGTCGTTTTGCGGCCACCCTGCTCGACTGTAATGGTGTGCGTGCCGTAGAAGGCGCGCGTGGCGTAGGTGCCCTGCGCGTCGGCTTTGCCCGTGGCGCGTGTCCACCACTGGTTCAGCACCAGGTCTTCGTAGGCTTCCTGCGCTGGACGCTTGCTCCAATCTTTGCGGAACATGGCGCCGCCGTCCCGGGCACGCCAGTGCGCATTTTCCCAGAAACCCCACTGAATCACGGCATCTACTGATGGGTGCGAGAAGGCCGCGATGAGGAAGTCGCGCACATACTCGCCGTGCAGCTTGTCGTCTTTGACGCCGAGGTCTAATTCGGTGAACTCGATGCGCTTGCCGTATTGAGCCAACTCATCGGTAATTTCGAGTACGCGGCTGATGGGCGTCAGCGGCACACCCATGTGCGCCTGATCGCCGATGATGTCGAGCGGCGCCCCGTTATCCAGCAAATATTCGATGCGCTGCTTCACTATCTTGCGCTGATTGCCGCCGCTGGCCGCCTCGTTCACCATGTCATAATCGTTGTAGGCCAGCAACGCGTTGGGGTCGGCTTCGCGCGCCCACTTGTAGGTGTCGGCAAAGTTGGCCCAGCCAATTTTCTCCCATAACCAGGTGTTGGTCGCGGCTTCGTTCACCACATCCCACGTGTAAATCTGGCCTTTGAAACGGCCCGCGAAGGCGCGCGTGCGCTCCTCAACGACTTTGGCCAACTCTTCGGCAGACAGACTGCGGGTGCGCTCGGGCATATAGCGTTCGCTGCCCCACACCAGGTTATGGCCACGCACCGCAATGTTGTTGGCGCGAAGCCACTCCAGAGCTTTCTCGACACGTGCTATGTTCTGCATATTGTTGTCCGACTGCGGCCACTTCATGTCGTTTTCAAAGACAACAGTGTTGAACAGGCGCTTCACTTCGGCCTGATAACGCAAGTTGTCCGGGTTGCTGGTGTCGGTCAGGCGGCCCGCCACAACAGCCGAACCAAAGCGGAAAAGGTGGCGTTTTTGTTCGATGCTCACGGTGGAGTCGGGCACTGGCCTGCCCGTGGCATCGGTCACGAGTACTCGGATGTCGCCCTTGCGAATCTTTTCAATACGCTCCAGTGCGGGCTTGCGCCATGCGTCCGACACTTCGACGCCGCCATACCAATCGGTCGTAGTGGTAAATAAATTCTCCGGCGCGATGCCATAGTTTTCAAGGCGCACGCCCGCGATTTCCACCGTGCCCGGTTCATAGCCCAGGAAGAACTTGAACTGCGATTCCTCGGATTGAAATGGCTGATCGACGTAACCCAGAAAGCGATACTCTTTCCACTCCGGCGTCAGCTTCACGACTTCGCGCAGATACTTGGTGTGTGGCTCGCGCCCCATTTCGTAAATCACACCGATGCGAGTGCGCGTCGGGCTGCGCATCCAACCGCGAAAATAAACCGCATCATTGCGCCCGACGAACTGGCGCACGGGCTGCCCCACCTGCACGCTCCAAGGCTGCGCTTGCGGGCCGGGGGTGACGGTCAGGCGCAGCGCTTTCGAGTACTCGCGCGCGTCGGGGTTGTTAATGTTCGCCTCAACAACTTGCGACTGAATCGGCGCGCCATCGCCCCAATTCCAGTTGCCCTGCAACGGCTGCTCGAAGGTGCCGTTTTCAACCAGTGATTCGGGTTTCTCCGGGGAAGCCGTCGAACGCGCTAAAGCCACAACAGGCGCATTGGGATTGAACAGGCGCACACCGGCCACTTCGATAATGCCCCGCCCATGTCCCATGTGGAACACAACGTGCGCGCTGCCGGTCGGGTAATCAGCGTCGCTTTGGCCGCGCACTTCATACTCTGTCCATTGCGGCGACAGCTTAACCACTTCGTTGACCAACTTATTGTAAGGCGCGGCGGCCTGCTCCACGAAAGCGCCAATTTGCAACGATTCGGGGCTGCGCGCCCACAGCTTTAACACCAGCGGGTCGTCTTTCTTCAGCGGCACGGGAATGTCCTGGCGCAGGCTGATCTCCCACGGGTTTGCACCTTGTGGTGGACGCGCTGTCACGCGCAGCGCACGCGTGTAAGGGCCGGCATTGGCATCGATAAACGTGCTGTCCGAGTACTCGGTGTTGGGCACGTCCCAACTTTCTTCGCCACGCAAAAAATCACTATTAGCCACGATGCTAACCGGTTCGGCACCTGTTTTCTGAATCACAACAGGCACAGGTGCCGCGGGAACAACTATTGGGCCGTTGCGTGTCTCTTGCGACTGCACTGGTGGCGAACTCGCGATGATTGCAAACAACAGCACAAAGCTCAATGAACGAACGTGTAAATGCATGGTCTTAATTGACATAGTAGCATCGCAAAAGTGGTGTGGAGATGATCCTGTTCTAGAACTGAGTGATACGAACCCGGAGCGTGAGCGACGAGCCCTTTGTAGTCCATACAAGCCCGTCGCTCACGCTCCGGGTTCGTGTGTAGCTTTGAGAGACTGCTGTGTTGCGAAAAAGGGCCGCAAACAGTTTCCCGTTTGCGGCCCTTTTACAGCTATCAGACTCTGATTAGTCTTCCATCATCTTCGACAAGCGTTCGCGATCTTCCTCGGAAGGTTCGGTGACGCCCGCTTCACCGTCGGGAGTGCTCGCGACGGCTGCAGCTTCGATTCCATCAATAAGCTCAGTCGGCGGCTCCGTCGTGAAGACGGTTTCGCCATTCTGCGCGTCGATGTAAATCGTATCGCCGGCTTTGAAGTCGCCCATCAGCAGACGCTCGGCCAACGGATCTTCGATCAAACGCTGAATCGCACGACGCAGCGGACGGGCACCGAATGCACGGTCGTAGCCTTCCTTGGCCAGCAGCTCTTTGGCGGCGGGCAGCAATTCCAGCTTCAGATCGCGACGTCCAATTTCGTCCTGCACACGCTTCATCATCAGATGCACGATCTGTAGAATCTGCTCGTGGCTCAAGTGATGGAACACGATCACTTCGTCCAAACGGTTGCGGAACTCGGGACGGAACAAGCGTGAATAAGCATCCATCACCTTGCTGCGCATTTCGCGATCAGCAGCCTCTTCGTCGCCTTCGACACCGGTCTTGCGGAAGCCAACCGACTTCTGCATGTCGCCGATACCGACGTTGGAGGTCATGATGATAACCGTATTCTTGAAGTCCACGGTGCGGCCCTGCGCATCGGTCAGACGACCATCGTCGAAAATCTGCAACAGCGTGTTGAAGACATCGGGATGCGCCTTCTCGATTTCGTCGAACAGCACGACGCTGTAAGGACGGCGGCGCACGGCTTCAGTGAGCTGACCGCCTTCATCGTAACCGACGTAACCGGGAGGTGAACCCAACATGCGCGACACGTTGAAGTGCTCGGCGTATTCGCTCATGTCGATGCGCACCAGAGCCTGCTCATCGTCGAAGAGGAAGTCGGCCAGGCTGCGCGCCAACTCGGTTTTACCGACACCGGTTGGGCCAACGAACATGAACACACCGGTCGGGCGCTTCGGGTCTTTCAAACCGGCACGTCCGCGACGCACCGCCTTCGAAACGACCTTGATCGCTTCTTCCTGACCGATAACGCGACCATGCAACTCGTCTTCCATGCGCAAGAGCTTGTTGGTCTCTTCTTCCGTCAAGCGACGCACCGGAACGCCAGTCCACTCGCTCACAATGTGGGCGATGTCGTCGTTTGTCACGGTTGGCTGATCTTCTTCTTCGCCGCGCGTTTCCTGCCACGCCGCGGTTGCCGCTTCGAGGCGGGTTTCCAGGTCGTTGGCACGGTCGCGCAGTTCGGCAGCCTTTTCATATTCGTCGTTCTCGACTGCCGATTCCTTTTCTGTGTTCAGCTCGTCGAGTTCTTTCTGCAGCTCGCGTACTTCTTTGGGAGGCAGCGCGATTTGCAGCTTGACGCGAGAACCGGCTTCGTCGATGAGGTCGATCGCCTTGTCCGGCAACTGGCGCGCCGTGATATAACGCTGCGACAGATCGACGGCCTCTTTAAGAGCTTCATCCGTGATTTTCACGTGGTGGAACTCTTCGTAACGAGGACGCAGGCCCTTCATGATTTCCACAGCGTCTTCCGGCGTCGGCTCCGGCACGAGCACCATCTGAAAACGACGCTCCAACGCGCCGCTCTTCTCGATGTACTTGCGGTATTCATCGAGCGTGGTTGCGCCGATGCAACGCATTTCGCCGCGCGCCAGGGCGGGCTTCAACATGTTGCTGGCATCAATGGCGCCTTCGGCAGCGCCCGCACCGATGATGGTGTGCAGCTCGTCAATAAAGACGATAATCTTGCCGTTGCTAGCACGGATCTCCGCCATGATGCGCTTCATGCGCTCTTCAAATTCGCCGCGATACTTGGTGCCCGCTACGACGCTGGCCAGGTCGAGTGCGACCAGGCGCTTGTCGAGCAGCGGCTCCGGCACGTCACGCGAAACGATGCGCTGCGCCAGACCTTCCACAATCGCGGTTTTGCCGACACCCGGCTCACCCACGAGAACGGGGTTGTTCTTGGTGCGACGGCACAGAATCTGAATCGTGCGGTCGATTTGCGGCTGGCGTCCGATCACCGGATCGAGCTTGCCTTCGGTGGCGAGCTGATTGATGTCGCGGCCAAACGAATCGAGTGCCGGTGTCTGGCTGCGACCCGTTTTGCTCTTTTCGCCGCTGCCCGCGCCGGCCTTTTCGCCGCCACCGGACGACTCGGTGCCCAGATATTCCATGACCTGCGTGCGCACTTTTTCCAAGTTGAGGCCCAGCTTGCGCAGAACTTTGGCGGCCAGGCCGTCTTTTTCGCGCAAGAGCGCCAGCAGCAAGTGCTCCGTCCCGATGTAGTTGTGACGCATACGACGCGCCTCATCCGCCGCCAGTTCGAGTACTCGCTTTGCCTTGGGCGTCAGCTTGGGCTCAGTGCCGGTGCTGGTCTCGCCGCTGGCTTCGACTTCCAGAGCGATTTCAGACCGCACTTTTTGCAGGCTGACACCCATCTTTTGCAGAACCTGAGAGGCGACGCCTTCGCTTTCGCTCACCAAGCCCAGTAGTAAATGTTCCGTCCCGACGTGGCCGCTACCCATCTTGCCGGCTTCTTCCTGGCCAAGCAAAATGACGCGCCGCGCCCGTTCGGTAAACCGTTGCCACATATTCGATACTCCTTAACCTAACTCTAACACACAGTTTCCGGCATTTACGTCACCAACGTGTTACGTCCAAACGTTTATGTCAACTGTTTTCAGCGCTATTTGCATCGTCTGCATGAAGGCGCTGTATCAATTCCAAGAGTTGTTTTTCAACATCCAAGCCGCATTCTTTCAGCAACGTCATCTCGGTCTGGTTTTCAGGTTCTAACAGCACTTGCAGAAAATGCAAGAGATTAACTGTATCGCTGCCCGACGCGTGGGCCTTGTTTGCGGCCAGCGACAACAAGGTGTGAAAACCAGGACTCACATCAATCTGCGTCTGCGACTTCAGAGCGAGATGGCCTGGCTTGCGCACCGGCTCATCCGCAACACCTGTGCCCAGATATTCCACCACTTGTTGGCGCATGTCTGCCAGATTTAGCCCGACTTCGAGCAGAATTTCGGCAGCCATATCATCGCGTTCGCGCAACAGCGCCAGCAGCAAGTGCTCCGTCCCGATGTAGTTGTGGCGCATACGACGCGCCTCATCCGCCGCCAGTTCGAGTACTCGCTTTGCCTCGTGCGTCAACTTGGGATCGAAGCCGCGACGGTCTTGCGTGGCAACTCGCGCCTCGATGGCGGCACGCACGAAATCGGCGGTCACGTCCATCTTGTGAAGAATCTGCGCCGCGACGCCTTCGCTCTCAGTCAATAAACCAAGCAGCAGATGCTCCGTCCCGACGTGGCCGCTACCCATCTTGCCGGCTTCTTCCTGGCCAAGCAAAATGACGCGCCGCGCCCGTTCGGTAAACCGCTGCCACATGGATGAGTACTCGCTTTGGGCGCCCGCCGATGATGAAAAGTCCGGCCATGCGACAGGCCGGACTTCCGCATCCGTTTCAATTGTCTTCTAATAAGACTGCGCGCGCCGGTTTTCGTTCCCTTCTGAATTATGGACAGAGTCCGGGCATATAGGCAAGCCGGGTTTAAGCCGTCCGGGGAGAACGCGGGCGCGAGGAATGAAAAGAGCTTGATGTAGGAGTAGGAGAATGCACAACGTCCGGGCGCTGTTTGCTCACTGGAGAATAAACGAATAAACCCGCACTTACGCTCCGAGTAAAGCTATCTGCAATGCAGATTGGATCGGCGGCTATTCAAAAAGGTTTATAGCGGCGGCACTTCGACCAATTCGCCCACAACCAGCGGCACGCGTCGTTGTTCATTGGCGGCGCGGCGATCGACTACGGCGACTTCGCGCACATCGCGGCCCTGCGCGCGCAGAATGTCGGCGACCGAGCGCACGCAATCTTGCAGCGCCGTAGTGCCGCCGGTCAGGTTCACGACGTTGTCACCATCGGCAGAAGCGGCCAGATGCCGCGCCAGCCGGCGGCCTTCGTCGAATCCGGCCAACGGGTCGTCCAGCAGGTGCGTTTCGAGTTCAAAGGAACTATGGTAAAAACGTGCCGCATCGACTGCAGTGTGCAGATCCACCTGCGCCTGCTGCGACGTGACAACGATCAACCGCTGCGGGCGCACCAGAAGAATTGCCGAATACAACGAACCATAAGCCAATCCGAGCGGCGAAAACAAAACGGTCATGGAATAAAGCAGGACTTCGCCTTTATTGACCGAGTGCCCACTGCAGACCCGCCTTCAAATGTTGCTGAAACGGAGCACTTTCCCAGATGTCCTCACGATGCCCGAGCGCTGTGTAAAAGACACGACCCTGTCCGTGGCTTTTTGTCCAGGCAAGCAGAAAATCGCCCGGCTCACCGGCTTCGGCGTGGCCATCCGGTGGATGTGTATCCAGTGACAGCAAAACCGTTTTGCCCTCGCGCGTGGCTCTTAGCTCATAAATTTCTTCAAAAATCTTGTGACTCGATCCTAGATGCGCAACGGCGGGATGCTGCGCGTTCTCCACTCTGATTTCAACTTCGCACTGCTCGCCGTGAGTGATGAATTCACCACCAACCATGTCCAGATAAGCCGGTTGATTGTGATAGGTGTCGGCTGCCGCGTGCGCACCGATAAAGGCTTTTCCTCCCGCAATCCAATCGAGGAACCCCGGCAAGTCGGGAATGCCCAGATCGCCCGTGGTATTGTTAAAAAAGACACCATCATAGTTCTTCAAATGCTCAGGTGTCAGCATGCGGTGTACATCTTCTGCATTGCGGCAGAAGTCGAGGTGCAAATCTCCACTCTGGCCTGCCAACTCGCTTAGGACTTTCTCACCCGTTTCAATTGCGGAGTGACGAAAACCCTCGGTGTGTGAAACAACTAATAGTCGTGGCATTAGGAATCCCCCTATTATGAGATGCTGCCCTAGTTTATATGGAGCGCGCTGCCGGGTGTTACGTTGTCAAGCAATGCGCGGCAGCTTTTCCGAGTACTCGACAGGGTTTACGACACGCCGGGCTAATGCTCTTGAGCGTGGCTGCTGGATTGCACTTTTCTCTTGCCACACTGCGTTGTCAGACCAATCCACGTCATCAGGAGATAGGCATGAGGCCGATGTTCATGTTTGCGACCGGCATTGAAAACAGTATCCCCACCATCGAAAACGGGCGCGTGCGCCGCGACGAGATGGAGGAGTGCGGCCACTACAACCGCTGGCGCGAAGACTTCGATTGCGTGCAGGAATTGGGGATTTCGTTTTTGCGTTACGGCCCGCCGCTGCATCGCACATGGCTTGGCCCCAGCCAATACGATTGGTCGTTTGCCGACGAAACATACAACGACTTGAAAAAGCGCGACATCGTGCCGATTACCGACCTGTGTCACTTCGGCGTACCCGACTGGATCGGCAACTTTCAGAACCCCGATTTTCCGCAACTCTTCGCCATATATGCGCGCGACTTCGCCACACGTTTTCCCTGGGTGCAGATTTACACTCCGGTCAACGAGATGTATATTTGCGCCCTGTTCTCGGCGCATTATGGCTGGTGGAACGAGCAGGAAAGCAGCGACCGCGCCTTTGTCACGGCGCTCAAGCACATCGTGAAGGCAAACGTTCTGGCCATGCAGGCGATTCTCGATGCGCGCCCGCACGCGCTCTTTGTGCAAAGCGAATCGTCCGAGTATTTTCATGCCGAGAATCCGACTGCCATCGGCCCTGCCGAGATCATGAACGCGCGGCGCTTTCTGTCGCTCGACCTCAACTATGGCCGCCGCATCGAATCGGAGATGTATGAGTATTTGCTCGACAACGGCATGACGCGCGACGAATATCACTTCTTTCAAGGCAACCGCGTCAAGCAACATTGCATCATGGGTAACGATTATTACGTTACCAATGAACATCGCGTTTGCCCCGACGGCAGCACCTATGCAGCGGGTGAAGTCTTTGGTTATGACGAGATTACCTGGCAATACTACGACCGCTATCGTTTGCCGGTAATGCACACCGAAACAAATCTGGTGCAGGGGCCAAAAGGCGATGAAGCCGTGTACTGGTTGTGGAAGGAGTGGTCGAACGTTCTGCATCTGCGCAATGAAGGCGTGCCGATTGTCGGCTTCACCTGGTACTCACTGACCGACCAGGTCGATTGGGACAGCGCCCTGCGCGAAAAGAACGGCCACGTCAATGCGCTGGGACTCTTCGATTTAGATCGCAACATTCGTCCCGTGGGCGATGCCTATAAGCAACTCATCAACGACTGGCGAGATGTGTTGCCCACGCAAAGCGTTTGCCTCACTGTGCCCTTTGAATTGCCCAGCGAATATGACGATTGGTTCGCGATTCGCAACGGTCGTGAAGCACGTCTGCGGCGCCATGCGCCATCAACTGCGCCGGCCAACCCCGATGGTGGCCGGTAAGAACTTCAGCACTCAGGGAGGCACGAATGCGTTTTCAAGATAAGGTCGCGATTGTGACAGGAGCCGCCAGCGGCATCGGGCTGGCGACAGCAAAGCGCCTGGGCAGCGAAGGCGCGCGTGTCGTCATCGCCGACTTGAAGTTGGAAGCTGCACAAAAAGCGGCTGCCGAGGTCAAAAATGCCGGCGCACCGGATGCTTTACCCAGCGCCTGCGATGTATCGAAAGAAGAGCAAGTCGAAGCAACCGTGCAGCAAACGCTCGATCGATTCGGGCGCCTGGATTTGGTCGTCAATAACGCCGGATTGATGGTGTTTAAGCCACTGCAAGAACTTACGGCTGATGACTGGAATCACATTCTCAGCGTTGATTTACTGGGTGCATTTTACTTTACGAAACAAGCCTTCCTGCACATGCCCAACGGTGGCGCCATCGTGAACGTATCAAGCATTCACGCTGTGGAAACCACACCACTCGTAGCGCCCTACGCCGCTGCGAAAGCCGCCGTTAATTCGTTGACTCGTTCGGCATCGCTCGAAGGCAAAGCCAAGAATATTCGCGTCAACGCTGTATTACCCGGAGCCATCGACACACCGATGTTGTGGAGCAACCCGAATGTCGCATCCGGTACGGAACAAGTAAATCCCGATTATGTTGGCAAGCCGGAAGATCTGGCTGAAGTCATAGCCTATCTCGCTTCCGATCAATCGACCTTCATACAGGGCGCTGAGGTGCGTGCCGATGGCGGACGCTTAGATCGCCTGTAACGCTTATCGGGACATAATGATTCCTTGATAAGTCATGGATGACGCGAAGATTACTGGCTAAAACGCGTCATGCTTCACAGTGTGCATTGTGTTGCAATATCAGTCCGGCAATAATAGTTGCAAAAGTTCAGGAGAATACAGCATGGCCTTTACATTGCAAATCGGCGAGCGTGCACCCGATTTCAACTTGCCCGGAGTTGATGGACAAAGCTACTCGCTCAACAGTTTCAAGGACGCACGCGTACTCGTAATTGTCTTTAGTTGTAATCACTGCCCGTATGTCATCGGCAGCGAAGAGCGCATGAAGCAGTTCTTCGACACGTACTCGGTTCGTGGTGTGGCCTTTGCAGCCATCAACTCCAACGAGCAGGAAAACCACCCTACCGATTCGTTCGAGCACATGGTGGAGAATGCGCGGCAGAAAGGGTTCATGTTTCCCTATCTGCGCGATGAATCACAGGAAATGGCACTGGCTTACGGCGCGTTGCGCACGCCGCATTATTACGTTTTCGACGAAGATCGTAAGCTGCGCTACACGGGTCGCATGGACGACAACCCGCGCAACCCCGGTCTGGAAACAACACACGAATTGCAAGATGCTGTTGAAGCATTGCTGCGCGGCGATAACCCGCCGCTTGAACTGACAAATCCCATCGGCTGCAACGTTAAATGGAAAGGCCAGGAGCGCCACTGGATGCCTGCCGATGCATGCGACCTGGTATTCACGCAGCGCTAACCGGGGGCAGCATCCTGTTCCTATTTATCAACCGGCTTCAAGGACTCATTCACGACAAAGAACAGCCCGGTGCGCATTCCAATCAACAGGCCCTGCGGCACGGCAAGCAGGGCCTGTGCTTCCGTATCGAGCCATTGCTGCGGCAGTTTTGCTAATGTGCCCTGGCGCGATTGTTGCCACACACCATTGCGAGTCGCGATGAACAAGCTGCCCTGCCCGTTTGCCTCCAGCGCCGTCACGTTTTCACCGCGCAGTTGAGGAATGTCGTGCCACTTTTTGCCGTCATAGCGAGCCAGTCCGCCGACAAAAGTTCCGGCATAAAGCACATTATCAATTTTGGTAATGCAGGTTATCCAATCGTCGGGCATGCCATGCCGTTCATCATGCCAGGTAAAGCGCCCATCCCGATGTGAGTACTCGCCCAGCCCGCGCTTTTGCGTGCCGATCCACAGGCGATCTCCATCGGGATAGAGGCTCATAAGAGATAAACCCTGCAATTCCGGTATGGCCAGAAAGTGCGTCCAGGTTGCACCATCCCATTCGCTCCAGCCGCCCCACTGCGCCACGAATAATTTATTTTCGTTTGCAGCAATGGCCGATGCCTTCTTACGCGGCAATTTCGAAAAGACATCTCGTGTCCATTGCTGACCATCGAAGCTGTCAATTTTTCCGCTGCCATGCCGCACGTAAAGCGTGCCGTTCAACACCGCCATCTGACGTGGCGCCACAGAAGAAAGTTGATCATCACTCTCATGCTGCCAACTGCCATTGTAAAATCGGCATAAACCGTCTTCCAGAGTACTCACAGCAAGCACTCCCCCGAAGGCAGTCAGCGCCTGCACATTGTGGTCGAACATTTCACCAGTTTGCAAAAATTGTGTCCACTCTCCGTTTTTTTCATTACGGCTCCAGACACCATTGCGGCGCGTTCCCAGCCACAGCATGCGGCGTTTTTCGTCGTATGCCAGAGCAGTGATGTCACGAGCTTCTCGGGGCAAATCGAGTTGTAGACGCTGCCACCTTTCTCCGTCATATTGCCATAATCCATCGCCAAACACAGCCGCCCACAGGCTTTGCTGCGCCGCTTCGCCATATGTCGTCAAGGCACTGATGTGCGTGCCACTCGAAGGCGGGAACGGTAATATTCGCTGCGATTTCGCCGGTAACTGAGCACCATTGGCAATGACCAATCTGTCAAGGTCTGCGATAATCGTTTGTCCACGCCACTGTGCCGTCACACCTTCGTAGCGATTCGCTTCGCGCACAGAGGCGGACGCGGGCACCCAGCGGTCATCGTTCCACTGAACGGCTCCGCGCGGTGTGATTACTCGTATGGTGCCTTGCTCAAATGCAATATTTCGCACTTCATGCGAGGGCAAGCCATCAGCGCGTGTCCACTTGCGCCATTGTCCTTGCGCACTGCGCTGCAACACACCGCCACTGGTACCGACCCACAGGTTGTCTTCGCCCAGCAATAAGCAGGTGACTTGGCGAGTACTCGTAAACACGGTGTCCGCAGCAGTTACCATCCGTGGTGGTGCAAGTGTAGCGGCCAGAGAACGGCATCCGGCACACAAAACAGCGAGCAGCAGCGCAAACAGCATCGAAGCAGTGATGAAGAGCTTCATAAGAAAATCACTCTGGAAGAGCGGCAGGCGACGATGCAGAATGTCGTCCCTGCCGCGCAATTCACTTTGTCATGTCAACGGTTATAACTGTTCGGTTGTGAGCCTTATCGGTCAGGATGTAGGTCACAACATTGGAGTGTGCAGTGTTGCCAGTTGTCCTGTGAGTACTCGGCAGCGGCACGTTAGCCATGAAGCGATGCTCGTCCACAGTGGATGGCTTCATCTCGACCTTGTCGCCCCACGGCAGCAGCGCAAACACACGTGTTGTACCGGCATCGGTATCAATCTCCAGGCGCAGCCTCGGCTCAGTGCCGCTTGCGGTGCCGCTGTTCATATGGGTGGCATCGGTATTAGCGTTCATAGCGGCGCTTACACCGTTGACGATTGCAGCCTGGCCCTTGCCGCCTGGTGCCGTCATATCGACACTGTAACGCATCGTCATCTGACGTCGAGTTCCATCATGCAGCACCACAATGATGCGTATCGAGTACTCGCCTTCCTTGGCATAGGAAGGAACATCGAAACGTGCCTGCCACTTCCTGAGATCCGCATCGAAGATCAAACGCTTGATTTCGCCGCTGGGCAGAATAGCGATCACCTGCTGCGCATCAGCCGGTGCCTCAATCGAGATCAGTGGGTCGCCCAGGCGCAGGTAATACTTCACTGCGTAATCGATGCGGTCAATCGTTTCGCCACGTTGCTTGCGCAGTTGGGGCAGCTTCGCATGGTCACCACTCTTGCGTAGCGCTTCGTATTCCGCGTTAAGCGCATCCAATTCGTCGCGCAAGCCCACAACTTTCGGATGATGCAACGGCGTCTTGAGGTTGGCCAATTGTTTTTGCTCTGTTGAAGCGCCCCAGTAGTGATCTGTCGGGCCGATGTAGCCGGGGTTAGCGGCGAGCGTGTCCATGTGCTCTTCAAGACGGCGCAACAGCGTCGCATCCGTTTTGTCTTTGCGCAGCTCTTGTACATAGCGGTCGCGACTTTGCTGTAACTCGCGCCCTATTACACTCGCGGTTTGCCACTTCAAGCTTTCTGCGTCATACAGGCGCGTTCCCGCGGCTTTCTCCAAACGCCCAAGTTGTGCTTGCAAGTCTTCAAGTCGCGTTGAGTCTGGTTGCAAACTGTATTTTTCTGTCAGAAGGTCGTTGTGGATTCTGGCTTTCTCTTCTTGAAATTGTTGGGTGAGCAAATCGCGCGTGTTGTAGCTGGTGCGTGTTGCGAGTTCATCGAGTCGACGTCGTAACTGAAGAGCCGCATCGCTGTTCTCACGTCCGGCTACCGTATCACGAGTTATTTGATGCACGGTTTGTCGGATTTCCGCATCGGCATACGAGCGCTCCGCCTCTTGGAAAACTTGCTTTTGGGACGAACGCGTTGCCTGCGCCAGACGCATCACCTGCTGCCTGAGGCGGGAAAGGCGCCTCGCATCCGGGTGCGGCGCGTACTTGGCTGTCACATACTCCGTTGCGATGTGTGACATTCTGCTTTGCAATTCTCCTTCGGCCAGGTAACTGAAGTCATAGCTTTCTTTCGACAAGGTTTTGATGCGAGTGCGCAGGCGCCTGGCCCGTGGGCTGTTTGCACCGGCCCGTGCCACTTCATCGGCCAGGGCTCTGCCCGCCACCCGCATTTCGTCTTCGATAATGTAAATCGGTTCACTTGAACGCCGGTTGTGCATAACAATCCGCTGTAGTCGTGTGATCTGGCGCTGCAAAACACGCCCCGGCTGCCGGTGCGGACTCGTTGAGTACTGTTGTTCCATTTGCCTGGACGAGAGATCGCGCAGTGTCGCTTGCAGATAAACCTGTAGCTGATCTTTGGGGTCGTTACCAAGGCGCTTCGCCAGTTCATCAAAGCGCAGGCGCAATCGTCGTGCGCCGGGGCTTTGTCCACGACCATTGGCAATTTGCATCGCCAGGGCACGACCGGCAAGCGCCATGTCGGCTGTTATCATTTCGCTTTTGTAGCGCTCTAATTCGTCTCTGGGCACGGCCAGCCAAGACGTGAACTTGCTGGGCAAGGTGTGACGAGTACTCAACTGGATCACGGCATCACGGTTCCTGGGGTTAGCACTGAGCACCTGAATACGCAGCGCCGCCCACAGCTTGGCCGCGAGGTTGTTATCTTCTCGACGCGCCCCAAACGCAACATATTGCTGTAGCGCCGCACTCTGGGGAGATGTCGCATCTGTAACACGGACAAGAGCCTGACCGCTGCCCTTGTAACGCCCACAGACAACGAGTTCGTCGTTGGCGGCTAGCGCGCCCAATTTGCTGAACAGCAGACTGTAAGTTTTGACGCCGCTGATTTTTACAACGGGCCTGGCTATTTTCCGGTTGGGTGTAAGCGCCACAGCGAAGAAGCCGTCGGTCCCGCCGGAGGGGGCCGCATACAATGCCGCGCGCAAGGCAGCCGAACTTCGCAGCAGTCTTATTTGAAGGTCTTGTGCAGGTCGATAGTTGCTTTGGCGTAACGAAAGGTGATAGCGGCCTCCTTCCATCTTTACGGGCAGGCTGTAGTTGTTGATAACCTTCTGCAACCCGGCATCAGGAGTGATGTTGACGTTGACGTTCAAGCTATCCAGAATGCCTTTGCCTTCCTCTGCGGGTCGCATAGGGAAGCGATAAGCAACACCACGCTCGTCGGATGACAGCGTCTGCACATAGCGCATTTGCACCCGCAGATCGGCATCCGGCATAACTGGAAAAATACGTGCGCGAAATGTGTTCTTGCCAATCATTTCTACCAGAGCCGGGTCGCGCATACGCGAGGTAATATGCTGATAAATGGCGGCGGCACGCTGTTTTTCCACCACGCGTGCAACGACTTTCTCGTCGCCAAACCAATATGCAAAATAGGTTACAACTGCGCCATCGGGAACCGTGTAAATAAAGTCGGCTTCAATGCGCTCGTGCGTCTCGTTTTGAAAGGTCATCTCCATATCCATGCCGGCGAACTGACCCCGAATGTCAACATCGGCCTTCAAGGCTTTTGTACGCAGCGGCATGGCATTTTGACCGTTAGGCTTCAGCAACACCTGCGCACCGGCAGATGACGCCAGAAGAACCATGCTGGCCAGCACTGTCAGAGCAAGCAAGAAAAACGCGCTTGCAAAATGCCCGCGCTTTTTCGTCGGGTGCGATAACATCTGATGCTCGTTTTGTATCATCACTTTACCTCCCTATACTTCTGATATTGGCAATAAGATAATATCAATTTAGAGATTGCACAATAGATGAAAAGCCAATTCTTCCAAAATTCCAGCACGCTGAAAGGCAGGTGAAAGGAAGCGAATAAATTAGGGCAAAAAGTCGTAGGAAGTTCAGCGTGCGAGGTGCGGTTTGATGACGATGGTTGCAGCAGGAGTCTGGCCCTGCATCAGTGATTCCAGCATGTCAAACATGGCTTGAACGATTTCTGCGGGGTCAACTTCGATCAGGATTAATTCGTCTTCGTAGCCGGTCAGCACCGTGGAGCCACGGTTAGTGTGCGAGGCGACTTTGATGTTGCTGCCGGCGCGAATGCCCAGTTTGTCGAATGCTACCAGTGCACCACGCGTCATCATGTCATCATCAATAATCAGAGCGTCCGGAACGTGCGTAGCACTCGCTTTGTTCTTCTTGCTGAAGACTTCGTGCGCGGCACGCAGGCCCTGTTCCTGGTTGGGTTCAGCGTCCAGGGGAACGTCACTGGTGAGCGAATCCAGTTGCCACACCCACTCGGGATTGTAGGGCAGATTATGCCTCTTAAGCGCTTGTTTAAAAGCATCCAGTTCAGGAAACGATTTCTGCTTGCCAGTTCGCCCGAGACCGACACCGTGGGGAATCCACAAACCGATGCGACGGCAGCCCTGCTCGGCCAGCGCCTTGACGCCGAGCCGCACCGCGTGCGCATGATCGATTTTGACGCGATAGGGCGCAATTGGTGTGTAGGCCAGGGCCACCAGTGGAACCGCTTGCTGTTGCAGCCACTGCAAAGCTTGCGGGTTCTGTTCACCGACGAAGAGAACACCGTTAAGGCGTTTTTCCTGGAGCGCCTGCACCAGGTCATCATGCACCGGCATGCCATCCGCAGAGGGCATCGCAAAATAAAAACTGAACCGTTCATCGTGCGATTCGGCGCGTTGACGCGCGGCTTCTATAAGTAGTCCACCGAACGGAGACATGCCGGAACCAAAAACATCGCGGTCGTAGACCAGGCCGATAGTCGGTTTTGATTCCGGGATTTCTACACGCGCCGCCACGTAAGTTCCCGATCCCTGACGACGATAAATCGCACCGTGCGCCTCCAGTTCGCTCAGGGCACGATTCACAGTCATAGGACTCACTCGCAGCGTTGCACAAAGCTCGCGCATGGTGGGCAGTTTCGCATGAGGCTCCATTGTGCCGATGAGTTGCGCGAGGTGCTCGCGAAGCGCCTGTGTCTTGGTCTGATGTTGAATCGGTAACATTTTCGGATTGGGAGGACCTATTGAATACTTCAATGATAATATCAAAATAGTGCATTATCCACAGAAAGAAAGTTGTGAATTTTCCGTTCTACAGTTGACAAGCTCTTTCGACGCCGCTATATTTCACATTCGCGACTCCGTAAGAATCACGTAAACAGAGTGGCAGCGCGCATTCAAGGGACAGGAGGCAAAACGATGCTCACAATTCACACCAACTATCATTCGACCCAAAGCGAGTTCCCGGCGCGGAATTTGTTCGTGCCCAGACCATCGCTTTTGCACCCCCGACCCGGCATGGCTGTGCCACCAAGCACAGCCTGAAAAACAGCAAGAAGCTGCTATGTCTCGGCGCGGGTGTTCTTTATGACACCCGCGCCTTTTTGTTTTTGTTGCAACCAAGAAACGAGTACTCAGGCTGAGTATTCAGGGAGTAGTTGATGATTACCGGAAAGATTCTCAAAATCAACGGCTGGCCGGAAGGCAAGGTTATCGGCCTGGCCAAGGCCGCCGCCGCGACGCTGGAAAGCGAGGGGCTGGAACGCGACGCGGTTTTAACCCGCCTCGACGCGGTGCGCGTGGAGCCGAGCGACTTCCTGGCCGACCCGCTAATGGGCGACCTGGCACGCGAGTTGTTGCGCCGCCAGACGGTCGATGTTTCGCGCATCGACGATAAGCTGCACGAAGCGCCGCTTGCATTTCAAACCTGGGGTGCTGAAGGCATCGACGCTGGTGCCGTCGACCAGATGAACCATGCCATGCGCTTGCCGATTTCCGTTGCGGGCGCTCTGATGCCGGATGCGCATGTCGGTTACGGTTTGCCCATCGGTGGAGTACTCGCCACGCAAGACGCTGTCATTCCCTACGCTGTGGGCGTGGACATTGCGTGCCGTATGCGCCTTTCGCTGTATGAGGCGTCGCCGCAGGTTCTGGGGCAACACAAAGCGAAGTTTGAAAAGGCTTTGCTGGAGCAAACCAAGTTCGGCGCCGGTGCCAAGTGGAGTGGACGCGAGCGTTCGCAACACGAGGTGCTGGACGACACGGCGTGGAAAGCGACGCGGTTCTTGAAAAGCCTGCAAAGCAAAGCGCAAGAGCAGTTGGGCACCAGCGGCACGGGCAACCATTTCGTGGAGTGGGGCGCCTTTACGCTGGAAGAAGATTCGGCTGACCTCGGTCTGAAAGCCGGTCAGTATCTGGCGTTGCTGTCGCACAGCGGTTCGCGCGGCGTGGGTTTCAAGATCGCTAACGAGTACTCGAAAATCGCGCGCGACTTGCATCCGCGACTTGATAACGTGGTGCGCCATCTGGCGTGGCTGCCGATGGAAAGCGAGGCCGGGCAGGAATACTGGATTTCAATGGAACTGGCGGGCCGTTTCGCCAGCGCCAACCACGCCGTGATTCATCATCGTGTGGCCCAGGCCGCGGGTTTGAAAGAGGTTGCGCACGTGGAGAACCACCACAACTTCGCGTGGCGCGAAACCTTGCAAAACGGCAGCGAAGCGATTGTGCATCGCAAGGGAGCTACACCGGCGGGCGAAGGCGTGCTGGGCGTGATTCCCGGCTCGATGGGCGACCCCGGTTACGTAGTGCGCGGCAAAGGCGTGGCGCAGTCCATTAACTCGGCGTCGCACGGCGCCGGTCGCAAGATGGGCCGTCGCGCCGCCATGCAGGCGATCACCAAAACCGAACGCGACCGCTATTTGCAGCAACGCGGCGTGACTTTGCTGGGCGGCGGGCTGGACGAATCGCCGCAAGCCTACAAGGACATCGAATCAGTGATTCGCGCGCAGGATGAGTTGGTTAGCATTGTCGGCAAGTTCGAGCCACGCATCGTGCGCATGGCCGATGAGCCGGGCGATGTGTGAAGATTTGAAGTTGGGGCGCAGCGCGCTGCGCCTCAACTCGATATGTCTATTTGCCCCACGCATTGCGTGCAAACGCTTCTAAATCGTCGTAGCGGTTTTGCCATGTGGTGTACATGATGCCATCCACTTTACGAACGCCTTGGGCGGCTAGCACCCACGACTTGATGTCTTCGGGCGCACCGTCGTAGTAACCGGCGATAAGCTGTTGGTGGCCGCGACCTTCAAACCAATGCAGGCTCTTATCGCGCTGCTCGAAATTCCAGTTTGCGATGCCGACATCTGCGGGCACACCTTCCCATGAACCGGCCAGTGAGCCGTTGACCAGGTAGTAGTTATCGACCGCGTTGTGATGCGGATCAAACATATCCGACCACGTCCAGATCTCCGCCCGTGGATTGGCTGTGCGAATCATTGCGATGCAACGCTTCGCGTTATCGGCCAGCAGTTGCCCCGGCGTCATGTTGCGGGCGCGACACGTCTCACACCAGTTGGCGACACGAATTTCATCGTGGCTCATCAGGAAGCCGGCGGGTTGCAACAGTTTTTGCACTTCTTCGATTTGCCGCTTCATGATGTCGAAGGTTTGCGGGTCGCTCAGGCAGCAGGGCACCTGCTCACCATGAATCAGCATCGCGTGATAATAACTGACACGCAGCCTCTGTCCCTCGCTAATGCGTGAAGTGGACGTCAACTTCAAGGCCGGCGGTTGATGGAAATATTCATAGGCACCGGGCCACGGCACATTGCCCATAAGAGGATCGCGCACCGGCTCAAAGTCGCGGCCTTCGCGGTATTCAACACCGTCTTCGCTTTTGACCACGAGGGGACAACCGGCGCGACGCAACAAATTGTTCAGCCCCGCATCTTCCAGATCGGCGTCATCCCACCACAGCGTGCCGTTGCCTGCGCCCCACACGCCAAAGTAAATGCGCACCTTGTCGTTACCCAGGCTGTTGAACGTGGCGTGATATTGTGTCCACTCCTGTGTGCGTTTCACGCTCCATTCTGGGAAATAAAGTGGTTGGCCCTCAACCGAAAGCACCTGCGCGCGTACCGAGCCGGGTCTTTCGAAGTTCTCGGTCTTGAGCCAGACCGACAGATGATATTGCCGCCATGGCGCCACCTTGACTGTCTGCATCACGCGCCCATTGCCGCCTGGCGCATTGGCAACGCCGATATTTTCAAAGCGCACCGAAGCGTGGCCACTGTGAAACACTGCGTGGTCAACAAAGCTGCCTGTGCCGATGGCGTCTTGAAAATCAAAGCCCGAAAACTTGTTGTTCTGCGCTGCCTCGAAATCGGCGTTTTGCAATCGAGTACTCGCATCCGCTTCAACATTGGCCAAGCCCTCGCGCACCACAAAGGGCGCATCGCGCACCGGCAGACCTTCGGCAAGGTTCGGGTCATGCGCCAGCAAGCCGTTGGAATAACCCACAGGGCACACCGCCGGAAAAATCTGCAAGCCCAACTCCTGAGCAGTCTGCTTGAAGGCCGCCAGATTTTTGAAATAATGCGGCGGCACGATATGAAGTACGCTGAGTTTGAAGTCGGCCAGCACGACGCCGTTGTAGCCGGCGGCTTTGGCGCGGCGCATGATTGCCTGCACTTTTTGCAACTGCTCGTCCACTTGAAGGTTAGGAGCGAGATAAACCCAGCGACGTGTGAACTGCGGCTTCGCCGCTTCTCCTACTTCCTGCGCCCGGAGCGGGGAAACGCACTGGAAAAGCGCTCCGATCAACACGAGTACTCGTCTGTGTAGTATCTTCATCTGTTTTTCCGCTATGACTTTACCTGGCCCGAAATACGAACCGAAGATTCATGCGCTTTTGGCCGCCAGCATGGCGGCTCCCTGAGCATCGACTGGTGCCTGGAGCAGCGTCTTCGGGGTTCCGTTCACTGTCGAGTTGATCGCGATTGTGCCATCCGAGCATTTAGGGCAACGCGACAAGGCAACATGGCAGAAATTCTTTTCGTTGGTCTTCTTATCCGACACAACGGCGCGCAACCCCTGCCAGTCGCCCGCCTGTGCCCTGGCCACCAGTTGTTCGCCCAAGTCGGGATGCGTCTTGTGTACAGTTGATGTTTTCCACCACTCGTCACAGCGCTCGCAAAAGCGTGCGGTCGAAGATGATTGCGCAATTGCGGAGGCAGTGAGCATGACCAAGCCTAATTCGGCAGCCAGCAGCACCCAATACCAGGGGCCCTGCACCGTAATGCCACCCGTAGAAGAGGATGAACGGCTACCGCGCAGCGTCACGCCGGATTCGGCGTTCATGCGCAAGTAAGTGGGGAAAAAACGTAGCGGCGTCACGCGCCGGTTCAACGTTGCGCGCGCTTGTTCAGCACTCATGCGCAGTGGTTTGCCGGAACGATCGGTGACGTTGGACGCCGCTATGAGATGACTGCCAAATTCGATATATTCCTTGCGCGCCCGCAGGCTGTTGGTGAAAAGATAGGTCGAGAAAAGCAACAGCCCTCCGACGACACCGCAGGCGATGGCCATGCGCGCGTTGCGACATTTACCCGTCTTGATGGCCAGTGCCAGCAAGCCGCCCAGCATGGCTCCAACGATCAGTTGCGAAAACAACAACAGGTTCATGTACTGCGAGATGAACGAATACAGAAGCCCGATGAGCGGTGCGCCCAGCAACGTGGCCACAAGCATCATAACCGGCGCATTCGCACCAAACAGGCCGCTGGGCTTATAAAGCGTGCTGCTCGCTACAGTTGTCTGTGGCATCGCCCCCGAACCGCTTTGCATAGCTGAGGTATTCTGCGTGCCCGTAACCGCACCGGGAACACCGGAAGCGGGAACACCGGAAGCGGGAATAGGAGCACTCTGCACACTGGACGGGGCCGACGCATTCTGCGAGGGCAGCGTTTGAGATGGCGCACTGCTAAACGCCGAACTGTCGGCGCCGGAGTTGATCGAACTTTCGGTTGAGAGCGATTTGGAACACTTGAGGCAGAAGCGGTTTTCCCGTGGATTGCCGGCTCCGCAGTGAGGGCAGCGCATGAACGTCTCCAAAAAGTTGATTTAGGGCAGCCCCATTATAACGCACCGCGTTACGGTTGTGACCACACCATGAAATATATTGCTCCATGTCCACAGTCACAACTCAGCGGGCGCGCTTCGCTCTAAACGGCATGGCTCCCAAAGCCATGGCTCCCAAAGTCATGGTCGATTAAAATACCTGACACGAAAGACGAGTACTCACTATGCGCGAGATTTATTATTCCTGGGCGCTGCGCGAAGCGATGGCTGAAGAAATGGAGCGCGATCCGAACGTGTTCATTCTCGGCGAAGACATCGCCGAATACGGCGGCGCTTTCAAAGTAACGCAGGGGCTCGTCGAGAAATTCGGACGAGAGCGCGTGCGCAATACGCCCATCAGCGAGAATACGATTTGCGGCGTCGGTGTCGGCGCCGCAATTGTCGGCATGAGGCCGGTCGTGGACATCATGTTCCAGGATTTCATCACGCTGGCGATGGATCAAATTGTTAATCACGCCGCCAAGTTTCACTATATGTATGGCGGCCAGTGTCGCGTTCCGGTCGTCTTTCGCACGCCCGCCGGTGGAGGACGCTGCTACGGCCCAACGCATTCGCAAAGTCTCGAAGCGTGGTTCATGCACGTTCCGGGCTTGAAAGTCGTGGCGCCCGCTACGGCCTATGACGCCAAAGGTTTGCTCAAAAGCGCCATCCGCGACGACAATCCGGTGCTGTTTGTTGAAAGCAAATTGCTTTATGGCGTCAAAGGCGAAGTTCCCGAGTACGCGGAAGAAGGCGGCGACTACACGGTTCCCATCGGCGAAGCAAAAGTGACGCGCGAAGGCGAGCACCTGACGCTTATTGCCTACTCGCGCATGACGATTGAAGCCGAAAAAGCCGCCGACGCGCTGGCACAAAGCGGCATCACTTGCGATGTTGTCGACTTGCGCACATTGGCGCCGCTCGATATGGATACTGTGGCGGCCAGCGTCGAGAAAACCGGACGCGCCCTCATCGTGTGCGAAGATTGCAAGACCGGCGGCGTTTCCGCCGAAATCATGGCGCGCGTGGTGGAAGAATGCTTCGACTTTTTGCAGGCCAAGCCGCGCCGCGTAGCAGGAGCCGACGCGCCCGTGCCCTGCGCCGATACATTGGAGAAAGCCGCCCTGCCCGATGCACAAGACATCGTGCAGGCCGCGACGCAATTATTCCGCGAGTACTCATAAACTGAACGCGGCAATCATTCCACTTACGGGAGACTTCGTTCGATGAATTCCAACATCACGCCTGATTCCATAATGCAAATCGGTCTGGGTTTCTGGGCCTCGAAAACGTTGCTCAGCGCGATTGAACTCGGCCTTTTTACTGAGTTGACGAACGGGCCGTTGGACGCAAACGCGTTGAATGAGAGGTTGGGCCTGCATCCGCGTGGCACCCGCGATTTTCTGGATGCGCTGGTCGCTTTGAAATTTTTGCAGCGTGACGCCGACGGAATGTACAGCAACGCGCCGGAAACCGACTTATTCCTCGACCGCGCCAAGCCTTCGTATGTGGGCGGAATGTTGGAAATGGCCAATGCGCGCCTTTACGGTTTCTGGGGTTCGCTGACCGAAGCGTTACGCACCGGCAATCCACAAAACGAAGCGAAGAGCGGCGGCAATCCGTTTGACGCGCTGTATGCAAACACCGAACGTTTGGAAGGTTTTCTCGGCGCGATGACCGGCATCAGCCTGGGCGCAGCGCAAGCTCTGGCGCAAAATTTTCCATGGAGCGAATACAAAACTTTCATCGACATCGGTTGCGCTCAGGGCGTTGTGCCGGTTCAGGTTGCGCAGGCGCACAAGCATCTTTCAGGCGGCGGTTTCGATTTAACGCCGGTGCGTCCGGTCTTCGAAAAGTATGTCGCGGCGCAGAATCTACAGGATCGGCTGCATTTCCACGGTGGCGACTTTTTCAACGAGCCGCTGCCGCAAGCTGATGTTTTGGTGATGGGCCACATTCTGCACGACTGGAATCTCGAACAAAAACAGATGCTGCTCGGCAAAGCCTATGACGCGCTTCCCGACGGCGGCGCGCTGATCATTTATGAAGCCCTCATTGATGACGAACGAAAGAAAAACGCTTTCGGTTTGCTGATGAGCCTGAATATGTTGATCGAAACGCCCGGCGGCTTCGATTACACCGGCGCCGATTGCTGTGAATGGATGCGCTCCGCCGGATTCTCGCAAACGCGCGTGGAACATTTAGTCGGCCCCGATTCGATGGTCATTGGCATCAAGTAGCGCCGCACTATTGTTGAGCGCTCAAGTAAGGGGGCAATCAGAGAAATATGTCCGAACACGCTGTCTCGTGCCCTTTCGACTTTAGACCTCTTGCATAAGTCCTGGCGACGGCTGTTTTTCCCAACCGCGCCCGTGAGGAAGCGGGCTGATTCGCTTCAGCAGTCCGCTCCCGCACAGTTGCGGTTGTGTAGAAGCGCACTTATGCAAGAGTCTTTATTTACACCATGAAAGTCTTTACCGCTCAACAAATGCGCGACTTCGACCGGGCCGCCACGGACGAGTACTCGATTCCATCTATCGTGCTGATGGAAAACGCTGCCTTGCGTGTGGTTGAATTTCTGGAGATGAAATTTGCACCACTTAAGGGTAAGCGCATTCTAATTCTGTGCGGCAAAGGCAACAATGGCGGTGATGGTTTCGCAATCGCACGGCATTTGAAGCACTATGCCCATGCCATCGTGCTTGTACCGGCGGATACGGCTGCTATCAAAGGCGACGCTCTCATCAATTACCAAATTCTTGAGCATACAGGCACCGGCACTGAAATCACCGATGAGCCTGTAAGAGGTTTGGCACAGTGGGCCGAGATTGAAGTTAATAAATTGCAACCGGACATTGTGATCGACGCCATGCTGGGCACTGGATTTAGCGGTGAACTGAAAGATTTGCGAGTACTCAAGGGGTTACATCTCATCAATGAGAGTTGCCGCCCCATTGTTGCAGTCGATATCCCCACAGGTCTTAATAGTGACACTGGTGAGGCCGCACCCGACACGGTCAAAGCGGATTACACAATCACTTTCGCAGCACCAAAATGCGGTATGTTCCTGCGCGAAGGAGTTGAGCACTGCGGTGAGATATGGGTCGGCGACATTGGCACTTCCCAATCTCAGATGTGGAAAACGGAAACTGGCGGCGAGTGCATCACAAGAGGAAAAGCGCGCGGTCTTGCGCCATATCGCTCACTCGATGCCCACAAAGGCGATGCCGGGCGTGTCGTGATTTGCGGTGGCAGTTATGGCATGAGCGGCGCCCCCACGTTGGCCTCAAAAGCGGCGCTGCGTATTGGCGCAGGACTTTGCATCACCTGCCTGCCCGACAAAGTGCTACCGATGTTCGCCAGTGCTTTTTCCGAAGCGACTTCGCATCCGCTAGTCTGCGACGATGAAGGCCGCTTGCTTCCGTCGGCTGCCGATGCGGTTCTTGAGTACTCGAAAGGTGCGAATGTTCTGGCTATCGGGCCGGGATTGTCGCGTTCGCCGGGCGCGCTCGATTTCGCACGACTCGTGATTACCGAAACGCCATTGCCGGTCGTGGTCGATGCCGATGCGCTGTACGCATTGCGCGCGATTGAATCTCCAGTAAAGGCGCGCCAAGCGGCAACAATTCTCACGCCGCATCCCGGCGAAATGGGCGAACTGATGCAAATGAGCGTGGCCGATGTGCAAAACGACCGTCTTGGTGTCGCACTGGCCTGCGCACAGAAATTCAATGCGATTGTGGTCTTGAAAGGCGCGCGTTCTGTGGTGGCGCTGCCCGATGGACGAACCTTCTTCAACCTGACGGGCAACCCGGGCATGGCGACCGGCGGTAGCGGCGACGTTTTGACCGGCACCATCGCCGGTCTGCTGGCGCAAACTAAAGACGCCGAACGCGCTACTTTGTTGGGTGTTTACCTGCACGGCCTGGCGGGCGACATCGAGTACTCGACAAAAGGCAACGGTCTCATCGCGGGCGATATTGCGGAGGCGCTGCCGCGTGCAATGCTGCAACTTCAAGAGCCGCAAGAACATTCTGCCAATGGTCGTTTGCGCCGGCTTCAGTAGTGTTGTTTGTTGACGCTTTTCAAGCGGCTTGGCACGGACGTTGCTTCTTTTGTCGTGCATGAGCTGCGGCTACAACTTTCGGGGCCGTAGCCGCCACTGGTGGAGGTATGTCATGGGCGAAGGCGCAATCTTGATGGCGGTTATGATCGTGCTGGGCGTTATTGCCGGCGCGTGGATTTTGGTAAAAGCTGCGCGGCGAGTCGGCGAACCGCTCGACCGTGAAAAGGGCAAACAGAAGTATTGATTTGCCGCACAGAAAAAGAAACGCACGCTCGAGTTAGAGCGGTGCGTTTCTTTTTCTGTGCTGTGTCTTTTTCAGCCGAGCAACTGTCCGGCGATGAGCAGCAAGGCTTCAACGCGACCGGCAGGCGGCAGGGCATTCGCCTGTGTGATCGCCGCATTGACGTTGCGCTTGGCCACTTCATGCAGCGGCATGGCGCGCACTTGCGAACGACGTGATTCGAGCACGTCTCTTATGAACGCGCCGACCTGGACGCGCCCGCCTTTCCAAGCCAGTTGCTTGCCCCAATCGCGACCGCGCCACAGGTCGTGCATCACCATTACGCGCGCCAGACGGCTTTGCAATTCGTCGCGTTGTGGGCTGGCTTCGGATGCACGCAGCGAGTAGCGCCACATGCGCTCCAGCAGAGTGCTGTCGATAGCCGGACGTGCTGTTGGGTAAATCACCGGCAAGGCATCGGACAAGGCCTTCAACACATCGGGCGTGGCGGGCATCTGCATCAGAATCGGAATGGCGCGCGTATCGTAACGTGAAGCGGCTTTAGCCAGCGCCGTGACGCGTGCAGCCTCCGGCCCGACGAAAGTGCTCTGCGAAACTTCGGAGATGCTGATGCGCGCGTTGGCCAGGTTTTTCAAATCAGGGTCGCTGATGCTGTCTGCGATGCGGCGTGCCAGGCGCAAGTCGTTACGTGATGCCGCACCCGCCACGTCGGCCAGCAGGTAGTCACGCGCGCGGGGCGAAGGGAGGAGACGCGCCTGTGACGACGCTTCAACAATGGCTGCGTCGCTGCCAAGATCGTCCAGATTAACCATGCGGTATGCCACATAGGTGAGCGCACGCGCCCGTTCGCGCAACGCAGGCTCTCTACGCGCGGCCTGTTGCGCCATGTGCACGGCTTCCACAGCAGCCGGATAATTGCCTCGTTCGGTCGCTTCGCTGATGTCGATCAGGGCTCCGGCTCGCGCCGCGGCATCCGGAAGAAGCAGCGCGATTCGGCGTGCAAACTCGGTATCGGCACGCGAGGCCACATCGAAGAACGAGGAGTATGCATCAAGGCGAACCGCACGCGGCACCACGTTGGCCGTGTTGGGCGATTCCAAAATGCGAATCCAGCGCAGCGTCAGAGGCTCGCGGCCGGCGGCATCAAGGCGGGGCAGAATAGCACCGGCTCCACGCGCCAACGCCAGGCGCGCACCGGCATTATTTTCCGCGATTGTCATTGCCCTTTCCACCAGAGTGGTTGCCTGACGAACGCGGCCTTCGCTGTTGGCGGCTGCCAACTCGGGCAAAGCGCCACCTTCCGAGGTGGCACCTGCGGTAGCACCTGCGGTAGCACCTGTAGTCGCATCAGCAGGCGCCTGGGCGGCAGCCGGTGCCTGGGTAGTTGCCGCGTTATCGTCTTGTGCCTGGGCGGAAAGCGGCAGTGTTGTGGCACAGAACGTGGTCACAAAGCCACACAACAGCGGCATGGACAAATACGGTAACGGCAGGGACGAGCGAGTGCGGGACGGCGACAGGGGCAGTCGTTGATTCACGAATCTTCTCCGCGGAGGCTTTTTTGGTGGTCTTATTCTATCATACGGCACGCGGTAAACTCCAGAGCCAGCCGCGCTGAGTACTCGCTGCGCACGTTCTGTGCCGCGAAACTTCCTTTTAAAAGGACGATCATGGAAAATCTACAGAAAGTCAACGACGAAATAAGCGTTGCCGGTCAGCCATCAGCAGACGAGTTGCGCGAGATGACCGGACAAGGCTTTCGCACCGTTGTGAACCTGCGCATGCCGGATGAGCCGGGCACAGACGACGAAGAGCGCATCGTTGAAAGCCAGGGATTGAATTACGCGTCCATCCCCGTGTCGCCCGACACACTGGATGATGCCGCCGTTGAAAGATTTATCGCCACCATTGCCAGCGAAGGCCGCGCTCCGGTTCTGGTGCATTGCAAAAGCGGCGGTCGCGCCGGCATGATGACGCTACTGCATCTGGCCGTGCAACATGGCTGGTCGCTGCAACAAACGCTCGATGAGGGCCAGAAACTGGGCATTGCACCATCGCCTACTTCTCCCTATCGCGCTTTCTTCGAAAGTTTCATCAAGCGCCACTCGCCCGCCGAACGCTAAGCTTATTGAGTTCTTAGTTTTGAACTTTAAGTTGACGTGGAATTAAAACTCAAAACTGAGAACTCAAAATTACTATAAATGCCTGAAGGCCCAGAAGTGCGGCGCTACGCCGATCAACTGCACAAGGTGCTGAGTGGCCAGCCGATTTGCGCCATCGACGCGCGCACCAAGGCCGCCAAAGCGTGGCTGGCGCAGCATCCGAGTACTCTGCTGGGACGACGCGTCGAGTGTGTACGTTCGCACGGCAAAAACCTGTATGCGCGTCTTGAGGGTGGCTACTTTTTCTACTCGCATCTCATGATGTGGGGGCGCTGGGAAGTGGTTCCTAATGACGGCGAAATCGCGCGCGACCGGCGCGAACGCGCCCGCATCACCGTGCCGCAATGCGTTGCTATTTTGCTATCGGCGCCGGTTTTCGAAATCGGGCACGGCGACCCACTGGTGCAGAACGAATATCTGGCGGCACTGGGCCCAGACGCGCTGCCCTACCCCGACGAAGGTGACTTTAACGAACCAGAATTCCGCAGTCGCTTTGCCGCACCGGAACACGCGGAGCGCACCGTCGGCGCGGCATTGCTCGATCAGACTATCGTGGCCGGATTGGGCAATTACCTGCGCGCCGAAATTCTCTTCAAATGCCGTATTAATCCGTGGAAGTGCGTGCGCGATCTTAGCGAAGCGGAAGTTACAAAGTTATGCCGTGCGGTGCCCCAAATTACGCGTCGCGCTTATCAAAACGGTGGCGCGACAACTTCGCCCGCAACGCGCCGCAAAATGCAACGCGACGATTCCCTGGTGCGCCGTCCGAATGTAGAATGGCACACGCGACATTACGTTTTCCGTCGCACCAATCTGCCGTGTGTCGATTGCGGCGATACGATCCGGCAAAAGCGCCAGATCACACGAGTACTCGAAGACGACGAGAAAACACGCATTATCTACTTTTGCCCGACGTGCCAGAACACAACTGTTGAATTGAAACCGCTGCGGACTAGGCGCGCCAAGCCTCACGTTAAGGATTGAAGCAGACGAGGCGTGGCTTGCGCGCAACCAGAGTAACAAACGGCTGCGCCTGACCACCGGCGCCCCACTGCCACAACTTCGCCGCTTCGAAAGGCTGCCAGCCGGCGAAAGTTTGCAGCAACGTTTCCACAGAAGTGCGATAAATCGTGCCTTCGATGCTCTCTCCGCTGTCGCAAGCAAACAGGCTTAACCCAACAACGCCACCCGGATTTACCATTTCCATCAGAGTTCTCAGACAGTGTGGCGCATCCTCACCCAAGAATTGTATAACATTGATTGCAATGACGATGTCGTAACGCTCTGATGTGCTCATCGTGCGCAGATCGCATTGAATAACTTCGGCGTGCAGTTTCCGCGTTTGCAGTAATTGACGCGTTTTGCGAGCGCCTTCGGGCGTAAATTCATAGCCGGTCGCACGGTAGCCCTGCTCGGCCAGAAACGCCAGGTCTTGTCCTTCGCCACAGCCCGCGTCGAGAGCGCTGGCACCCGGCGGCAGCAACGGCTTGGCATAGCGCACCGTGCGGCGAGCGACCGGCCCGGCTTCATCGCCATAGTAATATTGCTCGCCTGCGAAAGTGCTGTTCCAGCGCTGCCATTCGTAATCGGTGTTCATAAGTTCTGCTTTGCTCCGGCACGACGCAGTTTCGCTGCACGACGCAGTTTCCCTGCGCGGCACACGTGTTGCAAATTGCCACACTTGATGACACCTCTCAACACGGCATCCAGCGCAACATCGAGTACTCAAACGAGTTCAGCGTTTCTGGCTTTTGCGCAAACGGCAGAGCGTATCGCCGCCACGACAAAACGACTGGAAAAGGCGGCGCTGCTGGGCGAATATTTTACGGCTCTCTGCGATGCCGACTTGCTGCTTGCGGCGCGCTACTTCGCCGGTTACTTGTTCTCACTGCGCGATCAGCGCACGGCAAACGTTGGCGGCGCGGCGCTGATTTCGTCGATTCTCACTGTGACCGGCAGCGACGAAGCTCATTTTCGCACACGTCTGGTAACGTTGGGCGATGCCGGAGATGCTGCGTTCGAAGCCTTCCATGCCTCATCCACTAAGTTGCCTGAAGCGACGCTGACATTGCAAGACATCGCCGCGTTTTTAGATGAACTTTCCGCGACTTCAGGCAGCAAACGCAAAGTCGAATTGTTGACGCAGTTTTTGGGTCGCGCCACACCACTTGAAGCCAAATACATTGTGAAGTTATTGCAGGGCGACTTGCGCATCGGCTTGCGCGAAGGCGCCGTCGAAGATGCCGTCGCCCGCGCATCGAACAGCGGTGTCGGCAGTGTGCAACGCTGCAATATGCTCCTGGGTGACATCGGAGAAACCTCGGTGCTGGCGCGCCACAATGCGTTGCACACGGCGCGTATGCGTCTTTTCCACCCGTTGAAGTTTATGCTCGCTTCTCCCGCCGCCGACCTGAGCGATGTCGCGCGTGGAATGCCACCGGAATTTATCGTCGAGGACAAGTTCGATGGCATTCGCGCTCAGGCGCACATCGCACCGCATGTCGAGGGCGACGCGATTCTGCATGGTGTCGAGTACTCGGGACGCCGCATCGCTTTGTTTTCGCGCACGCTGGACGAAATTACGCATTCGTTTCCCGACCTGGTAGCGCCTCTGGCGGCGCTGTTGCCGCATAGCACTACCACCGATGACGGTCTCATTCTCGACGGCGAGATTGTGCCGGTACGTGGCGAAAACATCGCGCCGTTTCAAGAATTACAAAAGCGTCTGGGACGCAAAACGCTCAGCGACGAGTTGCGCGCCGACGTGCCGGTCGCGTTTATCGCTTACGACTTGCTGTTCGCGCGCAATCGAGTACTCATGGAAGAACCGCTGAGCGAGCGACGCAAAGTTTTGGAAAGCTTGCCCTTCGATGCAGAAACGGCGCGTGTGGCAGCTTCGCGAACCTTTTGCGATGTCGCACAACTTGATGAGGAGTTTGAGGCGGCGCGCGCTCGCGGCAACGAAGGATTGATGACTAAAGATCCGCGCTCGCAATACAAGCCGGGGCGGCGCGGTCGAGAGTGGCTCAAAATCAAGCGCGCACTGGCCACACTGGATGTGGTGGTGACGGCTGTCGAAGTAGGCAACGGGCGGCGCAGCAAGTTTCTGTCGGATTATACTTTTGCCGTACGCGCCGCCGAAGATGACCCGACATTGCTAAACGTCGGCAAAGCCTATTCAGGGCTTACTGACCAGGAAATCATGGAGATGTCGGAGTGGTTTCGTGCGCATACCATCCAGGAGTTTGCACACGGCAAAGTGCGCGTGGTGGAGCCGCAGATCGTGATCGAAGTAACATTTGATAATGTGCAGCCATCGAAGCGCCACAAAAGCGGTTATGCCCTACGATTTCCACGCATTCTGCGTCTGCGCCCGGACAAACCCGCTGCGCAAATCGACACACTAGATACGGTGCGCCGCCTGGCCGGGGAAACAACTGAATAGTCATTTACAAATAAAAACACAAAAAAGGAGCAGCGAAATTCGCTGCTCCTTTTCTTTAAATGACGCAGATTAGCGCTGCCGACCCGGATCGCCGTAGGGGTCTTGGTCGGAGGACAGCACATTGCCAAAACCGCCCTGCTGGCCACCCTGCTGCTGTCCCGGATCGCCGTAGGGGTCCTGGTCGGAGGACAGCACATTGCCAAAGCCGCCCTGTTGACCGTAGCCAGCCTGTTGGCCATAGCCCTGCTGCTGGTCGTAGCCGTAACTGCTCGGGTCAAAGCCGCCGCCGTGTTGCTGTGCGTGCTGTCCAAACAAGCCCGAAAGCTGGCCCAGAATACCACTGGGGTCATAACTTGGCCCAGGTGTGTTCGGCGAACTGTGATCTTGTATCGCACGTTGCACCTGTCCAAAAAGTAGGTCTAAAGGTCCCATTTTCTTCTCCTCCATCACTACAAGGTTCTACGATGCAACCGTCTTGCAATTGTCGAACCGAGTACTCGTTTGCACCAATTCTCAATGTTGAGTGTGGTGCCTTAAAACATCTGGCCCTGAGGGCCGTAACCACCGAACTCGCGGCCACTACGATTGCCCTGATAGCCGGAGTAACCGCTGTATTCCTGGGCCTGATCAGCCGGCACCTGAATGCCCTGCTGCGGCGGAGTCACATAGATTGCCTGCTTGGTTCGTGGGTCGCGATAGTAAATACGTCCGTTGGTTTCAGAACGATAGTATTGAACCGACTGCCCCTGAGCGTTCTGCTTCCTTTTATACATGTAATAGAGAGCTGCGGCTCCGGCCAGCAGCACCATTTTCTGTTTGGTGCTCATGCCGGGACGCTGCTGATTCATCGAGGGACGCATCGGCGCCTGTCCCAGTGTGGCGTCGGCGGGCGGAGGCGTACTGCCGGTGCCACCGCCACCGCAACCGGCCAGAGTGGGCGCCGTCAAAGAAGCTGCGACCAGAAGCGCGATTGGACGTCTGGCTTTTTCGCTACTCAAAAGTGTCATGTTCATGTTCGTCCTTTTATCTCATTTGACCCACGCTCATGGATTCACTTTAATAGCGCTGCGCAGGTGATGGGAACCGTAATTGCAAAGCAGATGCCGCTTGTCGATCATGAAACGAAGAACCAACTACCAGGCAACTTGGATTGCCCCGCATCGAGTACTCAACCGAAGTGTGATGAGCGGCTTCACGCTCATCGAATTGCTTGTTGTCATAGCCATCATCTCGGTACTGGCCGCCATTTTGTTTCCCGTGTTCGCGCGCGCCAGGGAAAACGCGCGGCGCGCTTCATGCCAATCGAACCTGAAGCAAATCGGGTTGGGTCTGCTGCAATATGCCGGCGATTACGACGACACGATGCCGTTTTCTTTCTTCGGCTCCGCCGGCAACTCCGACGCCGCCAACTACAAATGGATGGACGCCATTTACCCTTACGTGAAGAACGAACAGGTTTTCACCTGCCCCAGCGATAGTGCCAGCAATTCGCGCTTCGTCTATCAGGGCAACATTCCTGCGGGCCAGACCAGCCTCAATTATGGAAGCTACGGTTTGAACGGCGCCTATGGTGCCGGCCCCGACAACACCACGCCGCCGCGCTCGTCCATTCTGTATCTGGTGCGCCTGGCTGCGGTGCAAACACCGGCCACAACGGTATGGGTCACCGATAATAACAATGCGCCCAGCGCGGCTAACCCCGGCGGGTCGCAGGGTTTTTTCTGGGGAATGCTGCCCGCCATTGATACTTCCGTGCAGCCGCACCAGTTGCAAAACATCGTGGCGCGGCACTTCGATTTCACCAATGTCTTGTTTTGCGACGGCCACGTCAAAGCCACCAGGCTTGAAGTGCTGGCGCGGCGCAATGCGGAGGGAACCGCTTCAGCGTTCACCATTGAAGATGATTAGACGCAAGTGCTAACTTCGGTTGCTAACTTTGGTGCCAACCTCCATCGAAAAATGCTTTGAACACTCCAATCGAGTACTCGTGAGCAAGTTCGATGTGCGTAACCTGCTAAACTTAAACCACTGCTTTTGAAAGAACATATGAACCACATCAACCGTTTATCCCGTTACATTGCCTCTTGCGCACTGCTCTCAACGACTGCCTTGCTCGTCACAAAAACCCTCCCCGTTGCCTCACAAACGAGTGCGCCGGGTGCGCCGAGTGCGCCGGGAGCGACGAGTGCGCCGGCTGCGCCGAGTGCGGCAGCATCACGAACTGTTGCACCGGCACCCAATGTGACCGGCACATCCAACTCCGCAACGCGCAACCGTGCGCCGCGCACGGGTGTGACACTCACAGGTGCGTTGCCCGCCAGTGTGTTGCCGGCCAGCGGCGAGATTGGGCCTGGAGTTCCCGCTTTTGCGGTGCGCCCCGGCTATCGCGTCACGTTGGTCGCCGAGAACATCGACAACCTGCGCTTCATGGAATTCGACGATAAAGGCACGCTTTACGTGTCGCAGCCGGGGCGCGGCGCTATTGTGACACTGCGTCCCGGCACCGACGGCAAATACACGCAGGCCGCCGAGTTTGTCACGGGTCGCCAGCGCGTGCACGGCATGAGCTTTCACAACGGTTGGTTGTGGTTCGCCCAGAGCGGCGCCATTCATCGCGGGCGCGACACGAACAACGACGGCAAAGCGGATGAAGTGGTCACCGTGCTCACAGATGAGCAGCTTCCTTCAGGCGGCGGTCACTGGTGGCGTTCGCTTCTGGTAACGGATCAGCATATCTTCACTTCCATCGGCGACAGCGGCAACATCACCGATCAACGCGACACCGACCGGCAGAAAGTGTGGCGCTACAATCTCGATGGCAGCGGTAAAACGCTGTGGGCTTCCGGCATCCGTAATACGGAGAAGCTGCGTCTTCGTCCCGGCACGAGTGAAGTGTGGGGCGCCGATCATGATAGCGATGAATTCGGCGCACGGCTGCGCGAAGGCAAAAAGAACCCGAACACGCGTTACGATCCGCTGACCGATGTGATGCCGCCATGCGAGTTCAATCACTACGAAGAAGGTAAGTTCTACGGACATCCGTTCGTGGTCGGCAACCGCATTCCGCGCCTTGAATTTTACGACCGCCCCGACATTCTGGAACTAATCGCCAACACCACGCCGCCGGCCTGGTCGCTGGGCGCGCACTGGGCTCCCAACGGTTGGACATTCCTCAGCAAGAACTATTTTCCCGGTCATCAGGGCGATGCGTTTATCGCCTGCCACGGCTCGTGGAACGCATCCGCACCGGCGGGCTATCGCATCGAACGCGTACTGTTCGACCCGGCAACGCAGCGACCCTACGGCGCTCAGGCCGTCGTGAGTACAGTAGGAAGCAATGGTGAAGTGCTTGATCGTCCCGTCGATTGCGTTGAAGCCCCCGACGGCACAGTTCTGTTCTCGTGCGATTCCCGTCGCATCTTTCGCATCAGCCGCGCCGGTGCGATAGCTCGCTAAACGCGATAGCTCGCTCCAATGGAATAGTCATGAAGCATCAGTTTTTACAATCGAGAGGCGGCGTGCCTTTTCTTGCAGTTGCGACGCTGCTGGCTGCTTGCAGTCGCCTGCTGCTCGCAGCGCCAACAGCAAGCGAGAGTTACATTGCGCTTGAAGCCGGTGCGAGTACTCAGGAGAACGCAGCGCAGCAACATTCTGCCGGAGTTGCCGTGTCAGAATTCGCCCCCATGTCCTACTTTGAAAATAATTGCGCCCGCTGTCACGGCTCGTATGGTTCGTTTTACGGCGAAGGATTTGGCAAAGGACTCAGCGATAGCAAATTACGCCAGGTTGTTCACGACATGGCCGCCGGGCCGGGAAACGCGCCCGTCACAGAGCCGCAACTCGATGCGCTGACGGCCTATCATCGCAGCCTTATCGACGGCAAGCCGTTTCTTATTATCAACGCGGCGCGCGAAGAGGAAAATGCTCCGCGCACCTTGCAGGGCGAAACGACACCTGATTCACAGATTTCTGTGCGATGGCAAGGCGGCAGCGCCGCCGCTACGGTAGAAGGCTACACCTGGACGGCCAAACTGCCCGCCGAAATCGACTGGTCGAAAGTGGAAATCGTTGCGCAGAAAAGCGAGACACAGACTACGCTCAAAGCTGGTGAAAGCGAGTACTCGCATCGCGCGCCGCTGGACAAAAACGATGACGCGACGCCAAAATAAAGCGCAATCAAACCGCTCGGGAGACGCTCATGATACGCCATCGCTATCTGCCTTTTCTCATTATGGCCGGAATGCTGTTGGCCATCGGTGCTTACCGGCTGCGCAGCATTTCGTCGGTGGCACCGCGACGTGGCGCAAGCGGGCCTAACGTGCAGCAGAACGTTCCCCCTGCTCCGGTTCAATGGAGAGCGGCCACATCCGCCGAGCGCAAAGCCGCCATCACTTCGGTGACAGCACAACTGGATGCCTTTCGCGCCAATGACTACCAGAAAGCCGCCACTTACCAGAGCGCCGGGTTACGCGCGACTTTTGGCTCGGTGGAGGCTTTTCGTAAAGCCATTACCGGCTCCTATCCGCAGTTCGCCAGCTATAAACAGGCCCGCTTCGGCACCGCGCGCGCCGATGCAAAAGGCACTTACGTAGCCTTGCCCATCAGCCTGACAGGTCGCGATGGCGTCACAGTGCGAGCACTCTATTTAATGGTGCTGGAAAACAAAGCCTATCGCGTCGCGGGCGTCCAGGGCGGCATTGCGATGCCGCGCCGGCAACCCGGCACACGGCCAGGCGACACGCCACGCCCTGGCACTCCTGACAATATTCCACCAGCCGATTCTCGCCAACCGTCGAGTATCGCCACCTGATAACGTTCAGGCTTAATCGCTACGGATGGTGCGCCATGGCACGGGCCAGGAGGAAGAGATTGATTGCAGCAGCTCGTCTGGCGAATGCTAACAGCGAGAGGTTTCACATGTATCCCAAGCATCCCGCGTTGCGTAAGATCTTTGCCACATTATGAAGGCAAGGCATCAACTTCTACGGTGGCTTTCTTGATGGTCATGCCCATTATTCGCTTGCCGTACTGAGTCATGACGAGAGTGGCTTCACCTTCACAGCCAAATGACCTGACTGACTGTTTGCGATTAGTTGTGGGATAGAGGCTCCACGCTTCATAGTAAAACTGTGTGTGGGGTGGCTGAATGAGCATGAGCTTGCCCTCACTGGTCGTAATCCTGACCTGGTAGCGATTGGTGCCTGAAGAAAGTGAGCCGTGCCCTTTGATGCGCGGAGCGTGTTGTGACTGTGCAACGACCAAAGCTGACGAAGCCAAAATTAACCCTGCCGCAATCAATCCGGTTCCTGGTTTTTGCATGGGTCATCCCCTCCCAACCTGAATAGCAGGAGTATAGAAGATCGAGACGCCACTCACTGTTGCCCAACGAGTACTCAGCCAGGGCAATCGTATGAGGGATTTTGGTTAAACAACCCCGCTCCTTGCGGGGCGGGTGAATTCCATGTCCGATTTCTCATGCGATTGCCCTGAGTACTCAGCAGCCGTGAACAGCAGTCGTTCTGCTGTTCGTTGGTGGCTGGGTTCATCTGAGCCAGAACCAATAGGATTCCCGCAATTTCGCCGTAAAACTGCCCTCCTGTTTACTGGCCTGCATTGGATTATCAACCGCAATCATAGCTTCCCAGGGATCCCGAGTTTTCTTGAGCCGCTCGGCTAATGCGCGCTCTTGCTGACGCTGAACGAGTGGACGAAGAACCAACAAAACGATAACGAGAAAAAGAAGTGCCTCAACGGGCATGTTGTTATCCGTGCTAATCAAATATCTGGTTGACTATGAAACGTGCGATTGCCAGCAAAGTGAGAAAGCCGACAAGCCTGCCAAATGGTGCAGGTACTGATCAACTGAAATAGTTCATTACCGCACCAAGCAGAAAGAAACCGGCTACTCCCCCGATAAGCGCGATACAACCATTTCCCCATTTTGGATCAGAAAACATCACAGCGTTTCATCCACTGCAAACGGCTTTTACTTGTGGCGGTTAGTTTACAGCAAGGCCGCGCGCCGCAGCAGAACTTACCATTGTAAATCGCGCGCCAGTAGGGCACTGGCGGCTTCGCTGTCGAGCGGGCGTGAGAACAGGTAGCCCTGGCCATAATCGCAGGCAAGGCCGCGCAGCAGCGCTAATTGCCGCTCGTCTTCAACGCCTTCGGCGATGACTTGCATCTTCATGCTGCGCGCCAGGGTGATGATGGTTTGCACCATGGCCGAGTTTTCGCCTTCAGCCATGCGGCTTGTAAATGACTGATCGATTTTGAGCACATCCAGCGCGAACTCGTGCAAATATGATAAGGATGAGTAGCCGGTGCCGAAGTCGTCGATGCTGAGGCGAATACCGAGTTCTCGTAGTTCGAGCAACATTGCAGCCGCCGATTTCGAGTTTTCCATCAGCACGCTTTCGGTGATTTCCAGCTTGAGATCCTGCGGGCGCATCTCGGTTTCTTGCAGAATCGTTTGGATTTGCGATACCATGCCGGCCTGCGTGAACTGTTTGCTCGATAAGTTGACGCTAATGGAGAGCGGATCCTGCCCTTCGCCGGTGGGGAAACGCTGTTGCCACAGGCGAATCTGCGAGCATGCTTCGCGCAGCACCCACTGGTCGATCGGGATAATCAAGCCGGTTTCTTCGGCCAGGCCAATAAATTCACCGGGAGGAATAAGGCCGCGCTCCGGGTGCAGCCAGCGCGCGAGCGCTTCAAAGCCGCTTATGCGCCCGCTTTTCAAACACACAATCGGCTGATAATAGACGCGCAGGTTTTGCTTTTCCAGAGCGCGACGCAAGTCGGTTTCCAGGCGCAGCAGTGCCAGGGCGCGGGCGTGCATTGCTTCATCAAATACGGCGTGCCGCGAACGCCCCAGCGCTTTAGCGCGGTACATAGCCGTGTCCGCGTCGCGCAACATGTCTTCAGGTTGTTCATATTGCGAAGTCCCCTGATCGGCAGAACCGATAACAATGCCGATGCTGGCTGTAGGCGCCACTTCGTGTCCGCTGAGGTCGAACGGTTTCGACAGTTCTTTTTGAAAGCGTTCGGCGACGCGTGTGGCATCGTTCACGTCACCGATGTCATCCAGCAATAGCGTGAATTCGTCACCGCCCAGCCGCGCTGCCGTATCGCCAGGCCGCAGACAACTTATCAGCCGACAGGACACAGCTTTGAGCAACTCATCGCCCACCATATGGCCCAGCGAATCGTTGATGACTTTGAAGCGGTCGATGTCGATGAACAACACGGCAAAACGATAATCGTGGCGTCGTCTGCTATGCGCCAGAGAGCGCCCCAGCCTTTCCATGAACAGCACGCGGTTGGGCAGATTGGTCAGACGATCGTGCAGCGCGTTGTGCAGGAGTTCTTCCTGCGCTTCCTTGCGTGCTGTGATGTCGGTTTGTGAGCCGGCCATACGCGCCGCGCCGTATGCAGAAAAATCGACTGTTTCTACACTGTGAGTACTCGCTATGCCCTTGTTAGATGCGTGCGGTGCGTCCTCCACGCCAGACGCAGTGGCCACGCTTGCGGTTGCCGCACACGGCATAGCGCGTTGTTCTGCGACGTGGCCAACTTTTAATCCGCGACAGAGCATCCAACGATAAGTGCCGTTCTGATGCAGAATGCGATACTCGCTTTCGAAATGCGGATAGCGACCTTCCAGATGCGCTTGGATAGCCGCTCGCACATCCGCTACATCAGCGGGATGAACGCGTCCGAGCCACTCTGCAGGGTCGGAACTGATTTGATCTTCGTCGAAGCCCAGCATCGACTTCCAGCGTGGCGAAAAGTAGATGCTGCCGTTTTGTAAGTCCCAGTCCCAGATGCCGTCGTTAGCGCCGCGCACCGCGAGAGCATAGCGCTCTTCAGCGACCCTCAACTCGCGCGCGTTGAGCAACTGGCGGTATCCCGTCATGGTGCCGCAAATCAAGAGCGCACCCAGCAGCGGTGTCGCAATGGGCAGGTAATAATTGGCGTGCGCCAGCAGCAACACGGCTGTTACGCTCAATGCCATGCACAGCACCAGGGTGACTCCAAATGCACCCCAGGCGGCACGACGCGCCACCAGCACAACCGTGAGCATCAAAAAGCCGAATACGAGTACTCGTTGCACCAAGGAAGACGCCTCATACAGCGGACGGCGCGACAGAATATCATCGGCGGCATTGGCCTGCAACTCGACTGCGGGTTGATTGGGCGAAAACGGCGTGGCGCGATGTTCGTAAGCGCCTGCTGCCGTCACGCCGACTACCACCAGGCAGCCTTCGAACTTTTCGCGCAGTTCTTGCAGTGACTGCTTGGTGTCGAGCAGGTCATCGAAGGTGTAGATGGGGAATGTGCGGTTGCCGCCCACCCAGTTCACCCACGCATCGCCATTCGGGTCGAGCGGGATTTCACGGCCTGCAACACGAACCGCACCGGGAACCGCCACAATATCTTTGGGCTTCAGCCCGAGGAAATCGGTGGCGGCGGCCAGGCCAACGGAAGGATAGAGAGCGCCCCGATAGCGAACGAGGTGGGGAACTTTGCGCAGCGTGCCTTCAACATCATCATCGGGACGGACGTTGACGTGCCCTATAGCTGCAGCACTGCCACGCAGCGCGGCGTGCGGCAAAGTCGCTCCAGGATATGTGCGACTAACACCACCCTTATTCGTGACGGCAAAGCGCGACGGCAACTCATCGGCTACGGCTTTAGCGCGCTGAGGCACAAAACCAAATTGCTCCGAGTGCGAAATCGAGTACTGCTCCGTGGTGCCGGCATAATAGGAACCGGCTTGCACCACATGACCCATTCTGCGGCAGGCTTCGCCGAAATCTTTCAAACGCTGTTCATCGTTGGGAGCACTGGAAAGACCGGAAAACACAATATCAAAGGCAATTGTCTTGGCCCCGGCACGATGCAGGCGCTGCACCACATTGGTGTAAACGTGTCGTGGCAAAGGCCAGCGCCCATAGCGCCGCACCGTGTCGTCATCGGCGGCCAGAACTACGATTTGCGGATGCGGGTAGCGCGTGTCACGCAGCCGGAACATGATGTCGAGCACATTGCGTTCGACGCTGTTGCCCCAGGGCGCGAAAAGGATGCGCAACAGTAACAGAGCACCGGCGACAATAGCGCCAAGGAACAGACCCTGCACCAATTGGCGCAGGGTCTGTCGAGAAGTCGGATGCAGAAAAGGCCAGTGCATGAAAACAGCTACTCAAGAACCGTTCGAAACAACCTTTAGGTGCGCCTTACGGTAATCGGCTTTCAATGCCGACCGCTGTTGCCGTTGCCGCCGTTGCCGTTGCCGCTGTTGCCGTTGCCGCTGTTGCCGCTACCGTTGTTGTTATCATCGTAGTCATCGTCATTGCCCTTAGTTTTGTCATCGTCATCATCACTGCCACTGTTGTCACCACTGTTACCACCGCCGCCAGTGCCAGGATTACCTCCTCCGCCCGAGCCGCTTCCACCACTACCACTACCAGTGCCAGTGCCAGTGCCAGTGCCCGGATTACTTCCACCGCCGGAGCCGCTTCCGGGATTACCGCTTCCGGGGTTGCCGCTTCCGGGATCATTGCTACCACTGTCGTCTCCGGTGAGATGACATGTGCCCCCGGTTGGGATCTTTACGTTTTGATCGAGGGTGGAAACATAAACGGTGCTTTCCGTCACGTAAAGGAGGCCGCTGCCCTGCTCGTTAATCTGGATGCGGAACTCGGTGCCCAGCGCTCCAGCGGTTGCGGTTGGCGTCACCACATCGAAGCGCGAGCCGGGGATGACCTTGTATAGCACGTCGCCGAACTTCTGTCGCACCATGGTATAAAGCGGCGCTGTGGATCGCCCATCACGAAACGACTGCATCACGGTTACGCTGCTGCCGCCGCGCAGTTCGCTGGATGAGCCATCGGCAAAAACAATCGTTGCCGAGCCGCCGCTGCCGGTGCGGATAAGGTCGCCGCCATGCACTTCCATGCCGCCGCGCGCTGCAATCGGCTCCTGTCCGGGGCGCTCGACGGTCGTGTCGCTGGCACCTTGCAATTGCGCCTTCATCGCCTTGCCGTGCTGCGTCTGGCGATCCTTGAAGGCTTGCATGCCCTGGCCGCCATCGGCTTCGTGGAAAGGACACACTAGAATAGGACGATCGTTGTTATCGCGTGAGGCGCGAATGGCATAATATTCGCCGTAAGAGCCTTGCTCGTCCGGGTCGGACGGACAGTGCAACGCAGAGTCGTCCTGAATGTATCCTTTGGTGCGCAGATCGACCAGGTGTTCGGGAAAATGCCCGTTTTCGGTGCGGAATTCATTCAAGGCAAGGGTGAGATCTTTCAGATGAGCGTCGCATTGCGCCTGGCGAGCCGAAGCACGACCACGCGTAAAGACGCTGATCATTATCGCCGCCAGAACTCCGATAACAGCCAGCACAGTAAGCAACTGCACCAGCGTAAAACCACGCTGCATGCGAGGAATGATGGCACCCTGGCGACCTTCTCTGCCGCACAGCCTGGCATAGCCGTGCTGAGTACTCGTTGGGAGGCTCTCTGGCGCGCAATTCTCCCCAGATTGCTGCGCCGTTTTAGCTGTTGTTTTCATGATACACCTGTCTATGCGACCGCATAATGAGAATTGATGACTTAGCAAGAATAAAGCAACGATTTAGCCAATTTAGTTCCGCAGCCGTTTCAAAAGGCAACACATCGGCCTCGACGCCTTCACTCTTAGCGGCCTTTGATAGGCTGCTCACTGGGCGCGTGCATACTTTGGCCAACAATTTATGAACACCTCTGACATCACAGCACCAGGCGATACACCGAGTGCCACACCCAACCTCGAAACAGCGCGCGTTGCGTTCAGCACCTTTTTACAAAGGCATTGCCATATCGCAGCCAAAAAACCGACAGATGCGCACGTCGTCGCTTTGCACGATGTAGATGCGGATGGTGTGGCCGCCGGTGTCGTGTGGCAGCGCGCCTGCGAGCGCATGGGCGTTGCCGATGTGCAACGAGTCGTCCCCGACCGAGAACGCAATGCCTGGACTCCTTCTTCGCGGGAGCGTGTTGCGGCAGCGAATCCGGGTGCGCTGTTCGTCCTTGACCTGGGTAGTCAGTCAGCGCCAGTTATTGAAGGTGTGCCAACGTGTTTTATCGACCATCACCGGCCTGAAGGCGTGCCGCCGGGTGACACACTCATCAGCGCCTACACATGGGAGCCGATTCCCAACACATCGTTGATGATTTACGACCTGTGCACGCCGCTGGTCGATATATCCGATCTCGATTGGATCGCCGCCATCGGCACTCTCAGCGACCTGGGCGAGCGCGCGCCGTTTGAACTCATGGCCGGCGCCAAGAAAAAGTACACCGCGAAATACCTGAAAGAAGCCACGACACTGGTAAATGCGATTCGCCGCTCATCGCAGCCCGACCCGGAAATTGCGGCTCAGGCGCTGCTTACGCACTCCAGCCCGCGCGAACTGGTCCATGCGAGTACTCGTGAGGTGGAACAACTGCGTGCCGCACGCGAGGAAGTGAAGGCGGCGCTGGAAGAAGGCAAGAAAGCGGCGCCCGTTTTTGCCGGTCAGGTGGCGCTGATTCGCGTTCATTCGCCGTGCCAGATTCACCCGCTTATCGCGCAAATCTGGCGCACACGACTACCGAAATACATTGTCATTGCCGCCAACGACAAGTATTTACCGGGGCGCGTCAACTTTTCCGCACGCGCCCCACAAGGCACCAACGTGCTGCAATTCCTGCGCTCCATTGAACTGTCCGATGGTGAAGGCAACTACGGCCACGGCCACGATCAAGCCTCAGGCGGCAGTTTGCCCATCGAGCGTTGGAATGAGTTGCTGCAAAAGCTGGGCTTTGCTTTGTGAAGCACAGCCGGCTCGAAAGAGACAAAAGCAAAGCGTGTTTGATGTACGCCTACAAGAGAATAGTGGAACTCACTAGATGGTGGAGGTATTACGAGCGAAAGCTATAGTAATTTGGGTGCAGATCCTAGTTCGCTTGCTGTTGAGGAGCTTCAATTGCTACGATTGAATTTGCCAATATCCCAAATTTTGGCTGTATTTCCATCTTTACTTATCAGAAAGTTGCTATCAGGAAATATAGCTAATGAGGATGCTCCGCCTCCCCAATGATTTTCCTTTTCTTTCAGGGTTTGTAGCAACCGTCCGGTTTTTGCGTCAAAGATCAGAATACCTAAATGTGGACAGTCACAGAATAACAATTTGCCATTAGGCGAGAACATGACGGCGCCTAATGACAGGTTTTCTGCACTCGTCTGCCACTTCCAAACGTCTTTCTTCGTGCCCACATCTATCAATGACAATGTCTGAGTGCCTTTTCCATCAAGACTTGTAACAGCAATACTTTTGCTGTCAGGAGAAAACGCAAACGGCCAGTCAGCCATTCCTTTTATGCGAATGAAACTTGTCGATTCTCCCGTTTGCGTGCTCCATAGTCTCACGCCTTCGCTCCCTTTACGTTCATTAACTTGAGCTGCTATGTAATTTCCGTCGGGTGAAAAGGCCATTGATGCGCGTTTGTAGGCTTCATCCGTTAAGGTGTAGCGTAAAGCTCCGTTGGAGGCATCCCACAACTGAACTTTGCCCAATGCCCTGCCATAATTGCTCGCAACCGTTTTTCCATCCGGTGAAAACATGGCCGACACGGACCCCAATGTATAGGTCTTAGACCAGACGACAATGCCTGCATTAACATCCCAAACCGCAAAGGCTACTATGGAATTAGTCCCTGTACCGTGTCCTCCAGTTACCAGGAATTTGTTGTCCAATGAAAATGCTATAGAGTTTGTGTCTCCTGATTGAGCAAGAATGTTCTGTATTGCTCCGCTTTTCGCATCGCGAAGGATTAGGTTATTACTTCCTATCGCTATTGTTTTACCATCAGGAGAAACTGCCACTGAGCCAACCGGTTCTTGAAAATGCATCGTTAACTTAGGCTGCGGGACAATCAATTGCCTACCAAAGTAGAAGGCAGGCACAAGCAAAGGCAAGGCAAACAGAGCAACTTCTTTGATTGTCCACTGCCTCTTTTTTTGCTCGTGTTTTCCCATGTTTTTATTCGATCAGTTCCATCGAAGCCGTACACCGCAAGCGAACAATGTTACTATGCCCTTTCGATGCATGGCAAAAGTAACAGCGCGTTTAATGCGCACCGCTCATAGGCGCTTGGCGTGCCAGGCGCTAGGCAAATCGCAACCTCCGCTCAACCTTTGCACGACCACTTTTCCGCCAGTCGAGTACTCGTAACGCACAACAAACAGGCGTTAGCTCGCCCGCAACTCACAACGCGGCGCGGCTTTTTAAGTCGAGGTAGCGATTGACTGTGGCCACGGTGAGCTGCGATGCTTCAACATCGAGAATGCCCACGCCACGACGGCGCAACTCTTCCAGCCCGGCGGCGCGCTGCGACAGCATACGTTGCGCCATCGCTTTGGTGTACAGATCGCCGGTATCTTGCGGCATCAGTTGGGCCAGATCCATCACGTCGCGGTTGTTGACAGTTACGCACAGTGCGTTGTGGTGCTTGCGTAAAGCGCCGCTGGCCTGCAGTAACTCGCGCGAGGCATCAGGATCGATGACATCGGTGAACGTCACGACCAGGGCGCGGCGCAGTTTGCGACTGATGAGATAGTTGTAGGCGCCGATGTAATCGGGCTCGACCAGCGCGGGTTGCACCGCATACAACGCGTTGATGATGGTGCCGATTTGAATACGACCTTTGCGAGGCGGCACGAAGCCTAATACTGTATCGGCAAACAAGAGAACGCCGACCGCATCGCCCATTGAAGCCGAGACGTGCGCCAGCAAAACAGTCGCGTTGATGGCGCAATCGAGCTTGGAAAGCGGCACCATGTTCTCTTCAGGGCGCACCTGCTCTGGCATCAGGCCACCCGCATTGGTTTTGACGGCGTTGCGTTCTGTGGCCATCGCCGTCATCATGCGACCGCAGTCGAGCGCGATAAGAACGGTTTGGTCACGCTCGATTTCATACTGCGTCGAGATGAGCTTGCCACGACGCGCACTGGCTTTCCAGTTGATGTCTTTGTAGTTGTCGTCCGACGAGTACTCGCGCAGTGATTCGAATTCCGTGCCGCGTCCGCGTAGCCGCGCCGTGTGCAAGCCCAGTTCACGTAAACGATCCTGATGCAACAGCAGTTCGTAACGGCGCACTTCCGCCGTGTCCGGGTAAACGCGCACTTCCTGCTCGGTTTCGCGGCGGAACTGCCGGTGCCAGAACCCCAATCGTGTGAGATAGCGGCCCGAAATAGCTCCGAAGCGCCATACGCCGCGCCGTGTCGGCGTCACCGAGTACTCGCCATACGCTGCACGTCGCGGCAGAAGACCAACCGAGAGGCGCGCCACAACCGGCAAAGTGCGCAGCGAGTCGACCGGGGCACGCACCGGCTCGCCACCTTCCAGCAGTGTGACCGGCCAATCGAGCGGCGGTTCATCGCGCAGCGTCAGTGGCATGGGCGTTTCCGGCATGCGGGCAGCACGGCTGCGGACTTCCAACCGCACTTTGTTGGACGTGCCCAGGTTCATCTTGTCCGGCACATGGCGCTCGATTTCAAAGTCTTGAGGCTGCGGCGACAGCACGAGGTCGAGCAGCGCCACGAAGGCCAGCACCAGGAGATAAAGCTGAGCCGCCACGATGAACTCGCGCGACAGTAACGCCACCACCCAGGGCAGCGAGCCCAGAGCGAAGTAAACAATCAGGCGCCGTGACGGTATAACCGACGAGAAAAAAGAAACAATGGGAATGCGCATCGTGCTGAAGCGTCGCTGGTGACAACCGCGAACGAAAGAAAACTGTGCGGCACTGATATTGTATCAAGTTCGTGGGAAAGGTTTGTCATGAAGCGAGTACTCGCCCTGATGGTTTTGTTAGCGATAATCGGTGGCGGGCTGTGGCTGTCACAGCCGAACAATCGTCCAGTTCTGAACCGGCTGCAAGAACAGGCGACGCAGCTATCGCGCGAGGCCGGCAATCGCGTCAACAACTCGGTGAGCATTCCGCTGCGAAACGCGGCGCGCACGCCCGAGCCGACAGGGCAGCAGCTTTCCAAATACGAAAAGATGCTGTGCGACATGGCCAACCAGGAGCGCCGTAAACGCGGCCTGCCTCTGATGAAGATTGCACCCGCACTGGCCGAAGTGGCCCGTGGCCACTCGCGCGAAATGATGCAGAAAGGCTACTTTTCGCATACTTCACCCACGGCTTCGCGCAGCAGCGTCAGCGACCGCTACCAATTAAAATATAAGCGCACGCCGCGCCTGGTCGCTGAGAACATTTACATGTTGAAGGGGCCGCCGTTCTACATGCTGACCGAGCGTGATTTTCGGCGTGCGCACGAAGGCTGGATGAAATCGCCCGGACACCGCGCCAACATTTTGCGCACGGAGCCACTGTCGCCCGCGTACATCGGTGTCGGCATCGTGGTTAAAGATGGCAGCTTCTGGGCCACGCAAAACTTTGCCACGCCACTCTGAATTCGCTCACTTCTTGACAGCCGTGCGGCACTTACTTACAATGAGATTGGTAAGTCTACCCAGCAGGTAGTTTAAACCCTTATGCAGTTTCAAAACGTCTTCTTCCTCTTTGCCGTGCGATGTTGCTGCGTCCGCTTCGACGCGGTATCGCCGGTGCGTGCCTTTTAGGGCCGCTTCTTTCTCGCGCCGGGAACCGCTTGTTCGCATTGTTGCCAATAGCTCTTGCTCAATATGAGTCATAGGCTGAAATGAAGCGGTCGCAGCACGATAAAGAAAAGGTGAAGAAGTCGCGATGAATAACCAGAAAATACACAAAACAGGCGCGCCGGGAAGCGGATTAAAAACTGCACAGGAAGATCATTCCCGGCGCGAGACATACCAGAATAACGAGGCGGTTTCGTCGGTATCGCACGCCAGGAGCAGCAACTCGCTTCAACCGGCGACGCCCCGCCTGGTTTCGGCAGGGCAATGGATGCGCGAAGTCACAGGGTTCAAGGCGCCATTTGGCCACGATGGATTGCCCACGGTTTGGGGTTAACTGTCGCGGCATAGGCTCATGATGAAGCGGCCAACAGCACCAACTGAGTACTCGAAACCGCCTCTACCCTTTTCTCATGGAAATCCGTTTCGAGAACGTGCGCAAGACATTCGAAGGTCGCTCGGGCCCGGTAACGGCGCTGCAAGACATCAACTTGCGCATTGGCGAAGGTGAGTTCATCTGCCTGGTCGGCCCTTCGGGTTGCGGTAAATCGACACTGTGCAACATGCTGGCGGGTTTTGAGACTCCGACTTCGGGTACTGTTTCCATGGATGGCCAGATTGTGCGAGGCCCTTCCATATCGCGCGCCATGATGTTTCAGGAGCCGGCGCTCTTTCCCTGGATGAACGTGCGCCAGAACGTGTCGTTTGGCCTCAAAAGTTTGAAGATGCCAGCCGCTGAGCGCAACGCCGTGGCCGACCGTTTTCTCAAGATGGTTAGCCTGGCGCAGTTCGCCAAGGCGCAGCCGCACGAGCTTTCGGGTGGCATGAAACAGCGCGTTGCTCTGGCGCGCGCGCTGGCCGTTGACCCCAAAGTGCTGCTGATGGATGAGCCGTTTGCCGCGCTCGATGCGCAGACGCGCGATCATCTCCATGTCGAACTGGAAAGAATCTGGCGCGAAACGCGAAAAACCATTCTTTTCGTGACGCATAACGTACGCGAAGCCGTGACGCTGGCGACACGCGTCATCGTCTTCACGGCCCGCCCCGGACGCATCAAACGCGAATTCGACCTCGAAGACCTGGCGTATCCACGCCGCACCACTGAAACCCTGGTCGCTGAAACCGTTTCGCGCATCCAGAGTACTCTGCGTGACGAAGTGGCACAGGCCGAAGCCGGAGAATACGACCGAGACACCGCTCACGAGCACGAACCGTTACGCCAGCCACACTTGCAGGAGGCCGCGCGCGATGGCCACTGAACACGCGCCTTCGCCCGCGAAAAGCTCATCCGAAATGCCGGCCACGCCCATCGCGGGAGCGGCACCAACGGCTTCGGTTTCCGATGCGAGTCGCACCCTTGCCACCGCTCACGCTCATGATGGGGGCCGCGCTTCCGATGCGGCGCAGTTTGAGGACATCCGGCGGCGGGAGCGGCGCCAGCGCTGGAAAGATGTTCTCATCCGTACGGTTTTTGTGGCGTTACTGGTTGGCGTGTGGCAAGTGGCGCACGCCATTCTAGTGACGCGGCTCGACCTGTGGTCGCCGGCGCTGTTTCGCTCTCCCATGGAAGTCGCGCGCTGGATGCTCGATGGATTCGCGTTGTCTTACTTCATCGGCGACTACCAGCCACTGCCAGGCCAACCCATGCCGCAGAGCTTCTGGGAAGCCTTCAAACAGGCGCCCTACCCGCCTGCGATCTGGGCCAGCATCTGGCGACTGTTGCAAGGGTATTTCGTCGCAGTGGCTATCGGTTTTCCACTTGGGTTGCTGGTGGCGCGATTTGCTCTGGCGGAAAAGACCATCGGCTGGCTGTCGGTTTCGTTGCAGTCGCTGCCCTCGATTTGCTGGGTGCCGCTGGCGCTCCTGTGGTTTGGCCGCCTCAACGAAGCGCCCATTCTTTTCGTTACAGTTTTCGGAGCGCTCTTCGCCACGATTGTGGCCGTCGCCGATGGCATCCGCAATGTGCCACCCCTTTTGGCGCGCGCCGGACGCACGCTGGGCGCCGATGGGCCGCGCCTCTATTTTTCGGTGTTGCTGCCGGCGGCGCTGCCTAATATCGTCACAGGCTTAAAAATCGGGTGGTCGTTCGCGTGGCGTTCGCTGATGGCCGCCGAACTCATCGTCAACAGCGGCGGACTGGGCTTCTTGCTGGAGCGCGACCGCGATAACGGCGACATGGAAGGCGTCATCGCCACAATCATTATTATTATCGTCATCGGACTGGCCGTGCAGGAACTGGTCTTTGCGCCGCTGCAAAAGCGCCTGAGCACGCTGTGGGGTTTAACCGGCGTGCGGGCATAAAATACATTCATTGAACATGGAGAGCAACAAGAACTTATGAAAATTCAGCAATTGACGTGGGCAAAAGCATCGTTGGCCGCTATTGTGGCGCTTGCAACGGCTGGCTGCGGCGGCAACAACACAAGCGGCGATACGACGGCGACAAGCGACGCAGGCAACACGAGTACTCAGGGAACTTCGACTGCGGCGAACGGCCCCAGCGAAATCAAGAAAGTCACCATCGGCTATCTGCCCAACATCGTGATGCCGCAACCTCTGCTCGGCCTGACCAACAACGAATACGCTAAGCGCGTGCCTGGCGTCCAGTTCACCGGCAAAGATTTTCCCGCCGGCCCGGCTGTCATGGAAGCTTTGCGCGGCGGCGTGGTCGATATCGCCTATACCGGCCCCTATCCGCCCATCAAGGCTTACGGCAAAGACCGCGACATGGTGCTCTTGGCCGGCTCGGCCACAGGCGGCACCGAGATCATGGTGAATAAGAACTCGCCGATAAAAACCGTGAAAGACCTCAAAGGGAAAGCAGTTGCGATCAACCAGAACGGCTCCACAGTTGATGCCATGGTGCGCTACAACCTATTGGAAGCCGGTCTCAACCCCGAAAAAGATGTCAAGCTTATTGTGATTCCGCCGGCGCAGCAGGCCGATGCGCTCAAGCGCAACGAAGTCGCAGCCGTCGCGGCTCCAGCGCCGTGGCCCAGCTTTGTGGCCATTAACGGCAATGGTCGTCCCCTGCTCGATTGGAAACAGATTCTGGCGAACGGCGACTATCTGGCGGGTGTGGTGTTCACGACCAAGAAATTCGCCGACAAGAATCCGAACTTTGTTAAACAGTTCGTCGCCGCGCACCGCGCCATCACCGATGAGCTGAATGCCGATCGCACCAAAGGCGACGCTGCCGTGTTGGCCGCATGGAGCAAAGTCACCACCAAGCGTTTGACGCCGGATGTGGCTGCGGCCGCCTTCAAGACGATTCAGTTCACCAACGAAGCCAACGAAGAGAGCCTCAAGCGCGATGCCGACATTGCCGTTAAAGTGGGCATCCTGCGCAAGAAGGCCGATCTCACCGGCTTTGTCTATCAGGGCTGAGAGCAGGTGCGGTTAAATGCCGGGACATCACCCGCACTTCGTCTGTCGCTGCAAGCGAGGGGTGTAAGCTTCGTGTATAGCCTTGCATCAGCGACCGGTACCGCACAGGCTGAACACGACACTTTGGTTTATACTGCCAACTGACAGATCGTTCCATTACGAACCAAATGCCGGCATGAGTACTTTACTCGTGCCGGTCATTTTTGCCCCAGGCGTGCGGCATATGCCCACGTATGAGGGTTTCATCAAGACTTAAGCAGCAAAGGAATAAATGCGAGTACTCGTTACAGGCGTCAGCGGTCGCGTCGGCACCGCCGTGGCGCGCGAATTTTTAGAGCACGGCTATGAGGTGCGCGGCACCGACAAAACACCATTGCCGGAAGACCTGCGCGGGCGCGTCGAAATGCAGTATGCCGATGTCACCGACCGCATGGCCATGCTACGCGCCGCCGAAGGTTGCGATTCCATCGTGCATCTGGCGGCCATTCCCAACCCGGGGCGCATGGATGATGTGCTGTTCAACATCAATGTGGTCGGGACGCAGTATGTGCTGGACGCCGCCATGGCGCACGGCATCAAGCGCGTAGCGCTGGCTTCATCGTGCTGCGCTTTTGGATTTGTCTTCCCCACTCACCAGGTCGATCCGCAATACTTTCCGGTTGACGAAAACCATCCCGACCTGCCGCAAGATTTGTATGGCCTGTCTAAAGTTCTCAACGAGCAAACTGCCGCCGCCTACTCGCGCCGCACCGGCATGACGACAATTTCGCTGCGGCTGACGCTGGTCATCAAGCTTGATGGCGAACACGTACACTGGCGCCGCCGCCACTTGATGAACAACCACGAGCGGCGCTCACCCGAATTCTGGAGCTACATTGATGTGCGCGATACGGCACGCGCTTTTCGCCTTGCGGTCGAAGCGCCGGTGGAAGGCAGTCACAAGATTATCATTTCGGCGCGCGATGCCTTTACACCCTACAACGTGCCCGACTTGATTCGCCGTCATTACCCGACTCTGGCCGAGTTTGCCGATACCAGTGGCCCGCACGATACGCCCTACAACCTGAGCCGCGCCGAAGAACTGATCGGCTTTGTTGCGGAGCATAGCTGGCGCAACATGCCGGAACTGGCCGACGTGGTCAACGAAATCGATTCGAAGTAGCACAACCGTTCATCCGCATTGCCTACAACTCTATGAACGTAAAACGCCACGTGGGAACGCGTGGCGTTTTACTTCGTGCTTTGCAACAGCACATCTTCATGGAGTACTCATGCACCATTGGCTCGGACGTTCCAATATTGCCGTTTCTGCCGCACTCACTTTTGCTCTGATTATCGCAGTCGTGGTAGGAACGCAGCGCAAGGCTCCACAACAACTCAAAACAGACTCCAACGTAGCAGAACCTATTGCTCCAGTTGAACTTTCCTCTGCGGTCAACGCACCGGAATTCCCCTCCGGCTTTACATGGATCAACACAGAAAAACCGCTGTCCCTGCGCGCGTTGCGTGGCAAGATTGTGCTGCTCGATTTCTGGACTTACGGCTGCATCAACTGCATGCACATCCTGCCCGACCTGAAGAAATTGGAGCGTAAGTATCCCAACGAACTTGTGGTCATCGGCGTGCATTCCGCCAAGTTCGCCAACGAAGGCGAGGGCGGCAACATCCGCAACGCAGTTATGCGTTACAACATCGAGCATCCGGTTTTAGTCGATCGCGACATGCGCGTGTGGAATTCCTTCGGCGTTAATGCCTGGCCGACGTTTGTCCTTATTGACCCGGCGGGCAATGTCGTGGGGCAAGTCGCGGGCGAAGGCAATTTTGGAGTACTCGATAGCACAATCAGCCGTGTCGCCAAACAGTTCCGCCAATCGGGCAAGCTGAATGTCACACCCGTCAAGTTCGCTCTCGAAGCCGCCAGAGTAGCTGCCACGCCGCTGCGTTATCCCGGCAAAGTGCTGGCGGACGCCGCTTCGAACCGGCTCTTTATTGCCGATACAAACCATAATCGCATTGTCATCAGCGACTTGAACGGAAATGTCAAAGCCGTAGCAGGCAGTGGCGAAATGGGCCTCCAGGACGGAGCTTTTGACCTGGCGACATTTCGCAGCCCGCAAGGCATGGCGCTTGGTGCCAATAAGAGCGTTCTCTATGTCGCCGATACGGAAAACCATGCCATTCGCGCGCTTGATCTGAACAAAGGCACCGTCACAACGCTGGCCGGCACCGGCCAGCAGGCTCCCTGGCGCAGCACCGGAGGAGTGGGAACCGGAGCGCAACTCGCTTCGCCGTGGGATGTGGAGCAACTCGGCGATACGCTGTATATCGCGATGGCCGGGCCGCACCAGATTTGGGCCATGAATCTGAAGACCCGTCGCGTCGGCCCATACGCCGGTTCAGGACAAGAAGCGCGCATCGACGGCAGCTTGCAAAGTGCTGCTCTGGCACAGCCTTCCGATCTGGCCACTGACGGGCAGAAGCTGTTCTTCGCCGACAGCGAATCAAGTTCAGTGCGTACCGTCGATTTGCAAACACAAGAAGCCCGCAGCGCACGGGTGAGGACTCTGGCCGGGGGCGGCGCAGGGCCGAATCTGTTCGATTTCGGTGATGTCGATGGCAGCGGCACGGGTGTTCGTTTGCAGCATCCGCTGGGTGTTGAGTACTCGGCGGGCCGCGTTTATGTCGCCGACACCTACAACCACAAAATCAAAGCCATCGACCTGCAAAATAATTCAATCGAAACTCTCACGGGTAAAGGCGGCGGCCATCAAGACGGCCCGGCCCGCGCAGCGCAGTTCTATGAACCGGGCGGACTGAGCCTGGCCGGAACCAGGCTCTTCGTGGCCGACACCAATAACCACGCGATCCGCGTCATCGACTTGAACAGCAAGCAAGTTTCGACACTGCAATTGAAAAACGTGCCGCAACCCGCACCGGCGGAACCATCGCGCCCGCTGCGCGCCGTGAATCCAGACGAAGGCACGATTACACTGGCGTTAGCCAAGCTCGCTCCAAACACGCAAGGACAACTTGTTCTCGATGTCAAACTGCCAGCCCGGCACCACTTGAACAAAGAATCGCCGCAACGCTTCACCGCGCGCGTGGAAGGCAATGGCGTCACGTTATCGAAGACCACAATTCCAACCAAAGATTTCAAGCTGCCCCTGGTTGTGCCCATTAGCACCAAAATCAGCGGACAAGGCAGCGCCATCGTTAACACCACGGTCTTCTACTGCACCGATGACCAGGGCGCATGTTTAGTGCGACAGATGCGCGTGCGCGTGCCTTTCGAATTAGCACAAGGCGGCAGTTCAAAGCTGACAGTTCCACTAGAGATCACAAGCGGTGGCGAAGTTAAAGCGCGCACTGTTAGCTGAATTTTGCACTGAGTAACTATGGCACTTAACGAACGATGAGCCACACGTACAGGAGTTCGACTCCGTGTCATTCCGAGCCGGTGAGGAATCTTAGTTGCATCACATAAAGATTCCTCGCAGGCTCGGAATGACAACGTGTAGCCTATCGTTCGTTAAGTGCCATAGCTGCTGAGAGCCGCTTTGCCACCGTGCGGTTCGGAAGGAGTTCGTCCAAGGAGAGGCTTGTTTGCAGTGTCGCGAGGTTACTTTTTAGCGGCCTTCAATGGTTTGTCGACCTGAACGCGCGGGCGGGATAGTGGCTTGGTTTTCGGCATTGAAACCATGTTGGGCGCCGGGTTGGCACCATCGAGTACTCGACTGCGTAACAGCGCCACGCCGCCCAGCACAATGGCGTTATCGCCCAGTTCCGAGCGCACGATTTGCAATGGCTGGCCCGTTCCCGGCATCGCGACTTTGTGCGCGGTTTTTTCAATCAGCGGCAGCATGAAATCGCCACACGCTTCGATAACACCGCCGCCGAAGATAATCACTTCAGGGTCGACGACGTGCAGCACAGATGCCGTTGCAAGGCCCAGTAAATAAGAGGCACGACGCATCACATCGGTAACGAGCGGGTCTTTGCGGCGCAGGGCATCGCGCAACGCACCCGAGCGAATGCGCTCCAGTTTCTTGTCTCCCACGATTTCGGTCAGCAGCGATTTCTTGCCTTCTTTCTCAATGGCGTGGCGCAACTGATTTTCAATCGCCGTGCGCGAGCAAAGGTCTTCCAGAAACAGATGCTTGCGCGTCAACATGCCGGCGATTTCATCGGCGCCCAGCGGCACCATCAAGTGGCCTATCTCGCCGCTGAGGCCACGAAAGCCTTCGATCAATTTGCCGTCAAGAATCAATCCACCGCCGATGCCGGTGCCGACGAAGATGCCAAAGGCCGATTCCGCACGCCGCGCTGCACCGCGCCACTGCTCACCGAGTACTCCGAAGTTGACATCATTGCCGATGACAACCGGCACATTGAAACAATCGTGCATCAACGGCCCAAGCGGCGTATCCGAAAGTGGTGCGTTCGGCGTAATGACCACATGGCCGCGCGCCGAATCGACCACGCCGGGCACGCCAAGGGCCAGGCCGGAAATATCGCCCCGGTTGAGGTTGGCGGTGCGAATGACGCTGCTGATGACTTCCTGGGTTTGCTCGACAAGGCGCTTCTTGGAGCGGCGGTCGGTCTTCTCTTTCTGACGCACCACGATCTTACCACTTTCAGTGACGACACACGCCAGAATTTTGGTGCCGCCGACATCGACCGACACGAAATGCCTTGTCATAAGAGGAGTTCCTTTACGAAGTTGCTGATGAAGCTGCGCTTACCAAACATTAGTGCTGCACATTAGTGCTGCGCAGCATCAGTGCTACGAAGCATCAGTGCTACGAAGCGTTGCCGCGCCGCGATGTTTTACGAGTACTCGTTTTTTGTTTCGCGCCGCGTGCAATGGGCTTGCTCGTAGATTTTAATGATGTTGCAACTGCTGCGTCAACGTCGTTGCCATTATCAGGCGCATTTGGAAAGGCGCCCAGTGACGATGCCGCGTCTTCATCGCTCACCACAGTTGTGACACGGCGCTCGCTGTCTTCGCGTTGCAATTCCCGGTCGCGCTGCTCGGTCGCTTCCCATTCCAATGCTGCCGATTGCAAAACCGGGTCGCCCATGGTGCCGGCGCGTCCATCGGTAGAAATCGGCGGGATGACGTGTGGCGCCGTGCGTGGCGTCATCTCGAAGATTCCCGGCAGAGTGCGCGGCGTGCCCGCGTCGCCGTTGGCCTGCGAAGGCGTAACCGGCGCAGCCATCGGACGGCTGTCCATCAAATCCGCTGCGCCTGAGTCGCCACGCCTGGCGCGTTCCAACAACCACTTTTGTGAGCGCAGCGCCGGCTCATTGGGTGCACGCTTGATGCGCACATGCGTGCCGTCGGGCTGGATCAGGCGCGCTTTGACGTTATCGTGCAGGGAGGCCGCCAGGATTTCATCGCGCAGCCGTGCTTTGAGTCGCTCGTCCTCAACGGGAAACACCACTTCAATGCGCCGGAAAAAGTTGCGCGGCATCCAGTCGGCGGAGCCGCAATAAATTACTTCATCGCCGTTGTTGGCGAAATAGTAGATGCGCGGGTGTTCCAGAAAGCGGTCGATGATGGAACGCACGCGAATGTTGTCGCTCACGCCGGGAACACCGGGACGCAAGCAGCAAATGCCACGCACAATGAGGTCGATCTGCACGCCGGCCTGCGAAGCGCGATACAACGCTTTAATTATGTCAGGGTCGACCAGCGAGTTCATCTGCGCGATGATGCGCGCCGGAGCACCGGGCTTACGAGTACTCGCTTTGCCTTTGTGTTTGCGAGCGTGCTCCGCTTCGCGCTCGACCAAAGTGCGAAATTCATCGTGCAAGCCAAATGGCGCCATGCGCAGCTTTTCCAGACCGGGAAACTGGCTCATGCCGGTGAGCAGGTTAAAAATTTTGGCCGCGTCTTCACCGATTTCGGGGCGCGCCGTTAACAATCCCACATCGGTGTAAAGCCGCGCCGTTACCTGATTGTAGTTGCCGGTTCCCACATGCACGTAGCGCCGCATCTCCGCGCCTTCGCGACGCACGACCAGCGCCATTTTGCAGTGCGTTTTCAATCCGACCAGGCCATATAAAACATGAACGCCGGCTTCTTCCATGCGGCGCGCCCAGCGAATGTTATTTTCTTCATCGAAGCGCGCCTTCAGCTCGACTAAGGCCGTGACCTGCTTGCCGTTTTCCGCCGCGCGCACAAGAGCCTGCACAATGGGCGAGTCGCCCGATGTGCGATATAGCGTTTGTTTGATGGCCAGCGTATGCGGGTCTTCAGCGGCGCGCGACACAAAATCGGTTACGCTGCTGAAACTATCATAGGGATGATGCAGCAAGATGTCTTCATGACGCAACGCAGCAAAAAACTCATCCGCCGATTCGATGTTGCGCAGGGCGCGCGGCTTGGCGGTCGTAAACGGCGGGTCTTTAAGATCGGGCCGTTTTTCGTTGGAATACACCGTCATCAAGCGCGGCAGGTTGACCGGGCCATCGACTTCAAAAAGATCAATTGGCTCCAACTCAAAGGTATTGAGCAGCATTTCAACCACAGCCGGATCACAGCCTTTTTGCACTTCGAGACGCACGGCATCGCCACGACGCCGTTGCTGCAACTGCTCGCGCATCGCTTCGAGCAGGTTATCGGCTTCGTCTTCATCGAGATACAACTCGGAGTTGCGTGTGACGCGAAAAGCGTAGCAACCATGCACTTCAAGGCCGGGAAACAGGTCGCCGATATATTCGGAAATGACGGATGATAAAAAGACATACACGCGCCGACCTGCCGGACACGCTTCAGGCGGCAATGCCACCAAACGCGGCAAAACGCGTGGCACCTGCACCACTCCAAAGCGGGTGTCTTCGTGCGATTCATCGGGTTTCATGCCGTCAAGTTGGCCGGGCGTATCGGGAATTGCCAGCACCACCGCCAGGTTCAGGCTTTTGTTGAGCAACTGCGGAAACGGGTGTGCCGGGTCAATCGCCAGTGGTGTGAGGACGGGAAAGACTTCGCCCCGAAAATAGTTTTGCACCCAGGCGCGACCTTTGGGGCTGAGATCCTCCACGGTGTGCAAATCGATGCCGGCTGCCGAAAGCTCCGGCACCACGTTTTCGCGATAGCAGCGATATTGCTCTTTCACCATGTGCCGCACGCGGTCGGCAATAGCTTCCAGGGTTTGCTGCGCGGTCAATCCATCCGGGCCGGTGCGACCGGGATGCGCTTCGGCTTGCTGCTGCAAACCGGCCACGCGAATCTCGAAGAACTCATCGAGATTGGACGAAAAGATGGTGAGAAACTTCAAACGCTCAAACACGGGATTGGTGCTATCCAGCGCTTCTTCGAGTACTCGTGCGTTGAAGTCGAGCCACGACAGCTCACGATTAAAAAGCAACGCGGGACTATCGAGGTCGCGCGTGATGGTCTTCTTGTTTTGTGCGGGTGCCAATTTGGTTTTACGCATACACTTTAAGGATACCTTTCGCGCATCGACAAAGTGTTAAATTGCCGCAAAATAGGACAACACATGACTCTCCAAGCAGAACCCGGAACGTGAGTGACGGGTTTGCATGAGGCGTAACAAGCCCGTCACTCACGTTCCGGGTTCTGCTTGCAAGATAGCTTCTTGTTGAACTGTAAATTGCTACACTGCTGTTGTGCAGCCATTTTTGATCTTTGATGCCTACGGCACTCTTGCTGAACTCGATGATTTTTACGGACGTTTGCAGCGCGGCTTCGCCATGCGCGGCGTCAATTTGCCCCTTGACATTGTAACGCGCGCCGCGCACCGCGAAATGCGCCACTACATCAAGCACGCCGTATGCGCCCGCGATGAAGCGAGCTGGCTCCAACTGCGCAACGAATGCGCGCAAATCATCGGCGATGCGGTGCGTGAACAAGGCCACGAAGTGCCGCTGGAGCCACAGCAAGTACTCGATGTTCTGAGCGAAGCCATCGTCTTTCAAACGTTTGCCGAAACGCGCTCAGTGCTGCAAGAGTTGCAGACGCGCGGCGTGCCGATGGGCGTACTTTCTAACTGGGACTACCAACTGCCGCAAATCTTCGATGACCTTGGTCTGAGCGAGTACTTCCACTTTGTGCTGTCGTCTGCGACGTTTGGCGAAGAAAAGCCCTCACCCCGCTTTTTCGCGCACGGTCTGCAGGAAGCGCGCCGCACCGTGCCGCAACTCACGGCGCGTGATTGCTTCTACATCGGCGATCACTACGAAAAAGACGTCGTGCCGTCGCGCGCTGCGGGCATGACGCCGTTGTGGCTGGTGCGCGACAGCCGCGACCTGGCTTCGGGCGAAACGCACAGCGCCAGCGAGCATGTCGTTCACCTTTCCACACTGCACGACATCTTGCGAGTACTCGATGAACAAACGCTCGATGACCTGCCGGACGCCGCTTCTTCGCGCGCATGAACATCGCACACTTCAACAGCACGCAGTGGCTGATTGCGATTGTGGCGGCCTTTTGCGTCGGGCTTTCTAAAAGTGGTTTCGGCGGCATGGGCATGATTGCCGTTTTGCTGGTGGCGGGCATCATGCCGGCGCAGGAATCGACCGGCTTTCTGCTGCCGATGCTCATCTTCGCCGATTGCTTTGCGGTCACGGCATTTCGCAAGCACGCGCAATGGTCGCACATCGTGCGCCTGATTCCTCCTGCGTTTCTAGGCGTTATTGTCGCCTATGCCTGGATGAAGTGGATGAAGCACATTCCCGACCATGTTTTCAAGCCACTCATCGGCTGGCTCGTGTTGTTCATGGTGATTTTGCAGTGGCTGCGTTCACGCAACGAAGACTGGATGTCACACATTCCGCACACGCGCGGCTTCGGCTGGATAATGGGCGGCGCCTGCGGCATCACAACCATGCTGGCTAACGCAGCCGGCCCGATTTCTACTATGTATCTGCTCGCGATGAAACTGCCCAAGTGGGAGTTCGTCGGTACAGGCGCATGGTTCTTCCTTATTGTCAACCTCTTCAAGGTGCCGTTTAGCATCGACTTAAAACTCATCAACGGCCTTTCGGTCACAACCGATTTGCTGTTGCTGCCCGCTATTATCGCCGGTATCGGTTTGGGCCGTTTTCTTCTCAGTCGAATTTCACAGCAGGTTTTTGAAAACTTATTGCTGGCCTTCACCGCCCTGGCCGCCGTGCGCCTGATTATGCCCTGACGCGGCATCGTGTCACGAGGCATCGTAAAACACGACTTTGTGATAAGATGCACAAGGAAACCTGAGACAAACATTTTGCAGGAAATGCCGGAGGAAAGCGCCACGCAAACGAGTACTCACACCGGGCGCTAACAGTGATATGAGCGACGAAAACACTTTGAGAGATGACGTTTTAGATGCCCTGACACAAGTGGTCGACCCCGACCTGGGGCGCAACATAGTCGATCTGGGATTCGTGCAGAACGTGCGCGTGTGCGGCGGCAACGTCGCTTTCAACGTGGAACTGACAACGCCCGCCTGCCCGGTTAAAGACCAGCTAAAAAAGCAGTGCGAAAATGTCGTTATGGCCTTGCCTGGCGTGGAGAAAGTCGCGGTCGAGATGACGGCGCAAACACGCCGCCCGCCTGAGATTCGCAACCTGATTCCGGGCATCAAAAACGCCATAGCCGTTGCGTCCGGCAAAGGTGGTGTCGGCAAGAGCACAACGGCTGTCAATCTGGCCCTTGCGCTGGCTGAAAGCGGCTCCAAAGTGGGCTTGATGGACGCCGATATTTATGGCCCATCAATTCCCATCATGCTGGGCGTGCCCGAAGGCGAGCAGCCCGAACTCGAAGACGACAACGGCATGCAGCGCATCGTGCCCTTAGAGCGTTACGGCATCAAACTGATTTCGATTGGCTTTCTGACCGAAAAGCAAAACCCCATCGTGTGGCGCGGCCCCATGGTCGGCAAGATGATTCAGCAGTTTCTGGGCGCCGTGCAATGGGGCGAACTGGATTACCTCATCATCGACTTACCGCCCGGCACCGGCGACACGCAGTTGACGCTGGTGCAAAGCGCGCCGCTTTCCGGTGCCGTGATTGTGACAACGCCCGAAGCTGTCGCTTTAGAAGATGTAATGCGCGCCGGACGCATGTTTCACAAGATGGCGCAAACCGGCATCGCGGTGCCGATTCTGGGCATCGTGGAAAACATGAGCTACTACGAAACGCCGCAGGGCGAGCGCATCAATCTGTTCGGTGAAGGCGGCGGCGAACGCGCAGCACGCGAATTTGAAGTGCCGCTGTTGGGACAGATTCCCCGAGTCCTCGACATCACACGCGGTGGCGACGCCGGCAAACCGATCATGATCGCGCAGCCGGAAAGCGGCATCGCGCATACCTACCGTGAAATCGCCGGCGGCGTGGCACGTCGCGTGGCCACCATTGCCATGAAAGATCAGGTGTTTCGCATTCCCGGAGCCGGTACACCGGGCGTCATTCCGCTGAGTGGATAAACTTTTGCCACGGAAGCCCACAGAATGACACGGAACATGTGAGAAACAGTCTCTGACCGGATCAGCGACTGTCCAATCATTCCGTGAACTTCCGTGTTTTTTCGTGGCCCGAGTTCTCATCATGAGCACTTACTTCGACCACGCCGCCACAACGCCCATTTGTGATGATGCTTTTGAAGCCATGCAGCCGTTTCTGCGCGAGGCGTATGGCAACCCGAGTTCGCTGCACCACCTGGGCAAGCAGGCTAAACACGTCGTAGAAGTGGCGCGAGAGCAAGTCGCCGCGTTGCTGGGTGCGCGTCCTGCGGAAATCGTGTTCAACTCCGGCGCGACGGAAGGCAATAATCACGCGCTCAAAGGCGTTGCGCATCGTCTGGCGGAGCGAGGGCGCCACATCGTCACCACGCAGATTGAACACGACGCGGTTTTGCATCCATGCCATGCTCTTGAGAACAACGGCTTTGAAGTGACTTACGTCGCACCCGATACCGACGGACGAGTACTCGTTGAAAGTATCGAAGCCGCCCTGCGCCCCGACACCATTCTGGTTTCGGTGATGCACGCCAACAATGAGATGGGCACTTTGCAGCCTATTGCCGAAATTGGTGCGCTGTGCCGCGAACGCACGGTTCTATTCCATTGCGATGCCTGCCAGACCGTCGGCCATATTCCCGTTGATGTAAAAGCGTTAAACGTCGATTTGCTGACGATGAGCGGCCACAAGTTCTACGGAGCCAAGGGCGCGGGTGCTCTTTATATTCGGCGTGGTGTGCGCTTGCATCCCTTAGTCGATGGCGGCACGCAACAGCGGGGACGCCGTGCTGGAACCGAAAACGTGCCCGCTATTGTGGCTATGGGTGCCGCCGCCATCGTGGCCATGCGCGCCATGGAAAACGGCGAAGAAGCGCGCGTCGCCGCTCTGCGCGAGCGATTAATCGAGGGCATTGAAAAGAATGTCGAAGGTGCGTTTCTCAATGGGCATCGCAGCGAGCGCGTGCCGGGCATCGTCAACTTTTCGTTCGATGGCGTGGAGGGTGAAGGTCTTATTCTCGAACTTGATGCGCGCGGCGGCTTTTGTTGTTCGACCGGCTCAGCCTGTGCTGCGGGCAGCCTCGACCCCAGCCCGGTTCTCTTAGCGATTGGCCGTCCGGTTGGCCTGGCGCGTGCCGGCACACGCTTTTCGCTGGGGCGCGGCAACACCGAAGACGAAGTTGATGCGCTGTGCAAACTGCTGCCGCGCGTTATTGAATCGTTGCGCCACTTGTCACCCGAAACGCGCGCCGCTCTGGTTGGTGGGCAGACCGATAACGCCGGATAGAACTTGTATTGAATACTTTCTTCGACGGTAAAATGACCCATGATTGTCGGGTAGCATGGCATGAGGCAACGACATGAGAAGCGAACCATCCAGACGGATTCAACCCGAAGACGTGTGCGAGGCGGAGTGGGCCGAATGGTATCGCCTGACGCCGGCGCAACGTTGGCAGGAAAGCCAGAAGTTATGGGCGACTTACCTGGCCCTGGGAGGCTCACTTGATTCCGAACCCGATACGCAAAGTCCTTTCTTCGATGCGCGCGAATGGCGTGCAGGCCTTGCTCATGGGCGGTCAGGCTTGCGTGTTCTACGGCGCGGCGGAGTTTAGTCGGGATACCGATTTTGCCATCTTAGCCGAAACCGAGAATCTGGCGCGGTTGCAAAACGCGCTCGATGAACTTCAGGCGATACGCATTGCCGTGCCGCCCTTCGAGCAGGATTTTCTGCGGCGCGGACACGCCGTTCATTTTCGCTGCGCACATCCCGAAGCCGCCGGTTTGCGCGTGGATGTCATGAGCGTCATGCGTGGTGTCGATGACTTTCCCCTCCTATGGGAGCGGCGCACGACAGTGGAAAGCGAGGGAGAAAGCTACGATTTGTTGTCATTGCCTGATCTGGTGCGCGCCAAGAAAACACAGCGGGACAAAGATTGGCCGATGATTCGGCGCTTGATTGAGGCACACTATTTCGAGTTTAGCGAGCAGGCATCAGCAACCCACGTCGAGTTCTGGTTACGTGAACTTCGCACGCCTCTGCTGCTGACTGAAATAGTCGCCTTGCATCCGATCCGCGCACAGGCGCTTCGTAGTGAGCGTCGAGTACTCGACGCTCTCCTTGGACATGCCGATGACCACATGCTGGAAAACGCGTTGCGCGAAGAAGAGCAACAGGAACGCGAAGCTGACCGTATTTACTGGCAGCCACTCAAGAGCGAGTTGGAAGGCCTGCGTCGGCAGACGCCGCGCCGAGATGTGAATGCAAGATAGCACACTTACAGAACATCAAAGCACGCTACTCCCACCATGCGACGAGGCCAAAGCGGCCCGTTCTGCCCTGTTCGCCACGATGCGAGAAAAACGTTTGCGTGTCGCAGCGTAGGCAATGCGGCATGAGTTCAATATTAGTGTCGAGCACTCCCACCGCTTGCAAATCGCTGCGCAGTAACATTCCCAGGTCGAGGTGCGGCTTGCCAACGCCTGAGACGATGCAAGACGCGTCAATGGCTTGCGCAGCGGTCGTCACTTCATTCCCAATTTCAAAGCAATCAGCACACAAACACGGCCCGATGCCGACCTGAACCTGCTGCGGCTGCGAGCCAAATGTGCGCTGCATCTTTTGAACAGTTTGTGAAGCGATGCGCGACACGGCGCCGCGCCAACCGGCATGTACCACAGCGAGTACTTGATGAGCGGCATCGACAATCAGCAGCGGCGCGCAGTCGGCCACGAGAATAAGAACCGGCACATTCGACTGCGCCACGATGAGCGCATCGGTTTCTGGAAGTGCCGAATCCCAATCGAGCGCGCCACGACCACGAGAGTTTGCGTCAATAATCGTTGCCTGAGCACCGTGAACTTGCTGCGCCGCCACAAGCTGCGTCGCATCGTAACCGAGAGTGTCGGCTAAAACTATGCGGTTATGGTTCACGCGTGCGGCATCGTCGTTGACGTGATAACCCAGGTTGAGTGATGAGTAAGGCGTGCTGCTGCAACCGCCGTATCGCGTCGTGACGGCGTGGCGCAGTCCGGTAACGAGCTGAAGCGACGCGAATTGCAGGCAATTGATTTCGGGCATGAGTACTCGCAAGCCACCTATCGGGAACGTGCGCTACGCGCTTGCGTTATTACCTTTGTCTCGCTATAATGCGCGATGCTGGGTTTGAACTTGTCAGGGATTGAACCTGTGTAAGAAATTGTGCCAGGGACTCAAGGAGTATTGCAATGATTAATTTGACCGACCGTGCCGCTTCGGAAATTAAGGGACTGCTGGAAAAGAACGGCAAGCCCGATGCCATGCTGCGCGTTTTTGTCGCCGGCGGCGGTTGCTCCGGTTTTCAGTATGGAATGAGCCTCGAAGACGCCGCCATGGAAGGCGATCAGGAAAGCGTTGTTAATGGCGTGAAGATTCTGGTCGATTCACGTTCTGTGCTGTACATTAAGGGCGCCGAAGTCGATTTCGTGGAGAACCTGATGGGCGGCGGCTTCAAGATTGACAACCCGAATGCGGCTTCGTCCTGTGGCTGCGGCACTTCGTTCACTCCCAAGGACGAAGAGGGAGCCGAAGCGGCGGCGGCAGGTGCCGGCGGTTGCGGTTCGTGCAGCAACTCCGGCTTCTAAAGCGACTGAGCATCTGGTTCAGAAATTCGATTGGCGGCGCGATTTAATTATCGCGTCGCTTTTCTTTTGACTCGTTACTCAGGTTAAAAACGATGCGATTCTTCAACAAAACTCAGTCGGACGCGCAGCCTGGAATTCTCATCGTTGAAGACGACGAGATGCAGGCGCTCATCCTCAAAACAATCCTGGAGCACAACAACTTACCGCGTCACCGTGGCACAAAACGGCAGCAGAGCGTGGCGGATGCTCAACAAGGGCCAGACGACACCGCGTTTCCAATTGGTCATCTCCGACATTGTAATGCCGGAAATAGATGGTTACGAGCTTTGCCTCAAAATCAAACAAGCTGATCTTTTAAAAGAGTTGCCGGTGATGCTCATCACATCGCTGACCGACCCGAACGAAGTGGTGAAAGGTTTATACGCCGGTGCCGATGGCCTCATCGCCAAACCCTGCGACGAGCAGTATCTGCTGTCGCGTATTGAACAGATTTGCACCAGTAAATTAACACAAACCCGCCACGATCCCGCTACGGGTGAAGAAATCGGCATGCGCATCGTTATCGGCGGCGAGAAGTTCACCGTCACACAAGATCGCCTGCAAGCCGTGGAACTTCTGCTCGCTTCGTATGAAATCGCCGTTCACAAAAATCGGGAACTGATGGAAGTCAAAAGCGAACTGGACAAAAAACAACAGGAGCTGGATCGCGCGACACAAACCATCGAACGATTGCAGCGCGAAATACACGATAGGGTTCGCTAAACAACTTGTGGGCGAAGTTTCCCCGCGCTCTTCAGCAAACCTGTAGCACGTAAAGAGTAAGAAGCGACATCTGCGATTCATCAAGCACAGGCGGCAGCGCAGGCTTGTTTACGCTGATATCGCCTGCGCGCTCCCGCTGGCGCTTGATTGTAGCCTTCCATCCTCCAGGCGCTATATTGGAGCATATTTGAATGACGTTGTCCTGTTTGTCGGGGCGCATGGCGTGCGCCCTCATGCTGCGGCAACCACATCAGGGCGCATGCCATGCGCCCCGACAAGAAACACCCCGCACAACCACACTGAAACGTGCTTTAATCGCTGCGCTTCTGGCTTAGCGACACGATCACGACCAGGAACGCGGCGGCAATGCCGGCAAGCGGCACACGAATCCACACCTGCGTGAACTCATCACGCACGCCCATCAGAAATGCGAACACGAGAATTGCGGCGGCTATCCTCACGCCTTTAGGCATTCTTGGTTCGACATTGTGGCCGGATGGCGGTGTTTTCATGTGGCTGTCTTGTCGTCCGCGTAGGCGGGGCGCACGTCGTGCGCTCCTACAAACATGAGAGCGTCAATAACATGTGTTTTATGACCGCACGGGGAAACCGCTTTGTATCAGTTGCGAAATTTCATGCGCCGGAACAGGGCGCGCGAAATGAAAGCCTTGCGCCATCTGGCTGCCCAATAAGCGCAACTGCGCCACTTCGCCGGGAGTTTCCACGCCTTCCGCCAGAGTTTGCAGCCCCAACCCGTGTGCCAGGTCGATCATCGAGGACACGATGACGAGATCACCGGAAATCTTCTTGCTGTGACCGTTGCGCGCCGACGCACCGTTGTGCTCCGACGCGCCATTGTGCTCCGACCCGAACAGGCCCGAATGCACATTGCCGTTGAGCGAACCATTTTGAAGATTGATCTGCCCGGAAATATCTGCGTCGAGTCCGCCGCCCAGTCCGGCGACAAATTTGCGGTCTATCTTTAAGATGTCCATCGGCAGCGATTTCAGGTAGGACAAGCTGGAATAGCCCGTGCCGAAATCGTCAATCGCCAGCCGCACCCCGAGTTCCTTAAGCCCATGCAGAGTACTCAGGGCGTGTTCGGCCTCTTCGATGATGACGCTTTCGGTAATTTCCAGCACCAGCAATTCGGGTTGTAATCCCGTTTCGCGCAGAACCTGCGCAATATCGTCCACCAATCCGACCTGGTGCAACTGCTTCACCGATAAGTTGACACCCATTTCCACGGCGGGGGCGTGCGGATATTCTTGCTGCCAGCGTCGCGCCTGCAAACAGGCTTCACGCAGCACCCACTGCCCGACTGGAATGATAAGTCCGCTTTCTTCGGCCATCGGGATGAATTCTGCGGGAGAGAGCAGGCCACGCCGTGGGTGTTGCCAACGCACCAGCGCTTCGACGCCACGCATGCATCCGCTGGAAAGCTCGACCTGCGGCTGAAAGTGGAGCACCAGTTCGTTGCGCTCGACGGCGCGTTGCAGGTCGTTGCCCAGTTCCAGACGCAACATCGCTCCGGCGCCAAGGTTGATGTGGAACATCTCGTGACGAGCCTTGCCTTTGCGCTTGGCTTCATACATCGCAGCATCGGCATCGCGCAGCAAATCGTCGGCGCTAAGAGTACTCGATGAAGTGTCTGAACCTCTGTCATCGATCGATTGTCCTCCGCTCAGCGCAATGCCGATGCTGGGCGTGATGAACACTTCACGCCCGCTCAGCATGAAAGGACGCTGCAAGTCGAGCACGATGCGTTCGGTGATCTGCACCGCTGCGGAGGAATCCTCAATGTCATCCAGCATGATGACGAATTCATCGCCGCCAAAGCGCGCTGCCGTGTCACCCGCGCGCAGCGAGTCGTGCAGGCGGCCCGCAACCGCCACCAGCAATTCATCGCCAATGGCGTGGCCCAGGCTGTCGTTGATGATCTTGAAGTTATCCAGGTCGATAAACAAGACGGCCAGGCACGTCTCGCGCCGATTGGTGCGCGCCAGGGCGTTTTCCAACCGGTCGAGGAACAGCGAGCGGTTGGGCAAGTCGGTTAAGGTGTCGTGGAACGCCTGGTGCGCCAGACGGTTTTCCATCGCTTTGCGCCCGGTAATGTCCGTGACGGACGTGACCATGCCCACGACATGGCCATCGGCATCACGCAACGGCGCAGCGTTCACCGAAATCATGACGCGATGACCCAGCGGATGTAAAACGGAGAATTCCACGCCCAACACCGTTTGGCCGGTGCGTTTGACCTGCGCGAAGGGCTGTTCTTCTGCGGGGAACGGCTCACCATTGGTGCGCGTGATTTGCCAGCGCCTGTCGTCATAGAAGCGGCGCATGATAATATCGCGCGGCAGACCGAAAATGTTTTCCGCCGCGGCGTTAGCAAAGGTGATTCGCCCTTCTTCGTTGCAGATGACAATGCCGTCGGCGTTGGTTTCTACGATGCGCGCTAGGCGTTCCTCGCTCACGCGCAGGGCTTCTTCGTTGCGCTTGCGCTCGGAAATGTCGGTGCAGGCGCCAATGAACTTCACAATGAGGCCGTCTTCATACTGCGGCTTGCCACGCGTTGTCCAATACAAATAAGAGCCGTCTTTGCGGCAGATGCGATACTCCTCGTTGAACAATTCTCCCGTCGCGCAGGAATTGGCGTAGGCATCGAGTACTCGTTGACGGTCGCGTCCATCAATGCGGTCGCTCCAGGCCTCAAACGTCCACGGGAATTCGCTCGTCTCGTAGCCCAGGATTTCGTCAATGTTGCCATACCAATGAAACTGCTCCAGCGGCGGGTAATAGACGAAGAGCACATCGCTGGCATTGAGAGCCATCTGCGCCATTTCGCGATAAAGCTGCTCGCTTTCGCGCTGGCGCGTCCCGGAAATCTCCAACGCCTGCAACATAACATTGATGTTGCTGCCCAGTATGGCCAACTCGTCTCGACCGTGCAGCGGCACGCGCGCCGATAAATCGCCTGTCTGGCTGATGCCGCTCACTCCGCTATTCAACTGCACCAGCGGCGACAACACCAATTTCTCCAAAAGCAACAGCGTAGTCAGGGTGAACAAAGCACCCGCAGCCAGCAACGAGAGCAACAAATAGCGCAGGCTGATCCGTCCCTGACGATAAATGTCGCGCGGCATCGCAACCCGCAACAGCAGCGCCGGTTTGTTGTATATGTCGTTCAGCACAGTGGACGCGCTCAGGGTTTCTTCGCTGAGTGGCCGCACCGCAACGACGTTCGCACTGAAGGGGCTTCGCGAGCCGTTCAACATTTGCACACTGAGGTCGAAGTGCGTCAATTTCGACAGGCGTTTCAGTTCGGCTGTGTTCAACCAGCGTCCAAAGAGAATCGCACCTTGAATGGGCCCCTGCTTTTTGCTGGTTATTATCGGACGCGATGCCACCAGTATCGGCCCCTCCGCCAGTGCCAGAATGCCCGACCTGGTACTATTGGTTTGGGCGTGCCGTATGAGCCAACTGCCTGGCACAAGATGTTTTCTGACGCCCTGCGGCACCGGCGCTTTTTTGCCCGCTTTAGGGTCGAACCCCGTCGCGTAAACGGTGCGTCCTGCGTTGTTGACATACACCACGAGGTTGATGCCGAGCTGACCCAGCGCCTGGTCGTTAAGCCCCACTTCTTTGTAACCGGGGTTCTTACCCTGCACAAAAGTGTAAGTATCGTTCCACCCGCCCCAATCGGAAGCCGTGCGGTCCAGGTTTTCAATTTCGGCTTCCAGCACGCGCTGCACACGCTGCATGTTTTCGCGAGCGTTAACTTCCTCGACAGCCGAAAAGCCATTGAGCAGGATGTGCGACAACGCCGCATACAGCACCGCGGTAAGGACCAGAAACGCGAGGCTGATAGATATTAAAGTTTTTTGGCGCAGCGTCATAATTGTCGCCTTCTCACGTGCGGCACTGTCGATCACGGCACTACGGCGAACAGCTTTTCAGCTTTCGAGTACTCGCTTCAACCTTAAGACACGCATTCCGTCAATGTCAAATATCGACAGAGCAGCGGAGCCGTCCCAGCATAAACTTAAGAGTAATGCTCGATTGTTGCCATTGATAAAATGGGCAACATCTGTGCAAATTTTACACGCTGTTAATATGACGCGCCAAAGTTAAGGTAAAATAAAGTTAGATCATGCCTCTTGGCGCGCATCTTCCCACATCTAAAGGTTTCGAGTCCGCTTTGCGACAGGCACAGCTTCTGGGCTGCGATTGCCTTCAAGTCTTCTCGAAATCGCCCCGTCAGTGGAACGCGCCGCCACTCGACCCACAAAAGTGTTCTGCTTTTCGCACCGCCTGGCAGGAATCCGGCTTTGGGCCTTTGGTCGTACACGACTCATACCTCATTAATCTCGCCGCGCCCGACGACACGGTGCGTGAAAAGTCTATCCGTGTCATGATCGACGAAGTGCATCGCGCCGATGCGCTGGGCAGCGATTTTCTGGTGACGCACTGCGGCGCGCATCTGCAAAAAGACTGCGCAGCCGACGACACAAGTGGAGTCGATGCCGGATTAGGGCGTCTGGGCGCTTCGCTGCAACAAGTTTTGGACGCCACACCCGAAGCGCGTGTGCGCATTGCGCTCGAAAACACCGCAGCGCAGGGCACCTGTCTCGGCGGCCCTTTTGAACACCTGGCACGAGTACTTGAAACGGTGGGTAGCGAGCGCCTGTGCGTTTGTTTCGATACATGTCATGCGCTGGCCGCCGGGCACGATGTCGCTTCGCAAGATGGGTTGGCTACAGTTCTGCAACAATTCGAAGCCACTGTGGGTTGGAAGCATCTGGCCTTAATTCATCTCAACGACAGCAAAGGACTTTTAGGACGCCACCTCGACCGCCACGAACACATCGGTCAAGGCGAAATCGGGCGCGACGGGATGCGGCGCATCGTCAATCATCCGCGTCTCCAGGAGTTGCCCATGATATTGGAAACGCCCGATACGGAAACGATGCTCGAAACGAACCTCAACACGGTTCGAGAATTACAAGGCAAATCGTCGGAAGGTGCCACCGGCGCAGCACAGCCCGCACAGTCGGAAGGTGCCACCGGCGCAGCACAGCCCGCACAGCAGGAAGTTGTCTCCCAGGCAAGTGTGGCAGCAAAACCGGGCCAAGCAAGCGACAATGCAGCACCCGTCGCAAAACGCAGCAAAAGCACAAAATCCAGCACGAGACGTTCAACAGGGAGGGAGCATGAGGACGCTTCGTTCGTCTAGGGAAGCGTAATCACCATGACAACTGAACCTCGCACCATAACGGACAATCTGAACGAACTTCTGGCCGTGTTGCCCAACGGCCTGGCACGCAGCATCGCGCCCGAAGCACGCCCCGACCTGGTTGAGATCGTGCTCGATTTGGGTCGTCGCCCCGAAGCGCGCTTTGTTGACCGCTACGAGTACTTGCGCGACGAAGTTGTGACGCGCGAAGAGCTGCACTGGGTTGAAGAGCGCCTGGGCGCCTTTGGCACCGATAACCGCGCCGGCATTCCAGCTACGCTGCATCGCATCTCCGCCATGCGCAACCGTCGCGGCGAAGTCGTGGGCCTGACACTGCGCGTCGGTCGCGCCGTAATGGGCATCGTCGACATCGTGCGCGACATCATCGAAAGCGGCGAAAGCGTGCTGCTGATGGGTCGTCCCGGCCTGGGCAAAACCACACTGCTGCGCGAAATGGCCCGAGTACTCGCCGACGAAGTGAGCAAGCGCGTTGTGATCGTCGACACCTCGAACGAAATCGCGGGCGATGGCGATGTGCCGCATCCGGCCATTGGCCGCGCACGGCGCATGCAGGTGGCGCGCGTCGAGCAGCAGCACGACGTGATGATCGAAGCCGTGGAAAACCACATGCCGGAAGTTGTGGTCATCGACGAAATCGGGCGCATTGAAGAAGCCATGGCAGCGCGCACCATTGCCGAACGAGGTGTGCAGCTTGTCGCCACAGTACACGGCAACACGCTCGACAACCTGCTGGCCAACCCCTCGATGAGCGACCTCATCGGCGGCATTCAGGCCGTCACGCTGTCAGACGAAGAAGCGCGCCGCCGTCGCACACAAAAAACCGTGCTGGAGCGCAAAGCGCCGCCGACCTTCGATGTCGTTGTGGAAATGGTCGAGCGAGACCGTGTGGCCGTGCGTCGTCCGGTTGGCGATGTTGTCGATTCGCTGCTGCGCGGCATGAATGCACCACCCGAAATTCGCTGGCGCGACGAAAACGGCGACATTCAGGTCGAGCGCACGCAGTTACCAGCGGCCCCGCAAGCCAGCCACGACTTTGAAATGCGCGGTGGCGGCGGACGCGGCAACTTCGATAGTCGTGGCCCACGGCGCGGTGAGGGCCGCAGCGACGCACGCAACGAGCGTCGTGGCAGCCGCCGTGACCGCCGTGACTTCGGTCGAGACACACGCAATACGGATGACGACGCCTATGGTGCCGATTACTGGCCGCGTAGCGCCGGAAGCAACCGCATCAGCGATGTCGCGATTACTGGCCGCAATGCGCTCACCAGTTCCGCAGGGCTTAGTGGCGCAGCGGCACGCCCACGCGATGCTTACGAACAGGCCCTGCTGGACACAGCCGTTGATGCCGGCGCTCTGACCGAAGAGGAAGAGGCTTCGCTCGTTGGCTATGTCGAACCGGAAGCGCCCGAAGGCGAAGCCGAAAAACTGGGCATGCCGCGCCTGCGCGCCGATGCGCCGATGGATGTGTCGCGCGTGCGCAACCTGTATCCATTTGGCGTGAGCCGCTCTCGGCTTGGGCGCGCCATCAAGCATCTGGGCTTGCCGGTAGGCGTCGCGCGCACCTGGAAAGAAGCCGATGCCGTGCTGATGCTGACCGGGCCGGATGGCGTTGCGATGGACAGCTCTCTCTTGCGCGCGCCGCGCGAAATGGGGCTACCGATTATCGCAGTTGAAGGCAACACCTACGCACATATTCTGACGCGCCTCAACGACCTGTATGCGCAGCAACTGGGTGAAGGCGCGCACTCATCGCCGCGCGATATGGCGATGAAGGAAGCGCAAAACGCCGCGCAACGAGTACTCGCTGAAGCCGAACCCGTCGAGTTGCGCCCGCAAGGTAAGCCGGTGCGCCGCATGCAACATCAACTGGCGCAGCGCTTTCATCTACGCTCTTACAGCGTGGGCCGCGAGCCGAATCGTCGCGTGCGGTTCTTGCCCAGCATCGGGCGCTGATATAGACCACAGATAAACATGGATGAACACTGACACGCAGAATTCCGTGTTTATCTGTGGTTACAATCGCTACTCAACTTTCTCATCAAAGCCGACGTAAACGGAGCCGGTCGGAATGTCGAAAGGCACCTCGTTGCGCTCATTGAAGTAGAAGTCGGCATTGCTATAAAGTGAATCGTGCAAATCGGACGAGGGCAGATGGAGTGCCTGCACTTCACTGTCCTCGTCTTCTTCGTTATCGTCTTCGTCCTCGATACCGGCCACGGCCACGGCTGTCAATTCTATAAAACACAGGCGTGGTAGAAAATAGCGTCCGTCGTGTTTGAGCCAACCCTGATCGAGAAACACACCGCAATCGAAGCCGTAGCTAATGCAAATCGCTTCGCGCACCGCTTTGTCGTCCACGCCATGCTGCTTTAGCGCTTCGTTGAGGCGTCGGAGCTCAAGGCTTTGCCATGCCATGCCCAACTCTTCATAGTCGTCGCTATACTTATCGATGTTCATGCCATCATAATAACTGATGGCGGCACCATATCCATGAGTTTGTTCATTTCTTTTGAAGGCATTGACGGCTGCGGCAAAACCACGCAGGTCGAGCTTTTGCGCGCCCATCTCGAAAGCCGCAACGCACGAGTATTCACCACGCGTGAGCCGGGCGGCACCGCACTGGCCGAAGCGATTCGCAACTACTTGCTATCATCGCGCGAACCGCTGGCGCCGCGCAGCGAGCTTTTGCTTTTTGGAGCCGCGCGCGCGCAGCACGTCGAAGAAACCATTCGACCCGCGCTGGCACGCGGCGAAATCGTGCTGTGCGACCGCTTTGTCGATTCCACGACAGCCTATCAAGGCGCGGGCCTGGGGTTGGATGCCACATTCATCGCGCAGTTGAACACTTTTGCAACCGATGGATTGCTGCCGCAGGTAACGTTTCTGCTCGACATTGATCCGCTGACTGGCCTACGTCGTCGCGCCGAGCAACGTGGTGAAAGCCAGGATCGCATTGAGGAGCGCGGCATTCAATTTCAGCGCCGCGTGCGTGATGGTTTCAATGAGGCGGCGCGCTTGAACCTGGAGCGCATTGTGCTTTTGGATGCAGCGAAACCGGCCAAGATTGTTCACAACCACATCGTGCGAGTACTCGAAGATCGCGGCCTGTTCCACTTTTAGTCATGTCAAGCATTCTCGTCGGTCATCAGAAACGTTGGGCCGCTCTGGCGCGCGCTTTCCACAAAGGCAGCGTGCCGCAAACGCTGCTGATCAGCGGCCCGGCGCACGTCGGCAAGAGCACACTGGCGCGGCGTTTCGCACAGCTATTGCTTTGCCCAAACACGCAAATCGTTGATGAATTACCCGCGCCGTGCGGGCATTGCCGCGTTTGTCATCAGGTCGAAATCGAAACGTTTCCCGACTTCCGCATTTATCGGCCCATCGTGTCGTCGGCCAAAGAAGAAAAAGATTGGGTCATCGCGCCCGAAGCGATGGAAGGCAGTCTCATTACAGTTGAAGTGGCGCGCAGGTTCGGTGACGAAGCGATGCGCAAACCGATGATCGGCCCACGCAAAGTGATGCAGATGCAGGGCAGCGAGCGCATGAATATGGAGGCGCAGAACGCGCTGCTCAAAACCTTTGAAGAGCCGGTGCGCGGCCTGTCGATTGTGCTGTTGTGCGATAATCCCGATGAGATGTTGCCAACGGTGCGTTCGCGCTGCTGGCATCTGCCGCTGGGTTTAACCGCCGATAGCGAAATTGCCGCCTGGCTGCGCCACGAGTACTCGCAAGCGCCGGGGCAACTGGTTCAGGAAGCGGTGCGTGTAGCAGCGGGGCGTCCTGGTGCAGGTTGGCGCGAGTTGCGTCGTTTAACCAACACCGACAGCGACGAGCCGATGCTACCGCGTTTCGCTCAGGCGCGCGACATGGTGCAGCGCGTTTTGCAAGCACATCCGGTGGGCGCTCTGGCGCTGACCGAAGAAGCGCAGCGCCTTGCCAAATCGTGGTGGGACCAAGATCAGGCCGGAGCGAATTCCGACCTCAAAAAGGGCGATGCCAAAGCGACGCGCTCGGCCTTAGCACGTTTTCTGGACGAGCTGGCAAACGCCTATCGCACACGCTGGACGGAACAGATTCGAGGCTCCGGCAACAATCCAGCCAACCTGGAAGCGTGGGCGCAAGGGCTTGACCTCATCCGCAAAACACGTCACTATATTTTGCGTAACGCCAATGCGAGCCTTGCGCTGGATGTCATGTTTGGCGGTTTAATCGCCTTGCATCGTCCGCTAAAAGCCGGCGGTGAAGCGCCTTTCGCGGGAACGCCAGGCCGTCGCTAAGCTTCTATTTGGTGGCAATAATTCAGAAATTTTATGGCTGAGGAACGCCAGGTTTCAGGAGGAATACTCATGTCTCAAGTCGCAGCAGTGGGAACGGGCAATTTTGAAGAGGAAGTTGTGCAGTCGGGGCAGCCGGTCGTCGTTGATTTTTGGGCCGAGTGGTGCCAACCCTGCAAAATGTTGTCGCCTGTTCTCGACAAAGTCGCCGACAAGTTCCAGGGCCAGCTTAAAGTTGTGAAGTGCAACGTCGATGAGAATCAGGACATCGCCATGAAATATGGCGTGATGAGCATTCCGAACCTCATTTTTTTCAAAGACGGACAGGTCGTTAATCAGGCAGTCGGCTACATGAACGAGTCGCAGTTGGCCGCCAAAGTTGACGAGGTATTGGGCTCTTGACCCCCACACCCAACGTATTACGTCTCACCCCCGACGAGTCCGAGCAGCAGGCAGCCGAAGCTTTAGCACCCCATCTCAAAACCGCAGCGATCATTCCGGCCTACAACGAAGCCGGTCGCATCACCAACGTTTTGAAGATGGTTGCTGCGGCGCGTCTGGTGGATGAGATTCTTGTTGTCACCGACGGCTGCCACGATTCCACTGCCGACGAAGCGCGCGGTTTTGCGGCTCGCCTGGCGCGCGGTGAAGTGCGCGACCAGCACGGTAAGCGGTGCGAAGTGCCGATGCGAGTACTCGAACTGGAGCAAAACATCGGCAAGGGCGGCGCCATGACTTATGGCGCGCACCGCACCGAAGCCGAAGTGCTGCTGTTTCTGGATGCCGACCTCATCGGGCTTGAAACATTGCACGTCGATGCGCTGCTGGAGCCGGTGCTGCGCCGCAACCCCGAAGATCGCGCCGACATGACGCTTGGTTTGTTCGGCGGCGCGCGCGGCGGCATCTTCGGCTGGTGGATGGCAGTGTGTCACCGCCGGTTTCCCGCCATCACCGGCCAACGCGCTATTCGCCGCGACGTATATCTGGCTGTGCCGGGGCTCACGCGCGCACGCTTCGGCGTCGAAACTGCGATCACGCGTTACGTGCTCAACGTGTGGAAGCTGCGTGTAGAAAATGTGGCAATGTATGGCGTAACGCACCCGCTCAAAGAGGAGAAGATCGGTGTGCTGCGGGGCTTCCGTCACCGCACCGCGATGTACAGCGAGATGGGGGCTTATATGTTCCTCGACACGCTGCGTCACAATGCATCGTCGCGCCGCCGCCAAAGCACCTTGCAAATGCGCGAGCGCTTCATCAACGACAAAGTGTAAATGAATTGGACTTACGCACATCGCAGCGTTTCCAAAACCCGGAGCGTAAGTCCTGAATAAATTGGACCGGCAGACGAAACGAGTACTCGCAATGAGTACTCGTTTTTGTTTTGGCGGTTAAACTTGCGGCCATGGCGCTCTTTCTGGTGCAAGTCGGCTTTATCGGCTTCATAGCGTCGCTGTTTGCGGCGGTGTGGCGTGGCTTCGGCGCCGACGGCACAGCGCGACGCAGCCTCAGAACCTGGATATTCGCTGCTGTTTTTTTCTTCCTGCTCTGGGTTATTGGATTGCGCAGCTTTCCCATACCTCTGTCTCAGTAGTTCGCACCACTCATTCCGACTCTTCACTACACCTGGCCGCTGCGTTAGAGTACTCCTATGGTCATTCGACTTTGCCGCGCCCGTTTATTTAGAACATGCCATGAGCTACCGCTTGCGCTGCTCTTGTTCTGCGGCGTTTTGCTTGCGGCGCCGACACAAAATGCGACGGCACAAAACCCCGTTACTGCGCCGGCCCTCGCCGCCGATGCGGTGCAGGAAGCGTTTGTGCGCGTGGCCGAGCGCGTGAAACCCAGTGTGGTGAACATTGTTGCCGAGCGCCGGGCGACTACGGCGAGTGATGTGCCGAAAACAATGGATGAAGCGGCGCCCAGAACCCCCCAGCCCAAAAACCCGCAGCGGAGTACTCCTCCGGGTAAGACGATTCCCGAAGTGCGGCCCCGGCGCGCACCTCAGGCTGAACAGCCCGAACCGGGCGAGGAAGATCTACCGTTTGCCTTACCGTTTCCTTTCGGGCCACGCGATCCTGTGGAGCGACGCACCAGTATGGGTACCGGGATGGTAGTGAGTTCGAACGGCTTTATTCTGACCAACTATCACATCGTCAAGGATGCGACGACAATTCGCGTGTTGCTGGACGCCGATAGCGAGCAGCCCGACCGTCCCATAGCTCAACTGGTGGCGTTTGATGAAGAAAGCGACCTTGCTGTTCTCAAGATCGAGCGCACTAATCTGCCGGCCATCGAGTTTGCCGATTCCGACACGGTGCGCATCGGCGAATGGGCTATTGCCATTGGCGCGCCGTTCGAGCAGGCGCAAACCGTCACGGTGGGCATTGTTAGCGCCAAGGGGCGTCACTTGCCCTCGCGCGAACGGCTGTCGTTGCAGGATTACATCCAGACCGATGCCAGCATCAATCCGGGCAACAGCGGCGGGCCGTTACTCAATCTCCAGGGAAAAGTTATCGGCATCAACACGGCGATTCTTTCTCCATCACGCTTCAATGTCGGCATCGGTTTTTCCGTGCCGAGCAATACGGTACGCGATTACCTGCCATCGCTAATGAGCGGCAAATCCATCTTACGCGGTTTTCTGGGCATTAACTATGTGCGCATCGACCGCGAAGTGGCCCGCGAGTTTGGCGTCACCGACGGCATACAGATCGGCGCCATGGCGCTGGGACCGGATAACAAACCCGTCGGGCCGGCGAACGCAGCCGGCTTGCAGCCGGGCGACATCATTACAGCAGTGGACGGCGTAGCCATCGACAGCACCGAACGCTTTCGTCGTATCGTTTCGAGTACTCCACCGGGACGCGCCATTCGCCTGGCGGTAGTGCGTCCGTCCGGTGAGCGCACGCAAAACATGGAAGTCACTGTCACGCTGAGCGATTGGGCGGGGCAGAACGATTCCGCCGCTCAATCTCGCCGCAGCGCACCGGCAACGGGCAAGCTATCGCGGCTGGGCATGGAAATCGTTGATGTGACACAACTCAACACTTTTGAACGCGACCTGTTCGGCTTTGAAAGCACTGCACGCGGTGCTCTGGTGCGCGACGTAGAACCCGGCTCGGCTGCCGACGACGCGCAGATCTCGCGCGGCAACTTGCTGGTGCGCGTTCGTGTTTCAGGCGGCACATGGCAGCCGATTACCGACCGTGCTACCTTCGAGCGCATCGAAAAATTGTTATCCGCCGGCGCTCGCCTGCTCGTCGAGATGCAAAGCGGACGAGGTGTCAGCCTTTACAAGGTCATCGTTGCACCGCCTGTTGTGCCCTTCCAGCCGGCGCGCACTGTCGCGAATACCAATCCATAGAAAGCTGATTCAACACCTATTGTGAGTTCGGATTCGACCTTTATCGTGCTGTGGCTGTTCGGACTGTGGCTGCTTGGCTGGCTGGCGCTGCCACTCGTGCGACGCATTTTTTCGCCGTTGCCCGATGGTGGGCTGGCCGCCGGACGAGTACTCGCTTTAGCACTGGTGTGCCTGCTTGCCTTCTGGGGCGCGGCATTGAAGCTGATGCCGCTATTGCTGACACCGCTTCTGCTCTTTGGTCTGCCGCTCGTGGGTTCTGCGATGGTTCTGCGCCGCTCTGAAACGCGCCAACACTTTGTTGAATGGCTGCGCGTTCATCGTCACGCGCTGATTTTTTCCGATGTGCTTTTCATCGTCGCATTCCTGTTCTTTGCCTGGGTGCGGCTGCGGCATCCCCAGATCAACGACCTTGAAAAACCGATGGACTCAGCTTTGATCGGGCAGTTGGCACGTGCGACCTATTTGCCGCCGCAGAACCCGTGGATGAGTGGCACGCTGTTCACCAATTACTATTATTTCGGGCACCTCATGGGCGGCGTGCTGGAGCGCACCTTCGCCACGCCGAACTGGATCGCTTACAACCTGGTGCAGCCGGCGTTTTGTGCTTTTTTCGTTTCGACTCTGTGGTCGCTGTGTGCGGCCCTCACCGGTTCGTTGTGGCGTGGTGTCGCCGCGATGTCGGCTGTCTCACTGCTGGGGCATTTTGAGCCGCTGCGCCAGTGGCTCGTGCCCAACCCCGACAGCACCGGCAACTTGTTCCACCTCGATTGGTGGCGCACTTCGCGCGTCATCCCCGATACCATCAACGAATATCCGGCGTTCACCATGTTGAGCGGGGATGCGCACGCACACTTCTTCGCGCTGGCCCTGGCCGCCCTTTTCTTTTGCGTTTGCCACGCGCTGTTGTATTCGCAGCGCGATGCAGCGTCCGGTGCGACACCGCGCCGGACGCGATGGCTTTTGCTGTCGCTCATCGGTCTGCTGTTGGGCATCTTCGCCATGACCAACACCTGGGACGTGCCGACTTATGGTTTGCTCGGAGTACTCGTCACGGCCCTGGCATTGTGGAGCGACAAACAACGACAACGTTGGGAGTGGCTGTTGATTCTGGCGCCGCTCGTCCTGTCGCGCATCGTGGCCTGGCCTTACACCAAAGATTTCCGCTCGCCGGTCAGTGGCGCCAAGCTGGAGGTATGGTCTCCACAGGGAACTTCATTCATGCTGTTGTGGGGTGGCTTTCTCGCGGCGTGGTGTCTGTTCTTGGTCGCTGAGAGAACGCGCCAATCCACCGGGCCCGCGACAAAAACGCTGTGGACGCTTCCCGCTGTTTTTGTCGGCGTGCTGATTGTTGTGCAGGTGTTTGTTCCTTCTCTGGCCATCGGATCGCTCGCAGTAACTTTCTTATTGTTCGTCTTCACGCTGCTGCCCGGGACAACAAAGTTGAAGACGGCATCCACTTCGTCTATCGGCTGCGCGGCGTCTGAAGTGGAGACATCGAACGCCACAGAATCGAGACACAAAACTGCAAAAGGCAAAGCAACCAAGACGAAGGCGGTGAGCAATAAACAGTCGAAAACCAGGTTGACAGAGACAAAGCAGCCTAAAACCTCATCACACAACAACTCGCCACAATTTCTTTATGCGCTGGCATTGTTGGGATTGCTCGCTTTGCTGGCGCCGATGTTTTTCTATATTCGCGGCGCATTTGGCGAAGGTCAGTTCCGGCATCAGGATACGGTTTTCAAGTTCGGCGCACAGGCGTGGCTGCTGCTGGGCACAGCGGCGAGTTGCGGAGCTTTGCTATGGTGGAATTCCTGGCGCTCCCGTTTTCGCTGGGTGTTGCCGCTGTTGGTGGTGCCCGTTCCCCTGCTCTGCTCGCTTTGCGTTTTGTGGACGCGAGTGGTGCGTGATGCGCCGCGCGATGTTGGTGGCCGTTTCGTGTTGTCGTTGAATGGTGCGCGACACTTGCCGCTTGAAGACCAGACGGCTCTTGCGTGGCTGCGCAGCAATGTTCCCGCCGACGCGTCCGTGCTCGAAGCGGTAGGCGAAACACCGGAAGGCGCACCTGGTGGCGATTACACGGAGTTCGCACGTGTCTCGTCTCTGACCGGCATCCCGACGCCCTTAGGCTGGAGCGGCGGCTCGCACCTTCCGGCGTGGGGCGCCGACATGGGCGAGTTGGCGCGCCGCTTCGATGCAGTGAAGGTGGTTTTCGCCTGGCCGGACGATGTGAGCGGCAAAGCGGCGCTACGCGCACTGGGCGTTCGTTACGTCTTCATTGGCGACCTGGAACGGCGAACTTACCCACTGGACGCGTTGGCTCGTCTGCGCTCAGCGCTGCCCATCGAGTACTCGCAAGGCGATACGTTCATCGCGCGCGTGCCGGAGAGTTAGGCCGTATGTCGCGCGGTTTCATGTGGCGGCTCTGGGGCAGCGTCTATATGGCGTGTGACGGTAGCACCTTCGATGGAATTGGCCTCGATACTGTCCGGGCGCGGCAACGTGGACAGGCCAGTGAAGATGTGGTCGTGCGGCAAGCCCATTAACAGCAGGGTTTCTTCCAGCAACATCAGCGAGCCTGCAATTTCCGGCACGACAACAGCAGTTGCCCCGGCCTCGCGCAGTTTCACATCGTTTTCGGCGCGCTGTGCTCGCGCTACGATCAGCACATCGGGGTTGGCGCGACGGGCGCGATGTATTACAGCGCGCGTCGCGCCAAAGTCGGGCAATGCCACAACGACAACACGCGCTGTTGAAGGATGTGCCGCCTCCAGCACATTCTCATACGACGCATCGCCGTAAACCGTTAACAAACCGCCGGCGCTGATTTCGCGCACGAGATTTAAATCCTGTTCAATGACGACAACAGGCAAACCGGCCTGACGCATACCACGCGCCATGCGTTGCCCGACACGGCCATAGCCCACCACAATCGCATGATTATTCAGCCCCTCAGCGCCGTGTTGAACTTGCGTCTGCGGAGAGAATATGCGCCCTAAGATCGGCACTTTCTGCATTGTTCTGCTGACGCGTGGCGCGATCCAGAATGCAGCCGGCGTAAACACAATGGTGAGCAGCGAGGCTGATAGAATCAGGTTGTATAACTCCTGGGGAATGGCGCCCGATGTCCTTCCGACATGGGCCAGCACATAGTTGAATTCGCCCACGGACACCATGCCCAGAGCGGTGAACGCGATGGTTTTTCCGCCCAGCTTAAACGGAATGAGTGCAAAACATGTGGCCAGCACTTTCACCAGCATGATGAAGAATGCAATACCCACAACAGCGGGCAAGTTGAGCACGATGAAGCGAATATCCAGCAGCATCCCCACGGAAACGAAAAACAGCGTGGCAAACAAATCGCGCATGGGAATCATCTCAGCGATGACGCGGTGATCGAACTCGGTTTCAGTCAACATCAAACCGCCCATGAACGCACCCAGAGCCGGCGACAGACCCAACAAGGCGCTGACCGATGCTGTGCCCAGGGCCAGCACAACTGCGGTTAGTAAAAACAGCTCGGGCGAGCGCAGTTGCTCGACACGCGTCATGAAATGCGGCACGACACGAGCGCCTAAAAACAGCGTGGCACCGATGAAAAGCAGCGCCTTCAACAGCACCCACAACAGTTCAACCGCTGCCGCATTGATGTCACCGGCCAGCTTGGGCAGAAACAGAATAAGAATTACGACGGCCAGATCTTGCACAATCAGCATTCCCAACAGCAAGCGGCCATGATTGGAGGCAAGCTCTCCTCGATTCATCAAGTTCTTCAGGATGACCATCGTGCTGCTGACGCTGATGATGCCGCCAAAGAAAATGCTGCGCACGAGGGGCCATCCCAGAGCCATACCCAGTGCGGTTCCGGCGGCCATTATCAACAAGAGTTGGGCTGATGTTCCAACCACAGCCGGGCCTTTGACGCGCGCCAGGTCTTTAAGAGAAAACTCAATGCCCAGCGCAAACATCAAGAATATAACGCCGACTTCGGCTAGCACCGCTATCTGTTCGCGGTCGCCCACGAAACCGGGCGTGAACGGGCCGATCATCATGCCGGCCAGCAAGTAACCCACAATAGGCGACTGTCGCAGCCAGTGCGCCGCCAGGCCACCCGCCAGAGCGGTTCCAATAGCAATCGTAATATTGAGGATTAGCTGTAGTTCATGGCTCATGGATGATTAGCAAGCGAAATTTCACCTGTGTAAATCTTGATCTTTTCATTGCATAGAACTTATGCACGAGCATCGCAATGGTTGGTCAGGGGCGCGAAGACCGCGACCTGGGCGAGGTCGTCTTGCACGCGGCAGCCCGGGTGAGGCAACCTCGCCTCTACCAATCAGATATTTTGCGTAAGCCCTAATTGCAGTAAGGTTTCTCGACTGCGACTGCGACTGAGGCTGCGCCTTTGCTCGACTGGCAACTGCCTGCACTTCAAACCGGCCACCCGGAACGCCATTCACGAGTACTCGCCAACTCTGGCACACCGGGTAAAGTCACAGCGCAATAATCTTGCGCGGCTTGCGGGCGCCGGTGAGCGTTTCCGCACCGTCTTTGGTAATAACCAGCATGTCTTCGATGCGCACGCCGCCAAGGCCTTCGATGTAAATTCCCGGTTCGCAGGTTACGATCATGCCCGGCTTCAATGTGCCTTTGCCCAACTTTGAAAGGCGAGGCTGCTCATGAATTTCCAGGCCGACCCCGTGGCCCAAGCCATGACCGAAATAAGTGCCATATCCGGCCTCGTCGATGACTTTGCGCGCGACGGCATCGGCGGCTTTGCAACTGAGGCCCGGCTTCAGCGCTGCGGCGGCTTCGGTTTGAGCGCGCCACACCGTTTCATAAATCTTTTGCTGTTCGCGCGAAACTTTGCCCAGAGAGACAGTGCGCGTGCAGTCGGAACAGTAGCCGTTAAAAACAGCGCCCATGTCGATCGTCACCATTTCGCCGGCAGCCAGTTTCTTATCGGAAGCGATGCCGTGCGGCAGCGCGCCGCGTTCGCCGCTGGCCACAATAGTTTCGAAACTGGCACCACTGGCGCCCCGCACGCGCATCTGTTGTAAAAGTTCATCGGAAACTTCGCGCTCGCTCATGCCCGGCTTCATTACGCCACAGATGTGCTCGAAACACTCATCAATGATTTGCACGGCCTGGCGAATGACTGCAATTTCGTCTTCCTCCTTGCGCAGACGCAAATCTTCTACGACGCGTCTGGTGGCCACAGCCTGCGCCGGTTTGATGAGCGATTCAATTTCTTCCAGCATCGCGACCGATGTGTGCTCGGCTTCAAAACCGATACGTCCTGCTTTGGCTTTCTTGAGCAGGCGCGCCACCTCACGCCACAGGCCACGCTCCGCGATGACAATCGAGTACTCGTCGGGAACTTGCTGCGCCGCCTGCGACTGATAGCGAAAATCGGTGATGAACCAGGCTTCTTCCCGCGTAACAACGGCCATGCCTGCGGTGCCGGTATAGCCGCACAAGTAACGCACGTTCGTGAGATCGGAAACCACTAAGGCATCGCAGTTGTTGGCGTGGCCTACAGCACGGCGCAAATTGGTCAGACGATGGGCGTAGTTCATTGAACATTCCTTTCCGGCGCGCAAAGTTGAGCGGCAGCGCGCAAACCAAGTTCGTAACTCATCACGCCAAAACCGAAGATCGAACCGGCACATACGGCGGAAATCACACTGGTGTGGCGCCACTCTTCGCGCGCGGCGGTATTGGACAAATGCACTTCGACAACCGGCTTTCCAATGGCGGCAATCGCGTCGCGCAGCGCGTAGGAGTAGTGTGTCAGCGCACCGGCATTGAGCACAACGGCGTCGAAATCACGCGCGTGAAGCGCATCGAGCAACGCGCCTTCGTGATTGCTTTGCGAAGCACGCACCTGCACGTTCAATTCAGCGGCCAATTCAACCATGCGACCGTTGATGTCATCCAATGTTGTATGCCCATAGATGCCGGGTTCGCGTGTGCCGAGCAAATTCAGGTTTGGCCCGTGCAGCAGCAAGATTGTTTTCATTTCGCCTGTTTCCTAAGGTCGTTTAGCTGCGCTTCAAGTTCACCCAGGTCTTCTGCATCGGCCAAGTCGCCCGCACCTGGATTCGCGGCATTGATTTGTCGCCAATACTCTTCTTTTTCGCGCGCTTCTTTCACTTCGCTCAAACTGCGCTCAAGGAGTTTTTGCGTCGTTGCTTTGTCGCCGTTTTGCAATGCACGACGCGCAAGAGGAATCGAGGCGCGCGCAAAGTCTAGATTCACCAGGTCGGCCAGCGCCGGATAACGGCCATACGGCGCATCGCGCAACTGCACAATGTATTGTAAATCGTTCCAGGCGCGCGGGTCGTTTTTGTCCAGCAGCCAATGAGCACGCGCCAGGCGAACCGATGTGCTGTTGGGGTCGAGTTGCACCGCTCGATTAAATATCTCTTCCGTGGACGGCCCCTTATCGGACGTGTTCGCCGCGCGCTGCGCCCGATATTCAGCCCAGCGTCGCCACAACTGGCCCTGCGTCGGTTGGAGCAGCGTCGCCTGCCGAAACGCGAGGTCGGTTTCGGCGTCCGCAGCAGACGAGCCTTCCAACAACGAGCCGAGTTGCAACTGCCAGCGCGCACTCAGCGGATTGCTGGCGACCGCATCGCGCATAAATTGCAGCGACATCGTTGGGGAGCCGGAACGCCACATGGCATTGGATCGATTTGCATAATCGGCGGCGCTCACTACGCGCTGGCACCACCACGAAGCCAGCGCGAACAGCAACGTCGTCAGCAGCCAGGGCCAGCGCAAGCCGAATTGTGGCGCGTCATGAGCATCACGAGTACTCGGTGTGATGCCCGCATCACAAGATTGAAGCAGCGCCAGAGTTAGCAACAACAACAGTGCAATTGAAGTTGTGCCCCAGCCATAATCGGTAAAGCCGTGCGCCACGAATGCCCACAGCGCCGCCAGGGATCCCGCTGCTATCGACCAGTTGGCCTGCTGCAGCGCACGCCAACCATGCGCTGTCGCCACCAAACAAGCGCCCAGCAAAAGCAGACTTGCCACGATGCCATTCTCCGCCGCGATTTGCAGCCACACCTGATGGGCGTGTTTCGTGGTGCCGGTAATTGCAAACTGGCCATACGTCGAGGGAAAGCTGGCCGGCCCCCAGCCGAACACGGGGCGCTCCCGTGCCATGCGCGTTGTGCCTTGCCAGGTGTAAACGCGAAACATGGTCGAGTTGTCGTCGCCGCCGCGCGCCGCCAGCAAGCGCGGGCCAATCGTTTTCGCGGTCACCACGCCGCCAACGCCGAGAAACAGCACCAAGCCGATTGTCACAAGCACTCGATGCGCCCGCATCCATTGCCGCATGATGGTGCCTTGCGCGCGCGCCACTGCAACCATAAACACCAGCAAGCCAATCAGCAACGACAGAAAGCCGCCTTTGCTGGTGGTTGAAAAAACGCCGACGACGAGAACCAACGTTGCAATCGCACCGGCAATCACGAGCAGCAAACTTTGCGATGAACCTTTTTGGGTGCGGGCATTTTGCACTGTCCACGCCAGGGCGAGCGGCACGGCCATCGTGCCGTAGTTTGCGAAGAAGTTGTTATTGCCGAAGCCACCGAACTGGCGCTCGCGAGTACTCAGGAAAGCGAAACACGCCGGCGCCGACACAAACAAAGTACCGACAACGACAAAGAGCAGCAGAACAGTTTGTCGCGTTGCAACCGTGTGTTGTTGGGTTTCTACCTCCGCCTGGCTCCGGGCATCGCGCAGCAACAAAACGGCGATAACGAACCAAATAAAACAGCATCCGATGCGCGTCACTTCCAGCAAGGTATCGTGAAGGTACACAGTGGTCGTAGCCGAAAGCGCATACCAGGCAAAAAACGCGCACAGCCATACCATGATAGGAAAGCGTTGCGTCCAGGCAATCAGACGAGCGCGCAAGGAAACCGCATCCGCTTCTGCGCTCGCATAGCCGGGGCGTAATGCCATCAAAAGGCAAACACAGGCTGTAATCGTAGTCAGCAACGCGAGTGCCGTTAAGGGGCCAAAGAGTGCAGGCGGAACGAAGTCGTCGAGGTAATTGCCGGGCAAGAAACCGGAAAGCGCCAATGGTGCAAACAACGCCAGCAGGCACAACGCGCCAAACGAAAGCAAGGCCGGCCACGACTCAAATGCCAAAGGTAATTGGCTGTGCCTCTCATGCACGAGCGGTGCAGGCTCACGCCGGGCGGGTGCGCGCCTGGGTGTGCGGCTCCTGGAGGGCGCGTCTTCGACGGCGGTTTTCTTTGTCGCGGTTTTGCTCACACATTGATTTTATCACCTGACGCCGAGGTGCTCTGCTTGCGAATGTGAAGGCAGACTTCACCTGTATGCAGTGCGATACAATTGAAGCATGAAGCCCAATGAGTTTAAGCGCACCTTTTACGACACAGCAGAGACGGGCGAAACGCTGGTTTACAATGTTGAGCGGCTGTGGATGCTGGCGCGGGAACTACCTGTCCAGACCATTCCGCTGAGTCAGGTCGAGAGCGAGTTGGATTATCCCTACTGCTGGTTTAAAACCAAGAATCCAACTCCCCGTGCGGTCGCACAACACGCAAAGTTAATCTATGAAGCGGACTTTTCGTATCCCATCATTTTGTCGGCCAAAGGCATCGTTATGGACGGCGTGCATCGCATCGCTAAAGCATGGCTGTCCGGCATGACAACGATTCGGGCCGTTCAAATTAACCAGGATCCGGAGCCGGATGTAATTCTAATAGGACTTACGTAGGACTTACCCAAAATATCTGATTGGTAGGGGCGAGGTTGCCTCGCCCGAGCTACCGCGTGCAAGACGGCCTCTTTCAGGGCGCGAAGACCGCGCCCCTACGAACCATTGCGATGCTCGTGCGCAAGACAGATTTACCATTGGATGACGGGTTTTATCTACAACCACTGCCTGCGCTTGAAGTAGATCGATAAGCCCGCAATAGTGAAGCCCATCAGTCCCAGAGCGATGTAATAACCATAGCGGGTGTGCAGTTCGGGCATGTTATCGAAGTTCATGCCGTAGATTCCCGCGATCAGTGTCGGCACGAGCAAGATGATGGAGGCTGAAGTCAGCGTTTTCATGATGGCGTTGGTGCGATTGCTGGCCATCGCGAGGTAAGCGTCCAGCGCGCCGGACAGCAGTTCGCGAAACGAATCGACCATGTCCACAATGCGCACCGCATGATCGTATAAATCTTGAAAGTAGGCGAAGTGTTTGCCGCCGCTTTCGGCATCGCGGCGCAGCAGCACATTCGCTACATCGCGCGTCGGGCCGGCCACGCGACGAATTTGTAGCAGGCAGCGCTTGAGCGAGAAAATATCGGCGGAAAGGTGCTCCTGAAACTCTTGAAAGAGGCGGTCTTCGAAGTCGTCGATGCGTTCGTCCAGCAGGTCGAGAACCGGAAAATACTCATCGAGCACTTCGTCCATCAGTTCGTAAAGTAAATAGCCGGCGCCGCTTTGCATCAGTTCGGGACGGCGGTGCCAGCGTTCGCGCAAATCGTTGAAGGGCGCCACCGGCTCGGCGTGCAGCGTCACCACATAATCGGGGCCGACGAGACAATCGATTTCATCCAGGTGCAGCGCGTCGCGCGTACTCACGGGAGATTCTTCATCCAAGGCCTCGGGCGCAACCAGGCGTATCGCGTGAAAAATGATGTAGATGTACTCGCCGTAATCATGCAGCTTGGGCCTGTCCTCGCGCGACTTCAAATCTTCAATCACCATGGGGTGCAGGTGAAAGCGTTCCTGGAGCACATGGTAGTCGGCTTCGTCGGGTGCTGTGATATCGATCCACAAGAGTTCGCCTTCACGACAGCGCGGGCGCGTGTGCACGAAGCTGCCGTTCTTGTTGGCGTCTCCTACTTCCGCAGGCTCAGGTGCCGTCGCGAGAACCGCCGCAGCGTCCAACTCGCTCAGTTTGTTGCTGTTGCGGTTGTAAAGATAAGCGAAAATCACGGCATGATTATACCGCTCGGCTCCACCATCAGTGCAAACCTTTTTGACACCGCCTTGACGCAGCCGCGCAGGAAACATAAAATTTCCCCTTAACCGCAGCTTAAAATTGGCAGAACGAGCGCGGCGAATAGGCGTCTAATAGCCACTTTTCCAATACCCCTTTTCGAAGGGGATTTTTTATAAGCGGCCTTGTGAAACAATTCACGACCGCTGAGTACCCGGAGACGAGTACTCGGAAGTCACGACTCGCAAGAGTCCTTGAGAACAGGAGCGAAAGCAATGGCAACACTTCAGTTGCAGGGCCAGTTGGCCGACACCTTCAGCAAAGTCCACCAGCCGCGCGAGGGCGCATGGACAGGCCACATCACGATGGAATCGGGCGCGCAACTGCAAGTGCCGTTGCCGCCCAAATACGAAACCATGAGCGAAGACGAGCTGACGCTTGGCATCGCGCGCGCCAAAGAGCAACTCGGCTCGAAGCTGGTGGTTCTGGGACATCACTACCAGCGCGAGGAAGTTATTCGCTGGGCCGATTTTCGCGGTGACAGCTTCAAGTTGTGCAAAGATGCGGCGGCGCGTCCCGATGCGCAGTACATCATCTTTTGCGGCGTGCATTTCATGGCCGAAAGCGCCGACATCCTGAGCGCGCCACATCAGCAGGTGATTCTGCCCGACCTTCATGCCGGTTGCTCGATGGCGGACATGGCCGATATTGACCAGGTTGAAGAAGCGTGGGATTCGTTGCAGGAAATCTGCGGTGGGCAGCGCATTATTCCCATCACCTACATGAATTCGGCGGCGAATTTGAAGGCTTTCGTCGGGCGCAACGGCGGCGCGGTTTGCACTTCGAGCAACGCCAAAAAAATCATGGACTGGGCGCTCAAGCCGATTGAAGAAGGCGGCGCCGGCGGCGAGAAGTTGCTATTCTTCCCCGACCAGCACTTGGGACGCAACACCGCCGTGCTGGAAATGGGCTTTTCGCTCGATGACTGCGCCGTGTGGGACCCATTCCAGGACAACGGCGGGCAAAGCGACGAAACGCTGCGTCGCTCACCGATCTTGTTGTGGAAAGGCCACTGTTCGGTGCATGGCACTTTCATGCCGATTCACGTCGATAATGTGCGCAAGCGTTACCCCGGCGTGCAGGTCGTGGTGCATCCTGAATGCACGCATGAAGTTGTGGTGAAAGCCGACGATTACGGCTCGACCGAGAAAATCCGCAACGTCGTCGAAGCCGCGCCCGCCGGCGCCGTCATTGCAATTGGTACCGAAATCAACTTGGTGTCGCGCCTGGCGCAGGAGTATCCCGACAAGACGATTGTCAGCCTGAACCCGAATGTTTGCGTTTGCTCGACGATGTATCGCGTTGATGCGCCACACATGCTGTGGGTGATGGAGAATCTGCTTGAAGGCCGCGTCGTCAACCAGATCATCGTGCCGGAGCCGATTGCTGGTGAAGCGAAGTTGGCCTTGCAGCGTATGTTGGACATCGCATAAGCCGCAACGAGTACTCGAAAGGGCACAGCCATGTGGCTGCGCCCTTTTTGTTTGTGAAAGTGCGGCATGAACGAACCCGAAGCGTGAGCGACGGGCTTTACAGCGGATACAAGCCCGTCGCTCACGCTTCGGGTTCGTATTAGCGGTTAACACACGCGCTGCTGGCCACAATAGATTGTGCAACTTGCATCGCGCAAAAAGCCGATTAGCGTTTGATTGTTCGCTGCGGCCAGTTCGACAGCCAAGGTTGACGCAGCAGAAACCGAGCACACAACCGGAATGCGCGCCATAAGCGCCTTCTGCGTGATCTCAAAGCTGGAGCGCCCGCTGACCAGCAACACCAATGGTTCATCTTGCGTGGCGCACGGCAACCAACCCGCCCGCAGTCCGCAGCCGATGGCTTTATCCGTCGCATTGTGACGCCCGATGTCCTCGAAGAGGGCCAGACATTCGCCGCGTGCGGTGAAAATTCCCGCCGCGTGCAAACCGCCCGTGCTCTGGAATAGTTCCTGTTTCTCGCGCATGAGGTGCGGCAGTCGCAGCAGTGTTTCCATTGCAACAGGCGAATGATCGGGCAGCAGCGCGACCTTGGTTTTCAGCGCTTCAATGGAGGCTTTGCCGCACAGACCACACGACGAGTTAGAAATGAGAGCGCGCTCCCAGAGATGATCGGGCAACGCTTCCAGCTCGGGCACGGTGACATTTACGACGTTGATGAGTTCGGTATTGTGTTCACGGCAGCGAGTACTCGTGATAATTTCTTCGATGTCGTCATTGTCGCGCACCACGCCTTCGGTGAAAAGCAGGCCGCGCGCCAGTTCGATGTCGTGGCCGGGCGTGCGCATCGTGGTCGTGAAGCGCCGCCCGCTGATGCGAATCTCCAGCGGTTCTTCGACGACAAGGCAATCGGCAACTTCATGCGTGACGCCGTTGCGCAGGCGCGTAACGGTGCGCGTTTCCGTTGATTGGTGCAAAACATCGCGTTGCTTTTGGTGCATGGACAGGGCTTTCCAGCGGACTTGCCGGTTCGCTAACAAGTATAATGCACCTTGTCTATAACTCAGCCGAGTCGCTTCATGAAAGAGCATTTCCCACCGCAAAATACGAACTCCCAAGTCAGCGGACGCGAGCAAACAGGCCGCGACGAGTTGCTGCGTCAGCATACGACAGATGTCGATAACCACTACGAATTCAAAGCCGACCTTGACGACACAATCCACGAAGCGCCGCAAGCATCGAGTACTCAATCTGCTTCGTCCCCTAACGAGCTGACGCCGGAAACCTTTACCGGCCTGCAAACCAAGCAGGTAAAGCAAGCGGCAGGCGGTGTTCCGGCAGTAATATCGTCCATGAAGCACGCCTACAACGAGATGGGCGTGGTGCGCGGCACCAAAACAATGCTGCGCCTGAATCAGAAAAACGGTTTCGATTGCCCCGGCTGTGCCTGGCCCGACCCGGACGGCCATCGCTCGCATACCGAGTTTTGCGAAAACGGCGCCAAGGCTGTGGCCGAAGAAGCGACCACAAAGCGCATCACACCCGAATTCTTCGCGCAGTGGAGCGTGCAAGAATTAGCCGAACAATCGGATTTCTGGCTGGGCAAGCAAGGCCGCCTGACACATCCGATGATTTTGCGCCCATCGAGTACTCACTACGAGCCGATTGGCTGGGATGAAGCGTTCAACCTCATCGCAAGCGAACTGAACGCGCTGGCTTCGCCGGATGAAGCGGTCTTCTACACGTCAGGGCGCACTTCGAACGAAGCGGCGTTTTTGTATCAGTTGTTCGTGCGCCAGTTCGGCACCAACAACCTGCCCGACTGCTCGAACATGTGCCACGAATCGAGCGGCTGCGCGCTGAGTGAAACCATCGGCGTCGGAAAAGGCACCGTGACGCTGCACGACTTCGAACTGGCCGATGCGATCTTTGTTGTGGGTCAAAATCCCGGCACAAATCACCCGCGCATGTTGACGGCGCTGCAAAAAGCAGCGCGCAACGGTTGCCGCATTGTCAGCATCAATCCGCTGCCCGAAACCGGCACCAACCGCTTCAAGCATCCGCAGGAAATCGGGGGAGTACTCGGAAGCGGCACGCCACTGGCGGAATTGTGGCTGCCGGTGCGCATCAACGGCGATGTCGCGCTGTTTAAAGGTATTCTCAAAGAAATGCTCGCAGCCGAAGAGCGCAACCCCGGCAGCGTTTTCGATGGCGAATTCATCCGCGAACACACCAGCGGCTTCGAAGAGTTCATTACCGACTTGCGCGCCGCCGATTGGGACGAATTGGTGCAGGCCAGCGGCATCTCGCGCGAACAAATGCGCCAGGCAGCGGCGATTGCCATCGGTTCAAAACGCACGGTCGCGTGCTGGGCCATGGGGTTGACGCAGCATAAGAATGCGGTCGGCAACATTCAAGAGATTGTGAATATGCTGCTTTTGCGCGGCAATATCGGGCGGCCCGGTGCCGGTGTCTGTCCAGTGCGCGGGCACAGCAATGTGCAGGGCGACCGCACCATGGGCATCTGGGAGCGACCCACGCCACAGTTTCTCGATGCTCTGGGACGAGAGTTCAGTTTCGAGCCGCCGCGCCATCACGGGCTTGATGTGGTGGAAGCCATTAAAGCAATGCACGAGGGCAGCGCCAAAGTCTTTTTTGCGATGGGCGGCAACTTCCTTTCCGCCACGCCGGACACAACCTACACCGCTGAAGCATTGCGGCGCTGCCGTCTTTCGGTGCAGGTATCGACCAAGCTGAATCGCGGGCATTTAATAACAGGCAAGCAGGCGCTCATTCTGCCGTGTCTTGGCCGCACCGAGCGTGATGTGCAGGCCAACGGCGAGCAGTTCGTCAGCGTCGAAAATTCGATGGGCATTGTACACGCGTCGCGCGGCTCGCTGGAACCGGCATCCGAGAATTTGCTGAGCGAACCGGCCATCGTAGCGCGTCTGGCAACAGCAACCTTAAACGGGCACAGCACAGCGCAAGAGCGCAGCACCATCGATTGGAACGAGCTTGTAGCCGATTATGACCACATCCGCGAGCGCATCCAAAAGGTCATCAACGGTTTCGAAGATTACAACCGGCGCGTGCGTGAGCCGGGCGGCTTTTATCTGCCCAACGCGGCGCGCGAACGGCAGTGGAAAACCGCGACCGGCAAAGCCAACTTTTCGGTTCATGCCGTGCCGCGCCACGACCTACAACCCGGCGAATTCATGATGATGACGATGCGCAGCCACGACCAATACAACACCACCATCTATGGCCTTGATGATCGTTATCGCGGCATTCTCAACGAACGGCGTGTCGTTCTGCTCAACGCCCAGGATATGGAAGAAGCCGGTTTGGCTGCGGGCCAGGTCGTGGATTTAATCAGCCATTTCGAAGGTCAGCAACGCGAGGCAAAGCGCTTTATCGTTGTCGAGTACTCGATTCCGCGCCGCTGCGCCGCGACCTATTTTCCCGAAGCCAATGTGCTCGTGCCGGTCGGCAGCGTGGCCGAAAAAAGCAACACGCCTACTTCAAAGTCGGTCGTCATCACATTGCGTCCGACTCAGGATGCTCCCGCAGAATTCTAGGTGCGGGAACCTGCCCCGTCATACCATTTATTCCTTTTTGTGCGCCTAATGTCCGCTGGCGAACCGACTTTTCGCGGCTGGTGAGACACTTTTAACTCTTAAGTTGCCGATGAAGCCGGCGCCACAGGCAACTTAAGAAGTTTCAACTGTTTTGGCGCGTTGCGAGTACTCGCAGCGGCCTGGAGGATAGCTGTCTCAATGCAAAGAGAGGAATAACCATGTTACGTGATGCCGAATACGACGACCAGATCGAAACCGATGAAGAAGAAAGCGAGGACGAAGGCGCCACCACCGGCGGGCCGATGGATACCGACGACATGATCGAGGATTTATACGGCGATGACGAAGAAGAGGACGAAGAAGACGATACCGACGAGGCCGTAAAGCAGGCCTGGGGCGGCATTTAACGGCTGCCACAACAGCCATGAACGCTGGCCGCACACGACTTGTTTCGACAGCATAATCGATTTAGATTGCGCTGCAAAATTTCGGGGGGGGGCAATAACATTGCCACTCGTGTAGAGAGCGAGTACGCTTACAGACAGAACGCGTTTGTAAACGAAGCGTCTTAGCGAAACTATCGCGAGTCAACCTCGGAGCTGGATTCATTTTCTTCTCTGGCGCTGATGCGTCTTGTGCATCCAAGAAGAGGATTTTATGACCGCCTTATCATTCCAACCACCCCTGTTTTCCAATTTTCTGTTGGCGTCGCTGCCGGAGATTTCTCTACAGCAATTGCGCAAACATTTGCAACACACCCTTTTGCAGCCCGGACAGGTGCTGCAACGCGTACACGAGCGCATCGAGCGCTGTTACTTTCCCGATAGCGGGCTGATTTCCCTCGCTGTGCCGGCGCACAATGGCGACACGGTCGGTGTGGGCGTAGTCGGCTCCAACAGCATGCTTGGCGGCGTAGGCGCTCTGGTCGATGCAACGGCAGTAAGCGAGGCCACGGTGCAGGTCGCGGGCAGCGGCCACTGGATTGTGGCGGATGTGCTGCGTCAACAAGCCGAAGATGACACTGCTGTGCAAAAGGTGCTGCTGGGCGATATGCAAGACTCATATACGCAGATTGCGCGACTGACGCTTTGCCAGTCGCAGCACACAGTCGCCGAGCAGACGTGTCGCTGGTTGTTGCGCCTGCACTTCGCGGCAGGCAGCAAGTCGTTCCCGCTACCCGAAACCTTCGCCGGGCAGATGGTGAATGGCAGCTACCTCGAACGCCTGGAAACCATGGACGCCCTGGTACGCGCCGGATTTATCTCTTATGAAGACGGCTGTGTCACGATCCGTGATATGCAAGGGCTGGAAGGCAGCGTTTGTAACTGCCACCAGACATCAATGGAATTGCAGCGTTGCCATTACAAACTGAAGAGCAGGTATGAGCAGCAGCGCGCCCAATTCCTGCGTATGCAACAGAACTGGCAAAACCGATCCTGGAAAGATCGCTACGGCGATCAAAACCGGAACTAAAAGCCGTTCTATGCTCGCAGTCCGAGTAGTCGCAACG